>CAWGNI010000001.1:0-99555 GCA_963823925.1 uncultured Chloroflexia bacterium
CCGGATCCCGCGGCGTTGCGGCGCGCCATTCGGTACCTGGTGGTAATCGCGGTTGCGGTCGCCGCATTTGGACTGCTGGAGCGCCTCCTATTTGGGGGATCGTTTCTGGACCGACCTGGTTCGGATCGGTCAGTATCGGGACTCCACGATTGATCAAGGGTTCGGCTCCGCTCGCGCACGCCTCGAAGGCGGCCTGCCCGCCAACTGGATAGACGACTTCATGGATGGCATGGCGATCCGCCGTCTCGTGTCGAGCTTCCTTGAGCCGACGACGTTGTCGATCTTCCTCGCTCTGGCGCTTGCGTTCGGGGCGTTCCTGGCGCCGAATGGCGGCGCCGGCGCGTGACTTGGATAAGCAGGCATGAGCATCATCGCTCTTGCGATGCTGCTAACCGTGGGGAAGGGCGGCTTGCTTCCGGCAATCGTGATCGCGTTCATCGTCCTGGTTCGGACGTCCCGGTCGACCATTTGGCCCGCTGCGGCAGCCGTTGCCGGCGGTGTCATCCTCGTGCTATGGATCGGGCAGTTCCTTCCGGTCGGCCTCAACCTCGCTCGACACCTTGACGGGTTGGCTTCTGGACTAGCGAACGTGCTCGTGCACCCCATTGGTTCCGGCCTTGGGAGTACAGGTTTCTGGGGTCAGCGGCTCAGCATTGGGAACGACAGCACACTCGGTGTAGTCGCCAGCCAGCTCGGGATCGCGGGGGCGGCCGCCTATGTGGCCTGGCTCGCAACGACAGCCTGGCGGTTGCTGCCTGAGACGTCGGGCGTTGATGTTTGGAGCCTGACTCGCCGCACTGTCGGGGCTGCGATCCTTGCGATGCTCCTGGTGGGATCGGTCAGCAACTCGGCGAGCGGCCTGCTTGCCGGTGCGTTCTATGCGCTGTTCGCGGGCTGGACGATGACGATCGCCGTGGATCGCCGGGCAGCGGGTCCGACCGAGGCATGACTCGCGTCGAGGGTCTCGTGATTGGTTGGATGCCGCACAGCCAACGCTGCTCTACATTGGCCGGCCGCTTGGGTTATGAGGTTTCCTTGCTGGGCCGGATCGGCTTTCGGCGCTGGTGGACGGCGGCAATCGTATACCCCTTCTTGGCCCTGAGGTCCGTCTGGTTGATCCTCCGCCTGCGGCCACGCGCCGTCGTTGTCGTCGCGCCGCCGTTTGTCGCACCCCTGGCCTTGGCCCCCGTCGCACGGCTCGTGGGCGCGCGCTTCGCAGTGGACATTCACACGGGCGCCCTCCTCGATCGTCGCTGGCGGTGGTCGGTAGGGATGCTGGCCTTCGTGTGCCGGCACTCCGCTGCAGCGGTAGTTACGCTGCCGTCGCTTGCGCGTCGGCTGCATCGACTCGGCGTGGACGCGGTCGTAATTCCGGATCCGCTCCCGATTTTTCCTGACCACGTCGCACCCCCGCCCGCCCGATCGAGGCCCCTCGTCGTGTCCATCTGTGGCTGGGGTTCAGACGAGCCGATCATGGAGCTCCTGGAGGCGGCCAGGAACCAAGCATGGGATCTGGCGATCACCGGTCGGCCAAGGACCACCCCGGGTCTCCCACCGAACGTGCGCCTGACGGGCTTTCTGGATGACTCGACGTATGGTCAGCTTCTCGCCTCGGCCAACCTCATCGTGGTCCTCACAAGACGGGACGAGACGCTCCTCTCCGGCGCCTGGGAGGCGTTGGCGCTGCGGCGCCCCGTCATCGTGTCAGCTACTCCAGCCCTGGTGGAGACGTTTGGGCCGCGTGTCGCGGCGGCCGGGCCTGACGCTCGGTCCATTGCAGCCGCCATTGCCAGAGTCCTAGCCGATCCCGATGCTTCACAGCGAAGCCAGGCGCTCGCCCTCAGGTTCATGGCGGATAACGACAAGGCTCTGGTCCGTCTCTCGGGAGCGCTTCAGGGCCCTTGGACATGAGTCGTGTGGCCATCCTCGTCGAGAACCTGCCCGTCCCGCTCGATCGTCGCGTATGGCAAGAGGCGACCGCGCTTCGCGACGCCGGCTGGGCCGTCGTCGTGATCGGTCCACGCGGCGCCCAGGGGATGCGTCGTCGCCATGAGTGGATCGATGGCATTGAGGTGCTTCGCTACCCACAGCGTGCCGCGACCGGCCTGCGTGGCTATTTCGCTGAGTATCTGCCGTCGCTTCTCGCGAGCGCGGCGCTGTTGCTTCAGGCGCGAGCGCAGGGTCCGGTGGATGTGATCCATGGGTGCAACCCACCCGACCTGTTCTGGCTCCTGGGGCTCCTCGGTCGACTTTGGGGCGCTAGGTACGTCTTCGATCAGCACGACGCCAACCCGGAGTTGAGTCGGACGAAGTTCGGGGGACGAGGCCCGCGTGGCCGGCTCTTGCTCGCGCTGACCCGCTGGCTGGAACAGCGGAGCTACGCGACCGCCGCGTTGGTGATCACCCCCAATGACTCTTATGCGAGGCTCGCTGCGCGACGGGGAGGAGTTCAGGATCCGGCGCCGGTCGTCGTCCGTAATGCGCCAGACGTTCCGCGCTACCGCGCGTTGGCCGCCTCCACGACGGCTCGCCCGCACAGCGTTGGGTACGTCGGTGTCATGGGCACGCAGGATGGGCTGGACTTGCTCCTCGACGCATGGGAGTCGGTCGTCCAGACGCCGGGTCTGACGGACGCACGACTGGAGTTGGTTGGCGACGGCGAAGCCAGGGGAGCCCTCGAGGCGCAGGTTAGGCGACTGGGCCTGACATCCTCTGTGACTTTTCACGGGTATCTGCATCCCGATGCCTTTGTCCCGATCCTCGCTGGATGCGAGATTTGCGTGAGTCCGGATCCGCCGACGCCGTTCAATGATGTTTCAACAATGGTGAAAGTGGTTGACTACGTTGCGATCGGCCGCCCGATCATCTCCTTCGATCTGCTCGAGACCAGGGTCGTTGCCGACGATGCGGCGGTCGTTGTGCGTCCGGCAACCACAGCGGCCCTCGCCCGCGCCATCGTGGACCTGTTACGGGATCCTGAGCGGATCAGCGCCCTTGGGGCCGCGTCCGCGGCCCGTCCGGAGGCGCTCCGGCTCGATTGGTCCGTGTCGGCCGCGAGGCTCGTTGATGCCTACGCGACACTTGTCGTCATCGACTCAGATCGCGACGACACCGAAGTCTAGGGCGGTTTCCTGGGCGAGGATCTCCGGGTTTGTGCTCATGTGTTTGCCATCGTGCCGACTGAACAATACTGGCAGGCGTCGCGACGTGCCCGGGGCAGCGTGCTGCACACGCAGACATCCAGATCCGGCCCAGACTGAGGGCGTCGCCGCTACCTGCATCACCTGCCGCAGTTCGGGTTCCCCGTCCTCGCCGATTGGCGCTACCACGGCGACAACGGCGACGTCCTGGCCCGTTGAGCTGGCTCCGACCTCGGCGGTTACGCGGATCCTCGGCTGGACGCCGCGGAATGCCTCCGAGAGGCCAGGCTCGCTGATCGGAAGGATCCTCCGAGTCACGCGGTCACGTCGATCAGGATCCGTTCGACGAACGACCCGATGCCACCCGCTTGGCAAGTCCAATACTTGTGACGAGCCCGGCGTAGCCCGCCCTCAATCACCGTCACGACTATGGCGCAAGATGCAGGATCCGCACCCGCTTGGGGTCGTCCTGTCGGCACAGGTCGTCCCGGCCACGAGGAGGTTGCTCTATCGCGCGCCGATCCGGCCCCCGGTGCTGCTCGCGTGCCGTAGGATCGACCCGCTCGGAAGCACCATAAAATTCGCGCTCCCATTGGTGGCGGACAGGAACCTCGGGTTTCGGTGACGAATGCCGGCCAGCCACCGGACGTTGCCGTATGCTGCGGCCCTCGCGTACCCGTACACATCGGTGTACTTCACCATCACGAGAGCGCCACTTGTCGAGCGAATCGCGTAGGTCGGTGACTTGGCCACGATCGAGTCACGGATCACAATCCTAGTCCCCGAGCCTTGGACAAGGAATGCCGCGCGACCGGTCCCGTCTGCCGAGTAGGAGCGCCAGACTGTTTCGCGTCTGAAGACCTTGTTCGTGGTTCCTGCGAGTGCAAAGAGCGCATTACCGTTGTGAACGTAGATATTGCGCTTGAACATGGAGGACCCGGATCCATCGGCGCCAACCCGTCCGTCCCATAGAACCACGGCGTGTAGGTTGTCCGCGAAGTAGTTGTACTTGACAAGCGTGCCGCTAAGGGCTCGCCCTGATGCATCCACTTGGTAGAGCATCAGGCCACGGGCCATCCCCGTGATCCGGTTCCGAAGGACGGTCGTGCCATGGGCTCCCTGCTCGATGTCGATGCCCTGCACCTGGCCGCTATAGGTTGCCGCCCAGGCTGGGACTCGATCACCCTCGGTGAACGACGAATTGCGAATCATGGTCCCAGAGGTCGCGTTGCCCGTCACCTTGATCCCTTGTGCCGGGTTCTGCCGAGCAGAAACGTGGGTGAAGGTATTGCCGACCCCGCCGTAGTCGACCTTCGCCAATTGCATCGTATTCCGGAAGCCGGACACCTCCGTGAATGTCGCGCGCGTGGCCTGCGTCACGATGCCTGCCGGGTAATTGAAGCTCACGTCCACGTTCGAGACTGTCATGTCGTGCGAGTGTCGGTGGAAGGCGATGCCTGGGGCGGCCTGCACGATATTCATGTCGCGGACCGTGACCCAGGCGGACTTGTAGTTCGCGACAATGCCGAGGTAGTTGGGGAACGTGATCAAGTGATGATTTGGGTTCGGGTCGACGGTGACGCTATCCCAACGACCCAGGCGCACGTACAGCATCTCGCCGTCCCAGTACTGACTCCCGGGATGCTGCTCCAGATCCGCCAGTGTCGGCGTAGGGCGTGGGCGAGTAAGCTGGTGTTCGCCATCGAAGAACAGACGCTCCATCCGATATTGGCGATGCGCGCTATCGTAGCCACGGATCGGCCTTGTCCAGGCCGTCATCCAAACATCTGGATACAGGGACGGGTCGGGCTGTGTCCATCGTGTGGATCCAGGCTGGCTGATGATCATGGCGCCACTGATGGTCGGCCGCATGAACAAACCACCGGAGCCTCGGTAGCCCTCGATCGTGATCGGGGCTGTGCTGCTGCCGATGAGTTGATAGGGACGTGTCAGCGTCTCGTAATACGTGTAGTCGTCGTACCCGACGATGGAGATCGTCGTCCCCGCACTCTTCGTCATGTCGAGGGCTTGTTCCAGAGTGCGTAGCGGTGCCGCGAGGCTGGTGCCCGCATTCGCGTCGCTGCCGTGTTTGCCATCGACGTAGTAGTGGCTTCCCCCAGCACGAACCGGGGTCGCCGCGACGGCCAGCGAGCTGAAAGCGATCGCCAGAGCAGCCGCAACTGTCAGCGGCCTGGTGCAAAGGGTACTCATGCATGGAGGCTACGCGGATTTGGTAGTCGGCACTGCGGCCCGTCCGTACGGCGTGCCCATAGGAAGATCGGGCCCGAAGCTATCAGCAGGTCGGTAGAAGTCGGTATCGGGCTGCGTCGACTTCGGCTGTCACGAGCCGATGTGTCCGCAGGATCCACAGGCGCCACGGCCCTGGGTGGCAAGACCCGAAACTCGAAGTGCTGCCCATGATGGGGCGCTCGCCACTGCGGAAGCGCGCGACCGGCTCGGCGACGGCGGCGGACCACGATACGCGACCTCATCCGATCGCGTGGCGCGGATCAGTCCCGGGCGCGATCCTTCAGGATCCGCTCGGCTGCCAGCTTGCCCGGGGCGCCCATGACGCAGCCGCCCGGGTGCGTGCCCGAGCCGCATTGGTAATACCCGTCGATCGGCGTGCGGTACTGGCTCCAGCCGGGCGCCGGCCGGAACAGGAACATCTGCGGGGCAAGGAACTCGCCCGCGAAGATGTTGCCCTCGGACAGTCCGACGGTCCGCTCGATATCGAGTGGGGTGACCACTTCGCGCTGGAGGACGAGGTCGCCGAAGCCCGGGAAGAACGACTCGTACACGGCCTGGACCGTGTCGCCCAGGTTCTGCCGCTCCGTATCCCAGTCGCTCTCGCGCAGGTGGTACGGGGTGTACTGGATGAACGAGCTCATGACGTGCTTGCCGGGAGGTGCCATGTCGGCGTCGATCGTGGACTGGATCGCGCAGTCGATATACGGCCGCTTGCTGTACCAGCCGTACTTCGCGTCGTCGTAGGCACGCTCCAGGTACTCCATCGATGGCCCGATGTTCGTGAACCCGCGGAACTGCTCACCGGTCTCCGGCATCCCCGGGAACGTCGGTAGTCCGTCGAGTGCGAAGTTGACCTTCGAGGACGTGCCCTGGAACCGGAACCGGGTGATGTCCTCGACGAGGTCGCTGGGCAACTCCCTCGGGTTGACGAGTTCGAGGAACGTCCGCCGGGGATCGAGCGCGCTGACCACGGTCGTCGCGTGGTATTCGGTCCCGTCCGTCAGGGCGACCCCGACCGCGCGGCCGTTCTTGGTGATGACGTCGGCAACGGGCGATTCGAGGGCGATCTCCGCCCCGAAGGCCTGGGCCGCGCGGGCCAGCACCTGGGTGAAGCCTCCGTTGCCGCGCTTGTGGAACGCCCACGCGCCGAACTCGCCATCGTGTTCGCCGAGCGAGTGATAGAGGAGGACGAGGCCGGAACCCTGGGAGTACGGCCCGACCTTGGTCCCGATGATCCCCGACGAGGCGAGATAGCCCTTGAGGATGTCGGACTCGAAGTAGTCGTCGAGGAAGTCGGCCGCGCTTCCGGTCAGGAGTCGAACCGTGTTGTGGAGGGTCCGCTTGTCCATCCCGCGGATCCGTGAGCCGAGGGCGGCGAGGGCCGCGAGTTCGCTCGGATCGTCGCTGAAGATGTCCGGCGGAGCCTGGTCGAGCAATGGCTTGATCGCCCGGCAGACCATCTCCATGTCGTGCGAGTACTGCTCGTAGGCATCGGCGTCGTGCTTGCTGTGCCGCGCGATCTCCTTGAGGTTCTCCCCGTGATCCTGGCCGATCCACAGGTGATCGCCGTTCTCCATCGGGGCGAACGTGGACGACATCAGCAGCGGCATGAAGCCGTGCTTGGTCAGCTCGAGGTCGTGGATGATCTCCGGTCGGAGCAGGCTCAGCGCATACGAGAACGTCGTGAACCAGAACCCCGGCCGAAGTTCCTCGGTGATCGCCGCGCCGCCGACGATGTGCCGCCGCTCCAGGATGAGCGTCTTGAGACCGGCCCGCGCGAGATACGCCCCGTTGACCAGGCCGTTGTGCCCGCCGCCGATGACGATCGCGTCGTACGTCCGGTCGGCCCCTCCGCCGGTCGCCGGCTTGTCGGTCGAATCGGTCTTCGGGCGCTTCGCCGGCGCCTTCGTCGCGTGCTGCTTCGGTGTCATGTCAGGCCGTCTTTCGTGGTGGGTTGTACAGCGGTAGGCGGGCCGTCCTGGCCCCGACGTACTCGTATCGATGGTTCACATCGATCTCGAACTTGACCGGTGTCCCGGGGACTGGCAAGCTCGGGTCGGACCCGGGCGAGGGCGATGTGGCGCTGGAGCATCGGCGAGTACATGTAGCTCGTCGCATAGCCGACCTGGGCGCCGGCTTCGTCGTAGACGAAGTACTCCTCGTGGATCGGGGTGTGATCCTTGGGCGGGATCAGGCCCGCCTGGTCGTAGACCCGGTCGTAGTCCGCCCAGTCGACGACGAGACCGGTCAGTCTCCAGCGCGATGTCTTCTCGGTCATCTCACGCTCGATGGCGCGGCGCCCGATGAACGGTCGATCGTCGCTCTTGAGATCGCGCAGCATCCACGACCAGCCCAAGCTCGATCGGTGTCGATCGATCCTCGTCGGTCCAGCCGAACCGGCTCGAACCGAAATCGACGTCGAGCAGCAGGAGCCCGGCCTCGATCCGGAGCATGTACAGGGCGGCCAGCCCGAACGGCAGCACGCCATATCCCTCGAAGGAGGCCCACATCGCGTCCCAGACGGTGAGCGCGTCGGCGGCATCGACCCAGACCTCGTAGCCGAGATCGCCGCTGTACCCGGTCCGCGATACCGTGACGGGCTTTCCCGCGATCGTCCCGGTCGTGACGCCGAAGAAGGGGATCGCGGCCACCTCCGGGATGAGACGCGCGAGCAGATCGCGCGACCGGGGTCCCTGGACCGCGAGGACGCCGATCTCGTCGCTGACCTCCTCGATGGAGACTCGTTCGCGTCCGATGAGGTCCTCGAAGTAGGCGAGGTTCGGCTCGGCGGACGTCAGCAGGAACTCTTCCTTGCCGGGACGGAGGATGACCCCGTCCTCGACGACGAAGCCGCGGTCGTCGCACCAGGCCGTGTACTGCGCGTTCCCGGGGCCGCATGTCCGGATATCGCGGGCGAGCACGCCACTGAGGAAATGCTCGGCGTCCGGCCCGGTGATCCGGTACTTGTACAGCGGCGACGAGTCGAAGACGCCGGCCGCATTCCGGACCGCGAAATACTCGAACTTGTCCGACATCTGGTAGCGATCGGCGGCGAGCGTGCCAGACCAGTGGCTCCACAGCCCCGTCTTGTTGAGTGCGCTCGTCCGCTCGTGGAACGGTGAGGTCCGGATCATGCGATCCCCATTGGGTGGCTCCGACCGCCCGAGGATACCGGCGGGGCTATCGGTGCCGGCCAGGTCAGTCCCGGGCGGCGGAACGACGTGGCGGCGTCCGGTTCCAGGCGCGCTGAGCCGGGCCCTCCGCTTCGCCTTGCAGGATCATCCTGGCGAATTGACGCTGGTCTGGGGCACACCTACGATCGTGGCTGGAGCGTCGACGACGGCCGCAGTCGGGTGGGCTCCTGAGGGAGGATCAGATGCTGCATCACATCGTCGGCGTCGTCGTCGGGGCGATCGTCGCGTATCTCGTGCTGATCATCACGGTCGGCACGGCGAATTCACCGCAGTACGTGACCGCGCTGATCATCGGTGGCGTCGTCAGTATCGCCTGGCCGATCCTGTTCGTCTGGTGGCTGCACCGCCGGGCCAAGGCGAGGCGCGAGGATCAGATCAGTCGAGAGGTCGACGAGCAGCTGAAGGCCAAGGGCGGCTGACGGGGCGGCTCGACGGGCATCTGGCGCGACATACCCTGATGAGGGGGACCGAATGCAACGGATCATCGGCATCCTGCTGGGCGGACTGACGATCTACGCGTTGCTCAACATCATGGATGCGTTCGGCGCCGATACCCAGCCCAAATATCTGCTCGCCGTCGTCGTCGGGATGCTCGTCGCGCTGGTCTGGCCGTGGTTCATCTCATTGGTCGTGGCCCGGCGAGTTCGTGCGCAAACGCAAGGAGGAGATCGACCGCGAAGTCGAGGAGCAGGTTCGAGCCAAGGGCGGCTGAGCAAACGGATCGCATCGGGCTCCACCCTCACGTGCGAAGGACAGGCGGTCACGGTAGATGATCGGCGCGATACGCCGACGCCTGCCCCCACTCCTGTTCGACGCCCCGGACTTTCGCAGACTCTGGGTCGGCCAGACCATCTCGGTCTTCGGCGATCAGGTCACCCAGCTCGGCCTGCCGCTCGTCGCGGTCCTGACCCTCGGGGCGGACGCCACCCAGATGGGGACGTTGACCGCCGTCGGGCTCCTGCCGCATCTGATCCTGTCATTGCCGGCCGGCGTGTGGCTGGATCGCGTCCGGAGCCGGCGCCGACTGATGATCGCGGCGGATCTCGGGCGAGCGGCGCTCATCGCCAGCATCCCCATCGCTGCACTTGATGGGGACGCTGCAGATGCCCCAGTTGTATGTCGTCGGGTTCCTGAGTGGGTCCCTGTCGGTCATCTTCGACCTGTCCTGGAACACGCTGTTCGTAGCCGTGACCGAGCGGCCACGCTATGTCGAGGCGATGGCGCTCCTCAATGGCAGCCGATCACTCGCCTCGGTCGGGGGTCCGACCATCGGCGGTCTGCTCGTGCAGGTGCTCGGGGCGCCCATCGCGATGTTCGCGGACGCCCTGTCGTTCCTGGGCTCGGTCGCGTTCCTTCGGCGCATCCGCTCGCCGGAGCCACCGATCGAACCAGAGCACGGCTCGACCCGCCAGCAGCTCATGGCCGGCCTGTCCTTCGTGCTGCGGGATCCGATCATGCGGCCGACCCTGCTCTCGGTGGCGACGATCAACCTGTTCACGTTCGCGGGCAGTGCCCTGTTCATCCTGTACGCGACGACGATCCTCGGCGTGTCGCCCGGGATCCTCGGCCTGGCCCTCGGTGCGGGCGGGATCGGTGCCGTCATCGGGGCGATCGTGGCGACGCGGATCGGTCGTCGGGTCGGCCTGGGTCCCGCCTACGCACTCGGATGCATCATCTTCCCGGTCTCGCTCCTGCTCATCCCGTTGGCCGGCCCGGACATGTCGGCGGTCGTCATCTTCGCGCTCCTGTTCGGGTCCGAATTCGGGGCCGGATTCGGGGTGATGATCCTCGATATCAACGTCGGAGCGATCATCTATGCCCGGACGCCCGACCGGATCCGGGCGCGAGCAGGCGGTGCCTTTCGCTTCATCAACTACGGCGTTCGGCCGATCGGCGCCCTGCTCGGGGGTGTGCTGGGCGGCGCGCTCGGTGTGCGCGAAGCGATCCTGGTCACGGTGATCGCGGCGATCGGCGGGGTCCTGTTCCTGGTCGGATCGCCGGTCCTTCGGCTTCGGGACCTGCCCGAGGTCTCCGGCTAGCCGACAGGCGTCACTCCCAGCGGAAGGTCCGGATGGCCAGGCCGATGGCCCCGACGCCCCAGGCGGTGAGAACGATGAACGAGCGGGCCAGGTCGCCGTCGCCGGTCCCCAGGGCGGCGCGGAATGCATCGGCAAGCGCGGCGGCGGGGAGGAATCCGGCCAGATCCGCGAGGGGCCCGGGCAGGTGCGACAGCGGCAGGATGATCCCACCGAGGAGCAGGAAGGCGATGAACAGGGCGTTGGCGAGCGCGAGTGTCGCCTCGGCACGGATGGCCCCGGCGAGGAGCAGGCCGAGGCCGGCGAAGGCCAGCGTGCCGAGCAGCAGCGCCCCGACCAGGATCGCGATCGACGCATCCGCGCCCGGCACCCAACCCAGGAACGCTCCGGCGATCACGACCAGGAGGATGACCTGGGCGATCTCGACGACCAGCACGGCTGCCATCTTGGCGGTCAGCAGGTCGGCTCTGGTCAGCGGTGAACCGCCAAGCCGCTTGAGCACGCCATAGTTGCGCTCGTACGCGGTCGCGATCCCGAGGTTGACCAGGCTGGTGGCGATGACGGCGAGCGCCATCGCGCCGGGCAGCAGGAAATCCACCGGCGGACCGGCCGCGATCGGCACGATGTTCACGGAGGCGAAGAAGAGCAGGACGACGACCGGGATGATGATCGTGACGAGGACGTTCTCGCCCCGTCGGGCGGTCAGTCGCAGCTCCATCTCCGTCTGGGCGCCGATTGCCGGGAAACGGCGGGCCGGTCGGCTCATCGCGCCGCCTCGCGATGCGTCTGGACGAGGTCGAGGTAGACGTCTTCGAGGCTTCCGCCCGTGGTCCTGAGTTCGAGCACCAGATGTGAGGTCCGCGCGCACCAATCCGTCAGGGTGGCGATCGTGTGGGGATCGGCGACGACGCCCTCGAGCCGGTAGCGCGCACCGTCGCCGTCGGCCACGACGGCCCCTGGATGCGCCGGAACCAGGGTCTCGGCAAGCGCTGCGATCTCCTCCGGATCGAGCGCACGCCCAAGGCGGAATCGGAGACGGGGCGTCGCCCCAGCGGTCAGTTCCGCGGGCGTTCCACTGGCGACGATCCGGCCGGCATCGAGGATGGCGATCCGGTCGGCCAGGCGTTCGACATCGACCAGGTCATGGCTCGTCAGCAGGACGGCGACCCCCGCGTCCCGGAGATCCGAGACGATCGCCCGGGTCTTGGCCCGCGCCTCCGGGTCCATCCCGGCCGTCGGCTCATCGAGGATCAGGACCTCTGGCCGACCGACCAGAGCGACGGCCAGGCCGAGTCGCTGTCGCTCGCCACCCGACAACCGGCGATACCGGGTCCGGGCCACCGCCTGGAGGCCGACGAGGTCGAGCAACTCGTCAGCATCTCGTGGCGCTTCGTGGAACCGACCATATTGCTGGATGGTTTCACGCGGCCGGGCGCGCGGATCGAACCCGCCACCCTGGAGCATCAGCCCGACCCGGGCACGCAGCGCCGGGTCGGGGCGGCCGGGGTCTGCACCGAGCACACGGACCTGGCCGGCATCGCCCTTCCGATAGCCCTCGATGATCTCCACCGTGGTGGTCTTGCCGGCTCCGTTCGGTCCGAGCAGCGCCACGAGCTCGCCCGGCCGAACCTCGAGCGACACGCCATCCACGACCGCTCGATCGCCGTACCGCTTGGTCAGCCCGTCGACGGCGATCGCCGGACCGAGGGCGGTCATGGTGCGATCCGGTCGTACTGACGTTCGAAGTCGGCGTCCGTCAGCTCGCCGATCTGGATGGAGCGGATGACGCCGCTCGCATCGACGAAGTAGGTCTGCGGCCGAGCCGCCACGCGATAGGCGGTCTTGATCGTTTTGTCCGGGTCGACGACGGTCGGCCAGTCCGCCCCGTATTCGGCGACGAACGACCGCGCCGGTTCGACCGGATCGTCGGTCAGGACACCGACGATCATCAGGTCGTCCGAGGCATGTTCGATGCGTTTCGTCTCGAACAGCGGGAACTCGTCGCGGCAGGGGACGCAGCTCGGACCCCAGAAGTTGATGATCACGGGTTTGCCCGCCAACGCCGCGAGATCGAATGCAGCGCCGTCGAGGGTGACGCCCTGGATCCCGGGGGCAGGCGAGCCCACCGCAGCATGGTCGTTCACCTGGCCTGCCTGGGATCGGACGATCAGCAGCACGCCGACCGTGGTCAGCACCGCGACGAGGAGGATCAGCAGGATGCGTCGCCGAGGGATCACGCGGGACGTGCTATTGGAGCGTCGCAGTCCCCGTCATGGTCGTCGGATGGACGGCGCACAGGAACTTGTAGGTGCCGGCCGGCAGGGCCGGCACATCGTAGACGCGGGTCTCGACGCCGCTGAAGATCTCGCCCTTGAAGACGGTCGCTCCGGACGCGTCGATGAGTTCGACGTTGTGCGGTGTCCCCTGATCCTCGTTCGAGAAGGCGATCGTGAACGGTTTGTCAGCCGGGCCGGTCCAGGTCGTCTCCACGAAGAGCACGTTCTTGGCCTGCAGCTGGACATCGGCCGCCGGGCCGCTCGGCGCGGGTGGCTCCGACGCCTGGCCGCTCGATCCGCCCGGGCTCGCGGACGCTGCCGCCGATCCGGATCCACCGTTCGTTTCGCCGATCGCGAAGTTCGAGGCCTGGAGGATGACCGCTCCGACGATGAGCGCGATCAGGGTGCCGAGGAGCCGCGTCGGCGGGCCAGAACTCGGGATGTTCTCGAGGTGGCCCGTCCTGTCGGCCTCGACCGTCTTCCGGTATTCCTTGACGGCATCGGTGAGCCACCCGGCGAGCGTCGCGACCATGGCGATGAAACCGGCTGTCAGGATCCAGCCACCGAAGACCAGGCCAAGGAACAGGGCGAACATGCCGAACGCGCCCATGAACGGCCGCCAGGACGGCCCGGGCATGTGGACGCCGGGCGGCGGGCCGTCGTGGACGACGGCGGGAAGGGCGGGCGGCGAGGTCCCGACTTCGCGATCGTAGTTGCGCAGCCCCTCGGCCAACCAGTACAGCAGGGTGAGGACGAGGGCGATGACCCCGAGGATCAGGATCTCGCCACCGAACACGAGCCCGAGCATCATCAACCCGACGCCGAACGCGGCGAAGATCGGGGCGAACGATGGGCCGGGCATGTGGATACCGTCCGGCGTCCGTGGCTCGACCCGCTGGAAGCCACGACGCGCTTTCGGTGCCGTCATCAGTCGGCGGAACAGCGCGAGCAGGACGACCACGACCGCGACGGATATGGCGACCGGGATCAGCCCGATGAGGACGCCCCAGTCGGGGGTCACGAACTGGGCGGTCAGTTCCAGGAAGCGGGTCCAGATCCGTTCAAGCATCGATCGTCTCGATCAGGCCGTTCGTCCGAGCGTCCGCGCCGGTCAATCGTCGGCCGAGCCAGCGACCAGCACATAGGCCATGATCGCCATCGCCACGCCGAGGAAGAGCAGCATCGTCGTGCCAGCCGCCACGTCGTCGTACTCGACCGTCAGTCCGGTGAAGGTCGGGACGGCCCAGAACAGGACGGCGAGCACGATGAAGACGATGCCCACGAGGGCCGCGTTGCGGGGATGCCGGAGCGGATGCATGGCTTCGATCCCTAGACGGCCGGGGTCTTCCCGGGCAGCAGATAGAGGAGCGAGAAGAGCAGGATCCAGACGACGTCGACGAAGTGCCAGTAGAGCGACGCACCCTCGACCGCGTCGTAGTGCCTGGCACTGAACTGGCCGACCATGCCGCGGTAGAGGACCACGCTCAACATGATGACCCCACCGAGGACGTGGGCGCCATGGAAGCCGGTGAGGGTGTAATAGGTCGTCCCGTACGTCCCGGAGGACAGCGTCAGTCCCTCGGATCCGAGCAGGACGTAGTCGGTCATCTGCATGAGCAGGAAGACGATCCCGAGGCCGACGGTGACGGCCATGGATCGGAGGAAGACCGTCCGATCATCCCGCCGGATCGCCCAGACCGCGTACTGGCAGGTGAACGAGCTCAGGATCAGCAGCACCGTCGCCGGTCCGACGAAGGGGAGGATCTGGAGCGTGAACGCGTTGCCGGTCTCCGGATTGATCGGGGGCCACTGGGCGGCATTCGCCCGGATGTTGAAGTAGGCGGCAAAGAGCCCGCCGAAGAACATCACCTCGGAGGTGATGAACAGGAGCATGCCGAGGACGGGATTGGCGATGCCACCATGCGTGTCATGTGGCATCGACGCCAGCGGGTTGTGCTCGATCGGGAGGGTCGCGGGCTGGTCGGTCGTCGACATCGTCATCGTCTCAGCTCGCTCAGTGTCCGGCCGCGTGGCCGTGCCGCTGGTCGAAGACCGGTCGCTCCGAGCGGATCTCCGGCAGGTGATCGAAGTTGTAGGCGGGCGGCGGTGAGGAGGTCGCCCACTCGAGCGTGTTGCCCTCCCATGGATCGTCGCCCGCGATCGCACCGCTGCGCAGCGACAGGAAGATGTTCCACACGAAGACCAGCATGCTCGCGGCGATGGTGAACCCGCCGATCGTGGCCAGCATGTTGAGGTCGTTCCAACCGGCCGTCGACGCGTAGTCGGCGATCCGCCGGGGCATCCCAGCCAGACCGAGTTCGTGCATCGGGAAGAACGTCAGGTTGAAGCCGATGAACATCAGGACGAACTGCACCTTGCCGACGGTCTCGTTCATCATCCGGCCGGTCATCTTGGGGAACCAGTAGTAGAACCCGCCCATGATCCCGAAGACCGAGCCGCCGAACAGCACGTAGTGCAGGTGGGCGACGACCCAGTACGTGTCGTGGAGCGCGAAGTCGACCGGGACGGACGCGCTGAAGGCGCCGTTGATGCCACCGATGAGGAACATCGTCAGGAATCCGATGGCGAACAGGAGCGGGGTCTTGAGCATCAACTGGCCGCGCCACATCGTGAACACCCAGTTGAACATCTTCACCCCGGTCGGGACCGCGATGAGGAAGGTCATGATGCTGAAGAAGGGCAGGTAGACCGCGCCGGTCGTGAACATGTGGTGCGCCCAGACCGAGAAGCCCAGGGCACCGATGGCGGCCGTCGCGAAGATGAACGCCTTGTAGCCGAACAGCGGCTTCCTCGAGAACACGGGCAGGATCTCGCTGATCATCCCCATGGCCGGCAGGATCATCACGTAGACGGCTGGGTGGGAGTAGAACCAGAAGATGTTCTGGTACAGGATCGCGTCGCCACCGCGGGACGGGTCGAAGAACGCGCCGCCATAGTTGCGGTCGATGAACAGCATGATCAGGGCGCTGGTGATGACCGGCGTCGCCATCAGGACGAGGACTGACGTGACGAGGACGGTCCAGACCATGATCGGCATCCGGAACAGGGTCATCCCCGGAGCGCGCATCTTGAACATCGTGACCAGGAAATTGATCGCGCCAAGGATCGAGCTCGTCCCGATCAGGACCAGCGCCACGATCCAGAGGTCCTGACCGGCCCCCGTGGCGGCAAGTGCCCGGTCCTCTGACAGCGGGGCGTAGCTCGTCCAGCCGGCGGCGGCGGTCCCGCCCGTGACGAAGCCCATCAGCAGCAGGACGCCGGCCAGGGGCAGCATCCACAGTGACAGCGCGTTGATCCGCGGGAAGGCCATGTCCGGGGCACCGATCTGGAGCGGCACGATGTAGTTGCCGAAGCCGGCCAGCATCGGGATGACGAACAGGAAGATCATGAACGTGGCGTGCATCGTGAACAGCTCGTTGTACGTCGATGCGGTCACGAACTGGAGCCCCGGCTGCGCCAACTCGCTCCGAACGCCGAGCGCCAGCAGGCCCCCGATGAAGAAGAAGATGAACGAGTTGATGACGTACATGATCCCGATCTTCTTGTGATCGGTGGTCGTGATCCACTCGTACACGGTGCTCCGCGCGTGGGAAGCGGCCGGTGTCAGGGTGGTCGTCGCCATCGGGACTCCTTACTGGACCGTGAGTGTGCCGGTCATCGTCGGATGCACGGTACACACGAATGCGTAGGTACCGGCCGGTAGTGCCGGTACGTCGTAGACCTTCTCGGCGACGCCGTTGAAGACCTCACCCTTGAACACTTCCTCGCCGGTCGGCGAGTCCTTGTGGATAGCGACGTTGTGCGGAGTCCCGGCATCCTCGTTCTTGAAATCGATCTGGAACGGGGTGTCGGCCGCGACGGAAAGCGTGTTCGTGTCGTACTGGATCCCGGATGCGGTCAGGGCGAGCGTCACGCCGGACCCGCCACCCGTGGCGGCGCTGCTGTCCGGCGATGCGGCAGCGCTGCTACCCGGGGACGGGGCGGCCGTCTCGGGCGGAGGGGTCGGCGTCGCTGCGGCGGCCGCGACCTTGTCGGCCAGCCAGGCGTCGAAGTCGGCTGGCGTCAGCGCCTTGACCTCGAACAGCATGATCGCGTGCCCGACCCCGCAGAGCTCCGCGCATTGCCCGCGGAACGTCTGTCCGGCGTCGGCCGCGTCGACGGTGAACTCGAAGGAATTCGTTCGCCCCGGGACGACGTCGCGCTTGAACAGGAATTGCGGGACATAGAACGCGTGGATGACGTCGTTGCTGACAAGCTCGAGGTCGATCGGCCGGCCGGCCGGGACGTACATGCCTCCGCCCTGGCTGACCAGCGGCAGGAGTTCCGTGTACACGACGTCCTTGCCGTCCGGGCTGAGGTAGTCGAACTGCCATTGGAACTGGCCTGCGACCGCTCGGATCCGGGTCGGGCTGCTGGCCGAGGCCGTATCGACCGCGTTCAGCGTCTGCCACGAGACGATGAACAGGAAGATGACGATCAGGGTCGGGACGACCGTCCAGACGAACTCGGCGATGTTGTTGCCGTGGGTCTGGGGCGGCAGGGCGTCGTCACCTGGCTTGCGCCGGTATCGGATGACCGTCCAGATGATCAGGGTTTCGACGACGAGGAAGATGGCCGCTGCGATCAGGAAGACGATGGTGTAGAGGTCCCGGATCTGGGCGCCCTCGGTCGTCACCGCGATCGGCGGATAGAGTCCGCCGACGAACGCCTCGCCCTCTGCGATGACGTTGATCCCGAAGGCAAGGAGGATCAGCGAAACGACGACGATGGCTCCTCCGACCAGGAGGGCGAACATCGCGGTCTTTGGAGCCGAGGAGCGCGACCTGGGGGAGCTCGACATCAAGGTCCTCGAAGGTGGCGGCACGCCCCCGCGGGCGCGACGACCGGTTCGGACAGCGGGGGTGGTGACCACTCTGGGGATCGAACCGCGCCATTCTAACCGCAGAGCGGATGTCTCGCGCGCTCGGTCGGCCGTTCCGTGCGACGATGCGATGATGTTGGGCCGTCGGATCCTCACGTGGATGGTGGCCGGCGGGAGCGCCCTGGTGGGTTGTGCCGTCCTGGTCGGGCCGGTCGTCGCCCACGGGGCGATCCCGGCCGAGCGACCGTCGATCGCCAACCTCCTCCTCGGCTGGACGATCGAACCGCTGCCGACGCTCGGCATCCTGGCCGCGGTCTGGTGGTGGCTGTGGGCCGTCCGGCGGGTCGATACCGTCCATCCGGCCAACCCCGTCCCGCGCCGACGGACCGCTGCATTCCTGGGTGGCATGGCAGCCCTTGCCTGGGCCTTGATGTCCGGGATCGGAGCCTACGACACCAGCCTGTTCTCGATCCACATGGTCCAGCACGTGCTGCTGCTGCTCGTGGCCGCCCCGCTCATCGCGCTGGCGGCCCCGGTCACCCTGATCCTGCGGGTGAGTTCGGCCGAGACACGCCATCGCTGGGTGTTGCCGATCCTGCATTCGCGGGTCGTTCGGGTCCTCGGCCACCCGGTCGTCGCCTGGGTGATGTTCACGATCATGATGTGGGGGACCCACTTCTCGCCGCTGTTCGATGCTGCGCTCGAGGACCCGACGATCCATGAGCTCGAGCACCTCATCTTCCTCACCGGTGGGCTCCTGTTCTGGTGGCCGGCAGTCGCGCTCGATCCTGCGCCCTACCGGATGGGGTACCCCGGTCGCGTCGGCTACCTGTTCACGCAGATGACCCAGAACACGTTCCTGGCGGTCGTGATCCTGAACGCCACGAACGTCCTCTACCACCATTACGCCAGCCTGGGGAGCCCCTGGGGGGTCGTCGCGATCGACGATCAGCGACTGGCTGCCGGGATCATGTGGATCCTCGGGGATGCCGTCTTCCTGACGGCGATCATGGCGGTCGTGTACGGATGGATGCGGGCCGAATCCCGGAACGAAGCGCGAGCGGACCGGCAGGCGGATGCCGAGATGGCCCAGATCCGCGTCCGGGAGATCCGTCTGGCCGAGCGGTTGGCCGACGAACGGGGCGACCGACCGACCTAGCCCTCGGGCGGGACCGGCGACCCGAGCAGGTCCCGGTATCGATCGGGATCGACGTTCCCGCCGCTGACGACGGCGACGACGGAGCCGCCCGCATCGTCAAGCCCGAGTTCGCGACCGTGGAATGCCATGGCGGCGATCCCGAGCGCTCCGGATGGCTCGACGACGAGCCGACTCCGCTCGGCCGCCAGCCGGACACCTGCGGCGATCTCCGCTTCGGAAACCAGGACGATCGAGTCGAGATAGGCGCGCAGGTGGGCGAACGTCCGCTCCCCCAGGGCCTGCGTCCGTGTCCCGTCGGCGATCGTCCGCGACACGAGCTCGGCCGGCCACCGGACGACCTTGCCGGCCGCGAGCGAGTCCCTGGCGTCCGCGGCGAGTTCGGGTTCCACGCCGATGACCCGTACATCTGGCCGCACCGCGCGCATCGCGGCGGCGACGCCGCTGGCGAGCCCGCCCCCGCCGACGGGCACGAGGACGACAGCGAGGTCCGCGAGATCTTCGACCAGTTCGAGGCCGACGGTTCCCTGTCCGGCGATGATCCGGTCGTCGTCGAACGGCGGGATGATCGAAAGTCGTCGATCGGCGGCGATCCCTTCCGCCACCAGCTGACGCTCCTCGCTGGCGGTGCCGACGATGACGATCTCCGCCCCGTCGGCGGCCACTCGCTCGCGCTTGATCGCCGGCGCATCCGACGGCATCACGATCACCGCCGGCACGCCGAACAGGCGGGCCGCCCGGGCGACCCCCTGGGCATGGTTGCCGGAGGAATACGTGATGACGCCGCGGAGCCGAGCCGCCGGGTCGAGTGCCGCGACCGCGACGTACGCGCCGCGCAACTTGAAGGCTCCGATCGGCTGGAGCGATTCAGCCTTGAGCAACCGTCGTCGGTCCGGCGGCCCGAACCCGACCAACGGCGTTCGCGCCGCGACGCCGCGAAGCGTGACAGCGGCTTCGCGGATGGCCTCGATGGTCACCAGTCCGTCGATCATCGGTCCCGAGCATCCAGTCGCTGGCAGTCGATGCACCGGGCCGCCCATGGGAGGGCATCGAGTCGCTCGTCGGGGATCGCCTGACCGCAGCGGACGCAGCGGCCGTAGGAGCCCGCCTCGATCCGGGCCAGCGCTTCGTCGACCTGGACGAGTTGCTGCGCTGCACGATCGTGGAGGGCGAGGTCCCGCTGCTGGGCGAAGACCTGGCTTGCCGCGGCGGCCTGCGAGCCGTACGTCATCTGCTCCGGCGCATCGATCAGTTCGCCGAGCTCCTCGACGAGACGAGCACGCTCGGCGACCAATGCGCTGCGGAGGGTGTCGATGTGGTCGGGTCCCATGCCGGGATGGTACGCGTCGCGTATACTCCATGGGAGTACTCAATGAGGAGGTTCCCGGTGGCGATCGCGATCGATCCCGTATGCGGCATGGAAGTCGACACGGCCACGAGTCTGCTGTCGTACGAACACGACGGCACGACATACTGGTTCTGTGCGAAGGGCTGCTTGCTCGACTTCAAGGACGATCCACAGGCATTCCTGTCGCCCTCGGATCCGGCTCCCGCGTCTCCAGCCTGACAGCACCCGCCACTGCGCGGCCTCGAGCCGGATGGTCGCTTCCCGATAAGCCGCGGGTAAGCGTCGATCACGAGACTGGCATCGGCGGTCTGGGACCAGGCACTCGACGGAGGGCCGGCGGCCGTCCGTAGGCGGCGATCGGCCGCGGAGGTGTGCTGTGCGTCAGATCCTCGATCGACTCGTCATCATCGTGACCCGGCTGGCCGTCGTCGGCATCGTCCTGGCCGGCTCGTCGGATGGCATGAAGTGGTAGGGCCGGATGCCGGCCTGCGCTGGGATCAGGTCCTCGCGCCCGGGACGCTCGCGGGGTCGGCGGTCAGGCGCGAGGCCACGTAGACCGGGATGATCGAGGCGACCAGCACGAGCACCGCCGCGACGTTGACCAGCGGAAGCTGGTTCGGGCGGGAGTAGTTGCTGAAGATCCAGATCGGCAGGGTTTGGACGCCCGGCCCGGCGAGGAAGTTCGTCACGATGATCTCGTCGAATGACAGGGCAAAGGCCAGGAGGGCACCCGCGACCAGGGCGGTCCGGACGGCCGGGAACGTGACCCGGCGGAACGTCGTGAAGGTGTCGGCGCCGAGATCCGCGGAGGCTTCCTCGAAACTCCTGGATGTCCGACGCAGCCGGGCGACGGCGTTGTTGTACATGACCACGACGCAGAAGGTGGCGTGGCCGATGATGATCGTCGTGATCCCGAACTGGAAGCCGATCGTCCGGAACGCCTCGTTCAGGGCGAGGCCGGTGACGATGCCGGGCAGGGCCAGGGGCAGGATGACGATGAACGCCACCGACTCGCGCCCGAAGAACCGGTAGCGGGAGACGGCGAACGCCAGGAGCGATCCAAGGATCAGCGCGATGACGGTCGCGCCGATCGCTGCCTGGATCGAGGTGCTCATCGCGTTACGGATGCCCTGATCGCTGAATGCCTTGAGGTACCAATCGATCGTGTAGGACTGGATGGGCCAGGTCGCTACCTTCGCGGCATTGAACGAGTACAGGATGATGATCCCGATCGGGACGTAGATGAAGCCGAGGATCACGACGGTCGCCACGCGCAGCGCGATCGTGACCCAGCGGGGCGTCGCCATCAGAGGGCCTCGAAGGCGCCGAGACGCCGTGCGACGAACAGGAACAGCAGCATGATCGTGACCGGGACCATCGTGTAGGCCGCCGCGAGTGGCTGGTTGCCGGCGACCCCCACGAGGTCGTAGACGACGTTACCGATGAACTTCGTGTTCGACACGAGGGTCGGCGTGATGTAGTCGCCCATCGTCAGGCTGAAGGTGAAGATCGCGCCGGCCACGATCGCGGGCAAGATCAACGGGAGGACCACCCGGCGGAACGTGATGCCCGCCTTGCCACCCAGGTCTGCGGATGCTTCGAACAACGAAACCGGGATCCGCTCCAGGCCAGCGTAGATCGGGATGATCATGTACGGCAGCCAGAGATAGCTCTCGACCAGCCAGACCGCTTCGATCCCGTACCCGGGGCCCTGCAGGCCGAAGGGGGCGAGGATCCAGTTGAGGACACCGTTCTCACTCAGGATGAGTCGCCAGGCATAGACCTTGACGAGATAGCCCGACCAGAGCGGGAGGAGGATCGAGACGATCAGGAGCCCGCGAACGCGCGGCGTGGCGATGCGTGCCATGTAGAACGCGATCGGCAGGGCGACCACGATGCACGTCGCCGTCACGACGGCCGCCATGATGACCGTCCGGATCGTGATCGTGTGATAGATCTCGCCGCTCAGGATCTTCTGGTAGTTGTCCAGGGTCGGTTCGGTGACGACGTTGCCGCTGAACGCATCGACGGACCAGAACGAGGAGATGAGAAAGAGGGCCAACGAGCCGAGATAGGCGATGACGAGCCAGCCAAGCGGCGCTGCCAGGAGCGCCGCCAGCTGGGCCCGTGGACGACGGTAGAGCGCCGCCGCCAA
Source organism: uncultured Chloroflexia bacterium (assembly GCA_963823925.1). Taxonomy (GTDB): domain Bacteria; phylum Chloroflexota; class Limnocylindria; order Limnocylindrales; family CSP1-4; genus SPCO01. The sequence continues at coordinate 22,438 of CAWGNI010000001.1, forward strand.
CCGCCGCGCCGGGCTGGTCGGTGGCGTCGCGGCGGCGCTCGTCGAGGTCATGTCGGCTGGAGCGGCGGATCGCGACGGTTACCCGCCGGTGACCTCCGTCCAGGCTTGTGTCCAGGCATCGAAGTCGGTGCAGATATCGCCTCGTCCGTCGAGACAGGACACGGTCGGCGTGTTCCAGTAGTACACGTCGGCGAAGTAGTTCTCGTCATTGGCATGGAACGTTTCGCAGTGACCGGGGCTCTGGAGCTCCGCCTCGGCGCACGCCTGCTCGCTGACCGGCGCCTCACCGAAGTAGACCGTGACGTCCGCATTGGCCTTTGGCGAGATGATGTAGTCCATCCACTTGTACATGCAGTTCGGATGGGCGGCCTTGGACGAGATCATCCAGGTGTCGGACCACCCGGTCGCGCCTTCCTTCGGCTTGACGGCCGCCACGGACTTGCTGTCCGCTTCGAGGGTGTTGGCCTGGTACTGCCAGGCCGTCCCGACCACCATGTCGCCGTTGGCGAATCCGTCGATCTCCTCCTGGGCGGTGCCCCAGTACTTGCCGATGAGGGTCTTCTGGGTCTTGAGCAGCGCGACCGCCGCGGCAAGCTGGTCCTTGTCGAGCGCATACGGGTTGGTGATGCCGAGGGCGGGCTGCGTCTTCATCAGGTAGAGGGCCGCATCCGCGATGTAGATGGCGTAGTTGTACGCCGTCACCTTGCCCTTGTACGGCGAGTCTGCTTCGAACACGACGCTCCAGCTATCGGGCGGCGTCGTCACGACCTGCGGGTTGTACATCAGGACGTTCGCACCGCGGCCGTGGGGAACGCCATAGGACACGCCATCGACCGTGTTGTACGGCTGGTTCTTGAGCCCTTCGAAGACGTCCGCATAGTTCGGGATGAGACTCAGGTCGACCGGGGCGACATCGCCGCCGGCGATGAGTCGCAGGGTGGCATCACCCGATGCAGAGACGCCGTCGTACTGGCCGGTCTTCATCAATTGGACCATGTTCCCGGAGTCGAGACCGACGGTGACGGTGACCTTGCACCCGGTCGCATCCTCGAACGGCGTGACCCAGTCATAGCCTTCGACCTGCTCGCCGCCGGTCCCGCCGACGACGTAGCCGGCCCAGGCGACAAGGTTCAAGGCGCCCTCACCGTCACCGACGGTCGCCGCGCTTGGCGCCGCAGTCGTGGGCACGGCGGTGGTGCCCGCGGAGGGCGGCGTGCTCGCTGCCGCGGACGGCGCCGTGCTCGAGCTCGAGCTGGAACACGCGCCGACGATGATCGCCGCGCCGGCCATGAGGGCCATCACTCTCCTGATCCGCATCCGATCCTCCTCCAAGTCACTCCACGTCCGCGACGGGGAGCTGATGCTGTCGCTTCCACACGAGGCGGACAGCCTTGCCTTGCTGTGCGAGCGCCTCGGTCGAGGACGTCGACAGGTTCTGCTGGGTGACGACAAGCTCGGCACCGGCATCGAGTGCGACGACGTAGCGCGTGTCCGAGCCGAGATAGACGACGTCCCGGATGACACCCGGAGCCGACGCCTCGTCGTCGTCCACGGCGACGTCAAGATCGGCGATGTGGATCTTTTCGGGCCGGATGGTGAACACGCCGGCGCTGCCGAGGATGCGCTCTGCGACCGCCCCGCCGAGCAGGTTCGAGGTGCCGACGAAGCCGGCCACGAACCGCGTGGCCGGTCGCTCGTAGACGTCTGCCGGAGCGCCGATCTGTTCGATCCGTCCGCGACTGAAGACGGCCAGACGGTCACTCATCGTGAGGGCTTCCTGCTGGTCATGGGTCACGTAGATGAAGGTGATCCCGACCTGCTGCTGGATGGCCTTCAACTCGATCTGCATCTCTTCCCGCAACTTGAGATCGAGCGCGCCGAGCGGTTCATCGAGGAGCAGGACCCGGGGACGATTGACGAGCGCACGGGCGAGCGCGACGCGCTGGCGTTGACCGCCCGACAGCTGGCTCGGCTTGCGTTCTTCGAACCCGACCAGGCGGACCATCCGAAGTGCCTCGTCGACCCGGGCGAGACGCTCGGTCTTGGAAACCTTTCGGACGACCAGGCCATAGGCGACGTTGTCGGCGACCGACATGTGGGGGAACAGGGCGTAGTCCTGGAAGACGGTGTTCACGTCGCGATCGAACGGGGGGACGGACGTGACATCCGCGCCGTGCAGATAGATCCGTCCCGCGCTCGGGGCTTCGAACCCCGCGATCATCCGGAGCGTGGTCGTCTTGCCTGACCCCGACGGCCCAAGCATCGAGAAGAACTCACCGTCCCGCACATCGAGGTCGATGCCATCGACGGCCACGACGTCGCCGTAGCGCTTGATGACCGACTCGAGGCGGACGGCCACGCCCACGCCGTCCTGCCCGGAAGGACGATCGGGAGTGTCGGTCGGGAGCGCCATGCGGACCTCTGGGCTGGTCGTGCATCGACAGGCCGATCGTCCGCGCTGCGGGATCGGGTGCGCCGCACTGTGCCGTGTGCTCGGGCGGCATGTCAAGGCGCGGCGGTCCCCGTCCCGTGCGATGCGTCATAGACTTCGGACGTGCCCCATCTCCGTCCGTCGTGGCTGCTCGCGGCCGCGCTGACCATGCTCGTCGTCGCTGGCTGCGCTGCCGACCAGCCCCCGGCCACCCCATCGATCGTCCCCGGTTCGTCCGGCGCGCCGCGAGAGGTCAACCTGATCGCCAGGGACTACTCGTTCCAGCCGCCCTCGCTCGACCTCGTCCCGGGCGAGACGATCCTCCTGCACGTGATCAACGGCGGCCTGGAAGTCCATGAAGCCGTCCTCGGCAACGCGTCCGTCCAGGATGCCTGGGAGGTCGCGGAAGCGGCGACGGTCGGGTCCCCTCCGGGTCCGACGCCGGTCGTCACGGTACCCGCGGACGTCGCCGGGGTGCGGGTCGTGGTCAAGTCCGGTCAACGGATGGATATCGTCTGGACGATACCCTCCGATGCCCCGTCCAGCCCGACGCCCTGGCTGGTCGGTTGCCACATCCCGGGTCACTGGGCGAAGGGCATGCAGATCCCGATCCACTGGGTGACGGGTCCGGCTGCCGGGCAGCCCGTTGGGTGGTACGCTCTTGGCCGCGCGCCGTCTCGGATCACGGCGTCGTCGACCCTCGAGGAGGACCCTGGATGACCTATGTGATCGCCGAGCCGTGCATCGACGTGATCGACACGGCGTGCGTGTCTGTCTGCCCGGTCGACTGCATCCACTTTGACGAGGGCACGGATCGCAAGCTGTTCATCGATCCGAACGAATGCATCGACTGCGGGGCGTGCGAGCCGGAGTGTCCGGTGAACGCCATCTTCCCCGAGGAATCGCTCCCGACCGAGTGGGCGAACTACACGGTGATCGACGCGCTCTGGTTCACTGACAAGGCGGCTGCTCGGACCGCCGTCGACGAGCTGAAGCCGCGCTGACCGGGGCCGCAGCCGCGCGGCCGATCCGCGGCGTCTCGGGTCGACCGGCCGGTCGCTGACTGCGCGGCCGAGCATGCGCATCGTCTCGCTCCTGCCCTCCGCCACGGAGATCGTGTGCGCCCTCGGTCTGGCTGACGAACTGGTCGGGATCACCCACGAGTGCGACTTTCCGGCGGATGTCGCAGGCAAGCCGGTGATGACCCACGCGATCCAGGATCCCGCCGGGCTGACGTCGCGGGAGATCCATCAACTCGTCAGTGCCTCGGTCCACGGTGGTTCGTCGCTCTACGCGCTCGATGAGGCGGCGCTGCGGGCTGCCGAACCGGACCTGATCATCACCCAGGAACTCTGCCGGGTCTGCGCCGTGAGCTATCGCGAGGTCAACGACGTCGCTCGAGCCATCGACACCGACATCACCGTCGTCTCGTTGGAGCCGACCTCGATCGAAGGCATCTTCAATACCATCGCCACGGTGGGCGCGATGACCGAAGCCGAGGATGCGGCGGTCGACCTCGTCGAATCGTTGCGTGAGCGTCTGAGTGCGGTCGAATCGAAGGTCCAGGCGCGACGCGATGCGGGTGGACGATCGCCCAGGGTCGTCGGTCTCGAGTGGCTCGATCCGCCCTTCGCGTCCGGTCATTGGGTGCCCGAGCAGATCCGACGGGCGGGTGGCTGGGAGCTCCTGGGCTCGGACGGTGACGTCTCCCGGCAGACCACCTGGGACGCGGTCGCCGAGGTGGACCCGGAGATGCTCATGCTGCTTCCGTGCGGCTATCACCTCGCCGAGACGCAGGCTGCGTGGGCCAGGACTCGGCGGCCGGCGGGCTACGGCGAGATGACGGCCGTGCGGCGTGGGCAGGTCTTCGCCCTGGACGGATCGGCGTATTTCAGCCGACCCGGACCCAGGATCGTCGACGGGATCGAACTCCTCGCCGAGATCTTCGATCCGGGCGCATTCGTCGACATCGCGCCGCCGGGATCCTGGGCGCCGGTCGAGCGATGACCGACGCGGGTCGCGGACTGATGCCGTTCCATCCGACCTTCGCCTGCCTCTGGTGCGGCGCCCGGCATACCTGTCGCGGGGCCGACGACCTCGAGGGGTGGGCCCAGCTCTGCCCCGATTGCGTGGGCAAGGCCGGCGACAACGGCTTCCTGCGGTTCCGCCTCCACCAGGCCCTGACCGACCGGGCGGCCGCGAATGCCGGATCGACGCCGACCAGGCCGACGGACCCGACCCCGCCTGGACGGGATGCGGAGATGCTCGCCTACTACGAGGCACGCGCTTCCGAGTACGACGACTGGTACCTGCGCCGAGGCCGGTATGCGCGCGGGCCGATCCACGACACCGCCTGGAACGCGGAGCTGGACCTCGCCGGCCGCTGGCTCGACGCGGTGCCGCTGCAGGGCGAGATCGTGGAGCTTGCCGCCGGGACGGGCTGGTGGTCGCCGCTCCTCGCCGCCAAGGGAGACCTGTCGATCTACGACGGCACCTCCGGGCCGCTCGACATCGCCCGGGAACGACTCATCGCCCACCGCCTCCGTGCGCATATCCACGTCCGCGACGCGTGGGCCGAGCCGGACCGCGCGGTCGACGGCCTGTTCACGGGGTTCTGGCTGAGCCACATCCCCAGGACTCGCCTCGGTCCGTTCCTGGAACTTGCCCGACGCTGGCTCAAGCCCGGCGGCGTGTTCGCGTTCATCGACTCACTGCCCGACCCGCAGTCGAGCGCGATCGACCACCCGGCTCCGGCCGATGACCTGTCGGTCCGTCGCCTGGGCGATGGGCGCGAGTTCACGATCGTCAAGGTGTTCCATGAACCATCGGCCCTCGAGGTGGCCCTCGCCGACGCCGGGTTCCGCGATGCCGGCGTCACGACCACGGGACGGTTCTTCCTGACTGGGTCGGCGGTCGCCGGCCCCGGGTAGTCGGACCACCCCGGTCCCGGCGGCGCCCGCCGGTATACTCGGCCCGATGTCACCGCTGTCAAGATCACGGATCGCGACGGTCGGCTCCGGCGTGATGGCGGAGGCGATGATCGCCGGCATCCTGCGTGGCGGTCTCGTCGAGCCGAGTCAGGTCGTCGCAAGCCATCCCCGCCAGGAGCGGCGCGAGCACCTCGAGCGGGAGTACGGGATCCGGACCGTGCCTTCGAACGTGGAGGCGGTCGAGGGGGCCGACGTCGTCCTCCTCGGCATCAAGCCCCAGATGCTCGGCCGCGTCGGCCACGAGATCGGGCCACGACTCAAGCGCGGACAGCTCGTCCTCAGCGTCCTGGCCGGGCGCCACGACCGCCGCCCTGACCGGGCTGCTCGGACACGACCAGGTCGTCCGGAGCATGCCCAACACGCCGGCACGACTCGGCAAGGGGATGACCGTCTGGTACGCGACGCCGGAGACGACCGAACTCCAGCGCGCCCAGGCGGCGGCGCTTCTGGGCGCGCTCGGGCACCAGCTCGAGGTCGACGACGAGAAGATGGTCGCGATGGCGACAGCGGTGTCGGGGACCGGCCCCACCTACGTCTTCCTGGTCATGGAGGCGCTCATCGATGCCGCGGTCCATCTGGGGTTCCCCCGGCACATCGCCCACGACCTCGTGATCGAGACGCTCGAAGGCTCGACCGTCTTCGCCAAGCAGTCCGGGATGCACCCGGCGGAACTGCGCAACATGGTCACGTCGCCCGGTGGGACGTCCGCCGCGGCCCTCCACGAACTGGAATCCGGACGACTTCGGACCGTCCTGTCCGAGGCGGTCTGGGCCGCCTATCAGCGCACCGTGGAGCTCGGGGACCAGCTCGAGGCGTCGGTCGGACCACCGCCCGCCGGCAAGCGCACTGGTCCTTCGTCGAACCGCAGGGTGTCGCGTTGAGGCTGGCCACCTTCTGATGCCGACGCCACCGACGACACCATCGCCGAACCTCACCATCGAAGGCATCGTCGCGATCGCCAGCCCGAGCGAATTCCGGGTCCATCCGCGCGATCGTGTCGTGGCCTACACGGCAGAGGCATCGGGAGCACGCCAGGTCTTCTCGCTCGGGCTCCGGGGCGGGACGGCTCGCCAGATCACGGCATCGGAGAAGCCGGTGAGCGACCCGCAGTGGTCCCCGGACGGACGCCGCCTCGCGTTCGAGCGCGACGACGAGATCTGGGTCGTGGAGGCGGACGGATCCCGGCTGACCCGTGTCGTCGCCAGGCCCGGCAGCGGCAGCGGTGCCCGCTGGTCGCCGGACGGACATCGGCTCGCCTTCCTCTCGCGCCGCCGGGGCTGGGGTCAGGTCTGGCTCATCGATGCTCCGGTCCCTCGTCGGGGTCGGCCGGCCAACGAACCCAAGCCGCCTCGGCCGACCGTCGTGAGTCAGACCGGCGTCGACGTGGAAGCCTTCGAATGGGCGCCCGACGGGACTCGGATCGCCGCCATGGGCTGGTTCGGCCCGCGAAACGACGAGGCATCCCAGATCGCGGTGATCGATGTCGCCACCGGCGACACGCGCATCGTCGCCGGGACCGACAGCGTCGACGTGGGGGCGAGATGGCTGCCGGATGGATCGCTGCTGTTCGCGTCCGACGCCGACGGCTGGTTCCAGATCGTCCGGCTGACCGCCGATGGTCACGACCGAGTCGTCCTGACCACGGGTCCGCGTGAGCATGGCGATCCGAGGCTCAAGCTCGGATCGCCCCCGCTGCCCTCGCCCGACGGAGGTCATTTCGTATACGTGGAGGTCCATGACGGCCTGCGTGACCTCATCGTCGGCGACCTGAGTGCCGCCGCGCCGCCGAAACGTGGTCGCGGGCGGCCACCGAAGACACCGCGCATCGTGACGGCGGCCGCGGCCGGTCGACGGCTCAATCCCTGGGACGGTGTCTGGACCGCGGTCGGCTGGCTGGCCGACGGTGCGTGGATCGCCGCCACCGGCCAGCGAGCCACGTCGCCCGAGGACCTGTGGCTGCTGCCGGTCCCCGGCGTGGCACCGGACGACGCCCGACCACGTCAGGTGACCGACTCGATGCCCATCGTGCTCCGCGACGCATTTTCCGACTCGCGGATCCCGACCGCCGAGCGGATCGTCGTCACGGCCCGCGATGGCCTGCGCGTCGAGGGGACCCTCTGGCGGCCGCATCACGCCACCGGCCGACGTGGCGGCACGCGGGTCCCGACGATCATCTGTCCGCACGGCGGGCCGACCGCTCAGTCGCTGCGAAGCTTCCAGCCATTCAAGCAACTGCTCGTGGCCGAGGGGTTCGCCTTCTTCGACGTCGACTTCCGCGGGTCGACCGGGTACGGCCGAGCGTTCCGGGTCGCGAACGAGGGCGAGTGGGGGCATGCCGATGTCCATGACCTCATCGACGCGGCTCGGTGGGCGGCCGACCAACCCTGGTCCGACGGGAAGCTCGCGATCTACGGCGGGTCGTACGGTGGATACATGGTCCTCTGCGCCCTCGTCGAGGAGCCGTCGATGTGGTCCGCCGGCGTCGACCTGTTCGGCGACTCGGAGATCGCGGAAAGCTATCGGCATGGGGATCGTCCTGGTCGGCTCGACCTGGACAAGATGATGGGATCACCCGACGATCCCGGACGCGACGATGCCTATCGGCAAGGGTCGCCGGTCTATCGCGCCGAGCGCATCGAGGCTCCGCTGCTGATCCTCCACGGGCGCAAGGACAGGCGGGTCGTGCCGCTCATGACGGAACGGATGGTCGAAGCGCTCGAGATCGAGAACAAGCCGTATGAAGTGCACTGGTACGAGGAAGAGGCGCACGGCTGGGAGCGGCGAGAGAACCGACGGGACGCCTTCGAACGCACCCTCGCCTTCCTCAAGACCCACGTCCTGGATGCGACCTGACGGTCGCTAGACTCCCGCTCGCTCAGGGCGCGCTGCCGATGGATCCCGCCTCCGACGCACCGGGGCGGGCCGGCCTGCGCATGGCGAGCGCGATCGTGACCGCGACGCCGGTCCCGATGAGGAGGTCGCCGATGCTGAACACGTTGGCCGCCGGCACCCAGGCCGGCATGGCGAAGATATCGGTGAGGAGCCGGAGGGATGGATCGGGCAGGACGACGCTGTTGACATAGCCCGATGGGTCGAGCCCGACGGACGCGAACGCATCCGGGTCGGCCGGCATGTAGCCCTCGTTCGCGATGATCGCTGCAAGGTTGCAGGCTGCCCCGATCGCTGCCAGGACGAGCCCAGGGACGCGGACGTTGCGGAGGACCGCGGCGAAGACCAGCAGGTTGGATCCGACGTAGATCGCCGGAGCGGCGTCCCCGAGCCGCGACCCGAGGTCCGAGAACAGGATGACCTGGACGAGCAGGCCGACGAGCGCCAGTGGGACCCACCGGAGTTGCAGCTCGGCCAGCCGCGTCAGGCGGCCACCCAGCAGGTACCCGGCGGCGATCCCGATCGGGATGGCGTACAGGATGAACATCTCGGACCCGCGGTCAGTCGGTCGGCGGTCGATCGGCGAGCAAGGTCTCGATCTGAACGACGTGCTCCGCGAGGTGGCTGGCGATGAACCGGTCCGGCATGGCCCCGACGGTCATCTCGCCGGCTCTCGGGTGGAGACCCCGTTTCGCAAGGTCGACGGCCGTCAGGCTCGCCAATCGTCGTTCGAGCAGCCCGAGATCGTTCAGGATGCGGTCGTAGAGCGCTGCGGGCGGTAGCGTCCGATCGCGCCCGAGGATGGCGATCCTCACGGTGTCCGTGGCGACCCGCCCGAACGGCACGGGTTCAGGCGAGCCCGCCAGGACTCGCTCCATCTCACCCAGCCAGAAGGGCACCATCTCGGCAACATGGGCGAGTACTTCGGGCGGGCCCCAATGCGCTTCGTCCGAGTGATCGAAGACGGGGGCCAGTGGCCATGGAGCCGCAGCTTCGACGGCTGGGCGGGTCCCCTCGAGTCCGATCCGCGCCGACCGGACACGGGCCAGCAATTCGTCGTTCATGGCCCCAGTGTCGCACGCCGGGCGTAGCATGGGAGACCACCTACGACCCGCCCGATCGCCAGGGAGACTTCGATGACGCAGATCGTCTCGCGCGGCGCCGCCAATCAGGCCGGTGCCCGGATCGATACGGATGCCTACGCGAAGGCGGCCGATTTCCTGCCGCTCAACGGCATCGACCACGTCGAGTTCTGGGTCGGCAACGCCCGGCAGGCGTCGGCCTACTATCGCGCCCTGTGGGGGTTCACGCCGGTCGCCTTCAGCGGCCTCGAGACGAAGGTCCGCGACCGGGCGAGCTACGTCATGGTCCAGAACGACATCCGGTTCGTGTTCACGGCGCCGCTGACGCCGGACGGTGAGATCGCCGAACACGTCCGGGCCCACGGTGATGGTGTCCACGACATCGCCTTCTCCGTGGACGACGTGTCGTCAGCGTGGCGCGAGACGACATCGCGCGGAGCCGTCTCGGCGCTCGAGCCCACGGAGCTCGACGGTGGTGACGACGGAACGCTCCGGAAGGCGTCCATCCGGACCTACGGCGACGTTCTCCATTCGTTCGTCGATCGGCGTGAGTACCACGGTCCGTTCGCACCCGGCTATCGGAAGGTCAAGGCACCGGCCGTGCCGCCGGCGGGCTGTCGCTACTCGAGGTCGATCACTGCGTCGGCAACGTCGGCCTGGGGGAGATGGACACCTTCGTCGACTTCTATCGGGACGTTCTCGGGTTCGCCCAGCTGATCCATTACGACGACAAGGTCATCCACACGGACTACTCGGCCCTGATGTCCAAGGTCATGACCAATGGCAACGGGAGGATCAAGTTCCCGATCAACGAACCGGCGACCGGCAAGAAGAAGAGTCAGATCCAGGAATTCCTCGACTGGTACCACGCGCCCGGCTGCCAGCACGTCGCACTCCGGACCGAGGACATCGTCGGCACCGTCCGTGGGTTGCGTGACAACGGCGTCGAGTTCCTCGGTCTGCCGCACGAGTACTACGCATCCCTGGCCGACCGGGTCGGCGACGTCGGCGTGCCCATCGAAACCCTCGAGGAACTCGGGATCGAGGCCGATCGCGACGAGGAGGGCTACCTCCTCCAGATCTTCACGCGGCCGGTCCAGGATCGACCGACGTTCTTCTTCGAGATCATCGAGCGGCACGGTTCGCGCGGCTTCGGCGTCGGCAACTTCAAGGCACTGTTCGAGGCCATCGAGCGCGAGCAGGCGAAGCGCGGCAACCTCTAGGCCGAGAAGCGTCACCGAGACGGTGGCGTCGTGGCCGCACCCGTGGCCCGGTTCCTCAGGACCGACGATCTGATCCTGTTGCCCGGCGGATGAGCCCGCAGAGGTCCAGATCGCCGAATCGCACCACAGCGCCAGATCCGTGTTCGGTACCATCCCCGCCAGAACACGTCGGGAAGGGAGGGATCTGGTGGAGTTCTACCCGTGGATCGTGCTCGGGCACGTCGTCCTCATCATCCTCGCGCTCGGAGCCCACGGGGTGTCGGCGTTCGCGATGTTCCGTGCGCGGACCGAGACGGATCGAGGGCGCCTCGGAGCGATCCTCGACCTGTCCGCCTCGACGCTGGAGGTGGCAGGCTGGGGCCTGCTCATCGGTGTGATCCTCGGCATCGTCGCGGCGGTGATCGGCGGCCATTTCGGGCGGGCCTGGCCATGGGCGGCGATCGTCGTGGTCGTCGTCGTGTTCGGGGCGATGACTCCGCTCGCGGCGAATCCGATGTCCGGCGTGCGCAAGGCGTTGGGTATGACCGTGCGCGGCGACAAGGCAGGGGATCCCCCACGGCAGCCGGCTACGGACGAAGGATTGGCCCAGGCGCAGGCTGCTCTGCATCCGACACTCGTCGCGATGGTCGGGGTCGCCGGGATCGTCATCCTCGTCTGGCTGATGGAGGCCAAGCCGTTCTGAGGCGCGTCGTAGGCTGCCGCGGATAGACTCATCGACGTGAAGATCGCTCATGTGCGTGAACGTCACGCGCCGGCCGGTGCACCCTGGCGTCTTGCTGCCGCGCTCCACGGCGGGGGATCGCCGACCGACTGGCTGGACCTCGAGGTCGCGCGACGCCGTGCCGTCGCCGATCGGCCGGTCCTGGCGCACGATTCGGTCCTGTTCAGGCGGCCGATCTCGACGCTCGATGAGCATCTCGGGCGAGGACTTCGCATCGAGGTCCTCCGTGACCTGATCGACGGCTGGGAGTCACGCAGCGAGGGGGACGATCCAGCCGTCCTGCCGACGGCCGATCTCGATTTCGGACCACCGGTGTTGCGACCCGCCCTCGATCCGGGACTTCTACGCCTTCGAGGGTCATGTCCGGACGATGTGGGAGCGTCGCGGTGGGGACGTCCCCGAGGCGTGGTATCGCCTGCCGGTCTTCTACTTCAGCAACGTCTCCGAGGTCCGGGGTCAGGCGAAGCCGGTCTGGTGTCCGGCCGCATCGCACGAACTCGATTACGAACTCGAGGTCGCGGCCCTGGTCGATACGCCGGCGGTCGATCTCGACGGCGGACCGAGGCGAGGAGGCGGTCGGCGGCTACATGATCTTCAACGACTGGTCGGCTCGGGACCTCCAGCGGGACGAGACGGCCGTCCGCCTCGGACCGGCAAAGGGCAAGGATTTCGCGAGTTCGTTCGGACCCTGGCTGGTGACCCCGGATGAGCTGGCCGACGTCCGGAAGGGGACCGGCTTCGACCTGGCCATGACCGCCGAGGTCAACGGCGAAGAGACGAGTCGAGGGCGCTGGTCGGACGCGCAATTCTCATTCGGGGCGATGCTCGCTCGTGCATCGGCAGATGCTCGGCTCCGTCCAGGCGACCTCATCGGCAGTGGGACCGTCGGGACTGGTTGCCTGCTCGAGGTCCGTGACGCGACGATCGGGCGATACCTCGAACCGGGCGATGAGGTCGTCCTGCGAATCGAGCGTCTTGGCGCCTTGCGCACGCCGATCGTTGCCCACCCGCGAGGATGATCTCGATCGAGCCGATGCGTATCGGACCACTGGCCGGCCGTCCATCGGATCTACGCGGAAGGCATCGCGACCGGCGATGCGACGCTCGAGCGGGAGGCACCCGACTGGACTCACTTCGACCACGGTCACCCGCCGGAGTGTCGTCTCGTTGCCACCACGGGTCCGGGCGGTCCGGTCGTGGGCTGGGCGACCTTGAGCCACTACTCGGCGAGGGCCGTCTACCGCGGAGTGGCATGGGAGAGCGTGTATGTCGCTGAAGAAGCACGGGGCCGAGGCGTGGGCCGGGCGTTGCTCGACGCGCTCATCCCGGCTTCCGAGCAGTCCGGATACTGGACCCTCATGGCCGGGATCCTCACCGAGAATGCGGCCAGTCTCGCGCTCCATCGCCGCGCCGGTTTTCGACGGATCGGCGTTCAGCGACGTCTCGGCCAGGACGTCCGGGGACGCTGGCGTGACGTGATACTGCTCGAACGGCGGAGCGGACTCGTCGGTCGCTGAGGCCCGGCCTATCGCGACGGACAGTCGGTCTTGACCGTGATCCAGGCCTGTTCGACCTCGGGGAACCGATCAACCGCGGTCGATCCGCCGAGGGTCTGCTGGGCGGTGCCCTGCACGCCGACGACAGGGGGACAACCGATCGCCTGCAGGGCGATGGTCAGGGTGATGACGTTGCCGGACAATTCTGCGGTTCCGGGGAACTGCCCGGCCTCGATGCGCGCCCCGGTCCGGCGGTCCTCGAGGACGGGCACGAAGCCGCCGCCGGGGACAGCCTCGAGGGCGCCGATCCGATCCGCTTCGCCATCCCCGTCGAGATCGAGCAGGAATTGATAACGCAGCTGACCGACATTCGGCGTGCCGGTCGGTACGGCTGCCGAAACAGACATCGAAACAGCGATCGACTCGCCGCTGGGACGAGCCGTCAGGTCGACGATGTCGATGTATCCGGGGACCGCATCCGACGTCGGTGTCACGCCGTCAACCGATCCCGATGGATGGGGCGCAGGCTCCTCGACCGACGGACCCGTCGATGGGTTGCCTGCCGACGAGCAGGCTGCGACGGTCCCGATCGCGAGGATACCGGCGACGAGCGTCTGCCACATGGAACGGTCTCGCGAGATGAAGCTGCACCCTCGGTCGCGGTACGGCCGAGGGTGCAGACGGGTGCGGACGGCTACGAGCCGAAATACGTGAACACGCGGGTCATCAGCTCGGTCTTCTGGTCGGCCGATCCGTAGGCCTCGAACGGGAAGGCGAGGAAGACGACCTTGTACGGTCCGTCGCTGACGGACAGGGCATCCGGCTCGGTCGCGTCATCGGTGAAGGCCGCCTGCGCGGGAGCGATCGGGGTTATCTGGTCGGAGTACTCCGCTCCGAACAGGATGGAGAAGTCGAGCGGGATCGTTCCGAGCCCGTCCGTGACGGGATTGCCCGCGACGCCGGTCACGTTGTCGGTCGCGACGTCGTTCTGGGCCTCGGAGCCGTCCCAATCGACATGCAGGTAGTCCTGGACGAAAGCAGTCGTCCCGGCCGTCTGGTCAAGGATGTCCTGACCGGACAGGAATAGCCGCCCGCCACCATCGAGGAAGGAGGCGAGATCGGCTTCGTAGAGGCCGATCGGATCCGGGTATGAATTGCCGGTGAACCAGACGATGTTCGTGTGCGCCTTCATGTACCCGATCGGCAGGACCGGATCGGTCGCGAGGTCCCACACATCGAATGCCTGTCCAGCCGCGGTCAGCGCGTCCGTGTAGTAGGACAGGACATCCGGGATGTCCCCATCGTTGTCGACGACCAGCGTCGCGACCGCGACCGCGATCGTCGTCGCCGATGCCGTCGCGCTCACGGTCGGGTCTCCGGTCGACACGGCGGCCAATGAGGCGACGTCGGAGGCTGCGTTGGCCGTCCCGTCGGGGACATCGACCTTGAGGCAGACCTCCACTGTCGCGCCGCTGGCGACGCTGACCGAATCGAGTGGCGAACCGCAGCCGGCATCGAGCACGACCGCGGGGAACGTACCCGACGTCGCGCTGACCGTATAGGTGTCGTCGTTGGCGCCGAGATTCGTGACGAAGAACGGATAGGTGACCGACGCTCCGACGGCGGCGCCATCGGTCTGCGCGGTCGGTTCGATAGTCACGGCGTACGACGGGGCGATCGGCGTGCTATGGGCACTGCCGGTGGTGCCGATGCCCGACGCGGAGGTCACGGTGAGGCCGTCATCGACGATCTCCCCGACCTTCCTGGGCAGGTTCGACGTGATCCGGACACTGAAGTGGACATCGATGCTTTCGCCGGCCGGGACAGTCAGCCCGGTCCACCTGACCGTGCCCTTGCTCAGGTGCCCGCCGTCGCCTGCCGTCCAGAAGCTGGTGCGCGCAGGGATCGGATCGCTGATCGTGACGCCGGTCGCGTCGGCGTTGCCGACGTTGTACAGGGTGATGGTGTAGTCGACGAGACTGCCAGGCCCGACCGGCTTCCCGGAATCGGACTTGCTCACGGCGAATGCCGGGACGTCGGCATCGTCATGCATGGTCCATGCGCCGCGACCATGGGTCCCGGCAGCAAGGTTCCGGTTGGCGGGATCAAGGTTGAGCTGCCAGATCTGGACGCTCGGGAAGCCACTTCCGAGGGCCTGCCAGCTGGCGCCGCCGTTGTAGGTCACGAACGGCCCGACGTCGGTCCCGGCGTAGATCGTGCTCGGATAACTCGCGTCCAGCTGGAGCGAGTTCACGGGGGCATCTGGCAGGTTCGAACTGATGTCGGCCCACTTCGTGCCGCCATCGGTCGTCTTGAACACGTGACCGGGCCGGGATGGCGTCGCCAGGTTGAACCCGTTGAAGGCGACGTACGCGATCCGATCGTTCGAGCGGTCGACGGCGATATCCGCGACCGGCCGGTTCGGGAAGATCTTGGTGCCGACGCGCTTCCAGGTCGGGTCCGCGCTGCTGACGGCGTCGGGGCTGAACTGGACCCAGCCTTCGAGGGTGCCGACGTACACGCCGTCCCCACCGCCGGACACGCCGATGGCACTGATGTCGCAGCCACGTGCCCCGTTCGGGGCTGTTCCCGTGCAGCCGGATGTGAGATCGCCACTGATCGTGTTCCAGTGGACGTCGGACGCGTTCGCTGCCTTGGCGTTGTCCGTTCGATAGAGTCGATAGGTTCCGAGGAAGAGTTGATCGGGATTCAGCTGGTTCATGACCTCGGGAACGTAGAACTCCGAGCGGTCGCTCAGGTTCAGCCCACCCGTGATGTACGCATTCGAGAAGAACTGCGCCCCGCCATCGGTGTTTCGATACGGGCTGATGCCGTAGTAGTTGCCGTATACGTACGAGTAGTCATTCGGGTCGACGAGGACCTGCCCGCCGTCCCCACTCTCGACGTCGAACCACGTGGAGCTCACGGTCGACTTGCGCATCGTGCCGTTGTCCTGGGTGCCTCCCCAGACCCGGTCCGGAAGCGTGGGGTTGTTGGCGATGCTGGTGAATTGCGTGATGGCCAGGCCGGTTCGGTGCGTCACCCCGGCCGTGTTCGGGTTCACGGTCCCGTTGAGGTTCTCCCAGTCATTTGCGTCCAGCGGATCGGTGGGGCCGTTGCGGCCGCCGCGGTCGCCGGACGCCCAGACGCCACCGTCATTGCCGACCATGACCTGGTTCGTGTCGGCCGGGTTGATGGCGATCGCGTGATAGTCCGGATGGAGGTCGTACCCAAGGTCCTTCCAGGTCTGGCCGCCATCCGTCGAGCGGAACACGCCGCCCGATCCCGTTCCGTAGTTGAACAGGCCAAGGGCATAGACGATGTTCGAGTCGTTCGGGTCGACGCCGATCAGGTTGTCGTAGAAGCATTGGCCACCGCAATAGCCGGAGATGTTGTCGGGGTTGCCTGCCGGGCCGGCCGGCAGAAGATCCCATGGCCCGCCGTCGATGGACTTCCAGATCCGCGACGGCTTGTTGCTGCCACCTACGGTCCATTCGAAGCCGGCATAGAGGACGGCGCTCTCGCCGTCAGGGTGCGAGATGCCGAGCGCGAAGCGGGTGCCCCCGCCGGTCCCGAATGTCGCATCCGCCGGGATCCCGGCCATGAACTTGTGCCATGTCTGGCCATGATCGGTCGACTGATAGATGGCATCGGACCAGAACGCCGCATACAGGATGTCGGGTGAGCCAGGATCCTGGACCAGGTCCGTCGGGCCTGTCTGTTCGGTCGCCGACTTGCGGAGCGTCCAGGTCGTTCCGCCGTTCTGCGACTCCCAGATGCCGTACGTCGAGGGGTCCGGTGGCGTCTGCCGCCGGCTGCCCGCGCGTCCGCGAAGGACGGCGGCCCAAAGCCGGTTCGGATCCGCCTGGTCGACGACGATCTTCGAGATCGACACGCCCTGGAAGGTCGACCCGCCGACCGGGGCCCAGTGCATCCCGCCATCGGTCGACTTGAGGACGCCCGCGCCGAAGTAGCTGTCGCCGGACAGGTTGCCTTCGCCGGTCCCCGCATACACGATCGTGTCGTCCGACGGCGCGATCGCCAGGGCGCCGATCGACAGCGTCGGGCTGTCATCCGTGCGTGAGGTCCAGGTCCCGCTGGTCTCGTCATAGGTCCAGATCCCGCCCTGGGCGCCACCGAGGATCTTCTGGCCGTTGCTCGGGCGGATGGCGAGTGCGCTCACTCGCCCGGTGACGGCGTAGAAGCTGTAGCTACCGCGAGTCACCTGGACGATCGGGTTCGGGCTGATCTCGGTCCAGGGTCCGGTGTACGTCGGAGGTGAGACAGGGGTTCCCTTCTTCAGCTTCTTGGCGGCCTTATTTGCCGCCGCACGAAGCTGCCCGGCCTGCTTGACCGAAAGGACGGCGTCGCCGGCCGTCCGTCCGCTGATGAACGCGTCGTTCTGCTTGAGGACCTCTTCGTCGTCCTCGCCGGCGTCCTCGCCGGGCAGCCGGATCCGGCTTTGCCTGGCCCGCGACGGTGTGACCTCTGGGTCGCCCGATGATGCCGCCGCTCCGCCGCCGAGCGGTTGCTGGGCCAGCAGGGTGGCCGGCATCGACGCCAGCATGAGCGCGGTGCTGAAACACAGGACGAGCGCGCGTCGGAGCGCAGACGAAGCCACTGGACGTCGCATAACAGGTCGACCCTCCTCATGAGACCGATGGGACGCGATGATCGCCGGGCGCCTCCGCGGCATAGGGGTACCGCTGGGGCGGCCGGGTGGGTTCCCGGATTATGTGCCGGTGGACACCTGCGAGTCTATCGTCTGCGCCGCGCGATCTGGTCACGCGGTGCCAGAGCGCACCACCAAATTGCCGGAGCGATCGCCTGCTGTCGTCGTCTGGGGCGAGCTGACTGCGGGTTGAACCCAGGGAACATGACGGACGCCCCGGCGTTGCCGGGGCGTCCGTGCTGCTCAGTGGCGATCGGTGCATGGCCGAGCGGCCCCGGGGTCCGGGAACCGCTCAGCTCGCGCTAGATCACTACTTGTTGTGTCCCCAGACGCAGGCGTAGCTCGCGCCCAGGAAGGCGTCACTTCGAAGCGTGGCGCAGTTCTTCCAGTTTCCACGCTTGACGTTCTTGGCCCTGTACGTGATGACGGCAGAGTCCATGGTTCCCGGCGTGCTGGAGACCTGGATCTCCGTGCCGTTGACCGGGATCGTCCCGGTACCATCGGCGTACACGTTTGCGCCACGATTGCCGTACTTGTTCTCCGCGCCGACCGTGGCGAAGCCACCGGCCCCTGAACTCATGTCGCCATAGGTGTACGTGATGTCCTCGACCCCATCGAGGCCGATCCAGATCTGCATCGAGTCGGTCGTCGCGCTGCCGTATTCCGCGACGGCCTCCCAATCGAGGACCAGCCAACTACTCGACGCCGTCCGTCAGCGTCCCGATCCGCATCTCGCCAGCCGGCACCTGGGTTCAGGTCGGTCCAGAACGGAGCCAGGACGTTGTTCGGCAGGGCGCTGTCCGGGGAGGATCTGGTTGAGGTAGTCGACGTCGGCACCCGTCCCACCGCCGACGACGGCATAGCCGTTGCTGACGAACCCGATCCTCGAGTAGGTCTCACCGGCGAACTGGAAGGACGGGACGTTGTAGTTGGTGATGCACTCGTCGCTGGCGCCGCCGATCGGGCTGATCCCGAAGTCGGGGATCGACAGCGGGAGGTAGCCCGCCGGCGAGCATCCCGGTGCATTCAGCCGCGGTGACGATCGGCTGGATCAGCCGCGTCGAGTGTGCCCTTTGCAGCGATCTTCCTGGAACTCACGACCGTCGCGCCGCGGACGCTGTGGGTCTTGAGCTGGAGCTTCTTGGGCAGTGTGTCCTTGATCGAGTACGTCGCCGCATCGAAGGTCGGGTTGGCTGCCGTGATGGTGCACGACGTCTTGGCGCTCTTCTTCAGGTGCGTCGGCGTGCACACCTTGGTCAGCGTGACCGCGGCCTGGCCGCGGACGATCGTGACGGGGATGCGGACCACCCGATGGCCGCCGTAGGTCTGCTTGAGCTTGATCAGGCCGAACCGCGTCTGGCCGAGCGGTACCCTCGAGGCGTCGAGCTTGATGGTGAATGACTTGTCCGCCCCGGCCAGCACGGTGAGTGCGCTGGGGACGGTGATCCTGAAGTCACTCGGGCTGGACGTTGTGACCGTCCATTCGCGACTTGCCGCTCAGCACGCTGCGAGCGACCCGGGTCAGGGTGGCGACGCCGGGCATATCCGGATAGTAGACGCTCGGGTAGTTGGCCCGATACAGCTGGTCTTCGAACAGCATGTAGTCGTTGCCGGTGACGTCGAAGGTCAGTCCGGGATCGCCGGCGACATTCGAGGTTGACCCGGCCGGAGCCGGCATCGAAGGCGTTGAACGGCGTGGTGCCGTCTTCCTCGACGAGCCCGGACCGTTTGGCCGTCGTCATCATGGCGGACTTGATCTGCCCGGGGGTCCACTCCGGATGGAGCGCCTTCAGCAGCGCCCCGGAACCGGCGATGTGCGGGCTGGACATGGACGTTCCGGCGATCGCCTGGAACAGCTGGCCCTCCGGGCCGGTGGCGACGTCAACGCTGAGGGGCGATGCGCCCGCCAGGATCTGGACGCCGGGAGCCGTGATGTCCGGCTTGCTGATGCCGAGCGACTGGCCGGGCCCGCCGCGCGAACTGAAGGAGGCCATCACGTCAGCCTGCTGGGTCCCGGTGACGCCGGCACTGAGCGTGGCCATGACACCGGTGTGGCTGCCCAGGAAGGACAGGATCGCCTGGCCCTGGGTGTACTGGATGTGGCTGGCGGGAAGGTAGTGGTTGTCCGTCTCCACATCGGTGACAGAGGTGCTGTTGTTGTACAGGATCATCCCGACGGCGCCCTCGGCCGCCACGTTGAAGCCCTTCTCGGCTCGCCCGTAGGTGCCGCGTTTGCAGAGGACGATCTTGCCCGTGTAGCTTCCGGCCGCCTCCGGCCCGCAGAGCGGGTCGTTGGCGATGACCAGCGCAGCCGGTCCCACGCCACCGGTCAGCGAGGTGCCGGCGAGGTCGAGGGTGGCGCTGCCGGTCGCGGTCAGGTGGATGGTGTCGACGAAGGCGCGCGGGCCCGTGCTGGCCGCGACGGTGGTGACCCAGCCGCCACGATGGTCGGTGGTGTCCGCCGTCGGGCCGGAGTTGCCGGCAGATGCCGCAACGAAGATCCCGGCGTTGTACGCGTCGAGGAAGGCGAGTTCGGTCGCGTCGGAGTATGGGTTCGCTCCGCCGCTGATCGAGAAGTTGATGACGTTGACGCCGTCTTCGATGGCGGCTTCGGTCGCTGCGGTCGTGTCGGAGGTGAAGCAGCCACTCGCGCCGCAGACCTTGTACATCTCGACATGAGCTCGAGGCGCAACGCCGGAGATGATCCCCCGGTCGACCCCGAAGATGGAGGCCACGACGCCGGCATCGCCGCCCGCCGTCGAGCTGGTGTGCGTGCCGTGGCCGTCGTCGTCGCGGGCGCTGTCGAATTCGCCCGGCTCGAGGTCGATGGCCGAGTCATAGGTGTCCATGAAGCGCTCGGCGCCGATGAGCTTGTTGTTGCAGGTGAACGCGACGTCACCGGTCGTCGAGCTGCCGAAATCGCAGGTACGCGACCCACCGGCAGGCCGGGGAGCCGGGGCGCTGTACGCCTTGCCGGAAGGGTCCGGATCCGCGAATGACGGATGCTCGGGCCAGATGCCCGTGTCGAGCACGCCGATGATCACGCCTTCGCCGGCACTCTCCTGGCCGCCGAGATCGCCCCAGATGGTGCCGGCCCCGATGAACTGCGGGCTGACGTCCGTCTGGACCTGCTCGAGGACGTCCGGGAGGACGGCGGCCACGCCGGGCATCGCCGCGATGCTGGCCACGCTGTCGACCGGGACGAGCGCCGAAACGGAGTTGAGGACGAGGTCGGTCCGACCGGTCACCTTCGTGCCGGGCACCTTCGACTTCAGGCGCTTCACGAACGTGTCCTGCTTGACGTTCACGTACGAGCGATAGCGGACGGTGTCGGTGGACTTGAGCTTGAGTCTCGTCTGGCCCCGGATCTCCGGGTTGGTGGCCTTGAAGCCGTTGACGCCCCCGGTGTAGGAGGCGACCGGCGCGTCGGCGAGCTTCACGATGATCGCGACCCGACCATCAGCCGTGTGATACGCCTTCGAGACGTCGACCTTGATCGTCTTGCCGACCTTCGTCGGCTGGTCCGCGGCCAGCTTGAGACCCTTGGCCGGATCCGCCGCGGTGGTCGTCTGGACCAGTCCGACAAGCAGGGCCGAACCCATGAGCAGCGACGACAACCGTCGCGAACGCCTGGAGAGGCTGGGGCGCATACAGGCTCCTCCCATCGCGGGGGTACTCCCCGCCTTGTTTCGACGGCCCGGCCGTCCTGGATTCGCCCGCGGCTCCCCGATGTTCAAGGGCAGCTGGGAGTCGGGGCTCCTCGGCGTGCTCCCGCGCGGCCGAGACAGTGGCGCCATGATAGCCGCACGACGTGCGCCTGTGACACCGTATCTGCAGGCCAAACCGGTGCATCCGGGCACCGACTCCGGGCACCTAGACTGACCACCCACGCGAGGAGGCCGTCGCCATGTTCTACGCCGCCCGCGGCAACATCCCACCCAAGCGGCACACCCAGCATCGCGCGCCCGACGGCTCGCTCTACGCCGAGGAACTCTTCGGGGTCGAGGGGTTCACCGGCCGGAGCTCCCTGCTCTATCACCTGACGCCGCCAACGCGGACCCACCGGATCGAACCCGTGTCGGCGGTGACGCTCGAGGAGGTCGACGACGGCTACCACCACCATCGGCTGATCGATACCGCGAGCCTCGGACTCGCACGGAGACGCGGTCACCGGCAGGATCCCGCTGTTCTTCAACGGCGACGTCATCCTGGGTGTCGTTCGGCCGGCCGACTCCGATGCCCGAGACCGTCTTCTATCGGAACGGCGAGGCGGACGAGATGCTCTATGTCCATGAAGGCACGGGGCTTCTCGATACGGTCTTCGGACCCCTTCGCTACGGCCCCGGCGACTATCTGGTCCTGCCCATCGGCACCACCTGGCGACTCGAGCCGGACACCGGCGTCGACCAGCGGATGCTCTATCTCGAGTGTCCGTCCGAGATCGAGGCGCCCAAGCGCTATCGGAACGACTACGGGCAGCTCCTGGAGCACGCGCCGTTCTCGCAGCGCGACATCAGGGTCCCGGAAGCGGCTCCCGCCCGGACCGACGAAGGGGCGTTCCGGGTCCACGTCAAGGTGCGTGGCCGTTTGACGGCCTACCACTACGCGTTCCATCCGTTCGATGTCGTCGGTTGGGACGGCTACCTGTGGCCGTTCGCCTTCAACATCGGCGATTTCGAGCCGATCACCGGTCGAGTGCACCAGCCGCCGCCGGTCCACCAGACGTTCGCCGCGCGGAACTTCGTCGTCTGCTCGTTCGTGCCGCGCAAGTTCGACTACCACCCGCTGGCGATCCCGGCGCCATACAACCACTCCAACATCAATTCCGACGAGGTGATCTACTACGTCGCCGGCAACTTCATGAGCCGTCGCGGTGTCGGCATCTCGTCGTTCACGTTGCATCCGGCGGGCATCCCGCACGGTCCGCATCCCGGTACCGCGGAGGCGTCGATCGGCAAGGAGGCGACCGAGGAGCTGGCGGTCATGGTGGACACGTTCCACCCACTCAGGATCACGCGGCAGGCGGCCGCCCTCGAAGACGACCGCTATCCGTATTCGTGGCTGCCGGCCGAGGACGCCTCCGGCGAGGCTCGCGAGCTCAGCGAGCGCGGCCCGGAGGCGTTCCCCGACTGAGACCACGGCTGGCCTCGCCCGACGGTCCGCTTATCGGCGCGGGCCAGCGAAGGCTGGTGTGGAGCGGCACAATGAGCCGATGACCACTGACCCGCTGCCTCCGGTCCCAGGGATCGTCGATCTTCACCCCCGGCTCCAGGCGGGCGAGACCCTGTTCGGCGCCTTCGTCGGTCTCGGTTCGCCGCTCGCCACGGAGCTCGTGGCGCGCGCCGGATTCGACTGGCTGATCATCGATCTCGAGCACGGCGCCGGGACCGAGGCGGACCTGTTGGCAGGGCTCCACGCGGTGGGGGTGACGCCGACGGCCGCGCTCGTCCGACCGCCCTCGGGTGAGCGCCTTCGGATCGGGCGTGCGCTCGACCTCGGCGCCCACGGGATCATGGTCCCGCGGATCGACCTGCCGGAGGAGGCTCGCGAAGCCATCTCGTTCATGCGCTATCCGCCGGACGGCACCCGCGGACTCGCCCTGTCCACCCGCGGGGCGGGCCTGAGCGAAGGCAGCCACACCGACGTCCAGGCGATCGGGCGGCGCCTCCTCGGGATCATCCAGATCGAATCGGCCAGCGCCGTCGAACATGTCGAGGAGATCGCCGCGATCGATGGCGCGGACGTGCTCTTCGTGGGACCGACCGACCTGTCGCACAGCCTCGGTGTCCCCGGCCGGTTCGATGATCCGACGTACCTCGAGGCCATCGCACGCGTCGCCGCTGCCGCCGAGGCCGCCGGCAAGGCCGCCGGCATCCTGCTCCGCGACGCGTCAGCCCTGCCCCGGCACCGGGCGCTCGGGTTCCGGTTCATCGGCCTCGGCTCGGACATCGCGTACATCGCCGACGGTGCCAGGGCTGTCCTCCGCGAGGCCCACACCGACTGATCCCGGCTCCTCGACGGGCGTCTCGGCATCGAGAGGCGTGGCCGGCTCTGGTGCTCCGCGCGGACGCGGGCCGGTCTGGGCGAGAATCACGCTGATCACGATGAGGCCGGCCCCGGCAAGCTGGATCGGTTCGAGCCGTTGGCCGAGCAGGAGCCAGGCCAGCGCGACGATGGTCAGCGGCTCGATGGTGCTCAGGAGCGCCGCCTGGGCCGCCCCGATGCGGCGAGCACCGGCGTAGAACGTCTGGATGGCGAGGAACGACGCGAGGAAGGCGATGACCAGTACCGCCGGCCACGCGGCGGCCGGCACATCCGCCGGGTTCACCGAGCCACCGGTCGCCGCGGACGCGAGCGAGAACGTCACCGCGGACGAGGTGACCATGATCGCCGCCATGACCGCCGCCACGCCGGTGGTGCCACCACCACCGTCCGCCTCGTGCCCCAGCCGATCGCGGCGTTCACCGGACAACCTTGCCGAAGCCAGGATCCAGATCGCGAAGATGGCCGACGACGCCATGACCAGGAGGATGCCCCCGACCGGTGGGGCGGTGGACAGGTCGATGCCGCCGAGAGCGAGGACGACCCCACACAGCGCCAGCACCACGGCCGCCCAGGGCCGCCGGCCCGGGAGCCGGGTCGCGAACCGGATCGACAGGACCGCGACGATGACCGGGTAGGTGTAGACGAGGACGCCGGCGAGCGCCGCCGGGACGGTTTCGAGCGCCGCGTAGTAGGTCCCTGAGTTCCCGGTGAACAGGACGCCCAGCGCCACTGTCACGATCACCTGGCGTCGACCCAGGCGTCCGAGTGCCGATCGCCGGTGCGCCGAGACCGCGATCCAGAGCCAGGCGAGACCGGCCCCGATCAGGAACCGCCAGGTGACCAGTTGCAGCCAGCCCATCCCGGTGTCGTAGGCCGGCCGGGCGAGGACGGTCGCCGAGCCGAACCCGACGGCGGCCACGAGGACCAGTCCGATGCCTGCCGCTCGACGACGATCCACCGGCGGAGGCTAGCAGCCTCGCCCCCTCGTCGCGGCCCCGGTCTCGCTCGATCCGCCGACGGACTACACTTGGCGACGTGACGGACCTCACCGAGACCGACGTCGAGCGACGCATCCCTGCCATCACCGCGGAACGCCTCCGTGTGCTCAGCCGTAATCCTCCGGTCGTCGTCCCGCCCGGGACATCGCTGGAGGTGTGCCTCCAGGCCATCCGGGAGAGTGGGACCGGCAATTCCGTCTTCGTCTGCGAGTCGGACGGGCGGCTGGTCGGCGTGCTGACCGAACGAGATGTCTTCGCCCAACTGATCGGCGGGGAAGTGGACCTGGCCCAGCCGGTCGAGGCGCTCATGACCCTCGACCCGCACACGCTGGATCTCGATCAGACGATCCACGACGTGATCGTGCTGATGCAGACGGGTCGGTTCCGAAACGTCCCGATCGTCGATGCCGACCGGATGCTGGTCGGGGTCGTGCGCCAGTCGGATGTCATCCGCTACCTCGCGGAATCGTTCCCGGAGGAATTGCTCAACCTTCCGCCCCGACCGAACCAGACCATGGAGGAATCGGAGGGCGCGTGACTGCCACCAAGGAGCTGGAGTCGGACGTCCAGGAGCTCGAGCGGGTCACCATCCGCTTCGCCGGGGACTCCGGCGACGGGATGCAGCTGACCGGAACGCAGTTCACTCGAACCGCGGCCGTCTTCGGGAACGACATCAGTACCCTGCCGGACTTCCCGGCCGAGATCCGTGCCCCGGCCGGTTCCCTGCCGGGCGTGTCCGGGTTCCAGATCAGCTTCTCGTCGTCCGAGATCCATACGCCGGGCGATCGGCCGGACGTGCTCGTCGCGATGAACCCTGCCGCCCTCAAGACGAACGTCGGGGACCTGCCGCCGGGCGGCGCCCTCATCGTCAATCGGGACGCGTTCACCCCGCAGAACCTGACCAAGGCTGCCTACGCCAGCAATCCGTTGACCGACGGATCACTCAAGGACTACCGGGTCTTCGAGGTCCCGATCTCGACCCTCAACGAGCGGTCCCTCGACGGCCTGGACATGACCAGCAAGCAGAAGGACCTGACCAAGAACTTCTTCGCCCTGGGCCTCATGTTCTGGCTGTACGAGCGCAGCATGGACCCGACCGTCCACTGGGTCGACCAGAAGTTCAAGGCTCGCCCGGTCGTCGCCGAGGCGAACAAGCGGGCGCTCAGGGCGGGCTATGCATTCGGTGAGACGACCGAGGCGTTCCACACCCACTATCGCGTCCTGCCGGCGAAGCTCGAACCCGGCACCTATCGCAACATCACCGGCAACGAGGCCACGGCACTCGGGTTCCTGACCGCGGCCCACCTCGCCGACCGGCGACTCTTCTACGGCAGCTACCCGATCACGCCGGCCTCGGAGATCCTCCACCTGCTGTCGGGCTACAAGACCTTCGGGGTCAGGACGTTCCAGGCCGAGGATGAGATCGCGGCGATCGGAGCGACGATCGGCGCGAGCTACGGCGGGGCGCTCGCGCTGACCGCGTCGTCCGGTCCGGGTATCGCCCTCAAGAGTGAGGCGATGGGTCTCGCCGTCATGGTCGAACTGCCGCTCGTCGTCGTGGACGTGCAGCGGGCCGGACCGTCGACCGGCATGCCCACGAAGAATGAGCAGGCCGACCTGTTCCAGGTCATGTTCGGGCGCAACGGCAATTCACCACTGCCCGTGGTGGCGCCGGCCACGCCGGGTGAATGTTTCGATCTGGCGATCGAGGCAAGTCGCCTGGCGCTCAAGTACATGACCCCGGTGGTCTACCTGTCGGACGCCTTCCTCGCGACCGGTTCCGAGCCATGGAAGATCCCGCCGTTGTCGACGCTGCCGTCGATCTCGGTCGCGAACGCCACCGACCCGGTCTCGTTCCAGCCGTATCAGCGCGATCCGGACACGTTGGCTCGGCCATGGGCCCTGCCCGGAACCCCCGGCCTCGAACACCGCATCGGCGGCCTCGAGAAAGCCGATATCACGGGCAATGTCAGCTACGACCCTGACAACCACCACCGGATGCAGCGCTATCGCGAGGCGAAGGTCGCGGGCATCGCGACGGACATCCCGGCCCTCGAAGTCCACGGGCCGGAGCGAGGCGATCTGCTCATCCTCGGCTGGGGTTCGACCTATGGCGCGATCCGCTCGGCGCAGGAGCGGCTGGCTGCCGACGGCGAGTCGGTCGCCCACGCGCATCTCCGGCACCTCAACCCCTTCCCGGCGAACACGGAGGAAGTCCTGCGGAACTACCGCCGGGTGCTCATCCCGGAGGTCAATCTCGGCCAGCTGCTCATGCTCATCCGGGCTCGCTTCCTCATCGATGCCGTCGGCTACGACAAGGTCCGCGGCAAGCCCTTCCGGATCGGCGAGATCGTGGACGAAGCCCGCCGCGTGCTGGCAGATCGGGATTGACATGACAGACCAGAACGGTGCGACCGCTACCTCGACCCAACCGGCCCTGAGCCCCGAGAATGCCGCCGTCCTCCAGCTGACCCGCAAGGACTTCGTGTCTGACCAGGAAGTGCGCTGGTGCCCGGGGTGCGGCGACTACTCGATCCTGGCCCAGACCCAGAAGGTGATGCCCGAATTCGGCTACCCGAAGGAGAACATCGTGTTCATCTCCGGGATCGGCTGTTCCGGCCGGCTCCCGTACTACATGAACACCTACGGCTTCCACTCCATCCACGGCCGTGCTCCGACCCTTGCGACCGGCCTCAAGGCGGCGCGACCCGACCTGATGGTCTGGGTCATCACCGGCGATGGCGATGCCCTGTCGATCGGCGGCAATCACGTCATCCATTCGATGCGCCGCAACGTCGACATCAACCTGGTGATGTTCAACAACCGCATCTACGGCCTGACCAAGGGCCAGGCGTCCCCGACGTCGGAATTCGGCAAGCGGACGAAATCGACCCCGCTCGGCTCCGTGGACACGCCGATCATCCCGCTGACCATCGCGCTGGCAGCCGAGGCATCGTTCGTGGCCCGATCCGTCGATACCCACACCGAGCATCTCCAGTGGACGCTCGAGCGGGCGGGCCGGCACAAAGGGTCATCGTTCGTGGAAGTCCTCCAGAACTGCAACATCTTCAACGACGGTGCGTGGCGCGACTTCACCGACCGCGACGTCCGCGAGGACCGGATGCTGGTCCTGGAAGACGGCAGCCCGATGATCTTCGGGAAGGATCGCGACAAGGGGATCCGCCTTGTCCGGATTGCGGCCCGAGGTCGTCACGCTCGGGCAGGACGGCGTCACCGAGGCGGATCTGCTCGTCCACGATGAGCACGCCGAGGAACCCTACCTCGCGCTGATGCTTTCGCGGATGTTCTGGCCGGAATTCCCGGTCCCGGTCGGCGTCTTTCGTTCCATCGACCGACCGACCCATGACCAGCTCATCGATGACCAGATCGCCGGTGCGATCGAGGCGCGCGGCGCCGGTGTCCTCGATGACATCCTCAACGGTGGAGAAACCTGGACGGTCGAGTAGGGCCGCATCGGAGGAGCGAGACGGATGCATTGTCCGGTATGTGGCTTCGACAACCTGACGGGTGCCGAGGTCTGCGATAACTGCGGCACGGAACTGGGTGGCCACGACAAGCCGGAGCCGGCGCTGTCGTTCCAGGGACGCTTGCTCGGCGAACATCTCGACGACCTCGGCGCCCCACCCCCGATCGAGGTCGGCCCGGATCTGCCTGCCGATGCGGCGATCACGATGATGCGGGAGTCCGGGACGGATTGCCTCCTGGTCGTCGTGGACGACCGACTGGTCGGGATCTTCACGGACCGCGACGCGGTCGTGAAGGCCGCCGACACGGGCCTCGACGCCTTCCGCGTCGGCGACTACATGACGGCAGACCCGGTCGTGCTTCGCCACGACGATCCGATCGCCCTCGCGATCCACAAGATGGCAGTGGGTGGGTTCCGCCATATCCCGATCGTGAAGGACGGTCGCCCGACCGGTGTGGTCACCGCCCGCGACGTCTTCCACCATCTGGCCGAGACGACAACCTGACCGCCCGGGTCGCCGTTGTGGCTGACGACTTGATCTGGGCGACCCGCCTCGATGAGCTCGTCCGTGGCGCGGGAGCCGTCGGGGTGCCGGTCCGGACGTGGGCCGCGCTCGAGGACGTCCTTCCCAGCGTGGACCACGTCATCGTCGATCTGACTGCGAGGGCGTACGACGGTGTGGCGGCGGTGTCGCTCGCCCACGGAGCGGGGTTGCCGGTCCTCGCGGTCGGCCAGCACGATGATGCGACCCTTCGCCGCCGGGCCATCGCGGCTGGAGCCGACCACGTCCATCCGTACCGCCGTCTGTTCGAGGATGGCCCTCGCCAGCTCGGGCGCTGGCTGGGGACGTCGTGACGACGCCGTCGGCCACGTGACCGAAGAGCGCCCATCGATCTCGCCCGGGCGGTATCGCGATCGCCTCGAGGCGGCGACGGCCGCCGCTCAGGTGGCCGGACTCGACGCGTCTCCTCATCGGCGTCGGTGCCGACATGCGCTACCTGACGGGTTACCCGGCGATGGCGCTGGAGCGCCTGACCATGCTCGTGATCCCGGTCGCGGGTGACCGGGCACTCGTGGTGCCTCGACTCGAAGAGGCACCAGCCCGGATCTGCCCTGCGGCAGCCGCCGGCAGCGTGCCGGTCGTCACCTGGGACGAATCGGACGATCCGCACGCACTCGTGGCGAGGATGACCGGGCTGACCATCGCCGGCGTGGCAAAGACCGGTCTCCGGATCGGCGTCTCGGACGATCTCCCGGCGCGTCACCTGCTCCGGTTGCAGGAGCGTCTGCCCGGGGCGACATTCGAACTCGCCTCGCCGATCCTCGGGGCGTTCCGGATCGTCAAGGACCCTGAAGAGATCGCCTTGCTGACCGCGGCTGCACATGCAGCGGATCGGGTCGTCGCCCGGATCGCCTCCGGGCGCCTGGTCGGCCGCACCGAATCGGACGTCGCCCGGGAGGTCCGCGAGCGTCTGATCGAGGAGGGCCACGACACGGCGGTCTTTGCGATCGTCGGCTCGGGCCCCAATTCGGCGTCGCCGCACCACGACGCGTCCGAGCGGGTGATCCGGGCTGGTGAGCCGATCGTCCTCGACATCGGGGGCACGATCGACGGCTACGGCTCCGATATCACCCGGACGCTGTGGGTGACCGGCGGCGATCCGGACAACGGGCCGGACGAACGGTTCCGCCACCTGTTCGCGATCCTGCTCGCCGCCCAGGCCGCGGCGAGCGCGACGGTCCGGGTGGGCATCCCGGCCGAGGCGATCGACGCTGCCGCCCGCCGGCCGATCGAGGCAGAAGGATACGGAGCGGCGTTCTTCCATCGGACCGGGCACGGGATCGGTCTGGAGGGGCACGAGGACCCGTACATCATCGCCGGCAACGACCTCCCGCTCGAAGCGGGCATGGCCTTCTCGGTCGAGCCCGGCATCTACCTGGCGGATTCCTATGGGGCGCGGATCGAGGACATCGTCGTGTGCGGGCCGGACGGCCCGATCCTGCTCAATGAGGCGCCCCGCGAGCTGTACGTCGTCGACGGTTGACCGGGCGCCGGGTCGGCCCCGGTGCACGGTGGGCCGTCGGATCATCTGAAGGTCTTCGTAAGTTCGTGACCGAACGGACGCCCCTGGAGGGCCAGTTCAAATGAAGAGGCACTGACCGGGTATCGGGATCCACGGGCGGCGTGGACCGCGGAGGTCTGCCGACGTTGCGGAACAGCGGCAAGCCCGGATCATGGGTTCACGCGAGCACCGGACCACATCGTGCGCCCGTGGCTCCACGAGGGAGGAGTGTCGCGTGATCCGATGCGGTCCAAGCTCCTCGCGTCCAGCCGAGGGTCGACTCGCCCCAGGGAAAGGCGCACCGTGGCCGCCGAACCTACACTATCGCTACCAACGGCCGGGGCAGTTGTCGAAGCCCACCTCCCATTCATGTGGGCGTGCAGCCCTCCCAGATGTCAGCGTGAGGGACGATGGCAGTGACTCCTCAGGCGACCCTGTGGGCGGTTGGGCAAGCGGCCGCGCATCGGGTCGCCGACGCGGGGCGGCAGCTACTCGCGCGGCCGAGCCTGCTGTACCTGCTCTTGACGCCCCTAGCATTCCCGATCCTCGAGATGCTCGGGAAGCGCCAGAGTGCGGTCCAGTTCGCGAACGACGTTCTTGCCGGCCAGCTCCCGCTCATCTCGGTCATTCGCGCCGACTGGCTCAAGTTTGGGCCGACGCTCTGGAACCCTCACCTCACGTCGGGCAACGCGACCATGGTCCAGATGCCGCTGCCTCCGTTTACGCCGGACTTGATCCTCAGCTTGAT
Source organism: uncultured Chloroflexia bacterium (assembly GCA_963823925.1). Taxonomy (GTDB): domain Bacteria; phylum Chloroflexota; class Limnocylindria; order Limnocylindrales; family CSP1-4; genus SPCO01. The sequence continues at coordinate 53,283 of CAWGNI010000001.1, forward strand.
CGTGCCGCTGTTTGTCGCCTACTTCATCGCCTATGCCGCGTTGATCTGGGTCGCCGGGTATGGAATGCACCTATTCCTGAGGGACTCGCTTCGTCTGCGGACCCCGGCGTGCGTCGTGGGCGGGGTCATCTATATGTTCTCCTTCTGGCTGTACATCTACGGCTACGCTGTCCCGTTGATTCCGTTCAGCCTCTGGCTGCTGGATCGCTGGGTGGATGCCAAGGAAAACCGCTGGCGCTGGGGCGTAGCCCTGGTTGTCACCGGCTGCCTTCAGCTGTACGCCGGCCTGCTCCAGCTGGCCGCCCTGGTCGCGGCACTGCAACTTGCCTACCTGTTGGCAACTAACTGGCGATCCGGCCGGGTTCGTAGGCTTGTCGCAGGATGGCTCGGAGTCTGGACGGTTGCCTGCCTCCTCTTCGCACCGGTCGCGGTCACGATGCTCGTGTACCTTCCCGGGTCGGTGCGGACGATCTGGAACCTGTTCTGGCTCTATCCAACGGCGCCCCTCGACGCGCTTCGCCAGACGATGTCCCTTTTCGGGAGCACAATCGGGGCCATTCCAGTGACCGGATGGACGCGCGGGTCCGCCGAATACTCGGGCACGTTCTTCGTTGGCGGAATTGCGCTGGCCCTGCTGTACATCGGATTGTTTCGACCCCGCGATGCGCGCCTGAGGTTCCTGCTTGCGCTGCTGGCGGCGTTGCCCGTCGTCTATGCCGCCGACCTGATGTTGATTCCACTTCAGGCTCAACTCGGCCTCCTCAAATCGTTCCAGGTAACCCGCGTAGCCTCCCTGTTTCCGTTCGCCCTCGCCGCAAACGCGGCTGTTGGAGCAGATTCGCTCTTCTCCGGCCAGTGGCGTGACTTCTTCAGAGGTCGTGCCAGGGTGGCCGGTTTGGGTGTCCTGATGGTGATTTTGGCGGCAGAAGCCAGCGCCAGCCTGGTGAACTGGGCGAACCCAACAGAAGGGGGCCGGACTTCGTCCGGCTGGCTGCTCGCGGCCGTCGCAATCGGGGGCGGAGTAATCCTGGGCGGGGCTCTGCTCCGGCACGTGGCCCGCACCGAGGGAATCAGAGTTGTCGCGGGCCCGCTCTTGCTGATATTTCTAGTGGGACTTGTCGGCGAGAGTGCGATCTATGCTCGTGCCGAGCGATATCTTCACGGGGGACTGGGAACGTATTCGGAGTACATGACGGTCGATCCGGGCCAGGCGTACATCGCCAGGCAGGCGAAGGGCGATCTGGCACGGACGTTGACCATCGGCTCCCCGACTAATCGCGCCCTGAACGCCGGTCTGTACGACGCTGGTGGGCTGGAGCCGATATACCCGCTGACGTACCACGAATTGTTCGGCGTGCTCACGGCCCCGCACCTGAGCAAGGACGCTGCGGATTGGCGGTATTTCAACTGGTGGGGTGAGAAGGCTTTTCCGTTTGGCCCGGAGATGAATTATCCAGTGGCGGACCTGATGGGCATCCGCTGGATCTGGGCTCGGGGCATCTCTCTCCAAGACTCGCGGCTGGTCAGCCGCTTCCAGTCTCGGGCCATCACCGTCTACGAGAACCTCGCTGTCTTCCCGAGGGCGTTTGTCGTTCACCAGGTGAAGGCGTTTGCGTCGGAGCCCGCGCTCCTGAGCGGGCTCGCAGATGCAAATGACGCGCAGCTTCGAAGCACCGCGTTCGCCGTCCAGGGAGAACAAATCCCCGGACTGCCGCCTTCCGGGTCGTCCGCAGCCTCAGATGTGAGCGTGACCCGGTACTCGCCAGAGCGTGTGGACTTGTCGGTCAAGACTTCCACACCCGGGCTGCTCATCCTGACTGACACGTATGCCTCAGGGTGGACGGCGACCGTCTGCGGCTCAGCGGTACCGATCTACCGCGTCGACGCCGCGTTCCGAGCGGTCTCCGTCCCAGATGGCACCTGCACGGTCTCCTTCACATACCGTCCGCTGTTCACCTACGCGGGCTTCGTCGCGACGGGCGTCACCCTCGTCGCCTTGATCGGGTTCACCACGTTGATGTTCTGGCGCGGACGTCGACGAGGTAAGCGTGGTCGACGGTTGAGTCCGACCATCGTGACCAACTCCGGTGCGAACCACGACGCCACCGCTGACACAAGTTCGATCGCCGATGGGGCGCCATCTGGCGGGCGCCACCCACCCGCCGATTGAGGCCCTGGGTGCCGTTCTGAAAGCTGAAGCCCCAACAGTCGTTGGTCTTTATCGTCTCTCATCGACGCCTCGCTGCTGACATGCCGATCGCACGAGCAGCCGGCTCGCCCGGACGGCCCGATCCTGCTCAATGAGGCGCCCCGCGAGCTGTACGTCGTCGACGGTTGATCAGGCGTCAGGGTCGGCCCCGGCGTGTCAGGGCATCGCTTCGGGTCTGATGGGCTGGCGACCTGCGGTATCATCGATCGACGGGTCGCGCCCGATTCGACCTGCCAGCGCCCTTTCGAGTACCGATGACACCCACCAACCGACGTCGCACTGACGTCGCACCGAGGATCAGGCTCAGTCGCCCCGATCGGGGTCCCGAGTGAGCCGCCGCCATCACGGCCGACCGCATCAACGCGTCCGCGGGCCGGTCGAGGCGCCCCGACGACCGACTGGGGTGAGCCCCGAAACCAGGGATCGAGTCGAGCCCGGCGAGGAGGCGGCAAGCGACGGGACGTCCACCGCCGCCTCGCGGTCGACCCCGGTCTCCGCGCCGCCGGATCCGGTTCCCGCGACAGCCCCCGCGTTCGTCCCGCACCGCGACGCCCCGCCACCTGCCACGAACGGCGGATCGGGAAACGGGGCATCGCATCAGGCCGGCTCGCCGCACGGCATCCCGGATCGGCACGGCCAGTGCACGGCTCCGCAGCTCCGGCGGTTCATCAAGAGCCGCCCATATGTCCCGATGCACGAGCTTCGTCGCCAATTCGGGATCGACGGCGGGGATGATGATGTGACCGGGGTGCGTCTCGAGCCCGGCTGGGTCTATGTCGGTCTGCCGACGCGGGAGGGGGGCCTGCTCGGGGAGCTCCTCCAGGCCGGCGAGATCGGATACGAGCTGTCGCTCGACCCGTGTACCCCGATCGTCATCGGCGTCTACCCGATGCGCCCGATCCCGAGATCCTGACGCCCTAGCGGGATCGACCGGCGGCCTGCGCCAGGAGCGTCTTTGCTTCGAACGGGGTGACGTCCGGGTAGGCGGACCGCAGACGCGTGAGCAACCCCGCGATGTGTGGAGCGGCGAAGCTGTTGCCCGTCGCGATGATCTTCGAGCCACCGAGCCAGGCGACCGGGACGTCGACACCCCAGGCGCCGAACTCGACCGGAGGGTGCGGGTTGTAGAAGAAGGTCAGCGGATCCGGGATGTCGTGGGCCGCGACCGATACGACCGACGAGAAGACCGACGGGTAGCTCTCGTGCCCCTGCATGTTGCTCGCCGAGCACACGAGCAGGCAGTCGGCGAAGTACGCCTGGTCGACCAGGTCGTGGAACGTCGGGAACAGCTGTTCGCTGCGTGACGACAGGCTCAGGTTGGCCACCGGGATCCGATGTTCGACGACCCAGTCGATGGCGTGGGCGAACGCCAGGCCCTTGCCCTTGTTATCCGGCCCCAACACCCGGATCGAGATGAGCTCGGCCTCGGGGGCGAGGGAATGGATGATCCCGGCGCAGGCCGTCCCATGGCCCACGACGTCTCCGCCGTCTCCATCGTCGACGACTTCGCCGTCACCGTCCTGGGTGAGTTCTACCCGCAGGCTTCTGACCAGCCGGCCGCCGACCGCCGGGTTATCGCCGTCGACGCCAGAATCGATGATGGCGACGGTCACGCCCTGCCCACGAGCCGTCCAGCCAGTCGATCGGAGCGGCGTCGCTCGGGAATGGCCCCGTCCTTGCCAGCTCGCCACGCTTCGGCTCCCGGAAGGGCTCGCTCCATGCCGGATACAGCTCGGATGTCACCGGCGGAGTCTGCCCAGCCTGCCGCTCGCGTCACGTCCGTCCGCCGCACGATGACGGCCGATGACCGAGAGGAGTTCGATCGCGAGTTCGCGATCTGCGGCAGAGGCGTGGCGCATCGAGGCGATGGCGTCCACGAACGCCCAGAACCGATCGTCGCCCGACCGGCGGCGGGTCGCGGCCGAGACGATCTCGGCGACCGCGGGATCCGTGTCGGCGCCTCCGTCGATCCGCAGCACGTCGGCCAGCAGCGCCCGGAGTTCGCGGGCGCGCGCCGACACCTTGATCGCGGTCGCCGCCTGTCGCGCGAAGTGGGCAGCGGTCTCGATGTCCTGGATGGAGAATGGACCCTCGAGCTTGTCGATGACCTCGAGGACGCCGATGGTTCGGGCGCCGTCCTCGAGCGGCACGGCGAGGAGTGAGCGGGGCACGTAGCCGGTCTTGTCGGCGACGTTCCGGCCGAATCTGGGGTCCTGGGCAGGGTCGGTGATCGCGATGCTCTCGCCGGTCGTGAACACGTACCCGACGATCCCCTGGGCCGGACCGATGGTCATGCCCACCACCGGCTGTCCCTGGGCGCCGGCTGCGACCACGAACCGCAGGTTTCCCGAAGCCTCGTCGAGCAACGCGATCGAGGCGGCTTCGGCGGCGAAGATGCCGACCGTGGCATCCACGATCGTCCGCAGCAGGACCATCTCGGGGTCCGTATCAAGATGGACCGCGGTATCACCCCGGAGCGCGATCTCGCGGAGCAGGGCCTGCGCGTCGGGCGACAGGTCCTTCGAGCGCTTCACCATTGCGCGCGCTGTGCCATGCGGCGAACGTCGAGGACCACCAGGTCATGCGGCTCGACCCGCAGGAGGTCCTCGGCCACGAGTTCGGCCACGACCCGGTTGACGCTCTGCCGGGTGCCGCCGATCATCGCCGCGAGCTCGGATTGCGTATACGCCCGGCCGAGCCTGACGTCCTGCATCTCGCCAGGGGCGACCTCCTCGGCCATCCGTGCCAGACGGCTCGCGAGCCGCCCGCCGAGGTCGAGGAAGTGGAGCTCGGACACGTGGGTCGTCAGGCGTCGCAGGTCAAGCGTCAGCGTTCGCAGGATCGCCGTCCGGAAGGCCTCGTTGTCCGCCATCAGCGGCCCGAACGCCTCCTGGGTCAGGGTGTAGGTGACCGTCGGCTCGACCGCCACCGCCGTCGCCGAGCGGGGTGCGTCGTCGAGCAGCACCAGTTCGCCGAAGACATCGCCCGGTGCGAGCGTCACCAGGATCGCCTCCGCGCCGTCCTGCGACTCGATCGAGATCTTGGCCCTGCCCGACGCGATGACGTGCATGGCGTCACCTGGATCGCCTTCGTGGAAGATCGTCTCTCCGGCCCTGAACCGCCGCTGGCGAAGCATCGGAGCGATCAACTCCAGGTCCTCAGGCGCGACGCCGCGGAACAGGCGCGAGCGACCGATCGCATCGATGACCGCGCGATCCTGGGCGGGCGTCGTCCGCGCCGCTGGTTGGTCGGTCATGGCGTGCGCGTCCTCCTCGTTCAGCGTCGGTCGCGAATCGGCCCGACCCGAGTGTAGGACGCGATCCCCGGCTGGTCGAGGTTCTGTCGTCATGGCCGGCTCCATGATCCGCGATATCGATCGAGCAACTGGGTGGTGAGACCCGGGCCTGCGTCGACCAGGCCGAGGAACCCGTCCCGGTCGAGGGCGAAGAGCCGGCCACCAGATGCGGCCGTCACGGTCGCCGTCCGGGGAACCGAGGTCAGCAGGCCGATCTCGCCGAAGACATCCCCGGGACCGAGCGTCCGAAGCTCGGTCCGTTCGCCGCTGTCAGACCGCTGCGAGACGGTGTAGGTGCCGGTGTCGATGAAGTAGAAGCGATCGGCTGGCTCTCCCTGCCCGACGATGACCTCCCCGGGCGCGACGTCGACCGGGACCACCCGCCGGGCGGCCGCCTCGAGGCGGGCTGGGAGGACGCCGCCGAACACGCTCGAGCGGATGATCTCCAGCCGCCTGGGTTCGAGTGCCGACGGGACCAGCGCGCCACTCGACCGAAGCAGGCCGATCGAAAGGATGCCCACCACGCCAGCGCCGACCGCGATGGTGACGGTGGCGACCCCCGGCCCATAGGCATCGGCCAGCAGTGGGGCCGCGAACGCGCCGGCGATCGCAGCCATCGAACTCGGGATCTGGAGGAAGCCCATCGCCCGACCGCGTTCGTCGTCCGGCACCACCCGCTGCAGGATCGTCGCATTGATCACGTCGAGCAGGAGCAGGGCTCCGACGGCGATGCCGATCGCCAACAGGGCCGGCCCGAGGTCGTTCGTGAAGCCGAGGACGATCAGACCCAGGCCACCGACCAGGCTGCCGACGATGATCCCGACATCCAGTCGTCGAAGGACGACCCAGCCGGCAGCGATCCCTGCCACGATCCCGCCGATCCCGGTCGCGGCGTTGAGGTAGCCGGTGGCCGCTTCGCCCGCCCCGAGCGAGTCGACCGCGATGACGACCGTCAGGACGCTGAGTCCGCCGCCCGCGAAGCTCGTCGCGATATCGAGCGCGATGACCCCGGGGATCCGGGCGATGATCGCCATCCAGCCGGTCCCATCGGCTGCAGCGGCCGCGTCGGCAGCGTCGTCCTCGGCGGACCGCGCGGCGGCCTCCGACTCGCTCAGGAGCGTCCGACGGCTCGGTAGCGTCGCGATGATGATCGACACGAACGCGAACGTCGCGGCATTGAGGATGAACCCCAGCGCCAGGCCACCGACGGCGATCAGCACCCCCGCGATCGCCGGTCCGATGAAGTAGGCGAGGTTGTCAAGGGTGGCCCAGACGCTGTTGGCCGGCCCGAGATCGCGCTCGTCATCGACCAGCGACGGCAGGTACGAACCGATGGCCGGCCCGAAGAAGGTCGACACGCAGGCTGCGAGGATCGCCACCGCGACGATCCAGAGCGTTGCTGCTCCGGTCAGGACGAGGATCGCCAGGACGACCTGGAGGAGGCCCCGGATGATGTCGGTCGTCAGCAGGATGAGACGGCGGTCGAACCGGTCGGCCACGATCCCGGCCGGGATCGACAGCAGCAGCGACGGCGCGATCCGGGCGGCGCCCACCAGCCCGAGCGCCAGCGCATCGTGCGACTCCTGGTACACGACGATCAACATCGCGACCATGTACAGCCAATCGCCGATCGACGAGATGAACTCGCCGGCCATCAGGCGGGCGAGTCGAGAGTTGGCGAAGACGCGACGGTAGGCAGTCAGCACGGCGGCGCCGAACGCGACGAAACGCCCCGGGGAACGGGTCCCCGAGGCGTGATCGTCAGGCGGATCAGTCGACTAATGCCGGGTCTGCTCGTCCGGGCCGCCCTCGCCGCCGGTGGCGTAGTCACGGTTTCGGAGATACCCCTCTTCGGTCGGGACGGCCGGCCGAGCCGTGAACTTCTGGCCCTCGGTGTCGTCTTCGGTCGGGACGGCCGGCCGAGCCGTGAACTTCTGGCCCTCGGTGTCGTCTTCGGTCGGGACGGCCGGCCGAGCCGTGAACTTCTGGCCCTCGGTGTCGTCTTCGGTCGGGACGGCCGGCCGAGCCGTGAACTTCTGGCCCTCGGTGTCGTCTTCGGTCGGGACGGCCGGCCGAGCCGTGAACTTCTGGCCCTCGGTGTCGTCTTCGGTCGGGACGGCCGGCCGAGCCGTGAACTTCTGGCCCTCGGTGTCGTCTTCGGTCGGGACGGCCGGCCGAGCCGTGAACTTCTGGCCCTCGGTGTCGTCTTCGGTCGGGACGGCCGGCCGAGCCGTGAACTTCTGGCCCTCGGTGTCGTCTTCGATCGGGGCGGCTGATTCGCCCGGACGGTGCTTCTGGTCCATCGTGTCTCCTTCTGGTGCCATATCGCCCGTCGCCTTTTCGGGCCGTTACCGAGAGAGTAAAGGGTCGAATACGCACCGCGGAAGCCCAGGTCGGACTTCAACGCTGTCGGATGGCCGACATCCGGCACGGCGAGCACCGCCGCAGTCCGCCGGTCCGAGGACGATCCTGGGCTCGAGTGACAAGCTCAATAGACCTCAGGGATGAAGGTCTGGTCCGACATCGGCGGCCGGATGTACCCCTGATCGTCCTGACGGGGCGGCAGGACGATGGGTTCGGGGGTGAGGTCCTGGTAGGGGATCAGGCCGAGGAGATGTCTGATGAGGTTCAGCCTCGCCCGCTTCTTGTTGTCCGCGTTGACCACGTACCAGGGCGCCTGCTTGATATCGGTGTAGGAGAACATCTCATCCTTGGCTCGCGAGTACTCGACCCAGCGCGAGCGGGATTCGAGATCCATCGGGCTGAGCTTCCAGCGTTTGGTCGGGTCCTCAAGTCGGCTCTGGAAGCGGCGTTCCTGCTCGGCGTCGCTGACCGAGAACCAGTACTTGACGACGATGATCCCCGAGTGCACGAGCATCCGCTCGAAAGCAGGGCAATCGCGCAGGAAGTCCTGGTATTCCTGCTCGGTGCAGAAGCCCATGACCCGTTCGACCCCGGCGCGGTTGTACCAGCTCCGGTCGAACAGGACCATCTCCCCGGCGGCCGGCAGGTGCGCGACGTAGCGCTGGAAATACCACTGGGACTTCTCACGCTCGGTCGGCGTTCCCAGGGCGACGACCCGGCAGAAACGCGGATTGAGGGTGAGGGCGAGCGTCTTGATCGCGCCACCTTTCCCCGCGGCGTCGCGGCCCTCGAAGATCACGACGACGCGAAGACCCTTCTGCTTGATCCACTCGAGTTGCTTGACGAGTTCGACCTGGAGGATGGCGAGCTCGCGGAGGTACGCCTTGTTCGAGAGCGTCCGGACGGCGGAGCCGATCTCCTCGACCGGCGGATCTGCCCACACGTCGGCCAGTTCGGTGCTTTGCTGCTGCTGTTCGTCCCTCGTCCTGGCCACGGCGCACCTCGGTTGCCGGTCGCGCCCCACACGCGGCGCCCGCAGAGATGATAGCCCTCGTATCGCGCGATCCCGAGCGTCGGGCGACGCTAGCCGGTCGGGATCTCGATACCCTCGCGCCGAAGGAGATCTCGCTTCATCGCGATCCGCTCCTCTCGGCCGCCCCATGCGTCGCCACCGTACCCGCCGATCGTGCCATCGGCGGCGACGACTCGGTGACACGGGATGAGCAGGCCGACCGGATTGCGCCCGACGGCACCGCCGACGGCACGAGCCGCGCGTGGCGCGCCGATCCGCCGGGCGATCTCGCCGTAGCTCGCGGTGTGACCCCATCCGATACCCGCCACCGCAGCAAGGACTCGACGATCCCATCCCGGCCGATCGGCAAGGTCGAACGACACATCATGCCGCGGCGGGCGCCCGTCGAGCAGCGATCCCAGGGCAGCCACGGCGGACACAAGGTGGCTCCGAGCCGGCTCGTCGCCATCCGGATCTGCGACATCCGGATCCACGACGTGGCGGGGATCGCCGCCGAGGCGACGACGCAGGCGTGCTTCGAGCGACGGGCCGGTGGTGAACCACTCGACCGCAACGACCCCGTCCCGGGTCGCGGCCACATGGAACGGCCCCCAGGGCCCGGGGACCGTCGTCCAGATCGCGATCCGCTCCTCCATGCCCGGGAGTCTCGCATAGTCGGCACCGTGATATACTCCATGGGAGTATGAGCGACACGCCGTCCACCGCAGAGCTGGCCATCCCGATCGAGGGGATGACCTGCGCTTCCTGCGTCAACCGGATCGAGCGGTTCCTGAACAAGACGCCGGGCGTTGAGTCCGCTGCGGTCAACCTCGCCACCGAAGTGGCGACGATCCGCTTCCGGACCGACGTGGCCGACGAGTCCGACCTGGTCGGTGCGATCGAGTCGGCTGGATATGAGGTCCGCGAACGAGCGGCTCCGGAGCCGGACGCCGCGCCCAGACCCTGGTCGAGGCGTTCTCCGAGGACGACCTCGCCCGCGAACGGGCAGCCCGCGACCTGCTCTTCAGGTCGTCGGTTTCGATCGCCGTCTCGATCGGGATCATGATCCTCATGTTCGGGCCGTGGAACTCGATCCCGATGACCGACCTCAACCGGCTCGTGCTCGTGCCGGCAACGTTCATCCAGTTCTGGGCGGGCGGTCGCTTCTATCGGTCCGCCTGGCGAGCCGCTCGCCACCGCACGACGGGCATGGACACCCTCGTCGCGATCGGGACCAGCGCCGCCTGGGCGTACAGCGTCGTCGTCACCGTATGGCCCGGTCTGGTCGAGTCGGCCGGGATCGCGCCGGTCACGTACTTCGACTCCTCGACGATCATCATCGGTCTCGTCCTGCTCGGCCGCTGGTTGGAGATGCGCGCCAAGGCGCGCACGACCGGGGCGATCCGTCGACTGATCGGGCTCAGTCCGACGACGCGCGAAGCTGGTGGTCGACGGTGTCGACCGGGATGTCGATCTCGAGATGATCCGGGTCGGTGACCTGCTCCGTGTCCGGCCGGGTGACACGGTCCCGGTCGACGGCATCCTCATCGAGGGTGGGTCATCGGTGGACCTGTCGATGCTCAGCGGGGAGCCGATCCCGGTCGATGTCGGACCCGGCGATGAGGTGATCGGTGCTGCGCGCAATCTATCGGGCAGTTTCGTCATGCGCGCGACGCGCGTGGGCCGCGACACGGCCCTGGCCAGGATCGTCGACCTCGTCCAGCGTGCCCAGGGTTCCAAGGCGCCGATCCAGCGACTGGCCGACCGGATCGCTGCGGTCTTCGTGCCGATCGTCCTGATCACGTCCGTGGCGACCTTCGTCATCTGGTACCTGGCCGGACCGGAACCCCAGCTGACCTATGCGTTGACCGCGTTCATCAGCGTGCTGGTGATCGCCTGCCCATGCGCGATGGGACTGGCGACCCCGACGGCGATCATGGTCGGCACGGGCCGGGGCGCAGAGGCCGGGATCATCATCCGCGGCGGCGACGCACTCGAAACGGCCCATCGGGTCGGGGCCGTGGTCATGGACAAGACCGGCACCCTGACCATCGGCCACCCCTCGGTCACCACCATCGCCCCGGCAGCCGGCTACACGGCCGAGCAACTCCTCGACATCGCCGGTTCGCTCGAGCGCGGCAGCGAGCATCCGCTGGGCACGGCGATCCTCGAGCGGGCCCGCGTCGACGAACTCGGTTTCCTCGCGGTCACCGATTTCGCCGCGGTCGTCGGCGGGGTCGAGGGCACCGTCGCCGGGCCTGACCGCCAGCATCAGGTGCTGGTCGGCGATCGGCGGATGCTGGCGAGTCGTGGCATCGACCTCGCGCCGATCGACGCGGAGGCGACGGCCGCGGAGACCGCCGGCCAAACGGTCGCACTCGTCGCCATCGACGACGTCGCTGCCGGGGTCATCGCGCTCGGCGATCCGATCAAGCCGACGGCCGCTGCCGCGGTCCGGGCCCTGACCGAGATGGGCGCCGAAGTCTGGCTGGTCAGTGGCGATGGGCGGATCACCTGCGAGGCGGTCGCACGCCAGGTCGGGATCCCGGCCGATCGCGTCGAAGCGCAGGTCCTCCCCGCGGACAAGGTGGCGGCGATCGAACGACTCCAGGCTCGCGGCCTCGTCGTCGCCATGGTCGGTGACGGGATCAACGATGCACCTGCCATCGCCCAGGCGGACGTCGGGGTGGCGATCGGGACTGGCGCAGACGTCTCGATCGAGGCGTCCGATATCACCCTCATCGGCGGCGACCCGCAGGCGGTCGCGGTCGCCATCGAACTGTCGCGCGCGACGATGACCGTGATCCGTCAGAACCTGGGCTGGGCGTTCGGGTACAACATCGTGCTCATCCCGATCGCCATGGGTGTCCTCTATCCGGCCTTTGGGATCACCCTCGATCCGGCGCTCGCCGCCGGGGCCATGGCCCTGTCGTCCGTGTCCGTGGTCACGAACTCGCTGCGCCTGCGTGGCTTCCATGGCAAGTCGCCCGTACACTCGGCGGATGCACGAGCCGTCGCCCCAGGGAGCAGTCCCGGTTGACCCACGCGACCTCGACGGCGTCTTCGGCCACGAGGTCGAGATCGAGGTCCGGTTCGCCGATACCGACGCGCAGGGGCATGTCAACAACGCGAGCTATCTGACCTACTGCGAGACGGCTCGGCTCCGCTACTGGACGGACGTCACCGGCGAGACGTTCGGAGCCGCCACCGGCGGGCCTGAGAGCCTGATCCTGGCCGAGGCGAGGATCACCTATCGTGCGCCGGTCTTCTACGGAGACATCGTCACGGTGCAGACCCGGGCGACCCGCATCGGACGGTCATCGTTCACGCTCGAGCATCGCCTCCTGGCGGCCGTCCGCGGCCGACCGCAAGCGGCTCGCCGCCGTCAGCGACTCGGTCCTCGTCCGGTACGACTACGCGGCCGCGGCGCCGGTCGCGCTCAGCCCGGATCGGATCGCCGCCATCGAGGCCTTCGAGGGCGCGACCCTCACCGGTCGGCGTACCTAGGACCCGTCGATCGCCCGGAAGATCGCAACCGCATTCTGGCCACCGAACCCGAAGCCATTGACCGCGACCGTCTCCACCCTGGCCTTCCGTGCGGTGAGGGGCACGTAGTCGAGGTCGCATTCCGGATCGGGGGTGTGCAGGTTCGCGGTGGGCGGGATGATGCCATCGCGGATCGCCCCGATGCCTGCCAGGGCGGAGGCGATCCCGGCGGCCCCCACGAGGTGGCCGATCATCGATTTCGGTGAGCTGATCGCGACCTTGTAGGCATGATCGCCATAGGCCGCCTTGATCGCCCGGGTCTCGGTCACGTCATTGAGTTGGGTGGCCGTCCCGTGGGCGACGATGTAGTCGATCTCGTCCGGCGCGACACCGGAATTGCGCAGCGCGGACGTCATCGACCGAGTCTGGCCACGGCCGGTCGGATCGGGGGCACTGATGTGGAAGGCATCGGCGGTCAGGGCGCCGCCAAGGATCTCGGCGAGGGGCGTGGCACCGCGTTCGAGGGCATGGGCCAGCGACTCGACGACGACGACCCCGGCCCCCTCCCCGAGGACGAAGCCATCGCGTGTCGCGTCGAACGGGCGGGAGGCAGTTGCTGGATCGTCGTTCCGCTTCGACAGGGCCGTCATGTTGGAGAGCGCGGCCAGTCCCATCGGCCAGATCGGCGCCTCCGACCCTCCCGTGAGGACGACATCGCACTCACCGGACCGGATGAGCCGAAACGCGTCGTGGAACGCGATGACCGAAGTCGCACACGCCGCGACCTGGGTCATCACCGGACCGGTCAAGTGGTACTTCATCGACAACATGCACGCGCCCATCGAACCGGACAGGGCGGGTACCGCGAACGGGCTCACGAACCGCGGACCCTTCTGATCGTGGACGTGGGTCCCGTCGATGATCTGCTCGATCCCGCCCCCGCCCGTGTTCACGACGACCCCGACCCGGTCACGCTGGTCTTCGGTCATGGCCTCGAAGTCGATCCCCGAGTCCCGAACGGCCTCGCTGCCCGCACCCATCGCCAGCTGGATGAAGCGGCTCATCCTCCGGGCCATCTTCGCGTCCATGACCGTGGCTGGATCGAAATCGACGACCTCGGCTGCGATCCGGACCTCGAACGCCTCTGCGTCGAAGCTTCTGACCATTCGGGTGCCGGTCACCCCGGCGAGCAGGTTCGACCAGTAGGTCGGGAAGTCATTGCCGATGGGCATGACGGCACCGAGGCCGGTCACCACGGCGCGACGCGCGGGATCCTGTTCAGGCACGAGGCCTCCTCACGGCTGGGTTGTCATCTGATTGTACGGAGGGCCCGACATCGCGCCGAGAACGGGGAACGTCGCCGCGACCCGTTCAATCGCCGTCGTAGCGCTTGAAGATCACCGCGCCATTGTGGCCGCCCAACCCGATATTGTTGGAGAGGCCGTAGCGGATCCGATGATCCGTCGATTCGGCGACGACCCACAGGTCGCAGTCGGGATCCGGGTCACGGTAGTTGATCGTCGCGGGCACGCACTGCTCGTGGATCGACTTGACCGTCGCGAACGCCTCGAATGCGCCGGCGGCTCCCATCATGTGCCCGGTCATCGACTTCGTCGCGCTGATCGCCAGCGAACGCTCGGACCCGCCTGCCCGCGGCCCGAACACGGTCCAGATGGCTTCGGCCTCGCGCTTGTCGCCGAGTGGTGTCGAGGTCCCATGTGGATTGATCAGGTCGACCTCGTCGGCGGGCACACCCCGGCGGTCGAGCGCCATCTTCATGGCCCGAGCCGAACCGGCCCCCGCGTCGATCGGCTGGATCATGTCCCAGCCGTCTGCCGCCGACCCATAGCCGACCACCTCCGCATAGATGGTCGCGCCGCGGGCCTTGGCCAGTTCCAGATCCTCGAGGAAGAGCGATCCGGCCCCCTCGCCCAGGACGAACCCGTCGCGGGTCAGGTCGAACGGCCGGGAGACCGTCTCCGGGCCTTCGCCGGGCCGGGGCATCCCCATCCCGCGCATGTTCGAGAACCCGGCATGTCCGACTTCCAGGAGCGGCGCCTCGGTCGATCCGGAGATGACCGCGATGCAGTCGCCGCGTCGGATGGCCTCGGCCGCCTCACCGATATTGTGGGTCCCGGTCGCGCAGGCCGAAACGACGCACATGTTGTGGCCGATCGCGCCCGTTTCGATGGCGATCATCCCCGAGCAGCTGTCGACCAGTGCGTTGGCGATGAACGTCGGCGCCACGGTTCGTGGGCCGCGCGCCTTCATCGAGACATAGTTGTCGATCATCAGCATCTGTCCGCCCGCGCCGGAGCCGAAGATCACGCCGACATCAGTCCGGTTCTCGTCGGTGATCTCGAAGCCTGAATCCGCGAGCGCCTGCTTGGCGGCCGCGACGCCGAAATGCAGGCTGGGTTCGCTGCGTCGGGCCGCCTTCGCGTCCATCCACGCCGTCGCGTCGAAATCCTCGACCTGGCCGCCGAGTTTCGCGTCGTAGGGCGTGGTGTCGAAGCGGGTGATCTGCCCGAGCCCGGACACGCCGTCGACCAGGTTGCGCCAGACGGTGGCGACGTCGTTACCGACGGAGCTGATGACGCCGAGACCGGTGACGGCGACGCGACGATCGTAGTCGGGCTTGCGCAAGAGTGGTTCCTCCTCGTCGACGGCCTGGTTCAGGCCGATGCGTTGGCGATGTCAAGCAGGCGGTCGAACGATCCCGGGTCATCTGCTGGGATGACCTCGGCGTCCGGGGCGATCCGTTTGATGAGGCCGGTGAGCACGCGTCCCGGACCGATCTCCACGAACGTGGTGATCCCTGCGGTTCGCATCCGTTCGACGATCCGGATCCAGTCGACCCCGGCGGTCAGATGTTCGACGAGTTCGATCCGGCAGGCGTCCGCCGTCTCGATCGGTCGAGCGTCGGCGTTGGCGAGCAGGGGCGCTTCCGGATCGGAAAAGGCGATCCCGGCGAGTGCTCCCCGCATCCCGTCGGCAGCTTCGGCCATCAGCGGGGAGTGGGCGGCGACCGAGACCGGCAGGACGATCGCCCGCCTGGCGCCGAGGGTCCTGGCCAGTTCGGCCCCGGCTTCGACCGCGGGTCGTTCCCCGGAAACGACGACCTGGCCGGGCGCGTTCCGGTTGGCCACGACGAACACGCCGTGTCGCGCCGCCTCGTCGACCAGTTCCGGAAGGCGAGCATCGTCCAGTCCGATGAGCGCAGCCATCGCACCGTCCCGACCCTGACCCGACGCCTGCATCAGGCGCCCACGTTGTCGCACGAGACGGACGCCATCCTCGAGCGAGAGGGCGCCCGCTGCCACGAGGGCCGAATACTGGCCCATCGAGTGGCCGGCGATGAACCTCGGGGCCGGGGCGGGGACGCCGGCCGCTGCCCAACGTTCACGGATCGCGGCCAGGATCGCCATCGACGCCGCCAGGATGGCCGGCTGGGCGTTCTCGGTCAGGTCGAGGTCTTCGGCCGGACCTGACCAGGCCAATCGGCTGATCGGCTCGCCGAGGGCTCGGTCGGCGGCTGCGAAGACGGCGGCGGCGGCTGGCGATGTGTCGGCGAGGGCCTGACCCATGCCGACGGTCTGTGAGCCCTGGCCCGGGCAAACGAAGGCAAGCTGTTGCATGGCCCCCAGCGTAGTCGCGGGACGCGGCGTCCTCGCACGTCGAGCGTGCATGGTTGCATGTATCTCGGGCCCGCCGTACGCTTCGATGGTGCGCGACGAAACCGCCCCGGGCCGGCGTATGACCCGACCGGCCCCGACTCGCGCCATCGCCCGCCGGTTCGAGGCGGACCTCTCCGCCCCCGTCCTGGCGGCCGGCGACCGTCTGCCGAATGTCCGCCAGATCAGCGAGCGAGTGGCGATGGGCCGCGCGTTGTGGCGCGAGCTCGTCATCGGGTTTGCCAGTCAGCTCGGCGAGCTGCGTCTCGGGTTCACCCAGCTGGCCGCCCTGTACGTGCTGGCCGATGGCAGCACGCTGACCGTGGGCGAGCTGGCGGAGTCGATCGGTCGTTCGCCGTCGGCGACGAGCCGGCTGGTCGATGGGCTGGTCCGACGCCGCCTCGTGGAGCGACACCAGGAGCCAGAGGATCGGCGACAGCGCACGCTTCGGCTGACCCAGCGCGGCCACGCCATCCTGCGGGTGGTCGATCGCGCCCGGGCCGATCAGTTCCTGTCCGCTGTCCGCCCCCTGCCCTCGGCCGAACGGGCGATCGTTGCGATGGGGGTGGCGGCGCTGGCCACCCACGCCATCAGCCGGCGCGGCCGCCTGATCCGGACGTCGTCAACGCGGAGCTGATCGCGGTCAGCCGCAGAACCCGCGGACGACGTCGTAGAGGACGGGCAGCCCCCAATGGAGGGCCGCGACCGAGACGCGCTCATCGACGCCATGGAACCGTTCGAGGAAGCGCTCGTCCGGATCGAGCTGGAGTGGCGAGAAGCCGTAGGTCGGCGTACCCACCGTGGCGGTGTGCTTGGCATCGGTGGCGAACGGGACCATGACCGGGAGCGGGATCGCCTCCGGATCATGGGCGCGGATCGTCGCCGCGAGGAGGTCGTACAGCGCGCCCTCGGCCGGGGATTCGGCAGGCGCACCGTAGACGATCAGCTCGATCGTGCACGAATCTGCGAGGTCCGCGACCGAGACGTTCGACCAGCTGGGCCCGCATGTCGGGTTCCGAGGTGCCCGGCAGGACTCGACAGTCCACCTCGATCGTCGCCTCTCCCGGGATGACGTTGTACTTGATCCCCGCATGGACCACGTCCGGGCTGATGCTGTCGCGCAGGAGCGCCCGGACGGTCCGGGCGTACATCGGGTCGCAGGCCCTGGCCATCGCCGCCTCGGCGCGACCCGGGTCATCGCCGGCGAGTCCATCGAGGATGGCTCCCGCTTCGGGTGGGAGGGCGGCGGAAGCGAGCCGCAGCGCGCGCCCCATCACGGGCGTCACCCGGGTCGGACCCGGTACTGCCAATCGGGCGATCGCGGTCGCGGCAAGGACGGCGGCGTTGTCATCCCGAGGCATGGAACCGTGTCCAGCCGTCCCCTGGACGTGGATCCGATAGGCCGCAAAGCCCTTCTCGGCGACCTGGATCGGGTACAGGCGACGGCCGGCGATCGTCATCGACACGCCGCCGCATTCATTGAGCGCCCCGGCCGCGCGCAGCCACTCGGGCCGGTGCTCGGCCACCCAGCGCGCCCCGGCCAGGCCTCCGGCTTCCTCGTCGGCCGTGCAGGTGAACAGCACGTCCCGACGCAGGCCCGGGATCGGGTCACTCGCCGGATCGCGACCTGCGGCCCGGGCTTCGGCGGCAAGCGAGCGCACGACGCGCGAGCTCCATCGCGACCATCGCCTTCATGTCGACCGCGCCACGACCATAGATGTAGCCGTCGACGAGGTCTGCCACCGAACGGGTCGTGACTCCAGCGTTCTGGCGGTGCGGGAACGACATCGAGGTGCGACAACAGCAGGAGCGGCTCCCCACCGCTCCCGTCACCGTGCAGCCGGACATGGACGGAGCCGCGACCCGGCTCCGGCTCGATGATCTCCGGCACCAGACCGGCATCGGTCAGCATCGACCCGATCAGCCGCGCGGCGTCGAGTTCGCCAGCGGACCTGTCGGGCGGAGCCGGGTTCACCGACGGGATGCGGATGAGCTCGCGGACCGTCTCGACCAGGCTGTCCGTCGCGACGGTGGCCACGCCCGGCATCACAGCGGCAGGCCCCCTGTCGCGATCGTGAGCGCCAGGCCGATGATGAAGCCACCGAACATCAGGGCGACGACCATCGCCACGAGGAGCCTGCCCAGGCGCCGCTCTTCTTCAAGCGCTGGGCCGGGGTCGGGGTCTCGACCGCCCGCGATATAGGGCGCGTCGAGTCCCTTGGCCCGGGCGATCTGGGCTCGCGGCGAATCGTATTCGGCCGGATCGGGCGGCAGCGTGTCAGGTCGTGCTTGACGCACCGGGCCCGCGGTCGGTGGGGTTCCCTCGGTCATCGGTCCATGATGCCACCGAACACGGTCCCCGCATCACGAGCGTGTCCGGCAGCGGCTCGTAGCCGAGCCGCGCGTTGATCGCGCGCATCGGGGCGTTGTCGACGTCATTGCCGGCCTCGAGCGCCTCGAGGCCATTGGCGATGGCCCAGCCGATCGTCGCCCGCTTCAAGGCGCCCGCCAGGCCACGCCCACGCAGACTCGAGCGACCGCGGTGTTGGCGTGCCAGGCGCGCTCCCGCCCGCCAGCCATGAGCAACAGGCTCGCGAAGCCGGCCACGCGGCCCGTTCGATCATCGAGCGCGATCATGAACCCGTCAGCCGGGATCCCGGGGCGATCGACGTCACGGGTGCGAAACTCCGCGAGGTCGCCCGCGGCGATCGGCTCGTCGCCCCCAGGAATATCCTCGTACGCCTGGACGGCGACGTCGTGGACCCCGGAGATGAGATCGGGCCTCGTCGCGAGTGTCGTGATACGGATGCCAGTCGGTGGCTCGATGTCCGGGATGGGGCAGCCGGCCAGACGCAGCTCGACGGTCTTGCTTCGCTCGTACTCGAGGAAACCGCGATGGGTCAGGAAGGCGATCCCCTCGGGTCGGGCATCGCTGGCGGGGAGGTGGAGCGCCACCTTGCCCGCCACTCGCGCGTGTTCGGACACGGCGATCAACAGAGCCGTGCCGATCCCCCGGCGACGGGACTCGGGCACGACTCCGATCGTCGCCCAGAACGCATCGAAGTCCGGCGGATGGACGTACATCCGACCGGCCGTGCCGAATCCGATTGAACGGCCGTCGGATTCAGCGAGCAGGCGCATCGTCCCAGGAAATGTCGCCGCCGCCCAGCGGATCTCCTCGACACTGGTCGGATCCTCCGGGGAGACGCGACCGACGAGCTCCGCGATCAACGAGAAGTCGGCGTCGCCCTCGGCGGGCCGGGTCCGGAACGTCACAAGAGGTTGGCCGTCATCCGTTCTCCGGTCGTCACCGCACCGGCGGACGCCGATCCGACCAGTGCCGCGTACTTGGCCATGACGCCGGACCGATACCGGGCGCCGGGCGGCGTCCAGCGCTCGAACCGTCGCGCGACTTCGTCGGCCGGCACGTCGAGATCGAGTGCCGATCGATCGACGTCGATGACGATGGTGTCGCCCTCCTCGACGATCGCGATCGGTCCACCCAGCGCGGCTTCCGGGGCGACGTGCCCGATCATCAGGCCGTGGGTGCCGCCGGAGAACCGACCATCGGTCAGGAGGGCGACCGAATCACCGAGCCCTTCACCGACGAGGGCTGCCGTGACCGACAGCATCTCCTGCATCCCGGGTCCGCCGACCGGCCCTTCGTAGCGGATGACCACGACGTCGCCCGGGACGATCCGCTGGGATCGCACCGCGTCGTAGCAGGCGCCCTCGGAGTCGAAGACCCGGGCTGGGCCGCGGTGCTGCCGTCGCTCGTGGCCGGCCAGCTTGACGACGCAGCCATCGGGTGCCAGCGAGCCGTGCAGGATCGCCAGGCCACCGGTCGGCTTGAGCGGCGTCTCCAGCGTCCGGACCACGGTCTGGCCCGGCGTCTCGGTGACTTCGGCGGCGATCTCGGCGATCGTCCGCCCGTCGACGGTCGGGGCGTCACCGTGCAGGAGGCCAGGCCGCTTGAGCAGCTCGCGCATGACGAGGGCCACGCCACCGGCCTCGAACATGTCCAGCGCCGTGTACCGCCCGCCGGGCTGCATGTCGCCGATATGTGGCGTCCGGTCTGCGATCGTCCCGAACTCGTCGATGTCGAGCGGGATGCCGAACTCGTGGGCGATGGCCAGCAGGTGCAGGACGGCGTTGGTCGACCCGCCGGTCGCGGCAACGCTGGCGATCGCGTTTTCGAGCGACGCCCGGGTGACGAACGTCGATGGGCGGACGTCCCGTCGGACGAGATCCATGATCAGTTCGCCGGTCCGGTGGGCGGCGGCATCCTTGGCCGGATCCTCGGCCGGGATCCCGTTGAGGCCGGCCGGGGACAGGCCGAGGAACTCCATCGCGGTGCTCATCGTGTTGGCCGTGTACTGGCCACCGCAGGCGCCCGGGCCAGGGCAGGCAGCGTTCTCGATCTCGTACAGCTCGTCGAGGCTGATCCGGCCCGCTCGGTACGCGCCGATCGCCTCGTAGACGGTGACGACCGTGGCGTCACGCCGACCCTGGTACACGCCCGGATTGATCGTCCCGCCATAGAGCACGATGCCGGGGATGTCGAGGCGGCCGAGCGCCATGGCCGCCCCGGGCGTGGTCTTGTCGCAGCCGACCACGCAGACGACGCCGTCGAACATCTGGCCACGGGCGACGAGCTCGATCGAGTCGGCGACGACCTCGCGGCTGACGAGCGAAGTCTTCATCCCCTCGGTCCCCATCGTCACCCCGTCGCTGATGGCGATCGTGTTGAACTCCATCGGCGTGCCGCCGGCGGCACGGATGCCCGCCTTCACGAACTCGGCCAGGTGCCGTTGGTTGATGTTGCACGGCATCGTCTCGATCCAGGTCGTCGCCACCCCGACGATCGGCCTGGCAAGGTCCTCGTCGGTGAACCCGATGGCCTTGAGCATCGCCCGTGCACCGGCCCGATCGGGGCCATCGGTGATCGTGGCGGAATGTCGCTTGGCAGGATCGGAGATGGGGCGCTGATCAGACATCGGTCTCTCCTCGGCGGACCCGGATGGCGGTCCGTGCTCCAAGAACCCTACACGGCTCGGGCTTACGATTCAGCGATGCAGGCCCCGGTCCCGATGGGACTCGTCCGCCCCAGACCCGGTGCGATCCGGACCGCGACCTCCGTCGGGGACAACGCATAGCCGACGGTGGGGTCGGTCCGAGCCTCGGCGAACACGACCCCACCGACGGTGCCGTCCTGGAGGACCAACGGTCCGCCACTGTCACCCTTCGCGATGTCCGCGCGCAATTCGACGATCTGGCGGCGGACCTGACTCGTCCCGTAGATGTCGTAGCCGGTCGCCGAGTATCGCGCCGAGACCGCGACCGGCAGGATCGTCAGTGGCCCGCCTGCCGGGTAGCCGAGCGTCGCACCGACGGCACCTCGGTCGGGATCGGCCGCCGCGAATCGGAGGGCCGGCGCGTCCAGCGCCGGGACATAGAGCACCGCCACGTCGAAACTCGGATCGAACAGCACGACCGTGGCGTCGACCGGTCCGAGTGACGGCAGCTTCGCCCGGATCCCGCGTCGTCCGGCTCCGGCCACGACATGCGCATTCGTGACGATGTAGTGCGGAGCCACCACGAACCCGGAGCCGACGGACTCCAGGCCGCACGTCGCGGCCGAGACCTTGGCCGTGCTCGCTTCGGCCGCTGCCGCGATCGCCCGCGCCGTCGGGTCGCTGGGTCGGTCGACAGCGGGCGCAGGGATGGGCTCGAAGCCGACGAACACATCGGGCAGCCCGGTCGAGTCGATCCAGCCGCCGAGCCCGGTCGCGACCTCCGTCGCCGGCGGCAGGATCGAGGACAGCGTCCGAACCGCGGTCGAGCCGCCGGCGGCTTCGGCCAACCTCGGGACCGGGCCTTCGATGAACAGGCCACCGGCAAGCCAGACGATGAGCAGGACCTGGACGACCCCCAGGCCGGCGCCGACGGTGCGGTCGGCTGCCCCGGCGAAGCCGGTCCCGAGCCGGACCGCGATGCTCCGCCCGATGGCCGAACCGATCGATTCACCGAGCCCGACGGCCGCGACGAGGATGACGAGGACGACGAGCGGACGGTAGCTGGGATCGACCCCGGACAGCGGGTCGGCCAGGTGGGGGAGGAGCAGGATCGCGAGGGCACCGCCGCCGATCGCGCCGAGCAGGCCCATGACCTGCGGGATCGCTCCGGAACGCCAACCGAGGACGAGGGCGATGACGATCAGGGCCAGGGTGAGGGCGTCGACCGGGTTCACGAGCCGATCGTCGCACAGGTGGACCGGATGCGCCCTCCGTGGGGGCCGTGCGTCAGTGCGCTCCGCCGAGCGTGTCCACCCGGGCCGGATGGTCTGCTTCCCAGGCGCCGATGGCAGCATCCTTCGCAAGGAGGTAGCCGATCTCGTCGGTGCCGGCCAGGATCATCTGCTTGGCGAAGGGATCGATCTCGAAATCGATGGTCGTGCCATCCGGAAGCAGGATCCCCTGCTCGGCCAGGTCCACGGTGATATTCGCGTCCGGGTCGCTTGCGACGAGGTCGAACAATCGAGCGTGGGTCGGCCGATCGACGACGATGGGCAGCACGCCGTTCTTGAGGCTGTTGTTGCGGAAGATATCCGCGAAGGACGTCGACAGGATGGCTTTGACGCCCCACGCCGCGAGTGCCCACGGGGCGTGTTCCCGGGATGAGCCGCAGCCGAAGTTGTCACCGACCAGGAGGATCTGCCGTCCGGACATCTCTGGCCGGTCGATGACGAAGTGAGGCTCCGTGAGCGACCCGTCGGGTCCGAACCGCCAGTCGCGGAAGAGGGCCTCGGCGAGCCCCTCCTTGTCGGTCACCTTCAGGTATCGAGCCGGGACGATCTGGTCGGTGTCGACATTCTCCGCCGGCAGGGGGATGACCCGACTGGTGAACATGGTGAACGGCTCGGCCACGGTCAGCGTCCCCCGAGGTCGGCCAGGGCCTCGATCCCCGGCAGCCGCCGCGGATCGGCGACGGCGCCGGCGATGGCGCTCGCGGCCGCGGTCAGGGGTGACGCCAGGAACGTCCGACCGCCCTTGCCCTGGCGTCCTTCGAAGTTGCGGTTGCTCGTGCTCACGGCGTACTGCCCGGGTTGGAGCTGGTCGCCATTCATGGCGATGCACATCGAGCAGCCGGCCTCGCGCCATTCGGCGCCGGCGGCCTTGAAGATCTCGGCCAGGCCTTCCTGTTCTGCTTCGCGCTTCACCTCGTCCGACCCCGGCACCACCATCAGCCGGACGCCGGCGGCGACATGGCGGTCCTTGAGGACTGCCGCCGCGAGCCTGAGGTCGCTGATCCGACCATTGGTGCAGCTCCCGACGAAGACGACGTCGACCTTCTGGCCGAGGATCGGCTGGCCCGGCCGGAGGTCCATGTACTCGAGCGCGCGCTCCAGCGCCCGTCGCTGGGCCGGGTCGTCCTGGTCCTCCGGCGATGGGACCGGGCTCGAGATCGGGACGCCCATCCCGGGATTGGTGCCGTAGGTCACCATCGGCTCGAGTCCGTCGGCGTCGATCGTGATCGCACGGTCGTAGACCGCGCCGTCATCAGTCGGGAGCCTGCGCCAGCGCGCGACGGCGGCATCCCAATCCGACCCGGCCGGTGCGTGCGTGCGGCCGTGCAGGTAGTCGAACGTCGTGTCGTCGGGGGCGATCAGCCCAGCGCGGGCTCCACCCTCGATGCTCATGTTGCAGATGGTCATCCGCTGTTCCATCGTCAGGCCGCGGATGGCCGTGCCCGTGTACTCGAACACATGCCCGGTCCCGCCGCCGATCCCGATCCGTGTGATCAGCGCGAGGATGATGTCCTTGGCGCTGACGCCCGGCTGGAGGCGGCCGTCCACCCGGACCTCGAACGTCTTCGGATCGCGCTGAAGGAGCGTCTGGGTGGCCAGGACCATCTCCACTTCGCTCGTGCCGATACCGAAGGCCAGCGCGCCGAACGCTCCGTGCGTGCTCGTGTGCGAGTCGCCGCATACGATCGTCATCCCCGGCTGGGTCAACCCGAGCTGCGGCCCGATGACGTGGACGATCCCCTGGGCGGGATCGCCGATACCGTGGAGCGGGATCCCGAACTCCGCACAATTGGCCTCGAGCTGGTTCACCTGGGCGAGGGCCATCGCATCAGCGAACGGCAGGCTTCGGTCGGTCGTCGGGATGGAGTGGTCGGCGGTCGCCACGGTCTGCCCGGGACGCCGGACCGTCAGGCCACGCGCGCGCAGCCCGGAGAAGGCCTGCGGACTCGTGACCTCGTGGACGAGGTGGAGGTCCACCCCGAGCACCGCCGGCGCCCCCGGGTCCTGGGTCACGACGTGATCCGTCCAGATCTTGTCGACGATGGTGCGCGGGATGGGTGCGGTCATCGCCGGAGCGTACCAGAGGCTCCGCCAATGGCTCCGGGACGAGGTTGCGGCAGGACGATCGGGTGCGGTTGACGCAGCGCGGAACCCTGCTAGACTGCCGCCACGCCATGGGACCGCTGTGGCCGAACGATTTTGGAGACCCGATTGGGCTGGTTCGGATCCGGAGATCGCCGCAAGGTCGCCGTCGTCGTGACGTCGGATGGCCGGCGCGTCCACGTGCCGATCGATCCCGTCGATGTATCGCTTCTCGACCTTCTTCTCGCGCTTCCGGGGCTTGGCGGCCTTCTTGGGCTGATTACCGGCTCCCGGCGGGACCGAGGGACACGGAGCGACGAGCGACACTAGCTCGACACCACCGATCAACCTCAGACCCTCGCCGGGACGGCGGGGGTCTTTCGTTTTGTCCGGACACCACACGGAGGACCCGACCAGATGACGATCGCCAAGGGAGACCCGACGGAACCATCGCGGACGTCGGCCCGGCCGGCCGCGCGGCGCAGCCACGTGCCCAACGACGGGACCGTGGAAGCGGCTGCGGTCGAGCGTGCCCGAAAGAGCATGCTCCACGAGGGGCGCGACCTGAAGCGGACGCGGATCGGTGCCGACGTGCTCTGCGAGGCGCTCCTCCGGCAGGGGGTCGACGTCTTCTTCAGCTATCCGGGCGGGGTGATCCTGCCGCTCTACGACATCCTGGCCGACTACCCCGAGTTGCGCCACATCCTGGTCCGGCACGAGCAGGGCGGCGCACACGCGGCCGACGGGTACGCCAGGGTCACGGGCCGGGTCGGGGTGTGCATGGGCACGTCCGGACCTGGCGCCACCAACCTCGTGACCGGGATCGGAACGGCCATGCTCGATTCGATCCCCATGGTGGCCATCACCGGCAACGTCATGGCGGCGCTCATGGGCAAGGACGCCTTCCAGGAGATCGACATCAACGGCATCACCCTGCCGATGACCAAGCACAACTACCTGGTCCGCGATGCCGACGAGTTGCCCCGCGTCATCGCCGAGGCCTTCCACATCGCCCGGAGCGGTCGTCCCGGCCCGGTTCACATCGACATCGCCAAGGACGCCCTCCAGCAGGAGACACGGGTCGAGCACCCGAGCGACACGGAGGTGGTCGCGGGCCTGCCCGGGTTCCGCCCGAACTTGGACGGCCATCCACGCCAGCTCAAGCTCGCCGCGGCCGAGATCGCGGCGGCACAACGGCCGGTCATCCTGGCCGGACACGGCGTCCTCCATGCGGAGGCCTGGGACGACCTGGTCGCCTTCGCCGAGAAGGCGCAGATCCCGGTCGCGTGGACGCTGCTCGGCATCGGCGCGATCGATGAGGAGCACCCGCTTGCCTATGGATACATGGGCATGCACGGCTGGAAGCACGTCAACCGGGCGATCCAGACGGCCGACCTCCTGATCGCCGTCGGGATGCGCTTCGATGACCGGGTGACCGGGAACGTGCGGACCTACGCGCCGTATGCCCGGATCATCCATGCCGACATCGACCCCGCGGAGATCGGCAAGAACGTCGCGGTCGAGGTCCCGATCGTGGGCGATGCGAAGCGCGTGCTCCAGGCCCTGACCGGCCTGATCGAGAAGGTCGATCCGTCGGTCCGAACCGGGTACCTCGCCCAGCTTGCGGAATGGAAGACCGAATCGGTCGCCTCGAGTTGGCATGGGTCCGGGGCATGGCAGGCCGGCCTCCTGTCGGCCGACTACGTGGTCGAGCGGATCGGTGCCCTGACCGACCACGAGGCGACGTACGTCGCCGATGTCGGCCAGAACCAGATGTGGCTCGCCCGCTACACCGGGTTCCGGAACCCGAACAGCCACGTCAGCTCCGGCGGTCTCGGCACGATGGGCTTCTCGGTCCCGGCGGCCATGGGCGCGGCACTCGGCCGGCCCGACCGGGAGACCTGGGCGATCACCGGCGATGGCGGTTTCCAGATGACCTTCCAGGAACTGATGACCCTTGTGGCCGATCACATCCCGGTCAAGATCGCGCTCCTCGACAACAAGAAGCTCGGGATGATCCGGCAATGGCAGGAGATCATCTATGCCGGCAACTACCACTCGTCCAGCCTGCCCGGACCGGATTTCGCAAAGCTCGCCGACGCGTTCGGGATCCCGGCCTTTCGGGCCCGGACGCCGGATGAGGTCGACGATGTCATCCGGGCCGCCCAGGCGGTCGACGGCCCGGCGCTCATCTGGTTCGAGATCGCCGAGGAGCAGAACGTCTTTCCGATGATGCCGGCCGGCAAGGGCCTGTCCGACCTCATCGAGAACTGGGGCGGGGCGGACGAATGAGCGTCGATCAATCGTCGAACGGGCAGCATTCGACTGCAGCGTCCGCTCATGCCGACAGCCCGGCCCATAGCGCCCCGCCGGATCGGGCCCTGCCGGGCGGCGGTGCGACGGGGCGCCACATCCTGGTGGCTGTCGTGCTCAACAAGCCGGGCGTCCTGAACCGCGTCGCCAGTCTGATGCGGGCCCGCAACTTCAACATCGACTCGCTGGCCGTCAGCCACACCGACCGGGAGGACATCAGCCGGATGACGATCACCCTCCACGGAGACGATGTCGCCGTCGAGCAGGCCGCCAAGCAGCTCTACCGGCTGATCGATGTCCTCAAGGTCCAGGACGTCACGTCCGAGCCGACCATCCAGCAGGAGCTCGCCCTGGTCAAGATCCGGGCGACCGATTCGACCCGAGCGGAAGTCCTCAAGATCGTCGAGCTGTCACGTGGCCGGGTCGTGGACCTGGCCGACGGGTCGGTCATCGTCGAGGTCACCGGGACCGAGCCCGAGGTCGACGCGTTCGTCGCGCTGGTCCGGACCTATGGCATCAAGGAATTGGTTCGGACGGGCGCCGTCGTCATGGCGCGCGGATCCGGATCCATCGAGGAGGCGATCAAGCGATGACAGCGACGATGTACTACGACAACGACGCGGATCCGGCGGCCCTCGCCGGCCAGACCGTCGCGATCATCGGCTACGGCAGCCAGGGTCACGCGCACGCCCTCAACCTCCACGAGTCGGGGGTCGATGTCGTGGTCGGGCTGGCGCCCGGGTCGAAGAGCCGCCAGCTGGCGACCGATGCCGGCCTCCGGGTCGCCGACGTGCGTGACGCCGTCAAGGCCGCGGACGTGGTCATGATCCTCGTTCCGGACACGGCCCAGAAGGCGGTCTACGAGGAGGAGATCGCCCCGGAGCTGCGGCCGGGCCACCTCCTGATGTTCGCCCACGGCTTCAACATCCATTTCGGGCGGATCGATCCGCCCGCCATCGTCGACGTCGGGATGATCGCGCCGAAGGGGCCCGGCCACCTGCTTCGATCGGTCTATCGGGCCGGCGGTGGCATCCCCGCCCTGTTCGCGGTCCACCGGGACCCATCCGCAACGGCGCGCGCGAGAGTCCTCGCCTACGGCCGCGCGATCGGGTCGACCCGGGCGGGGGTCCTCGAGACGACTTTCGCCGAGGAGACCGAGACCGATCTGTTCGGCGAGCAGGCCGTCCTGTGTGGCGGCACCGCGGCGCTCGTCAAGATGGGCTTCGAGACGCTCGTGGAGGCCGGCTACCAGCCGGAACTCGCCTACTTCGAGACGATGCACGAGCTCAAGCTCATCGTCGACCTGCTCTATCGGGGCGGCTTGAACTTCATGCGCTTCAGCGTCAGCGACACGGCCGAATACGGCGACTACGTGTCGGGCCCGCGGATCATCGACGACCATGTCCGGGCGACGATGAAGCAGGTCCTGACCGAGATCCAGGACGGGACCTTCGCCCGGAACTGGATCGCCGAGAGCGAATCCGGGCGCAAGGACTTCGAGCGGATGCGCGCTGCCGATCACGACCATCTCGTGGAGCGCGTCGGTGCCAGGCTTCGCGGTCAGATGCCATTCCTCGATCCGATCGAGGTGTCGGCCGGCCAGTCCCAGGCGTCGGCGACGACGCCGGGGGCGGCAAAATGAGCCCGGTACCGCGGCCCGCCGGCCCGTTCGTGGCGGCGGGCACCGTCCGGATCTTCGACACGACCCTGCGCGACGGTGAGCAGGCTCCGGGGGCTGGTCTGACCGCTGCCGAGAAGCTCGACGTGGCGCGGCAACTGGCCCGCCTCAAGGTGGACGTCATCGAGGCGGGGTTCCCGGCTGCGTCGCCGGGGGACTTCGAAGCGGTCCGCCGGATCGCCAAGGAGACGCGCGGGGGCATCGCGGTCGCCGCCCTCGCCCGCTGCAAGGATGGCGATCCCCAGCGGGCCATCGAGGCGATCAAGGTCGCGGAACGACCTCATCTGCACGTGTTCATCGCGACCAGCGACATCCACCTCAAGCACAAGCTCCGGATCGACCGCGAGACCGCCCTGGCCGAGGCGGTTCGGTGGGTCCGGCACGGTCGGGAGCAGCTGGGCCGCGATGCCGAGATCGAGTTCTCCGCCGAGGACGCCTCGCGGACGGACCTCGACTACCTGCTCCAGGTCTATGCAGCTGTCGTGGAAGCCGGCGCATCGACGGTCAACATCCCGGATACGGTCGGTTACGCCATCCCGTCGGAGTTCGGCGCGCTCGTCGAACGCGTCGTCCAGCTCGTCGGGGACCAGGCGACCGTGAGCGTCCACTGCCACAACGATCTGGGGCTCGCCACAGCGAACACGCTGGCCGCGGTCCAGGCCGGCGCCCGTCAGGTCGAGGTCACCATCAATGGACTCGGCGAGCGCGCCGGGAACGCCTCCCTCGAGGAGGTCGTGATGTCGCTGCGCACGCGCCCCACCCAGTTCCCGGACCTCGCGTCCGGCGTCGCCACCGAACAGCTCACG
This sequence comes from uncultured Chloroflexia bacterium, assembly GCA_963823925.1. GTDB lineage: Bacteria > Chloroflexota > Limnocylindria > Limnocylindrales > CSP1-4 > SPCO01. The sequence continues at coordinate 82,509 of CAWGNI010000001.1, forward strand.
GCGGCCAGCCGGTTGGTCAGCTACCTCACTGGCTTCGCGATCCAGCCGAACAAGGCGGTCGTCGGCGGCAATGCCTTCGCACATGAGTCGGGGATCCACCAGGACGGCGTGATCAAGAACCCGCTGACGTACGAGATCATGACCCCGCAGTCGGTCGGGCTGTCCGGAAGTCAACTGACGATCGGCAAGCTGTCCGGTCGGCGGGGCCTCCAGGGCAAGCTCAAGGAGCTCGGGTACGACTACCAGGGCGAGGCCCTCGACGAGATCTACGCGCAGGCCGTCGCCCTCGCCGATGCCAAGAAGGAAGTCACCGACGCCGACCTGCACGCACTCGTCGAGCAGCGCTCGTCGGAGGTGCCCGCTTCGGTCGCCCTCATCGGCTGGAGTGAGACATCCTCGCACGGCGGCCACGCGACCGGATCCGTCACCGTCTCGATCGGCGGAGCGGAACGGGCCGCGGAGGCGACCGGCAACGGGCCGGTGAACGCGCTCTTCGGGGCGGTCGACCAGGCGCTGCAGCCCGTCCTCGGTTGGCATCCGATCCTGACCGAGTACGAGATCAAGGCGGTCACGGCCGGCGAAGATGCCCAGGGCCAGGTCCTGGTTCGCTGTCGACGATCGTCGGACGAGGGTCCGGGGGCGCTCGTGGTGACCGGGCACGGGTTGTCGACGAACATCATCGAGGCGTCGCTCGAGGCGTATCTCGAGGCGGTCAACAAACTCCATGGGGCCGAGATCAACGGCGTTGCGGTCGCGTTCGTCGCGCCGCGGCTCAGTGAGTCCGCCCCGTGACCACGGCTCGGCCCAGCTACCAGATCGCCACGATCCCCGGCGATGGTGTCGGGCCGGAGGTCGTGTCGGCCACCCGTCGCGTCGTCGACGCCGCCGGTCGGCGGTTCGATTTTGCTGTCGACTGGTCCGAGTACCTCGTCGGTGGCGCGGCGATCGATGCCTTCGGCGTCGCCATCCGAGCGGAGGACGTCGTGGCCTGCGGCGCCGCCGATGCGATCCTCCTGGGTGCGGTCGGCGGTCCGCGATGGTCCGACCCGAGCGCGACCGTCCGGCCGGAACAGGCGCTGTTCGCACTTCGTGGCGGGCTCGGCCTGTTCGCGAACCTGCGCCCGATCCAGGTCCACCCGGCGCTTGCCGGCGCCTCGCCGTTACGCCCCGAATTGCTCGCCGGCGTCGACATGCTCATCGTCCGCGAGCTGACCGGCGGAATCTACTTCGGCGACCGGCGGGAAGCCTCGGGCGAGCCGGGAGCCCGAACGGCGCTCGACACGTTGCCCTACACGGAGGTCGGAGATCGCGCGCATCGTTCGGCTCGCGTTCGAACAGGCCCGGCACCGAGGCAGTCACGTCACCCAGGTCGACAAGGCCAACGTGCTCGCCACCTCGCGCCTGTGGCGGCAGGTGACCGATGGGATCGCCGGCGACTACCCCGATGTGCGACTGGACCATCAGCTCGTCGACTCGTGCGCGATGCTGCTGGTCCGGCGACCGGCCGCGTTCGACGTCATCGTCACCGAGAACCTGTTCGGCGACATCCTGTCCGACGAAGCGGCGGTGATCGCCGGGAGCCTCGGCGTGCTGCCATCGGCCTCGCTCGGCGAGCGTCGGACCCAGCACGGGACGTTCGGGCTGTACGAGCCGATCCATGGGTCCGCGCCCGACATCGCCGGGCAGGACATCGCGAACCCGATCGGCACGATCCTGTCGGCGGCGATGCTGCTCGAGCTGTCGCTGGGTCGCGCGGACGCGGCGGCCGCGATCCGGACCGCCGTCAGCGACATCCTTGACGATGGCTGGCGGACCGCCGATCTGGCCGACCCGGCGGGTCCGGCCGACGGACTCACCGTGGCCGGCACGACCGCGTTCGCCACGGCCGTCGCCGAACGTGTGGCGTCCGTGCCGGACGCCGGGACGCGGGCGGCCCCACAGTCCATGGCGGCGTCGCGATGACCGGCGCGCCGGCCGACCCGCGCCCGGTCATCCTCTACGACACGACCCTCCGCGACGGCACGCAGGGAGAGAACATCACGCTGTCGCTGGCGGACAAGCTCCGGGTCGCCCGGATGCTCGACGAGTACGGGATGCCGTTCATCGAGGGTGGCTGGCCGGGCTCCAATCCCAAGGACATCGACTTCTTCGCAGCGGCCCGAAAGATCCCCTGGGAACAGGCCCGCCTCGCCGCATTCGGGATGACCCGCCATCGCTCGAACCGGCCTGAGGACGACTCGAACCTGCGCGAACTGGTCGCCGCCGAAACCCCGGTCGTGACCATCTTCGGCAAGAGCTGGCTGCTCCATGTCACCGAGGTGCTGGGAGCCACGCCGCCCGAGAATCTGGACATGATCGCCGACTCGGTCGCCTTCGTGGCGGAGCGCGGCCGGGAGGTCGTCTACGACGCCGAACACTTCTTCGATGGCTACAAGGATGACCGCGACTACGCGCTGGCGACGCTCCGGGCTGCCCGCCAGGCCGGCTCGCGGACGCTGGTCCTGTGCGACACGAACGGCGGGACCCTGACCGACGAACTGGTCGAGATCGTCCGCGACGTGCGAACCGCGGTCGACTCGGACCGCGACGCCCCCGAGGTCACCTGGGGGATCCACACCCACAATGACGCCGATCTCGCGGTGGCCAACACGATCGCCGCAGTCGCCGCCGGGGTCCGCCATGTCCAGGCCACCATCAACGGCTACGGCGAGCGGGCCGGGAACGCCAACATGGTCAGCATCCTTGCCAATCTGGCGCTCAAGACGACCCATGGACTCGTGCCCGCGGGCGGGGGGACCCTGGCCGATCTGACCGAGCTCTCGCGATCGGTCGCCGAGATCGCCAACGTCGCCCCCGATGACTACCAGCCCTACGTCGGACGCTCCGCCTTCGCCCACAAGGGCGGGGTCCACGGAGCCGCCGTGGCCCGGGTCGAACGGAGCTATCAGCACGTCGATCCGACGGCGGTCGGCAACGCCGGCCGGCTCGTGGTCTCGGAGCTCGGTGGTCGCGCCAATATCTCGATCCGCGCCGAGCAGCTCGGCCATCAGCTCGAAGGCGTCGTCGACCCACGCGAGCTCTCCAGGCTGATCAAGGAACTCGAGGCGGATGGCCTCGCCTTCGAGGGAGCGGAGGCGAGCTTCGAGCTGCTCATCCGGCGCCACGCCGCGGAGTATGCCGCGCCGTTCCGGATCGTCGACTACACCTGCCTGATCGAGCAGCGGGCCGGACAGGAACTGCTGGCCGAGGCGACCGTGAAGGTCGAGGTCGATGGCGAGATCCTGCACACAGCAGCCGACGGCAACGGTCCGGTGAACGCCCTTGACGCCGCACTCAGAAAGGCGCTTCGGGCGTTCTATCCGGCCCTCGAGCAGGTCCACCTGGTCGACTACAAGGTCCGGATCCTCGACGGCGGGGCAGCGACAGCGGCGCGGACCAGGGTCATCATCGACTCCATGGACGGTGCACGCACCTGGTCGACGATGGGCAGCGACACGAACATCATCGCGGCATCGGCCACCGCCCTCGCCGACTCGCTCGAATACGCGATCTGGAAGGGCGGTTCCGAGCTGCGCCGTCGCGACGAACGCCATTTCACGACCGCACCGGAGCCGGCCGCCACCGACCGACCGGGGAGTCACGGCGCCACAGCCAACCCACGGAGGTGACTCGATGATCGATCCTGCGGGCGATGCCCTGCACCTGGCCCGATGGACGGCGACGTCCGGGAGCAATTCGCGCAGCCGCGGGGCTGTCGTGATCGCGTCAGGTGACCACGAATGGCGCGCTTCGGCCGAGGGCAACGGGCCGATCGACGCGCTGTATGGCGCCGTGGACCAGGCCCTGGACAGTGTCCTGACCGGCCATCCGCGACTGCTCGCCTACGACATCCATGCCCTGGGCGAGGGGACGGACACCGATCGGTGTGGTCGCCGTGCGGATCGCCCCCCCGGATGTCGGTGGGCAGCGCGGCACCGGCGAATATGCCGGCGAGGCCCGCGGCCCGAACATCATCGCCGCGTCGATCGAGGCGTATGTCGCGGCGATCAACCTGATGCTCGCCGAAGCCCATTGGGAGGGCGCCACCGAGGCGGCCGGGAACCGACGCGGCGCCTCCGTGCAGGCCGGGGTCGCTCGCGAGGAGCGCGCCGATCTCGACGAGGAAGAGGTGCCGCGCGACACGACCGCATGGTTCGAGCGGTAGCGACGGGACGGTTCACGCCGGTCGTCAGCGTCTCTCAGGCGTCGCGGTCGCCCGATAGCATATGGTTCACGACCCAACCCCATTTGAGGCTGACCCATGACCCGCATCCTTGCCACGTTCGCTGCCCTGGCCCTCGTCCTCGCCGCCTGCTCGTCGTCCGGTTCCGGCGTGCCCAGCGCGAACAGTGCAGCGTTCTGCACGGCGCTCGCCGGATACGTCCAGTCACTGACCGACTTCAAGAAGCTTCCGGCCGACTCCACGGCCGCCGACTACGTGGCGGCCGCGGCCAAGGTCGAGGACAAGCTGACCGTGCTCACCGCTGCGTCGGGCGACTACGTCGGCGCCCAACTCCAGGAATTGCAGACGGCCCAGGACGACCTGGTAGCCGCGGCCGGAGGTCTCACCGCCGACTCGACACCTGCAGAGTGGAAAACGGCGACCAGCGATGCCCTGGGCGTGGTGATCCAGGCCGCCGGCGGGCTCGAACTCGCGCAGTGCAACACGTTGCCGACGCCATCCGCGGGATAGTCCGGGACCGGGCGACGGTCGATGATGGACGCTGATCGCCGCGCGCGGTCGATCGCCTATGCCGGCGAGCCGGGGGCGTTCGCGGAGGACGCGGTCCTCGCCGCGTTCGGTGATGTGGCGCGCACCTCGCTCGCCGGGTTCCGCGCCGTCTTCGAGATCGTCACCGCCGGTGATGCCGTCGCCGGAGTCGTCCCGATCGAGAACGTCATCCACGGCACGGTCCGCGAGAACTACGACCTGCTGCTCGAGCACGACCTGGTCATCCTCGGCGAGGTCGTGGTGCCGGTCCACCTGTGCCTCGCCGCATTGCCCGGTCAGGTCCTCGACGACATCGATCGGGTCTACTCGCACATCCAGGCACTCGGTCAGGCGGAAGGCTTCCTGCGCCGCCGTTCCTGGCAGCTCCTGACGACGTACAACACCGCAGGAGCCGGCAAGACGATCGCCGAGACCGGAGAGCGGGGAGCGGCGGCCGTCCTCTCGCCCCGGGCAGCCGGGCTGTTCGGCCTGGAGATCCTCGCCGACGAGATCGGTGACCTGCCGGACAATCGGACCAGGTTCCTGGTCGTGGCATCCGACGGCGTTGACGAGCCGATCGGTCTCCGCTCGGCGGACACCCAGCGACGGACGACCCTCGTCGTGGCCGTCAGGAACGAGCCCGGGGCCCTGCTCGCCGTGCTGCAGGTCTTCGCCGACCACCGACTGAACATGCGCAAGCTGGAGTCGCGCCCGAGTCGGGAGCGTGCCTGGGAATACGTGTTCTGGATCGAGCTGGACGCGGATACCGCGGACCCCGCCACCGTGGCGGCCCTCGACGCCCTGGCCGCGGTGACCACGACGACCCGCGTCCTTGGCAGCTACCCGGTCGCCCTGGGAACCTAGGGTCGGGCCATCGCGCTCCCGCGGAAGGAGACCCGGCTAGACCGACCGCTTGCGCAACTCGTCGCGGATCTCGGTCAGCAGCGTCTCCTGCGCGGTCGGGCCGGGCGGGGGCGGTTCCTTGATGAAGGCCTTGGCGATGAGGTAGACGACCAGCGCGACGACGGCGAAGACGATGAGCGCGTTGATGAACTCACCCCAGGCGATCACGACGGGTTGCCCATCCGCGTCCGTCCCGAGGACGGTCTGGATCGATGCGAAATCGATCCCGCCGAGGGCCCAGCCGATGGGCGGCATGATGATCCCGTTGACGAGGACGTCGACGACGTTGCCCAGGGCCGCGCCGATGATGACGCCGATCGCCAGGGCAAGCGCATTCGACCTGGTCAGGAACTCCCTGAACCCACCCACGTTCGCTCCTCCGTCGCCGGCCGGTCGTGCCCGGCCGGTCCGTCAGTGCTCGACGACCTTCGGCAGGTCCTTCGACTGGGCGATCCAGCCGGCGATCTCCGTCTCGGTCGGGACGCGTCGGACGACGCCTGGTCGGGCCGCCACGACTTCCTCGAACGTCGTCGCCAGGTTCGCCGCGTTGCGGTTGGCGAGTTCAGCGGGTGAGTCGACGCCGGCCGCCTCCAGGAGATCGGAGTACTCGGATCCGACGCCCTTGATCCGCATCAGGTCCACGTGGTTCACCCATTCCAGGATCAACTTGCCGCTGATCCCGGTGGCCTTCTCGATGGCGGCCCGCCCGCCGGGCTTGGCGCCCTGCTCGAGCAGCGCGTCCGTGGTGGCGATGCCCGCCAGGCTGAGTTCCTGGGCGTAGACCGGCCCGATCCCTTCGACGTCCTCGATCTTCATGACAGACCTCCCCTGTGGCCGCATGCACGGCGGGTTCGCGCTCGTCCCGATGATACGCTTGGCCCCGGTCCCACGACCACTCGGCTGGCCCCAGGAGGGTTCGATGGATCAGGCATTCCGAGATGCGATGCAGGCGGGCTATGCGCTGACCGAACCGGGTCTGGTGATCGGCAGCCCGATGCTCGGAGACGAGCTTGCCAACGAGGCACGAGTCCAGGTCGCGCTGTCCATGCTCAACCGCCACGGGCTGATCGCCGGGGCCACCGGAACGGGCAAGACCAAGACGCTGCAGTTGCTCGCCGGACAGGCATCGAAGGCCGGCATCCCCGTCTTCGTCGCCGACATCAAGGGGGACCTGACCGGGCTCGCTGCGCCCGGCGACGCGACCAACAGCAAGCTCCTGGACCGCGTCCATTCGCTCGATTGGACCTTCGAGGCCTCGGGCCATCCTGTCGAATTCCTGTCGCTGACGGGGAAGCTCGGTGCCCAGGTCCGGGCGACCGTCCACTCGTTCGGTCCGCTGCTCCTGGGCAAGGTCCTGGACCTCAACGAGACCCAGACGTCGATCCTCGCGCTCATCTTCAAGTACTGCGATGACAACGATCTGCCACTGCTCGACCTGAAGGACCTCGTCGCGACGCTCAAGTACCTCGCCTCCGACGAGGGCAAGCCGTTCCTGGCCGAATACGGCGGGATGTCGAGCTCGTCGGTCGGTGTCCTCCTCCGATCCATCGTCGTCCTCGAGCAGGAGGGCGCCGACATCTTCTTCGGTGAGCCCGAGTTCGAGGTCGAGGACCTGATGCGGACGACCCCGGAAGGCGAGGGGACCATCAGCGTCCTCGAGCTCTCGGACGTGATGGACAAGCCGCGCCTGTTCTCGACCTTCATGCTCTGGCTGCTCGCCCAGTTGTACGAGTCGTTGCCCGAGGCCGGCGACCTGCCGAAGCCGAAATTGTGCTTCTTCTTCGACGAGGCGCACCTGCTCTTCGACGACGCGTCCGAGGCGCTGATGGACCAGGTCGAGCGCACGGCCCGGCTCATCCGGTCGAAGGGCGTCGGCGTCTATTTCGTGACCCAGTCGCCGACCGACGTGCCGTCGCCGGTCCTCGCCCAACTCGGCAATCGAGTCCAGCACGCGCTGCGCGCCTTCACGCCCGAGGATGCCGATGCCCTGCGCAAGACGGCCAGGACCTTCCCGATGACCGAGTTCTACGACGTCGAGAAGCAGATCACCTCGCTCGGGACCGGCGAGGCGCTGGTGACCGTGCTGTCGCCCCGGGGCGTCCCCACGCCCCTTGCCGCGACCCGGCTGCTCGCCCCGGACTCGTCGATGTCGCCGCTCGACGAGGTCCAGTTCCATGGCCGGATCGCGATGAGCCCGATCCAGGCGAAGTACGGCGCGACGATCGACCGGGACAGCGCGTACGAGCGGATCACGGCCCGGCTCGAGGCGGCGAAGGCGGCATCGGCAGCGGCGGCGGTACAGGCCGGCGTCGACCCGACGACCGCGGCCGGGATGCCGACGATGACCGCGGCCCAGCAGCAGCGCGAGATCGCCCGTCAGGCACGCGAGATCGCCGCGGCCCAGAAGGCGGCGGAGCGCAAGCGGAAGGCCGAGGCCAAGGCGAACGCGGATGCGGCGAAGGCACGCCAGCGCTCGATCGACAACGCGATCCGGACCGGCGGGAAGGTCGCCACGTCCCGACTCGGGCAGGACGTCATCCGGGGCGTGTTCGGGACGTTGTTCGGCGGCAAGGGACGCTGATAGGGGCCATCCGGTCGATGGCGATGCGCCGCTCCGCCGATCGGCTGGACGACGGTCGGAAGCCCGTGGATCACTCGATGACGAGGTCGGTCGGCAGGTCGGGTTCGGCCGGGTAGGCCGGCTTCAGGCCGGCGATGGTGTCGGCCAGGATCGACGCGACCGCCAGGTTCCGGAACCACTTGTGGTTGGCCGGGATGACATACCAGGGTGCCCAGGCCGTGGACGTCTTCGTCAGGGCGTCGTCGAAGGCCCGCTGATAGGCGTCCCAGCGCTTGCGCTCCTCGAGGTCACCCATCGAGAACTTCCAGCGTCGGGTCGGATCGTCGTAGCGTGCCTGGAAGCGCTCGCGCTGCTCGTCCCGGTCGATGGCCAGGAAGAACTTGACGATGGTGGTGTCGCCTTCGGCCAGCGTTCGTTCGAAGTCGTTGATCTGCTCGTAGCGCCTGGACCAGACGCGCTTCGGGACGAGATCGTGGACCCGAACGACGAGGACGTCCTCGTAGTGCGAGCGGTTGAAGATACCGATCTCGCCCTTGCCGGGTGTTCGCTTGTGGATCCGCCACAGGAAGTCGTGGGCGAGCTCCTCGGCCGTCGGGACCTTGAACGAGGACACCACGCATCCCTGCGGGTTGAACGCTTCCATGACCTTGCCGATCGTCCCATCCTTGCCGGCGGCGTCGATCCCCTGGAGGACGACCAGGACGGACCGGCGCGACTCGGCCCAGAACCGGTCCTGGAGGTCAGCCAGTCGCTCGAGTTGGCGCTGCGTGTGGGGCGCCGCTGACGCCTTGTCGAACCCGAACGTCGCCCCCGGGTCGATCTTGGCCAGGCGTGCCCGGGTCCCGGGTTTCACTCGCAGGACGTCGCGCAGTTCGGATGGACGCACCATGGTCGACCTCGGCGGCTCGGGGTTCTCTCCGGCGGTTGTACGATGCCAACCGTACCCCATGAGGAGGTCCTGTCGATGACCATCACCGCCGGCACCAGGCCGCACCCGATCTTCGTCGCCGGCCAGTGGGTCGATTCGCCCGACGTCCTCGTGATCGAGAACCCGGCGGACCCCACGACGCCGGCCGGGACCACCTACAACGCGACCGCTGCCCAGTATGAGGAGGCCGTGACTGCGGCCCAGGCGGCGTTCGAAGTCACCCGTCGGCTGCCAGCCTACGAGCGCGGTCGGACCCTGCGGGACATCAGTGCCGGCATCCGCGAGCGACGGGAAGAGCTGGGTCGGCTCATCGCGCTCGAGGCCGGCAAGCCGATCCGCGACGCCCTGGTCGAGGTCGACCGGGCGGTCCTGACCTTCCGGCTCGGCGCGGAGGAAGCCGAGCGGATGACCGGCGAGGTCATCCCCCTCGACCTGTTGCCGTCGTCGAAGGACCGGGTCGGGATCACCCGCCGGTTCCCGATCGGGCCGATCGCCGCCATCAGTCCGTTCAACTTCCCGCTCAACCTGGCCGCCCACAAGCTGGCCCCCGCCATCGCCTCCGGAAACCCGATCGTCCTGAAGCCGCCGTCCAGGGATCCGCTGACCATGTTGACCGTCGCGGAGATCATCGAGGCGGCCGGGGCGCCGGTCGGTTCGGTCTCGGTCCTGCCGATGACCCGCGAGCTGGGCGATCGGATGGTCGAGGACGAGCGGTTCAAACTGCTGACCTTCACCGGCTCGCCGGCCGTCGGCTGGCGGATGAAGGAACGCGCCGGCAAGAAGAAGGTCGTCCTCGAACTCGGCGGCAACGCGGGGGTGATCATCGACGCGTCGGCCGACATCGATTGGGCCGTCCGCCGCAACGTCGTCGGTGCGTTCGCCTACGCCGGGCAGGTCTGCATCAGCGTCCAGCGGATGATGATCCACGAGGCGATCTGGGACGTGTTCATGGACCGGTTCGTCGAGGCCGCCGGGGCGCTCAAGCTCGGTGATCCGCTCGATCCGACGACCGATCTCGGCCCGATGGTCGATGCGGCCGCGGCGGCCCGGACCCAACGATGGGTGGACGAGGCCGTCGAGATGGGCGGGACGGTCCGTCTGGGCGGCCGCGCCGACGGCACCTTCTTCCCGCCGACGATCCTGACCGACGTCCCGTTGCATGCGCACGTCTGCGCCGACGAAGCCTTCGCCCCGTTGATCGTCGCCTCGAAGTTCAGCGATCTCGATACGGCCATCGCGATGGTCAACGACTCGGCGTTCGGACTGCAGACCGGGTTGTTCACGAACGACCTCGCGGGGGCCTGGCGGGCGTTCGGCGAGCTCGAAGTCGGTGGCGTCATCGTCAACGACGTGCCGACCTACCGGATCGACCACATGCCCTACGGCGGGGTCAAGGATTCCGGTCTCGGCCGCGAGGGCCTTCGCTGGGCGATGGAGGACATGACCGAACTCCGGATCATGGTGCTGGCCCAGCCGGCCTGACCGAACGGCACCGGCGGAGCGGCTTCACAGGCGCCCAGAAGAAAGGACAGCGCCCCCGGATGACCGGGGGCGCTGTCGGGTTCGCCAGAGATCGGCGCTATAGGATCAATTGAGCGGGCAGCCCAGCTCATTGAACCCGGCGAAGATGTCCTTCAGGGCGAGGTACTCGCCATCCGTGCCTGGATATGTCCCGTTGAACAGCGCGATCACACCCGACTCGCTGTACGGGTACTCAACGCTGCTCGACGCATTGAGGAGCGCCGCGACCGTGTGGCGGCCCAGGGCGTTCAGCTTCACGTTGGGACCGGCGTTCTGCGGCTGGAGGACCTGCAGCAGGGTCTTGCCCGGGAAGGCATCCTCGAATACGGACGAGAACTGGTCAGTCGGCGAGTACCCGACCCACGAATCGAAGTGCTGAGACTGCTTCCAGTAGCCAGGCGTGCAGCCCTCTGTGCCCTTCTTGGTGGCTCCGACCGACGCCACGCCGACCACGCCCACGATCAGGGCCATCGTCACCAACATGGCCATGAGCAAACCGAATCGTCGCTTCATGTTCCCTCCCCCGTCACTGATCGGACGGCACGATCGGCGTCCATCCGGACGCCTGCTGCGAGAGCCCCACCCGTAACCCCGCCGGAAGCGCGCTATTCGACGAAGTGTCAGATGCCGAAAGTACCGTGTCAACGGAGTACGAATGAGAGAGGTGCCCGGACGCACCGGAAATCGACCGACTCTCGCTACGGCGCTCGATCGACGATCTTGACCGTGGGGATACCGCCCTCCCGCTTGAGCTCGATGTCCACCCACGTCTCATTGTTCGACTCGTCGAGTTCCTGGAACCAGTCGTACGGATCGGCCACCTCGACGATCCTGTACGTCCCATCAGGGACGTTCTTGATGGGGATGTTTTGCTCGATCATGTGCCACGGATACTTGTCACCCCAGCCGACCGATACGCCCATCGTCAGCTCGGTCGACCAGGCGGGACCCTCGCAGGCCGACTCCATGAACACCGGATCGGGTGGCGCGCCAGGCAGGCCGCCGAAGTAGAGATCGGTGTCGAACGGGCAGAACCCTTGCTTGATGACCTCGCTCAGGATCTCGCCGGTCTCCCGGTTCTCGAGCCGGTGGGACTCCATGTCCTTCACGTGCCAATGGCTATGCGGTACCCCGGCGAAGATGAGGTCGGCCGGCGTCGCCGTCTCGGTGAACCCACCGGTCGCCTCGGGGAGCCGCTGGTAGACGGTCCAGCTCCCGCTCCACGGAAAGTCGCGCCGGGCGGAGATCAGGAAGTCTCCTGCGCCCTTGTTGACGATCGTCGCCTCTACCCGGATGACGGGGTCCTGGGTGTATTCGGCCAGCCCGCCGTAGGCTTCGAGGATCGGACCCATGGCCAGGTCGGGGAGCAACGGGTCGATCTGGGCGGGTAGGCCCTGTGGACCACCGCGCGGGAGCAAGCTGGCCGCGAGCGTGACGACGGCCCCGACGACGACCACGATGACGAGGCCCGTGGCCAGCGGGCGGCGGCGCGAGCGCGGGGCCGACACATCGGACACAGTCGGGAATTCTGAGGCCTCGAGCCGAATCGTGCGGGGGCATCGCCCGCCTTGTTGTCGAGGACATGACCGAACTCCGGATCATGGTGCTTGCCCAGCCGGCCTGACCGAACGGCACCGGCGGAGCGGGCGTTAGATCCTGATGATCCTGTCCAGATCGGCGACCAGGATCGTCGCGCCGCCGTGGACGACGGTCGCGGCCTTCCAGTCGGCCAGACGTTCCATCAGGACCAGCGGGACCTCGACCTCGCGTCCCCGGCAGACCCGTTCGAAGATCGAGACGATCGCCGGCTCGGCATCATCCTCCACGCCGAACATGAAGGTGGCGTTGGCCGTCCCGAGGAACCCTCCGACCGACGGAAGCTGGGTGAACCGGCAGCCGGCGTCGCGGAGGGCACCCGCCGCAGCCTCCGCGTCGTCGTGATGGACGAATGCGACCAGGAGCTTGCTCATCCCACCCTCGTCTACGGCGTGACCCGGGCGTCGGCGCGACGGCAGTGGCGCACCCGGGGCTGCGACGGTCAATGTAGCGCCCTGCCGCCGGATACGTCCCGCGGCCCGCGACGGACTCCGATGCCCGCTGGTCCGGGTGGGGCATCCTTGACAGCGATGGACTTGACCCTGACCCCAGCCCAGCACGAACTCCAGGACCGTGCCCGAACGTTCGTCCAGGAGGTCCTCCAGCCGCTCGAAGTCGAGTTCGAGCGGGCCGGTGGTCGAGTCCCGCGACACTGGGGCGATCCGATCCGGGCGGCGGCGATCGACGCGCGTCTCCAGGGCGGCTCCTTCCCGGTCGACGCTGGAGGTCAGGGTTGGTCGGCCCTGGAGCAGGTCCTGGTCCACGAGCAACTCGGTCAGGTGACCGGCGGCCTGTGGTCGTACATCCCCGGCGCGTACAACGTGCTGCTCCACGCCGACGCCGATCAGCGCCGGCGCTATCTCGAGCCGTCCCTCCGCGGGGAGCGATCGGGGAGCTACGCCGTGACCGAGGACGGCGCCGGGTCGGACGCCAGGACCCTCAGCTCGACCGCCGTCCGCGACCCGGCGACGGGGGAGTACCTCCTGAACGGCGAGAAGTGGTTCGTCACGGGACCCGACGACACCGACTTCATGATCTTCCACTGCCTGGTCATCGATGGTGACGCGCGCCTGCCCACGCTGTTCCTGGTCGACTACGACGCGCCGGGCCTGTCCATCAAGCACGATCCGGACTACACCCACACGTTCGCCGACCGGCATCCGCAGTTCGTGCTGACCGACGTGCGGGTGCCTGCCGCGGCCGTCCTGGGCGGTGTCGGTCGGGCCGACGAGCTGACCAACGAGTGGTTCGTCGAGGAGCGGATCCACATCGGTGCTCGCTGTGCGGGCGCGATGGAGCGGTTGCTCTCGCTGGCACTCGCGTGGGCGACCGAGCGCATCCAGTTCGGCGAGCGGATCTACGACTTCCAGGGGGTCAGCTTCCCCCTGGCGGATTCCGCCGCCGATGCCTCCGCGGCCCGTCTGTTGACTCGTGAGTGCGCGTGGCTGGCGGACAGCGGTGCCGACCGGAAGGTCGTCCATGCCAAGGCGTCGCTCGCCAAGTTGTTCGCATCGGAGGCGGCCTGGCGCTGCGCCGATCGTGTCGTCCAGGTCTACGGTGGGCGTGGATACATGCGCGAGTTCGCCCCCGAGCGTTTCCTGCGCGAGCTGCGGGTGGACCGGATCTGGGAGGGCACATCGGAGATCCAGCGGATGATCATCGCCCGGGCACTCGAGAAGCGGGGCGTCGATCGGGTGGTCGGGTGACCGGCCCGAGCGACGACGCCGGGAGCCACGCGGCCGGCACGATCGACCTTCGACCACTGTTCGCGCCGCGAAGCGTCGCGATCGTCGGCGCCTCGCCACGGTCCTGGATCGCCGAAACCGTGCGCGACAACCTGCGGACCATGGGCAGCTCGACCCGCTGCCATTTCGTCAACCCGAAGTACGACGAACTGTACGGGCAGGCATGCCACCCATCGATCGAGGCACTCCCGGAGCGGCCGGATATCGTCGTCGTCGCCCTCAACCCGTTGCGGGCCGGACCGGTCACCGCGGCAGCCGCAGCCGCCGGCGTCCCGGCCGTCGTCATCCCGGGTGGTGGGGTCGTCGAAGGCGGTCCCGCTGCGGCGGCGATGCAGGCGGAGGTTGCCGGGATCGCTCGGGAGCACGGGCTGGCGCTCCTGGGGCCGAACTGCATGGGCGTCATCGACCTGACGACGAACAGCGCGACCTATATCGGCGACGTCTCGCCGTATCTGCCCCGCGGCGGTGTCGCAGGCATCGCCCAATCCGGGTCCGTCTCGGATGCGTTCGTCCACTCGGGGGATCGGATCGGCTTCTCGCGGATCATCAGTTGTGGGTCCGAGGTGGTGCTCGACGTGTGCGACTACCTCGCCTACTGCCTCGATGACCCGGACACGAGCTCGGTGATCCTGTTCGTCGAAGGGTTCAAGCGCCCGGAGCGCTTCCTGGCCCTGGCCGACCGAGCCCTGGAACTCGGCAAGCCGATCATGACGGTCAAGGTCGGTCGGAGCGACCAGGCCAAGGCAGCCGCGATGGCCCATACCGGGTCCCTCGCGGGCGAGGCGCGGGTCACCGATGCGGCCCTGGACGCGGCGGGCGTCATCCGCTGTCGCGATCTTGACGAACTGCTCGAGACGGCAGAACTGGTCGAGGGTATCCGGCGAACGGGCCGCCGCGTCGGGCGAGGCAGGACCGGGGTGGTGACCGTGTCGACCGGGGAGGCATCGCTCATCGCCGACCTCGTGCCGACGACGGGCCTGGACCTGCCGCCCATCCCCGCCAATGCCACGGCGGCGATCCTCGAGGCGCTGCCCACCATGGGATACATCGGCAACCCGCTCGATCCGTGGGGCGCCGATGACCCCGGACGAGCCTACGGGGCCGTGTTCGAGGCGATGGCCGCCTCAGCCGCCTACGACGTCCTGGTCATCGTCCATGACTTCCCGTACCGCTCGCTCGCGTCGGAGGTCGCGACGGCCAACGAGGTGACAGCCGGCTTGCTGGCCGCGACCCGCGACCGTCCGGCCATCCTGCCCGCGTACGTGTCGCTGACCTCCGGCGAACCGCCGCCCGAGACGAAGGCGCTGCTCGACGGGGACGGCGGCGGCGCGCCGCTGTTGCGGGGAGCCGTCCCGGCATTCCGGGCGATCGCCCAGGTGGCGCGCTGGGAAGCCCACCACGAACGGCGACGAGCCGGCGGCCCGTGGCGCGCCGGGTGGCCGGACCTGGCGGCCGACCGGACGACCTACGGTGCCGATCCGGCCCCGGCTGCCGCCGCAAGACCGCCGATGGCCTTGTCGGAACGAGAGAGCCTGGCGCTCGTCCGGGCCGCGGGGATCGAGACGGTCGCGGCCGTGGCAGCCGGCGATGCAGCCGCAGCGGTCGCGGCCGCTCGGACGATCGGTCAGCCCGTGGCACTCAAGCTCGACGCGGTCGGGCTGACCCACAAGAGCGATCTCGGTGCCGTCGCGCTCGGCCTGCGTGGCGACGATGCCGTGTACGGGGCGGCGCTCGCGCTGCTCGACACGGGGCGCCACCATGGCCTGACCATCCGGGGATTGCTCGTCGAGCCGATGGCGACCCCGGGCGTCGAGTTGATCGTCGGGCTGCGTCGCGACGCGCAGTTCGGGCCGGTCGTGCTGGTCGGACTCGGCGGCATCCTGACCGAGGTCCTCGATGATGTTTCGATCAGGCTTGCGCCGCTCGACGCGGTCACGGCGGACGCGATGCTCGACGGCCTTCGCGGTGCATCGCTGTTGCGCGGTGTTCGCGGCCGGCCGCCGGTCGACCGAGGCGCGGTCGTGTCGATGCTCGTCGCACTCGGGCGGCTCGGCGTCGAGCGGGCGGACCTGCTCGAGGTCGATCTCAACCCGGTCATCGCGTCCACGTCGGGCGCGATCGCCGTCGATGCCCTTGTCGTGCTGGAAGGTCCCGCCTCATGACGTCGCCGACCGATCCGATCCTCCTGACCGAACCGACCCGCTGGGGTGTCCGCCTGACCCTCAACCGCCCGGACAAGCTCAATGCCCTGTCCGTCGACCTGGTCCACGGCCTGACCGAGGCCATCGATGCGGCCGTCGCCGACGAGCGGGTCCGGGTGATCGTCCTGCAAGGCGCGGGTCGCGCGTTCTGCTCCGGGTACGACCTGACCGAGGAGGCCGAAGGCGGGCCGCCTGGCCCCGTCGAATGGCGCGCCCTGCTCGCGGCCGATGTCGCCGCCACCCTCAAGATCCTCGATTGCCCGAAGCCGGTCGTCGCCCAGGTCCATGGCTACGCGCTGGCAGGCGGTCTCGAGCTTGCGATGGCCTGCGACCTGGTCGTGGCCGCCGACGGCACGAAGCTCGGGGAGCCGGAGATCCGCTATGGGTCGGCGCCGGTGGCCCTCCTGATGCCGTTCCTCATCGGCCAGAAGAAGACCCGCGAGCTGTTGCTGACGGGCGACCTCATCGATGCCGCCGAGGCGGAGCGGATCGGGTTGATCAACCGGGTCGTCCCGGGGGAGGCCCTTGCCGCGGAGGTGGATGCTCTGGCGGACCGTCTTGCCCGGACGCCGCCCGAGGTGATGGCGCCGACCAAGCGGATGCTCAACCGGGCGATGGACGCGACCGGGCTCCGGATCGCGCTCGAGGCCGGGATCGACCTGGGCGCCATCATCAACGCCGCGGACACCCCGGAACAGCGCGAGTGGGACACGATCGTCCGGCGGGATGGCCTCAAGGCGGCGCTGGCCTGGCGCGATGCGCGGTACGAGGAGCGGCTCGCCGGCGACGAGTAGCCGGAGGCGACGGGTCAGGCGACGGTGC
>CAWGNI010000002.1:0-297459 GCA_963823925.1 uncultured Chloroflexia bacterium
TGAGCTTGAGTACGCCGTAGGTGCTGCTATTGCAGGCCTCGCTGGTCGAAATGCGCGAGCCGGGGCTGGGGCGCGGCTCCAGGGCGGCTCCCCCAGTTCGACCGTGAATTGGCGGATGCCGTATGTAGGGTCTCCGGCTCCGCTGGGGTCCGAGGGCGCTAGGCGCTCGTAGATATGGTCGTGGCCGTCGAGCAGGATGTCGACGCCGAACTCGTACAGATCGTCGTCGAAGGCCTGCAGCGCGGTGTAGTTCGTGACGCCTGAGCTGAACCGCGGCTGTGCCAGAGGGCGATCACGTTCTTGGTGCTGTTATCTTCGAGTCGCCCCGCAGCCATAGCTCTTGGGCTGAGCCGGCGGCGCAGCCGCCGGGTACAAGCTGGCACTCGCTGTCGAGCACGACGGCATGCCACTGGGTATCGATGTCGTAGCTGTAGTAGCTCTCACCCAGGGAGCCCTGAGAATTCGGGCCGAAGTAGGCGAAGTAGTCAGCCAGGGTCTCGTTGCCAGTTCCGGGAGGCGTCTGGCCGGTGCCCCAGTCATGGTTGCCGGGGACGGCTCGCGTCCGCGTGAGTTGCGGAGCAGCTCCCCAAGGCGTGGCACCATAGCAGTCCGGGTAGTTGGTACCCATGCCCGCGGGGTAGACGTTATCGCCGGTCGTCCAGACCGTGCCATCGATGCCGCCAAGAACGTTTCCGGTCGCTGTGTCCTGTGTGCGGCCACAGTCAGCGATGTCACCCGCCCCGACGAAGACGGTGTCGGTGCTCGGAATCGTGTGGAAAGTCCACGTATCGCCGGTCGTGGTCGCTATGCCGTCGCTGACGGTCACGTACCACTCGAACTCCTGGCCCTCGCCAAGGCCGTTCCAGGTCGCCGTATCGCCTGTCGTAGTGACGCCGGTGTGCTGCGCGATCTGTGAGAAGTTACCGCTCGCGTACGGACGGCCATAGTAGGTGACGGTCAAGGCATTGACGTCTGGGTCGCTGACGCGCACGTCGAGCGTCGGAGACGTGCCCACTCCGGTCGCGCCGTCGGTCGGGGAGTTGAGCGTCGGGGCGTCGGGCGCGGTGTTGGGTGCCGGCGGCTCGAAGCCTGCCACCCAGGAGTAGTCGGTGTCTTCGGTGCCACTGATGTCGCCGTTGGCGGGTGTCGGCATCGAGTCGCCGACGGTATTGCCGGTGCCCTCATCGAAGCCCCAGCGCGCGATGAGACCGGTCCCCGAGGTGAGCTCGAGGTCCTTGTTGTCCTGGATCTCGGTCAGCGAGCGGGCATCGTCCCAGACCCGCACTTCGTCGAGGACGCCATCGAAGCGGCCCAGGTAGCTGGGCATGCCGCCGAAGTCGTTGGTGGTGATCATGGTCCCCAGTCCGACACCCTGGGTCGAGTCCCAGCGGGGGTGGAAGCCAGGGGTGATGCTGTTCTCGAGGTTGCCGTCGAGGTAGACGGCAAAGGTGGTCCCATCGAAGGTCGCCGCGGCGTGATGCCAGACGTCATTCGTGATGGCGGTCATACCGCTGACCGGTGCGTTCGACCGGTCGGAGACGGATCGTCGATCCCCTCGAAGTCGGCCGCGATGACGTTGCCCGTTGTATTGATCCCCAGGATCCAGTTGGCGTCGATATTCGAGCTTCTCGTTCTGGGGAGCCCCGTGGGTCACCAGCGGAACGATGGTGATCCCGCCGCTGCCGGTCGTATTTGAGGTGCCCGTCCCGGTCCGCTTGAACCAGGTCTCGATCGTGAACTCGGTCAGACCCAGTTTGGCGGGGCCGGGGGCGCCCATCGTGACGTAGGAGCTTGTCGAGAGCTGGAGGGCCATGTTGCCAGCCGCTGCCACCGAGACCGGAGCGACCGCGACAAGTGCGCCCATCAGGAGGAGGGTTTGCAGGACGGCAAAGATTCGGAACGTGGCGCGCCCACGCCGGGTCGTCGAAGTGAACACCGATAAGGCCCCCTGATGATTGCGATCGTGCCTCGGGACGGATGAATAGGCATCGAGGCGAACGAGGAGGCGACCATGGACCTAATGGGACGATAGGTCAAGTTACCTATAGTCGACCGGTACCATTGGTGGTGCGTGATGGCACCGGAGACGCCGCGTCTGTTGGTCGCCTACCCCTACGTACCCGTCCGCTGGATAACGGCAGGGATCGTTCGGAGGAGGATCTTGAAGTCCAGCAGGATGGACCATCGGTCGATGTAGGCGAGGTCTCGCTCCACCCAGTCGTCGAACCCGGGTCGCTCGCGCGCCTCGACTTGCCAGAGCCCGGTGATCCCCGGTTTCATGCTCAAGCGTCGTCGATGCCAGATGTCGTATGAGGCGACCTCCGCGACGAGCGGTGGCCGAGGCCCGACGAGGCTCATCTCGCCTCTCAGGACGTTCCAGAGCTGGGGCAGCTCGTCGAGGCTCGTCGCGCGCCTGCCGGGATCATCCGGCGTGGACAGATGGCCGATCACGTCGAGCCCGAGCCCCGGACGACTCTTCAGGCTGTCTGCGAAGGCTTCGGCGAACGCGCTGGTGCCGACGATGAGCATGTACTGGGTGTTGTGCCCGCGACGCCGGAGGGCGCTGAACGCGTAGGCGAACGCTAGAAGGATGGCTCGTCCGTCGAGTGTCATCGCCGGCAAAGAGATGAGCAACAGCAGCAGGAAGAGGCGGCTGACGTACGCCTGCTTGAAGAACCACAGGGCGGACATGACGAGGAAGGCAACCACGACCGTCGCCCGGACGATCCCCACGGCCTCGGTCTTCAGACGCCAGCGGGTTCGCAGTCGATATCAAGCCCTGCGTCCAGAGCGCGACGACCCAGATGATCCCGAAGGCGGCGGTCGCCGCATCGATATCGATCCCGAGTCGCGACCAGATCTGGGATGACTCGCCGTCGCCGAAGCGGATGACCGACACGACCATCGTGAGGACGACCGCAACGACCCAGTCGCCGACCATGAGGGCGACGCGGAGCGCCATCAGGTGGCGTCTGATCATGCCATCGCGGATCCTGCAGATCGAGCGATCGCCGACGCAAGGGCGGCGCGCTCACATTGCCCCTGATGGTACGCGTCCGGTGCACCGGTATCCTGCCCGGGATGCAGCTGCACCCGATCGTCGTTGCCTGGGCTCCCGTCGCAGGCTGGGCCGCGCTCATCTTCATCCTCTCCGCACAGCCCGGCCTGACCTTCGTTCCGGACGCAGGGCTGGACTTCGTCGTCCGGAAGATCGGTCATATGGCCGTCTTCGGGATCCTGGCCCTGCTGCTGTGGAGGGCGCTGGCCGACACCACCGGCCTGCGCCGGCCGTGGCTGTGGGCGATCGTGCTGGCGGTCGCCTATGCGGCGACGGACGAGCTGCACCAGGGGGTCGTGGCGGGACGGCACCCGTCGGGGGTGGACGTGGCGATCGATGCCATCGGGGTGGTCCTCGCCGTCTTCGCCGTCCGCCTCATCCGGGCGCGACGCACCTCAGATCAGTAAGCCGGCTTGGCGATCACGATCAGGCGAGGCGCGGTCTTGGTGTGCCCGAGGCAGGTCTGCAGGGTGATCCGCTCGGAATTCGTCGGCAGGACCCACTTCCCGGCGTTCCACGCCACCTTGACGACGCGAGTGACCTTGTACCGGAGGTAGTACCCGGTCTTCAGTCGAAAGATCAGGACGTCGCCGACGTGCGCGTACTTCAGCTTGAGGAACGCACCGGCCTGGGCGTGCGCAAACAGGTACGTGTTCGACCCACCACCGGGCCATGACGTCGTCGGGTAGTGGTAGGCATATCGGGTGGAGAGCACCGTTCTCAGGGGACCGCCCTTGATCGGCATGGAGATCCCGATGCGAGGCATGTACATGTAGGTGGCCCGGACAGCCGATGTCATGCTGGACACGCGGATATAGGTTCTGGCGGCCGTCGGTTGGACAACGGAGGTGTTGCCGAACGGAGCGGTCGTCAGGGCCGGGACACTGGCGGCCGCCGTCAGGGCGAGGGCAAGCAGTGCCGCCACCCGAACGGAACGCGTCGCGCGTGCTGTGAAGGTCATGTCCTCATCCTGGCTTTCGCGTCAATCGCTCGGAACCCGCCCAGAAGTACCCGGTCCGCATAGACCGTTGCCGAGTGACACCGCCGGAACCGTCGACAGCCGCATCGCGTCTGGCGAACGACGCGGCGGTCCCGCGCGCCACACGGAGTCCCAGACGATGCTGTCTCGAAGCTCGCTGATCGCCCCGGTCACCCTCGTCGCTGCCGTCGCCATCCTGGCATCGGCATGCAGCTCGTCCGGCTCCGGAGGCACGGGGCCCAAGGAGCCGCCCACGAGCGCCCCGACCGCATCATCGGGGCCGACGCCAGTCGCCCTCCGCGGCGCCGGCGACGCTGTTGCTCAAGGTCACGACCGAAGGTGGCTTCATCAACCCGGCCGCGACGCTGGCCGAGCTGCCGGCCCTCGTGGTCCTTGCCGATGGCCGGATCCTGACACCCGGCCCGATCCCGGAGATCTATCCGGGCCGGCTCGTTCCTCCGGTCGCCGTCCGCGATGTCGGCCCGACCGGTGCGGCGAACATCCTGGCGGCGATCCGCGCGGCCGGGTTGGGCCAGGCGTCCGACACGCCCGGCACTCCCGGGATCGCGGACGCGGGGACCGACGTCTTCACCGTCGTCATCGACGGGGTGACCACGGTGTCGCGCATCGCCGGCACCGGGACCCGTGGGACCGATCGGCGGACCACCCGGTGCGCCGGGTCCCTCGGGGGATGCCGCGCCATCCCCCGCGCTCGTGCTCCTCGATCGACTGCTCGACCCATCGGAGTCATGGGGCGCCGCGGACAGCGACCCAGACGACCTATGACCCGACGGGCTACAAGATCTACGTCGTTCCCGGCGCCCCGCCGGCCGATCCGAGCCTGACCGAGCCGGACCTCGCCTGGCCGCTCGCCACGTCCCTCGCCGATTTCGGATCGCCGGCTGCGGCGGACCGCGGGATCGTCGGGCTGCGCGAAGGCGTCGTCCTGGATGACGATGCCGCAGCGCTCGCGCCGATCCTCGCGCAGGCGACGACCCTCACGGCGTTCACCTCGGACGGCATGTCCTACACCTTGTACGTGCGACCGCTCCTCCCTGACGAGGTCGGTGGCTGACGTTCCGCTGCCGATTCGGCGGCCAATTCCGCGATCTCGCGGTACCATCCGCCCGGATCATCCAGCGGAGTTCGAGATGCACGCTCGGTCAGGGTCGGTACAGGAGTGAGCCGTCGACGGTCGCCTCGCCGCGACCGAATGGCGCCGCCGCTGACCCCACGGCCCTCGACGGACCGGCACGAACCGGGCGAGCCTGCGGTGCCGCTCCGCGAACGGATCGCCACGGCGACCGTGCCTGCGGCGGCGCTGTTGCCACTCCGCTTCTTCTTCGGATTGACGTTCCTGTACGCGGGGCTCGACAAGCTGCTCGATCCCACGTTCTTCAATTCAGCGAGTGCGGGTTCCATCCACGCCCAGCTGGTCGAGTTCAGCCGCGTCTCGCCGCTGGGTGACTTGGCGCGGTTCAGCGAGCCATTCGCCGTCCCGATCGGCCTGGTCATCGCCCTGGGGGAGATCGGGATCGGCCTCGGGGCACTGAGCGGACTCGCGTTCCGGGTCGCTGCCGTCGGGGGTGCCGTCCTGTCCCTGCTGTTCTGGTTGACGGCCTCCTGGACGACCCAACCCTATTACTACGGCCCGGATCTTCCGTACGCGGTCGGTTGGATCGTCCTGGCGCTGGCGGGCACGGGTGGCCTCCTCGTCCCGCGGCAGTGGCTGCCCCGACCCGAACCGGCTGGATCGCGCGGCTCGCGCCGCGGCTGCGCAACCGCGACGATGCGGATCCCACCCGTCGGCTGGTCCTCCAGACCGGCCTGCTCGGGGTTGCGGCGGTCGTCGTGGCCTCGTTCGCAGCCCCATTGCGAGTGATGGGCTTCACGCTCACGAGCCACACCGCCACGCCGGTCGGGCCGACACCCGAGTGGCACGACCCCGGGTGCCACCCCGCCACCCGTAGCCGGTGCGACCCCGGTGCCCGGTGGCTCGTCCGCGGGTATCGCCGTCGCGACGGTGGCCCAGGTCGATCAGCAGGGAACGGCCTCGTTCACGATCCCGTTCACCGCCCCGGCGCCGCTTCCCGCCGGCGACCCCGGGATCATCGTCAAACTCGCCGATGGTTCCTACGTCGCCTACGACGCGGTCTGCACCCACGAGGGCTGCACCGTCGAATGGGATGCCCCTGACGGCGTGATCTACTGTCCCTGCCACGGGGCGGTGTTCGACGCGACGAATAACGGCGCGGTCCTGGCCGGTCCCACCAGGCGCCCCCTGACGAGCCTGCCGCTCGTGATCGATCCGACGAGCGGCGAGGTCCTACTCCAGACCTGACGCCGTGACTCGCCGAACCTCGTTGCCCTCGATCGCGCAGACGATGTCGAGGTCGTCGACGTGCTCGACGATGAAATCGAAATCTCGCGCCTGATCCGTGCTCCGGAGATAGGCGACGCTGTGGCTACCTTCCATCGCCGTCGCCGGTGCACCGCGCCAGCGCTCGATCAGGCGGCACGTGTCGTCATCCTCGACGCGATAGCCGGCGGTCAACAGGGCGTCGGCCAGCCAGGCGCAGCCCATCTGATCCTCTTCCCGGAATTCGCCGCGACTCCCAGCGCCGATGATCGCGATCCGCTGATGCCGGCCGATCAGGTGCCGGGCGACGGCGGTCAGATTTCGGAGGCTTGCGACATAGGCACCCACGGCCGACGCACCGGCGGCGAGCATCAATTCCGTGCCGGACGTCGAGAGCAGGATCACGGGACGCCGGACGTCGTCACGAGCGACCAGATCGGCCGGGCTGTTGTGCATGTCGAAGCCGTACGGCATGGAGCCGCCCAGTTCGCCGGCGAGGATGGCGTCGCCGACCTCGTCGCGCAGGGCGACCGCATCGTCGAGATCGGCCGCGATCAGGCAACGACGTCCGGTCGCGACCGCGGTGACTGCCAACGTGGTCGCCCGGATCACGTCGATCGCCACGATGGCGTGGTCGTCCTGATAGCGCGACGCACTGGCCGGAAAACGATCGATGACGACCGTCGGCTCGCTCAATATCGGTCCCCCCAAGATGTCGGTCCCCCCAAGGATCGTCGCGTCAGGCCGGCCGCGGCGGGCGGAGGTTCTCGTGCTCGAACGCGTCCGAGTGCAGACCGCGTCGGTAGATCTCCACGCGCAGGATCTCCTCGAGCCGGATGTTGCACAGATGGACGTCACGCCCGAAGTGGTTCGAGCAGCGCGAACTGGCTGGGCTTGTTGGGTGCCTCGAAGATCGCTGTCTCGAGGCCGAACGCGTTCGCGAACCGGTCGGCCGTGGCCGCATTGAAGTTGCCGTCTTCGTCGAAGCAGCCGACGCCCATCGCATTCTCACGAGCTTCGATGACGACCTGCCGGGCGCCGGCGTCGAGCCAGCCACGACCTTGCTCGATCAGACCGGTCACGACATCCGAGGTGAACGTCCCGTCGTGCTTCTTGCCGAGTTCGAATTGCACGTCGAGACCGCGTTCCCGTGCCATCCCGACGACCTCGGCGGGCGGCAGCGACATGTCGGTGAAACCCTCGCCGGCCTCGATCCTGGTGATCCCGACGTCGGCGACGAGATCGAGGTACAAGGGCAGCTGACCCTGCTGGACGGCGACCTCGAACGGTCCGCCGCCGGTGACGGTCGGCACGCCGTAGTACTTGCAGGCGGCGACCTTCCAGCGGGTGACCGCCTCGTCACTGACCTGCCAGCAGGCCATGGAGATCTTCATCGTCTCCATGAGGTGGCGGCTCTGCATCAGGTGACCGTGGAACGTGAACGGGTCATAGCCGGGGTCGAACGGACACGTCGCAGGTGCGATCTCCGGGACGCCGATCGCGGTCAGGTACGCCCCGGTGTGCAGTTCCCCAGCCGGAACGTCAAGGTCGAGGAGACCCCGCAATCCGTCCATCCGTCCAATCCTCCAGGCCACGTGTGCTGAGCCGTGGCGCCGCCTGGCTGTAAGGAGCCGCAGGCCGGACCAGGCAGCGTATCGACCGTGCGCTGTCGGAACACATCGTAGAGGGCGGCCGTCGAACGGGCGACCTCGCCGGCGGTCCAGCGATCATCATGTGGTGCGGGCCTGCACCGCGTCGCGACGACCGAACATCGCGGTCGGCGTCGGTCAGCCTTGGGTTCGACCCGACTTCCTGCGGACCCAGCTGGCCATGACGTCCCGAAACGGGGCAAGGTCATCGCGAGCGAAGTAGCTCGTCTCCTGGACGCCCTTCAGCGAGGCAGCCCATTCGCGGATCGACAACTTGCCATCACGACGGTACTGGATCGCCGAATCGAGATCGCCGCCTTCGATCATCCACTTGCGTCCTTCGATCGGCTCCGACCGAGGGACCGGTTGACCGGTGAGATCCAGGTACAGGGCGCGGGCGACATCGAGGCCGTTGCGCGCCACGAACAGCCGGAATGTGGCGCCGATGCGCGGGTTGGCATCGAGGACCTTGTACTGGCCGTCGCGCGCGTCGTAGCGATACCCGATGTCGAGGATGCCGCGGTAGCCGAGCTCCTTCATCCACCGCGTCGTCGTGTCCAGGACGACGTCATTGGACAGCGTGATCCCGAGGCTCGTCACGCCCGTGTAGACGGGACTCTGGCGCAGCTTGCGTCCGGTGAACCCGGCGAGGCAGTCGGACGCACCGTCGAAGTAACCGTTGAACATCCAGACATCGTGCTCACCGCCGGGGATGTACTCCTGCAGCATCAGGTTCGGTTCGTCCGGATCCTCCATCTCCCGATAGAGCCGGACAAGGTCATCTGGGCGCTCGACGATGACCATCTTCGTGCCGCTTCGCTGCTTCAGCCGGTCCCCATCGATGCCTTTCAACATCACCGGGAACGACGCCTCGGCCGCGAAGCGCACGACGTCTTCGACATCGTTCGGGAAGACGACGTCCGGGGTGGGCACCGAATGTTCCCGGGCGAGAAAGTGCATCTGCTTCTTGTCGGCCAGCGACCGAGCCAGGTCCGGCGGCTGTCGCGGGAACAGGAAGTGCTCGCTCAGGACGTCCTGATAGTCAGAGACGAGGATCGATGTCGTGTCCCAGGTCGGGATGAGCACCGTCGGGCGACCGATCCGCTTGCCGAGGTCGAGGAGAAAGTCGACGAGGGACTCGGGCGACGCGTTCTCCATATCGAAGATGAAACGGTCGCGCAGGTAGCGGGAATGGGCGGCAGGGCGCTTCTGGTCGGCATCGACGGCATCGACGGCGATGCCCAGCCGTCCGAGGCTGCGGATGATCCCGAGACAGCCGTAGTTCTGAGCGCTCAGGACGAGAGCTGGCGTGCTCGCGTCGAGCTTGCGTTTCACGGAGGGCACGATGTCTGGCCTCATTGGGTCGAGCGACATGAGCGCGTAGGATACTCGGCCCGCGGCCGCCAGAGAACGACCGTCTATCGGCCGCCGGCGCGGATCGATCGCTCGAAGTCGGGGAAGTAGCGCCCGATGACGGGCAGGTCGAACGTCGTCAGGATCGACGACTTCGGTTCCCGTGCGAGCAGGAACGTGAACGACCGCCGGACGAGGTCGGTCGGGTCGGTCGCGCCCGGGTCGAGTCGGGCCAGATCGCTGGCCGAGACGGTGACCCGATGTTGGCTGGTCGAGCCGTCCGGGTCACGCAGGTCCACGGCGCACGTCCAGCCCGATCCAGCGGCGGCGCAGGAGACGCCGATCTCGGTCATGAGCTGGCACCGCGCGCCAGGCGAAGCCGGGTCTCGATGTCGCGCGCGCGATCGAGATCCTCGGCCGTCGCCGATCCGACCCGCTCGAGCACGCCAAGCAATCGATACGCCCACCAGGGGGCCGCCTCGGCGTCGTTCGCCAGGGCCGCCCGAGCCGCGCTCGCCGCCGCTGCCCGGTCGCCGGCCGCCTCGGCGACCCACGCTCGGGTGAGCGCGGCCGACATCCCGGTCAACGGCTCCCGCTCCGCTGCCGGCCGCTCGGGGACAGCCGCGAGGGCCGTGCGCGCGTCCTCGATCCTGCCGTCGTCGAGCATCGCCCGGACGACGCGCTCGATCGCCGAAAGCCAGTCCGCCGAATCGTAAGCAAGACCGAATGCCCGCTCGAGTCGGGCGAGATCCGGCGGCGTCCTGGGCCGGAGCCCGGCCGATGCCAGGTCGATGTCGATCGCAGCATGCATCAGCCGCCCGTACGGACTGTCCGGGAACGTCTGCTCGCGATCGCGCACCTCGAACCAGGCCGCCGCCCGCTCCAGGATCCCCCGGTCGCCTCGGGCCACCGCGATCGGGCTGAGCACGAACCAGGTCCGTACCACCACCCGGTGGTAGCTGTCGGCCTCGCCGAGTCCCAGCGCGAACAGCGCCCGGTCCGTCGCCTGGTCCCAGTCGCCGGTCGCGAACGCCCGGAGCGCCCGTGTCTGGGCCAGCCAGGCCCGTGATTCCGTCTGCCCCCGAGCTTCCGCGAGCGCGTCCGTTCGGACGGCGAGTGCCTCGAAGGCGGCCGCATCCGAGGTCCGCGCTGCCGCGTTCAGCATCGCCTTGGTCGCTGCGGACCATCGGCCACGGGCTGCGTACCCGTCGGCCAGTGCGCGCCATTCCTCGACGTCGTCCTCGCCGGCCTCGGAGCGCAGCCTGACGTCGGTATGCATCGCCGCCAGGACGAGGTCGGGATCGCCGATGGCGGTCCCACGGGCCCGCAGCGCGGTCGCCTCGGGAAGCAGCGACCGGGCGTTGTTCACGAGCGCGTTCCGTGCCTCGATCGCGATCAGGTCGAGGGGCAGCCGCGCGACGTCGTCCTCGGTCCCGACGAGCTTGCCGGCACGGTCCGCGACCGCAAGTGCCTCCGAGAACCGTGTCTGCTCGAAGTGTGCGGCGGCCAGGGCCCTGGCCGCCCTCGAAAGGTTCCGTCGACGAGCTGCGGTGTCCGCACTCGTCGGCCCGCGCGCCTCCGGTCCGGCGCCCGCCTCGAGCGCGGTCCCTGCGTCCAGCCCGGTCTCGAAACAGATCGTCGCGCGCGCGTAGGCGTCGATGGCCTCGTCGAGGTTTCCGCTCCCGGCGAGCGAGTCGCCGAGGCGGGTCAACCGTCGGCCGAGCGTATCGGAGTCCTCGCTGCGCGTGAGCTCGATCGCCCGCCGCAGCGCAGTGCGTGCCGAATCGTGGGCAGCCAGCTCGATCGCTCGATCGCCGGCTCGCTCGAGCCACGAGGCTGCGCGATCCGCGACCGCATCTCGATCGAGGCCGGAACCGACCGCGGCCGCGATCCTGGAGGTACTTGCCAGCGCGTCCGCATAGTGGCCGCCGATCGAGGCTGCGAACGAGTCGACTGCCTCGCCGGCGGCCGCCTCCAACCAGCGGGCCACCCGCAGATGGAGATCGGCCCGCTCGGCCCTGGCCAGGCTCGCGTAACCGGCATCCCGCACGAGCGCGTGCCGGTAGCTGAACGTGTCACCGAGGACTCGGTCCTCGGCCGGGCCACTGACCACGGCGCGGCGGGCAAGCTCGTCCACCGTTCCCGCAGCGTCGGTCGAGCCCAGCTCGGGCAGGATCGCGATCGGGAATCGCCGACCGGCGACCGCGGCCCGGCGGGCGGTCGTGCGGGCGTCGCCCGGCAGGTCATCGAGTTGCGACGCGTAGATCGCCTGGATCGTCGTCGGCAGTGACACCTCGGTCGCGGGAGCCATCAGCCTCCACGTGCCGTCCGGACCGGCCCGGTCGAGGGTCCCGAGGCTCACCCAGGTACGGAGCAACTCCTCGATGAACAGGGGGTTGCCGTCGGCCCGCTCCACGATCCTGGCGGCCAACTCGGCCGGGAGGGCGTCGCCCACGAGCGCGTGGACGAGCCCTCGCGCATCGACCGACGGCAGCGGCGCCAGGTCCATCCGATCCCAGGTGTCGCCGGCCCGGGCCCCCATGGACGGCCTCGCGGTGCCGACCACGAGCAACCCGTTCCAGCCGGGGTCGGCCCCGAGGCGCTCGATGAAGGCGACTTCGTCCTCCGTGGCCCGATGCAGGTCCTCGGCAAGCCAGCAGGTCGGGCGGGAGCCGGCAAGGACTCGAAGTGCCGTCGACCAGGCGCTGAACAGCTCGTCCCGGTCGCCGATCTCGTCGGCATGGTCCGCAGCCGGCAGCGCGGGCGACAACAGTTTCTCGACCGCATCGGCGATCACGACCGCGCGGGCCGGGGACGCGCCTGCCGCTTCGACCAGTCCTTCGAGGGCACGCCGCCGATCGGCCGAACCCAGCCCGGCACCGACCATGGCGGTCGTCATGACGTCGCGGATGAGCGTGTACGGTGCGCCGAGCTCCTGGCGGGATCGGGTGCGCCAGACGTTCCAGGGCCCGCGCACGGCGGTCGGCTCGGCGATCCGGGTCGAGAACTCCGCGAGCAGCCGGCTCTTGCCGACGCCGGGCGGGGCGAGGATGAGCACCAGTCGGGTCACCCCCGCTCGAACCGCCGACCCCGCGGTCATCAGCCGATCCAGCTCCTCGGTCCGGCCCATCGTCGGGGCGACCATCCCAGCCATCGCCAGGGCACGGGACGGTTCCGGCCGGACGCGGATGACCGCGCGAACGGGGACCGGATCCGACTTGCCCTTGAGTGCGATCGACCGGGCCGGCTCCAGTTCGATCGAACCCTCGACCGCGAGCGCCGTTTCGGGGCCGACCAGGACCCGCCCGGGGTCGGCCGCTGCCTGCAGCCGGGCGGCGACGTTGACGGTGTCGCCGGTGACCCGCCCGAGCTCCGTGCCCTGGCCTTCGGTCGGGACGGCCGCTCCGACGATCGTCTCACCGCTGTTGATCCCGACGCGGATCCGCAGGTCGTCGACATCGAGCCCGAGCCGGGGGCCGAGGCTGTCGATCCCGTTGATCAGCGCGAGCCCGGCTCGCACGGCCCGCTCTGCGTCGTCATCCCGCGCCTGACCCAGCCCGAAGGCCGCCATGACCGCGTCGCCGATGAACTTCTCGAGGCTGCCGCCATATCGGCCGAGCGTGTCGCGAACGACCTCGAAGTACGCATCCTGGATCGTCGCCACGTCCTCGGCGTCGAGCCGCTCGGACAGCGAGGTGAAGTCCACCAGGTCCGCGAACAGGACGGTGACGATCCGGCGCTCGATGGACATCTGGCCTCCCGCGGCCACTGTAGCGCTGTCGCGTGGCATAGTGAGAAGACTGTGAGAGTCGACTCGCCCATGTCACGTCCGAGCGCCGCATGACGGTCTCGACCCAGTCCGTCCTCCGCATCGATGGGCTGGTCAAGCACTATGGCGCGGTCGAGGCTGTGCGCGGCATCGACCTCGACATCCGCCCTGGTGAGGTCTTCGGCTTCGTCGGGCCGAATGGGGCGGGGAAGAGTACGACCATCCGCTGCATCCTCGATCTGATCCGCCCGACGGCCGGCAAGATCCAGGTCCTCGGCATGGATCCGCGCGCGGACGGCGTGTCGGTGCGCGGCCGGATCGGCTACGTCCCGGGTGAACTTCGCCTGCCGGAGCGGATGACCTCCGCCCAGTTCGTCGACTCGATCGCGACGCTCCGTGGCGGCGTCGACGAGGCTCGGCGCGACGCCATCGTCGATCGTCTGAAGATCGACCTGGGCCGCAAGATGCGCGACCTGTCATCCGGCAACCGCCGGAAGATCGCCCTGTTGGTGGCGTTCGCCACCCGGTCGGACCTGCTGATCCTCGATGAACCCACCAGCGGGCTCGACCCGCTCATGCAGCACGAGTTCCTGGGCATGGTCAAGGAGGCCCGGGACGACGGGACGACGGTCTTCCTGTCGTCGCATGTCCTGAGCGAGATCCAGCGAGCGTCCGATCGGGTCGCGGTCCTTCGCGCGGGAAAGATCGTCGCCGAGGGGACCGTGGATGAACTCCGCGGCAAGGCCAGGCAGCGGATCGAGGTGTGGTTCGTCGATGACGCCCCGGCGGAAGCGTTCGCGAGCATCGCCGGTCTCGTCGACGCGGTCATCGAGGGCCGCCGGCTGGAGGCCACCCTGGCAGGTTCGGTC
Source organism: uncultured Chloroflexia bacterium (assembly GCA_963823925.1). Lineage (GTDB taxonomy): Bacteria > Chloroflexota > Limnocylindria > Limnocylindrales > CSP1-4 > SPCO01. The sequence goes on from CAWGNI010000002.1 coordinate 14,037, forward strand.
CAGCCGCTGCTCGAGGTGCTCGCCCGTCACGCGGTCGCGAGCGTCGTCATCGAAGAACCCGATCTCGAGGATGCCTTCCTCGAGCTGTACGCCGGGCCGTCATGAACGCTCGCGTCGTCGAACTCATCGTCGGCCCACTCCGTCAGATGCGGCGCGGCACCATCGGCTGGGGTCTGGGGCTGGCCTCGCTCGTCGGGGTGACGGTCGCATTCTGGCCGCTCTTCCGCAATTCGTCGGGGATCAGCCAGGCCATCGACCAGCTTCCGGCGGGTATCGTCGATGCCTTCGGTCTGGCCGGGTTCGGGACGCCGGCCGGCTTCCTGCGCGGCAATCTCTACGAGTTCGTCGTGCCACTCCTGCTGGCCATCGCCGCCATCGCCACGGCCAACGGGCTGAGCGCCGGTGAAGAGGACTCGGGCCGGATGGAGGTCTATCTCGCTCAACCGGTCACTCGTCGCTCCCTGTTCATCGGACGGATGGTGGCCGGCACGATCTGGCTGATCGTCATGACCGCCCTGATCCTCATCGTCCAGCTGGTCAGCGACGTCATCTTCGATCTCACCATCGACACGAGTCTCGTCGTCTCCACCGTCGTCCTGTGCGGCCTGTTGGCGCTGCTCTTCGGCGCCCTCGCCTTCGCGATCGCCGGATGGTGGCCCCGACCGTCGCTCGTGCTCGGCGTCGGCATCGCGGTATCGGTCGGCGGGTACCTCGTGTCGGCGCTGTTCCCGCTCAGCGATGTGCTCGATCCGCTGAGTTCGCTGTCACCCTGGAAGTGGGCATTGGGCGGCGACCCGCTCCTCCACCCGGCCGAGCCGTGGCGGTACGGCGCGCTCGTCATCCCCGCGATCGTCCTTGGGGCACTCGGCGTGGTCGGGTTCATCCGCCGCGACGTCCGCGCTGCCTGAGCCATCCGTGCCGCCGCCATGACGACCGCACGCGACCATCCGCCGGAGGAGGCGGCCGAGGACACGTCCTTCGCCCGTGGGCTCCGCCTCCTGCTGATGGTGGCCGACCGTGGCGAGGTCCGCGCGGATGACCTCGGTGCCCTGCTCGACATGCCGATGTCCACGGTCTATCGATACCTGCGGACACTCGGCGAGTTCGGCTTCGTCGAGCGCCACGACGGCCTGTTCCGACTTGGCCCGAAGTTGCACATCGGGACCGGCTCGATCGTCACCACGGAGGACCTCATCCGGGTCACCGACGCTCCGCTCCGGATGCTCGTCCATGACACCGGCGAGACGGCCGTGGTGGTCCGCCGGATCGGCCTTTCAGCGGTCTGCCTGCATCAGGTCGAATGCGATCAGGCGCTCCGCGTGGCGCTCGAGCCGGGTGCGATGCTGCCGCTCCATGCGGGCGCATTGGGCCGGGTGCTGCTCGCCTACGCGCCGCGCGAGGTCCTCGACGAGGTCCTCGAGCAGGATCTCGACCGGGTCCCGACGGGCACGCCGACCGAAGAGGCGCTCCGATCCGCCCTCGACGAGATCGTCCGGACCGGGACCGCGACCAGCGAGGGCGAGTCGATCGACGGGTCGGTCGCGCTCGTGGCGCCGGTCTTCCGAGAGGACGGGATCGTGGGGGCGATCGGGTTGCTCGGCCCGTCCACTCGGTGCGGCGCCCGGTGGCAGGCGCGCGCCCGGCGGCGGCTGGCCGAGACCGCCTGGACGATCAACGCCGCGTTGGCCGACTAGGGGCAGAGGACCGGACCGGGACCTTCGTCTCGCATCATGGCTGACTCCTCTCTCATGGTATGGCAATCTGCCGGGCGAGACGCTATGCTGCACCGACATGGACAGCCGTCGCCCGCAGTTCGATCGATTGCTGCCGGTCTCCGACCGCTATGCGCACCTGCCCGTGGCCGAGGCGTTCGATTGGGCAGCCTGCGCTGACGACGTCGATGCCGGCGAGTGGTACATGGTCGCGTTCCGCTCGCTCCGGCGGCCGGGCGTCGATGAGGATCGGCTCAACGCCTACGACGACTGGGCCCACCAGGAGGCCATGTCCGCACCGGGGTACGCCCACTACTTCAGGGGGCCGACCTGCCCAGACGGGCGATGCATGTCGTTCTGCCTGTGGGACAGCCGAGCCCAGGCGCGCGCGGCCTCCGGCGGCCCGAGCCACGTCCGCGCGGCAGCGCTGACCCACGAGGCCTATTCCGAGTACTCCCTGGAGTTCCATCGAGTGACCAAGGTCACCGGTGGCGGGTTCACGTTCCAGCCGTACGATGCCGCGTCCGGCGCGCCGTCGATCGAGTCGCCCACGGTGACCGGGATCGTGCCCGGTCTCGCCACCACCTAGCCCGGCCACTCGCCGACGGCCCTGCCCCGCGCCGATGGTCCGGTCGGCCCGTCCTGCTATCGTGCGGACGATGGCGATCGAAGCGCTGACCCCCGGGCGGCACGGGTCGACCCCTGACCCGGGGCCGATCGTCGTTTCGTGGCTCGGACGGGTCGACTACCGGGACGGCCTCGCGCTCCAGAAGCGGCTCGTGGCCGAACGGGCCGACGGCCGCATCCCCGACCAGCTGTTGCTGCTCGAGCATCCCCGCGTCCTGACCCTCGGCAGGTCCGCCGACCCGGCCCACATCCGGGCCGATCCGGCGACGCTGGCCGACCGCGGCATCGAGGTGATCCGGGTCGAGCGCGGCGGTGAGGTGACCTACCACGGGCCGGGCCAGCTGGTCGCCTACCCGATCATCGCGCTGGCCGATCGCGGGCTCATGGTCAGGCCGCTGGTTCGAGCCCTCGAGGCGGCCCTGGTCGAGACCTGTGCCGCCCACGGCGTGCGCGCGTCACGGCGTGACGGCCACCCGGGCTGCTGGTGCGCTGCCGACGGTCCGATCCCGCGGAAGATCGGCGCACTCGGTCTGCGTATCGAGCGCGGGGTCAGCTACCACGGCGTAGCCCTCAACGTCACTGTCGACCTGCACGATTTCGAGCTGATCGATGCGTGCGGGATGCCCGATGTCGTATCGACGTCGATCGCTCGCGAACTCGGATCGCCACCGGCTCCACCCACGACCGACTCGGTCGAGCGCGCGGGACGGATCTTCGGCACAGCGCTGGCCGCCGGGCTCGGCGCCCGCGTGGCGGATCGCTGACCGTCATGGCTGCCGGACTGTTCGAACTGCGCAAGGACCCGATCACGGGCTGGTGGGTCGCGACCGTCGTGGACCGGGCGTTCCACCGGGACCAATTCGCACGGGCCGCCGAGCCCGTCGACGACCAGCTGTTCGGCTGCGCCAACTGCTCGACACCGGCCGGCGACGGGATCCGGATCCGGATGCTCAAGGATTTCGCATTCCATGTCGTCGGTACCGATGTCGACGCTCGCGCCCTCGACAACGGTCTCGGCCAGGTCGCGCTCGCCCAGGCCCGAGCGACCGGCAGCTGGCGGACGATCGTCGCGCCGCCGGAGGAGCATCGTGCCCTCCATGCGGTCGGGAACGTCCTGATCGAAGGGATGCTCGGTGCGGCCCGCGACGCGCTGGCGGCAGCGCGGGCGACGGCCCAGACCGACTACGTCCAGGTCGTCCAGAACTGGGGCGCCCAGGCCGGCGCCCGGACCAACCATCTTTGCCTCGACCTCTATGACCTGCCGCAGATCCCGCATCGGATCGCCGAGGAGCTCGGGGGTGCCGCCCGGTTCGTGATCCGGGAAGGGGAGTGCCCGTTCTGCCGGCTCGTCCGGGAGGAGCCGCTGCGGCCGGAGCGCCTCGTCTGGGAGGACGCATCGAACGTCGCCTTCGCCCCGTACGCATCGCGTTCCCCGTTCGAGATCTGGATCGTCCCGCGCCGCCACGAAGCCGATTTCGGTCGGGCGACGGACCAGGATGTCGCCGGCACGGCGGAGACCCTCCGCCAGGTTCTGGCGCGGCTGGCGACCAGCCTCGACGGACCACCCTACAACCTGGTCCTGCACACGGCCCCGATGCGTGAGCAGGTCGACGCCACGTATCACTGGCACTGGGAGATCCATCCTCGGCTGCGTGAGATCGCGGGCCTGGAGCTGGGGACGGGGCTTCCCGTCAATCCCGTCTCGCCCGAGGATGCGGTGGAGGAACTCCTCGGCCGGGCGGACCGTGATGCAGTCAGCCAGGGTTGAGCCCGGGCTCCTGGCAAGCCTTCGGCGTCACACGGACCAGCGGCCCGTCGTCTCTGGCCCGACGAGCGCGCGCCGCCCGATGACCGTGGCTTGTCCGATATCCCGCCCGGAGAACCTGTGGTCGCCGATCCTTCCAGCAACGTCATACGCGGACCGTCCGAGCGCCGACTCGTGCTCGGACCGAGGCCGTCGCACGTGAGCGGGACATGGGATCAGGGCGCGGCCGACGCCTTCATCGAGTCGTTGTTCGCCAAGCATCACGGCGAGATCTACGCCTACCTCCTGCGGATGCTGCGGGAACCGGAACTGGCGGCCGACCTCACCCAGGACGCGTTCGTCAAGGCATACAAGAACTACGACACGCTGGAGAAGCCGGAGAACGCCCGGGCGTGGCTGTATCAGATCGCCCACCGCGTGGCGCTCGACGAGATCCGCCGCCGCAAGATCATCCGATTCTTCCCGTGGACCGGCGAGTCGCACGGATCGTCGCCATCGGCCGAGCATCTGGTCATGGACGCGCATCTGTCCGGCGACCTGCAACGGGCGCTCGCGCGTATCCCCGAACGCCAGCGCGCGGCCCTGCTCCTGGCCGAACTCCACGACCTGACCGGCCTGGAGCTGGCGGCCGCGCTCGGTGTCAGCCATGTCGCCGCCCGAGCGCTCCTGACGCGCGCCCGGGAAAGTCTTCGCCAGGCCCTCGCCGCCGAGCGCGCTGCCGATGCCGAGGCGGAGGCCGAGCGAGACGCGATGTCCTCCAATTCGCCGGAGCAACACCGATGAGTCGAGCGCTGCGCCTTCGCCGCCACCGGACCGATGGGCCCCGACGCGGTCCATGAACGAGCGCGCGGTCTGGCCGCGGAGCGACTGGACGGACCGCTCGAGCCGGCGGATGAGACCTGGCTCGAGCGACCACCTGGTCGGGTGTCCGGACTGTCGGGCGGTCGCGGCCGCCTATGAGAGCGACCGGATCTCCCTGCGACGCCTGGGCGACCAGGAGACGATACCCCCGCGCGATCTGTGGGCACGCACGTCGGCTGCGATCGAACAGGAACGTGCGGCGCGCGGCTCGGCTGCGGGCGGCTCGGCCGGGCGTCGGACTGGCCGACCGGCACCCGCCCTGGGCGTGCTGTCCGGAGTGGCGGTCATCGCCGTCGTCATCGGTGCGAGCGTCCTCTCCGGCGGCTGGCTGGATACGCCGGTGCCGCTGGTCGCCCCGACGACGACGCCGGCGCCGGTCGCCGCAGCAAGCCCGGCGGCGACACCCGGCCCGACACCGATCGTCGTCGGTGCGGGCGACGTCCGATGGGTGGGTACGGCCGCCGACGGCGCACTCGCGTTCAACGTGACGGACGTGAGCGAGGTCTGTTCGAAGGACCGCCAGCCCGACTGTGCCCCGGTCTCGGACGGCAACGCCACACCGGTGGATCTCACGGTCACGCCGAGATCGATCTCACAATCGCCGGTGCGCAACCAGGCGATCGTCGTCGGTTCCAACGGGTCCGGCAGCGATTCGGTCGTCGTCGTCGTCCTTCCGAGCCCCGCGCCGTCCATCGAGCCGAGCCTGACGCCGGAGCCGACCCCGTCGGTCGTCGCGTCGCCCACGGATCTGGTCAGCGATCCACCACCACCGACCGAGACCCCGACCCCGACCCCGACCGTCGAGCCGACCGGCAGCCCGACCGTCGAGCCGACCGCGACTCCGACCGTCGGACCGAGCCCGACACCCGAGCCGACCGTGGCCGCGACGCTCGCGATCGTCTCCGGCGTGAAGGTGGTAGGCGAGTCCGCCGCCTACTCACCGGATGGTGAATGGTTCGCCTTCACCGCCCGCTCCTCGGACGATACGACCGGTCCAGACATCTACGTGTGGCATGTCGGCGACGGATCGGCCCACGCGCTGACCGACGACCATGCCAGTGTCTTCGCCTCCTGGCTCGGTGACCACATGCTCGGCAGTCGAGCGCTCGGCCTCGGGAGTGATGCGAGCGGCGAGGTTGCCCCGGCGTCCTTCCTGATGGATCCCGCGACCGGACAGGTCACGACACTGGATGCCTCGATATGGCGCCCCGTCGTCGACCCCACCGGTACGTGGGCGGTCGGCTGGAACGGCACCGTCCAGGTCGGCGCAGATGGGCTCACCGCCGTGCCGGCGTCCGGATCGCTCGTCCTCCAGCGGTTCACGCCCGACGGCGATATCCAGGGGGATGGCGCCGGGACACCCATGATCGACGGTCAGGTCGGCGACTTCGATATCCGGTGGGACGAGACGGGATCCTGGCTGGCGATCTGGATCGCCGACAGCGGCGACCCCGATCTCGGCCGGCTCAGTCTGTGGCATCTCGACCCGGATACCGGCGAACTCACGCAACCGGACGGAGCGCCACGTGACGTCACGGCGTTGTCCGGCTTCTCCATCGGGGACGGGCGGCTCGCCTGGGCGACGCCGCCGGGTCAAGGTGGCGAGGGCAGTCGCGTCCAGATCGTGGCCTGGGCGAAGGATGCGGTCGGTGCGGTCGAAAGCGGCCCGGTCGTGGACGTCGTCCTGATCCACTGAGCCTTCGCGGCGCGGGACGCCGCTGCATCGGCCCGCGAACCGGCGTATCGTTGCTATCTCAATGCGGCCGTCCAGATTGGTCGTAGGGTCGGTGCTCACCGCGGCCCTCGCCCTGGTCGCGCTCCCGGGTCTTGCCGGTTCACGGGCCCCCAGCCCGGTCGAGCCCATCCCCGCCAGCGCGTTCCAGACCTTCGACATCCTCGCGACGACGTCACGATCGACCGTTTCGATCGGGCCCCTTGATGCAGCTGCGGCCGGTGCCGGCGCGATGGCCGCCGCGACGACGATCTCGGAGCGAGCAATGGGCGCCCAGCCGATCCTCACTGGCCGACCGGCGGCGACGCAGGCGGACGCCACGCCGGGATCGGTCCGCAAGCCGGCGCTCTATACCCTCACCGGCTATGCCACCTTCTACGACAACGGGACGACGGCGATGCGATTGCCGCGAGGAACGGTCGTCATCATCTGCGGTGATGGCGGCTGCATCCAGCGGGTCGTCACCGACTATGGGCCCCAGAAGCCGAGCCGGATCGTGGACCTGTACCGACCGGACTTCTTCAAGGTCTGCGGCTGTCCGTCATACGCCGGCACGACGACCGTGAAGGTCTACGTCTACTGACCCTGGCTGCATCGGCCGGATTCTGGCTGCATCGGCATGGCCCTGGCGCGGTATCCTCTGACTGTCCCTTCAGCCACGGCCCCGTGAGGCCGCCAGGGAGGCCCAGTGAGGCCGGGAAGGAGCGATGAGCGGCCGTCAGATCATGACCGCGGACGAGATCCGCAGGGCGACGATCCGGCTATCCCACGAGATCGTCGAGAAGCAGGCCGGTACCGACGGCCTGTTGCTCATCGGTATCCAGCGGCGCGGCGTGCCGCTGGCCCACCGGATCGCGGCCGCGATCGAGGCGAACGAGGCGGTGGAGATCCCGGTCGGGGCCCTCGATATCACGTTCTATCGGGACGACCTGTCCATGGTCGCCCAACAGCCGGTGGTCAAGGGCACGGCACTGCCATCCGGGATCGACGGGCGGACCATCGTCCTCGTCGACGACGTCCTGTTCACGGGCCGGACGATCCGGGCGGCGATGGACGCACTGGTCGATTTCGGCCGCCCCCAGGCGATCCGGTTGGCGGTGCTCGTCGACCGGGGACATCGCGAGTTGCCGATCCGGGCCGACCATGTCGGCAAGAACGTGCCGACCTCGCGCGAGGAGCAGGTCCAGGTCCACCTCGAGGAGATCGATGGCGAGGACGGGGTCGAGATCGATCGGGTGATCCCCGAACGCACCGCGGAGCCGATGGCTTGACCGTCGTGACCGTTCCATCGGTCGATGCCGTCCCGGGCACCGAGCCCGTGCCGTGGCGCCACCGCCATCTGCTCGACGTGGACCGGCTGTCGGCCGACGACCTCGACCTGGTCATGCGCACGACCGACGCGATGCGCGAGGTCCTCGCCCGGCCGATCGCCAAGGTCCCGGCGTTGCGCGGCCGCCAGGTCACGATCCTCTTCTACGAGGCATCCACCCGGACCCGCGTGTCGTTCGAGGTGGCGGCCAAGAACCTGTCCGCGGACGTCATCAACATCGCGGCGGCGAGCTCATCCGTATCGAAGGGCGAGTCGCTCGTCGATACCGTGCGGACGGTCGAGGCCCTCGGCGCCCACATGCTGGTCATCCGCCACGCCGTCTCCGGCGCACCGTACCTGGCCGCCGAGACGTTCGGAGGCTCGGTCCTCAATGGCGGCGATGGCTGGCATGCCCACCCGACCCAGGGGTTGCTCGACCTGTACACGATGCGCGAGCGGCTGCCGGGCGGATCGCTGGCGGGCCGCAAGATCGTCATTCTCGGGGACATCCTCCATTCCCGGGTCGCCCGGTCCAACATCTGGACGCTGACTGCGGCCGGGGCGGACCTGTGGCTGTGCGGGCCGGCGACGCTCGTTCGCGGGTTCGAAGCCTGGGCGGGACGTGGCGCAGCGGCCGGCCGCCGCTTCCACGTGACGACATCGGTGGACGAGGCCCTGCGCGATGCCGACGTGGTCATGGCCCTCCGGATCCAGCGTGAGCGGATGGCTGCTGGCCTGCTGCCGTCGCTGCGTGAATACGCCGCCCGGTACGGTCTGACCAGAGAACGCCTGGCCCTGGCCAGGCCCGACGCCTTCGTCATGCATCCGGGGCCGATGAACGAGGGCGTGGAGATCGCGGCCGATGTCGCGGCCGGCGACCGATCGGTCATCACCGACCAGGTCACCAACGGCGTCGCCGTGCGGATGGCCGTCCTCTACCTCCTCGCCGGCACCCAGCCGAACGCGATCGAGTCCACGTGACGACCGGTAGCGGACCGGACCTGGAGATCAGCCGCGCCTGGCTGGTGGACCCTGCGTCCGACCGCGAGGGTCCGGGCGAGATCGTGGTCCGCGATGGCATCCTCCAGGCGGTCACCTGGCTGTCGGGTGCCGAGGCCGCCGGGATCGAGCCCGACGGGATCGTGATCGCCCCCGGCTTCATCGACCTGCACACGCACCTGCGCGAGCCGGGGAATGAGGAGGCCGAGACGGTCGCCTCCGGACTGGCGGCCGCGGCACACGGCGGGTTCACGACCGTCTGCGCGATGCCCAACACGACGCCGGCGATGGACGAACCGGGCGTCCTGGCGCTGATCCGCGCCGCCGCGCTCGCGTCCGGATCGCCCGTCGAACTGCTGGCCCACGGCGCGGTGACGGCCGGCCGGGGAGGGGAGCAGCTGGCGGCCCTCGGCGAGTTGGCCGATGCCGGCGTCGTCGGCTTCTCGGATGACGGTTCGCCGGTCCGGTCGGGGCCGATCCTCCGTTCCGCACTCGCCTACGCCGGGGCGCTCGGGCTGCCGATCGTCGAACACGCCGAAGACCTGACCCTCACGACCGGCGCGGAGGCCAACGACGGCTACGTCGCGACGGTCCTCGGGCTGCGTGGCTGGCCGGTGGCGGCCGAGGTCTCCGCCGTCGCTCGGGCGATCGCGATCCTCGGGGATGTCGCCCGTGACGTGCCCGGCGCCCGCCTCCACCTCACCCATCTCTCGACGAAGGCGTCGCTGGATCTCGTCCGGGCGGCACGGACCAGCGGGCTGCCGGTCACCTGCGATGTGACACCGCATCACCTGGCGATGACCGAGGAGTGGGTCGCCGGCGCCCGCCGCTGGTCGTGGCAGGCCGTGGACGAGGCCGGATCCGCCCGCGATCCGTGGGCCGACTCGGTCCTGGACGCCGGACCGTATTCGACCTCCGTGCGGGTCAATCCGCCCCTCCGCCGCGCCGAGGATGCGATGGCTTGCCTGGCGGCCGTCGTCGATGGGACCGCCGATGCCATCGCCACCGATCATGCGCCGCACACCGAGGTCGACAAGGCGGTCGAGTTCGGGTCGGCCGCGAACGGGATCTGTGGTCTCGAGACCGCGCTCGGGGTCATCCTGGCCGCGGTCGACGCGGGACGGCTGCCGTTGCTCCGGGCGATCGAGGCCCTGACGACCGGCCCGGCGGCCATCCTCGGTGATCGGTCGCGACGGGCCGGCTCGGTCGGCCTGGTCGAAGGGGCACCTGCCGATCTGGTCGTGTTCGACCGCTCGGACCGCTGGACCGTGACGCCCGAGACGCTCCGATCACGAGGCAAGAACACGCCGCTGCTCGGGATGGACCTGGGCGGGCGCGTGCTCCTGACGATGGCCGGCGGGCGGCTGGCCTATGAGGCCGCCGACGCCTGACCGGCCGGCCCGATCTGCCGCCAGTGGCTACGCTTCCGAAGCCATGGCGACGTCCACGTTGAACCGCGACTACGAGCGTCGATCGCTCTGGAGCGCCACGATGCCGGCCTTGCCGGATCGGACTGGCCGGGACCTGCCGGATTCCACCGATGTCGTGGTCATCGGCGGCGGCTACACCGGCGTCAACGCGGCGAGGGAGCTGGCCGCCAGAAGCGTCGCCGTCACCCTGCTGGAGGCGGAGACGCTTGGCTGGGGCGCCTCGACCCGCAACGGCGGGATCGTCCATGCCGGGTACAAGTGGGGCCCGCGCCAGCTCATCCGCCGGTACGGCGAGGCGACCGGCGCCGCCCTCTACCAGGACACCCTCGCCGGATACGAGACGGTCAAGCGGCTGATCGCCGATGCCTCCATCGACTGCGACTTCCGGGAGGTCGGCCACCTCGAACTCGCCTTCGCCCGGTCGCATGTTCGCCTGCTCGAGGAAGAACGCGAGAGCCTGGCGGGCGTCGGGGTCCCGTCCCAGCTCATCCCGGTCGAGCGGGTCCGCGAGGAGATCGGGTCGGATATCTACCACGGGGCGCTGATCGTGCCGAGCAGCGGGCTCCTCCACCCCGGGCGCTACTTCGCGGGTCTCGCCGCCGCAGCCGATCGAGCCGGCGCCGACCTGCACGAGGGTGTGCGTGCCCGGACGGTCCGCCGCCAGGCCGACGGGCGCTACGTCGTCGAGACCGCGCGCGGCGCCATCCTGGCCCGCGACGTCCTGGTGGCGACGAACGGCTACACGGACGGCGTCGCGCCGTCACTCCGCCGGCGGATCATCCCGATCGGCAGCTACATCATCGCCAGCGAGCCGCTGCCTGAGGACCTGGTCCGGGAGCTCTCACCCAAGGGCCGGGCGTTCTTCGACACGAAGAACTTCCTGTACTACTGGCATATCTCGGCCGATCGTCGGATGGTCTTCGGCGGCCGGGCGAGCTTCCTGCCGACGTCGATCGATCGGATGGCCGAGATCCTGCATCGCGGCCTGCTCGAGGTCCACCCGCAGATGGCCGGCCGGCGGATCGACTACGCCTGGGGCGGCAACGTCGGCTTCACCTTCGACCGGATGCCCCATGTCGGGCGGACCTCGGACGGGGTGGCCTACGCGATGGGCTGCTGCGGCACCGGCATCGCCATGATGACCCACCTCGGGACGACGGTCGGGGCGTGGCTGGCCGGAGGTGAGGCGCCGGTGCTGACGAAGCTGCGCTTCCCCCTGGTCCCGGCTCCGTATGAGGGCCGCCCGTGGTTCCTGCCCGTCGTCGGGGAGTGGTACCGGATCCAGGATCGGCTCGACGCACGATCACGGCCCCGATGAGGATCGGGTTCCGGAGATCGCGGACGAACGCTCAGCCTTCGGTCGAGCTCCGAAGCACTTCCAGCAATCGGTCGATATCGGCCGGCGTCGCCAGGTAGTTGACGATCCCTGCCCGGAGCCAGGTCTCGCCGCGCAATCGCGTCGTCGTCAGCCAGCCGTCACCGGAGACCTCGAGCGCTCGCTGGAGCCGATCCTGGTGGGCATCGAGTTCGCCGGTCGGCATGGCCGCCGCCGCGGCCGCGACCGCCCGGAAGGTGGCGGAAGCAGACCACCGAGAGCTCGGGCACGGCTGGGATCGCCTCGAAGTCGTCGGCGGCGGCGCAGCGTTCGGCCAGGAGCGCGGCCAGGTCGTCGTTCGCCTCGATGAGCCGGCCGAAGCCGTCCGTGCCGAGGTGCTTCCAGGACATCCACAGCTTGAGCGCGCGCCACCGCCGGGTGCCCTCGAAGCTCAGCTTGTAGAAGTTGAGCTGGTCGCCGTGGTCATCGTCCTCGGCGGTCTCGCCGCCTCGGTAGTACTCGGGTGCCCGACCGCCGAAGGCCTGGGCCAGGTGGTTGCCATCGCGGACCAGCAATCCGCCGATGTCGTAGGCCTGGAAGAACCACTTGTGGGGGTCGACCGTCACCGAATCGGCCCGATCGAGGTCGGGCACGCGGTCGCGATCGCGCCGCGACAGCCGGGCCCCGCCGCCGTAGGCCGCATCGACGTGGAGCCACAGGTCGTTGGCCTCGGCCACGTCGGCCAGCTCGCCGACGAGGTCGACCGAGCCGGTGTTCGTCGAACCGGCCACCGCCGCGATGGCGAATGGTCGATGCCCCGCGGCCCGATCCCGCGCCACCGCATCGGCGACCACTGCGCCGTGCAGCCGGAAGTCGGCGTCGGACGGGAGCACGACGAGCGTCGCCGGCGGGAACCCGAGCAGGTCGAGCGCGCGAGCGACCGAGAAATGGGCCTGGTCCGATGTGTAGACGCGCACGTCCTCGAGCATCGCGCCCCGGGGCGGGCGGCCGGCGTCGAGGAGCCGGCCGAGGTGGATGTCACGGGCGAGGGCCATGCCCATGAAGTTGGCCATCACGCCGCCGGAGGTCAGCAGCCCGAACGAGCCGGACCCGAACCCGATCAGGTCGCACAGCCAGCGGACCACTTCCTCCTCGACGAACGACGCGAGCGGACCGGCATGCCACACGTCGACGCCCTGGTTGGTCATCTGGGCGATGAGCTCGCCCATCATCGAGACGGGGAGGGGAGGTGGCGTGAAGTAGCCGAACTGGCGCGGGTGCTGCGCGTTCATCTGGCCGCCCGCCAGGCGATCGCGGAACTCGTCGAGGATCCCCTGGATCGGCGTCGGGGCGTCCGGTGCCGGGGCCGGCTCCCCGGTGGCCCCGAAGAACGATGCCCGCAGCGCCGGGTAGGGCGCCGGATCGCCGTACGCGCGGCTGGTCGCCTGGTCGTACAGGAAGTCGAGCGCGGCGGCCCAGCTGTCCGCGCCGAGGCGCTCCATCGCCGGGCGCGAATCCGCCGAGGCGTAGTCGATCAGTTCCGGTTCGGGGTGCCAGTCGAAGCGGGACGGTGGGTCGGACATCGGACCGAGATGGTACCGGCACGCGTGGCCGGCGGTGGCGTCGTACCCTTGCCGATAGATGGACGACCACGATCCCGCCGGGCGCGCCTGGCTCACGGCGCACCTGGACCCGCTCGGGGTCGAGTACGCCCTCTTCGCCTGTGACCCGACACTCGCCGACACGGCCGCGTTCTGCGCCGCCTACGGTTTCGCGCCGGACGACTCCGCCAACACGATCGTGGTCATCGGCAAGTCCGACCCACCCAGGTTCGCCGCGTGCGTGACGCTCGCTCCGTATCGACTCGACGTCAATCGGACCATCCGTGACCGCCTTGGGACGCGCAAGGCATCGTTCGCGCCGGCGGAGCAGACGGCTGCCTTGACCGGGATGCAGATCGGCGGCGTGACGGTCTTCGGGTTGCCCGCCGACATGCCCATCTGGGTCGACCAGCGGGTGATGGACCGGCGGCGGATCGTCCTCGGCGGCGGCTCACGGTCCTGGAAGGTGATCGCTCCCCCGGAGATCCTGGCGGCGCTGCCGAACGTCGAGGTCGTCGACGGCCTTGCCAACGAGCCGGGACCGCCCGGATGACCAAGCCGACCCGACGCCGCCGCGCCGCCCGAGGGCGACCGGGCCCGTCCAGTACAAGGGGGACGTCCTGGAGGCCGAGCGCGGACCGGGCCTCGGTTGTTTCCGCTTCCAGCTCGTGATCCTGGTCATCTTCGTGATCCTGACCCCGCTCAGCGTCGCCTGGAACTGGCCACCCACGATCAGCGCCCTGCTGCTGTTCGCGGTGATCCTCCTGCTGTTGTTCACCGGCCAGACGATCATCTTCCTGCTGCGTCTGGTCAGTGCGGATCGACGCGGGCGCCGGCGACCGCTGGCGAGCGGGACGCCGACCGTGGGGGAACTGGAAGACGCGGCGTCGGGCGCTCAACCGTCGCCGTCCGGCGACCAGCCCACCGGCGACGAGCGCACCGGCGACGAGCCCACCAAGCCCGACGCTGACGAGACCGGCGACCCGACCTGACACCCATCCGATGACCGCGCGTCTCGCTCGTGCGCGTCGGCCCCGTGCGACAATGCCCTTCGGCGTCGGGCGCGACGCCGGATCGATCGCCAGGAGGACTGCATCCGTGCCCGTGCTCGCGACCTACTTCAGCGTTCGCCGCGGCCGTGACCCGTTCTTCAAGTTCTTCATGCGGACGATCTTCCCGAAGCAGGTGAAGGACTACGAGGAGAAATTCGGGATCCGGTTCCTGGGCTGGTTCAACGTTGCCCACGGCTGGGACTTCGACAACGTGATCCTGCTCGACCTGCCCGACTACGCGACGCTCGACAAGCTCGAGGCCGATGAGGCCACCCGCGCCCTCGGACATCGCGCCGGCGAGTGGATCTTCGAACGCCACCATTCCATGTTCCTTCGAGAGCGGATGGGTCCGGATCTCGAGTACCACCCGTAGACATCCCCGACAGCCCGGAGGCGACCAGATGGATAGCCACAACGATCTGCTCGGGGAGCTTGCGGCGGATGCTGCCCTCGAACGCTCGGACTTCATCGTCCAATCGACCGAGCAGCTGCACAAGTTCCTGAATCGCCACAAGGATCGGATCGCCGTGCTCGGCGGGCTGACCCTCATCGACGAGGATCCGGACTACCTCGCGATCGCGCCGGATCTCTCGTTCCGGAGTCGGAGTCGCTACCTCGATGACCTGACCGGAGAATGGGTGAACGAGACCGAGGTCATCGAATCGGTCTCGGAGCTCGTCGAGCTCTACAACCCGGCCGACGTGTATGCGGCCTTCGGCGAGGCCTCCCGCGAGGCCGCCGGGCTGCCGGCTGAACCCACGGCCGAGGGCGATCTGCTCGAAGTCTCGGGGATCTCGCCCGAAGAAGGTGTGTCGCCGAGCGAGGACCCCTACGCGGCGGCGGCGGATTCCTGGGCTGCCGGCCAGCCCGTATCGCTGACCGAGGACGACGACGAGTCGGCCGCCCGGCGGCTGTACGACCTCTCACTCGAGTATCAGGAGCGGAGCCAGCGCAGCGAAGCGCGCCTGCTCGACGAGTTCGGGTCGGCGGCGGCGGGTCTGGTCACGGTGATCGGGGATCTGATCATCGTCGACGACGATGATGAGCGGCTGTCGCTGACGGCCTCGGGTTTCCATGCCGAGGTCATCCCGGAGGACAGCGACGACGAGTGGCGAACGCTCAATGGAGCCGACGAACTCGTCGAGTTCTACGACCCGACCGACGTCTTCGGGGACCTGGCCGACGCCCTCGCCGAGGCATTCCCGTCGGTCGCTCCGGAGCTTGGCAAGGCCGACGGCGACGACGGTGAAGAGCAGGGCGAAGACGGAGAGGATCACGCAGCAGAGGCTGATCGAGCCGACGAGGCGGGCGGTGCCGACGACGCCGACGACGCGGCCGAAGGCGAGGACGAGCCGACCGCGTGACGATGCAGCTCGCGGCGGCGGAGCTGGTCGAGAGTCGGGAGATCCTGCCGGGCCAGTGGCTCCAGGCGTATCACGCCCCCGCCCTGGCCAGCGCTGCCCGGGCGGGCCAGTTCGTGCATGCCCGGCCCGGTGACTTCTCGGGGCTGATCCTGCGCCGCCCGTTCTCGCTCAACACCGCCGACGCGGCGACCGGGATCGTGACCATCCACTACCGGGTCATCGGGCGAGGGACCGACTGGTTCACCCACCTCCGTCCGGGCGATGCCATCGACCTGCTCGGACCGCTCGGCCGCCCGTTCGAGGTCGATCCCCGGAGCCGACACCTCCTGCTCATCGCCGGCGGACTCGGGATGGCCGGGGTCCGGATGCTCGCCGATGAGGCGATCCGCGACGGGCGGCGGGTCACCCTGTTGTTCGGGGCGGCGTCGGCTCGGGAGGTCTACCCGTCCAATCTGCTCCCGGACGAGGTCGAGTACATCGTCGCGACCGACGACGGCAGTCTCGGCCACCACGGCTACGTGACCGAACTCGTCGGCGACTACGAGGGGTGGGCCGACCAGGCGTTCGCCTGCGGTCCGATGCCGATGCTGGCCGCCCTGGCTCGGTCGGTCGCCGGTCGCCGGGAGCGTCTGGGCGTGGCGAACCTGGGCCGCAAACGGGGCGGCGGCAAGTCGGCACCGGCCGGCTCCCCGGCTGCCCGCCGCAAGGCCTTCCTGCAGGTGTCGATGGAGCAGAACATGGGCTGTGCCGTCGGGGCCTGCCTCGGCTGTGTCGTCATGGGCAGTTCGGGTGTGCCGCAGCGCGTCTGCCGGGAGGGTCCGGTCTTCGCGTCGGAGGAGATCGCCTGGCATGGTGGGTGGTCGTGAGCGATCCCGGCGAGGATCAGCAAGCGCGATCAAGCGCGACCGAGCAGCCGGCTGCCAACATCGGGTCATGACCGCTGCAAGTGATACGTTCGTCGCCTTCGTGGATGTCCTGGCGGACGCGCTGGATGACCACTCCGTGACGAGCGAAGATCTCGCGGCGCGGGTGTACCTGTCGCGCTATCACTTCGATCGGATCATCTCTTCGGTCGCCGGGGAGCCACCGGCCACCTTTCGACGACGATTGCTCCTGGAGCGAGCCGCCTACCGTCTCGTGACGACTCGACTCGGTATCCTCGAGATCGCGCTGGAGGCGGGATTCGGCTCCCACGAGGCGTTCTCACGGGCGTTTGCCCGCGCCTACGGCGTGACGCCCAGTGGGTGGCGGATCCGGCCGACCCAGATCCAGATCGAAGCGCCCAGCGACGTCCATTTCTATCCACCCGGTGGCTTGCGACTGCCGGGCCGAAAGAGTCCCCGCACGAGCCGGCGCCGCATGACCGATCTGGCCGTCGATCTCGGTCGAGGACTGGTCCTGCCGAATCCGATCCTCGTCGCGTCCGGGACATTCGGCTATGGCGTCGAATACGGCGATGTCGTCGACGTGGACCGGCTTGGTGGCATCTGCTGCAAGGGGACGACCCTCAAGCCGCGGATCGGCAACCCGACCCCGCGGGTGACGGAGACGCCGGGCGGGATGCTCAACTCGATCGGGTTGCAGAACCCGGGCGTGGATGCGGTGGTCGCGAAGTACGCCGAGACGTGGGCCCGCTGGAAGGTCCCGGTCATCGTCAACGTGGCCGGCGAATCGGTGGACGACTACGTCGAGGTCGCCCGGCGGGTCGACGGGGTCCCGGGCATCGCCGCGATCGAGCTCAACATCTCCTGCCCGAACGTGGGTGCGGGCGGGCTCCAGTTCGCGATCGATGCCGGCGCGGCTGCGGAGGTGACTGCCGCGGTCCGCCGGGCGACGGACCTGCCGCTGCTCGTCAAACTCTCCCCGAACGTGGCCGACATCCGTCCCATCGCCCGGGCGATCGAGGATGCCGGGGCGGACGCACTGACGGCCATCAACACCCTGTCGGGGATCGCCGTCCGGCCGGACCGGACCCGGCCGCTGCTCGGCAATATCTACGGCGGGCTGAGCGGTCCCGCGGTCAGACCGGTGGCGCTTCGGGTCGTGTACGAGGCGGCCCAGGCGGTCCGGATCCCGGTCGTCGCCATCGGCGGGGTGACCGAGCTGGCGGACGTGCTCGACTTCCTGGCGGTCGGTGCGGTCGCGGTCCAGGTCGGGACCGCCATCTTCGCCGACCCGACCATCCCGGTCCGGCTGGTGGACGAGCTCGATGCCGAGTGTGAACGGCGGGGCCTGGGCTCCTACCGGGACCTGATCGGGACCGCCCTGCCGGCGAAGGCCGGCAAGCCATCCGCCAAAGGCGTCGAATACCGGCCGTAAGTGAGCCGTCGCGACCGGCGATGACCGCCCGCCGTGCCGACCCGCGTAGACTCAGGGCATGACCACCGTTCGACCGGCACTCGATGCCGCCATGCGCAAGACGATCGCGCTCCGCACCGAGGCCCTCTTCCGCAGCTCCGGGGCGTTTCGCGAGGGGCATTTCCTGCTCAAGAGCGGCCGCCACGGCGACGCCTACGTCGAGAAGTTCCAGGTCCTCCAGGATCCAGCCGCGACGAGCGAGTTGTGCGGCTACTTCGCGGCCCATGGCCGGGACGCCGAAGGGGCGACGATGGTGGACCTCGTGGCCGGGCCGACGACCGGCGGCGTCATCCTCGCCTTCGAGACCGCTCGGCATCTCCGCGTCCGAAGCATCTTCGCCGAGGAGGTCCGCGGGGACGACGGGACCAGCCACCGCGAGTTCCGCCGAGGGTTCCGGATCGAGCCCGGCGAGCAGGTCCTGCTCGTGGACGACATCCTGACGACCGGCGGCTCGCTCCTGGCGATGCTCCCGGCCGTGGAGGCGATGGGCGGCGAGATCGTCGAGATCGTCGTGCTCGTCGACCGGAGCGGCGGCCGGACGACGCTGACCTCGCCGTCGACTGGCCGGGTCTATCCGCTCCGCTCGCTCTGGCAGCTCGACCTGCCGACCTATGCGCCAGGACCGGAGACCTGCCCGCGCTGTGCCGACGGGACACCCCTCCACGCACCGGGAAGCACCGGCACGGGCACCGGCGTCGCGGACCCGGCAACGACCTGACCGGCTGAGCGTTGGATCGACGGAGCCGGAACCTGTTCGCGGCCGTCCTGGTCGCCCTCGTCGTGGTCACCGGGGCAGTCGTCCTCGTCCTCGGTCGGTCCGCTGGGTCCGGCGTGGGGGCGCCGAGCGATGCGCCGTCGGTCGTCGGCGTCGTCGTCGGGGTCGACTCGCAGGGGCTCGACAAGGTGTCCGGGTTCAGCCTGCGGACGACCGATCAGGGGACGCTCGAATTCACGATCGGGGTCCTCGAGAACGGTGCCCAGTTCCCGCCGGGCCATCTGATCGAACACCAGGCGTCGGCCAGTCCGGTCCGGGTCTGGTACCGCGTCCAGGATGGCGAGAAGGTCGCCATCCGACTCGAGGATGCGAGCTAGCGGTCGGTCAGCCGCCGGCGCTGATGGTCGGCAGGATCGGCGTCGAGTTCGGCCTGGCTGATCGTGACGCCGTATGAGCCGCGCACGATCCCCGCTCGATCGACGGCGAAGATCCAGGGTTCCGCCAGCAGGCCCCACGCGTTCGTGACGTCCGTGGCGATGAGCTGGCCGTTCGCGTCGAGCACCGGCTGGAGCTGACCGTCGACGTCGTGCAGCTTGTACGGCTCGACGTTGATGAAGGTCACGTCCGGGTTGGCCGCGGCCACCGCCTTGAGTGAATCGAGCGTCGGGCCGCATTGGCCGGTCTGGCAGAACTTCGGCGTGGCGAAGATCAGCATGAATGGGTCATGGGCGGCGAGCGCGTCCGCGACCGAGGTCTGATAGAAGGCTGGATCCGGGTTTGGGTCGGTGGAGATCTTGGTGACGTCGCCACCGACGTCGGCGACGGTGGGCGTCACCGATGCGGGCGCCGGCTGGCCGACCGGGATCGTCGTCGGCGTATCGATGACCGCGAAGGTCAGGCGGACGGTCTCGGCGGGGGAGCCGGGCGCCTCGGTCGTGAACTCGGCTCCCCAGGTCCCGGCCTCGGGCAGGTTCACGTCGACGACATACATGCCGCGGACGTCCGGGATCGTCCAGACGAACGCGCCCTGGGCCGTGGCCACGACCTTCTCCGGGTCCCGCGCCAGATCGTAGAACGCGACCGAGGCCGTCCGGTCAGGCGCGCTCGCCACGTTGTTCTGGCTGTCGAGGTAGAGGAACAGGAGGCGCGTTTGCCCGCAGGTGATGGCCGAGGACACCAGGAACGGGGTCAGCGTCGGTGCCGTGGCCGGCGTGCCCCAGCCGGCGACCTCGCCGACATCCGGGGCCGTGTCGCAGACGGCGTTCGCCGCTGCGCCCGGAAGGGGCAGCGGACGTGGTGGGGGTCGATGCGGACCCGCTGCATGCGGTCACGACGAGGGCGAGGAGGGACAGGCTCAGGGCCACGCGTCGGGGGGACATCGGCGTCAGGGTATCGCGGTCTGCCGGAATGCGCCGCCGCGCTAGAATGGCGACTCCGTGAACCGCTTCCAGAAGCTCGCAGCCCTGACCCTGGCGACCGCCCTCGGGCTGGTGACCATCGGTGTCATCGTGCGCGCCACCGAGTCCGGTCTCGGGTGCCCCGACTGGCCGCTCTGTCACCAGCAGATCATCCCGCCACTCGATGACGCCAAGGCCTGGATCGAGTGGATCCACCGCTCCGTCGCGGTCATCATCGGGTTCGAGATCCTGGCGCTCGCCGTCCTGGCGATCCGCGACTACCGCGATCGCCGGTCGATCCTGTGGCCGTCGATCGCGGCCGTCGGTCTGGTCGGGTTCCAGGCATGGCTCGGTCGCGAGACGGTCCGGCTCGGCAATAGCGGCGAATCGGTGACGGCCCATCTGGCGTCCGCCCTGATCCTGGTCGCCCTGCTCGTGTTCCTCACGGTCCGGGCCGGCTACCCGGCGAGGATCGGTGGTCGGGGTGGGAGTCAACGGTTCACCCTGCTGGCCGCATTCACGACCGCGATCACGTTCGCGCTGCTGCTGTTCGGCTCGCACGTGACGGCCACCTCATCCGCTCTCGTCTTCCCGGACTGGCCGCTGATGGACGGATCGTTCTTCCCGGCGGTGACCGATGTGACCGCGGCCAATGTCCTCCATCGATGGGTGGCCGGGTTCGTCGGCCTCATCGTCGTGCTGCTCGCCGTCGTCGCCTGGCGAACCCAGCGTGGTCATCCCACGCTCGTCCGGCTGGCCGTGGGCGCCGCGTCGCTGTTCGCGATCCAGGTCGTCGTCGGCGGCGCCCAGGTCCTCACCCAGCTGGCCGCCTGGACCCAGACCCTCCACCTGGCGCTCGGAGCGGTGATCTGGGCGATGCTCACGGGCCTGACGGTCACGAGCTACTACACCGCCCGGATCACGGCCCCCGCAGGATCGGGACCGCTCGCCGACGCCGATGCCGGTGCCGGAACGCCGCGGCAGCCGACGACGAAGGACACCATCCGGGCGTACATCGCGCTGACCAAGCCACGGATCATCGAACTCCTGCTCGTGACGACGGTCCCGGCGATGGTCCTTGCCACCCGCGATCTGCCGGGCAACGCGAGCGGTGTCGACTGGGGCGACTGGGGAGCCCTCGTCTTCTGGACGATGCTGGCCGGGACCCTCGCCGCCGGGAGCGCGAACGCGATCAACTGCTACCTCGACCGTGACATCGACCTGTTGATGACCCGGACACGGCGACGACCGCTGCCGGCCCACCAGGTGGAACCGGAACGAGCCGTCGTCTTCGGCCTCGTGCTCGGCGTCATCTCGTTCGTCGTGATGGCCTGGTTCGTCAACCTGACGGCCGCGTTCCTGACCCTGCTCGCGATCGCGTTCTACGTCGTGGTCTACACGATCCTGCTGAAGCGCTCGACGCCGCAGAACATCGTCATCGGCGGCGCGGCCGGTGCGCTTCCGCCGGTCATCGGCTGGGCCGCGGTGACCGGGAGCGTCGGCATGCCGGCGATCATCCTGTTCCTGCTCGTCTTCTACTGGACGCCGCCCCACTTCTGGGCGTTGTCGCTCCGGATCCGCAAGGACTACGCGGCGGCCGGTGTCCCGATGCTGCCCGTGGTCAAGGGCATCCCGGAGACGACCCGGCAGATCGGCCTGTACACGATCCTCATGGTCGCGATCTCGCTGGTCCTGTTCGCCGTCGGACGGATGGGCCTGATCTATCTCGTGGCCGCGGTCGGACTCGGCGCGATCTTCCTGTGGCAGGCCTACGGACTGTGGCGTCGTGGTGCCTCCGAGGAGGCTTCCACCGCGGGCGCCATCCGGCTCTACAAGTACTCGATCAGCTACCTGAGCCTGCTCTTCCTCGCGGTCGCCATCGACGCCCTGGTGGTGATCCCGGTCTGATCGGCCCGGCTACCCGCCTCGCCGGAGATCGTCCAGGAGTGGATCCTCGGTGAGCGTCCGGCCGAGGAATGCCGCGAGCAGGTCGGCGGGCGGCGTCGATCCCCCGGCCGCGAACAACCCGTCGGCGACGAACCGGTACCAGCCAGGGTCACCCGCGAACCACGCTCCGCGGATCTCGACGATCCTGGCCCGGACGGCGGCGGCCATGATCGCCGACAGCGCGTAGTTGGCGAGGTATCCCGGCCCGTCGATGAGCTGGCCGCGGAGCGCCCACCACGACCACTCCGGGTGCGGCTCGACCCCCAGCCCGTCGGCCGTGATCTCGGACCAGACGTCATTCGGCCGCCGATCTGGATGTCGGTGGAGCTCGATCTCGAAGAGTGCCCAGCACACGTCGAGCATGACCGACCCATAGCGGGCCAGGGTCGCATCGCGGGCCTCGGCGGCAGCACCCAGCCAGCGGGCCTGCCAGGCGGGCTCGTCGGCATCCCAGCCCAGGACGTCCGCCGTGCCCTCCAGGAAGGCTGCACTCGACTCGGGGAAGTCGAGGTATGCGGGCCGTGTCCGGACGGCCGCCATGTGGATGGCGTGGCCGCTCTCGTGGAGGAGTTCGAGCAGATTCCCGATCCCGCCCTCGGCATAGGTCGCGAAGACCCAGGGCGGCCGTGGCACCCAGGCCCCCGGCCGCTGCTCCGGGGTGTCGAACGCTCCCATGCTCATGGTGAACGCGACCGGGACCAGCGGCCGGCCCGGCCGGGGCAGGACGTCGTAGCCGATCCCGATCGTCGATCGGGTCCGCGCCGAGCGTGGCCAGATAGGTCCGGTTCAGCTCGAGCAGCCGGGACGGGGGCACGAGCGCATCGAGTCGCCTCGCGGCCGCCCCGGTCGCGAAGCGAAAGTCCCAGGGCTCGACCCGGGTCGGACGCAGGACCGATCGCCACGCCGCCAGGATCCGCCAGAGCATCGGTTCGAGCGAGCCAGGTCGAAGGCCGAGGGCGATCGCGTTCGCCTCGATCGGCGAGCCGTATCTGGCCCATCGATCGGCGCTGGCCCGGAGCAGCGGCCGGTATGGGCTTGCCTCGCCCCCATCGCCGTCGACCGTACGCCACACGGGTTCCATGGCTTCGAACAGGGCCCTGCGAGCGGCCCGCGTCCGCCTCGGTGGCGAGCCTGGCGAGGATCGTCGGCCGGTCGAGCGTCTGTGAACCGAACCGGATGGTGTCGGCCGCACGGCCGTATCGGTCGAACAGCCTGGCGCGGGCGCGGGCGATCTCCGCCGGCTCGTCCGTGCCGCCCCCTTCGACCGGCCGTGCCCCCGGCGTCGGCTCGAGTTCATCGAGCCACGGCAACGTCGCTCGCATGTTGGCGACCGCCCGGGCGTCGTCCTCGGTAAGGGCCGGATGGCCGGGGCCGGCCAGGGCGTCGAGCATCGGATCGAACGCCCGTCGCCTGGCCCGATAGCGCCGGGCCAGCGCCACGGTCGATCCACTCGACGGGTCGGCCGGCGTCCCTCGGCTGCGGGCGACGACGATGTCGCCCAGGGCGGCAAGCAGTGCTGCGTACGACCGTTCCACCGCCTCGACGTCCATCGGACCGGAGGATAGCGCCACGGCAGGGCAGACCGACGCCGACGCTGGCACCATGCGGTGATGCACATCCAGTTCCTCGGTGGCGCGACCACCGTGACCGGCTCGCAATACCTGCTCGTCACCGAGCAGGCCCGGATCCTGATCGACTGCGGGATGTTCCAGGGCAGCCCCAACGAATCGATCCGCAACCGGATCCCGTTCGCCTTCGAGCCGAGCGACCTGGACGCCGTCCTGCTGACCCATGCGCACCTCGACCACTGCGGCCTCCTGCCGCTGCTCGTGAAGCACGGCTACCGCGGCCGGATCCACGCCACCGCCGGCACGATCGAGCTGGCCACGCTCGTCCTCCTCGATTCGGGCAAGCTCCACGAGGAGTTCGCCAAGCGTGAGGCGCGCTGGGAGAAGCGCCACCCGGACAAGGTCGAAGCCGACGATCGAGCGGAGGCGGACCGCTACCAGGCCGCCCTCGAGCTGGCGGCGGCCGGCGAGGTCGAGCACGTGGCAACGGCCATCGAGCCGACCGGAGGACGGCTGGCCGACCGATCCGGAGGCGCAGCTGCGGGCCCAACCCCCGAACCTCGACATCGACCTCGACGCACCGCTGTACACGGCGAAGGATGCGGAGGGCACGCTCGGATCGTTCGAACCCGTCCGCTACGGCGAGGAGGTCGACGTCGCACCCGGGATCCACGCGACGTTCCTCGACGCCGGACACATCCTTGGCTCCGCGATCATCCGCGTCCGGGTCCAGGACGTCGAAGGCGGCGAGGAACGGATGATCGTCTTCTCGGGCGACCTGGGCCGGCCCGGGACCCCGATCCTGCGGGACCCGACCCCGATGACCGGCGCCGACTACGTCCTGGTCGAAACGACCTACGGCGGCCGGGAACATGAACCCGGGGCCGAATCCATCCGTGTCCTTGCGGAGACGGTCCGGATGGTCGCGGAAGCCGATGGCGTCCTGCTGGTCCCATCCTTCGCCATCGGACGCACCCAGGAGGTCGTCTGGGAACTCGACCGCCTGATCGAGCGCGGCGAGATCCCGCTGCTCCCGCTCTACCTCGATTCGCCGATGGCATCGAAGGCGTCCGACATCTACCGGCATCATCCGGACTACTACGACGAAGAGACGGCGAAGCTGCTGCGCGAAGGCGCGACGCCGCTGGACTACCCGAACCAGACCGTGACCAACGACGTGCGGGCATCGCAGGCGATCGAGCAGGCACCCCGGCCATACATGATCGTGGCCAGCAACGGGATGCTCACCGGCGGGCGGATCGTCGGCCACCTGCGCCGCTTCATCGACGACCCCGATGCCACGATCCTGTTCGTCGGCTACCAGGGGCAGGGGACGCTGGGGGCGCACCTGCAGGCCGGGGCGAAGACGGTGAAGCTCGACGGCCAGGTCCGCCAGGTGCGCTGCTCGACCCGGTCCATCAGCGGGTTCTCCGCCCACGCCGACGAACACGAGCTGCTCGATTGGCTCGGCCACATGGCGGCCGGCCGGACAACCCGGCGATCCCGGCTACCCGCGACGCGTCTTCCTCGTCCACGGCGATCCGGAAGCGCAGATCGCGATCGAGCCAAAGGTCCGGGCCCTGGGCTTCGCGACCCACATCCCGCACTGGCATGAGGAGGTCACGCTTGATTGATCGGGTCGTGGCCATACCGGGCTGGCTGGCACACACGGTGCGTCGGGTGCTGGGTGGATCCAGGCGGGCGACCTGGCTGCTGGTCGGCGCGCTCGTACTCGTGTCGGCGATCCCGACCGTCGCCATCGGATCGAGCCAGCGACCGACCGACCTCACCTTCGACGACGTGCGGACCCAGCAGATCCCGGCCAATACGACCTGGGTCCGGCTGGAGGGCGAGCTGGTCGAGGTCGAGAACGCGAACGGGTCGGTCTACCACCTCTACGCCGGGGGCGATCCGGAGCACTACATCATCGTCACGGCGCCGGTCCCGCTCGAGGTCGGCCACGTCGTCATGACCGGGCATCTGTCGCTCGGAGCGCAGGGCGCCGGCACGATCGGGTTCCTGGATGCGGACGTGCCGCCGGTCCCGCGCCGGGATGAACCGTTCCAGTTGATCCTCCTCCCGGCGGTCATCGCGGTGCTCATCGCGATCGGGATGCAACTCGGGTATCCGGTCATCAGGAGGGACCGGCGACGACGACCCGAGGCGGCGCCGATCCCGACGGGGGCGACGTTCGAGGCCGGCTGGAGCGGCCGGATCGAGAGCCAGGTGGTCGCGCATGACCGACCGATCGCCTGCACGGTCTCGCTCGCACCCGACCCGAGCCTGCCCGAGATGTCCCATCTGTCGCTCAAGGCGGCGGACGCGGGATGGACCATCCGGCTCCGCCGCTCGGCACCGACCAGGTCGGTCCGGCTATGCCGGATCAGTGGCTCCGCCCCAGGCGTCGAGATCCATGCCCAGACGGCGGATATCGTCCTGGCCTTTGCCGATCGAGCGAGCCGGGACCTGTTGGCGTCGACGCTCCGGTAGGTCCGTCGCGTGTCGCGTCTGGTGGGACTCCGGGGAGCATCAGGCGCGACATGCGTGGCAATAGGATCCTCATCCCGGACCATCGGACGATGGTCCGACCGTCCCGCTCCTGCCGCTCCGCTTCCGTCCGCCGCCGGGTACGCTGCCCATGATCACCCTCGCACCGACTCGAGGAACGCAGATGCGGCCATCCCTGAACATGCTCGACGAGGACCTCATCGCCCGGATCGTGGACGAGGCGAAGCGGGTCCTGTCCGAGGTCGGGATGGAGATCCGTGGGCAGGAGATGCGACGCCGGCTCCTGGAGCACGGTCTGCCGCTCGACGCCAGCGGCGATCGGGTCCTCTTCCCGCGCGACGTCGTCGAGGCTGCCATCGCCTCGGCCCCCGGCTCGTTCCTGCTCTACGACCGGGACGGCGCGGTCCACGCAGACATCGGCGGTGACCGGGTCCATTTCGTGCCCGGTTCCTCCGGACTCAAGGTGCTCGACCACCGGACGGGCGAGACTCGACTGGCCGACTCTACCGATTTCGTGGAGTACGTCCGGCTGGCCGATGGACTGACCAACATCCCGTACCTGGCCACCGCGTTCTCGACCAATGACGATATCGAGCCGGGTGTCTCGGACGCGTGGCGGCTGTACATGACCCTGACGAACTCGAAGAAGCCGGTCGTCTCCGGGGCGTTCACCGAGCACGGCGTCCCGCGCATGGTGGAGATGATGCAGCTGTTCCGGGCCGACCGGGCGGATCTCATCGCCCATCCGATGTCGATCTTCACGATCACCGCGACGGGGAACTTCCGCTACAGCGAGGACTCCTGCCAGAATCTGATCGACTGCGTCGAGGCCGGCATCGCAGTGGAGATCGTGCCGGTCACCCTGATGGGGCTGATCGCGCCGGTCACGGTGGTCGGGGCGACCGTCTTCCACACCGCCGATGTCCTGGCCGGGATCACGATGGCCCAGATCATCCGACCCGGCGCGCCGGTCCTGTTCGGCGGGGCACCGGCCACGTTCCACATGAAGATCGCGAGTTCCCCGATGTCGGCCATCGAGGCGCTCCAGCTCGATGCGGCCTATGTCGCGGTGGCGAAGTGGCTGGGCCTGCCGAGCCAGTCGTACATGGCGCTGTCCGATGGGCCGATCCTCGACGCGCAGGCGGGTGCCGAGACCTTCGGGAGTGCGCTCATCGCCGCCCTGTCCGGGGTCAATTCCGTGTCGGGTCCGGGGATGCTCGACTTCCTCCTCGTGTTCAGCCTGCCGAAGCTGGTGTTCGACGACGAGATGTGCGGTCAGGCGCTCCGCTTCGTCCGGGAAGTCAAACCGGTCGACGATCTGCCGGTCGGTGCCTTCATCGACCAGTTGCTGGCCGATCAGCACCTGATCATGGCCGACCACACCACGGCCAACTGGCCGACCGAGCTGTACCTGCCGTCCGCCGTGGTCGACCGCGACAACCGGGAGGCGTGGCTGAAACAGGGCGGCAAGGACACCTATCAGCGCGCCTGCGACGAGGTCGATCGCCGATTGGGCGAGTACCGGCAGGTGGAGACCGACCCCGTCGCCGATGCCGAACTTCGTCGGATCATCGCGTCCGGGCTGGTGAGCCAGGAACGTCTGCCGGAGATCCCGGTCGCACCGGAGCCCGTGGTCGCGACCGGCCCCGGCAGCGCTGGACGTCGGCACAACCGGCGACGCGAACTGGCCGGTCGTGGACCGGCTACCCACGAAGAACCCGCGCCATGACCAGTCAGCCGACGACCCCAGCCACCAGGAGACGACCGTGACCGTATCCTCGCCCCTGACCGCCGCAGAGATCGCAGCCGTCCGAAAGCCGTACCGGGCAGCCTCACTGCTGCCTGGTCGCGCCTACCACGAGGACGCGGTCCACGAGTTCGAGCGGACCGAGTGGCTGCGCCGCGACTGGCTGATCGTCGGGCGCGAGGAGGATGCGGCTTCATCCGGCACGTACTTCCTGGCCACCGTCGACGACGAGCCGCTGATCGTGGTGCGCGGCCGCGACGAGGTCCTCCGTGCGTTCTACAACGTCTGCCAGCACCGTGGGACGGCCGTCGTCGAGAAGCCCTGCGGCAAGGCGGTCCGCTTCCAATGCCCGTACCACGCCTGGATCTACGATCTCGACGGGTCGCTCATCCGAGCCAAGCACACCGATGACCTGGAGGACTTCAGCTTCGACGAGTACGGGCTCGTGTCGGTCCGGGTGGACACCTGGCAGGGGTTCGTCTTCGTCAGCCTCGATCCGGACCCACAACCACTCATCGAGTGGCTGGACGATCTGGTCCCGCATCTGGACCGGTTCGATTTCGGGAAGCTCCGGGTCGCCCACACCGAGACCTACGAAGTCGACGCCAACTGGAAGTTCATCGCCGAGAACTACAGCGAGTGCTACCACTGCCCGGGCATCCACCCGCAGCTCAACAAGCTCACGCCATACGATCTGGGGGGCGACTACTCGCCGAACGGTCCGTGGCAGGGCGGTTGGATGGAACTCGTCGGTGATGCCGAGACGATGGCGCTCGACGGTGGCCACCGAGGGGGGCGCCCCGCCATGGCCGGGATGACCGACCTCGATGAACGACGGATCGACTACTACCTCCTGTGGCCGACGACCTTCCTGTCGATCCACCCCGACTACCTGCTCGTCCACCGGCTCGAACCGGCCGGAGCGGGTCACACGAGGGTCGTCTGTCAGTGGTTGTTCGAGCCGGACACGATCGCGGCACCGGATTTCGACCCGTCCGATGCGATCGCCTTCTGGGATCTGACGAATCGGCAGGACTGGCATGTCTGTGAGCTGCAGCAGGTCGGCACCCGCTCGAGAAGCTGGACGGCGGGCCGGTACTCGAACCAGGAGCCCAGCGTCCACGCCTTCGACCTGATGGCCGTCGATCGGTACGCCGCCGACGGGGTCGGGACCCAGCGGACGGTCCGCAGCCGGTACGACATCCCGCCGCCACTGGAGGTGGAGGATCACGGTCAACCGGAGCACGGCGCGGTCCCGGCGATGCGCCTGCCCCACGATGCCACGTCCGCGAGTCGCCGGGCCGGGTCTCGGGCGAAGGCCGACGCGCGGGCCGATCGCTAGGGAGCGGCTTCCTCGTCCGCAACGACGCGGACATCGCCATCCTCACGGAACGATCCCACTCGCCACGCCACCAGGATCGCCACGGCGGTCACCGCCACGATGATCGTCGAGATCGCATTGATCTCAGGCGTGATCCCGAACCGGATCTTGCCGTAGATGAACAGCGGCAGGGTGGATGAGCCGACGCCGGCGTTGAACGTGGTGACGACGTAGTCGTCGAACGACAGGGCGAATGCCAGCAGTGCCCCCGCCCAGATCGCCGGCGCGACGAGCGGCAAGGTCACGAACCGGAACGCCCCCACGGCCGAGGCTCCCAGATCGCGGGCCGCCTCCTCGAGATGCGGGTCCATGTTGACGGCGCGGGCCCGGACGACCACGGCGACGTAGCTGATGCAGAACGTGATGTGGGCTAGGGCCAGCTGGGTGAACGACCCTCGTCCGCCGATCACGGCGAAGAAGAAGATGAGCAGGCTCAGGCCCATGATGATCTCGGGCGTGACCATCGGGAGAAGGAGCAGCGTCTCCGTGGCCGCCCGACCGCGGAATCGCAATCGAGCGAGCGCAAGCCCGAACACGGTCCCCAGGATCGTGGCCCCCACGACCGTGACCGCAGCGAGCCGCATCGTCACCGAGACCGCCTCGAGCAACCGCTCGTTGCCGAAGAGGATCGGATACCAGTCGAGGGTGAACCCCTCCCAGCTGAAGCTGAATTCCGAGGTATTGAACGAGAAGATGATGAGGATGATGATCGGCGTGAACAGGAACAGGTAGACCACGGCCGCGTACGCCGACAGCCACCGGTTACGGCCGTTCACGTCCCTGCCACCTCGCGACGAAGTGGGCCGAGTGCGAGGAGCGTGCCGCCAAGGGTGAAGACCATGACCAGGAAGCCGAGGGCGGCCCCGTACGGCCAGTCTCGACCCTGGAGGAACAGCTCCTGGATGATCTTGGCGATCGTCGTCGTCTCCGGCCCACCCAGGATGTCCGGGGTGACGAAGTCACCAAGGGCCGGGATGAAGGTCAGGATGGAGGCAGCGACGATGCCCGGCATGGTCAGCGGCAGGGTGACGTGTCGGAACGCGGCCCGACCACTTGCGTACAGGTCCCTGGCCGCCGGGACGAGGGCTGGATCCAGCCGGTCGATCGAGACGTAGAGCGGCAGGATGGCGAACGGCAGGAAGCCGTATGTCATCCCGACGATGACCGAGAAGTCGGTGTTCAGGAGGATGATCGGCTCGGAGGTCAGGCCCAGCGACTGCAGGACCGAGTTGATGACGCCGTTGTCGCTCAGGATCGTCATCCAGGCATACGTTCGGATGAGATAGCTCGTCCAGAACGGGAGCATCACGATGATCAGCAGGAGCGTCTTGTTCCGGCCGCCGTAGCGACTGATCCAGTAGGCGATCGGGTAGCCGATCAGCAGGCACAGCACGGTCGTGGCGAGCGCGAACCGGATCGAGTTCCAGAAGGTGGGCAGGAAGACCGGGTCGAACGCCCGGGCGTAGTTGTCGAGCGAGATCCGGTCGAAGACGATCGAATCCGCCTCACCTCGAGCTCCGAGACTGACGACGAACATCATCAGCAACGGGACGAGGAAGAAGATGATCAGCCAGGCGACGCCGGGCAGGAGCATCACGCTCGCGGCCAGCCGCCTGATCAGCGACGGGCGCGATGTCGTCTCGTTCACGGTTCCGGCCATGACGCCGGGGGTGGTGCGTCGTCCTCGCTAGCGGCCGAGCTGATGCCAGCGCTGCAGGTATTCATCCCGCACCGCCGGACCCAGGTCGAGGAGTTCCTGGAGCTTGCCGACCAGCTCCTGGTCCGGGTTCAGGGTCGGATCGTTGAGGATCTCCGGCAGGATGAACTCCTTGGCCGCGGCATTCGGACCCATGTAGTAGATGTAGTTCGTGTTGTCCGCGGCGACATGCGCATCGAGCATGTGGTTGATGAACAGGTGGGCTGCGATCGGGTGCTTCGCGCCGGAGAAGATCGCCATCGTGTCCGAGCCCTTGACCCCGCCTTCCGAAGGGATGTAGTAGCGCGCCTTCTTGACCCGCTTCTGGATCCGATACAGGTCGGCACCCCAGATCTGGCCGATCCAGACGTCGCCGCTGGTCATCATCCGACGGGTGTTCGTGTCATACGTCCGCACCAGTGGCCGCTGGCGGTCGAGGAGCTGATAGGCCTGGTCGATCTCTGCGGGATCCGTCGTGTTGGCGTTCAGTCCGAGCTGGATGAGCGCCAGGCCGAAGACCTCCTGCCAGTCATCGAGCATCCCGATGTGCTTTGCGAAC
Source organism: uncultured Chloroflexia bacterium (assembly GCA_963823925.1). Classification (GTDB taxonomy): domain Bacteria; phylum Chloroflexota; class Limnocylindria; order Limnocylindrales; family CSP1-4; genus SPCO01. The sequence continues at coordinate 45,680 of CAWGNI010000002.1, forward strand.
CGCTCGTCCCAGAGCGACGTGCTGCTGGTCAGGTTCTCGTTGATCTTCGCCTTGTCGTAGGCGATCCCCGTGGTCCACCACATGTACGGCACCGAATGCGCGTTGCCCGGGTCGTACAGCGGATCCATCCACTCCGCCCCCAGGTTGACGATGTTCGGGATGAGCGACTTGTCCAGCTCGACGACCGCACCCTTGGCCACGAGGGCGGGGATATCGACGCCCGTCGGGAACGACACGTCGTACCCGCCACCGTCGTTGCCCAGCTTCGCGTAGGCCTCATCGAGGTTCCCGAAGAAGTCGTAGGTGACCTTGACCCCGTACTTCTCCTCGAACGATGGGATGGCGTTCTCGTCGATGTACTCGGTCCAGTTGTAGATGTACAGCTCGGATTCCGGGGTGGGGACCGGGGTCGGGGCGGGTGTCGCGGTCGCGGCGGCCGCGGCCGAACCAGCCGCGGTCGGCGACGCGGCCGGGGCAACCGTCTTCGAGGCGATCGGGGCAGCGGATCCGGCGGCACTGGAGCAGGCCGCGATCACCGGGGCAAGCGCCGCTGCGGCTCCGACCTTGGCGATCAGTTCGAGCATGTCGCGTCTGGTCAGCCGCCGCTCGACCATGTACCGGACGAGCTGCTTCTCGAGGTCGATGGACGATCCGTCGTGGCGATCGGTCATGGCGCGGTCTCCTCCGGTACAAGGGGCGAGCCGACCGGCCCGCGTCCGAGGACCAACGCCTCGGATGGGGACCAGGCGACGGCCACGTCGCTTCCGACCGGGAATCGAACCCCGGCCTTGGGTGAAAGGACGGTCAGGCCGAGACCGCCTGCCGTGCGAAGACGATACGAGATGGTGGAGCCGAGGTAGGCCGTCTGTTCCACGACAGCCTGGATCGCTCCCTGGGCACTGGTCGGGACGAGTGCGATGACTTCGGGCCGGACGCTGATCTCGACCTCGGTCCCGGACGCCAGCCCGTCGTGATCCACGAGCGCGACATCGCCCGACGTCAAGCGGACCCGGCCGTCGCCCTCGATCGTGCCCCGAAACAGGTTGGTCGAGCCGATGAAGTCGGCCACGAACCGCGTCGTCGGCCGCTCGTACAGCTGTTCCGGGGTCCCGAGCTGCTCGACCTTGCCGGCGTGCATCACGGCGATCCGGTCGCTCATCGTGAGCGCCTCCTCCTGATCGTGGGTCACGTACACGAAGGTGATCCCGACCTCCGTCTGGATCCGCTTGAGCTCGATCTGGAGTTGTCGGCGAAGCTTGAGGTCGAGCGCCCCCAGCGGCTCGTCGAGGAGCAGCACGTTCGGCCGGTTGACCAGCGCCCGGGCCAGGGCGACCCGTTGCTGCTGTCCGCCCGAGAGCTGGTTGGGGCGTCGCCGGTCGTAGCCGGTCAGGTGGACGAGTTCCAGGGCCTCACCGACCCGGCGAGCCGTCTCGTCCTTCGCCACGCCCTTGCGCTTGAGGCCGAAGCCGACGTTGGCGCCCACGTCGAGGTGGGGGAACAGTGCGTAGTTCTGGAAGACCATGTTGACCGGCCGCTTGTCGGGCGGGTCGTTGGTGATATCCCGGCCGCGCAACAGGATGCGTCCCCCGGTCGGGAGCTCGAACCCACCGATCATCCGAAGGGTGGTCGTCTTGCCACAACCGGATGGTCCGAGCAGCGAGAAGAACTCGCCGCCGGCGATGTCGATCGAGACGCCGTCGACGGCGCGGACCTCGCGGAAGCGCTTCTCGAGATCGACCAGTTGGATCTCAGGGTTCGCCTGGGACAACATCTCGCGGAGGCTAGCCGACACAGGCGTTCCGTGCTGGGCCGCGTCTCGGGCAATGGGACGTTCACGATCGCTGATGCCCGCCACCTGATTCGCGAGGCCCACGTCCAGCCTGGCCCTACCGCTTCGGCCTGGTCCTGGCCGCGATCCGGGCAAGCGCGCCACTCCAATCCGGATCGATGGGGGCGCCCTTCTCGTCGATGTCGATGAGCATCGGGGCGTGATCGGACGGCACCGGCGGCCCCTTGCGGGCGTCCCGATCGATCTCGGCATCGACGACCCGATCCGCCAGCGAGGGGGAGACGAGGAGATGGTCGATCCGCATGCCCAGGTTCTTGTGAAACATGCCGGCCCGGTAGTCCCACCACGAGAACCGGCCGGTCTCGGTGTGTCGCAGGCGGTACGCGTCGACCAGCCCGAGCGCGAGCAGGTCCCGGAATGCGGCACGCTCCGGCTCCGAGACGTGGGTACCGCCATGGACTGCGTCCGTATCCCACACGTCATCGTCGGTCGGCGCGACATTGAGGTCGCCGCCGAGGATGAGCGGCTCGGCCGCCTCGGCCGCCGTGCCGACCCACCTGGCAAGACGCTCGAACCAGGCGAGCTTGCCGGTGTAGAACGGGGATCCGACGACCCGCCCGTTGGGTGCGTACAGGCTCACCACCCGCAGGCCGTCGACGCTCGCCGCGATCATCCGGGCCTCGTCGAATGGATCGAAATCGTCGTCGCTCGCCGACTCGGCCCCGGCGCCTCCCGGCCCGGAGTCACGGACCGGACCGTCCCCGAAGTTGGTCACCACGTCGCCGACGGACAGGCCCTGTCGGACCGCGATCGCCACACCATTCCAGCGACCCTCGCCGTGGTGGACGAGCTGGTAGCCGGCCATCGCGAAGGCCATGACCGGGGCATCCCCATCGGTCAACTTCGTTTCCTGCAGGAGCAGCACGTCCGGGGCCGCTCGCCCCAGCCAGTTCTCGACGGCCTCCTGTCGAGCCTTGAGCGAATTGACGTTCCAGGTGGCGACGCGCATCCGGGGGTCCCCGACTAGTAGCGCCGGCCGCGCTGCCGCTCGAGATCGAACGTGGCGGTGTCGGCAACGGCCATGACCGCCATCGTCCCGGCCTGGACGGGGTCGGAGATGACCAGGTCGACGTGATCGGTGATCGAGCCGACCATGTTGAGCGCGATGATCGGGATCCCGACCGACCGGAGTTCCTCGGCGGCGGTGCTGATGTCGCCGCCCATGATCGATCCTGCCAGGACGAGCAGTCGGGCTCGGGGAAGGTCGGCCACCGCCCGGACGGCCGCCGCGATCGGCTCCTCGCCAACGAGCGGGATCGTGTCGACGCTGATCCGCTCGCCGCGGAGGTTGTGGCGGTCCGCCTCACTGACCGCGCCGAGCGCGACCTGGGCTACCTGGGCGCCGCCGCCCACGACGATGATGCGCTTGCCGAAGACCTGCGCGAGGGCACGGGTCAGGTGGACCGTGCGGACGTCCTCGACCGCCTCGAGGGCTCGCACCAGGGCTGCCTCGGAGACCCCCTCGACCTCGAGCTCGATCTCGACGAGCGCCGGGTCACCATCGATGAGACGGACCGTCGAGAGTGCCCGGATCCGCCCGCCGATCGCGCTGACGGCGTCGCTGACGGCGGCCAGGGCGGCTGCCGAATCGACGATGTCGAACCGGATCGCCGCCGTTTCGACCGCGCGTCGGCGCGGCATCAGCCGAGCGAACCGCGACCGGCAGCGCCCGGGCGCAGGTCGTTGACCGACATGGTGTCGGGCTCGATGTCGCCCGTCGGGTCGTGCTCCTCGAACGGCAGGCCGAGGCCGGCGAACGCCTCGCGCGTCGCCGCCGCGTCCGAGGTCGTGAGCATCAGCGCGCCGTCCGTGTCCTCGGCCACACCCACGATCCCGGTGATATTCACGCCTCGATCGGCCAGCGCCGAGGCGAGACGGGCGAGGGAACCCGGCCGATCATCGAGTTTGACCGTGAACCAGACCGTCACGAGACACCTCCTGGACTGTGTCGCGATGGTACCCGGTCACCGGCCCGTCGACCCGGTAGCGGCCGAGACAGGTCGACGTGGCACGATGCCTGCATGCCTGCGCCGTTGTCGAAGACGCCGACCAAGCGGATGCCGGATATCCAGGTGTTCGGTCTCGACAATTCCAGGGACACACGGGCTGCCCAGCGGTTCTTCCGCGAGCGGCGGATCGCCGTCAGCTACGTCGACCTGCGGAAACGTCGGATCGCTCCCGCTGAACTGCGGCGGTTCGCCGACCGCCTGGGTGCGAGCGCGCTGCTCGACGAGACGTCACGAGCCTACCGCGATGCCGGACTCGGCTACCAGCGGATGACCGACGGCGAGATCGTCGAGCACCTGCTGGCCGACGTCCGCCTGCTGCGCGTGCCACTCGTCCGCCACGGCAACGAGGTCACGGTCGGGCGCGCCGAGCCGACCTGGACGACGTGGGTCAAGGCCTCCCGCGCGACCTGATGCCGATCGCGGCGATGACGACTGCCGGCGACGATCATCCCGACCCCGATGATCGCCCATCGCGTGTCGTCCACCATGAAGCTCGAACCGCGGATGAGGCCGAGGCCCTGCCCGATCCAGACCGACCCGACCACGATGAGGATCCCAGCGACGATCGAGCGTGTCCGCATCGAGACCTCCTGCGTGGCATGCTAGCCGGATGGACGAGATGACACCGAGCCCACGCCGGGCTGGTCGGATGTGGGTCACCCCGAACGCTGCCCGGATCCTCGCCGGGAACGCGGCCGTGACCGAGGATGAGAGCCTCCTCCAGCGGCAACCAGCCACCGAATTCCTCGGCACCGACCCGTGGCGCGCGCTTCGGATCCTGTCCGAATTCGTCGAGGGCTTCGATGCGATGGCGCGGGTCGGCCCGGCCGTGACCGTGTTCGGTTCGGCCCGGACCAAGCCGGACGGACCCGAGTACGAACAGGCCCGGGTGATCGGCCGGCTGCTGGCCGATGCGGGGTACGCGGTGATCACAGGCGGCGGACCCGGCACGATGGAGGCCGCCAATCGTGGCTGCCGCGAGGGTGGGGGATTGTCGGTCGGCTGCAACATCGAGCTGCCCCACGAACAGGGGATGAACCCATACGTCGACCTTGGCGTCGAGTTCCGCTACTTCTTCGCCCGCAAGGTCATGTTCGTCAAGTACGCCGACGGGTTCGTCATCCTGCCCGGGGGCTTCGGCACGCTCGACGAGCTGTTCGAGTCGCTGACCCTGATCCAGGTCGGCAAGGTCAGGCACTTCCCGATCGTCCTGTTCGGTCGAGCGTACTGGGCGGGGCTGATCGACTGGCTCCGCGGGACGCTGCTCGCCCACGGCTCGATCGCGGCCGGCGATCTCGACCTCTTCCATGTGACCGACGACCCCGCCGAGGTCGTCGAGCTGATCCGGACACACCGGGTCGAGGGCGACGCCCACTAGACGAGGGGCGTTCAGTCCGGTCCGATGGCGACCTCGACGAGTCCGTCGACGATCCGGACGGGGTAGTAGCGCAGCCGTCGCACCCGGGTCAGCCGGCGAGCCTCCGCCTTCGTGCCGGGCACGTCCGCCTTCATCTCCCGGCCGCTCGGGGTCCACGTCGGCCGGGAGATGCCATCGGCATCGAGGCCGCCGGTCGTCGGCATCTGAACGGTCTCGCCGGTGGACAGGTCGAAGCGGCCCTCATGGAGCGGGCACGCCACGATGCACCCGTCGAGTTGGCCGATCGACAGCGGCGCGCTCATGTGCGGGCAACGGTCGTCGATCGCCACGATCCCGGCGGCGGTATGCGCAAGCAGGATGTCGCGGTCGCCCCGGCTGATCCGCCGGAGACTACCGGGCGGCAGATCGGCGACGTCGACCTTAAGGTCGAACGGCGCGTCCGCCGTCGCGACCGCCTGCAGGTGGGCCGGGTATGGAGCGACTCGGCTGGTCATGGGGCGATCGCGCGTCCGATCGCCCGGCTACTCGGACGTCGGCGAACCACCGACGATGGCCGCGCTATCAGCCCCCGTCGGAGTCGTCGCGCCAGGCGATGATGGGCTGGCCGGCACCGCGTCGCCGATCGTCGTTCGAAGGGCGTGCTCGTGCATCGTCGACGCGGCGACCGCCGCCACGATCGCGGCAACGACCCCGATCCAGAAGGTCTGGGCAATGGCCAGGCTGAAGGCCTCGTGGATCCCGGCCACGATCGCGTCGACGACCGGCGCCGCTGACGGGATCACCGCCACGATCGCCGTGCCGAGATCGACGCCGACCCCGACCAGCTTGTTGAAGTCGAGCAGCGCCGCTGGCGGCCGCCTGACCGAACGCCCCGAGGACGTCGGGCGGGACACCGGCGCCGGTGAGGCTCGGACCGATCTGCTCGGTGAACGAGGTCGCGAAGACGGTCCCGACGACGGCCAGCGAGACCGATCCCCCGATCTGGCGGAAGAAGGTCAGGTTCGACGTCGCCACGCCGAGTTCACTGAACGGCACGGCGTTCTGGACGATGATCGTGAACACGGAAAACGTCGGTCCGACGCCGAGCCCGGCGACGAACATCCAGAACGCGAGGAGGAGCAACGGGGTCTCGGCGGTCAGCTGGGTCATCAGCAGCATCGCGACCGCCAGCAGGACGATCGCGCCGACCGTCATCCACTTGTAGCGACCGGTCCTCGACACGATCAGCCCCGACACGATGGAGCTGAAGATCAATCCGATCATGAGCGGCAGCAGGGCCAGCCCCGAATCGGTCGGCGTGAAGCCGTGGACGAACTGGAACCAGCGCGGCAGGAAGATCACCGCCCCGAAGAAGGCGAACGCCGCGAAGAAGACCGAGACCATCGAGCTGGAATAGGTCCGGTTGCGGAAGAGGCCCAGCGGGATGATCGGCTCGACCGCGCGCGCCTCGGCCAGGATGAACATGACGATCCCGATCAGCCCGGCCAGGATCAGACCGCCGACAGCCGGATCGGTCCAGGCGTTGAGCTGCCCGGTCGAATCCGTCAGGCCCTTGTTGGTGAGTCCGAGCAGGAACAGGCTGATGGCGATCGTGAAGATGACCCCGCCGAGGATGTCGAAGTTGCGCGTGGCGCGGGCCGTCTTGACAGTCGGGAGCAAGCGCGAGATCACGAACAGGGCGACGAGCCCGATCGGGATGTTGACGTAGAAGATCAGGTGCCAGCTGAAGTTCTCGGTCAGCCAGCCGCCGACGAGCGGTCCGACGATGAAGGCGATGCCGAACACGCCACCGAAGAGACCCTGGTACTTGCCGCGCTCTTTCGGCGTGAACAGGTCGCCGATGACCGCGAGTGCCACTGGGAAGATCGATCCGGCGCCGATCCCCTGGATCCCGCGGAACAGGATGAGCATGGCCATGTTCTGGCTCAGCCCGCACAGGGCCGATCCGATCAGGAAGATCGTGATGCCGATCATGAAGATCGGCTTACGGCCGTACAGGTCGGACAACTTGCCCCAGAACGGGACGCTGACGGTGCTGGTCAGGAGATAGATCGTGACGGCCCAGACGTAGTAGTCGTTGCCGTTCAGCTGGGTGACGATCGTCGGCAGGGCCGGGCCCACGATCGTCTGGTCGAGGGCGCCGAGGAACAGGCCCAGCATGACCGCGAAGAGGATCTCCATCTTCTCGCGGTGGCTGAGGCCGAGCGCCGGGTCTTCCTCCAGCGATGGCGTGTAGATCTCGTCGACCGGGAATGATTCCATCGAGGTCAGTTCCCCTCCAGGGATTCGTGCGTATGGTGGGCGCCGGACCTCGGGTCCGACGAGGCGGATTCGATCGCGACGCGGATGCTTGCCATGGCCGAGGCGACTCCGGCGACCTGGTCCTCCCGGAGTCCTTCGAGGACCTGTTCGATCAGCTCAGCGCGGACCAGTTCGACGTCATCGAGCATCTGTCGTCCGGCATCGGTGATCCGGGCCAAGAACGACCCGGCGATCCTCCGGGACACGGATCCGCTCGACGAACCCACGCTCCTCGACTCGATCGACCAGTCCGGTCGCGGCCGACATCGAGACGTCGAGCATCTCGGCGAGTCGACTCATCGGGAGTTCACCGTGACGCTCCAGCAGGTGCATCACGTGGAGTTGGGTCATGCTGATGCCCAGCCGCACGAGCCGTTCGCTGCCGAGACACTTGAGCTCGCCCAGCGATGCCTTGACGTCGGCGATGATCGCCGCCTTCAGGTCCTGCGGGGAAGGGTGGGCCGGCGTGGCCATAGTTCGCATATCGCGAACTATCATATGGATATGAAGGATCTCGTCAAGCTGAACAATCAGCCCTAGCCGGAGGATCTCGTGCGCTTCGCTCTCATGCTGGAATCGCAGATGGGATTGACGTACGCCGACCACGTCGCGATCGCGAAACGGGCCGAGGCGAACGGTCTCGAGGCGCTCTTCCGATCGGACCATTTCGCGAGCTTCCCGGGTCCGGCCGGCAACCGCACGACCGATGCCTGGACGGTCATGGCCGGACTGGCGCGCGACACGGATCGGATCGGGCTTGGGGTCCTGGTATCGCCGGTCACGTTTCGGCACCCCGGCGCGTTCGCCAAGGTCGTGACGACGACCGACGAGATGAGCGGCGGTCGGATCGAGGTCGGCGTCGGGGCCGGGTGGAACGAACTCGAACACCGCCAACTCGGACTCGACTTCCCGTCGATCAACGAACGAGCGGACCTGATGGAGGACCAACTGGCCATCCTCCACGGGTTGTGGGGTGAACCTGATGGCTGGGCCTATGACGGACTCCGGGTCACGATCCGCGATGCCGTGTTCCACCCGAAACCGATGGACGTCCCGGGCCGGCCCCGGACCGCGATCGGCGGAGCGCGGCCCCGGATCCTCGTCGGCGGGCAGGGGTCTCCCCGGTCCTATCGTCTGGCCGCCCGCTACGCGGACGAGTTCAACCTGAGTTCGTCCGATGCCACCAAGGCGGCGGAGGTGGCGGCTGCCCTGGATGCCGCCTGCCGCGAGATCGGCCGCGACCCGGCGACCCTGGCCCGGTCGACGATGGCGGGCGTGCTCATCGGGCGGACGGAGACGGAGATGGCCGCCCGAACTGAGGCGGTCCGCGCCGTCGTCGACCCGGACCGGGACGATGCGGCCTGGTTCGAAGAGCGGCTCGGGCGCTGGATCGCCGGCACCCCGGAGCAGGCTCGGGAGGGCGTCAGGCGCTTCGCCGACGCCGGGATCGAGCGGATCATGCTCCAGGACTTCCTGCCCTGGGATCTCGACATGATCGACGTCATCGGTGAGGTCCTGGTCGGCGCCGTCTGAGCTGGGCGCCCGGCGGTTCGCGCTCGAGCGTCCGTCCCGAGGCTACCCCTCGGCAGCGGCCGCGGCCGCCAGATAGACCGGGTCGTCGCGACGGATGAGATCGGGATCGGTCCCGCGGGCACGGGCCAGTCGCTCGGTCAAGAGCTGGAGCGGCGTCACGCCGCCGATCAGCGCTGCGATCGCCCCGGGGAGCTCGTCTCCCGCCCCGACGACGAGCCGGCCGGCCGGGGTCAGTGCCTGGTGGAGGCCCGCGTCGACCTCGTCACTCACGATCGCAGCGGCCCGGACGCCGATGATCTGCGCAGCCTCCAGCGCCTCTCGCGCGCGGGCCACCCGCTCGTCGCGTCGATCCCGATCGGTGAGGATCACGACGAGACCGGTCGTCGGGCCGGTCGCCGGCAGGTGCCCGTGGAGGAACGTCTCGAGGTCGCGGTAGGCCGATGGCAGCCAGGCGGCCTCTTCCACCTTCAGGACGAGTTCGCGGCCGGTCGGCCGGTCCGAGCCGGACGCGATGACGATGAGCTGGGTCGAATCGGCCAGCGCCGCAGCGATGGCTTCGGCCCCGGCCTCGTCGCGAGCGCCCTCGGCCAGGATCCGGGCGGCGACGTCGGGGTCGATCGGTCGTCCCGTGATCTCTCCGGCGATCGCGGTCGCGGCCAGGATCGGGCTGAGGTAGCCGACGGTATGACACCAGCCGTGATCGAGCTCGGACGTCTCGACCACGCTGTCGGCGACGGCCCCGATCGGAGACCGACGGCTCACCGTCAACGCGGCGGTCAGACGACCTGCAGCCCGGGCCGCCTGGAGTGCGGCGTTCGTCGCCGGGGTGCCGCCGTCGTGCGACACGCCGATGACCAGACCCCTTGCCGGCGGTGCGAGCGACAACTCGAATGCCTGTTCGGACGTGACCGTGACCCTCGTGAGTCCGGCTTGCCTGGCGGCCTCGTGAAGGATCTCCACCGTGGCGAGCGCTCCGTGTTCCGACGTTCCGCAGCCGGTGACGGTGACCGGATCGCCGTCCTCGAGCGTGGCCCGGATCGACGCGGCGAGCGCCTTGACCGCCCCGTCGTTCGCGAAGCGAGTCAGCATCCGTCGGGCCAGGGCGGGTTCGGCCGCGATCATCTCGGTCATGTGATACGGAACGCCGCTGCGAGCCACCGGCATGGGTGCCGGTTCCCAGGGGTCGGGTGGTCCCGCGAGCGGCGCGGCTGGGTCGAACGGCGGTCCGGAAGTCATGCGCATCTCCTTCGAAGCCGATCGAGGATAGGCTTTACGTATCCACGCCGGTCGGCGGGCACGCGAGGTGCGACAGCCCGGCAGAGGATCGTCCACCAGGAGGATAGATGCAGGTCGGGTTGATGGCGCCGCAGGGCTGGAAGGGCGAGTACGACGGGTGGGCGCCGGCGGAGGCGTGGGCACGAACGGTCGAACTTGCTCAGCACGCCGAAGCCGCCGGATTCGAAGCCCTCTGGGTCTTCGATCATTTCCACACGGTCCCGCGACCGACCGACGAGATCACCTTCGAGTCGTTCTCCGTCCTCGCCGCCCTGGCGATGGCGACGACCCGGGTGCGCCTCGGCCACATGGTCATCTGCGCGGGGTTTCGGAACCCGGCGCTGACCGCGAAGCTGTCCTCGACGCTCGATGTCATCAGCGGCGGGCGGTTCGAGCTCGGGATCGGCGCGGGCTGGAAGGAGGAGGAGTGGCGCGCCTACGGCTACGGATTCCCCACCCTCGCCGAGCGGATGGGGGCCCTGGGCGATCAGCTCGAGATCATCACCGCGATGCTCTCCCCCGACCGATCCACGTATGACGGCGCATACCACAGCGTCCGAGGTGCGATCAACGTCCCGACCGGCCTCCAGCAGCCGCGCATCCCGATCATCGTGGGTGGCAACGGGAAGCAGGTGACGGCCGGCTACGCCATCCGCTACGCCGACGAGCTGAACTATGTCTTCCTCGAATCCGTGGAGGTCGCGGCCCGGATGGTGTCGGTCCGCCAGCGCTGCGAGGACGAGGGTCGCGATCCGGCGAGCCTTCGATTCTCCTCTATGTCTCGGACGAGGCCATGCGGACGCCGGGCCAGGCGCGGGTCGACACCGTGGCGGAGTTCGCCGCGATCGGGCTGGACCGGCTGGTGTGCTTCCCGACCCGCTGGTCACCGACCGTGGAAGCCCAGGAAGCGTTCGCGGCGGACTGCCGCGCGGCCGGGGTCCGCCTTGGCTAGGACGTGATCGGCCCCCGCCGGATCCGCCCGATCCGACGCAATGGGGCATAGCGGAACCAGGCCCGCCCGACGAGCTGGTCGACCGGGACCGGGCCGTAGCGTCGGGAATCGATCGGCTCCCCGAACCCTGCGGCTGCCGTGTGTTCGGGGCCGGCGTCGCTCAGGAGCCACGCTTCGTCGTCGGCCAGTTCCAGGTACCCCTCGGCAAAGGCCACGCGCTCACCCGGGCGAGCGGCCACGCGCTTGATCGAGAGTGTCCCGGCGTCCGGCTCCCGGAACACCACCACGGAACCACGGCGCGGCCAGCGGGTCACGGTCGGATCGACCAGCAGCCAGTCGCCGGGCGCGATGGCCGGCACCATGCTTCCCTCGGCGACCGCGATGCGCCACGGCCCCCGCAACCGGCTGGCGCGGGAGCCGGTCCGGCGGGGAGGACCTACTTCTTGGTCGCCCAGAAGATCTCGCTGAACTCCTTGACCGCCGCCTCGAGCTGCGCGGCCGCCTCGGCATCGACGCTCTGCTTGTTCTTGCCGGCGAGCTTGAGCAGCTTCCAGACCTTGTCGTGCAGGTCCGGATACGCAGCGAGGTGTTCCGGCTTGAAGTAGTCGGACCAGATGATCTGGACTTCGCGCTTGACCTTCTCTGCGTGGTCTTCCTTGACCCGGACGCAGCGGCTGAACTTGTTGCGCGTCTCCGTGTCGTTCCCGTCGAGCCCGTTGATCAGCTCGACCATCCGGGCCACGGTGCGTGCCCCGACCTCGGCTTCATGCGGATCGTAGATCCCGCACGGGATATCACAGTGGGCGAACGCGGTCGTCTTCGGGGCGAGCCAGCTGGTGAATCGAGACATGGGACTCCTTTGGGTCTGGAGGGCGGGCCGGACGGTCGTCTCTCGTACGTCGAAGTCTCAGAGCCAAGACTGGGCTGTCAAACGGCCGTGGAAGTGCCACCAGGAGACGCGCAGTTCGGGGCCCTCAGGACGTTTCCTCAGCTGTGCGGCGCAGCAGGACGACGCTGGTGAAGGGGATCCGGACCTCTCGAAAGACTTCGATCGACACGAGGAATCCTGCGAACAGGAAGACCACCCCCAGGAGCTCGCCGACGAAGAAGCCGCTCGTTGCCCCAAAGCGGTTCATGCCGCTGGTCACGGCCGGGATGATGCCGCCGACCGCGATCAGGATCGTCGCCGGGACTCGGCTGTTGATGGTGCCGTCGAGGAAAGCATGGATGGTTCCGGGCACCGATGCCACGAGATTCACGGTGATGGCCACGGGGGCGACGGCGAGGTTCCGGATGACGGAGATGACACCGTCATCCCGACGGATCTGGTAGCGGATGACCCGCCGCTTCGGCATGAAGATGTAGGCGCTGTAGATCGCACCGAGCGACAGGGCGAACGCCCCGGTGATGTTGAAGAACGGCGTGAGCAGGCGGATATATCCGGGGAACAACGTTCCGGTCGGGATATGAGTCGTCGGGTCCACGACCCATCCGGGAGGCGGGAGCGTGACCGCCACGACCATGACCGCGGATACGACCGTCCCACCGACGATCGCGACCGCGGCGAGTGTCGGCCAGCGTGCACTCCGTCGAACGGACAGGATCGCGATCCCGACGGCAAAGACCACCGCGATCAGGAAGTACAGGGCGGGAGCGATCCCGCTCTGTGGATAGTCGTATTTCGCCTGGGTCAGGAAGGTGAACATCCCCGCCAGGAAGAGGCTGCCCGCGAATGCGAAGCCGAAGCGCGTGCGACCAAGAAGGAAGACCGTCCCGAGGCCGAGCCAGCCCGCCACCCAGATCGCCCCGATCAGATACCACGCCTTGTAGAGCGGCTCAGACCACCCGAGCGCACCACCGAGCCACTCGGTCCCGGCGCTGAGCCCGTACCACAACATCCCGATGGCCCAGACCGCCTGGTAAGGCCGCCGCCGGATCCGCCACTGATCGAGCAGCAGGACGAAGAAGATGAACGACAGGGTCGATGAGGCGAACGGCAGGATGACGTTCAGGTCCATACAGAGCTCTCCAGACACACTGCTGTGGCGACAGACGGCCCTCGTCGCGCGAGGGAGGCGGAATCAACCTAGGTATTTCTAGGTATCGACCCCGGGATCAAGTTGGCCGGGATGCTATCGCCCCCGGGATGGTCGCGTCAAACGACCCGGTTTGACAGCCGACAGTCGCTCGCCTACGGTCACGAGACCCCTTCGATCGACCTTCCGCACGCCCAACGGAGCCACCATCGGCGCCTTCGCGTCACCCCGACCCAAGCCGACCGAGCCCGCCTCGCCGGGCGCAACGCAGCCGTGTCGCCGTGGCTGACGTCTGGGCCGGGATCCCATATCCACTCGGTGCGACCTACGACGGTTGGGGCACGAACTTCTCGCTCTTCTCGGAGGTCGCCGACCGGGTCGAGCTCTGCCTCTTCGACAGCGACGGGACCGAGACCCGCGTGGAGATGCCCGAGTCCACGGGCTACGTCTGGCACGCGTACCTGCCCCAGGTCGTTGGCGGCCAACGCTACGGCTACCGGGTCCACGGTCCGTGGGACCCGTGGAACGGCAATCGCTGCAACCCGGCAAAGCTGCTCCTGGACCCGTACGCGAAAGCGATCGACGGCCGGGTCGCGTGGGATCCAGCGGTCTTCCCGTATCGGATGGACGACCCGGACGGCGGGCCGGATGCGGCCGACAGCGCCCCGTTCATGCCGCGTTCGGTGGTCATCGACCCCGCCTTCGACTGGGGCGACGACCGGCCACCCCGCCATCCGCCGAGCGCAACGATCATCTACGAGGTCCATGTCAAGGGCTTCACGGCCCGCCATCCGGACATCCCCGAAGCACTCCGGGGCACGTACGCAGGACTGGCGCACCCGGTGGCGATCGACTATCTCCGCTCCCTGGGGATCACCGCCATCGAGCTGATGCCGGTCCACCAGTTCATCCACGATTCCCGACTCGTCGGACTCGGGCTGCGGAACTACTGGGGCTACAACTCGATCGGGTTCCTCGCACCGCACAACGGCTACGCCCACGATCGCCGGCCGGGTGCCCAGGTGGCCGAATTCAAGGCGATGGTCAGGGCGATGCACGCCGCCGGGATCGAGGTGATCCTCGACGTCGTCTACAACCACACGGCCGAGGGCAACCACCTCGGCCCGATGCTGTCCTTCAAGGGCATCGACAACGCTGCCTACTACCGGCTCGTGCCGGACGACCGGCGGCGATATCTCGATTACACCGGCACGGGCAACACCCTCAACGTCCGGCATCCACACAGCCTGCAGCTGATCATGGACAGCCTGCGCTACTGGATCCGCGACATGCACGTCGATGGATTCCGGTTCGATCTCGCGGCCGCGTTGGCGCGCGAACTGCATGACGTCGACCGGCTCTCGGCGTTCTTCGACCTGATCCATCAGGACCCGACGGTGAACCAGGTCAAGCTGATCGCCGAGCCCTGGGACGTCGGCGAGGGCGGGTACCAGGTGGGCAACTTCCCGCCCCAGTGGGCCGAATGGAATGGGCGCTACCGGGATTCGATCCGTGACTTCTGGCGGGGCGCGCCGGAGCCGCTCGCGGATTTCGGGTATCGCCTCACCGGGAGCTCGGACCTGTATGCGACGACCGGCCGGCGACCGCACGCGAGCATCAACTTCATCACCGCACACGACGGATTCACCCTGGCCGACCTCGTCTCGTACAACGAAAAGCACAACGAAGCCAACGGCGAGGACGGCCGTGACGGCGAGTCCTACAACCGCTCCTGGAACCATGGCGTCGAGGGACCCACGGACGACCCGGCGATCAACGCCGCAAGGGCCCGCGACCAGCGCAACTTCCTGGCGACGCTGTTCCTGTCGCAGGGCGTCCCGATGCTCCTCGGCGGGGACGAGCTCGGCCGGACCCAGGGCGGCAACAACAACGGGTACGCCCAGGACAATGAGGTCTCGTGGTACGACTGGGACGCGGTCGACGACGATCTGCTCGAGTTCACCCGGCGACTCATCGCCTTTCGGGTGGACCACCCCGCGTTCAGGCGCCGCCGCTGGTTCCAGGGCCGCCCGATCCACGGGGAGGAGGCGCACGAGATCGACTGGTTCGCCCCGGATGGCACCCCGATGGGCGACGAGCACTGGCACGACCCGCTCGAGCAGGGGATCGGGGTGTTCATCTCCGGCGACGGCCTGGTCGATGTCCACGGCCTGCCCGAGGTCGATGACTCCTTCTTCCTTGCGTTCAACCTCCATCCGGACCAGCGGTCGTTCGTCGTGCCCGACCCGGGGAACATCCGCGGATGGCGCGTCTGCCTGGACACCGCGGCTCCCCGGCCGTTCCCGGTACGCGGCCAGACGGTCGTGCCCGGGGGGAAGCGCAAGGTCGCGGGCCATTCCGTCGTCGTCCTTCGGGGCTTGCCGGGGTGACCACACCGAGCGCCCCCAGGGTGCGGGCCGGGATCCGGGCGACCTACCGCGTCCAGATCCGGCCATCGTTCGATCTCGACGCCGCCAGCGAGGTGGCGCCCTACCTGGAGCGACTCGGGGTCAGCCATCTCTATAGCTCGCCGATCCTGCAGGCCGCGCCGGGGAGCGAACACGGGTATGACGTGGTCGATCCACACCGCGTCAATGGCGAGCTGGGCGGGGAGATCGCCCACCAGCGGTTCAGTCGGAGGTTGGGCCGGCACCACCTGGGCCAGATCATCGACATCGTGCCCAATCACATGGCCATCACCGGGCCGGAGAACCCGTGGTGGTGGGACGTCCTGGAGAACGGGCCGGCGAGCCGGTACGCGCCGTACTTCGATGTCGACTGGGACCCACCCGAGTCGTATCTGCGCAACACGGTGCTCCTGCCGATCCTCGCCGACCACTACGGCCGGGTCCTGGAGGCCGGGGAGCTGCGACTCGAGCGTGACGGCGGGTCGTTCGTCGTGACCTACGGCGCCCATCGTCTGCCCATCGCGCCGCCGGCCGCCGCCGACCTTGTCGCTGCTGCCGGTCGACGCTGTGGATCCGACGACCTGGTCTTCATCGGCGGCGCGCTCGGCCGGCTCCCGCCGTCGACGGCACTCGATCGCGCGAGCCTGGACCGCCGGCACCGCGACAAGGAAGTCCTTCGCTCCCAGCTCGCCCGGCTCGCTCTTGACCAGGCCGAGGTCGCCCGCGCGCTCGATGCCGAGATCGCCGAGACGAACGCCGACCCCGATGCGCTCGACGCCATCCTCGACCGCCAGAACTATCGACTCGCCCATTGGCGCGCCGCCGGTCGCGATCTCGGATACCGGCGCTTCTTCGACGTGACCGGGCTGATCGGCATCCGGGTCGAGGACCCCGACGTCTTCGCCGACACGCATGCCCTCGTGCTTCGATGGATCCGCGAGGGGGTGATCGACGGTCTGCGGGTCGATCATCCCGACGGGCTTCGTGACCCGGCCGGCTACTTCCATACGCTGCGAGAGGCGTCGCCGGACGGCTGGATCGTGGCCGAGAAGATCCTCCAGGTCGGCGAGGATCTGCCGAGCGACTGGCCGGTCGACGGGACGACCGGCTACGAGTTCCTCAATCTGGTCGGTGGGCTGTTCGTCGATCCGGCAGCAGAAGACGCCATGACCCGGACCTACCAGGTGTTCACCGGTCTCGATGACGAGTTCGGGACCGTGGTCCGGGCGTCGAAGCTCCTGGTCCTGCGCGACAACCTGGGCAGCGAGCTGAACCGGTTGACCGCCCTGCTGCTCGAGATCTGCGAATCCCATCGACGCCATCGCGACTACACGCGGCACGATTGCCACGAGGTCCTGCGCGAACTCGCCGTCACCTTCCCGCGCTACCGTACCTACGTGCGCGCCGATATCGGCGTGATCGGCGCCGCGGACGTGGCGGCGATCCGGTCGGCCGTCGACGAGGCGGTCATCGCTCGTCCCGAGGTCGATGCGGAGCTGTTCGAGTTCCTCCACGAGATCCTCACCCTGCGGGTGACCGGCCGGCGCGAGACCGAGCTGGTGATGCGCTTCCAACAATTGACCGGAGCGGTCATGGCCAAGGGCGTGGAGGACACCGCGTTCTATCGGTATCACCGCCTCATCGCGCTCAACGAAGTCGGCGGTGATCCGACCCGGTTCGGGGTCAGTCCGTCGACCTTCCACGCAGCGAATGCGGCGCGCCGATCCTCCTGGCCGGACGCGATGCTGAGCACCAGCACGCACGACACGAAGCGCGCCGAGGATGTCCGGGCCCGGATCGCGGCACTGACCGAGATGCCCGCCGCCTGGGCGGCGGCGGTCGAGCGCTGGGCCGCCCGGCTCAGCCGCTACCGGATCGGGGATCTGCCGGACCGGAACACCGAATACCTGCTCTACCAGACGCTGGTGGGCGCATGGCCGATCGAACCGGAGCGACTCGAAGCGTTCCTGGTGAAGGCGGTCCGCGAGGCGCAGACGCACACGTCCTGGGCCACCCCGGACGATGGCTACGAGGCGGCGCTCCGCTCGTTCACCACTTCGGCGATGCGCGACCGGACGTTCATCGCGGACCTCGAAGCCTTCCTGCCTGCCCTGATCGCGGCCGGCCGGATCAATGCGATCGCCCAGACCCTGCTCAAGCTGACGGTGCCCGGCGTTCCTGACATCTACCAGGGCACGGAGCTGTGGGATCTCAGCCTGGTCGATCCCGACAACCGGCGGCCGGTCGACTTCGCCCGCCGGCGCCGCCTGCTCGACACGCTCGTCGGGGCGTCACCCGAAGAGGTGCTCGCCGGCATGGAAGAGGGGACCCCGAAGCTCTGGGTGATCGCCCGGACGCTCGACCTCCGCCGTCGCAGGCCGGAGTCGTTCGATCGGCGCGGCACATACCGCCCGCTGGCCGTCAAGGGTGGCCGGGCGGACCGGATCGTCGCATTCGTCCGCGGTCGCGGGTCGGTCGTGGTGGTCCCGCGGCTGACGGCGAGGGACGGCGCCGGTTGGGGGGCGACGCGGCTCGTCCTGCCCAGGGGGCGATGGCTGAACCTGTTCGGCGGCGATGGGGCCGAACCCGTCTCCGGCCAGCCGCGCATCGCCCGCCTGTTCGAGCGGTTCCCGGTCGCCCTCCTCGAAGCGATGGAACCGGGCGAGGGGTGAACGGGACGGATCGAGCGCCCGTCGTCCGGGTCTGGGCGCCTGGCGCCGGACGGGTCGATCTCGTGATCGGGTCGGATCCGCCGACCGACCGACGAGCGATGGCGCCGGGGGACGGCGGCTGGTGGGAGGGCGGCTGGCCCGATGTCGTCGCCGGGACCGACTATCGGTTCTCGCTTGACGGTGGCCCGCCGATCCCGGACCCGCGCTCCGCCTGGCAGCCGAATGGCGTCCACGGCCCATCGCGACTCGCCGACCCGGCGGCCATGACCGGGAACGGTGACGACGAGCGGGCTCCCTGTCCGCTCCCCGATGCCGTGCTCTACGAGCTGCATGTCGGCACGTTCAGCCCGGAAGGGACCTTCGACGGCGCCATCGGCCGGCTCGACCATCTCGTGTCGCTCGGCGTCAGCCATGTCGAACTCATGCCGGTGAATGCCTTCCCGGGCGCGCACGGCTGGGGGTACGACGGGGTCGCCCTCTTCGCGGTGCACGAGCCGTACGGCGGACCCGACGGCCTGCGGCGGTTCGTCGATGCCTGCCACGTCCGCGGACTCGCCGTCGTGCTCGACGTCGTCTACAACCACCTGGGCCCGGACGGCAACTACCTCGGGCAGTTCGGCCCGTACCTGACGGATCGCTATCGGACGCCATGGGGCGACGCGGTCAATCTCGACGGGTCGGGCAGCGACGAGGTCCGCCGGTTCATCGTCGACAACGCCATCATGTGGCTGCGGGACTATCACCTCGACGGTCTCCGGATCGATGCGGTCCACGCGCTGTTCGACATGTCGGCGACGCATATCCTCGAGCAGCTCGCGAGCGAGGTGGACGATCTGTCGGTCGAGGTCGGGCGCGACCTGTTCCTGATCGTGGAGAGCGACCGCAACGATCCACGTCTCGTGCGAGCCCGGGAGATCGGCGGGTACGGCATCGACGCCTCCTGGTCCGACGATCTGCATCACGCCATCCACGTGGCCCTGACCGGGGAGCGGACCGGCTATTACGAGGACTTCGTCGGCCTGGCCGATGTGGCCCGGGCGATGACCGACATCTACGTCTACGCCGGCCGCTATTCGGTCCACCGGGGTCGTCGCCACGGCCGCCCGGCCGACGGACTCGATCCAGGGCGGTTCATCGGGTTCAGCCAGAACCACGACCAGGTCGGCAACCGGGCCCAGGGCGAGCGCCTCGCGCACCTGGCCGGCCTCGAGGCGGCGAAGGTCGCCGCCACGCTCGTGCTGGCCGGCCCATTCGTGCCACTCCTGTTCCAGGGCGAGGAGTGGGCGGCCTCGAGTGCATTCCAGTTCTTCGTGGACCACCAGGATCCCGAGCTGGCTCGGGCCGTCAGTGACGGCCGCCGGCGCGAGTTCGCCGCCTTCGGCTGGCGACCCGATGCGGTGCCCGATCCGAGCGATCCGGCCACGTTCGCTCGATCACGCCTGGACTGGGCGGAGGTCGATGTCGAGCCACACGCGTCGATCCTTGCCTGGTATCGACTGCTGATCGCGCTCCGCCGGAAGGTCCCGGGTCTGCGCGATGGCCGTCGTCCCGCCGTCCGCCTCGATCTCGAAGCCGGATGGATCGTCCTCGATCGGACGGGGGCGTCCGTGTACGCGAACCTCGGGCCGGCGTCCGTCCTGATCCCGTGGCCCGCGACATGGCGTGGGGCTTCGGGTGACCTCGTCGCCGGGTCGCGGCCCGCCATCAGCGTCACGGCCGGGGCGGTCTCGATGGCGCCGATGAGCGCCGCGATCGTCGTACCCGGCCGCCCCTCCGGGACGCGCGGTTGACACCCTCGCGCGGCACCGCATAGGGTCACAGGGACGCTGCGACCCAGGCCCGGACAAGATGGTCCGCGTCCCATACCGATCCAGGGAGGTCCCATCCTCGACCCGACCCGCGTGGACGCACTGATCCAGGATCCGGCCGCTGGCTCTACGGCCGACCAGCGGTCGCGCATGCCCGCCGATGGCCGCCGCCGGGCCGTGATCGAAGGGATCGCGCCGACGGTCGACGGGGGCCGCTTCCCGGCCAAGCGGATCCTCGGTGACACGGTCACGGTCGAAGCGGATGTGTTCGCCGATGGGCACGACATCGTGGTCGCCCGACTCCGCCACCGACCGCCCGACGAGAGCGACTGGATAGAGCTCCCGATGGAGGCCCTGGGCAATGACCGATGGCGGGCGTCGTTCCACGCCGATCGGCTCGGACGCCACGCCTTCAGCGTGGCCGCCTGGACCGATGCCTGGGCCACCTGGCGGAGCGACCTGCGCAAGCGACTCGACGCCGGGCAGGATGTCTCGGTCGACCTGCTGATCGGGGCCGCCCTCGTGGACGGCGCGGCGAAGCGGGCGGCGGCCGCCAAGGCACGCTCCGATGCCACCGCGTTACGGAACTGGGCGGCGGAGCTGCGGGCCGAGCACCGACCGACCGACCGTGCCGGCCGAGCCCTCGACGAGGTTCTCGACCGGCTGATGGCGGCGCACGCCGACCGTGCCCACGAGGCGCTCCACGAACCCATCCTCGAACTCGTCATCGAGCCGCTCATCGCCCGCTTCTCGACCTGGTACGAGCTGTTCCCCCGGTCCACCTCGCCGGATCCCGCGCGTCACGGCACGTTCCGGGACGTCATCGACCGGCTCGGCTATGTCGACGACCTGGGGTTCGACGTCCTGTACCTGCCACCGATCCATCCGATCGGGACGACATTCCGCAAGGGTCCCAATAACGAGCCAGGGTCCGCGACCGACGATGCCGGCGTGCCCTGGGCGATCGGTTCGCCGGACGGTGGCCACGACGCGATCCACGCCGAACTCGGGACCCTGGCCGACCTCCGGGCGCTCGTTGACGCGGCCGAGGCGAGGGGCATCGCGATCGCGCTGGACATCGCCTTCCAGGCGTCACCCGACCACCCTGCCGTTGCCGAGCACCCGGCCTGGTTCCGCCAGCGACCGGACGGGACCGTCCAGTACGCGGAGAACCCGCCGAAGAAGTATCAGGACATCTACCCGTTCGACTTCGAATCCGAGGACTGGCGGGGCCTGTGGAACTACCTCGAGGGCGTGCTCCGGTACTGGATCGGGCAGGGCATCCACGTGTTCCGGGTGGACAATCCGCACACGAAGTCGTTCCCGTTCTGGGAATGGGCCATCACCCGGATCAAGGCCGACCATCCCGAGGTGATCTTCCTCGCCGAGGCGTTCACCCGACCGAAGGTGATGTACCGCCTGGCCAAGCTTGGATTCACCCAGTCGTACACGTACTTCACCTGGCGGACGAACAAGCACGAATTGGCGGAATACCTCACGGAACTGTCCACGCCGCCGGTCGCCGACTTCTTCGGCCCGAACTTCTGGCCGAACACGCCGGACATCCTGCACGCCACGCTCCAGGACGGTGGCCGGCCGATGTTCCAGGCGCGCTATGTCCTGGCGGCGACGTCGTCGTCGAACGTCGGCATCTACGGCCCGGTCTACGAACTGGGCGAGAACCGGCCTCGCGAATCCGGGAGCGAGGAGTACCTCGATTCGGAGAAGTACCAGCAGCGGACCTGGGATCTCGGCCGTCCCGACACGATCGCGCCGCTCATCGCCCGGGTGAACGAGATCCGGCGTGCGCACCCGGCGCTCCAGTCGAACCAGGGGCTGACCATCCAGTCGATCGACGACGAACAGCTGATCGCGTACTCGAAGCGGACCGAGGACCGATCCGACCGGATCCTCACGATCGTCAGCCTCGACCCGACGACGGTCCGCCGCGGGGTCCTCGAGCTGGATCTTGCGGACCTCTGGCTGGACCCGTCCCGGCCGTACGAGGTCGAGGACCTGCTGGCCGGTGGCGTCACGTCCTGGGAGGGCGGCCGGCACGAGATCGAGATCGATCCGACCAAGGTGCCGGCCCGGATCCTCCACCTGCGAGCAACAGGCTGATGGCGACCACGTCGGCGCCACGCACTCGCGGGCCCCGTGCCGCGGCGAGTTCGCCGGTCGGCCACGAGCCGCTCTGGTACAAGGACGCCGTCATCTACGAGGTCCCGGTCCGCGCGTTCCGCGACAGCGACGGCGACGGCGTCGGCGATTTCCGCGGCCTCACCGAGAAGCTCGACTACATCCGCGATCTCGGGGTCACCGCGATCTGGGTCCTGCCGTTCTATCCGTCTCCGCTCCGCGACGATGGGTACGACATCGCCGACTTCACCGGCGTCCACCCGAGCTACGGGACCCTCCGCGACGTCAAGGCATTCATCAAGGCGGCCCATGCCCGCGGGCTTCGGGTCATCACCGAGCTCGTCTGCAACCACACCTCGGACCAGCACGCCTGGTTCCAGCGGGCACGACATGCCAAGCCTGGCAGTTCCGCCCGGGACTTCTACGTCTGGAGCGACACCCCGGATCGCTACCCCGACGCACGGATCATCTTCACCGACACCGAGACCTCCAACTGGACGTGGGACCCGGTCGCGGGGGCCTACTACTGGCACCGTTTCTTCTCGCACCAGCCGGACCTCAACTACGACAACCCGGCGGTCCACGAGGCCATCTTCAAGACGATGGACTTCTGGCTTGCGATGGGGGTCGACGGCCTGCGCCTGGACGCGATCCCGTACCTCTACGAGCGGGACGGCACGAACTGCGAGAACCTCCCCGAGACCCACGCATTCCTGCGCAAGCTGCGGGCCCACGTCGATCGCGAGTTCCCGGGCCGGATGCTGCTGGCCGAAGCGAACCAGTGGCCCGAAGATTCGGTGGCCTACTTCGGGAACGGCGACGAATGCAACATGGCCTTCCATTTCCCGGTCATGCCCCGCATGTTCATGGCGGTCCGGATGGAGGATCGCCTGCCCATCGTCGACATCCTCGAGCAGACGCCGGCCATCCCCGAGAACGCCCAGTGGGCGATGTTCCTCCGGAACCACGATGAGCTGACCCTCGAGATGGTCACCGACGAAGAGCGCGACTACATGTACCGGGCCTATGCCTACGACCCCCAGATGCGGGTCAACGTGGGTATCCGCCGCAGGCTCAGCCCGCTCCTCGGCAACAATCGGCGACGGATCGAACTGTTGAACGGGCTGCTGTTCTCCATGCCCGGTACCCCGGTGCTCTATTACGGCGACGAGATCGGGATGGGCGACAACGTGTTCGTCGGTGACCGCAACGGCATGCGCACCCCGATGCAATGGAACGGCGACCGCAACGCCGGGTTCAGCAGCGCGAACCAGCAGCAGCTCTATCTGCCGGTGATCGTCGACCCCGAGTACCGCTACGAGGCCGTCAACGTCGAGGTCCAGCAGGCGAACTCGCAATCGCTCCTGTGGTGGATGAAGCGCCTGATCGACCTGCGCAAGCGCCACCCGGCGTTCAGCCGGGGCTCGCTCGAATTCCTGCACCCGGAGAACCATCGGATCCTGGCCTTCATCCGCCGGTACGAAGGGCAGGCGATCCTCGTCGTCGCCAACCTGTCGCGGTTCGTCCAACCGGTCGAACTCGACCTCGAATCGGTCAGCGGGTCGGTCCCGATCGAACTCATGGGCCGAGTGGAATTCCCGCCGATCGGCGATGCGCCGTACTTCCTGTCGCTCGGCCCGCACGCCTTCATGTGGTTCTCGCTCGAGGCGCCCTCGGTCGAGACGGGTGACCACCCGACGGGCATACCCGCGGCGTTGCCGAGTCTGCCGGCCGCAGCCACGGTCGTCGAACTGCTCCATGGCGGTCGCGCCGCCGCGGTCACGGCGATCCTCGGCGAATGGATCCGCGATCGCCGCTGGTTCCGGAGCCGCACCCGGCGGATCAAGACGATCCGGATCACCGACGTCGTGCCCGTCCCGGTCGGAGAACGGATCGCCGCGATGGTCCTGGCCGATGTGGAATACACCGACGGCGATCCCGAGTCGTACCTCGTCCCGATGACCCTGATGAGCGAACGCGACGCCGCCCCGATCCTCGCGACCACGCCACACGCGGCGATCGCCAGGGTCGAGCCTGCCGACGGGCGCCGCTCCGGCGCGCTCCTGCTCGATGCCACGCTCGATCCGGCATTCATGACGGCGATCCTGCGGCTCATCGGTCGCCGGCGTCGGCTGCGCGGTCGGTCGGGCGAACTCGTCGGTCATGCCGAGCGGACGTTCCGTTCGATCGTAGGCCCGGAAGGGGATGTGGTCGCGCCGGCGCCCATCCGGGGCGAGCAGAGCAACACCTCGGTCATCTTCGGCGACCGATCGATCCTGAAGCTGTACCGGGTCACCCAGCCCGGACTGCATCCGGACGTCGAGATCGGCCGTGTCCTGACCGAACGCGGGTTCGCGCAGACCCCGGCGGTGGCCGGTTCGATGGACTATCGGCCCGATCAGGGGACGGCTTCGACGGCCGTGATCGTGAATGCCTTCGAACCGAACCAGGGCAACCTGTTCGTCCATACCCTGGCCGAGCTGAGCGGGTTCTTCGAACGCGCCGCGGCGGATCCGAACCGGATGGACGGCGACAGCCTCGACCCTGCCAGTCTACTCGCGGCATCGCGCATGGACCCACCTGCCGAAGTCCGGGACGCGATCGATGCCTACCTGCCGACGGCCCGACTCGCCGGCGTCCGGACCGGGGAGTTGCATCGGACGCTCGCTGGCGTCACCGATGACCGCGCCTTCGCTCCGGAGCCCTTCAGCGAGCTGTACCAGCGGTCGCTCTATCAGTCGATCAATGGAGGGACGCGGCGCAGTCTCGACCTGCTCGCGCGTCGGCGCGGCGACCTGCCCGCCGGGGCGGCCGACGACGCGGCCCAGATCCTCGAGCGGCGGGATGTCGTCGATGGTCGGCTCCGGGCATTGCTCGACCACAAGTTCGGCGGGCAGCGGATCCGGATCCACGGCGATCTGCACGCGGAGCAGATCCTGTATGCCGGTCGCGACCTGATCATCATCGACTTCGAAGGTGAGCCGACACGCCCGCTCAGTGAGCGTCGCCTCCGGCGATCTGCGCTCCGGGACGTCGCGGGCATGCTTCGCTCGTTCCATTACGCGAGCTACGGCTCGCTGCTTCGTCCGGACATGGGCGCGGAGATCCGCGCCGAGGACGTCGAGGCGCTGGAAGGCTGGGTCCGCACCTGGAACCGATGGGTCGGGGCCACCTTCCTGGCCGGCTACCGCGAGGCGACCGAAGGTGCCGCCTTCCTGCCGACGGACGATCACGAGTGGGCGACCCTGCTCGACGCATTCCTCCTGGAGAAGGCCTGCTACGAGCTCGGATACGAACTCAACAACCGACCGGCCTGGGTCGCGATCCCGATCCGCGGGATCCTCCAGCTGCTCGGCGGATGACCGACAACACGGTGGGCGGGGGCTCCCGCGTCGCCGCCCTCCGGGTGGCCCGCGAGGCCCAGGAGCGCTACAAGCTCGAGCGCGCTCCGGTGGGTCGACGTGGTGACCTGGCGCTGGCGGACGGTCCGACCGCCCGAGCCGTCGCTGCCTCCATGAACGCAGCCCGAGCGTCCGCCGGGGCATCGGTCCAGGCAGGAGACGTCGCGGCACTCAGCCTCCTCCACGAGATCGCTCACCTCGTCGTCGAGCGATACGAGACGGCAGCCGCATCACCGGCACGAGCCCGCGCCGCGGAGGAACTGCGGACCCGGCTCGGGGCCAGCGGTACCCGCGTCCTCGACCGGTTCGCGAAGGCGTTCCCCGGCCGGTTCCCGGATCACGGACCGGAGGATCGCGCCAGCCTCGTCGGTGAGCTGCTCCTCGTCCGGCTTGCCAACGAGAACCCGGCGGTGGTCCCGCTCCGCGAGCTGATCGACGATCGCCCGCTCGCCCGTTCCACCGTGTACGCCCGGGTGGTCGACGAACTCGAGGCGTACTTCGCCGGGGCACGCTTCCCGCTCGAGGGAGCGACCGGCGAAGGGTCGATCGACCTGCTCGACCTGCTCCGAGCGCCGGCCCGTCACGCCCCGACCTCGCTGGCCGGGCAGCTCCGGTACGTGCGGGACCACTGGGCGGCGATGCTGGGCGACGACCTGGGCGGCTTCCTCGACCGCCTGGACATCGCCCTCGGGATCCTGGCGGAGGAGGAGCACGGCCTGCACATGCGCTTCGGTGGCGGGCTGCCCGGGGCCGGTGCGCACGATGTCCCCGACCTGACCGGGCTGGATGCGGAGGTGGAACGGTTCAGCAGCGATTCGGACTGGATGCCGCGGCTCGTCCTCATGGCCAAGAGCACATACGTCTGGCTGGATCAGCTCTCGCGTCGCTACGGGCGCGACATCCGCACCCTGGACGCGATCCCGGATGAGGAACTCGACGCGCTCGGACGATGGGGCGTGACCGGGCTCTGGCTGATCGGCCTGTGGCAACGCTCCCAGGCATCGGAGACGATCAAGCGCCGGCGGGGCAACCCCGACGCGGTGGCGTCCGCCTACTCGCTCGATGACTACCGGATCGCCGACGATCTCGGCGGCGAGACTGCGTTGGCCCACCTGCGCGATCGCGCGGCCGCCCGCGGGATCCGTCTCGCCAGCGACATGGTGCCGAACCACATGGGCATCGACTCGCACTGGGTGATCGAGCATCCCGAATGGTTCCTGTCCGTGCCCGAACCGCCGTATCCCGCCTACACGTTCGGTGGCCCGGACCTGTCGCCGGATGGGCGCGTGTCGATCGTCCTCGAGGACCACTACTGGGACGCCACGGACGCGGCGGTCGTGTTCAAGCACCACGACCACGCCTCCGGGGTGAGTCGCTACATCTACCACGGCAATGACGGGACCAGCTTCCCGTGGAACGACACGGCGCAGCTCGATTTCCTGAAGGCCGAGGTGCGCGAACAGGTCACCCGGACGATCCTCGACGTCGCGCGACGATTCCCGGTGATCCGGTTCGACGCCGCGATGGTCCTCGCCCGGAAGCACATCGAGCGGCTGTGGTGGCCCCAGCCGGGCGCCGGCGACGGCATCCCGTCACGTGCCGAGCATGCGATGCGCAAGGCCGCCTTCGATCGCCTGATGCCGACCGAATTCTGGCGTGACGTCGTGGATCGGGTGGCCGCCGAGGTCCCCGATACGCTGCTCCTGGCCGAGGCATTCTGGCTGCTCGAGGGGTACTTCGTCCGGACCCTTGGGATGCATCGGGTCTACAACAGCGCGTTCATGCACATGCTCCGCGACGAGGACAACGCGGGCTACCGGAAGGTCATCAGGGACACGCTCGAGTTCGATCCGGACATCCTCAAGCGATACGTGAACTTCATGAGCAACCCGGACGAGGAGACGGCGCTCGAGCAGTTCGGTTCGGGCGACAAGTACCTGGGCGTCGCGACGCTGCTGATGACCCTGCCCGGCCTGCCGATGCTCGGGCATGGCCAGGTGGAGGGCTTCACCGAGAAGTACGGGATGGAATTCCGCCGGGCCCGGCTCGACGAGCGACCCGACGAGGGACTGGTCGCTCGACACGAGGACCATCTCTTCCCGCTCGTCCATCGCCGGGCCTGGTTCGCCGAAGCGCACGATTTCCGGCTCTACGACCTGGTCCGCGACGACGGGTCGGTGGACGAGAACGTCTATGCCTTCTCGAACGGCACCGGCGAACGTCGCTCGCTCGTCATCTACCACAATCGGTTCGGGGATACGGCCGGGACGATCCGCGACTCGGTGTCGTTCGCGGTCAAGGGCGGCGACGGGTCGAAGGTCCTGACCCGACGATCCCTTGGCGATGCGCTTGGGATCAGCGGCGATCCGGATGCGTTCGTCGGGTTCCGTGACGAGCGGTCGGGGCTCGAATATCTGCTCCAGGCGACGTCCCTCCACGATCGCGGATTGCGATTGACCCTGGACGCTTACCGATGCCGGGTCTTCACCGGCTTCCGCGAGCTGCGCGACGCGTCGGGTCGGCCGTGGAGTCGTCTTGCCGCAGGGATCGGGGATCGTGGCGTGCCCAGCCTCGACGACGCGATGCGCGATCTCGAGCTGACCCCGGTCCATGACGCGCTCCGGGAAGCCGTCGCGGAGCCGGTCCGTCTGCGCGACTTCCTGGCGGCCGCCAGGGACGCCGTGGGCACACGCGACGACGCTCCGACGGTCGTGGCTCCGCGGTCGACCGGCCGGACCGTCGTTCGGCGCGAGGCAGCAGCCGAGACGCCCGAGGACCGGCTGGTCCGACGCCGAGCGGCGATCGCGGCTGCGTCCCCGGATCCACGCGCCGCGGCCGTCCTCGAGGCATGGTCGATCCTGGATCCGGTGTTGTCGGAGGTCGGACTCGCGGCGTTCGCCGACCTGCGCCTGGGCGGGCCGCTCGACCGAGCCATCGGGGAACGCCACGGCCTCGACTGGGCGGAGGCCCACGACGTCGGGTGGGATGGCGCGATCCTGGTCGCGGCGTCGTCCGCGCCCTCGACGCCGGATCGCGCGCGCCTCGCCGCGTGGCTGGCCGATCCCACGATGCGGGCTGCGCTGCACGTCCACGAGTGGAAGGGCAACGAGTATTTCGACGGCGACGCCCTGGCCGCGATCGTCGACCGACTGGCCCTCGTCGACGTCGCGGACGGCGCCGCGCCGAGGACAGCCCGGGCGCGATCGACTCGCCTCCGCAGGATCGCCAAGGGGGCTGATTACCGCGTCGACGCAGTCACCCCGGCGGCTCGCCATCGGGCTGCCGATCGCTGAGTCTGTCAGCGGGATCTCGAGATGAAGCCCGGGCCTGCGCCGGTATCATGGCTGTCACCGTCGCGAGGCGGGACCCGGGTCCGATCAGCAGGTGGCAGCATGCCGAAGCGCTTCAGCGGCGTCGTCAATATCGACATCAAGGACTCCACGCCTGACTGGACCCCGTTCGAGCAGCCGAAGGCGCCGGATGGTTCCCCGAACATCGTCTACATCGTCCTCGATGACGTCGGCTTCAGCGCGATGGGACCGTACGGCGGGCCGATCGAGACACCGAACATCAAGCGGATCGCCGAGCGCGGTCTGACCTACACGAACTTCCATACGACGGCGCTCTGCTCTCCGACCCGGTCGTGCCTGCTCACCGGTCGGAATCACACGAGCAATGGGATGGGCTGCATCACCGAGGCGACATCCGGGTTCCCGAACGCGAACGGCCATATCCCGTTCGAGAATGCGAACCTTGCCGAGGTGCTCGTCGAGCGCGGCTGGAACACGTACATGGTCGGCAAGTGGCACCTGTGCGCCGAGGATGAGATGAACCTGGCCTCATCGAAGCGCCAGTGGCCGCTTGGGCGAGGGTTCGAGCGCTACTACGGGTTCCTCGGTGGCGAGACCAATCAGTGGTATCCGGATCTCGTCTATGACAACCATCCGGTCGCCCCGCCGTCGACGCCCGAGGAGGGCTACCACCTGACCGTCGACCTGACGGACAAGGCGATGGAATTCGTGAAGGACGCCAAGGCGATCGCGCCGGACAAGCCGTTCTTCCTGTACTACTGCCCGGGGGCTGCGCATGCGCCGCATCACGCCCCGAAAGAATGGATCGACCGGTACAAGGGCAAGTTCGACATGGGCTACGAGGCCATCCGCGAGACGATCTTCGAGCGCCAGAAGGCCCTCGGGATCCTGGCTCCCGGGGCGGATCTCTCACCGATCGATCCATATATCGACACGACCAGTCACGATGGCAAGCCGTGGTCCGCGGGCGACCGGGTCCGACCGTGGGACACCCTGTCGGCTGATGAGCAACGCCTGTTTTCCAGGATGGCCGAGGTCTACGCCGGTTTCCTGAGTCACGCCGACCACGAGATCGGCCGGCTGCTCGACTTCCTCGAGGAGTCGGGTCAGATCGACAACACGATCATCGTGCTCGTGTCCGATAACGGTGCGTCTGGCGAGGGCGGACCGAACGGATCCGTCAACGAGAACAAGTTCTTCAACGGGATCCCCGATACGATCGAGGAAAACCTGAAGTATCTCGACGCGCTCGGCAGCCCGACGACCTACAACCACTATCCGACCGGGTGGGCCTGGGCATTCAACACGCCCTTCAAGCTCTGGAAGCGGTATGCGAACTTCGAGGGCGGCACGGCCGACCCGCTGATCGTCTCGTGGCCCGCCAGGATCGACAAGCCGGGCCTTCGGCACCAGTACAACCACGCGGTGGACATCGTGCCCACGTTGCTCGAGGTTCTCGACCTCGAGTTGCCCGATGTGGTCAAGGGGTATACCCAGGCGCCGATCGAGGGGGTCGACTTCTCGAATTCCTTTGACGATCCCGATGCCCCGACCCGGAAGGAGACCCAGTTCTACTCGATGCTGGGCACACGCGCGATCTGGCACCGAGGATGGAAGGCGGCCACGGCGGTGCCTGCGGCACCGGAATCGTGGGGAGATTTCGCCCAGCAGCGCTGGGAGCTGTACGACACCGAGAGCGATCCGAGCGAGTGTCACGACCTGGCGGCCGAGCATCCGGTCAAACTGCAGGAGCTGATCTCCATGTGGTGGGCCGAAGCTGGGGCGTTCCAGGCGCTGCCGCTCGAATCCCGTGATGCCGTCGCGATCCTGACCACGCCGCGGCCCGAGATGTCGAGACCGCGCGACCGCTACATCTACTACCCGGGTGGCGCCGACATCCCGGAGTCGCAGACCCCGAACATCCGCAACCGTTCGTACACGATCGCAGCGGAGGTCGAGATCGGATCTGCCGACGCGAGTGGCGTCTTGTTCGCCCAGGGGTCGCGCTTCGGCGGTCACGCGCTCTACCTGAAGGATGGGGTCCTCAAGTACGTCTACAACTTCATCGGCGAACGACTCCAGACGATCGAGGCCGACGCGCCGCTTCCGCTCGGTCATGTGGTCCTGTCGGCGACCTTCAAGCGCGAAGGGACGTCGATGCCGACGACCGGGACGCTCACCCTGCACATCCGCGACAAGGCGGTCGGATCGGCGACGATCATGACCCAGCCGGGCAAGTTCGGGCTGGGCGGTGGTGGTCTGGTGGTCGGTCGGTCCGGACCCGAGGTCGTGACCGACGACTTCGACGGCGTCGCCCCACACGGGCTTGTCGGCGGCTCGCTGACGAAGGTCGTGATCGACGTGAGCGGTGAGCCGTTCGTCGACCTGGCCCGGGAAGCGGCGGCGATCTTCGCTCGCCAATGATCGGCAGCCTCGTCGGGCGACACGCCGGGTATCATCGACCCCATGACTGAGGGAGGGCGGCTCGGCATGGATGGTGCCCCGGCGTGCCCGTTCGTGGCCTTCGGCGACGACCGGGAGAGCCGGTCGCCCGGACCTGACCATCGGCACCGCTGTTTCGCCGAGACGCCGCCGGCGCCGCGGGCGGCCGCGCATCAGGAGGCGTACTGCCTCTCGAGCGCGTTCCCGGTCTGCCCGACGTTCCAGGACTGGGCCCGTCGTGAGGCTGCCCATGCCCGCGGCGACGGATCGGCGGCCGAGTCGGCGCCGACGGCGACGGCGACGGTGCCGGACGACCTCGACGACGACCCGGATACCGCCGGGGACGCTGATCCTGGTCTCGACGCGGACGATCCGCCGGTTCGTCGGAACCCGCCCCGGGATTGGGCGGCCCCGCCTCCGTGGGCGAGCGGCCCCTCGGGATCGGCCGGCGCTCCATGGCCGACCGCGGCGGGCGCGGGCGTGGCGGCGGCGTCTGCCGACGCGGCTCGGTACGGCGGTCAGCCGGTCGAGGCTCGCGGTCTTGCCGGAAGCGCGGCGGATCGGCTGGCGAACGGCCTGCCCGTCGCGGCAGGACCCGAGGCACCGGAAGAGGAACTCGCCGGTCTGGCGCAGAGCCGATCCGGAAGTGCCGCCAAACCCGCGACGCCGCCATCCTCGAGTCCTCCGCCCCCAAGCCGGCCGCCTGCACCGAGCGGCCGCCGGCCGTCGGTCAGCTCGACCCGATCGACGGCGCCGGTGGTCCCGGGTCCGTCATGGGAGCACTTGCAGCGGTACGAGGCGTACCCGACGATCAAGACCCGGGCCGGTCTGCCCGGTATCCCTCGGATCGCGATCGTGGGTGGGGCCCTGGCGATCGCCGCCCTCACCCTGTTCATGCTGCCGGCCCTGCTCGGCGTCGGCGGGGGAGGGCCAGCCGCGAGTCCAACGCCCAGCCCGGCCATCGCCACGCCGAGCCCCTCGCCGACGATCCCGCCCGAACCGACGCCACAGGTCTACGTCGTCGCCGCGGGTGACAGCCTCGGGAAGATCGCCAACAAGTTCGGCCTCACCGTGGACGACCTGCTTGCGGCGAACCCGGAGATCAAGAATCCGAACAAGATCTCGGTCGGTCAGGAGATCATCATCCCGGTCCCCGGCGCTACCGCGTCCTGATCGCGGCGGCCGACGACCTCGAGGTCGTCCCGGCTACCGAGGCGCGATATTGATCGCGGTGATCTTGCCGGCTTCGACCCGGAACGTCGCATCGATGTGCTGACTCTGGGTCCCGGGTCTGATCACGAGGAGGTCCGCTTCCCAGGTGTTCCCGGTGTCCCGGATGTCGCCCGGGATCATCCGGAGACCCTTCTCGCTGCGGAGGAACCAGCCGCCGACCCGCTCCACCCCGCGCAGCGTCTGGACGCTGTCGCCGACGTGCACCCGCATCTCGGTCTTCTCGTCCATCAGCGCGACCGCAGCCTCGCGGTCTCCGCCGTTCAACTTCTCGAAGAAGTCTTCCATCGTCTCGACAGCACCCATCCGTGGAGTGTACCGTCGGCCGCCCATGGGTGCCGAGCTCGAGTCGATCTGGCCGCTGTTCGCGCTCCGCCTCCGGACGGAGCGCCTCATCCTGCGTCTCCCGACCGATGCGGACCTCGTCCGCCTCATCGAGCTGGCCAGGAACGGCATCCACGAACCCGGGAACGATGCCCTTCGGCGTCGCCTGGTCGACCCTGCCGAGCCCGGCGTTCGAGCGAGGGGCGATCCAGCACCACTGGCTTCGCCGGGCGAACTGGACGCCGGGCGATTGGGGTCTCAATCTGCTCGTCGAGCACGACGGTCAGGTGGTCGGTTCCCAGGGCCTGTATGCCACCGACTTCGCCATCGGCCGGTCCGTCCACACCGGATCGTGGCTGGGTCGCGCGTTCCAGGGCCGCGGGTTCGGCAAGGAGATGCGTTCGGCCGTGCTCGCCCTCGCCTTCGACGGACTCGGCGCCCGGGTCGCGACGAGCGAGGCGTTTCTGGACAACGCGTCGTCCAACGGCGTGTCGCGGTCCCTCGGCTACGAGGACAACGGGATCGGCAGCCTGGCGCCGGAAGGCGATCGCCCGGGAGACGCAACGGTTCCGGATGACCGTCGACGGCTGGCGGGCACGACCAAGACCGCCGGTCGACATCGAAGGGCTCGATGCGTGTCGTGATCTCTTCGGTGGCTGAGTCCCGCCGCCCGGTCGGCTAGAAGCCGCCGCCTGCGCCGCCGCCGCCGCCGCCGGACGAGCCGCCGCTGAACCCGCCGCCACCGCCGGAGGAAGACGGCGAGTTGCCGATCGTCCCCAGCGCCGACATCATCGCGCCGACATTCGGGATCCCCGAATCCGAGAACAGGCTGCCGCCGCTGCCGCCCGCGCCGGAGGTCATGAATGGCGTGCCGCTCGACGTCTGGTACCAGAAGGGGAAGTAGGTGCCGGAGGTCCCGGTGCGACCGGCCTTGACGTCCTCGAGCGACCGCGACAACACCGCCTCGATGTCATCCTGGAGCCCGAGCGCCGTCCCCCACACGACCGCCTGGTCGGGCGTGTCGAGCCAATCGAGGCCCGCGTCGTCCACGACCTGCTGCATCGACCGGGCCTGGGCCATCGTCTTCTGGAGTGTCCGGCGGTAGGCTGCCAGCATCGCCCGGATGACCGCACCGGACATGGTGACGGCCGGCATCCAGCGGGCGATGACGGCAACCACCACGCCGCCGGCGACGGCGGCGCCTCCGACGAGCGTCAGCCCGGACATCGGCACGTTGACCCCGATGACGACCCCGATGACGCCGAGGATGATGGCGATGACGCCGCGTCCGACCCAGCGGTTGACCACGCTGCTGGGTCGCTGGCCGAACCAGCCCCGATCGACGACGTGGTTTTCGAGGGCCCGGTCGAACGCAGTCACATCGGTGCCGAACTTCGGCAGGTCGTCCGAGCTGATGAAGTGGGCGCTGTCGTCGTTCCCAAGGCTCCGCAACTTGGACAGCGCGAGGTCTTCGGCGGGTCCGGTCGGGCGGCGCCGGTTACGAGTCCGTTGCGCCTCGATCTCGGCGTCACCCGGTTCCGGTGCCGTATCGATGCCGACCTTGTGGCTCCGGAGCAGGCCGACCACGTCCTCGCGGAACGTGATCAGGCCGCGCGACGCGAGATCGAGCATCGCGGTGGTCAACGCCCGGCGAGAGGTGGATCCGTCCATGATCAGCGCGCCGGAGGCGGCCGTCAGGGCAGGTGGCGGGGCGGGCATCAGGATCGATGGGTCGTCCAGGTAGACCGGATCCTTGCCGAACCGTCGCCACGAGAACAACGCCCAGCCGACGAGGCCCATGAACACGACGGGAGCGCCGACCAGTCCCAGCACCGCGTTGAACTGGCGCGACCGCTGCAGCGCGGCGGCGTGCTCTCCGGTGGCTGCGGCATCGACCCGTTCGAGCGCGATGCCGACCGCCGCATCGAAGTCCCCGGACTTCAGATACGGGAGCATGTCATTCTCGTAGATGGCCTGACGCTCGGCGTTCGTCAGGTACGCCTGCTCGAACCCCGGTGCCGCATAGAGCTGGACCTGACCGTGCTGGAGGTTCGGCTCCATGTCGAAGAAGATGACCATCCCGTCGTTGAAGCCGGCCCGCCCGATGCCCCACTGGTCGATCAGCGCCCGGGCGTTGGCCTCCGTGTCGCCGGTGCTGGGATAGGTGTCGTTGACCTGGGTATAGATCACGACCTCGGCACCCGTGCGCGCCTCGATCGCATCGATCGTCGACTCCGCATTCGCGATCGCCGCTGGTGACAGGATCCCGGCGTAGTCGTAGACGGCCTGGTTGACCACCGGGTCCGGGAACGGGGGCCCGGGCGGGGGCGCGGCCGCGACCAGGCCGACCGCGAGGGCGATCGACCAGAGGGCAACAACCACGGCGGCGACCCACCGACGCCATCTCATGACGCTCATCCTGACGTCCGGGTCAAGACGCTGCCGGCCCGTCGCGCCAGCCGCAGTCGTCCGTCCGGCTCGATGAAGACCTGGGGCGGCCGTGGCCGGCCGTTGTAGGTGGATCCCAGTGAGACCCCGTAGGCCCCGGTGTCGCCGATCGCCACGATGTCGCCGCGCCGCAGTGGCGGAAGATCGTGCACGCCGAGGGCATCGGTGGACTCGCAGATCGGGCCCTCCACCCGCGTCGGCTCGAGAACGGGGCTGCCGGCCGTGAGATCGATGACCCGACCGAGCGACGTGAGGGCCGTGATCGGGTGACGCGCTCCGTACAGCGCGGGTCGGAGCAGTTCGGTCATGCCGGCATCGATGACGACCTGGCGCCCTCCACGCTCTCGCACATGGAGGACCCGGGCGACGAGCCAGCCGGCTCGGGCGACGACCGACCGGCCCGGTTCGATGGCCAGACGGGTGGGACGTCTCGCCTCGGGTACGGCCTCGAGCAGGGTCGGGACCTCGCGCGCGAACCGCTCCGGCCCGGGCGCCGGCTCGCCGAGCGGCAGGACCGGGAACCCGCCACCGACGTCGAGGGTATCGAACTCGGGCAGCCCGCCACGGAGCAGGGCGACGAGCGCCAGCCCGTGGCGGACCGCGTCGCGCCAGGCATCGACCGCCTGCAACTGCGATCCGACATGCAGCTGGACGCCGCGCGGTCGGACGGCCCCGGCCGCGTGCTCCAGGAGCCACGCCACCACGCCCGACGCCTCGGTCTCGGTCATCCCGAATTTCGAGCGTCCATCACCGACCGCCAGACCGGCGATCGTCTCCGGGGTGACCGCGGGGTTGAGCCGGACGAGGACATCGAGCGCAGGCCGACCGCGGCGACCCAGGCCCGCTCGCCGAGCCATCCGGGTGAGTGCCTCGGCCTCATCGGGCAATTCGAGGGCGAGCCAGGCCAGCCCCACCTGACCGACTGCCGTCGCCCGGACCGCGGCGCGCAGATCCGCATCGGTCTTGCCGACACCCTCCAGGGTGATGCGATCGTTCGCGACGCCGGCTCGGCGAGCGATCGCCCACTCACCGCGCGATACCACGTTCGCGCCGAACCCCCGGGCGGCGACCTCTGCGACGACGGCCGGAACGTCATTGGCCTTGACCGAGAATCGCCGAAGCCACGGGTCCGGGAAGGCCGCCCGGACCGACGCCGCGGCCAGATCGAGCGCTGCCAGGTCGGTGACGTAGGCGGGGGTGCCGAAGGCCGTCGCCGCGGCGAGCAACGGCCCGGCGACGGTCGGGTCAGTCAGGGACGACAAGCCGGACGGCCGCGCTGACCAGGCTCAGGACTACGGCGCCCACGACGGCGGCCACGATGGTGCTGACCGTCAGCAGGTCCGGCGGGAAGTCGCCGATCGTCAGGTCGAATCCGGCGGAATTCGCGATGATCGCGGTCAGGAGCAGCAACCCGGCGTTGATGGCGAACCCGATGAGACCCATCGTCATCAACGTGAGCGGCAAGGCGAGCGCCCGGACGATCGGCCCGATCAGGCCGTTGACCACACCGAAGATCACGGCCAGGACGACGAGCCCGATGGTGTCGCCGTCATAGCTCACGTACTGCGGCAGGAACCGGGTCAGCACGTAGAAGGCGATGGCAGTGACGATGGTGCCGAAGATGAAGCCCTTCAAGTCGATGCCTCCGTGCGATGGTTGACCGAACCGCCGACGACCGACTGGCCGATGGTGACGCCGATGCTGGGTGAGAGTCGCCCAGCAGGCCCGTCGCGGTCAAGGACGACGATCGGACTGCCGCGTGGGACGCGGGCTCACCGTTCAAGGCGCGCGACGAGGGCGGCCTTCACCGCCGGCCACTCCTGGGCGATGACGCTGAAGTAGGCGGAGTCGCGAAGCGATCCGTCGGCGGTGATCGTGTGGTTCCGGAAGACGCCTTCGAAGGTGGCCCCGATCCCGGAAAGCGCGGTCCGGGAGCGTTCGTTGCGGGCAT
The DNA here is from genome assembly GCA_963823925.1 of uncultured Chloroflexia bacterium. Taxonomy (GTDB): domain Bacteria; phylum Chloroflexota; class Limnocylindria; order Limnocylindrales; family CSP1-4; genus SPCO01. The sequence goes on from CAWGNI010000002.1 coordinate 83,147, forward strand.
GCGTCTTGAACTCCACCCGATTCGCGCCGAGGCGCTCGAAGGCATGGGTCAACTGGAGCAGTTTCGCTTCGCGGTTGGTCCCGTCTCGCTGGTGCGCCGACGCGACCCAGGTCCAGCCGATCTCGAGCCGCCGATGCTCGGGCACGATCGACATGAACCGGGTCGACCCGACCGCGCGTCCCGAGGCCAGGTCGACGGTCGCGAACGGCCGTTCCGTGCCCGCGTCCTGGTTCGCCAGCGCCGCATCGAGCCAGCGTCGGAGCCCCCCGGCATCCTGTGGCCCCATGATCGTCCACTGCCAGAGCGGCAGTTCGAACGCGACCCGCTCGAGGTCCGCGAGGTGGTCGGCGCGGAGCGGTTCGAGGCGAACCCGGGTCCCCGTGAGGACGACCGGTTCCACCCAGGTCTGGCTTGTCATCGAGCGATGGTAGCCGGGTGACGGCGACCGCGAAGCGTGCGTCCCGCGACACCCCGTACACTCCGTGGATGTCCGACTTCAGCGACCAGGTCCAGGCGTTCCTGGCCGACTACTTCCGACTCAACCCGACCTTCGCCACCGGGATCGGCGAGCACGTCCACGACGCCCGCTGGCCCGACCTGAGCGCCGCCGGACGCGCCGAGCGGATGGCATTCACGGACCGCTGGCTCGTCCGATTGACCGGGATGGACGGGCTTGGACCGGACGAGGCGATCGACCGCGACCTGTTGATCGGGGAGCTCGAAGCGGCGCGCTTCGCCGAGACCGTCCTGTGTGAGGATGCCTGGGATCCGCTCGACTGGGTCTACCTGATCGGCGACGGGCTGTTCAACCTGCAGGCCCGCGCGTTCGCCCCGCTCGCCGAGCGGCTGACCTCCACCGCGGGTCGCCTCGAAACCCTTCCGGAACTGCTGGATTCGGCCATCGAGCGGCTGGTCGGGGTCGATGGGCGTCCGGTCGGTCGGTTCCAGACCGAGATGGCGCTCCGTCATCTGGCCGGCATCGACGCGTTGATCGCCGATGCGCTGGCTTCGGCTGACGAGGCGACGCCCGGGGATCCCGCGGTCGAGGCCATGACGCCGCGCCTCACCGGGGCCGCAGCGACGGCGCGCGCCGCCCTGTCCCGGTTCGAGACGCATCTGCGCGAGGTCGTCCTGCCCGGCAGTGACGGCGAAGGTCGGCTCGGCCGAGCGCTGTTCACCGAGAAGATGCGCCACACGATGCGCTCCGAAACGTTGACCCCGGAGCGGATCATGGCCGGGGCCGAACGGGAGTTCGTCGCGGTCCGATCGGAGATGGTCCGGCTGGCCAGGGAGCTCTGGCCTGTCTGGTTGCCCGGCGTGGCCGTCCCGGCCGACGATGGGCCGCTCGTCCGTGGGGTCCTCGATGCCATCGCGACCGAGCACCCGGCAGCGGGCGACCTGCTCGACTACTGTCGCGCGGAGCATGCCCGGATCGACGCCTTCTGCGTCGAGCACGACCTGATCGGCATCTCCGACGAGCCGCTCGAGATCCAGTGGACGCCGGTCTTCCTGCGGGCCTTCGCCGGAGCGATGTTGTCGTCGCCCGGACCACTCGACCGGAACCAGAAGGCGTTCTTCGCGATCACCCCGATGCCCGATGACTGGTCGGAGGAGCGACGCGAATCGAACCTTCGCGAAGACAACGACCGGATGCTCCGGCTGCTGACGATCCACGAGGCGGTGCCCGGCCACTACCTGCAGGGCGTCTACGCCAATCGCTGTCCGTCGATCGTTCGCTCGATCTTCGCGAGTGGCCTGTTCGCCGAGGGTTGGGCCGTCTACGTCACCCAGGTGATGATGGACGTGGGCTATGGCGCCGAGGATCCGGCGCTGATGCTCGTCCACTGGAAGTTCTACTTGCGGGCCGTGACCAACGCGATCATCGACGCGAGGATCCACTGCGACGGGATGACCGAGGAGGAAGCCGTCGGCATGATGGTCGACCAGGGCTTCCAGGAAGAAGCGGAGGCTCGGGCCAAGTTCGATCGGGCCAGGCTGTCGTCCACCCAGCTGTCGACCTACCTGGCCGGGTCGCTCGAGATGTGGGAAATCGAGATCGAGGCTCGCCGGCGTGCCGCCATCGCATCCGGCGATCCCAGGGGCGCGGCTGCCGTTCCCGCCGTCCGCGTCGTCGGGGACCTCGGGGAGACACCCGGGTTCAGCTATCGCCCGCATCTCGAACGGGTCATCGGCCACGGCTCGCCGCCGACATCGCTGCTGCGGCGGATCCTGTTCGACTAGGCCGACGACGCTCCGATCGCCGGCTCGGCCGGTCGCGCCTGGGCCGCATGCTCGATCGCCCGCCGCAGGAGCTCCAGGCCGGACGGGTCGAAGTCGTACGTCCACGGGCGGATCCGCTCGGGTCGCGAGAGCGTGTGATCGATGCCCGTCGCGAGCGCTTCCCGGGAGAGCAGGATGAGATCGGCGTCGCGATCGATCGGCTCAAGGCCGGCCGAATCTCCGATGAGGGCCGCGAGGATCTCGATGCCGTCGGTCCCGGAGATGGCCAGGGTTTCGCGGATGTTGGCGAGGCCGCGGCCGGACGCGCAGATGAGGCCGACTCGTGACCCATCGGGCAGGTCGGCGATCTCGTGCACGAGCTCGATATACCCCGGGCCGACGAGCATGGCCACGACCGGGACGCGACCGGCGACGAGGGTCTGCGCCTCATCGGCGTGGAACGTCGTCGTCGCCACCAGGTCGTAGTGGAACCGGTCGAGGCGATCGGGCAGGTCATCGAGCAGCGCGCCTTCGGCTTCGATCATCCCGGGGAACTCGTTGACGAGTCGCTCGGCATCGAAGCCGGCATCGGCATTCGTGCACTCCGCGTAGAGGACCCGGACGAGCGGTCCCGGGCGCTTCCGTTCGGTCGCGGCCGCAAAGGTGGCGGCCGCGACCTCATCGGCGCCGAACCCGGCCTGGGCCGCCCGGCGAAGCGTTTCGGAGATGATCCCGGCGAGCGCCTCGGTCCCGCGCCGCTGCGGCGGCCGCTCGGCGACGTGAGTGCCCGCTCCGTGCCGGCTGGTCACGTAGCCGGCGTCAGCCAACCGCCGATAGACCGCCCGGATCGTGTTGGGGTTCACCCGCAGGGCGGCGCCGAGGTCGCGGACCGGCAGGAGGCGCGATCCGGGCAGGAGTCGACCGGAGTCGATCTGGTAGGCCAGCTGCCAGTAGATCTGGGTCGAGATCGGCACATCGGAATCCCGTTCGACATCGAGGGCGCCGCCCGATGCGACGCTCGGTGGGGCGGGATCCGAATCATTGCTTGACATAGTAGGATAGTCCAAGTAACGGGCCCACTTGGCCTAGTCAACGATACCAAGCAAAGGCAGGTCCAGAATGTCCGGGTTGCTCGTCGCCGCGATCATCTTCACGGGACTCGCGGTCTTCGCCGTCCTCGCCGTTCGTTTCGGCGTCGACAGTCGGGTCGACTCAGGCGATCCACATCGTTCGGGATATCCGATCGGGATCGAATAGCGCGCGGAAGGTCAGCGCACGTCGTCGACGGCGCGGTCGTGGGCCGTCGCGATGGCATGGCTGATCGAGACCGTCCACGACGCCCCGGTCGCCAGGTCCACGGACCACGAGAAGAGCAGGCCGGCTCCCTGATAGACCCGCTCGAAGCCGCTCTCTGAGTTCGAGATCGTCTCGACCGGCGCCCACCACAGGTTCGCGGCGGGACTGACCCTGGTGGCGACCTCGATACCGACCTCGTCGTTGCCCTGGCGGATGTCGGCGACGGCTTCGGCCGCTCCATCGCTGTCGTGGGCGTGGCGGACGCCATCGACATCGAGCCAGGCCGCCGGGTCGGCGTCGCCGCCGAGCAGCATCAACGTCCACTCGACACCGAGGCGGGTGGTGATCCGTCGCGCCGAACGGTTCTCGACGGTCAGTCGCATCGTCAGCGTCGGGTCGCGTCGATCGCCACCGAGGGTGATCTCCTTGGTGACCTGGACGGCGGCCGGACCACCCCCGTCGTCGACCGTGGCCGGCCGCGACGCGACCAGCCGATCGAGTTCGAGCACATCCAGGCGATACGGGTCGTCGACCGCGTCGCTGAGGTCGACGACCTCGCCGGTGGCCCAGGTCGCCCGGTCCGTGTCCGGGGCGAGGAAGCGGACGAGACCGGATCGTCGCTCGTATCGGTCGTAATGGAGCTGCCCGGCAAGATCCGGCTCCTTGGCGAGGACGATGTCGTGGATGGAGGTCGCAGCGCCATCCCCGGGGCCGTGGTCGGCGCCCGCGTCGTATTCGCGCAGCGCTTCGTGGTACGCCTCCGGTCGGCGACGCATGACCGAGCAAAGCGCATGGCGGACAGGCCGGATGTCCCAACCGCCGATCCCGGCACCTGACTCGAGGTCGATCGACACGGTCTGACCGAGCGCAGCCAGCTGGGCGTCGTCGAAGCCGTCGAGATCGAGGTCGAGCCGCTCGGCCCGGTGCGACCGGCCCGCCGCGGCATCGGCGAGGTCCTCCGCAGCGATGAGGTGTCGGCACGTCGCGAGGCGCATGTAGGCGATGTAGATGCCACCGAACAGGCCATGCCAGTAGCAATCGTTCGACTGGCCCCGGTAGAGGTGATCGAGGGCGAGGATGCGGTCCGGGCCGTCGGCCATCGCCCGGACCTTGTCCGAGGTCCGAAGCATCTGCTTGTGCATGTCGTTGATCTCGCGGTATCGGATCTGGAAGTTCCGCCACGACGCACCCCGCAGCCAGCGTGCCTCAGGGCGGCCCTCCGCCCGGTCGGTCTCGAGCGTCCTGGTGAACGCCCGTCCCTCGTCAGCCGGCAGCGCCCAGGCGCCCATCTCCTCGTACGACCCGGTCGGGACATAGAACCGTCCGATCGGACCGTGGTCCGCAAGCCACGCGGACGGCGTCGTCGTGGTCAGCCAGTCGGTGTTCGCCTCGAGCGCCTCGAAGAACCGATCGACCCATCGGCGCTCGCCCCAGCAGTGGTCCCACGTCGTCGGCCAGGCCCCGAACTTCTCGCCGTCGTCGCCCATCGTGCCGACCCGGTCGCCGGCATCGGTCGCGTGGTCCCGGAGATGGGCGATGACGGCATCGACATCGCCGAAGGGGATGCCGTAGCGAAGACCCTTCTCGGTCCCGAAGACCCGCAGCACGCTGCCCTCGTCGTCCGTCGTGAACGGTCCCCACCGCTGCGCCTCCGGGACCGCGGCCGCCCGGAAGTGGGCATCATCGAGGATCGTCCATCCGTAGCCGCCGGCGACCAGGGAAGTCGGCAGGTCAGGCTCCCAGACACGTTCGGCCAGCCAGGCACCGCCGGGACGCCGCCCGAATACTCGCTCGACCTCGTCCGACATCCGAACCAGTTGACCGATCCGGTCCCGTTCCGGGATCGAGGCCAGGACCGGCTCGTAATAGCCGCCGCCCATGATCTCGACCTGGCCGTTCCGTGCGAGCCGGGCGACACGCTCGATGAAGTCAGGTCGCTCCGCCTCCAGCCATGCGAGCAACGGGCCGGAGTAGTGCAACGCCAGTCTGATCTGCGGATGCCGCTCCAGGGCGTCGACCATCGGCGCGTAGGCGTGTTCGAAGACTTCCGCGATGACCCGGTCGAGGTTGCCGACGGGCTGGTGGTTGTGGATGGCGAGGGCAAGCGAGATGCGTGGAGGCATCGAGTCCGGCGGTCAGCCCGCCTCGGTCACCAGGGGCCCCGACGCCGAACCGGCGACAGGGATCCCGGCTGCCGGCAGGTAGAGCAGTTCCGTGTATTGGTGGAGCATCCGGGTGGTCGAGAACTGCCACAGGGCGGTCGCCATCGCGCGGCGCATGACCGGCAGCCAGCGAGTCGGGATGCCCTGGGCATCGCGGTCGTAGTACCGCGGGCCGATCTCCTCCTCGAGGATCCGATACAGGTCCTGCGCATCGCGCCAGTCCTGGGCGGCCTCGTCCAGGTCCGTCTCGCGGCCGCCGATCGCCCACCCGTTGTCGCCGTCGAACCCCTCATCCCACCAGCCGTCGAGGACACTCACGTTGGGCACGCCGTTCTGCGCGGCCTTCATCCCCGACGTTCCCGAAGCCTCGAGCGGGCGGCGCGGATTGTTGAGCCAGACGTCGACGCCCTGGACGAGGAAACGCGCCACGCGCATGTTGTAGTCCTCGACGATGAAGATCCGGCCGCGCAGTTCGCGTGAACGCGATCGCTGGAAGATCTCCTGGATGACCCGCTGACCGGGTCGGTCGGCTGGATGGGCTTTGCCTGCGAACACGATCTGGACGGGACGATCCTCGTTCCACACGAGCCTGGCGAGCCGATCAAGATCACTGAACAGGAGACCAGCCCGCTTGTAGGTCGCGAATCGCCGTGCGAACCCGATCGTGAGCACGTCCGGGTCGAGCGCCTTCTCCAGCTCGGCGAGCACCGACGGGGCTTCGCCGTGGCGAGCGAATTGACTGCGCAGCCGGCCACGCGCGAAGTGGGCGAGCTCACGCTTCTGGCGGATGTGGGCGTCCCACAGGTCGCGGTCGCTGACCCGTTCCAGGCGCTCCCAGAACCGGCCGCGCTGGGTGCTGGCGTCCAGGTCGTCCAGATCGGCGCCGAGCCGCTCGAGCGGCCCAGCGACCGGCTGACCGATCCAGGTCGGAGCGTGGATGCCATTGGTGATACCCAGGATGTCGTGATCGACGATGCCCTGCCAGGTCGCATTCGCGGTGTCCGCGTGCAGCTGGCTCACGGCGTTCGCGCCACGGGTCAGACGAAGTGAGAAGGCGGTCATGTCGAACTGTGCGGGATCCGCATCGACGCCGAGGCCCAGCTCCAGGACGGCTCGACCGGCACCCGGTCCTCGGTGAGCTCCTGCCCGGCGACCCGCCGGACCAGGTCCGCGTCGAACCGCTCGTTACCGGCCGAGACCGGCGTGTGGATGGTGAAGACACTGTCGCGGCGGACGTCGCGCCAGGCGTCCGCCAGGGTGGATCCGGCGGCGACGTACTCGCGGGCTCGTTCGGCGAGCAGGAACGCCGAGTGCCCTTCGTTCAGGTGCCAGACCGACGGCTCGAGTCCCAGGGCGCGGATGGCGCGGACACCGCCGATCCCGAGGACGAGTTCCTGGTGCAGCCGCATCTCGCGACCCCGCACATACAGGATGTTGGTGATCGGTCGATCGGAGGCGGCGTTCTCCGGGATGTCCGTGTCGAGGAGCAGCACGGGGACCCGCCCGACCTGGGCGACCCAGACCGCGACCGACAGGTCTCGTCCCGGCAGCTCCACGGTGACCGTCAGCGGGAGCCCCGCGGCGTCCTGGACGCGGCCGATGGGCATGCGGCTGAGGTCGTAGTCCGTGTAGTCGTGCTCCTGGTGGCCATCGGCGTCGATGGACTGGCGGAAGTAGCCCTTGCGATAGAGCAGGCCGACCCCGATCGCCGGCAGCGCCATGTCGCTGGCCGCCTTCATGTGGTCGCCGGCGAGGACGCCCAGGCCACCGGAGTAGATCCCGAGCGACTCGTGGAAGCCGTACTCGGCGCAGAAGTAGGCGATCGGGCCGACGAGCTGGTCCGCGTACCGGCGCTGGAACCAGTGCCCGGAACCGTTGGCCATGTATGCGTCGAACGCGTCCAGGACATCGTGGTATTCGGTGAGGAACGCCGCGTCGTCAAGCAGGCGCGGCCATCCGGTCGCCCCGGCGAGGACCGGGACAGGCGTTCGGTAGCGCGCCCACGCCGTGCTGTCGATCCTGGCAAAGAGACTGCGCGTCTGTGGGTGCCAGGCCCAGTGAAGGTTGTAGGCGAGGCGGCGCAGACCCTCGAGACGTGGAGGGAGCAGGAAGCTTGCTGCGGGGATCGATGGGACTCGGACGGGTTCCATGCGCGCGCATCATACCCGGTCGCGTCCCGGCATCAACGGACCCACCCGGCCAGGCGGAACAAACCGGCCAGATGGAACAAACCGCGAACCGGCGCGTAGCATTCAAGGATGCCGATCCGCGTCGCGATGATCGCGTCCGAATGCGAACCGTGGGCCAAGACGGGCGGACTGGCCGACGTGGTCGACGCGCTGGCACGAGCACTTGGTCCGGGGTCCGGCGACGCGCTCGACGGTCCCGTCGACGTGTTCCTCCCGCGCTATCGGGGTGTTCCGGACCCGACCACGATCGAGCGGACCGCGACCATCCGTGTGCCGGATCCACGCTCGCCGAGCGGCGCCACGGAGGTGACGGTGATCGACGCCGAGGCCGACGGCTACCGGCTCCGACTGATCGATCATCCCGCCGCCTTCGATCGCGATGGCTATTACGGGGACGCCGCCGGCGACTACGCCGACAACGCCTGGCGCTTCGGCCTGTTCTGCCGCGCCGCGCTGGAGACGCTCCGGGCCGATCGCCGGCCGCTCGATGTCCTCCATCTGCACGATTGGCACACCGGCCCGGCGGCCATCGCCCGGGACGCCTGGTATCGAGACGACCCGATCATCGGCCGGGCGGCGATCCTGACCACCCTCCACAACCTTGCCTATCACGGCTGGACACCGCGCGAGCGCCTGGGTGACCTCGGACTGCTGCCCGGCGACGGCGTCGTGGCCGCGGATGCCGACGGGATCGACCTGCTCGGCGCGAACATCGAACGGGCCGAGCTCGTGAACACGGTGTCGCCGACCTTCGCGATCGAAGCCCTGACCCCGGCCTTCGGGATGGGTCTCCAGCGGGTGCTGCGGACGAAGGGCGATCGGTTCATCGGGATCCTCAATGGACTCGATACCGGCGTCTGGGACCCTGCCGACGACGACGATCTCGCGGCCCCCTATTCGCGACTCGACCGGGCGGGCAAGGCGACCTGTCGAGGCGACCTGTTGACCCGACTCGGGTTCGACTCCGGGGACGACGGACCGGTCATCGGGATGATCGGGCGTCTCGACCCCCAGAAGGGATTCGATCTGCTCGCCGAGGCCGCTCCAGCCCTGCTCGATCGGGGTGTCCGTCTCGTCGTCCAGGGGAGTGGCCCTCCGGCGCTTTCGGATCCGTTCCGGGCGATCGCCGGGGACCGTCCCAGGCAGGTGGCGTTCATCGATCGGTTCGATCGGGCGATGGCCCGCCGGATCTACGCCGGGGTCGACTTCTTCGCGATGCCGTCGCGATTCGAGCCATGCGGTCAGGGTCAGATGATCGCGCTGCGGTACGGGACGCCCCCGATCGTCCACAGGACGGGTGGCCTGGCTGACACGGTCATCGACGAGGTCGCTCACCCGGGGGAGGGGACGGGGTTCGTCTTCGATCGGCCGAGCGTCGACGACCTCATCGCGGCGTGCGTCGCCGCCGTCTCCATCCGGGCGATCGGCGGGACGGCCTGGGATGGGATCGTCGACCGGGGCATGGCAGTCGACTTCGACTGGGCGCGGGGCTCCGCGCCGCGCTACCTGGAGGCATATCAGCGGGCGATCCTGCTCCGGGAGCGCACTGACGTCTAGGGCGTCAGCCGAGCGCGCGCAGGATGGCCGCGGTCGTCAAGGCCGAGTCCGCTCGTTGGGGCGCGTGGGCCGCACCGGCGAGGGTCACGATGTGGTCCGCGCCGACCCGATCCATGAAGCCGGGCAACGCCGCCGCCGGTAGCAGCCCGGCCAGATCGCCGTCCGGGGTCAGGCCGGTGGCTGTCGACTCGGCCCGGATGATCCAGACGGGGATCCCGTCCGCAGCCGGATCGGTGAGGTCGGCCAGGCCGCCATCCCAGTCGCCGTTGTCGAGCAGGATCGCGCGCGCTGCCGTCTCATCGAGTTCGCTGAGCGCCTCGGCCTTCGCCACCACGTCCTCGGCCGGCCAGGTCGGGTTCGACCGGGTCAGGGCACCGACCGCCGTCTGGACGTCCGAATAGGGTCGCTCGGATTCATCGCTCGCCATCCGCGAGATCACCGCCAACGGGACCGCAGGCGGTTCCAGCAGGACGAGCGTCGTCGGACGCACACCAGACCGGGGCAGGCCGGCGGCCACCATCGCCCCCCAGCTGTGGCCGACGACCTGGAGCCCCGGGACGTCGAGACTCGAGGCCTCGATCCAGGCGGCGACATCCTCGGCGGTCTCCCGGAATCGGTGGCGGCCCAGCCAGTGTCCGGTCCGACCGTGGCCGGGCAGATCGACCGCGACGACCCGTCGCCCGGTCGCGGCCAGGGCCGGACCCACCCGCCACCAGATCCGGGCGGACGCGGTGACCCCATGGATCAGGATCAGCGGCCGTGCCCCCGGGTCGCCCCACCAGAGCGACGAGAACGGGATCCCTGCCGCCACGGTCGTCTGGCGCTCACCGTCATCCACCGCATCCGACGGCAGCCGGATGACGGCGGCGACAGCGGCGGGCAGGTCATCGACCGTGGCTCGGATCGCGGACGGGTCGGACGGCTCGGTCATCGCGCGAAGGTACACGGCTCGGCCCCCGGCCGTTAGGATGGCGCTGGGCCTGCCGGGAGCCGGCCGGCACGATCGGAGGCAGCCATGGCCAAGCAGTTCGTCGTCCAGTTGAAGAATGAACCTGGAGCGATGGCGACCCTGGCCGAGGCGTTGGCGGCCCGTGGGGTCGATCTCCGGGCGATCGGTGGTGGGAGCATGGGTGACAGCGGCCACCTGATCATGACCACGGCCGACGACGACGCCGCGGCCGCCGTCCTCGACGCCGAGGGCTACACCTACATCGAGGGTGAGTCCATCCTGGCCGAGGTGGACGATCGACCGGGCGGGATGGCTCGCCTCGCCCGTGCCCTGGCGGACGCTGACGTGAACATCTACGGCCATCTGTTCCTCGGTCGGTGGGGCGATCGGGCGACGTTCGCGTTCGTCGTGGACGACGCGGAGAAGGCCCGGCCGATCCTCGAGCGCAAGGCCTGAGCTCGTGACCGGGCACGACCGGTCGACTTCGGCTATGCTCCGCGTCTTCGTGCTCGATGAGGCGCTCCGGTCAGCGCCCCGGTCCATTGCCGTTTCGATCCCGAACCAAGTAGCGCCCTGACCGGATCCCGCACAGGCGGGCGGGCCACGTCAGGAGCCTTCTCCCCATGTCCTTCGATCATCTCGGGCTGTCGCCCGAGCTCCTCCGTGCTGTCGCCCAGCAGGGCTACACGGAACCCACGCCCGTCCAGACGAAAGCGATCCCGCTCGTCCTCGCCGGGCGCGACGTCCTGGCCGGTGCCCAGACCGGGACCGGCAAGACGGCCGCGTTCGTCCTGCCGATGCTCCAGCTGCTCCACGGATCGCGACCGAGCGGTCCGCGAGCCATCCGGGCCCTGATCCTGACTCCGACTCGCGAACTTGCGCTCCAGGTGGAGGAAAGCGTCCGCACCTACGGCAATCAGAATCCGGTCCGCTCCACGACGATCTATGGCGGCGTCGGCTTCGATCCCCAGGTCCGTGCGCTGCGAGCCGGACCGGAGATCGTGGTGGCGACTCCCGGCCGGCTCCTCGATCATCTTGGTCAGCGCACCATCGACCTCTCCCGGGTCGAGATCCTCGTCCTCGACGAGGCCGACCGGATGCTCGACATGGGCTTCATCCGCGACATCCGGAAGATCCTCGCCGTGCTGCCGGCCCGGCGACAGAACCTGCTCTTCTCCGCGACCTTCTCCGATGAGATCCGACGTCTCGCGGACGGGCTGCTTCACGACCCGGTCGCGGTCCAGGTGACCCCGCGCAATACCCCGACCGAACTCGTCACCCACGTCGTCCACATGGTCGACCGGGAGCGGAAGCGCGAGTTGCTGAGTCATCTCATCACATCGGGACGGATCGACCAGGCGCTCGTCTTCACCCGCACAAAACACGGTGCCAATCGTCTTGCCCAGCAACTCGATCGTGACGGGATCGGTGCCACGGCGATCCATGGCAACAAGAGCCAGCCGCAGCGTGTGCGCGCCCTGGCCGATTTCAAGGCCGGTCGGTTCCAGATCCTCGTTGCCACCGAGGTCGCGGCTCGCGGTCTCGACATCGAGGCGCTCCCGCACGTCGTCAACTTCGAACTGCCGATGGTCCCCGAGGACTACGTCCACCGCATCGGACGGACCGGCCGGGCCGGCGTCGATGGCGATGCGGTCTCGTTGGTGTGCGTCGATGAAGTCAAGCTCCTCAACGAGATCGAACGCGTCCTCGGCCGTGGGATCCCGCGGGAGACGATCGCCGGGTTCGAGCCCGACCCGCGGATCCGTCCGGAACCGATCCTGCGTGGCGGCCTCGGCGGGGCACGCCCGTCACGGGCGCAGTCCGGGGCCGGCGCCCCACGCCACGGGAACGCCCCGCGATCGGGTGGAGCGCCACGCCCGGCAGGAGCACCCCGTCCCAGTGGGGGACAGCGGCCAGCCGGCGGCCAGAGGCCAGGTGGCGGGTCGCGACCCGGTGCACGCGGTGCCGGTTTCGCCGGACCGCGCCGGCCCGGCCAGGGGATCGGGAACGGCGGATCAGGGCGACCATCCGACGCGACCCCGCGGACGGGGCCACGTCACCCGAGTCCGGGGACGGTGCTACCGGGCGAGCGGATCAGCGGGCACGGCGGCCGAAACAGCCGCTGAGATCCGTCGGGTGTCGGGCGGACCGAGGATCGACCCGCCCGCGGCGCGCCTAGTCCTGGGTGTGGTGGACCTTGTTCTGCCGCTTCGCAGCCTTCGTGGCGGCCTTCGCCGCCGCCCGCTCGGCCTTGGCGGCTGCATGATCGGCCTTCGCGGCACCGTGGGCAGCCTTGGCCACCTCACTGACGGCTCCGCCATGGTTGCAGTTCTTGCCGCCGATAGCATCTGACTGGGCGATCGCCGAGACGGCCTTCCCGTGGTCGTTCGGCGCCGGGACCGCGGTCGGATCGACCGGTGCCGGAACGAAGGGGATGGCCTGGCAGTCCGCCGGCGCGGTATCGACGGTCGAATCCGGGGTGTCCTGGGTTTCGGGGGCGTCGGTGTCGCACGCATCAGCGCTCGTATCGGGGGTCGTCGCGTCGGCATTCGTCTCGTCGGCCGAGTCGGTGTCGGCCGGGTCGCAGGCGTCCGAGGAGCCGGAAGCGACCGAGCTCACGTACCCGCCGTGGTTGCAGTTCTGCCCGCCGGTCCAGTCCGTCTGGGCTGCCTCACTGACCGAGATCGTGCCGTCGTCGTTGAGGTCGGCTGCCGCGAAGGCGGCTTCGGCCGCGATCTGGTCGGCGACGACCACGTTCGTCTGGCAGGTGTCAGCGACGCCGTTGCCGTCGAGGTCATCGGACCTGAGTGCGGTCGCGAACGCGGAGCCGGCCAGGGTCAGGACCAGGATCCCGGCGGCGGCTCCGGCTGACCATCGAGTTCGGACGCGAACGGACATGGGTAGGTACTCCAGTGTGTCTGTGATGCCGTCCACCGAACCGGCGACGGCGCTGATCAGTGCGACACCAAGGTATCGCGCGCAGACGCGGCCCCGAGACCCGTACCTTCGTCCCATCGGCGCGATCTGGCAAACGCTGTCTGCCACAGTCCGCCGCAGACAGGTGGGCTCCAGTGGGGACTGGCCGGGTGCGACGGGGCACCACGAGATCGACCAGTCGCCACTGCCGAACCGCCGCATGCCCCTCGGACCGCCGGGTGGGGATGCTGGCAGGGCGTGAGCGGGAGCCGAGTGCCAGCGTAGAATGCACCGGGCGTCACCGTGACGCTCTGCCCGCCAGATGAGCGGGCGCAACCTGGAGGGAACCACGGCTTGAACAATCTGGGCGATTTCTTTCTCTGGACCATCGAGGTCTTCTTCCTGATCCTCGCGATCTGGGTCTTCATCGCGATCTTCTCGGACATCTTCCGCCGGACGGACATCCACGGCGGCGCAAAGGCCGGTTGGATCTTCCTGATCTTCATCCTGCCGTTCCTCGGCTGCCTGATCTACATCATCGCGCGGCCGAAGGTGACGCCCGGTGACGTCCAGATGATGGCTCGGGCTGACGCGGCCAATGCCGCGGTGGCCGGGGTTTCGACGGCGGACGAGCTGGCCAAGCTGCAGCAGCTCAAGGATGCCGGCACGATCACGCCGGCCGAGTACGACTCGCTGAAGGCGAAGACGCTCGCCAGCTGAACCCGGGCCATAAGGGCCCGACACGCCTCGAACTCAGGAGACCATCGGCGGTCGATCGCCGGTGGTCTTCCAATTCACGCTCTGGAAGTCGGCCTCGTCTCGGAACGCCTGGACAGCCTTCGGTCACCGACCGATAGAAGTGACCGGCGTCGACCGTCTCGAGCAGCCCGTACCGCACGATCGAATCGCGGACGGCGGACTGGAGCTCGGCGAACGCCAGATGGATCCCGGCCGAATTCAATTCGACGTCAAGGTCGGCGAGCATGGCGCCGGCCGTCGTGTCGATGTCGGTGATCGGCTCGGCGGCGACGAGCACCCATGCGGCGGCGTTTCGGCGTCCTTGACGAGCTCCCTGATCCGGTCGCGGAACTGGCTCGCATTGGCGAAGAAGAGCGGTGCGGACCAGCGGACGATGAGCAGGCCCGGGACCTGTGTCGCATCCACGTATCGACCGACATCGTGGTAGCCGGGAATGCCGGGCGCGATGCCGAGCACCGCCGAGTACGGGGACCACGCCCGCTTGAAGATGTAGATCACCGACAGGACGACCGCCACGACGATCCCCTGCAGGACGCCGATGAACATCACGCCGAGGGCGCAGGCGACGGCCAGCGCGAATTCGGTCGGTCGGACGCGGAACAATCGACGCAGCTCAGCTACGTCAAAGAGGCTGATCGACGCCGCGATCACGACCGCGGCGAGGACCGGCTGCGGCATCGCCTGGACGAGGCCAGGCACGAACAGGAGCATCGTCAGGACGAGGGCCGCCGCGATCAGGCCCGTCAATTGGGTCTTCGCCCCGGATTGGAACGACACCGCCGTTCTTGACCCACTGGTGCTCACCGCGAACCCGGAGAACAACCCCGCCGCGAAGTTGGCAGAGCCGATCCCGACGAGTTCCTGGTTGCCGTTCACCTCGTAGCCGGCACGTGCCGCGAACCCGCCCGAGACGGAGATCGTGTCGCCGATGGCGACGAGCGAGATCCCCACGGCGGCCGCGAACAGGAGCGGTAGATCGTCGACCGGGGCGGCGGGGAGACTCGGCATCGGGAAGCCCTGGGGCAGGACGCCGATCACGGACACGCCGCGCGCCGCAAGGTCGAGGACCATCGACAGAGCGATCGCGACGACGACGGCGATCAGGATGCCTGGCGTTCTCGGCGAGAGCCGCTTGAGTCCAACGATGATGGCCAGGCTGAGAAGGCCGATCGCGAGGGCCCACGGGTTCGTCATGTCGAGGCCCTGGACGAATGCCGCTGCTTCAGCAGCCAGGCCATCGGCGTCGGTCGAGAAGCCGAACAGCTTCGGCAGCTGGCTCACCAGGATGACGACGGCGAGGCCGGCGAGGTAGCCGGTCCGCACCGGGTTCGACAACAGGTCGGCGACGAAACCGAGCTTGGCGAAGCCTGCACCGACCGTCACCAGCCCGACGAGGAGCGCGAGCATCCCGGCGAGGGCGACCGCCATCTCCTGACTGCCCGCGGCGAGCGGCAGGATGGTCGCGGCGATCATCGGCGCCAGCGCCGAGTCCGGACCCAGGACCAGGATCGGCGACGGTCCCACGAGCGCATACGCGACGAGGCAGATCACCGTCGTGTACAGGCCGGTGATCGCCGGCAGCCCAGCCAGCTCCGCATAGGCCATCCCTGCGGCACGAGCAGCGTGACGAGGACGACGCCGGCGATCACGTCGTGGGAAAGCCATGACCGTTCGTAGGTGCGCATCGCCCGGACGCCCGGCATCCAGCGCTCCGCCGCACGCAGCCGCGAACCGGCGACGGTCCTGGTCATCGGCTCGGACGCCGGTCCGCCGGACGGAAGGGTCGATCGCGCGCCGAGGTGTCGCGCGACCCTATCCATCCTCGGATCAGGCGGCGGCTGGCACCGACGCCACCGCGGCGGAAGCATCGGCATCGTCCACCGTCCGGATCTTGAGCAACTTCCTGGCTTCCTCGACGACGATCAGCGACAACGCGACGACGATGCAGATGGCCCACTGGTCGATCGACAGGCTCACCGTGCCCAGGATCCGCTGAAGGACGCCGAGCTCGGTCGCAAACAGGATCGTCAGGACCGAGATGCCCGTCCCGATGAGGAGCGGGCGGTTGGCGAGGATGGACCCGCTGAAGACCGACTCATCCTCGTCCGCCGTTTCCAGCGACGAGAAGAGGCGGAAGAGGGCGAACGTGGTCATGCCCATGGTCCGCGCGATGGTGTCACCCAGACCGGATCCGTTTGCCCAGGCCAGGACGCCGAGGGTCCCGGCGGCCATGATCAGGCCGCAGAGCACGAGCCAGCGCGTGAGGCGCGGCGGCATGATCTTCTGCTCCTTTGGTCGCGGTGGGACCGCCATGAGGCCCTCACGCGGCTTGCCGTAGCCCAGGCCGATCGCCTGGAACACGTTGACCGTGAAGTTGAGCCACATCGTCTGGAGCGGCAGGAACGGGATCCCGCCCAGGATGTTGAGCAGGGACGAGCCGAGGAACGTGGCGATATAGCCGAACAGACCGGCCATCTGGAACCGGATGAAGCGCATGAGGTTGTCGTAGACCGAGCGCCCAGGCCGACGGCCTTGACGATCGTGGCGTAGTTGTCGTCGGTCAGGATCATCACGGCGGCCTGCTTCGAGACCTCCGTCCCGGTGATCCCCATCGCGATCCCGATGTCGGCCTTCTTGAGGGCCGGAGCGTCGTTGACGCCATCGCCGGTCATCCCGACGACGTGGCCCTTCTTGCGGAGGATGTCGACGAGGTGGACCTTGTCCTCGGGTGACACCCGGGCGATGACGCCGATGCCATCGATCTGGCGCATCGCCTCCTCGTCGCTCATCGCCCGGAAATCGGCCCCGGTGATCGCCCGGCCCTTGATCCCGAGCTGGTGGGCGATCGCCTCGGCGGTGACCGCATGGTCGCCGGTGATCATCCGGACCTGGATGCCGGCCGCGTGGGCCTGGGCGATGGCGTCCTTCGCGGCGGGTCGCGGCGGATCGACGATCCCGACGATCGCCAGGAGGGTGAGCCCGTCGATCGCGGCGAGCAGATCGGCGCTCGGGTCGAACTTGCCCGGATCGAAGTCCTTTTGCCCGGTGGCCATGACTCGGAGACCCATCGTGCCGAGGCGTTCGTTCTCGGCCAGGTACGCGTCGTGCACCTGCGCGACCGGGACTTCCTTGCCGTCCGGCCCGTGGGCGGTCGTCGCACGGGCCAGCAACTGGTCCGGGGCTCCCTTGATGTAGCCACGGATGACGTCGCGGCCGTTCGCATCCTTCATGGCATGGAAGGTGGCCATCATCTTGTAGGCGGCATCGAAAGGAAGGGTCGCGACTCGTGGGTATCGCTCACGGGTGAGGGATGGGTCGACGCCTCCCTTCGCCGCCAGCACGACGAGCGCGCCTTCGGTCGGATCGCCCACGAGCGAACCGTCGCGGACCTCCGCGTCGGCGCACAGCGCCATCGGGAGGAAATATTGCTCCAGCGGAACGTCGGGCTGGCCGCCGGTCTTGCTGATCTGACCGGTCGTCTGGTAGCCGTCGCCGCTGATCGCATAGCGTCGACCCACGATCGCCATCTGAACGGCCGTCATCTGGTTGAGGGTGAGCGTCCCGGTCTTGTCGGAGTTGAGCGCGGATGTGGACCCGAGCGTCTCGACCGAGCGCAGGCGTTTCATGATCGCGCCGGCTTCGGCGAGCGTCTGCGAGCCTTTGGACAGGATGGCCGTGACGACGGCCGGGAGGGCGGTGGGGATCGCCGCCACCGCGAACGCCACGGCGCTCAGGAACAGCTCCTGGGCCTGGATGCCGCGATACAGGCCCAGGGCGATCGAGATGATGAGCGAGATCCCGGCGATGACCAGGATCTGGTTGGTCAGGCCGTCGAGTTGCTTGGTCAGCGGGGTCTTCTCGATCCCGGTGGCCTGGAGCATCCCGCTGATGTGGCCGACCTCGGTCGCCATCCCGGTGGTGGTCACGAGGATGGTGCCCGCGCCGCGGGTCACCTGGCAGTTCATGAAGGCCATGTCGACGCGATCGCCGAGGGCGGCGTCGGCCGCGACGGCGTCAACCTGCTTGGGTGTCGGGACGCTTTCGCCGGTGAGCGCCGATTCGTCGATCTCGAGGGTCGCGGCAGACAGGATCCGGGC
Source organism: uncultured Chloroflexia bacterium (assembly GCA_963823925.1). Classification (GTDB taxonomy): domain Bacteria; phylum Chloroflexota; class Limnocylindria; order Limnocylindrales; family CSP1-4; genus SPCO01. Next base: position 101,292 of record CAWGNI010000002.1, read on the forward strand.
GTCGGCCGGGACGAGATCGCCGGCTTCGATGTTGACGATGTCGCCGGGGACGAGCTGGTCCATCGGGATCTCGACGAGGTCGCCGCCGCGACGGACCTTCGCCTTGACCACCATCATGTTCTGGAGGGCCGAAGCGCTCGCTTCCGCCTTGCCCTCCTGGTTCATGGCCATCCAGGCGTTGAACATCGTGAGCAGGAGCAGGAAGACACCGGTGTAGAACTGACCCGGCAGGAACAGGCAGATGATCCCGGCAACGAGGAGCACCAGCTGCATCGGGTCGGCGTACTGCCGCGCGAACAGCTGCCACTTGGACGCCTTCTTGGCCTCGGCGAACGTGTTCGCCCCGTACTTGGCGCGTCGGCTGTCGGCTTCGGCCGGCGTCAGGCCGGCCGTCGGATCGACCTGGAGCCGGCTGGCGGCCTCTGCCGCTGTCAGCGAGTACCAGGCGACATCAGGCGCAGCCTGGGCGGATCCGGCCGCCGGACCGGTCGATGCGGTCATGACTTCTTTCCCTTCCCCTTCTTCGCCTTCCTGGCGGCCTTCTCGGCAAGCTCGGCTTCGATCGGGTCGGGGGCCGCACCAGGAGGAGCCGCGGCCTCGAGCGCGAGCTTCTGTGCCTGGAGCTCTGCGTGTGCTTCTCTTGGAGACCTTCGGGAACTGCGGGTCGATCTCGATGAGGGTGTTCGCCAGGACGCCCGCGGCCGCGACGCGCGCGAACGGTTTGTCATCGGCTGGGATGACATACCACGGCGCCCACGGCGTGCTCGTCTTGGACAGGACGTCGCTGAACGCCTTCTGGTAGTCGTCCCAGTAGGCGCGTTCCTTGGCGTCGTTGGCGCTGAACTTCCAGTTGCGGTCGGCGTCGTCGATCCGCGTCAGGAACCGGCGCCGCTGCTCTTCCTTGCTGACGTTGAGGAACAGCTTGACGAAGCGGAACCCCTGGTCGGTCAGGTAGTGCTCCCAGTCGTTGATCTCGCGGAAGCGCCGGTTCCAGATGCCCCGGTCCTTGAGCTGCTTCGGGATCTTCTGGCCGGCCAGGATCTGGGGATGGACCCGGACGACGAGGACTTCCTCGTAGTACGAGCGGTTGAAGATGCCGATGTTGCCTCGTTCGGGCAGCTTCTTGGCGTAGCGCCACAGGTAGTCGTGGTTCAGATCCTCGGACGAAGGGATCTTGAAGCTGCTGACCTGGACACCCTGTGGGTTCACCCCGCTCATGACGTGGCGGATCGTGCCGTCCTTGCCGGCGGCGTCCATCGCCTGGAGGACCATGACCACGCCATAGGTGTCCTGGGCGGCAAGGCGCGTCTGGTATTCGGCGAGCAGGCGGACGCCCTCGGCGAGGACCTGCTTGGCTTCCTTGACGCTGACCTGGCGGGACCCGGCGGGATCGAAGTCGTGGGGCAGACGTACCCGCTTGCCGGGTTCGACCCGGAACGGCTCGATGAACTCGGCGATCCGTTTCGGTCCCAGGTCAGCCATGAGGGAGTTCCCTTTCGCTCGCGATCGGTCCGCGCGCTATGGTCGAGCATGTCAGGCTCGGAGGCAATCCTGTGGAGGTCTTCCGTCGCACGCGTCTGCCGGTCGGACCAGTTTGGACGGGCCTGTCGGCTCGTCCGTCGGGTGGGCCTCAGCGCTACGCTCTGGTTATCGATTCCGGGATGGCCTCCGCGCTCCGGCGGGCGTGGGCCGACGGTACCAGTACCTCAACACCCGGGAAGTGAGGGTCGCGTTCGGTGTGTTCGATCCGGGAGCCGGATGACGTCGGGCGCGGTAGCATCACGCCTATGCAGAAAGGGAGCCTCATGGAAGAAAGATCCCTCGACGAGCTGGGCCCGGTCGATTATCTGATCATCGAGTTCCCGGCAGGGCAGCAGAACTTCACCGGCGAGGGCGCCGAAGAACTCCTCCGGCTCCACGACGCCGGGATCATCCGGGTGATGGACATCCTCATCCTGCAGAAAGGGGATGACGGGACCGTCATGGCCCAGGAGCTCGGCGATCTCGCCGACCTCGGTGAGCTGGCCCGGCTCGAGACCGAACTCGTCGAGACACTGGCCGAATCCGACGTCGACAACCTGGCCGCCGCGATGGACCCGGGAGCGTCGCCGCCGTGCTCGTCTACGAGAACCTGTGGGCGGCGCCGTTCGCCTCGGCCATGCGCCGGGCCGGCGGTCAGCTCATCGCCAACGGCCGGATCCCGATCCAGGCCATCATCGCCGCTATCGAGGCCGACGAGGCCGAGGCTGCACTCGAATCGGTAGGGAGGCTGATATGCCACTCGGTCCAGGTCGTCGAGGCGTCGGCGTCATCGGTGCACCGGTCGCCAAGGCGGCCGTCGTCACCGCTGCCGTCAAGCCCGGTCCATCACCCGTCGCCAAGGCCGCCGTCGTCGGGGCTGCCGTCACACCCGGACGATCCCCGGTTGCCAAGGCCGCCGTCGTCGGGGCTGCGGTCACACCAGGCCGCCGCCGGTTCTAGCTGACCCGGACCTGGACTCGGGTCCGCGACACCGTCAAGAAGCGCACGGGCGCCCTTTTCCCGGGATCGGGAGGGGCGCCTGTCGCTGTTCACGGCCGGGGATCAGATCGTGGCGGTCGCCGGGTAGAACCGTCCCCTGGCCCACAGGGAGACCGACACCAGCCCGACCAGGACCGGGACTTCGATGAGTGGCCCGACGACGCCTGCGAGCGCCTCTCCGGAGGTGACCCCGAACACGCCGATCGCGACGGCGATCGCCAGCTCGAAGTTGTTGCTCGCGGCCGTGAACGACATGCTCGCGTTCTTCTCGTACGACAGCCGGAGTCGGAGCCCGAGCGCGAACGAGCCGAACCACATGATCAGGAAGTAGGCGAGCAGCGGGACCGCGATCATCGCGACGTCGAGCGGCTGGGTCGTGATCACCTCGCCCTGGAGGGCGAACAGGATCACCACCGTGAACAGCAGCCCGTACAGCGCCCACGGCGCGATCCTCGGGATGAACCGGGTCTCGTACCACTCCCGGCCATGGGTTCGCTCCCCCCACTGGCGGGTCAGGTAGCCGGCGACGAGGGGAATGCCGAGGAAGACGAGGACGATCTTGGCGATGTCCCACATGGACACGTCGAGCGTCACCGCCTGCAGCCCGAGCCACGTCGGCAGCAGCTCGAGATAGAGGTAACCCAGCACCGAATACGCCACGATCTGGAAGACGCTGTTGATGGCGACGAGGACGGCAGCTGCCTCCCGGTCACCGCACGCCAGATCATTCCAGATCAGGACCATGGCGATGCATCGCGCGAGACCGATGATGATCAGGCCGGTCCGAAACTCGGGCTGGTTCGGCAGGAAGATCCAGGCGAGAGCGAACATGAGGGCCGGGCCGACGACCCAGTTCAGGAACAGCGAGTTCGCCATCAACCTGCGGTCGCCCGAGATCCGGCCGACTTCGGCGTAGCGGACCTTGGCCAGGACCGGGTACATCATGATCAGCAGGCCGAGCGCGATCGGGAGCGAGATCGACCCGATCCGCACCGCGTCCAGCCAGTCGTTGAGGTCTGGCACCAGCCGCCCGAGCGCCAGCCCAAGGACCATGGCCGCCAGGATCCAGAGCGGCAGGAACCGATCGACCGTCGACAGGCGGGCGACGGCGGGCGCTGGATCGGGGGTCGGTGCCTCGAGAACGGCCGGTCGGCTCACGCTTCCACCGATCCGCTCGGACCGCCATCGCCCATCGTCAGCGAACCTTCATACCGGTCGGATCGCATGCCCGGACCGTACACCTGCAAGCCACTTGAAGGTCAAGCCGCCGAGCTCGACTGAGCTACGCGGTGCCGCCTGCTCGCTCGCGCGCCATCTCGTAACGATGCGCGAACGATGAGGGTGCAGACTGTCCGGGATGGATCAACCGATGGCAGCGGTCACCCGCGGTGGGATGAGCACGGTAGGTCTGGTGGCGCGCACGGCGTTCATCACCGTGGTCGTCGCCGCGACCATCGCCTGCCTGGTCTTCGTACCCCTGGACGCGACGGTGCTGTTCATCGCGTATGGCGGTGCCGGGGCGTACCTCGTCGTGCGTCGACCGGCGAACAGCATCGGTTGGCTATTGCTGGTCGTGGCCAGCGGGCTCGCACTGGGAGACGTCCGTGTGACCGCGGGGCTGGCCGATCTGCAATCTGGCGATCTCGATCCGGCCGGGGCCGCTTCGGCCTGGGTCTACGGCTGGGCCTGGAGCTTCGTGCTCGGCGGGCTCCTCGGGATCACGCTCGTCTACCCGAGTGGACGGCTGCCCGCTGGTCGCGGGCGCTGGACCAGCCGAGCCGCCCTGGTCGCCGTCGTCCTTCTGACGGTCTTGATGGCGATCGGACCGACCCTGATCGTCCTGCCGGCCGGATCGACCACTGAGGTTGCCGTGCCCAACCCGCTCGCGCTTGACCCGACAGGTTCCTGGACGGCGTGGATCCCTTCCTCCGACGAGCTGTTCCCGATGATGGGCCTCCTCGCCCTCATGGGTCTCATCTCGATGCTTGCTCGTTTTCGTCGATCCACGGGCCTTGAGCGCCTCCAGTACCGCTGGCTCATCGCGGCCCTGGTCGTGGTCACGCTGGGAACCATGACCTGGGTGATCGCCACGCAGGGCATGGGCATGGAGACGCAAGGGGGCGTGCAGCTCATCGTGTTGCTGACCTACCCGGCGATCCCGATCGCCATCGCCATCGCGGTCCTGCGGTACCGACTGTACGAGATCGATCGGGTCGTCAGCCGAACCATCTCCTACGCGCTCGTGACGGGCGTTCTGGTCACCGTCTTCGCCGTGGCCGTGATCTCGCTCCAGGCGGTGCTCGCCGAAGTGACCCAGGGTGAGACGCTGGCCGTTGCGGCATCGACCCTCGTTGCCTTTGCCCTGTTCCAGCCCCTCCGCCGACGGGTCCAGTCGGCAGTGGACCGGCGCTTCGACCGAACACGTCACGACTACGGCCTGACGGCTGGGGCATTCGCCGAGCGTCTGCGGTCGGAAGTCGATCTCCCAACGGTGACCGCCGACCTCGACGCGACCGTTCGGAGCGTGATGGCGCCGTCAGGCATCGGACTCTGGCTGCGCCGGTCTGATCGGTGATCCGGGGTCGCGCATCTGCGCGCTTGCTGGACGGTCCGGCCGACGCGACGACCATCGGTGTGACCGTTCCGGGCCGTCCAGCCCTAGCGCGACCGACCCCGAACCCCCACGATCCAACTGGGTGGGCGTGCCGCAACGACGGGAGGAGAGCGATGGGCATGAATGGACAGCGCGAGCAGTCTCCGCGCCTGCCACCACGCTGGTTCATCCGCACGTTCTGGGCCGCACAGCGTGCCGTCTACGCAGTGACCGGCGGTCGGTTCGGCCTCCGGACCGCCACCGCTGACCGCTGGGGCATGATGCGTCTGCGGACGGTGGGGCGGCGCACCGGTGAGGAGCGAACGGCCATCCTCGGCTACTTCGAGGACGGCGCCGACCTGGTCACCATGGCCATGAACGGCTGGGCCGATGCCGAGCCCGCCTGGTGGCTCAACCTGCAGGCTCAGCCCGATGTCACCGTCGATCTGCCCGGTGGTTCTCGCGCCGTCCATGCGCACGCTGCGGACGTCGACGAGCGGCCACGCCTGTGGGCCAGATGGGCTGTCTACGACAAGGATCTCGACGCCTTCGCCGCGCGGCGCTCACGGGAGACCGCGGTCGTCATCCTGTCGCCCCGATCCGAATAGGCATCAGTGAGGGCCGGCATCACGCCCGTCTTCTCGTGAAGGGGCTGATGCGCTCGAGCGCGAGGTCGTCGAGGGACGCGTGATCAGCGTTCGTGAAACGGCATCGCGAGTATGGAGGGAGATGTGTTTCCTGCTCCGATGCTACGCCGGCTATCGCGGTGGCCGATATAGCTCCTTCGGCGGCCGATCTCCCCGGGGTGACCCACATCCAATCGTTCCCGATATGGCAGTCGGGGTCTCGCTCCCGATCAAGCGGATGACCTCGATCGAAGCCGGATGTCAGCGATCGTCGAGGAGCTGGTCGGTCAACGACGCCGCCAACCACGACTCGTACCGCTTGTCGGTCCACCCTCGCTCGACGACGAGCAGGTCGTAGACGGCCAGGGAGCACAACGTCCAGATGATGTCCCTGGCCTCCATCGCCGGAAGGCCCGGTCGGAGCGCTCCGCGTTCGGCCAGCCTCGTGGCGAACCGTCCCTGCCCCTCGAGACGCCAAGCCTCGAGATCGCCCCACAGGCGTGCCAGCTCCGAGTCGGTCGCCCTGGCGTCGCGCAACGCTCGGAGCAAGGGACCGGCTCGCCGGTGGATGCCCGGCTGCGCTGCCGCGTAGAGCGCGACCTGCCGGCGTGGATCGGGCTCGTCGATGATGGCGCGGATGGCCGGGCGATCTTCAACAGGTAGTCCGGCACGGTTGGCACCGCCGGCGAGGAGTGCATCGACGACGGTCTTAAAGAGACCCGCCTTGCTGCCGAAGATCCGGTAGACGGTCTCGACAGCGACCCCAGCCTCGCCGGCGACCTCCGTCATGGCGACGCCGTAGCCGCGCGCGCGAAACAGCCTGCCCGCGGCGGTGACGACGTCCCGCCGCGTCTGAGCGGCCTGCTCGGCACGACGTTTCGACTCGTAGCGGCGACGGCCCTTGACGCTCTCAGTCATTTCGTGTCAGTCTACCTGGCATCAAAGCAGTGGTGTTCCAGCGATGATAGTGCCAGCAATGGAGGACGAACATGTTTGCCGTCGTGGTCCGCGAGTCCGGGGATGCCGAGCAGATCGAGCAGAGCGGCGATCACCTTGGCTCGAGCGTGGCGCCCCGCGTCCGTCAGGCGCCGGGCTTCGTCTCTGCGATGTGGATGAGCGACGGGTCAGGAAGGACCTTGAACGTGCTCGCCTTCGCGTCTGAGGCCGAGGCTCGCGCCGCGCTCGAGGCGGCACGGACGTCGCCTCGTCCGCCGTTCATGAAGGTCGAGAACGTAGAGATATTCCGGGTTCTCGCGTCGGTCTAGGGTCGCCCGATCTCGAGGTGCAGAGCCTTGCTCCCCCGGCGCCAGGTCGCCGGAGAACGACTGGTAGACTTCGGCGAACGCCGTCGCCTCGGGCGGGAGTAGCTCAGTTGGCAGAGCGGCAGCCTTCCAAGCTGCATGTCGCGAGTTCGAACCTCGTCTCCCGCTCCATCATTTTCCGGGGCCTGGCCCACCGACCGGCGCGCCCTTCACATGCGGGACAGGATCTCCGTCCGCACTCGTGGCGCGCAGCGTACAGCGAGAACGATGCCCTGTGGGGGCTCCGGCCCCTCCAACCCGAACCTCGGGTATCGTCCGACGCATGGATGGGCCGCGCGAACCCGCAGGGGCCACCGATCTCGGCCGGCTGGTCGATGGACGGTACCGCCTGTCGGAGCGGATCGGCGTCGGCGGGATGGCGACCGTCCATCGCGCCCTGGATACGACGTCGGGTCGCGCCGTGGCCATCAAGCTGCTCCGTCGTGAGGTCCTCGAGGATCAGGAACTGGCGATGCGTTTCCGCCGCGAGGCGCTCGCCGCCACCGTCCTCCGTCATCCGAACATCGTCGCGTGCATCGCGGCCGGGACCGACCGCGGTCAGCCCTATCTCGTCATGGAGCTGGTCGAGGGCGAGGATCTCGCGGCCAGGCTTCGTCGAAGCGGCCGGTTACTCCCCTCGGAGGCGGCGCGGATCGGTTTGGACGTGGCCCGGGCGCTCGGTGTCGCCCACCAGCGGGGGATCATCCACCGCGATGTGAAGCCGGGCAACATCGTGCTGGCCCGGGATGGGCGGGCGATGGTCACCGACTTCGGGATCGCCAGGCTTGCAGCGGACGCCGAGGGTTCGGTCCCGGGCACGACGCTGGGCTCCGTCCACTACTTCAGCCCCGAGCAGGCGACCGGACAGGCGACCACGCCGGCTTCCGACGTCTATGGGCTGGGCCTCGTGCTCTACGAGATGCTCGTCGGCCGTCGCGCCTGGACCGGCGACACCACGGCACAGATCGCGGCGGCCCGCGTGGGGAGCGCGGCGCCCTCTCCCCGGTCCGTCCGGCCGGAGATCGCGCCGTCGATGGACGCGGTCGTCGTCCGGGCACTCCAGCCGGACCCGGAGGCCCGCTACCCGAATGGCGCGGCACTGGCCGCGGCCATCGAGCCGCTCGTCTCGCGCTCGGATCCGGCGAGCCAGACCGTGCCGCCCGCGCCTGTCGCCGTCGGCGGCCGAGCGTCGCCGTCCCCGGCAGCTGCCTCCATTGCGCCACTCGGTCCTTCGCCGACGCGGCCGGCCGTGCCGCGCCTCCCGCGGCGTGAGGTCCGGTCGGCGTCCCCAGCGATCGCCGGACCGCTCGTCGTCCTGCTCATCGTCGTTTCAGTCGTCGGCGCGGCCCTGCTCATCGCAGCCCTTCCGGGGCCGGGTGGTCAAGGCGCGTTCGCGTTCGCGACTGCCACGCCCAGCGGGAGCCATGCGCCCATCGCCAGTGCCTCGAACAAGCTCGCCGCAGTGACCGCCGCGCCGACCGCCGCAGCGACGAAGAAGCCCACCCGCAAGCCGACGCCAGCACCGACCCGCAAGCCGGCGACCACGCCTGTCGACGACGTGTGTTCGCCTTTCTTCGGCTTCGCATGCGGCCTTGATCCGGGTCTCTATCAGCCGAGCGTGTTCCTTCCCGCGATCAAGTTCACGCTCGCCGATGGCTGGGCCGTCGCGACCATCGATCCGGATCAGATGACGCTCCAGCGCGATACGGGTGCGCTGTCCATGTTCAGCGCGGTGGATCATGTCTACCCGCGGGGGGACGCTGGTCCGACGCCGACCACGGCCCGGGGGCTGGTCGAGGCGTTCATCGGGACGAACGGGGTCGCCGCTGACCCCCCGGTCGAGGGACACCTGGGCAAGCGCCCGATCGTCACCGTGGATCTGACCCCGATCGGCCGCGACCGCATCGCGGTCTTCGGCGCCGGCGGCCGGATCTTCTACCTGGAGCCGCACGCCACGACCCGGATCGTCGCCGTGGACGGGCGGGACGGGCTGGTCGTGATCACGATCGAACCGGCACGGGATGCCGCGCTCGAATCGATCCTTCCGGCGGCCGCGGCGGTCGTCAAGAGCGTGCGCTTCCCGAAAACCTGATGGCAGGATCACGACCCGCGGGGCGTGCCAGCCGGGTACCCTTCGTCGGGCATGAGCCTGATCGCCCTTCGTGACCTGACCCTCCGCTACCCGGGCGGCGTGACCGCGCTCGACGCCCTGACCCTCGAGCTCCAGCCCGGGATCATCGGACTCGTCGGGGCGAACGGGGCTGGCAAGAGCACGCTCATCAAGATCCTCCTCGGCCTGCTGCCACCGACGTCAGGGGAGGCGGCCGTGATGGACCTGGATGTCCGAGGGGAGGGCACAGCGATCCGGCAGTTCGTCGGCTACATGCCCGAATACGACTGCCTGCCCCCGGACAACTCGGCCACCGATTTCGTGACCCACATGGCCAGGATGTCCGGCCTGCCCGGCGGCGCCGCCCGGGAGCGGACCGCTGAGGTCCTCCGCCACGTCGGCCTGTACGAGGAGCGATATCGGCCGATGGGCGGCTATTCGACCGGGATGAAGCAACGGGTGAAGCTGGCCCAGGCCCTCGTCCACGACCCGAGGCTGCTGCTGCTCGACGAACCGACCAACGGCCTCGACCCGGCCGGTCGCGACGAGATGCTCGCGCTCGTGCGCCGGACCGGCACCGAATTCGGGATCGCGGTGGTGGTCGCCAGCCACCTGCTGGGCGAGATCGAGCGGGTCTGCGACTTCCTCGTCGCCATCGACGCCGGACGGTTGCTCCAGGCCGCGCCACTGGGGACGTTCACGGAACGGACCGGCGTCGTCGCCATCGAGGTCGAAGAGGGCGGCGCGGCCCTCGCCGAAGCCCTGGGGACCCGTGGGCTGCAGGCGGTCGCGGATGGACGGACCGTGCTGCTGTCGGTCACCGAGGACCAGCAGTACGACGTCATCCGCGACGTCATCGCCGAGCTCGGCTTGTCGCTGGTCCGGCTCGAGCAGCGGCGTCAGAGCCTCGAGGACCTGTTCCGCGATGACCCGCCCGCGACGCCCGGGGCTCCGGCCTGATGGGCGGCAGCGCGCCCGGCGGGAGCATCTTCGATCTTGGCTACCAGGCGTACGAAGGTCCGCGCCTCGGACGGCGAAGCGCGATCACCGCGTTGTTCGCCCAGACCGTGCGTGCCTGCTTCGGGATCGGGCGCGGCGGCAAGGCCAAGATCGCGCCGTTCGTCCTGGCCGGGCTCGCCGTCCTCCCGGCGATCGTGGCGGTCGGACTGGCCACCATCACTTCGCGTGTCGGCCCGGCGGGCGGGGCGATCGGGTCACCCATCGACTACTCGAACTATCACGGGCTGGTCGGGATCCTGATCATGCTGTTCTGTGCGGCCCAGGCTCCGGAACTGTTCGGGCGCGATCAGCGCTACGGCACGCTGCCGCTCTACTTCTCGCGGGTCCTGACCCGGACCGACTACGCCGTGGCGAAGGTCGGTGGCCTCGTGACCGCCCTGTTCCTCGTGGACGTGGCGCCGTATCTGATCCTGTTCGTCGGACGTGTCTTCGTCGCGCCGGATCCGGTCGCCGGCCTGACCGAGGAGCTCGGGGCCGTCCCGAAGTTCGTCCTGCAGTCACTTGCTGACGGCCGGTCTGCTGGGCGGACTGGCCTCGCTCGTCGCCGCCTGGACGCCGCGGCGGGCCTACGCGACCGCGACGATCATCGGCGTGTTCATCATCCCGCCGATCATCGTGGCGCTGGTCGGGGGCCTGACCAGCCAGGACCTGTCGCGGGCGATCGTCCTGTTCAGCCCGGGCGATGTCCTCGATGGGACGAATTCAGCGATCTTCGGCTCGATCCCCGACAGCGCCGGTCGTGGCCGCCCTCGACCTCCCTGGCTTCGCGTATGTCGGCGCCGCGGTGGTCTGGATCGCCGGCTCGATCGGCCTGACCATCCGGCGCTACCGGCGGATCTCGACATGACCGACGCGACCGCCCTCCCGACACCCCAGACGATTGCGGTTCGACCGGCGCTCGAGGTCGACCACGTATCACGCTGGTACGGCAACGTCGTCGCGGTCAATGACATCTCGTTCGGGCTCGGCCCCGGCGTGACCGGCTTGCTCGGTCCCAACGGCGCCGGCAAGTCGACCCTCCTCCATCTCATGGCCGGCCTCCTCGCGCCGTCCGCCGGCCGCGTCCTCGTCGAGGGTGCGTCTGCCTGGCGCCGTCCGGAGATGTACCGCCATATCGGACTCGTCCCCGAGCGAGAAAGCGTGCATCCGTATCTCACCGGGTTCGAGTTCGCCCGGCTCAACGCCCGGCTCCAGCAGGTGGCCGATCCGGACGCCGCGGCGAGGCGGGCGATGGCGACGGTCGATCTGACCGAGGCGGCGGACCGGGCGATCGGCACGTACTCCAAGGGGATGCGCCAGCGGGCCAAACTTGCCGGAGCGCTCGTCCACGAGCCGCGGATCCTGCTGCTCGATGAGCCGTTCAACGGGATGGATCCTCGCCAGCGGCTCCACATGATGACGCTGCTCCATGCGATGGCCGCCGACGGCCGAACCGTCCTCTTTTCGTCGCACATCCTCGAGGAGGTCGAGCGACTCGCCGATTCCATCCTGGTGGTCTACGCGGGCCGACTGGCGGCGGCCGGGGACTTCCGGTCGATCCGGCGGCTGATGACGGACCGGCCGCACACGTTCACGGTCCGTTCGTCTGACGACCGACGCCTGGCGTCGCTCCTGATGGCCGATCCGTCGGTCTTCGGCGCGGAGCTGGTCGGCGGTCACGTCGCGATCCGCACGTCGGAGTACGACGCGTTCACGCAGGCCCTGCCGCGCGTGGCCCGGGACGCCCGGGTGACCCTGTTCGAAGTCCGGCCGACAGACGATTCGCTCGAGAGCGTGTTCAGCTACCTGGTCCGCCGATGACCGTCATGAGCGCGCTCATCGGCGTCACGTTGCGGGGTCTGCTCGGACGTCGCCGGACGATCCTGCTGGCCCTGTTCGCGGCGCTCCCGGTGTTCATCGCCCTGCTCGTCCGGGCCAGCGGCGGGCGGCCGGATGCCGACCGCGTCCTCGAAACCCTGGTCGTCCGGATGGTCATGCCGCTCGTCGCGCTCGTCATCGGGACCGCGGCGATCGGCTCGGAGATCGACGACGGGACGGCGATCTTCCTGATCGTCAAGCCCATCCCGCGCTGGCGCATCGCCCTGGCCAAGATCCTGGTCGCGGTGGGCCTCACCGCCGCGCTGATCATCCCGTCGGTCATCATCACTGGCCTGCTCCTCGGAGGGGTCGGGGATCAGGCCACGACGCTGGTCGGGTTCTCGGTCGCCTGCCTGGTCGGCGGCGCTGCGTATGCCGCTGCGTTCGTGGCACTCAGCGTATTCACCAGCCGGGCCCTGCTCATCGGGTTGGCCTACACGTTGATCTGGGAGGGTGTCCTGTCCGGGCTGCTCGAGGGGACGAAGTTCCTGTCGATCCGCCAGGCGACCCTCGGCCTCGCCGCGGCATTCGGCGTGGACGTCCCGGGCGACCCGCTCGTCCCGCTGGTCAGCGTCGCCGTCCTCGGCACGGTGCTGGTCGGCGCCTTCCTGCTCGCGAGCTGGCGACTCGCCCGGTTCGAGATCCGCGGCGGCGACTGACCAGTCCCGCCCGCTTGACCATTTCCGGCGCACTCGGTAGATTCCGTGTGACAAGCATCCTTGCATCGCGGAGTCATGGTCTCTTGCCTGTATGGTTGAGCGGGACCGGATCCGCGACCTGCCGGAGGCGTCCTCTTGACCATGGATCTCGGCGCCGTCTCCAGTGGCCTGCTGACCGGTCTCCGGGAAGGCGTCGAAGCCGCGTTGATCGTGGCCATCATCTGCGCCTATCTCGCCCGGACGGGGAAGCGGACCGAGATCCCCAAGGTCCTCTTCGGCGCCGGATCGGCGGTCGTGGCGAGCGCCATCCTCGGCCTCGCGATCTACCTGACCGTCGGCAGCTTCGATGCCCCGTATGAGCAGTTGTTCGAGGCGGCGACGCTGATCCTCGCGGCCGCGGTGGTGACCTGGATGCTGTTCTGGATGCGGCGCCAGGCCGGAAGCGTCAAGGGAGAACTCCAGGCCGCCGTCGATCGGGCGGTTCGCCAGGGTTCGTCGACGGCCCTCGCCTTTCTCGCCTTCGTGGCGGTCATCCGAGAAGGCGTCGAGACGTCGCTCTTCCTGGTGGGGCAGGCCGCTTCGGCCTCAGCCCAGGGGGGAGCGCTCGGGGTGCTCGTCGGTGCGGTCGTCGGCCTGGCCATCGCCGCGGTCCTCGGGGTCGGCTTCTACCACGGCTCGCGCCGGCTGAACCTGTCGACCTTCTTCCGCTGGACCGGTGTCGCCCTGGTGTTCATCGCGGCCGGCCTGCTCAGTCGCGCGGTCCATGAACTCATCGAGATCGGCGTCATCAAGGTCGGGACCCAGACGCTGTTCGACCTGTCTGCGGTCCTGCCGCACGACCAGAACGGGGACAGTCTCCTGGGTCAATTCCTGTCCGCCCTGTTCGGCTACACGTCGACCCCGGAAGTCACGACGTTCGTCGTCTGGCTGACCTATGTCGTCGTCGTCCTGGCGTTCTTCCTGCGGCCGATCAAGCGGATGGCAGCGCCGGTCCCCGTCGCTACCGGGCCGGTCGAAGGCTGACCGCGCAGCTCAGAACGGCAGGACCTGGCCCAGGTCAGGCAGGACCCCATCGAGTCCGAACAGGAAGATCGAACCGACGAACAGGCTGAACAGGCCGGCCACCGCCCCGATCGCGACGTAGACCTGTTCGCGCGCCTGGCTCGAGACGAAGCCGACGGAGCTGAGCAGGACGATCGCGAAGTTCGACAGCAACAGCCCGATGACGAACGCGAACAGCATCGGGACGCCGAGCCCCGCGCTCGATGCACCGCCGACGGCCGCGATGAGCAGGACCTGGGTCCCGGTCTCGGCGCCGATCCCATGGATCATCCCGACGCCGAACGAGGTCTTCGGACCGTACGAACTCATCTCGAGTGGTTCGACGTGCTCGTGGCCGTGGAGTCTCGCCTGCAGCAGACGCCAGCCGTGGCGCATGCCATCGAAGACCAGCATCCACCGGCTGCGTAGGCGGAAGCGCTCGCCGGCGCGAGCGTAGCGATAGACGGAGTAGAGGACCCACAGCCCGAGCGAGACCAGGGTGAACCCGACGACGCGACCCATGATCGGATCGAGCCAATCCGGCAACAGGGCGCCGAAGGTGATCGCGGCGAGGCCGAGCGCGACCACGACGGCCCCGTGTCCGAGGGCGTACAGCGTGCCGAGCCGTATCGCCTCGCCCTGCCCGGACAGCAGGCGGGCTCGCCCGATGGCGGGTCGGGCGGCCAGGGCAGGGGACAGCGTCGCCGCACCCGGCCCGGAATCGTGCGCCCTCGCCTCGAGGGCACCGCCATGCTCGTGGTGATGGCCGGTGATGTCCTCGTGTTGCCCCTCGTGGGCGGCCTCGGCCATCCCGGCGGCGGCCGTGGTGCTGGTGATGTCGGTGATCGCCGCGATGTGGTCCCAGTCGATGCCATGGCGGACCCCGAGGAGCAATCCGGTCAGCAGGATGCCGAGATCGACCACGGGCGTGGCGGCGGTCACGGTGGTAGCGATGAGGTCGAACATCGATCGTCCTTGTGGGTGCACGCGACGAGTGAGCTCGGCGGCGATGCTGATGATATCGCAACACGTTGCGTTTACCACGGATCGCGTCGACCTCGCCTATCCTTCGTACGATGCAGCCTTCTGGATCGTCGCTTGCCACCGATGACCCGACCCAGGCGGCGATCCGCGATCGCCTGCGGGCCCGAGGTCTGCGCTGGACCCCGCAGCGCCGCACGCTGATCGAGGTCCTGTCGCAGACGGATGGTCACGTGACCGGGGCGGAACTCGTGGAGCGCTGTCGGGAGCTGGATCCGGGCACGATCCCCTCGACCGTCTACCGCACGCTGGACGTCCTCGAAGATCTCGGTCTCCTGAGCCACAGCCACGGGGCCGACGGGCGAGAGGAGTTCCACGTCCGTCCGGTCGCCGCCCACGGCCACCTCCACTGCATCGGCTGCGGCACCACCTGGGAGATCGACGCCGACGAGGCCCGAGCGATGGTCGCCTCGCTCGAGCAGCGCCGTGGTTTCGCGGTCGACCTCAGTCACCTCTCCATCGCCGGCCGGTGTGCCGACTGTCGGGCGCCGTGACGAGGTCGGGACCGGTGGACCGGGTCGCGCCCGGGCCGGGCCAGGAATCGGTGTGGGACTACCCGCGTCCGCCGCGGGTCGAGCCCGTCCCCGAGCGCCTGCGGGTGGTCGTCGATGGGGTCGTCGTCGCCGAGACCACGCGCGGTTTCCGCGTCCTCGAGACAGCCGGTGCGCCGGTCTACTACTTCCCGCCCGAGGACGTCAGGATGGATCTCCTGCGGCCCAGCCCGCATCGGTCGATGTGTGAATGGAAGGGCGCGGCGGCCTATCACCGCTACGTGGGTGCGTCCGGGGAGCGGGTCATCGACGATGTGGCCTGGTCGTACCCGGAACCGAGCCCCGGCTATGAGGGCCTCCGCGATCACCTCGCGTTCTACGCGGGGCGGGTGGACGAGGCGTGGGTCGGCGATGAGCGTGCGACGCCACAGCCGGGCGGCTTCTACGGCGGCTGGGTCACGTCCCGGATCGTCGGCCCGATCAAGGGAGAGCCCGGCTCGTACGGCTGGTAGGCGACTCAGTCGCCGGTCGGCGTCGCCACGATGTTGAAGCCACCGTCCACGTAGTGGATCTCGCCGGTCACGGCGGTCGACAGGTCAGAGGCGAGATAGATCGCGCTCTGGCCGACATCCTCCGGCGTGATATTGGCTCGCAGCGGGGCGACGTCCGCGAACCCGCGATACATCCCCTTGAACCCGGCGATGCCCGCTGCGGCGAGCGTCCGGACAGGCCCCGCCGAGATCGCATTCACCCGGATGCCGTCGGGACCGAGGTCGGCGGCCAGGTAGCGGACGGACGATTCCAGGGCCGCCTTGGCGACACCCATGACGTTGTAGTTGGCGACCACCCGATCGGCGCCGAGGTACGACAGGGTGATGATCGACGAACCCCGGCCGAGGAGCGGTCGGGCGGCTCGGGTCAGCGCGACGAGCGAGTAGGCGGAGACATCGAGGGCCAGCCCGAACCCTTCACGCGACGTGTCCACGAAGTCGCCGTCGAGATCCTCGCGGCGCGCGAAGGCCAGGGCGTGGACCAGGATGTCGAGCGATCCGTAGGTCGCGCCCCAGCGCTCGAAGACCCGCTCGATCTCCTCGTCGGACTGGACGTCACACGGCTCGACGAACCTCGAACCGATCGATGCCGCGAGCGGACGGACCCGCTTCTCGATGAGGCTCTCGACCGACGAGAACCCGACCTCCGCCCCGGCTTCGTGGAACGCGCGGGCGATCCCCCACGCGATCGAGTGATCGTTCGCGACACCGAAGATGAGTGCCGTCTTCCCGTCGAGCAGTCCCATCGAGCACCTCCACGCATGTCGTCGCCGGGCAGCCTACCATCGGGCCATGAGCGATGAACGACTCCGAAAAGGATTGGCCGGCGTGCGCGGTCTCGTTCTCGATGCGGACGGGGTCCTCGTCCTCAAGGGCGAGGCCCTCCCGGGGTCGATGGAGGCGGTCCGGAGCCTCGCCGACCGGGGCATCCCATTCCGGGTCGTGACGAACTTCTCGCAGCTTCATCGCGAGACGCTCGGCGGCTGGTTCGCCAAGGGTGGCCTGTCGATCGACCCGGAACGGATCATCACCGCGGCGTCGGCGACAGCCGCGTACTGTGCCACTGCCCACGTCGGTCGATCCCTCCTCGTCCTGTCGGCTCCGGACGCGTTGCGCGAGTTCCACGGCCAGCGCCTGCTCGATCCGGATGACGCCTTGGCGTCATCGCCCGGCGAGGTCGCGGCGGTCGTCATCGGGGACGGGGGCGACGCCCTTTCGTACCACAACATGAACATCGCGTTTCGACTGGTCCATGGCGGCGCCGAACTCCTCGCGATGCACCGCAACCCGTGGTGGCACACCCCGGAGGGGATCACGATCGATGCCGGCGCGTTCGTCGCGGCCCTCGAGTTCGCGACGGGGAAGCAGGCCAGGACGCTCGGCAAGCCGTCGCCCGACGTGTTCCGGCAGGCGGTCGCGGGCCTGCGCCGAGACATCGGCGAACGCCTCCCACAGAACCGGTTCGCGATGGTCGGCGATGACCTCCACGCCGACATCGCGGCCGCCAAGCGGGTCGGCTTGCGCGGGATCCTCGTCCTGTCCGGCAAGACGAGCGCCGCCGAGGCCCAAGCGGCCCTCGAGGGGCACCGGCGTCGCGGGCCGAATGGGGTCGCGGCCACCCTGGCCGAGGTCGTGGCCGCGCTAGACTGACTGACAACGTTCCCGAACCGCGACGAACTCCGTGAGGGCCGACCGATGACTTCCGAAACCAAGCCGCGCATCAAGATCACCTACGCGACCCTGAGCGCCGACAACGAGGACCTCCATGAGGGGTTCGAAGCCGGCCTGACGGAGGTTCGGGCGAACCTCGGCGGCCACCACCAGAACCTCATCGACGGTGCCTGGCGCGACGGCGACGGGTCCTTCGAGGTCCGGACCCCGATCGACCGGGACATCGTTCTCGGGACGTTCGCCCGGGCGACGATCGCCGACGTCGACGCAGCGGTCGCTGCGGCGCGGGCCGCCCAACCCGCCTGGGCCGCCGTCCCGTGGCGCAAGCGGATCGAGATCATCAAGCGTGCCGGTGAGCTCATCAGCGATCGCCTGATGGAGTACGCGCCGATCATGGCCATCGAGGTCGGGAAGAACCGCATCGAGGCACTCGGCGAGGTCGAGGAATCGGCCGACATGCTCCGCTACTACCCGCGGACGATGGAGGACAACGACGGGTACGACCACCCGATGGACAACCTGGGCGACACGACCGTCCATACCAGCTCGATCCTCCGACCCCACGGTGTCTTCGCCGTGATCAGCCCGTTCAACTTCCCGATGGCGCTCGCGTGCGGACCTGCCGGGGCCGCGCTGCTCGGCGGCAACACGGTGGTGCTCAAGCCCTCGTCCGCATCGCCGCTGTCGGCGGTCAAGCTGGTCCAGGCGTACATCGATGCCGGGGTCCCGAAGGGCGCGATCAACCTGGTCATGGGCCCGGGCGAGACGGTCGGCCAGGCGCTCCAGGACCACCCGGGTGTCGACGGCATCGTGTTCACCGGCTCGTACGAAGTCGGGATGCGCCTGTTCCACTCGTTCTCCAAGACCTGGCCACGGCCGTGCATCGTCGAGATGGGCGGCAAGAACCCGGCCATCGTGTCGCGCAAGGCAGACCTGGAGGAGGCCGCCGAGGGCATCATGCGCAGCGCCTTCGGCTTCGGCGGGCAGAAGTGCTCGGCCAACTCGCGCGTCTACGTCGAGCGGCCGGTCCATGACGAGCTCGTCCGCCTGCTCGTCGAGAAGACCGAGAAGATCACGATCGGCGACCCGCTCGTTCGAGCCAACTGGATGGGCCCGGTCATCGACCAGCGGGCGGTGGATCGCCACCAGACCGCGGTCGCCGAAGCGCGGCGCGACGGCACCGTCTTCACCGGCGGGGAGCACCTCACCGATGGCGACCTGGGCCGCGGCTTCTACGTCGAACCGACCATCGTCGGCGGGCTGCCGGCGTCCCACCGGCTCTTCCGCGACGAACTCTTCGCGCCATTGACCGCGGTCGCCGCCGTGGACTCGATGGACGAGGCACTCACCCTGGCCAACGACAACGTCCTGGGGCTGACCGCCGGCGTCTACAGCGAGGACCCGGCCGAGGTCCAGCAGTTCCTGGACCAGGTCCAGGCCGGGGTCCTGTACGTCAACCGGCGCGCCGGTGCCACGACCGGGGCATGGCCGGGCGTCCAGGCGTTCGGTGGCTGGAAGGGGAGCGGCTCGACCGGCAAGGCGGGACTGTCGATGTACTACGTCGCCCAGTTCATGCGCGAGCAGAGCCGCACGATCGTCGACTAGTCAGGCCAGGATCGAGGTCATGGCGGCGTCGGCGGCTGCCCATCCGCTCGCGCAGACGGCTGTACGCGCGTTCCACACCGCGATCTTCCTCGGTGAGTTGTCGTCGATCGTCTGGTTGGTCGTGAGCGGCGCAACCGGTCGTCGCGACCGTTCGGTCGCTGTGGCCGCCGTTGCCGTCGCGGCAGAAGCGTCGGTCTTCGTCGCCAATGGCGGGGTCTGTCCGCTCACCCCGCTCGCGGAACGGCTCGGGGCCGAGCGGGGTTCCGTGTCGGACATCTTCCTGCCCGACCGGGTCGCCCGGACGATCCCCATCTGGTCGACCGCCCTCGTCCTCCTCGCACTGGTGCTCCACGGTCGTTCGATCGTCCGATCGCGCGACCCGATCGGACGCCACTGACGGTCGTTCGGGACGGCGCCGCGCGCCGTTCGCTCCCTTGCGCTCGGCTATACTCCGGCCACGCTATCCAACCTGCATACTCCGTATGCAATCAATGTCTTGCAATCAATTCGAGGTGCACCTTGTCGTCGGGCACGCCGCGGATCGCCGGGGACCGGCCCGTTCCGCATATCGTCACCGAGCTTCCGGGGCCGAAGGCCCGCGAGCACGTCGCGTTCGACGAGACCTGGACCTCGCCGAGCCTGCCGCGGGCCTACCCGATCGTGCCGGTCCGTGGCGACGGCCTGACCGTCGAGGACATCGACGGCAACCTGTTCCTCGACTTCGCGGCCGGGATCGCGGTCAACTCCACCGGCCACTCGCACCCACAGGTGGTCGCCGCGATCAAGGAACAGGCCGCAGAGCTGATCCATTTCTCGGCATCGGACTTCTACCTGCCGATCTACCCCGAAGTCTGTCGCGAGCTGGCCCGCATCGCCCCGATCAGCGGGCCGACCCGGGCGTACCTCGGGAACTCGGGCGCCGAGGTCGTCGAGGCATCGATCAAGCTCGCCCGCTACGCGACCCATCGCCCGTACGTCGTGGCGTTCCTCGGGGCGTTCCACGGTCGCACCTACGGGGCCGTGTCGTTGACGGCCTCCAAGGCGAAGTACCACGCCGGATTCGGGCCGCTCCTGCCCGGGGTCTTCCATGCGCCCTACGGCCGGGTCGAGGACCTGCGCTGGTTCGATGAGGTGCTGTTCGACAAGCTGGCGCCGGCGAACGAGGTCGCGGCGATCATCGTCGAGCCGATCCAGGGCGAGGGCGGATACATCGTTCCCGAGGACGGCTTCCTGCAGGGCCTTCGGCAGATCTGCGATGAACACGGCATCCTGCTCATCGCCGACGAGATCCAGTCGGGCGCCGGGCGGACCGGGAAGATGTGGGCGATCGAGCACTGGGGCGTCGAACCCGACATCCTGCTCACGGCCAAGGGGATCGCGTCCGGGATGCCGCTCGGCGGATTGGTCGCCCGGGCGGAGATCCTCGAGGCGTGGACCGCGGGTGCGCACGGCTCGACCTACGGCGGCAATCCCGTCGCCTGCGCCGCGGCCCTCGCGACGATCGAATTGCTCGAGGGCGGCCTCGTCGCGAATGCAGCTACCCGTGGCGAGCAGGCCCGGGCGGGCTTGCAGCCGCTCATCGACCGATATCCCGGGCTGGTCACCGATGTCCGTGGCAAGGGGTTGATGATCGGGATCGAATTCGATACCGCCGACCACGCCGAAGAGGTCCAGTGGGCCTGCTTCGAACGCGGTCTGCTGGTCCTCGAGTGCGGCAAGTCGAGCGTCCGGATGTCGCCGGCGCTTTCGGTGTCCGAAACGGAGATGGCGACCGCGCTGCGCATCTTCGGCGAAGCAGTCGACGACGTGTCCCTTCGGGGACCGGCGTTGGCTCGGGAAGCCGCCCTCGCCGGGGCGATGCAT
This sequence comes from uncultured Chloroflexia bacterium, assembly GCA_963823925.1. Taxonomy (GTDB): domain Bacteria; phylum Chloroflexota; class Limnocylindria; order Limnocylindrales; family CSP1-4; genus SPCO01. The sequence continues at coordinate 122,241 of CAWGNI010000002.1, forward strand.
GACGGCGAAGTCGGCGGCTGACCCGGGTCCGGCCGGGTTCGGGCGCCGCCCGTACGGGATGATCGACGGATGAGCAGCTCCAAGGTCGCCACGATGCATGACGCGGTCGCCGACCTCGTCCGCGACGGTGACTGCGTGGCGATCGAAGGATTCACCCACCTCATCTCGTTCGCGGCGGGCCACGAGATCATCCGCCAGCGGAAACGCGACCTGACGCTGGCCCGCCTGACCCCGGACGTCATCTACGACCAGATGATCGCGGCAGGGGTCGCCCGCAAGCTCATCTTCTCGTGGCTGGGCAACCCTGGCGTCGGCGGGCTCGGCGCGATCCGGCGGCGGATCGAGGGCGAGATCCCGGCCGAACCGCTCGAGGTCGAGGAATACAGCCACTTCGGGATGGTGAGTCGCTACACCGCCGGTGCGATGAACCTGCCGTTCTTCCCGCTGCGGAGCTACTTCGAGACGGACCTTCCGGTCGCCAACCCGCTGATCCGCAAGATCGACTCACCGTACGGGGACGGCACCGTCTACGCGGTCCCGCCGCTTCGTCCGGACGTCACGATCGTCCATGCCCAGCGTGCCTCGGCGGGTGGGGACACCCAGGTCTGGGGCCTGCTCGGCTGCCAGAAGGAAGCCGCGTTCGCGGCGGATCGCGTCATCGTGGTGGTCGAGGAACTGGTCGACGAGGCGGTCATCCGGGCCGACCCGAACCGGACGATCATCCCCGGTCTCATCGTCGACGCGGTCGTCGTCGAGCCGTGGGGCGCCCATCCCTCGTACGTCCAGGGCGCCTATGACCGCGACAACCGGTTCTATCTCGACTGGGATCCGATCACCCGAGACGAAGCGGCGACGCAGGCGTGGCTGCGCGAGTGGGTGTTCGGGGTCGAGGATCGTGCGGGATACCTGGCGAAGCTCGGGGCGGCAACGGATGGCCGACCTTCGGCCGTCTGGCGCGGCGCCGTCCGGGTCGGTCGACTACGGAGCCTATCGATGAGCGACGTCTCGTTCAGCAAGTCCGAGATGATGATCGTGGCGGCAGCACGGGAGCTGTCCGGCCAGCATGTCTGCTTCGTCGGCGTCGGTCTCCCGAACATCGCCGTGAACCTCGCCCAGCGGACCGTGGCACCGGACCTCGAGCTCGTCTACGAGGCCGGGGTCTTCGGCGCGCGCCCTGCCCGACTCCCGCTGAGCATCGGCGACCCGACGATCGTGACCGGGGCGACGGCGGTCGTCAGCATGCTCGAACTGTTCGGCTACTACCTCCAGCGCGGGCTCATCGACGTCGGGTTCCTGGGCGCCGCGCAGATCGACCGGTTCGGCAACATCAACACGACCGTCATCGGGCCGTACGATCATCCGAAGACTCGCCTCCCCGGTTCCGGCGGTGCGTGTGAGATCGCCATCAACGCCCGCCAGGTGTTCGTCATCATGCGCCAGAGCAAGCGGAGCTTCGTCGAGACGATCGACTTCCGGACGTCGCCCGGCAATCTCGGCGGCGCGGAACAGGCGGCGCGGATCCGGCAGGAAGGCGGTTGGCTCGGACGCGGCCCGACCGTGGTCGTCACCGATCTCGGCATCTATCACTTCGACGACGCCGGCGAGATGCGCCTCGACTCGCTCCACCCGGGTGCGACCGTGGAGCAGGTCCGGGACACGATCGGGTGGAAGGTCGCAGTCGCTGCTGACCTGGCCGAGACCATCGCCCCGTCCGCCGATGAGCTCCGACTCATCCGCGAGGAACTCGATCCCGGCGGCGCCTACACCAAGTAGGCAGGCTTTGAGCCGGACGCGCCCGGGACCGAATGGTCCGGGGCTTTCAGGCCGAACGGCCGGTCCCAAGGCGTGGCCCCCGCTCCACTGTTAGAGCGAAGTGAGGGGTGTCGGATGTTTACGCGCGCGATGCTCGATTCTGCTCTGTCCTCTGGGTGGTTCGGTGCCAGCCTGCCTCGATCGGCCCGCGACCGACTGGCCGAGATGGCCCACCTCGCCTCGTACCCGATCGGAGAGGTCGTCATCCACGAGGGCCAACCCGTCGACTCGTTCGGCGTGGTGGTGGAAGGGCGCCTGGCGATCCGGCTCAATGTCCCGGGCCGAAGCACGATGACCGCGTTGACCATCGAGCCAGGAGACGTCGTCGGCTGGTCCGCGCTCGTGGCGCCGCACCGGGCCACGTCCACGGTCGTCGCGATGGAACCGACGACCGTGGTGGCGTTCGACGGGTCCGCGCTCCGATCCGAACTCGACTCGGACCCGACGCTCGCGGCGGCCGTCATGTGGCCCGTGCTCGACGCGGTCGTCCGGCGGCTGGAGGCGACCCGGACCCAATTGCTCGACCTGTTCGCTCGAGGGGAGCAGGAACCGTGGTGACGTCCGACCCAGTGACCGTCCCCGATGTCGCACGTTGGCTGCCGAACGCCAAGTTCGGCCGCCTGCTTGACGCCCTGCGGGCCGATGGCCGGACGGTGATCGGACCGACCGTCCGCGACGACGTCATCGTCCTCGACGAGATCGTCCACGCCGCTGACCTGCCGACCGGTCGCGGCGCAGAAACCGGTCCCGGGCACTATCGGATGACCGTGCGCGATGATGAGCGGCGCTTCGACCACGCTGTCGGCCCGATGTCGCCGAAGCGATGGATCTTCCCGCCGCGGGCGCCGATCCGTCTCGGCCGGAAGACGCCCGGCGGCGTCCGGTTCAGCGGCATCGACCCGCAGCCGCCGGCGTTGGCGTTCGTCGGGGTGCGGGCCTGCGAGCTGGCCGCGATCCGGATCCAGGATCACGTCTTCCTCGACGGTCAGGCGATCGACGGCGATTACCGCGCCCGCCGGTCGTCCGCGTTCATCGTCGCCGTCGAGTGCGCGACGCCGACGGCGACCTGCTTCTGCACGTCGATGGGCACCGGTCCCGAGGTGACCGAAAGCTTCGATGTCGCACTGACCGAGCTGGACGACGGGTTTGTCGTCCGTGTCGGGTCGCCGGCTGGCCGGGCCCTGGTGGGATCGCTCGATCTGGCGCCCGCGGATCCGTCCGCGACCGAGGCGGCCGAGGCGGTCGTGGCGGGCGCGCGCCAGGCGATGGGCACGCCGATGGACATGACCAACGTCCACGACGCCCTGCAGGCGTCACCCGAGCACCCCGGCTGGGCGGCGGTCGCCGACCGGTGTCTCTCGTGCACGAACTGCACACTCGTCTGCCCGACCTGCTTCTGCACGAGTGTCGTCGAGAAGTCCGACCTGGATGGGACGACGTCGACCGGCGAGCGGACCTGGGACTCCTGCTTCAACGAGGGCTTCGCCAAGGTCGCCGGCGGCTCGTTCCGCCCGCAGACCAAGGATCGCTATCGGCAATGGCTCACCCACAAGTTCTCGACCTGGTGGGACCAGTTCGGTTCGACCGGCTGTGTCGGCTGCGGGCGCTGTATCGCCTGGTGTCCGGTCGGGATCGACGTCCGTGAGGAACTCAAGGTCATCGCGGGGGTCGGCCCGGTCGTGATGCCCCAGGTGGCGGCCGATCCACACGGGAGCCTGCGCGCCGCGATCGGATCGCCGGTCGAAGAGCCGCCGGTGGTCGTGACCCCGGCCCCCCGGATGTCCCGGACTCCGGCGCCCGCGGGTTTCGTGACCGTCCATGTCGACGGCTCCACCCACGAGACGGCCGATACCGTCACGCTCCATCTGCGCACGACCGACCGACGATTGCTCGCCGGCAAACCCGGTCAGTTCGTGATGGCGACCCTGCCGGCATTCTCAGCGGCGCCGATCTCGGTTTCTCGCTTCCGGCGCGATGGGCTGGACCTCACGATCCGGGCCGCCGGACCGGCAACCCGGGCGATGACCGAACTCGAGCGCGGAGCCACCCTCGGACTGCGAGGACCACTCGGACGCGGCTGGCCGGTCGACCGACTGGCGGGCCACGACGTCGTCATCGTCGCGGGCGGGATCGGCCTCGCGCCGCTCCGGCCGCTGATCGACGAATGCATCGCCCGCCGCGACTCGCTCGGCTGGGTGCGCCTGTACATCGGCGCCCGGACGCCCGCCGACAGGTTGTACGTCGACGAGATCGGCCGCCTTGCGGCGGGGTCGGACATCGAGATCCGCGAGACCGTGGATCGGGCCGGGCCGGACTGGCTTGGCCGGGTCGGGATCGTGACCCAGCTGTTCGATCGGGCGACCTGGGATGGGAGCCAGGCCCACGCCTTCATCTGCGGGCCGGAGCGGATGATGCAGGCCACCGCCGATGCCCTGTTCGATCACGGCCTGACCGGCGACCGAACCTGGGTGACGCTCGAGCGGAACATGAGCTGCGGCGTCGGACTGTGCGGGCACTGCCAGCTGGGCCGGTCGTTCGTGTGCGAGGACGGCCCCGTCTTCGACCTGGCCGAACTCGGGTCCGCGTTCACCACCGAGGGTCTGTGATGCCGTCTGCCACCCGTCGATCCGCCCCACACCGCCCGCGCGTCGGCGTCGTCAAGTTCGCGTCCTGTGATGGTTGCCAGCTGACCCTGCTCGACCTCGAGGACGACCTGCTGCTCATCGCCGAGCGGTTCGACATCGTCGAGTTCCCCGAAGCGACGTCGCGACGGTCGGCCGGTCCGTTCGATGTCCTGCTCGTCGAGGGTTCCATCAGCAACGAGGAACAGCTCGAGGAGTTGTTGCGGCTTCGTCGGGAGACCACGACGCTCGTGACCATCGGCGCCTGTGCCACGGCCGGCGGCATCCAGGCGATCCGGAATTGGTCGGAGCAGGGCCCATGGGCCGCCGCGGTCTATCCCCGACCCGAACTCGTGCCGTCGCTCGCGACCGCCACCCCGATCGCCGACCACGTCGTCGTCGATGCCGAGCTGCGCGGCTGCCCGATCGATCCGGGCCAGCTCCTGGAAGTGCTGACCGCCCTCGTCGTCGGACGCCGGCCACAACTCGCCGACGAATCGGTCTGCGCGGAATGCAAGCGACGGGGCGCGACGTGCGTCGTCGTCGCCGGCGGGCTGGCCTGTCTCGGCCCGGTCACCCAGACGGGCTGTGGCGCGCTGTGCCCGACCTTCGGTCGGGGCTGCTATGGCTGCTTCGGACCGCGTGGGCATGCGAACGTCACGAGCCTCATCGCGAACGCCGCCGGGTTCGACGACTCGACCGCGAGCGCACGGTTCGCGGGTTTCACGGCCTGGGCGGAGCCGTTCCGCTCGGTCATCGATCAGCACGGCGGCCCGCCCGGATCCGCCCCGGCGCCGGGACCAGGACCGGCGGACCCGTCCGGAGGAGGTACCCGATGACCCAGACCGCCCCGCGCCGGCGCACCCGGACCCGACGATTCGAGGTGGAGGGCCTGACCCGGGTCGAAGGCGAAGGCTCGCTCCGACTCGTCGTCCGCGACGGTGACGTCGTCGAAGCGCACCTGGGGATCTTCGAGGCACCCCGCTATTTCGAGCGGCTGGTCCGCGGCAGGTCACCCGACGAAGTCCTCGACATCGTCGCCCGGATCTGCGGGATCTGCCCGGTCGCGTACCAGATGAGTGCCGTCCACGCCTTCGAGGACGGCGCCGGGATCGCCATCGATCCGGCGGCCCGGACGCTGCGCCGGCTGCTCTATTGCGGCGAGTGGATCGAGAGCCACGCCCTCCACGTGTATCTCCTCCATGCACCGGATTTCATGGGGTATGCCAGCGCGATCGAGCTCGCCCGCGACCACCGGGTCCTGGTGGAACGGGCCCTCGCGCTGAAGAAGGCCGGCAATCACCTCGTTGCCCTCGTCGGCGGCCGGCCGATCCACCCGGTCAGCGTCCGGGTCGGGGGCTTCTACCACGTCCCCACCCGGTCCGCCCTCACGGCGCTCCGGCCGGAACTCACGGCCGCCCTCGACATCGCCCTGGAGACCGTGGCCGTGGTCACGACCCTGACCCCTCCGGAATTCGACCGGGAGCCACGGCTCGTGTCGCTCCGCCACCCGACCGACTATCCGATGAACGAGGGGAGGATCGTGTCGACCGATGGTCTGGACATCGCGCCGACCGACTGGGAGACCGCCTTCGAGGAGGATCAGGTGGGCTGGTCGAATGCGCTCCAGGCCCGGACCCACGCCGGCGAGGTCTACCTGCTCGGTCCGTCGTCCCGGATCACCCTGGCGGCCGACCGGCTCCATCCGCTGGCGGCCGAGGCGCTCGCGCATTCGGGGCTCGCCGAGGAGATCCGGCGGAACCCGTTCCGGAGCATCGTGGCCCGAGCCATCGAGCTCGTCCACGCGACCGCCGAGGCGCTCGACCTCATCGACGACTACCGTCCGCCGGAGCGCCCGGCGGTGCCATGGACGGCTGGCCCGGGGATCGCTGCCTGGGCGACCGAGGCGCCACGCGGGCTGCTCTTCCATCGCTACGAACTCGACGAGCAGGGACTCGTGGCCACGGCACGGATCGTTCCCCCGACGAGCCAGAACCAGGCCGCCATCGAGGCCGACCTGACGGATTTTGCTCCGTCGGTCCTCGATCTTCCCCACGATGCGGCGATCCATCGCTTCGAACAACTCATCCGCAGCTATGACCCGTGTATCTCGTGCGCGACCCACTTCCTCGATCTCCGAATCGAGCAGCGGCCATGAGTGGCTCGGAGCGCGTCCGGCTGCTGGTCTGCGGCAATGGAGAGCGCGGCGACGACGGCGCGGCCCTGGCGGCTGTCGCCGGCATGCTCGGCAAGCTGCCCGAGTCTGTCCTCGCCATCCTCGAGGTCCGGCGCTGTGAGGCGCTCCAGCTCGAGGACCTGCTCGACCTGCCCGATGGCACGGCCTGCGTCATCGTCGATGCGGCCATCGGTCTGACCCCGGGGATGATCGTGACGATCCCGCTCGCTGAGCTGCCGGAGCGCGACGCGGCGGTCGGACCCGTCCCGCGCTCCTCGCACGTGCTCCCGATCGGCCAGCTCGTCGCGATCGCTGACGTGATGCGCGGACCGGTCGCCGGGATGCTCGTGGCGATCGGTGGACGCTCCTTCGGGTTCGGCCGGGGGCTCGGTCGCCCGGTCCGCGCGGCGTTGCCGGCCTACCGCGCGGCGATCGCGGCGGCGATCATCGAGGCGGCCGCGCTGGCACAGCCCGTGCCGAACGGCCCCGCCATTCGGTCGGCTCGCCCCTCCTCGTCGGACCAGACGCCCGCCACGCTGGAACCATGATGAGCGACCGTCCGGCGCCCCGGTTCCCTGGCGTGCGTGCGATCGTCGATGGCTCGGAGGCGATCGCCCACGTCGAGACACGCATCGCCGAGGTCGCCTGCGTCTACCCGATCACGCCGACGACCACGATGGCCACGTTGTTCCAGGCGGCGGTCGCGGGCGGTCGGACCAACCTGTGGGGGACCCCGCTTCGGTTCCTCGAGCCCGAGTCGGAGCACTCCTCCGCATCGGCGGCCGAGGGCGCTGCCCTGGCCGGCGGACGGGTGACCGATTTCACGGCGGGGCAGGGACTCGTGCTGATGAAGGAGGTCATGTACGTCATCAGCGGCAAGCGCCTCCCCGTGGTCCTCCACGTCGGCGCGAGAGCGCTGACCAGCCAGGCGCTCAACATCCACGCCGGGCACGACGACGTCATGGCCGTCGCAGACACGGGTTGGGGGATCCTGTTTGCCCGAAACCCACAGGAAGCGGCGGACCTGACCGCGATCGCCCGACGAGTGGCCGAGGCGACGGACACCCCGTTCATCGTCGCCCAGGACGGCTTCCTCACGACCCATACCCTTGAGAACGTCCTGCTCCCCGAGGACGAGCTGCTGCGGGACTTCGTCGGCGACCCCGCCGAGCGGATCCGCGACCTGTTCGATCCGTCCGAGGCGCTGATGACCGGTGTCGTCCAGGACCAGGACAGCTATATGAAGGGCAGGATCGGGCAGCGCGCCTACACGGACCGGATCCCGTCGGTACTCGCGGCCGCGATGACCGAATGGACCGACCTGACCGGCCGTCAGGTCGGGCTCATCGATGCCTATCAGTGCGCGGACGCGACGGAGATCCTCGTCTCGATGGGAACGATGGCCGATACGTCGATCGCGGTCGTCGACCACCTCCGGGCCCAGGGCCGACCGGTCGGCTGTGTGGCCGTCACGAGCTTCCGCCCGTTCCCGACCCGCGAACTGGCGGGGGTCCTCCGTCGCGCCCGGGCCGTCGGTGTCGTCGAGCGGACGGATGATCCGTTGGCGGCCGCCAACCCGCTCACCCGCGAGGTCCGCTCGTCGCTGTACGACGCTGCCGCCGAGGGCGTCATGGTCCCGCGCGTGCTCTCGTTCTCTGCCGGCCTCGGTGCCCGTGACGTCGCGCCCGGCGACCTCGTGGCCGCCTTCGACCACCTCGCCGTCCACGGCGAACCGCCGATGCGGCATGCCGTCCTGGGGATCCGCCATCCGCTCGCGCTCGAGCGCGTCCCCACGGGACTGCGACCCGCCGGCGCATGGTCCGTCCGAGGCCACTCCATCGGCGGTTTCGGCTCGGTCACGACGAACAAGCTCGTGGCGACCCTCGCCGGCGAGCTGTTCGACAAGTACGTCCAGGCGTATCCGCGCTACGGGTCCGCGAAGCAGGGGCTGCCGATCACCTATTACCTGACGATCGCGGACGCGCCGATCCGTCTGCATGCCGAGCTCGATCAGGTCGAGTTCGTGCCGTTGCACGATGTCTCCGCCTTCGCCCTCGGCGACCCGCTGGCCGGCCTGACCGATGGTGGGACGGTCTTCCTCCAGTCGCACAGCGCGGACCCGGATGCGATCTGGCGCTCGATCCCGGCCACCGTCCGGGCCGAGCTGATCGCCCGCCAGATCCGCGTGACCGCCCTGGACACGGCGGCACTCGCGGCCGAACACGCTCCGACGCCCGACCTCCGCATCCGGATGCAGGGCGTCGCCCTGGTCGGGGTCTTCCTCCGGGTCGCACCATTCGCGGACGAAGCCGGGATGGACCGCGACACGCTCCTCGCCGCCGTCCGGGATCGTCTCGGACGGTTCTTCGGCAAGCGCGGCAGCGCAGTCCTGGACGCCAACTTCGCCGTCATCGAAGCCGCCTACGACGGGCTCATCGATGTCACTGCGGCGATCGATATGCCGACCGCCGCGGCAGCGGCCGACACCGCGACCCGCCTCGAACCGGAAGGAGCCGTCCGATGACCACCGCTTCCCGGGCGACGACCGTCGCCGACGTCATGATCCTGGACCTCGTGATCGTCCGGGCCAATGCCCCGCTCGATCAGGCCGCGGAGCTCATGGACCGCCACCATATCAGCGGCCTGCCGGTCGTCGACTCGGCCGGAGCACTCGTCGGCGTGGTCAGCCAGACGGACCTCGTCCGGGCTCGTTCGACCGAGTACCTGTGGGCCAACTGGCCCGGCCTCGCGGTCCGCCACCTGATGACGACGCCGCCGATCACCGTGCGGCGTTCCACGCCGTTGTCGGTCGCTGCGGCTCGGATGGAGCGGCATCACATCCATCGCCTGGTCGTGGTCGCTGACGACGACGAGACGCTCCCGATCGGGATCCTGTCGACGACGGACCTGGTCCACGACATGGCCAGGGTGGCGCGTGACGCGCGACATGGAAGCACCGATGCCCGATAGCGCGCCGCTCCTCAAGGATGCCGGGGAGCCCAAGGGGCTCCACGAGAGTCGCCTCGGGGCCGCTCTGCCGGTCCTTGACATGCATGCCTATGTCGAGGAGTTCGGGCGATCCGTCGTGCCGGCCTACCGGCGCGGCGTCGCCGATCTGGGATTGCCGGCCGATGCCGGCCTGGCCCGCTCCATCATTCCGCCGGGGACCGCCGCGACGCGCGATTTCGGACGGCTCGTTCCGCGGATCCCGGAGTTCCTGCGCGATCGATGTGTCGGCTGCATGGCCTGCGTGGCGGCCTGCCCTGACACCGCGATCCTCGCTCGAGTCGTGCCCGAGCCCGATGTCGATCCGTTGCTCGAGGCATTCGCGGCGGACCAGCCCGACCCGGCCGTCGCAACCGCGACGGGACGCGCCCACTTCGCCTCGACCAGCAAGTACGGCGACGTCCCGGCCCGTCGGAGCCTCGATCGTGGCGCGTTCGGGATCTTCGTCGATCCGGTCCACTGCAAGGGCTGCGCCGAGTGCGTCGAAGTCTGCACAGCGCTGGGCCACGATGCCCTGGTCATGATCGACAAGGTCGCCGAGGAGCCGACCGGTGAGAGCACCCTGGAGCGTTTCACCCGCGATATGCGCTTCTTCCGCTCGTTGCCGCCGACACCGGAGGTCTACCGGAACGACAAGTCGCTGGCCGACCTGCTCCTCGGCCAGGACGCCATCGGCTACCTCGGCGGGGCAGGTTCCTGCGCCGGCTGTGGGGAGGCGACGGCGATCCGACAGATGATCGCCGCGACCCGCCAGGTCCATGGCGCGGGATCGATGGGCATCGTCGCGGCGACCGGCTGCAATACGGTCTACGGCAGCACCTACCCGTTCAACCCGTTCCTCGTGCCCTGGACCAACTCGCTGGTCGAGAACGCACCCGCCGTGGCGATGGGTATCCGCGCTCGCTGGGACCAGGCGGGCCATGAGGACCGTAGGTTGTGGGTCATCGGCGGGGACGGCGCGATGTTCGACATCGGGTTCGGGGCGCTGTCGAGGATGGTCGCTTCCGGGGCCGATATCAAGGTCCTCGTCCTCGATACCCAGGTCCATTCGAGCACGGGCGGACAGGCCTCGACCGCCTCGTATCGGTGGCCAGGTCACGAAGCTGTCGGCTTTCGGCGAGACCGTCCACGGTCGCGACGAATCACGCAAGGAGCTCGGCCGGATCCTGATGGCCCACGGCGATGTCTATGTCGCCCAATCCTCGCCGGCCCACCTGAACCACTTCCTGCGGACGATCATGGAGGCTAATTCCTATCCAGGGCCGGCCGTCGTCATCGCCTACACCCCTTGCCAGCCGGAGCACGGGATCGCCGATGACGCATCGGCCCGCCAGTCGAGGCTTGCCGTCGAATCGCGGACGTTCCCGTTGTTCATCTACGACCCGCGGCGGGGTACGACCATCGCCGAGCGCCTGTCACTCCAGGGCAACCCCGCCCTGCGCTCGGACTGGGCGAGCGGGCCCGATGGCAGCCCGATCGACTTCCTGACATTCGCCCGGACCGAGGGCCGCTTCGCCCTCCACTTCTCGGCGGACGGCACACCGACCCCGGAGATCCTGGCGACACAGGCCGACCGACTCGCTGCCTGGCACGCGCTCCAGGAGCTGGCCGGGGTGGGGGCCTAGCGCCATGTGCCTCGGATACCCCGGCCTCGTCGTCGCGATCGATGCGACGGGCGCGACGATCGAGACGGATGGCCGGCGCCGCCGCGCCAATATCTTGCTGACGCCCGATCTTCGGATCGGTGAATGGGTCTTCGTGTCCGCCGGCACGGTCATCGAGCGGCTGCCACCAGACGAGGCCGCCTTCATCCACGAAGCATTGGACGCGGCTCGTCGAGTCGGGCCAGGAGGAGCGACATGACCAAGGAACAAGTACCCCTGCCCGGCAGGAAGCGCATCCCGATGACCACCCGCTGGGGCGTCGCTCTCGCCGTCGTCGTGGCGCTCATCAGCGGTGTGTCGGTGTTCCTGAACGGGTACGCGGTGAAGCTGCTCCCCGACGCCGCGGTCTACACGACCCTCAAGAACGGGTTCGCGGCGCTCATCCTGCTCGGTATCGCCGCGTCCGTCGTGCGGATGTCCGAGGTCCGCGCGCTCGATCGGCGCGCGTGGGCCAGTCTGACCGTCATCGGCGTCATCGGCGGGAGCGTCCCGTTCCTCCTGTTCTTCAGCGGCCTGGCGCTCGCCAGCGCGCCGTCGGCGGCGTTCATCCACAAGACGCTGTTCCTGTGGGTCGTCATGCTCGCCGTGCCGGCGCTCGGCGAACGGCTCGGCTGGTTCCCGATCGCGGCACTGGGCGTCCTCATGGTCGGCCAGTTCCTGGCCGCCCCGCCGACGGGCGTGGTCTGGGGCACGGGTGAGACGTTGATCCTTGCGGCCACGCTGCTGTGGGCGGTCGAAGTCATCTTTGCCCGTCGGCTGTTGCTGCGTGACGTGCCGTCGCCGGTCGTGGGGGCAGCTCGCCTCGGGATCGGCTTCGTCGTCCTTGCCGGCTACCTGGCGGTCACCGGTCGGCTGGCGATCGTCACCGGGCTGACCGTCACGCAGTGGGCCTGGGTCATGGGCACCGGCGTCCTGCTGGCCGCCTATGTCGGGACCTGGCTGGCTGCCCTTCGCCGGGTCGAGGCGTCCGTCGTCGCGAGCATCCTCGTCCTGGGTGCGCCGATCACGGCCATCCTCCAGGGTCTCGTCAACGGCGTGCTGCCGGCACCGCCCGTGCTGGCGGGCCAGGTCGCCATCGCGCTGGCCGTCGGCGTCATCGCGATCATCGCGCTCCGGCCCGGCCGGCGGACGCTGGTCGTCGCCGGATGACCCTCACCGTCGGGTCCGTCCCGGGCCCGGTCCGTTTCGCCCGATATGCGTACGGACCGAATCGGCTGGGCTACTGCGGTCCCGATGCGGCCGAGGAGTTGCTTGGTGAAGCCGCGGAAGGCGGCGATCTCCGGCGGATCCGCGAGCTGGCGAAGGGGTTCGAAGGCGCCTACCCGTACCTCGAGCTGATCGCCCGGTCCAATGGGATCGCGGATCCACTCGACAGCCGGGTAGTGGAGGCCTATTGGCTGGGGAGCGACCTGCTTCGGGCGGTCCCCACGGCGTCGTTCGGGCGATCGGTGGAGGAACGCTTCCGGCCCCGTGCCCGGAGCTCGGCCTGGCGGTGGCTGGCGACGAAGGCACCCGAAGGCGCCCATCCGGTCCACGCCTTCCACGTCCTCGACGTCTTCCCGGTCGTCGGCCTGCTCCGCGGAGAGGTGACCGGCGATGTCCTCCGGACCATCGACTCCTGTCGGATCCGTTGGGGGACGGTCCTTGACAGGTTCGGACCGAATCTCCTCGTCGACGCCGTCCCGCTGGAATGGGTCGCCGGCAAGCTCCAGCTCGGTCGTCCCCAGCCCGAGACGATCCGGGGCTGGACGGACGGGCTCGGCTTCGTTGCCGATGTCGAGCCAGGCGATGTCGTCGCGATCCACTGGGACTGGGCCTGCGAGCGACTCGACAGCCGGCAGTCGGCCGCGCTCCAGGGATGGACGGCCCGGGAACTCGCGGTCGCGAATCGCACGATCTAGGACGAACGGGTCTCCGCGTGCGGCGCGGTGCCCGTTCCGAGCGCGGCCGCGGCGAGGAGGGCGACCCCTTCATCCCATGCGCGGCGATGGTCGACCTGCAATCGCTCCTGCTCGTTCCGCACCAGGGTCCAGAGCGTTGGGTGTTCGCCGCGCAGCGCTATCGACGCACGGAACCGCCGGACGACGTCCGCGATGAAGGCCGCGTACCGAGCCACCGGCTCGGCCGCGGTCAGCTGAGCCTCGAACCCCTTGCGGTAGTCGACCGCGATCATCAGGCGGCCGAAGAACCCTGCCAGGTCGACGGCGGCTTCATCCCAGCCCTGGGAGTGGCCGCCGCGCCGGAGGATCGGTGCCGGCGACACCAGGACGACGACCGTGAGGTCATCGAGCGGGGTCGAGGTGAGGTGGCCGCCGAAGGTCACGTATTCGTTCGCGACCCCGAGGCGGTCGACGATGACGACCGTCCCCCAGGAGTAGGTCGTGTCGAGTGGACGGGTCTTCCGGGTGATCTCGAGTCGCGTGCCGCGGGAGCCGCTGCTCACCCAGACATACGCGATCTCGGGGTCGAAGTGGTGAAGCGTCGGCGCGTCACGAAGACCGACGAGCAGGTATGCGTCACCGCGCCCGTCAGGCAGGTCCGCGTGGGCCATGAACCCCCAGTCCGCGAGGCGGCGGGCGGCGACCGCCGGGTCGATCGGGTCGTGGAGCGGCGGCGCCTTGCTGGCGGTCATCCGCAGTCGGTGGCGGTTCCGTCGAGGAGTGGCATGAGCAGCCGTTCCTCGCGCTCGAGATGCGCCGCGATGACGGCGCGTGTCGCGCTCAGGTGGGCGATGACCTCGGCGTTCGTTCGTGGCGTGACGTGCCCGAGCCAGCGCACCGAATCGGTCTCCAGGGCGGCGATGAGCGCCTCGATCTGGTGATGTTCACAGCGGCTGGACCGGGTCGCCCAGGTCGTTCCGGCGAGCTCGTCGAGCTGCGGGTAGAGCCAGGTGTCTTCCCAGGCCATGTGCGGCCTGAGCTCGCGCTGCAGCCAGCCCAGGGCCGTGTGCAGGCGGTGCCACAGCTGATCCGAGGTCAGGTCGGTCGATTGCTCGATGGTCTCGGCGATGTGGACAAGTCCGAGCGACAGGTCGTGATGTTCCAGCGCCGCGAACCGTGCCTCGCCTTCTGCGGCGGCGGTCTGAGCGGTCATGTCTCCACCTCGATCCTGTACGTCGAGCCGCTCCGGACGAACACGCTGGACGTCCGAGCCCTGGCTCGTACGACGCCAGCATCGGTCGGGTCGCCCTCGGCCGAACAGGGCCATTCGTCGGGTAGGACGGTGTCGCGCGGCCCGTCGGTGGCGAATCCCGAGGGTGGCGGGTCCAACGGACCCCGTTGCCGTGACCTGCGGCACTGCTCACCCCGGGGCTCGTGCACCGATGCTTCAGTCACGCACGAGGTGACCCGATGGACGAATCCATGAACCTGGTCCTGTTCTCCGGGACCGACGACAAGCTGCAGGCTGCCGCGGTCCTGACCGCCGGCGCCGCGGCGCTTGGCAAGCCGGTCCACGTCTTTCTCCAGTACTGGGCGCTCGACGCGTTCCGGGCCGACCGCATCGCCGGCGACCACGGGCTCGCGCCGGAAGCCGGCGAGGCTGGACGCACCGCGGTCGACGCGCTGGCCCGGGCCGGACAGGCCACTTGGGCCGAGACGTTCCGCCAGGCGAAGGATCTCGGCGGCGTCGATATCCAGGCTTGCTCCCTGTCGATGGATCTCCTCGGACTGGAGTCCACCGATCTCGACGGCCTGGTCGATGGCGTCGAGGGCGTGACCGCCTTCTACCTCGAAGCCGGCACCGGCCAGGTCGTCTTCATCTGACCTACCCGATCCACCGCTCTGGAACCAACAAACGGAAGGAGTCTTCGATGCCGACCATGGAGATCAGCCAGACCATCGACGCGCGCGGGCTGTCGTGCCCGATGCCGATCGTCAAGACCGCGCAGGCGGTCAAGCCGCTGCCGTCCGGCGCATCTGGTCGAACTGCTGGCCACGGATGCCGGATCGGTCAAGGACGTCGCCGCCTGGTGCCGTTCGACCGAGAACACGATCGTCGAGCAGACGAGCGACGGCGGCGTCTTCCGCTTCGTCATCCGCCGGAAGTGAGGCCGTCATGACCACCGAGACCCTCGCACCATTCGATCCGCTGGCTGACGCCATCGCCGCCGCCGACGGCCAGCCCGAGGTCGACGACCTGCCCGATCCGCTGCCCGCAATCGGACGGTGAGGTCAAGATCCGTGACCTCCTGATCATCGACTACAGCGGCGACCTCGAGAAGGTCTGGGCGACGATGATCCTCGCCTCGACGAGTGCCGCCATGGGCGTCAAGACGCGTGTCTTCGTGACCTTCTGGGGCCTCCAGGTGTTCGTCAAGGATTCGAAGCGGATCACCGGCGAGAACTGGATGCAGCGGATGATGTCCGCGATGCAGCGACCCGGCATCAGTCACCGCAAGCTCTCGAAGATGAACTTCTTCGGGATGGGTCCGTGGATGATGGGCCGCCTGGCCAAGCAGTACGGGGTCGCCAGCCCGAAGGAGCTCCTCGAGGCCGCCCAGGCGATGGGCGTCGAGTTCATCCCGTGCCAGATGACGATGGACATGTTCGGGCTCAAGCCCGAGGACATGATCGAGGGCATGGCCGAGCCGGCCGGTGCCGCAACCGTCATCGGCCTGATGTCCGAGAACTCCACTCCACTGTTCATCTAGGAAGGGAACGACCGTCATGACCGACACGGCAGTCACCATCACCAGGGTCGTCGACGCACGCGGGAGCTACTGCCCCGGCCCGTTGATGGAGCTCATCCGAACCATCCGCGAGGCGCAGGTCGGCGACGTCATCGCCGTCTACTCGTCGGACAAGGGATCCAAGACGGACATCCCGAAGTGGGTCGAGAAGGCCGGCCACCGGCTCGTCTCACTCGAGACCCGAGACGGCTACGACGAGATCGTCGTCGAGAAGCTGCGGTAGGGCACCGTGCAACGGATCCTCATCCTGGGTGGGGGTGTGGGGGGCACCCTCACCGCCAATCTGCTGGTCAAGAAGCTCCGCAGTCGGGTGGATCGCGGCGACGTCGAGATCATGGTCGTCGACGCGACCGGCCAGCACGTCTACCAGCCCGGCTTCATGTACATCGCGATGGGCGGCGAACAGGCGAAGAACCTCAAGCGCCCGGAGCGATCGCTCCTCGACAAGCGCGTGATGCTCGTCGTCGGCGAGGTGGCGAACGTCGACGAGACCCGCCAGGTCGTCGCGCTGGCCGATGGCCTGGAGCTCGGCTACGACCAGCTGGTCCTGGCCTCCGGCTCGCGGATCGTCCCCGAGGCGATCGAACATTTCGATACGGAGGCGCACCACTTCTACACCGCCGAGGCTGCCGCGCGCCTCCGGGTGGCGCTCGACAAGTTCGATGGCGGTCGGATCGTCGTCGGCATCGCCGGGATGCCCTACAAGTGCCCGCCGGCGCCGCTCGAGGTCTCCTTCCTGATCGAGGCGGAGCTTCGGGAGCGTGGCCTGCGCGATCGGACGACGATGGACTACTGCTCGCCGATCGGCCGCGCATTCACGATCGAATCCGTGTCCGAGATGGCAACGCCGATCCTGGCCCAGAAGGGGATCGAGCTGCATACCTTCTTCAATGTCGAAGCCATCGACCCGGAGCGAAAGGTCGTCATGAGCCTCGAGGGCGAGGAGCTGCCGTACGACCTGCTGATCCTCGTGCCCCCGCACAAGGGCCAGCAGTTCCTGATGGACTCGGGCCTGGCCCCGGCTCCGGGCGGCTGGCTACCGACCGATCGACACACCCTGCTCGTCGGCGGCCGCGAGAACGTCTATGCCCTGGGCGATGCGACGGATCTGCCGCTCTCGAAGGCGGGCTCCACCGCCCATTTCGAGGCTCCGGTCGTGGCCGAGCGGATCTCGGCCGCCATCCTGGGGGTGGCGCCGTCCGGAAAGCACGCGGACTACCAGGGCAAGGTGATGTGCTTCTTCGAGATCGGCGACGGGAAGGGGACCCTGCTCCAGTTCGACTACGACCACCCTCCCAAGCCGCCGAAGCCGAACCAACTGTGGCACCTGGGCAAGATCGTCTTCAACAAGACGTACTGGCACACGGTGCCGAAAGGCCGAGTCTGAGCCCAGACCCGACCGTCTCGGACCCCCGACCCGGCCCCTTCCCCGGGCCGGGGGTCTCGTCCGCTACGATGCTGTCGTGAACACCGGTCGCGTCTTCCTTCGCGCTGCGATGACCGATCCGCCGATCGCCGTGGAGGCCCACGACTCGACCATCATCGATTCGACGGGACGCGAGTACCTCGATGCCGCCGGCGGCGCGATCGTCGTCAACGTCGGCCACGGCCGGCGCTCGATCGCCGAGGTCATGGCCGCGCAGGCCGGGCGGCTCGCCTACGCCCACGGCAGCGCGTTCACGAGTGAACCGCTCGAGGCCTATGTCCGCGAGGTCGGTCCACTCCTGCCCGTCGACGGCCCAGCCATCTACCCGGTGTCCGGCGGCTCGGAGGCGATCGAGACCGCCCTCAAGCTGGCCCGCGCCTACCATCTCGCTCGCGGCGAACCAGACCGTCAGATCGTGTTCGCTCGGTGGGGGAGTTATCACGGCAACACGCTCGGCGCGCTGGACCTGTCCGGTCGCAAACCGCTGCGCCGCCCGTACGAGGGCTGGCTTGGCCGGTTCCGCCACGTGTCCGCCGCCTACCCGTATCGGGCGGACGACCCGGGCGCGAACGCACTCGGAAGCGCCGATGAAGCAGCCGCCGAGCTGGATCGGGCGTTCACCTCGGCCGGTCCTCGGACGGTCGCCGCCTTCGTGGCGGAACCGATCGTCGGGGCGACACTGGCCGCGGCCGTCCCCCCCGATGGCTATTGGCCGGCGATCGCCGATGTCTGTCGCCGGCACGGCGTCCTGTTCATCGCTGACGAGGTCATGACCGGGTTCGGGCGGACCGGACGCTGGTTCGCGCTCGATCACTTCGGCGTCAAGGCCGACATCGTCGTTGCGGCGAAGGGCGCCACGTCCGGGTATTGGCCATTCGGCTTCGCCGCCGCCTCGGACGTCATCCACGAGACCGTGACGAGGCAGTCGGCCTTCGTCCACGGGTTCACCTACTCGCATTCGCCGGTCGGCGCCGCGGTCGCCCGCGAAGTCCTGCGGATCCTCCAGGACGAGTCGCTGGTGGAGGCCAGTGCGACCAAAGGGGCGCGCCTCAAGGATCTTGCGTCCGAGGCACTCGTTGCCCAGCCCGCGGTGGGCGAGGTGCGTGGTCGCGGACTCATGGTCGGCGTCGAACTGGTCGCCGACCGGACGTCACGGACGCCGTTCCCGCGGAGCGCCCGGATCGCCGAGACGGTCGTCCGCGAAGCGCGCGAGCGCGGCGTCCTGGTCTACTCCGGCACTGGCAACGCGAATGGGGTCGATGGCGACACGATCCTGCTCGGCCCGCCGTTCGTCGTCACCGATCCGGAGCTCGAGCGGATCGTCGCTGTCCTGGCGGAATCGATCGAGGCCGCCGTCGCGACCGCTTCGTCGACTGGTCCGGAGCCCAGCGGCCCGATGGCACGCGCCTGAGGTCTCGTCACCTGCTGCGGCTCATCCCCTGGATCAGGAGTGCTGCCCCCAGCCCAAGGAGGATGATCGGCAGGATGAGGCCGCCGAGGGATGCGTTCGCGATGTTGACGCCCCCGACCAGCGCGAGAAAGCCGCCGAACCAGAGCTGCCAGCCGATCCCGCCGCCGGACGCGGCGCGCACGACGGCGATGAACAGGAAGGCGATCCCGAAGCAGAACGTGCTCAGCCCGTCAGCCTCGACCCCAGCCGCATTGAGCAGCCCCGGGACCGCGAGTGCCGTGATGATCGCACCCGCGTAGAGCGACCCGGTCCCACGGTCGACCGCCCACTTGATCAGGAAGGCGAGACCGACCGCCAGGGTCAGGACGGATCCGAGCGCCTCGAATTCGGGGAACAGCTGCTGGATGAGCAGGAGCCCGCCGAAGACCAGCAGGAAGATCCCGATCCAGGGCAGTCCGGGCCGGCGCGCGTCGTCCGGTCCCCACTCCCAATGGTAGAAGCGGACGCCGGGATCGCCCGGCGGGCGGCCGCCGCTGTCGGGCCCAAGGCGGGTCACTGGTTCTGGTCGTTCGTCCATGTCGATCTCTCCTCCGCCAGGGATCCTAGTATCCGCGCCCGGGATCCACCATGTTGAGCAATGGCTCGGCGGCACGATAGCGTCGGACGTTCTCGATCAACAGCTCGTCGAAGAACTGCAGGGTATGACCCGAGGCATGCGGCGTGACGATGACATTCGGTGCGTCCCACCACGGGCTGTCGGCCGGCAATGGCTCCGTTCCGAACACGTCGAGGACGGCCCCGGCCAACCGTCCGGACTGCAGCGCATCGAGCAGGACCGGCTCGTCGACGAGCGCGCCACGGGAGACATTGATGAGCCAGGCATCGTCCGGCAGGGCGGCGATGACCTCGCGACCGATGATCCCACGCGACGCCGGCGTCAGGGGCATCGTGACCACCAGGACGTGCGCCTCCGCGGCCACCTCGGCCAGGGACGCATCGCCGACGATCCGCTCCGGGATCGAGCCGTCCGGGTCACCCGTGCCGGGCACCCGGAACGAATCGTCCGTTCGCACGTCCGGCCGTGACTTGACGGCGAGGATCCGCATCCCGAGCGCGGCCAGCTGGCGTGCGACCTCTCTGCCGATCGATCCGTACCCGGCGATCACCGCCGTCCGGCCACGGACGATCGAGATGAGGCTGGGTTCGTCGGACGGCCAGCGATGCGCGGCCTGATCCGCGTCCCAGATCGCCCAGGTTGATGGACCCGCAGGACCATCCCGCTCACGTACTCGCCGATCGGGATCGCGTACACACCGCGGGCGTTGGTCACGATCACGCCCTTCTCCCACGGCGGGTCGGCGGCCAGATGGTTCACCCCGGCCGACGCAGTCTGCAACCAGCGCAGCGACGGTACGCCGGCGAGATCGGTCGGCGCCTGGTAGCTGACGATGATCTCGACCTTGTGCGTCCACCAGCGTACCGCACGTCGAAGGCATCGTCTCCGCGCATGTCGACGACGTCGAGGTCGGGGGACAGGGCCCGAAGGCGGTCGACGGTCTCGGGTCGGACCTCGGCGTCGAGGAGAGCCGCATCACGACGTCGACAGCGCGGAGGCCGGTCCGTCATCGTCGTCATCCTCGACGTGACTGAACCCGAGCCGATCGACGAACCGGGCGAGGAACCCGGGCGCCCACCAGTTCCAGCGGCCGAGCACGCGCATCGTCGCTGGGACGAGGAGGATCCGGATGATCGTCGCATCGACCGCGACCGCGATGGCCATCCCGACCCCGATGCTCTTGATCGTGATGATGTCGGCCAGGGCGAACGCGGCGAAGACCGAGACCATGATGAGGGCGGCGCCGGTGATGACCCCGGCCGTCTTGGAAAGCCCCTCCGCGACGGACGCGGTGTTGTCGCCGGTCCGCCGGTACGCCTCCTGGATCCGCGACAGGAGGAGGACTTCGTAGTCCATCGACAGCCCGAAGATCACCGCGAACATGATGATCGGGTTGCCGGCGATGGTGTACCCGAGCGGCGTGAAATTCAGCAGGCCCGACAGGTTGCCCTCCTGGAAGATCCAGACCATCGCGCCGAAGCTCGCCGTGATCGACAGGAGGGTCATGATCACGGCCTTGAGCGGCAGGATCACCGATCCGAACAGGAGGAACAGGATCAGGCCGCTGGCGAAGAGCGTCAGGCCGACCGCATATGGCGCGCGCTCGGCCTGTGAGACGAGGAAGTCGTAGCCCGTTGCCGCACTCCCGCCGACCTGCGTCGTGATCCCGTTGCCCGGATCGATCGCCCGGATCTCGGGGATGAGGTTGGTGGCTTCGGGCTTGGATGGAGGCAGCGGACTGATCGCATCGAGTCGAACGGTGGAGCCCCGGATGTATTCCGCCTCCAGGGCCGCCAGGCCAGGCGGCTGCTGATCGGCCGGCAGCGCGTAGAGCGCGGCCACCTGCTCGGGTGGCAGCGTCGTCCCGGTCTTCGGGTCGGTGATGATGAACGGGCTCTCGACCCGGTCGACCCCTTCGAGGGCCACGACCTCGGCGGCATACGCATCGAGCGCCTGGATGTTGGCCAGGTCTGTCGGCGAACCCTGGACGTCGGCCAGGATGGTGATCGGCGTGGTCTCACCCGGGGCGAACTCGGTCTGGAGTGCGACGTACGCATCGCGGCTCTCGACGCCGGGTGGGTAGATCTCCGCTCCGGGGACGCCTTGTTCGAGTCGGAGGAACGGCGTCCCCGCGATGAGCAGGATGGCCAGGGTCGGGACGATGACGGCGATGGGATGGCGCATGACGGTGTGAGCGACGCGCTCCCAGCGGCTCGTCCGGGCGACCTCGACATCGTCGGCGATGGGTCGGATGCGATGGCGCAGCCCGCGGATCGACAGCGCGTTGACCCGGTGCCCGAGCATCCCGAGGACGGCCGGCAGGAATGTCAGGGCGAAGGCGACCGACGAGATCACGACGAGCGCCCCGGCGATCCCGATCGAGCGGATCGCGGGGGCCGTGAACAGCAGGAGTCCCGACAGGCCGATCGCCACGGCCAGGCCGCTGAACGCGACGGCCTTGCCGGCCGTGCCCACGGCTCGCTCCACTGCCTCGCCGACCGTGCGTCCTCGCCTGAGTTCCTCCCGGAACCGGCTGACGATGAACAACGAGTAATCGATCGCAAGGGCGAGACCGAGCATCGTCGCGATGTTGAGGACGAAGATGCTCATCTCGACCGCCTGGGCGACGAGATAGATCAGGGCGAGGCTTGTCGGGATCGCCAGGCCGGCCACGAGCAACGGCATCCCCGCCGCGACGAGCGACGCGAAGACGAGGATGAGGACGATGGCGACGACCGGCAGGGACACGATCTCGGCCTTCTGGAGGTCCTTCTCCGATTGGGCAGCGGAGTCCCTGGTGATCGGGCCGTAGCCGGTGACCGCGACGGTGTAGCCCGGGGGCGGCTCGATCGCGGCACGGAGGTCATCGACGACCGCTACCGATTCCTCATCGGTCAGGTCGAGCTGGATGACGACATAGGCGGCGTCGCCGGCCGTACTGATGAACCGGGGATCGCCGGTCTCGGCGTATCCGACCGTGCCGCTGACGTCCGGGACGGCGCTCAGCCCGGCGAGCGATGCGTCGATGGCCGCCTGGAACTCGGCCGACGTCGCGTCAGCGCCGGGTTCGTCCGCTCGGAAGAGCACGATGACCGAGCTCTTGCCGGCCCCATACTCCGTCGCCAGCCGGTCCGAGACCTGGGCCGACTCGGAATTCGCGTCGAGCCAGCCACCGGCCGACAACGCCGATGACGTCTGGGTCGCGAGCGTGGCCCCGGCGATCGCGATGATCGCGCTGATGATGACGATGGGTCGGCGGAAGCGGTAGACGAACGCTCCCCAGCGGCTGAACATCCAGATGATCCTCGCAGGTCGGTTGACGGTGGTATCCGGTCGTGGGCAACGCACAGAGTACCGGGTGACTCCGCCAAGGGGCTCGGCGGCGTAGCATCGTCGTCATGCCCCACGTCCAGACCGTCCTCGGCCCGATCGAACCGTCGCGACTGGGGTTCACCCTGCCGCATGAACACACCCAGATCGCCCTCTGGCACATCGAGGATCGCTGGGACTACTGGCAGCTGACGCGGGATCGGGCCGGGATCCTCGACGAACTCGCGCGATTCCGCGTCCGCCGGCGGCGGTTGCCTGGTCGATCTGACCCTGCCTGGTGTCGGACGGGATCCGGCCTGGCTGCGGGATCTGGGCGAGGCGACGGGTCTCCACATCGTCATGGGCTGTGGCTGGTACCGGACCGCCTACTACCCCGCGGAGGCGAGGATCGACCGGCGGTCGGTCGACGACCTCACCGATGAGCTCGTCGCCGAGATCGAGCTCGGGGTGGGGGACACCGGTGTCCGGCCCGGGATCATCGGGGAGATCGGGACAGACAAGCCATGGGTATCACCGGCCGAGGAGCGAGTCCATCGCGCCGCGGCGCGGGCCGCCCGTCGAACGGGCCTTGCGGTGACCACCCACGGGGTCTTGTCAGATGTCGGGCAGGCCCAGTTGGGGATCCTCGAGGAGGAGGGTCTGGACCCGGCCCGGGTCATCATCGGGCATGCCGATTCGTACCCGGTGCTGGACCACTACCTGGCGATCATCGAGCGCGGCGCCAACCTTGAGTTCGACTTCCTCGGGATGCCCTGGAAGGCGGAGCACCATGGTGAGGATCGGACCGTGGACCGCCTGCTGGAGCTGCTCGAGCGTGGCCACGTCGACCGGATCCTGCTGTCGCAGGACGTGTGCAACGACAGCCAGCTCAAGCGCCTCGGCGGGAACGGCTACACATACCTGACCGAGACGTTCCTGCCGAGGCTCCGGGCCGCCGGCGTGTCCGACATCGAGATCGACACGATGACGGTCGCGAACCCGACGCGGCTCCTGACCGTGGGTCGGTAGTCAGGCCTCGAGGGTCGCCTCGACGCTGAGGGCGACGTTGCCGGTCAGGGCGACGCTGATCGGGCAGCCATCCTTGGCGCTCTGCGCGGCCGCTTCGAAGTCGTCGGCCGACATCCCCGGGACCACGCCCCGGACCGTCAGTGCGCTGGACACGACCCGCCAGCCGGCGTCGACCTTGTCGAAGGTCACCGTGGCGGAGACGTCGAGCCGAGCCGGTGGCGTGCCGGCGCGGCCAAGCGCGCCCGACAGGGACATCGAGTAGCACGAGGCGTGCGCCGCCGCGACCAGTTCCTCGGGACTTGTCCGGCCATCGGCCGATTCCGTGCGCGACGACCAAGTGACCGGGAGTTCGGTGAAGGCGCCCGAGGACACCGCCGACACGACCCCCTGGCCGGTCGCCAGTGAGCCGCTCCAGACCACCTCAGCCCGCCGGATCGCTGCCATCATCGTCCTCCTGATCTCGGGCTCGCCTGGATGGTGCTGGGGGCCATGGTGGCACAACATCGGTGAGACGTGCGAAGATAGGGCCTGGTTGGTGTAGTCCAGTGCGTTGCGGAGCGGTCTGGACCGGGGGACCAACCACTCTGGCCCCTATGACGGTCGGGTCATTCCACGGGAGGTCGCTGCCATCGACGATATCGCCATGCCCAACGTTGCCCGCCGCCTCGGTCCCATCGTGCTCGCCGGCCTCCTCCTGGCCGTCCTCGTCGGACCGGCGACCGCCGGGCCGACGGCCCTCCCCGCGATGCCGGACGCGAGCGCTCCGCTGAGCGGCTCGATCACCGCCACCTCTCCGAGCGGGCTCCTGACCCGGACGAATCATCGACGCTCGTCGCACGGCCTCGTCGTGCTGCGGAACGACGCCGACCTCGCCGCGATCGCCCGCGCCCGCGCCGTGGTCATGGCCCAGAACAACGTGATGAGTCATACGGAGCCGGACGGCACCACGGTCTTCGATCGGATCCGCAACGCCGGGTTCACCTGGTACGCGGCGGGTGAGGTCATCGCCTGGAACACCGTGTCCGACCAGAAGGGCGCGGTCAAGGCGGTCATCGACGCCTGGATGGCGTCCTCGAGCCATCGCGCGATCCTTCTCTCCGCCGGCTACAACTACGTCGGCTTCGGGATGGCCGTGTCGAGTGGAGGTCGGCGCTACTTCGCTGGCGTGTTCGCCAAGGAACCGGACGAGACCGGCGCGCGGACGCACATCCGGAACCTCTCCAAGCGCACCGATCGACGCGAGCCGCGTCCGGGTCACCCTGGACTGGTCCGGGGACGGACCCGCGCCTCCAGGTGCTGACCGCCGGACTGGCCAAGTTCGAGATCCAGCGGCGCCGGGTCGGCGGGACATGGAAGACGTGGGGGACGACGACCGCGACCAGAAAGAGCGTGACCTGGTCGAAGGCGAATGGACTATCAGTTCCGTGTCCGCGCCAGGGACAAGCGGGGCAACTGGGGGGCGTGGAAGGTGGTCCGGGTCAACCTCTGACCTGACTGACCTCGGTCCATCCGGGACGACGGCGCATCCGATATAGTGTGGGATGCCCGAACAGTACGGAGATACCGAACATTCCACTGGATACAAACCACATCGCCGATCCGACGGCCGTCGAGGTCGTCGTCGAAGGCTACGACCGGCTGATGCATCGGCTCGTCGGCGCACACGCCGCCCAATTCACCGAACTGACGATCACGATGGCCCAGGCCAAGCTGGTCTACGTGGTCGTGGCCGGCGGGTCGCTCCACCTGGCCGAGCTTGCGACTCGCCTGGGGATCGGCTCCTCATCCGCCAGCGAGCAGGTCGACCGATTGGTCGAACTGGACCTGCTCCGGCGGACGGAAGATCCGGCCGACCGCCGCCAGGTCGTGGTGACGCCGACGCCGACGGGCGGAAGAGATGCTCGAGCAGTTTTCGCGAGCTCGATCAACGCCAGCTGCGCGAGCTGCTGAGCCATCTCGACCGCGCGGAATTGCGACGTGGTCGCCCGATCGATCGACATCTTCGGCCAGGCGATCGATCGCCGGGCCGCCACCAATGCACGACTCGGCGGCGACTCCGACCGCCGACAGGGAGATAACTGACCGTGAGTCGCCTCAGTCGATATGCCGTGAGCAAGCGCAGCGTCACCCTCCTGTTCGCGATGGCGCTGTTCGTCGCCGGGATCTCCTCCTGGGGCAGCCTCAAGCAGGAGCTCCTCCCCGACATCGCGTTCCCGGTGTTCACCATCGTCGCGCCCTACCCCGGCGCCGGCTCGTCGGACGTCGCCCAGCAGGTGACCCTACCCATCGAGCGCGCCGTCGGATCCGTCCCGCGCCTCGAGGTCATCCAGTCGACATCGTCGAACTCGATCTCGCTCGTGGTGACCCAGTTCACCTACGGGACCGATGTGAAGGCCACGACGACCGACATCGAAGATGCCCTGGCAAAGGCGACGCTGCCCGATTCGGTCAGCCCGACCGTCCAGGCACTGGACATCAACGCATCGCCGGTGGTGATCTCGTCGATCGCGGCGACCGAGCGCAGGCAGCCTCGATCAGGTCGCCACGATCGCCCGCCGGGAGATCGTCCCGGAAATCGCCTCGATCGAGGGCGTCGCCCGAGCCGATCTGACCGGAGGCCTCGAGACTCGACTTGCCGTCACCCTCGACCCCAACAAGCTGGCGGCCGCGGGGATCTCGAGCCAGCAGGTGGTCGGGGTCCTGAGCGCAAACAACCTGACCCTTCCGTCGGGCCAGCTCCCGGCAGACGGCTCCAGGATCCCGGTGTCCACGATCGGTCAGCTCACCTCGGCGGACGACGTTGCCGGCCTGGTCGTCGGCTACGCCGGGACGCCGCCGGACGCGAAGCCGGTCGCGATCGGGGATCTTGGGACGGTCGAGCTGGATGCCGTGGCGACGACCGGCTACGGTCGAACGAATGCCCAGCCGGCCCTGACCCTGACGGTCTCGAAGACATCAGATGCGAACACGGTCGAGGTCGCTGACGCGGTCCAGGCCAAGCTGAACGAGGTGGCCGCTCGACACGCCGACGTCCTCAGCGTCACCACCGTCCAGGACCTGTCCGTGTTCATCAAGGAGTCACGCGACGGCCTGCTCCGCGAGGGTGGTCTCGGCGCGGTCTTCGCCATCCTCACGATCTTCCTGTTCCTGTTCAGCATCCGTGCGACGGTCGTGGCGGCGATCAGCATCCCGCTGTCCATCCTGACGGCCCTGGTGGTGATGCAGCTGACCGGGGTCACCATCAACATCATGACCCTGGGCGGGCTCGCCGTGGCGGTCGGCAGGGTCGTCGACGATGCGATCGTCGTGCTCGAGAACATCTATCGCCATCGATCGCTTGGTGAAGATCGCCTGACAGCCTCGATCAACGGGCCACGCGAGGTCGCCGGCGCGATCACCGCGAGTACGCTGACGACCGTCGCGGTCTTCCTGCCGCTCGGGTTCGTCGGCGGTCTGGTCTCGCAATTCTTCCTGCCGTTCGCCCTGACCGTCACGTTCGCCCTGCTGGCCTCGCTGGTCTGCGCCCTGACCGTCGTGCCCGTCCTGGCCTACCTCCTCATCCGCCAGGTCGGCGCCGACGTCGACGAGACCGGCGAACCGCGACGTTCGATCTGGGTTCACCTGTACACGCCGATCATCCAGTTCGTCCTGCGCGGTCGTTGGACCAAGCTCGCCGTCGTCGCGGTCGCGGCGGCCTTGTTCCTCGTGTCGGCCTCGCTTGCACCGCTCCTGCCGACCCAGTTCATCAACGCGGGGTCCGAGAAGACGATCATCGTGTCCGTGTCACCGCCGACCGGGGCGACATCGGCCGCGGTCCTCGCCAAGTCGATCGAGGTCGAGACGGTCCTGCTTGCTGACCCGGATGTCGAACTCGTCCAGACGAGCATCCCGGGTGAAGGTGACACCAGCTCGCAGGCGTTCCTGTCCGCCCAGCAGGGTCGTGCCAGCAACAGTGCGACGATGACGGTCAGGCTGAGCGACGCCGCCGATCTGGCGGCCACGACCACCCGACTCGCCGCGGCCATGGAACCGCTGAAGACCGACGGGTATGACGTCACCGTGTCATCGGGCGGCGGGTTCACCTCGAACGGCCTCCGCGTCGTCGTGACCGGCCAATCGCCGGCCGATGTCGCCCAGGCGACCGATGCGGTCCTCACCGGTCTTGCCGACCAGCCGGATCTCGTGAACCTTCAGAGCGACCTGGTCAAGGCCACGCCGGAGGTCCAGGTCACGGTCGACCCGAACAAGGCGATCACCGTCGGCCTGACGGCCGCCCAGGTCGCGAACCAGGTCCGGGCGGCGCTCGTTGCCCAGACTGCGACGAGCATCCAGTCGCCCGACGGCCAGACGGTGGCGGTCGTCGTCCAGCTCGATCCGTCCGCGGTCGCGACCGTCGGCGAGCTCAGTGCGCTTCCGGTCGGGACGGTCTCGACCGTGCCGCTCGGTGCGATCTCCACGATCGAGCAGGTCGATGTCCAGGGCAGCATCACCCGGATCGACCAGCAGCCGGCCGCGTCGATCAGCGCAGAGATCACGAGCGACGACACCGGCGCGGTGTCGGCCTCCGTGCAGACAGAACTGGATGCGCTGGCCGAAGCCGGATCGTTCCCACCCGGCACGACCGCGGAACTGGCAGGCGTCAGCCAGCAGCAGACCGAGGCGTTCAGTGGCCTGTTCGCCTCGATGGGCGTCGCGATCCTGCTGGTCTACGTGATGATGGTCCTCACCTTCGATTCGCTGGTGACCCCGTTCGTCATCCTGTTCACCCTGCCACTGGCCACGATCGGGGCCTTCCCGGCCTTGCTCATCACCGGACGACCGATCGGCGTCAGTGCCCTGATCGGCTTCCTGATGCTGATCGGGATCGTGGTGACCAACGCCATCGTCCTGCTCGACCTGGTCGAACGGTTGCGGCGTGAGGGTCACTCTACCCACGACGCCCTCGTCGAAGGCGGCCGGACACGGGTTCGGCCGATCCTGATGACGGCGTTCGCGACGATCCTCGCGCTGATCCCGCTCGCGGCCGGGTTCAACCAGGGATCGATCATCGCGGCCGAGCTCGGGACGGTCGTCATCGGTGGGCTGTTCAGTTCGACCGCACTGACCCTGGTCGTCATCCCGGTCGTCTACTCGCTCATGGCGAGCCTGAAGACGCGGGTCGGGCGTCGGTTCGACTCAGCGACGCCCCCGGAGGCGGTCACCGCGGTCGGGTAGACTCCAACACGCGCATACCATTGCGAGCCCGAGGAGGATCGACCCGGCGATGACCGAGAGCGTTCCCGCGACCCCGCTCGAGTCGAGCCTCGTCCCGGGCTGGCTGCAGCGTCTGGCCGCCGTCGGCTGGCGGGTCCTGGCCACGATCGCCCTGGTGCTGGTCGTGCTCGCCATCCTGTCGTTGATGTCGACCGTCACGGTCTCCATCCTGGTCGCGGCGATCGTGGCCGCCACCTTCGCGCCGTTCGTGCTGACGCTCCGTGCCCGTGGTTGGTCGAGGGTCAAGGCCGCGGCGGCGGTCTTCGTCGGGGCCGGGCTGGTCATCGTCGCGGGGCTGGTCGTGCTCGCACTCGCGTTCGTCCCGTACGTCGCCTCCATCGTCAGGAACATCAGCACCGGTGTGGACGCGCTTCGCACCGAGCTGGCGAACTTCGACGTGCCGCCCGAGATCAGTGCGGCGATCAGCGCCGCGACGCAGGATCTGCAGGCCTGGGTCGCGAACTCCATGTCCGGCATCGTCACCGATGTCGGGAACCTCGCGACGATCGGCATCCTGGCCACCTTCCTGACCTTCTTCTTCATGATGGACGGTGACAAGGCGTGGCTATGGGTCCTCTCCGCCGCGAATACCTGGCGGCGTGATTCGATCACGACAGCGGGCGATGTCGCGCTGGGCAGGGTCGGTGGCTATCTCCGTGGGACCGCGGTCCTGGCCGCCATGGCCGGACTCAGCGAAGGTGTCTTCCTGGTCCTCCTCGGGGTACCGTTCGCGGGGCCGCTTGCGGTCATGGTCTTCCTGGGCCGGTTCATCCCCTATCTCGGGGGCCTGGTGACGACCGTCGCGCTCTTCCTGGTGACGCTTGCCGCCCTGGGCTCCGGCCCGGCCCTGATCCTGCTCGCGCTCATCGCGATCCTCGATGTCATCCTGGGCAAGTTCGTCGCCCCGGCCGTGTACAACCGCACGGTCCACATCCACCCCGCGGTCGTTCTCCTCGCGCTGCCGGCCGGCGCGGCGGTGGCCGGGACGATCGGGCTGTTCGCGGCCATCCCGTTCGTCGCGTTCGTGATGGCGATCGTCGGCTCCGTCGTGGACGTCCTCGGCGTGGAGCCCGCGAACGAGCCATCTGGCGATCTCCTCGTCCCGCTCTGGCTGGATCGCCTCGGTCAGTGGAGTTGGCGCCTCCTGGTCGTAGCCGGGCTGTTCGCCGTGTTCGTGGCAGCCGTCATCCAGATCCCGATCGTCGTCTATCCGCTCATTCTCGGGATCGTCGTGGCGTCCACGCTGCTGCCGCTGGGCGCCTGGCTCGAAGCCCGGGGCTGGGGCCATTCCCGCGCGGCGTTGGCGGCGACCCTGGGCATGGTCCTCGGGGTGACCGTGATCGTCGGATTGACGGTCGTGTCCCTCATCGGCGCGGCAGGCCAGATGACCGGCACCGGGGTTTCCGGCGCCGAGTCAGCCAACGACAGCGTGGGCGGCGGGCTCGGCGCCGGCGTCAGTCTCGTCCAGGCCCTCGGGAGCGGGATCCTGGTCACGATCGCGAACGTCGCCACCACCCTTGGCGGGTTGTCCGTGATCCTGCTTCTCTCGGCGTTGCTGACGTTCTACTTCATGCGTGACGGCGACAAGGCCTGGCGCTCGTTCCTCGAGCGCGTCGAGCCCGCTCGGCGGTCGCATATCAGCGCCGCCGGAAGTCGAGCGGTCGGCGTCCTCGGGGGGTACATGATCGGGACCGGCGCGATCTCGATCTTCGGGGCGGCGACGCAGTTCCTGATCATGACCATCCTCGGGATCCCGCTGGCCCTGCCGCTCGCCATCCTCGCCATCTTCGGCGGCTTCATCCCGTATATCGGGTCGATCGTCACGACGGGCCTGGCCTTCCTCGTCACGGTCGCGACCGGCACGCCGCAGGACATCGCGATCATGGCCGTGTTCACGATCGTCTTCAATATCGTCCAGGGGAATTTCGTGGCGCCGATCGTCTACAGCCGCGTCGTCAGCCTCCACCCGGCCGTCGTCCTGGCGGCGATCCCGGCCGGCAACGAGATCGCCGGCATCGCCGGCATGTTCCTTGTCGTCCCGTTCCTCGGTGTGGTCGCCACGGTCTGGCGGACGGTCCTGGTCGCGCTGGATCCCGAGCCGGTCGAGCCCCTTGCGCCGCCGGCTCCGGCGAGCGCCGCGGTCGATCCAGCCGTGCCAGTGACCGCCACGAGTTGACCGGCCGCCCTCCGCGTATATTGGTTGCGCTACACGCGAGTCGCGCCGCACGACTGCATTCGCCAACGACCAGTCCACGGAGGAATCGATGACACTCGGTCCACTTGAATACACCATCCTCGGGTTCGAGGGCAATCGGTTCAACGGCGAGATCGCCAAGGAGATCGAGAAGGTCGTCGACGCGGGGATCATCCGGCTCGTTGACGTCGTCTTCGTGACCAAGGACATCGACGGCGATGTCGCGGTCGTGGAGCTGGACAACAAGGACGACGAGCGCTTCGCAGGCTTCACCTCGATGATGGATGGGCTGATGGGCCTGCTGACCCCGGAGGACATCGACAAGCTGGCCACCGGGCTGCCGACCAACACGTCAGCGCTCATCCTCCTGTTCGAGCATCACTGGGCCGTGGGGATCAAGGAGGCCATCGCCGGCGCTGGGGGCTTCCTCATCAGCCGGGACACGATCCCGCCGGAAGCCCTCGAGATGGTCAACGCCGAACTCGAAGCAGCAGCGATCTCGGCCTGACGGCCGACCCAGAAAGGAAGACAGCATGCGACGACGACGAGGTCCGGGCCTCCTGATGACGGCCGCCGTGGTTGGCACCGCCGCGCACGTGGGTGCCTCCAGCGCGAACAAGAGCGCCCAGGCGCAGGCCAACGAAGAGGCGCAGAACCAGCAGCTGGCCCAGCAGCAGGCGCAGATGGATGCGATGGCGCAGCAACCGGTCGCCGCGGCCCCCGCAGCCGCCCCGGTTGATCCGACGACGGCTGCCCTGCAGAACCTGGCGAACCTCCACGCTCAGGGCATCCTGAGTGACGAGGAATTCGCAGCCGCCAAGGCGAAGGCCCTGGGGATCTAGCTCCCCGCGTCACGTCGGTGGCGCGATCAGCAAACGTCGTGCGTCAGGCCACATGCCTGGCGCACGTTCATGTTGGGGTAGGCCGCCGCGCTAGAGCAGACGCGAGACGCGATCCATCGTGGCGTTCCAGGCTCGATCCTTCGTCCCGGTCGGGGCCACGGCCGGCGTCGACATCGCCACCAGCTCATCGAAGATGCTGCGCTCGGTGAGCTCGGCGATCGAAGGATCGTCGAAGAGCAGGTCGAGCTCGTCGTTCCGGAACAGCGACAGATCGTCCAGGTTGCAGCCGCCGATGAGGACCTGGTCGTCGATCCGCAGGACCTTGGCGTGGGCCATTTCCGGGTGGAGCAGGATCTCCGCGCCGGCCTCGAGCAACCGTCCGTACCAATGGCGGAAGGCCGCGGCGGGGTAGGGCGGGGTCGGCTTGCCCGGCGCGACGAGGCGCACCCGGACGCCGCGCAGCGCCGCATCGAGCAGTCGCTCCAGGATGGCCCGGTTGGAGATGTACGGGTTGACGATGTGGATCTCGCGCGCCGCGTCGTCCAGGGCCCGCTCGATCGTGTCGCTGATCGGGTGGTGGCCGGTGCCGGGAACGTTCCACAGGACGGTCGTCGGCGCCTGGACCGGGGCATCCGGCGCCACGATGAGCGTCTCCGGAGGGAAGTAGCGCGCGAGCGATGGATCGGCCGGCGCCGCTCCGTCGTTGTTCCGCCAGCTCATCAGGAAGACGGCAGCGAGCTGGGCCACGATCGGCCCTTCGACCCGGCACATGACGTCGTAGAAGCGCTCGTCGTTGTAGTGGTCCTCGATCCCGCTTCCGCCCACATAGCCGATCCGGCCGTCGATCACGATCATCTTGCGATGGTCGAAATGGAGCAGGTCCTCGCCGTTCGGCTGGAACGTGCGGGCACCGACCTCGCCCCGCCGGAGCACGACCACGCCGTCATGGGCGACGATCTCGACACCTGCCTCGCGGAGGCGACGGAACAGGTCCTTGCTGCCCAGGTCGACCTCGCTGCCGATGGCGTCGACCGCGAGCCGGACCTCCACGCCTGCCTTGACGCGCTCCGCCAGGGCATCGAGGAACAGCTCCCCGATGTCACCGGGCTTGTAGCCGTAGATGAGCAGGTGGACGTGATCGGTGGCCGCCGCGATGTCCTCGAGGATCCGCGGGAAGTAGCGGCGGCCGTGCAGGAGCGGGTCGACCGCGGTCGCGATGGCGGGCGCGAAGACCTTGGTCAGGTCCGCCCGACGGACCCGCGGCATGGCGACGATCTCGGCGGTTCGGGCGGCGGCCGTTTCGGGCCGGATGGCATCGGGGTCGAACGGGTCGGTCGGGACGCGGGTCGCTCGCCGGCGCCGGAGCGTCGCGCCAGTCGCTGCCAGTGCCGCGCCCAGCGCCAGCGTTCGTCGTTTCCTGCTCATCGGCTCGTTCGTCGCGGTGGCATGCGAAGACCCCCTGGGATGGTCGGATGGACGACTACTGTACCGCCGAGGCGCCGGGAGACGCCGCCTCGGTCGTCCCGACCGGGCTGGACGCCGACGCCGGTACCGGCGCATCCGCCGGGCCGAGCGCGATCCCGATCGACTCCAGCCAGCGCCGGATGTTCCGGTAGATGGCCGGGGCCCCGAGGGGGATCTCCTCGTCGAGTTCCCAATCGACCGGGTGGAGGATGAACGGCTCCGTCTGCGGGCCGCCCAGCCCGCCGTGGGAACCGATCAATTCCTCGAAGGCGGCGACCTCCCCCAGCTCGGGATCGAATTGGCTGATGAGCAGCAGGTCCGGCGCGTGGACCATGGCGTCCTCACGTCGCAAGCTCATCACCGTGTGCGGGCCGAAGAGCTCCGTCGGGTCGTCGCCCTCGACGCGGTCCTGGTCAAGGAACCGGGTGCCGTTGGGTCCGAACACGACGGCCCCGAATTCGCTCGACCGGACCATCAGCATCGCGACGCCCGGATGGGCGGCGACCGTGGCGACGAGACCCGGGTGGAGTTCCTCCAGCTCTTCGACCGTGAGCCGGTGGTCGTGGCCGGTGAACCAGACGAGCCCAAGGTTCCCGGAACCGACGACGGCGATCGACGAGGCATCGGCGACAGGCGACTCGGTTTCGGCGTCAAGATCGACGACACCGTCGGTGGTCCGCCCCTTGAGGGCCGCCCGCGCGACCGTCGGTCCCACGCCCTGGCTCCTCGTGATCTCCGACAGGAACGAGTTCACGAAGACCGAACCCTCGGCTTTCGTCGCGGTCTGGATGACGGTGGCACGTCCGCTCATGAGGCTGCGGACGAACTCGCCCAGGCTGAGTCCATAGCGCTGCAGGAACGTGGCCCCAAGGCTCTGGCCGTGATCGGACAGGACGATGAACTTGTACGGCCGCGGCGCTTCCGCAGCCGCCTTGACCAGCGTGTCGATCGCCCGATCGACGCCGTCGAGCGCTTCGAACAATTCGACCCGCTCCGGTCCGCAGTGGTGGGCCAGCTCGTCGTAGTCGGTGAAGTCCGCATAGATGACGTTCGTGCCCCGGTACATCTCCTCGATGATCAGCGACGTGTTGACGTCACGAAGGATCACGTTGCTGGCTGCCCGCATCCCGGCGTACTTGAGGCCCCGGTGCATCTGCGGGCGGACGCCGGCCCGGCGTGTGCGGCGCGCCTGGATCAGTTCCTTGATGAGCTCCCCGATGAAGAGCGTGAACGACCGCAGGTACCCACTCGGGCTGAAGAAGAAACTCAGGAAGGCCTGGCTGTCGCCGATCCCTCCACCCTCCGCCTTGATCGCCGCGGTCGTCAGGTACGACCGCGTGGCATCGCCGGTCATCAGGTTGCAGATGCTCGCCCCGTTGTTCGAGAGCAACCCTTGACCGTTGCTGATCCGCGACACGATGAGGGTGGCGTCCACCGGGTTGCTCGACGCCATGAGGTGCTCGCGGTCACGTTCATACCAGCGGAACGCCGGGATCCCGTCGTTGTTGCCGTGCAGGATCCCGGCCTGACTCGCGGAGGTCATCGACGGCAGGATCGCTTCCCAACGTGACAGCTTGTGACTCCCGTCGCGGACCCAGTTCGCCAGCGTGTTGACCGATCCGGCCCGCATCCGCCCGGCCAGGATCGGATGGGCGAGTCCGTCGATCTGGATGATCACGAGGCCGGGTTTGTCGGATCGCTCGGCGGCACGCTTGACGAGCAGTCGCTGGACCAGGAGGCCGTAGTACGAGCCGCCGCTGTCGATCCCCAGGATCGCGGTGAGGATCGTGTTGATGATCGCGTACACGAACGAGGCGATCAGCGCGGTGGTGAACGTATCGACGTGGATCCCCGGGGCCCACTGGGCCACGACCAGGAACGCGACGACCTGGAGGACCAGCACCAGGATCCCGGTCAGGATCAGCGAGATGGACGCGGCGAACGTCAACACGACCGGCCGGATGAGCGCCTGGAACAAGGCGATCAGGATGACCGCGACAGCGGCGTCGAGCGGGCGGTCCACCGTCAGGCGAGGCAGCAACCAGGCGGTGACGAGGAAGGAGACCGTCGCCACGATCAGGGTGATCACGAGTCGCTTCAGCAGCGCGACGCGTCCGCCACGCCACTCCCACAGGACCCGCAGTTGCGTCTCGTAGAAGCTGAGCAGTCGGCTCATCGTCGTAAATGCCTCCCTCGCTGGCGGGCGCCGCTGGCCCGGCTGACCCCCACAGCATAGGGCGCGGTACGATGAGGGTTCCGACGCCACCCGATCGCAGCCTGCCGGCGACTCACGCCGCACCGATCGAGTCGGCGGTATCGGCCGGGGGGTTCTCGGCCTTCACAAGGAGGCACATCGATGTCAGAAGAAGTCAAGCCCGCGAGCGCGGATGACGACGTGGTCGTCGTCGGCGGTGTCGTCGCGGACGACGCCGGGATCATCGCCGAGGGCGCGATCGCGGTCGAAGGCGACCATGCGCTGGTCGTGGCCCGGTTCGCCGACACCTCGTCAGCACGGGCCGTCTACGACGACCTGCTGTCGGCCGAGCTCGACGGATCGCTCCATATCGATGGCGTGCTCGTCGTCAAGGCAGACGACGGAGGGCGCCTGCACGTCGAGAAGATGACCGACCACAGCACCCGGACCGGCCTGAAGTGGGGCGTCGTCGGCGGCGTCGTCGCGGCCGTGTTCCTGCCGGCCACGATCATCGCCGGTGCGGTGACCCTGGGCGTTGCGGGCGCTGCCGCCGGCAAGGCCCGGAACCTGGCGCGTCGGCTCGAGGTCGAGAAGGGCCTGGCCGACGTCATCACGCCGGGAACATCCGGGATCCTGGCCATGGTGACCGCGAGCGATGCCCCGGCGGTCGCGGCCAAGATGCCCGGCGCCGAGGAGGTCAAGACCGTCAAGGTCGACGATGAGACCGCGACCGCGGTGAAGGAAGCCGCGACCGAAGCCGAGACCGTGACGCCGTCGGGTAGCTGACGCGTGGCGCCGGGCCGGCCACGGTCCTGGGCGGCCCGGCGCTCGCCACCATCGCGGTCGTTGACGCCTGCCGCGTTAATCCCGATAATCTAACTCGGAATTAGATGCGCTCGAGAACGAGCGCCGCGGGACCTGCTACCCGCCCCGACCAACACCGGAGACCTGATGCCAGCCACCCGCGAGATCGTCACCGACCAGCGAGATCAATTCGCCTTCCATGACGATATCGCCTACCTGGCCCAGACGAAGCGCGGCCTGACCCGGGCGACGGTCGAGGAGATCAGTGGCTTCAAGAAGGAACCGGACTGGATGCTCCAGTACCGGCTCCGAGCCTATGAACATTTCCTGAAGCGGCCACTGCCGACCTGGACGGACGGCCTGGACAAGATCGACTTCGACAAGATCGTCTACTACCGCAAGCCATCCGAGCGCGAAGAACGATCGTGGGACGACGTCCCGGAGCAGATCAAGGCGACCTTCGAGAAGTTGGGGATCCCGGAGGCAGAACGCAAGTTCCTGGCCGGCGTCGGCGCCCAGTACGACAGCGAGGTCGTCTACCACTCGGTCAAGGAAGAGCTGTCCAAGCTCGGCGTCGTGTTCATGGGCACGGATCAGGCGCTGATCGAATACCCGGAGATCTTCCGGAAGCACTTCGGCACGGTCGTCCCGGCAGAGGACAACAAGTTCTCCGCGCTCAACGCCGCGGTCTGGTCCGGCGGCTCGTTCGTGTACGTCCCGAAGGGTGTCGAGGTACCGCTACCGCTGCAGGCGTATTTCCGGATCAACGGCGAGAACACCGGTCAGTTCGAACGGACACTGATCGTGGTCGACGAGGGCGCCAAGGTCCATTACATCGAGGGTTGCACCGCGCCGATCTACGCGACCGAATCGCTCCACGTGGCCGTCGTCGAAGTCGTCGCCCTCCCCGGCTCCAAGGTCCGCTACACGACCATCCAGAACTGGTCCAACGATGTCTACAACCTGGTGACCAAGCGGGCCCACGCGTACGAGCACTCGACCGTCGAATGGATCGACGCCAACACGGGCTCCCGCAAGACCGTGAAGTTCCCGGCGATCTACCTGCGCGGGGAAGGCGCGACCGCAGACATCATCAGCGTCGCCGTCGCAGGCAAGGGCCAGCATCAGGACACCGGGGCGAAGGCCATCCACCTGGCACCGAACACGCGGTCGCGGATCGTCAGCAAGTCGGTGTCGAAGGATGGTGGCCGGGCGACCTATCGCGGCCATCTCAAGGTGTCACCGGGGGCGACCAACGCCGTGGCCAGCGTCCGCTGCGACGCGCTGATGATGGACGACATCAGCCGGAGCGATACCTACCCCTACATCGACATCCAGGAAGATGACACCTCGATGACCCACGAAGCCACGGTCGGCAAGGTGAGCGCGGATCAGGTCTTCTACCTGATGAGCCGCGGCCTGACCGAGAATGAGGCGACGAACCTCATCGTCCAGGGCTTCCTTGAGGTCTTCACCAAGGAACTGCCGATGGAGTACGCCATCGAGTTCAACCGCCTGGTCAAGCTCGAGATGGAGGGGTCGCTCGGATGACGGTCGCCTCACCGCGGCCGAGACCCGGACGTCCCACCCGGCAGCGACCGACCGATCTGACCCTGGAGGTCGGCCGGTCCGATCTCGAAGCGATCGCGCCGCTCGACGGCGATCCAGGGTGGCTGCGCGCCGACCGCGAGGCGGCCTTCGCGGCGTTCGAGGCCCTTCCCGCCGAATCCAACCTCCTGTACACGACCTACATCGACCTTCGAACGGCCCACCTTGCCAGTGCGCGGATCACCACCGCGGTCCGCGCCGAGCCGGTGTCGATCGACCTGCCAGACGGAACGGATGGCCTCATCCTCATCGACGAAGGGGATCTCGCCGGGGCAGCCCTGTCGTCGGATGCGCGCGCTGCCGGCATCGAGCTCACGACCGTGGCTGACCTGGCCCGGCGCCGACCGGAGCGGGTCCGGGAACTCATCGACGGCGGGACGACCGTCCCGGCGGATGACCGCTTCGCCCAACTGACCCGCGCCCTCTGGAGCCAGGGCATCGTCCTGGATATCCCGGCTGGCGTCCACGTCGCCCGCCCGATCATCCTCCGCTGGGCGGTCGGTGCCGCCGATCGCGCGCTCCTGTCGCGGAGCTTCGTTTCGCTCGGCGACGGGGCCACCGCGACGATCCTCGAGGAGCTGGTCGGATCTGGCGGAGCCCGGGCGGACGACCGTCAATCGTTCCTGGCTGGGACGCTCGAAGTTCGCCTCGGTCGCGACGCCGATCTATCCCTCGCGAGTCTCCAGGAATTGCCGGACACGACGGTCGCCATCCAGCATCGGACCGCGATCATCGGCGAGGGCGCGACACTCCACTGGGCGCTCGCCCAGCTCGGCTCGCGGCTCGTCCGCAGCCGGGTCGACAACCGCCTCGAGGGTGACCGGAGTTCTGTCGAGCAGGTGGAGATCGTGTTCGGCG
Organism: uncultured Chloroflexia bacterium; assembly: GCA_963823925.1. GTDB lineage: Bacteria > Chloroflexota > Limnocylindria > Limnocylindrales > CSP1-4 > SPCO01. The sequence goes on from CAWGNI010000002.1 coordinate 161,218, forward strand.
GGAGCGACCAGCTCTTCGACCTGACCTCGTACACCCACCACCTCGGGCGGGACACGACCGGCAACCTGCTGTCCAAGGGCGCGTTGCTCGATCGGGCGCGCTCGTTCATGAAGGGCATGATCGTCATCGACCGGTCGGCGGTCGGCACGGACAGCTTCCTCGGTGAATTCGGGATGAACCTGTCGAAGGCCACACGCTCGGTCGCCATCCCCAGCCTTGAGATCGACCAGCCCGATTGTCGCCGGGCGATGCACGCGAGTTCGGTCGGCCCCATCGACGAGACCCAGGTCTTCTACCTCGAGAGTCGAGGGATCCCGCGCGATGAGGCGCGCAAGTTCATCGTGCTCGGCTTCCTCGAGCCCGTCGTCGCACGGGTTCCGGTCGCGGACGCCCAGGACCGCCTGCGCGGGTTGCTGGAAGCCAGGTGGGACGCCAGCACCGGGACCGGGAGCGACGCCGCGGCGTGAGACGTATCGACCTCCTGGGGGTCGACGAGGTCCCCCTTGGCACGATGAAGATGGCCTGGGTGGACGGCACGGACCAGGTCCTCGTGGTGAACACGAACGGCGACCTCGCGGCCGTCCAGGGCATCTGCAGCCATGAATACTCGGAGCTCGACCGAGGCTTCCTGACGGCCGGCACCCTGACCTGCGCGCTGCACCTGTCGCGGTTCGATCTCGACAATGGCGAGCCACTCGACCCTCCGGCCGAGCTGCCACTGGCCGTCTACGACGTCGTGGTCGAGGGCGACCGGATCCTCATCGAAGTCCCGGACGGTCCGCTCCAGGTCAACGAGTGATCGGGGACCGGGCCACCGCGAAGGTTCGATAGCCCGAGGCCGTCGACGCCGGGGCTCATCCCGGCAGGAGCGTCCCGAGTCCGGACGTCTCGGCCCGACGGAGGATGGCGGATCCGAAGATGACGTCCGCGAGGCCCACCCCCAGGGCCGTCACGACGACCCGTCCGCGCTCCGGCCGTGGCGTCCCGGCGAGGAGCGACTCACCCAGCGTGGCCGTCGGGTCCGGGTAGTCGTCGAACAGGCCGGCGCTCCGGTTGGCGTCGAACTGTCCCCGCTCATCCACCAGGAACAGCGCGGCCCCGCGGGCGACGCTGGCGCTGCAGTAGGTCGCGTAGTCGACAGGGACCACGAGTGCCTCGCTGGTGAGCCACTCCTCGGTCATGACCTGGCGCGTCGGCCCGAAGGACGCTGCGGTCACGACCACGTCGGCCTCGGCGACCGCCGCACGGGCGTCCCGCGCCACCGCCACGCTGGCGATCCCCTCGGTCCCCATCGCCTCGATCGCGAGCGCTTCCGCTCGCTCCGGGTGCCGGTCGAAGAGGGTCAGTGCGACGCCCGCCAGGGTATGCCCCAGGACGGCAAGGTGACTCCGGCCCTGGACGCCTGCGCCGATGATGGTCGCTCGCGGTTGCCGTCCCGAACGCCGGGCTGCGAAGTGCCGGATGGCGACCCCGGAAACGGCGGCCGTCCGCAGGGCCGTGATCGGACCGCCGTCCAGGATGGCTGTCGGGACCCCGGTTGACGCGTCGTTCAGGACGACCACGGCATTGACGGCAGGGACGCCGGCGGCGTTGTTGGTCGCGTACCCGGCGACCCACTTCATCCCGACGAGGTCATCCCGACCCGATGGCTCGCGACCCCGCAGGTATGCCGGCATCGCGTGAGCGAACGAGCCGTCCGGTCTCGGGTGGACACCGATCTTGGCCGGCAACTCCGCGTCGCCGGACAGTGCGGTCATCGTCCGCTCGGCGAGGGTCAGACGCTCATCGAGATCGGGCATCGCGGCCAGGACATCGGCCGCGGTGAGATAGCGGAGCGGCGGGGCGTTGACGCGAGCAGCCACCCGGCGAGTCTACCTGCGGACGATGACCTACGATGCATCCCATGGCGCCCATCGACATCGCGCAGAGCCTCGACAACCTCAAGCTGGAGCGCGACGCGATCGTGCTCTACGACGCACTGTCGAGGATCGAGCGTGACCCGCGTCGGGCGGACGCATTCAAGCAGATCGCAGCCAATGAGCGGCGCCATGCCGATATCTGGGCCGGCAAGCTGCGCGATCTCGGCGCGGACGTCCCGCCGGCTGGCCGCGCGCGCATGCAGGTCCGCCTGATCATCCTGGCCGCCCGGATCCTCGGGACGAGTGCGGTCGCCGACATGGTCAAGGCCCTCGAAGGTGACGAAGAAGCGACCTACGTGTCCCAGAGCGCGTCGCCCGACATCGCAGCGATCGCCGCTGACGAACGCGAGCACGCCGTCATCTGGGATCGCCTGAAAGCCGACGAGCGCCTCGACCAGATGGATGCGCCGGGCCGGGACGGCGTCGCGGTGGCCAAGCGTGCGGCGAGTGCGGCGGAGGTCGGGTCCAGCGAGCGGTGGCACCGGACCGGCTCGCGATCCGGCACCCTGCGGGCGATCATCTTCGGCGTCAGCGACGGCCTGGTGAGCAACCTGTCCCTGGTCATGGGGGTCGCCGGAGCCGCCACCGGGCAACCGGGGTTCGTCCTGCTGGCCGGCATCGCCGGCCTCCTCGCCGGAGCGTTCAGCATGGCGGCCGGCGAGTACATCTCCATGCAGAGCCAGCGCGAGCTGTCCGAGCGGCAGATCGCCCTGGAACGAGCGGAGATGGAGGCGATGCCCGAGGAGGAGGAGGCGGAGCTCGCGGCCTCGTATCGGGCGAAGGGCTTCGCCCCGGACGAGGCGGCCCGGATCGCCCACCGGATCTTCCAGGACCCGGAGACGGCCCTCGACACGCTCGTCCGCGAAGAGCTGGGGCTGGATCCCGACGAACTCGGCTCCCCGTGGGGTGCGGCCGGCGGATCGTTCGTCGCCTTCGCGGTCGGGGCCATCATCCCCGTGATCCCGTTCCTGTTCGGCAGCGGGACCCAGGCGCTGCTGGTCAGTCTCGGGCTGAGTCTCGTCGCGCTGTTCGCGGTCGGGGCCGCGGTCAGCCTGCTGACCGGCCGGGGGATGCTCTTCTCCGGTACCCGGCAGCTCGTCATCGGCCTCGCGGCGGCGCTGGTCACCTACACGATCGGATCGATCCTCGGCGTGGCGGCGGCCTGACCGTGTCAGCCATCCTGGATCGCTTGCGCAACGACGGTCTTGACCCGACCAGTTGGTCGAACGGGCCGGGGGATCGCTATCCGGGCCACGACCATGCCTACGACAAGGTCATCGTGGTCGAGCGGGGATCGATCACCTTCGGGACACCGGACGGGAGTCTCCACCTGGCGACGGGGGACCGGCTCGACCTGCCCGCCGGAACGCGTCACGACGCGGTGGTCGGAGCCGCCGGCGTCGTCTGCCTGGAGGCCCACCGTCCGGCTGGCACATTCACCAGGGCGGTGACCCGGGGTGCCGGCACCTGGTGAGCGGTCGGAAGACCGACCCGGGCCGCGAGGAGGGCGGGATCGGCGCTCGACTCAGATCCCGTCCTCGTCGGTCAGTACTGAGTCTTCGCCCGGATCTGCGCCATGCCCGGACCGGCAGGGACGGATGGACCATCGACCGGATCGGGGGGCACGGCCTCCAGGTAGGCCCGGTGCATCACCAGGAGGCGCTCCGCGGCTTCGGGACTGACGTCATAGCCGTCCTCGGCGAGCGTGGCTGACAGCCAGAGCGCCTCACGTGGTCGTTCGAGCGCATCGACGTCCGATTCGCGCCGGCGCGAATCCATGATGACGAGCCAGACGAGACCGGCCCCGACGATCAGCCCGACGATGAGCAGCCAGACATTGAACTCCGCATTCATCCGGGGCGAAGTATACGGACCATCGCCGCTACACTCCCGGGATGCTCGACTTCATGCCGGACCCGATCGCGATCCAGCTCGGACCCGTGCCCGTGTACTGGTACGGCATCGGCTATGCCGTCGGACTCGCGGCCGCCTTCTTCGTGATGGTCAGCCTCGCGAAACGGGCAGGCGAGGACGCGGACATCCTGGGCAACGGGATCATCATCGTGGCGGTCGCCGCCCTGATCGGGGGGCGCGCCTACCACGTCATCGACCAGTGGGTCCTGTACAAGGACGATCTGATCAAGATCTTCCTGCCGCCCTACACCGGTTTGGGGGTCTACGGCGGGATCATCACCGGCACGATCGCGGCGTGGCTGTATGCGCGCTACAAGCGGGTCCCGTTCCTGCGCTGGGCGGACATCGTCGCACCGGGGCTGTTCACCATGCAGGCGGTCGCCCGGTGGGGCAACTTCTTCAATCAGGAGTTGTACGGCTCGCCGACGACGTTGCCCTGGGGGATCCCGATCGATTGCGCCCATCGGATCACGGGCGCGACGTTCGACTACGCGTGTGACGTCCTGCCCGAATCGACCCGCTTCCATCCGCTCTTCCTGTACGAGTCGCTGTCGGGCGTGCTCGGCGCATTGTTCCTGATCTGGATCGGGTTCCATCTGCGCAAGCGCCTGCGGCCGGGCGACCTGCTGCTCGTCTTCTTCATCTGGTACGGCGTCGTCCGGTTCGCGCTCGAGACGTTCCGGGAGGGGAACTGGACGTTCTTCGGGGTCCCGACTGCCCAGATCGTGTCCATCCTGTTCATCGTGCCGGCCCTCATCGTGCTGGCCTGGCGGCACCGACCGGACCACCCGCTCGACGACCCGCCGAGCCGGCCCGAGGTCGCCACCTGGGGCGCCCTCGGTCGACCCGTGGAGCCACCCGACGAAGCCGACCCGGACGAGCTCGAGGGCGACGAGCTCGAGCACGCCGACCCTGGTCTCGGATCCGAAGACGACGAGCCGGACCGACGCTGACCCGCCCGCCGCGGCCACCACCTGACGTGACCGGGCCCCGGCGGGTCCGACCGCCCGCGGGCAGGGTCGCACCGGAGGCCATGGCCGCCCGCCGCGGCCGCGCGCTCGAGGGTCTCGCCTGGCTCGGCCGGCCGCCCGAAGCCAGGGCATCGGCGCTCTACCGGTCAGTCCGCTACCTCGCCCGGTTCGTCATCTTCGGCCTGCTCAGGGTCAGGATCCGAACCTCGGGGCAGGAGCAGCTACCCGCCGGCGGCTACTTCCTCGTCGGGGCCGCCCATCGCGGCTGGATGGACCCGTTCCTCGTCATGCATGCTCTCCCGGTCGAACCACGCTGCTGGTTCCTCGGAAGCGCTCCATCGACCTTCACCGCCCGCTGGCGTGAGGTCCTGATCCACCGGCTCGGCGGCCTCCTGCCCGTCTGGCGCGGCGGCATCGGGATCGACCAGCATGTGGCCTCCGCCCGCGCGGTCATCGCGAACGGCGCCGTGTTCGCCCAGATGCCCGAGGGGACGATCAGTGGACCGCCCGGCCGGATCGGGCCGTTCCGCACCGGCTGGGCGGTCATCGCGCTGCGGGTCGACGCGCCGATCGTCCCGCTCGCGATGGCGGGCTCGGAAGAGCTGTACGTCGGCCGGCGTCTTGCATCACGGATCCTGCCGGCCACCTCGGCCCGCGCCCTGGCGGGGCTGGGGCCGGACGCCGCCCTTCCGGCACCGGGCACGCGCGAGGAATTGGACCTCGCTCGACGGATGAGCGACTCGCTCGCGACGATCCTCGGTCCGGCCGTCGAGTCGATCCACCCCTGGACGGTCGACCCGCCGGACCATCCTCGCCGGCTCCGTCGGCGACTGACCTGGCTGCTGCTCGGTCCAGGCCACGTCGACCGCGGCACCTGAACTCGACCCGCCGACCGTCCCGGCGCACGGTATCCTCGCCACGATGCACTACGCAGAGTCGATCCTCGATCTCGTCGGCCACACCCCGCTCGTGCGGATCTCGCGCTTGACCCGCGACCTCGGACCGATCGATCGCCAGCCGCTGCTCCTCGCGAAACTCGAGATGCTCAATCCCGGCGGATCGGTCAAGGACAGGATCGGCTTGCCGATGATCGAGGCGGCCGAGCGGTCCGGCCAGCTCAAGCCCGGCGGGACGATCATCGAGCCGACCTCCGGCAATACCGGCCACGGCCTGGCGATCGCAGCGGCCCTCAAAGGCTATCGCTGCATCTTCGTCATGGCCGACAAGCAGTCCTCGGAAAAGCAGCAGTTGCTTCGGGCATATGGCGCGGAGGTCGTGCTCTGTCCGACCAACGTCGCGCCCGAGTCGCCGGAGAGCTACTACTCGGTGGCTGCCCGACTGGCCCGAGACATCCCGGGCGCGTTCAAGCCGGATCAATACTGGAACATGGAGAACCCGACCGCCCACGAGAAGACCACCGGCCCGGAGATCTGGGACGGGACCGACGGCCGGGTGACCCACTTCGTCGCTGGCGTCGGGACCGGAGGCACGATCACCGGTGCCGCCCGCGCGCTGAAGGCGCGCAACCCGGCGATCCAGGTCATCGGGGCGGACCCGGAGGGTAGCGTCCTGTCCGGTGACACCGCCCGGCCCTACCTGACCGAAGGCGTCGGCGAGGACTTCATGCCGGGCACGTACGACCCGGACGTGGTCGATCGATGGGTCCGGGTCAGCGACCGGGACGCGTTCGCGATGGCGCGCCGGCTCACCCGCGAGGAGGGGATCCTGTCCGGCGGCTCATGTGGGACGGCGATGGTGGCTGCGCTCGCGGTGGCTCGCGACCTCGTGGCCGACCCCGACGGACGCGACGCCGTCATCGTGGTCCTGCTGCCGGACAGCGGCCGGAGCTACCTGTCCAAGGTCTACAACGACGAATGGATGCGGGTCAACGGCCTGCTGGCCACGACCGGGGCCGTCGTCCGGGTGGGCGATCTCCTCGGCGAACGACATCATGCAGAGCCGATGCCCGATCTCGTCCTGGCGCGCACGACCCAGCGCGTCGGCGACGCCATCGCGATCCTCCAGGAGTACGGCATCAGCCAGCTGCCGGTCTCCGAGCATCCGGAAGGCGACGCCATCGAGGGCATCGTCGGGTCGATCACCGAGCGGGGACTACTCGATCGGGCTTTCCGTGACCCGACCGTCGTCGACCGGACCGTCGGCGAGGTGATGGATCGGACCCTGCCCGTCATCGACGTGACCGCCAGCCTGGACGAGGCGTTCGCCCTGCTGTCCGGCGAGGACGCCGCGGTCATCGCCATCCGGGGCGACCGACCGGTGGGGGTCGTGACCAAGCTCGATGTCCTCGAGTATCTCGCCCACCGGTCCGGACGCGGATGACCGTTCCATCCGATCTTCACGGCCCGGTTCGAACTCGTGTCGATGTCGATGGCGTTCATGCAGGCGTTGGAGGCCCGTGACCTGGCGACCGCCGGAGTGGAGGTCGGCGCCATCGTGCCCGATGACCTGCCGGACACGCTCGAGCACTTCCTCCAGTACCGCATCGCCGACATGGCCGCCGATCCGACCGCCCGACCATGGCTTGGACGGGTGATCGTCGACGAAGACACCGATGGCACCCGCCGGGTCATCGGGTCGTGCGGGTTCCATTCGCCGCCCGAGCCGGACGGACGGGTCGAGATCGGCTACCGGGTCGAACCGGCGTATCGCCGCCAGGGAGTCGCGTCCGAGGTCGTTCGCGCGATGTTCGACTGGGCGCACGAGCAGGGTGTCGACTGCTTCCGCGCATCGGTCTCGCCGGACAACATCGCCTCGCTCGCCGTCGTCGGCCGGCTCGGCTTTCGCCGGACCGGCGTCCGGATGGACGACATCGATGGCGAGGAACTCGTGTTCGAGCTTGATGGCTGGCCGCCACCGGTGACCGTCGATGGCTGATCGACGCGATCCCACGTTCGAGACGCTGGCGGTCCATGCCGGCGCCGAGCCGGACGAACTGACCGGGGCGGTCGCGCCGCCCATCTTCCAGACCTCGACCTATGCCCAGGACGGGGTGGGGGATCCGCGGCGCGGCTACGAATACGCACGGTCACAGAACCCGACCCGCGAGCGGCTGGAGCGGGCAGTCGCCGCGCTCGAGGGCGGGCGCCATGGGATCGCCTTTGCATCGGGGTCGGCCGCGACCGCGGCGCTGGCCGAACTGGCCGGCCCCGGCGACGAGATCGTCGTCGGCGATGACGTCTACGGGGGCACCTACCGGTACCTCGAGCAGGTCCGCCGGGCGGCCGGGGTGGATTCGCGGTATGTCGATCTGGCCTCGGGCCAGGACGGCCTCTGGGAGGCCCTGAACGAGCGGACCCGACTGGTCTGGTTCGAGACGCCGACCAATCCACACCTCAAGGTCGTCGACATCACGGCGACGGTGGCGACCGTCGCGCGCCGGGAGGCGGACGGCGGGCGCCGGCCCCTTGTCGTGGTCGACAACACCTTCGCGTCACCGGCGCTCCAGCGACCACTCGCGCTCGGCGCCGACATCGTCTTTCACTCCGCCACGAAGTATCTGGCCGGGCACTCGGACACGATCGTCGGCGTGGCCGTGACCTCGGACGATGCCGTCGCCGGGCGCCTCCGGTTCCTCCAGAACGCGATGGGCGGCGTGCCCGGGCCGCTCGACTGTTTCCTCGTGCTCCGGGGCCTCCGGACGCTCCATCTCCGGATGGAGCGTCACACCAGCAACGCGATGTCGATCGCGGCGACCCTGCGTGATCGAACCGACGTGGCCGCGATCCACTACCCCGGGTTCGGCGGGATGCTCTCGTTCCTGCCCGCCGCCGGTGGAGTGCGTGATCGGACGGCCGCGGAGCGCGCGATCGCGATCGCCGAAGGGACCCGGTTATTCACCCTGGCCGAATCGCTCGGTGGGGTCGAATCGCTCATCGAAGTCCCGGCCGCGATGACCCACCAGTCCGTCGCTGGTTCGGCGCTCGAGGTGGATCCGGCGCTCGTGCGCCTGTCGGTCGGCATCGAGGGGATCGATGACCTGACGGCGGACCTGTCCGAGGCGCTCGACCGCGCCTGATCCTCGATCGCAATCTCGCCGCAACCCTTCCGCAACGTGGTAGCATCGCCCCCAATACGACTGCGGAAGCCGACTCCTGCGGGCTCCTGGGCCCGCATCACGCGCGGCCGGTCGATCTGACGTGATCGCCCGTGCAACTGGAGTCCACCGCCGATGGCCACGAACGCACCCGCCAAGCCCCCCGCCCTGGGCCGTTCGGTCCGAGCCGACCGTTCCACCGCCGAGCTGTACGAGGACGCCGTCCGCCATGGCGAGGGCCTCATCGCGGCTGACGGCCCACTGGTCGTCCGGACCGGCAAGCACACCGGCCGTTCGCCCCAGGACAAGTTCATCGTCGACGAGCCGTCGAGTCGTGACGCGATCTGGTGGGGACCCGTCAACCGGCCCATCACCGAGGCGCACTACGACCGTCTGCGCGCCCGTCTGGTGGACTACGTCGCCACCCGTGATCTGTACCGGCAGGACTGCCTGATCGGTGCCGCTCCGGCGCATCAGCGGTCACTCCGGGTCTATACGGAGACGGCCTGGGCGAGCATCTTCGCCCGGAACCTCTTCCGCCGGCCCAGTCCGGAGCAGGCCGCTGGGTTCGTCCCGAATTTCACGATCATCTGCGTCCCGTCGTTCAAGGCCGATCCGGAGACCGAGGGCACGCGGACCGGGACCGCCATCCTCGTCCACCTCGGGCGGATGGAGATCCTGATCGTCGGGACCGAATACGCCGGCGAGATCAAGAAGAGCGCCTTCACGGTGATGAATTACCTGATGCCGGCCGAGGGCGTCCTGCCGATGCACTCGGCGATCAATGTCGGGAAGACCGGGGATGCCGCGGTCTTCTTCGGGCTGTCCGGCACCGGCAAGACGACGCTGTCGGCCGATCCACTGCGGAGCCTGATCGGCGACGACGAACACGGCTGGGGCGACGACCTGACCTTCAACTTCGAAGGCGGCTGCTACGCCAAGACGATCCGCCTCTCGCCGATGTACGAACCGGACATCTTCGCGACGACCCGTCGATTCGGGACCGTCCTCGAGAACGTCGACCTGGATCCAGGGACCCGCGAACTCGATCTCGATTCGGAGCGGCTCACGGAGAACACCCGCGGCGCGTACCCGCTCGAGTTCATCGGGAATGCCGACCCGACCGGGATGGCAGGTTCGCCGAAGGCGGTCGTCTTCCTGACCGCCGATGCGTTCGGGATCCTGCCGCCGATCTCGCGCCTGACCCGGGAGCAGGCCGCCTATCACTTCATCAGTGGCTACACGGCCAAGCTCGCCGGCACCGAAGTCGGCGTCAAGGAGCCGACGGCGACGTTCTCGGCCTGCTTCGGAGCACCGTTCATGCCGCGTCACCCCGGCGAATATGCGCGCATGCTCGTCGACCGCCTCCGGCGCGATGATGTCCCCGTCTGGCTGATCAACACCGGCTGGACCGGCGGTCCGTACGGGACCGGCGAGCGGATGGACATCGACCACACCCGGGCGATGGTCCGGGCGGCCCTCGACGGTGCCCTCGACGACACGCCCACCCATCTCGATCCGACGTTCGGGGTGGCCGTCCCGGTCGCCGTCCCCGGCGTGCCCGATCAGTACCTCGACCCACGTTCGACGTGGGCCGATCCCGAGGCCTACGATGCGGCGGCGGCCAGGCTCGCCACGATGTTCCACGACAACTTCAAGGCCTACGCCGACGGCGTGGACCCGGCCATCGCCACCGCCGGTCCGGTCCGCGCCTGACGTCCGACGGCGCGACCACCGAAAGGGAGATCGATCGCATATGACTCGCAACAAGGTCACGGTCATCGGCGCCGGCAACGTCGGTGCCACGACGGCCCAGCGGATCGCCGAAGCGGGACTCGCCGACGTCATCCTCGTCGACATCGTCGATGGCCTGCCGCAGGGCAAGGGCCTCGATCTCGCCGAGGCGGCCCCGGTCGTCGGCCACGACGCCCGGATCGTCGGCACCAACGACTATGCCGACACCGCCGGATCCGACATCGTGGTCGTGACGTCCGGCCTCGCCAGGCAGCCAGGGATGAGTCGGGACGATCTGCTCGCCAAGAACGCCGGGATCGTGCGAGCCGTCGTGGGCGAGGCGGCGAAGCATTCGCCGGAGGCGATCCTGATCATCGTCACCAACCCGCTCGACGTCATGTGTCACGTCGCGATGGACGCGTCAGGGTTCCCGCGTGAGCGGGTCCTGGGGATGGCCGGCGTCCTCAATTCGGCTCGGTTCCGGACGTTCATCGCCCAGGAGCTGGGTGTCTCCGTCGAGGATACCCACGCCTTCGTACTCGGCGGACACGGGGACACGATGGTCCCGTTGTCGCGCTATTCAACGGTGGCCGGCGTGCCCATCACCGAGTTGCTTCCGGCCGACCGGGTGAAGGCCCTGGAGGAACGGACGGCGAGTGGCGGCGCAGAGATCGTCGCCCTGCTCAAGACCGGATCGGCCTTCTATGCGCCGGCGGCGTCGACCTTCGAGATGGTCGAATCGATCCTCCTGGACCGAAAGCGAGTCCTGCCCTGTGCCGTCCGGCTCGAAGGCGAGTTCGGGGTCGACGGGTTGTTCGTCGGCGTGCCGGTCGTCCTGGGTGCGTCCGGGATGGAACGGGTCTTCGAGATCGAACTGACACCCGAGGAGCAGGCCAAGTTCGACGCGTCGGCCGACGCCGTCCGCGAACTGGTCGCCAAGCTCGCCTGACGGGCTCCCTCGGTCAGGACGGTTTCTCGCAGCGGCGGATCTCGGTGAGCCCGGACCCGCGGTAATCGAACGTCGCGCCGGCGGCCGTGCCGACGACCTTCCAGCCATCGACCGGGATCTGCGTGTAGGCCATCCCGGGCTGCGGGCAGCCGAGGCTGCCGTCCGGGTAGCTCACGGCCTCGCCCGAGATGATCGTGACGTCGCTGGCGGACACACCGGCATCCTTGGCGATCTCCGCCTTGACGGCGGCGATGATCGGCGCCGGCAGGTCGATGGTCCCCGCGCTGGGGCTCGAGCTGGGGCCGGGGATGATCGACGGTTGCTCTGACGCCATCGACAGCGATGGGGCGGGGCTCGCCGACGGCGATACCGATGACCCGGCTGCGGAGCAACCGGCGACGAACAGGAACGCGGCAACCAAGCCGATGCGGGTGGTCTTCATGGCTCGATGGTAGCGCGCCGTCGGTCTCGCGGGCCGTGGCCGTATCTGGTCGTGCATGTGATGGGACCTCCGTGGTGGGGCATTCCCAAGACGCCACGGTCGCCGGACCGGTTCCGTCCGATCGGCGAGCCGCAGGGACCACCTTCGATACACTCACCCCCGTGCTTCCGGCCGTCGTGACCTTCCAGTTCGATCCGTACGCCCACATCGTCGGCGGTGTGGCCGTCCTGTGGGGTTCGATCGCGCTGACCGTGGCGATCGCGGCGGCTCTGATCCTGGCCGGTCTGATGGCGCGAGCCGAGCGCCTGCGGGCCGATGACGTCCTGTTCATCGCGATCGGGATCGTGCCCGGCGCCGTCATCGCGGGACGGCTCGGATTCCTGCTGCTCCATGCCGATGACTACGGGGCGGATCCGGGGGCCCTGATCGATCCGTCGCTCGGCGGGATGGACCTCGGACTCGCGGTCGTCGGCGGGCTGCTGACCGGTGGCTCCGTGGCACGACTCCTAGGGGCGCCCGTCAGACGGTGGCTCCACCTCGCCGCCGCCCCGGTCCTGTTCGTGCTTGGCGCGGGCAAACTGACGATGGTCCTGACCGGAACCGGGCAAGGGTCGCCCAGTACGGGTCCGACGGCGACGGCATATCTCGGACCAGGGCCGTGGGGTTCGCTCCTGCCGGCGCTCCCGTCCGATCCATCGCAAGCGTACGAGGGGATCGCGACGCTGGCGATCCTGGCCGTGTTGACGCTGGCGCTGATCCTTGGTGCGTTCCGCGGCCGCGACGGCCGGCTCTTCTTCGTGGCCATCGGCTGCTGGGCGCTGGTGCGGGCGCTCGTGTCCACCACGTGGCGGGATCCAGCGGTCGTTGCCGGTCTGAGTCCCGGAGGCGTGCTGTCGGTCGCGATCGCTCTCGGGTGCGCCGTGGTCTTCATCGTGATGACGCTCAGGCCCGGAACGGCGGGATCCGCCGTGACCGACGGCGCCGACGCCGACGCCACGATTTCCTGGCCCGATCCGGAGACGCGTCCGCCGTTCTGACCGGGGTGGCCACCCCACGGATCGGGACGGCTCGCGGTATCGTGGCGGTACCTACCACGAGGTCCGAACCGATGACACAGACGGCAGCACCAGACAGCAGCGATGTGACCAGGCCGGAGACGATCAGGGTGAGCCATTGGATCGACGGACGGGTCGTCGTCGGGTCCTCTGGGCGGGAGGGCCCGGTGTACGACCCGGCCACCGGTCAGGTGACGCGTCACGTCGACTTCGCGTCCATCGAGGAAGTGGGGACCGCCGTCGCGGCGGCCAAGGCTGCCTTGCCGGGTTGGCGCTCGACCTCGCTGTCCAAGCGGACCGACATCATGTTCAAGATCAGGAACCTGGTCGAGGCCAACCGCAAGGAGATCGCGGCGTTGCTGACGGCCGAGCACGGCAAGGTCCCGTCGGACGCCCTCGGCGAGATCGCCCGCGGGATCGAGAACCTCGAATTCGCCTGCGGCATCGCCAGCCTGCTCAAGGGCGGCTACTCGGAGCAGGTCTCCGGCGGCGTCGATGTGTACCAGATCCGCCAGCCGCTCGGGGTCGTCGCGGGGATCACCCCGTTCAACTTCCCGGCGATGGTCCCGATGTGGATGTTCGCGACCGCGATCGCAGCCGGCAACACGTTCATCCTCAAGCCGTCCGAGAAGGACCCATCCGCGTCCAACTTCCTGGCCGAGCTGCTGGCCGAGGCCGGCGTCCCGGACGGGGTCTTCAACGTCGTCCACGGCGACAAGGTGGCGGTCGATGCCATCCTCGCCCATCCGGACGTCGCCGCGGTCTCGTTCGTCGGTTCCACGCCGATCGCCCGATACATCTACGAGACCGGCACGAAGGCTGGCAAACGCGTCCAGGCGCTCGGTGGGGCCAAGAACCACATGATCGTCCTGCCCGACGCCGACATCGAGATGGCCGCGGATGCGGCGGTCTCGGCCGGATACGGCTCGGCCGGCGAGCGTTGCATGGCGATCGCCACGATCGTCGCGGTCGGTGCCGTGGCGGACCCACTCGTCGAGGCGATCAAGCTCCGCCTGCCCAGGGTCAACGTCGGACCGGGCACGGATCCCAAGGCCGAGATGGGCCCGCTGGTCACTCGCCAGCATCGGGACAAGGTCGCCTCGTACCTCGACAGCGGCCCGGCCCAGGGCGCAACGGTCGTCGCCGATGGGCGCGAGCATCCGCTCTACGGCAGCTCCGACGGGTTCTTCCTGGGCGTTTCGCTCATCGATCACGTCACGCCGGCGATGGACGCCTATCGCGACGAGATCTTCGGTCCGGTCCTGACGGTCATGCGGGTCGACACCTACGACGAGGCGGTCAAGCTCATCAACGATAACCCGTACGGCAACGGCACGGCGATCTTCACCCGCGACGGCGGAGCCGCGCGTCAGTTCCAGTTCGACGTGAACGCCGGGATGGTCGGGATCAACGTGCCGATCCCGGTGCCCGTCTCCTACTACAGCTTCGGTGGCTGGAAGAGCTCGCTCTTCGGCGACCTGCACATGTACGGCCCGGAGGGTGTCCAGTTCTACACCCGGGCCAAGATCGTGACGGCTCGCTGGCCGGACCCGGGCACGAGCAAGGTCGACCTCGGCTTTCCCCGGACCCGCTAGGGGCCATCACACCGGGCGGCTGCGTCGTCTCGAGAGCGCGGCGATGTCGGCCGGACCGGTCCCGCAGCAGCCGCCCAGCCAGGTCGTGCCGATCCGGCCAAACCGACCGCATCGGGGTCGAATGCCCGCCGGCGTCGGCGACCCATTGCCGTTCCGTCGCGTCCCAGCGATCCCCTCCGTTCGGGTAAGCGATGAGGGGTGCGTCACTCACGGCCCTCGCCTCGGGCGCTTGCCAGCAGGTCCGGCAGATAGCGTGGCGCCGTGCAATTGACGCCGATCGCGAGGACCGTGGGTGCGTCCCCGAACGCGACGGCATCCTCGATCGGCTCCCCGGCGGCCGTCGTCTCGCCATCGCGGCATGCGTAGCTCAGCCAACCGCGGGCACCGAGCTCGCCCAGCAACGCGACGACGACATCCGCCTCGCGGATCGTCGGGATCGTCTCGACCGCAAGCAAGTCGGCCCCGGCTTCGAGCAGCACCTCCAGCCGGGGCCGGTGAAAGGCCGCGAACCCGGCCCTCGTCAGATGGTAGTCACCGCGGTATTCGGATCCGTTGGCGAGCATCGCCCCGTACGGACCGACCGAGCCGGCCACCAGCAAGGGTCGATCGTCGCCCGTCTCCGCCCGATACCGGTCGCGCGCCCGCTGCGCGAGTACGACGCTCGATCGGATGAGGGAGAGCGCCGCGTCGCGCTCGAACCCGGCCCCGCGAAACCCTCGATCGAGGCCTGATAGCTAGCCGTCGTCGCGACCTGGGCTCCGGCCCGGAAATAGGCCAGGTGGACGTCCTCGATCGCATCCGGATCCGTCTGGAGCAGGCGGGCCGACCAAAGGTGGTCCGACAGATCGTGGCCGCGAGCCATCAACTCCGTCGCCAGCCCACCGTCGAGGACGGCGACGTCGTCCGGGACCGGGCCAGCTCGGCGAGTCCACCTCAGTGCGTTCGGACGTAGTCTGCCGCGGATCGCTTGATGAATCGGCCGTGGCCTCGGCGGCCCGTGAACTCCCCATCGCGGACGATGACCGAGCCGCGCGACAGGACGATATCGCTCCCGCCCTGGACGGAGCGCCCTTCGTAGCACGAATAGTCGACGGCCATGTGGTGAGTCGCTGCCGAGATCGTATGTCGCCGGTCGGGGTCGTAGATGACGATATCGGCATCGGAGCCGACCGCGATGGCACCCTTCTTCGGGTACATCCCGAACAGCTTGGCCGGCGCCGTCGCGATGATCTCCACCCACCGCTCCCGGGTGATCCGGCCACCGACGACGCCGCCGTCGTGGAGCAGATCCAGCCGGTCCTCGACGCCAGGCAGGCCGTTCGGGACCTTGCGGAAGTCATCGCGGCCGAGGTCCTTCTGGCCGTGGAAGTCGAACGGACAGTGGTCCGTGGCCACCAGCTGGAGGTCGTCCCTGACCAGACCCGTCCAGAGCTCCTCCCAGTGATCCTTCGTGCGGAGGGGAGGGGAGCACACGAACTTGGCGCCCTCGAACCCGTGGCCCAGGTCGTCGAGCGACAGGAACAGGTACTGCGGGCAGGTCTCGGCGAACACGTCCGACCCCCGATCGCGGGCATCCCGCACGACGTCGAGCGCCTCCCGGGCGGACAGGTGGACGAAGTAGACGGGCGCTCCGGCCGCCTCCGCCAGGCGGATGACCCGGTTCGTCGCCTCGCCCTCGAAGACGGGCATCCGGGCCAGCCCGTGACCGATCGGGTCGGTCGTGCCGGCCGCCACGGTCTGCTCGGCCACGACGTCGATGGCCATCCCGTTCTCCGCGTGCATCATGATCAGTCCGCCATTCGCGGCCGTCTGCTGCAGCGCCCGGAAGATCGCCCCATCGTCGCTGTAGAAGACGCCCGGGTAGGCGGTGAACAGCTTGAAGTCCGGCACCCCCTCGGCCACCAGCCCGTCCATCTCGGCCAGCGTGTCGTCATTGACGTCGCTCATGATCATGTGGAAGCCGTAGTCGGTCACGGCATTGCCCTCGGCCTTGGCGTGCCAGGTGTCGAGACCGTCGCGCAGGGACGCTCCCCGCGACTGGACGGCGAAGTCCACGATCGTGGTGGTGCCTCCGAAGGCTGCCGCGCGCGTGCCCGACTCGAAGGTGTCCTTGGCGAACGTCCCGCCGAAGGGCAACTCCATGTGGGTGTGGACGTCGATCCCGCCCGGGATGACGTACTTTCCGGTCGCGTCGATCGTCTCGTCGGGCTCGGCACCCGATGCGAGGAGATCGGTCCCGATCCGCGCGATCGTCTCGCCATCGATCAGGACGTCGGCGACGGTCGAACCGTCGGCCGTGACGATCGTCCCGCCGGTGATCAGGGTGCGCATCGGTCCCTCCTCGCCAGGTCGGCCTCTATCAGGTCAGGACCAGCATCGTAGGCGATGTGGGAGGAACGCCGCTGCGCCGGGGCGGCGGGTCAGCCCAGACCGAGTCGCCGGCGCCAACGGAGCGAGGATCCGAAGCCAGAGCGCCCCGACCAGGCCGCACGCCGTGATCGCGAGGCCGACGGCCAGCAGGCTCTCGGCCTGGACTCGGCGCCGGGTCCGCTTGGCGCGCACGCCTTCATCACCCCACCAGGGATCGCGGCCACGTCGTCGGATCATCGCCCACCTCCAGGACGGCCCGGCAGCGACCGCTGGATCGACGGCGGCTGCGACGGGCGGACGACCATCGTCGCCGATACCGGGTACCGGTCGCCACCCTGACATCCGGCCCATCCGCCCCGACGACGACTAGCCGCGCAGGCCCGGGATGACGTCCCGCCCGTACGCCTCGAGCTGGGCTTCCTCATCGCCGCTCATGAGATACAGGTTGAACTGGTCGACGCCGGCATCCGCCAGTTCGTGCAACTTGGCGACGTGCTCGTCGACCGAGCCGAGGATGCAGAACCGGTCCGCGACCTCGTCGCCGACGAAGGCGGCATTGGATGAACCGACCTCGGCGTGGTGCTCGTAGTCGTAGCCGGACCGATCGGTGACGTATCCGGTCAGGCTGGCCGGGAGCTGCTCGCGCGGGTACTTGTTGACGAGGTCGACGACGTGGTTGGAGACGAGCGCCGGGAACCATCGAGTCCGCTCGCGGCCGACGTCGCGCGGTCCGACGTAGGCGGCGGCCGCCGACTGGACCTTGATCGTCGCCGGGTCCCGACCGGCCGCCGCGGCGGCCTCGCGGACCTGTCCGACGAACCAGCGGATGAGGTCCGGATCCGCGAGCTGGAGGATGATCCCGTCGGCGACCCGCCCGGCCATCTTGAGGGCCATGGGTCCATAGCCCGCGACCCAGACGGGCAGGGTCCAGTCGCCGGTCCAGGGCAACCGCAATTCGGTCCCCTCGTACTCGATGTCGCGCCCTTCGACGAGCGCCTTGATGGCGACGATCGCCTCCTCAAGGGTCGCCATCGTCGTCGGTGGCTTGCCGAGCATGCGTCGCGCCGAGTCGCCGCGACCGATCCCGAGATCCATCCGCCCGTCGGAGATCTCGTTCAGGGTCGCCAGAGTCGAGGCGGTGACCGACGGTTCGCGGGTCGCCGGGTTGGTGACGCATGTGCCCAGGCGGAGCCGGGTCGTCGCCTCCGCCATCAGGGTCAGGAGGACGTACGGCTCACGCCAAAGGACGTGGGAGTCGAAGAGCCACGCGTAGTCGAACCCTGCCGACTTCGGCCTGGCGGGTCAGCGCCAGGGTTCGCTCGATCGAATGCTCAGGCTTGAGGGTGAAACCGAACTGCATGACAACGATCCTACGGGCGGGTCAGATCGGCGTAGGCGTCGGGCCGACGGTCACGGAAGAATTGCCAGGTGTTGCGGACCTCCGCGATCCGGTCCATGTCGAGGTCCCGGACGATGAGCTCCTCGTCATGGGCGCTGCCGAGCTCGCCGACGAACTGGCCGCGCGGGTCGACGAAGTAGCTCTGGCCGTAGAAATCGTCGTCGCCGATCTCGGCCTCGATCCCGACCCGGTTGATCGTGCCGACGTAGTAGCCGTTGGCGATGGCGTGACTGACCTGCTCGATCCGCCACAGGTGCTCGGACAGCCCGCGCGATGTCGCGCTCGGGATCAGGACGATCTCCGCCCCGTTCAACCCGAGCGCTCGTGCTCCCTCCGGGAAGTGGCGGTCATAGCAGATATAGACGCCGATCTTGCCGACCGCCGTCTCGAACACGGGATAGCCGAGGTTGCCCGGCCGGAAGTAGAACTTCTCCCAGAACCCCTTGACATGGGGGATGTGGGTCTTCCGGTACTTCCCCAGGTACGTTCCGTCCGGATCGATGACCGCCGCGGTGTTGTAGTAGATCCCCGCGGCCTTCTCATCTACCTCGTACATCGGGGCGACGACGACCATCCCGGTCTGCTTGGCGAGATCCTGCATCCGCTTCGTCGTCGGGCCGTCCGGGATCAGCTCCGTGTAGCTGTAGTACTGGGCGTCCTGGACCTGGCAGAAGTACGGCCCGTAGAACAGTTCCTGGAACAGGATGAACTGGGCCCCCTGCTTGGCCGCCTCGTGCGCGTGGGCTTCGTGCTTCTGGATCATCGATTCCTTGTCGCCGGTCCAGGTGGCCTGGACGAGCGCACCGCGGATCATTCGAGCCATGTCGCGGATCACCTCGCTTGGCTGTCGGGTCGGTCCAAGTGGCCTGAGGGTACACCGCTGCGGGCGGGCGGATCAGTCGGGGATCGCGTCCGGACGGCGGCGGCTGTACCACTCGGTGAACTCGCGGCAGCGGCCGTCCCCGTCGAACCGGCACACGAAGATATTCGCGAACTCGCGGTCGACCGCCGCTCGATCGTCGGTCAGATACCGGGTCCGGCCGTGGGCGACGCAGGTGTCGCCATCGATCGCGAGGACCTCGTAGTCGGCCTCCCACGAGCCGGGCGCATCCGGTTCGACCAGCCACGCAGCGACGACCGCGGGCCGACCGACGACCGCTTCGCTGAAGGGGTCGAACGCGTAGCGGATCTCAGGGCTGAACAGGTCCCCGATGGCGAGCGGGTCGAGCAGTCGCCAGGCATCGACATACCGATCGAGCCAGGACTTGAAGGCGGCGTGATCCATCTGGGCTCCTCGATGCGGCGTACGCTCAAGGTAGCACCGGCGCAGTCGTCGGTCTTGTCGTGGATCAGCGGGCGAGCTTGGTCGACATGCCGGTGTGGAGGAACGCCGTGAACCGAGCGGTCACGGCGAAGACCCGATGGACCCGGACGCCGCGCGTCAGCGTGCTGATCGCCTTGCCCTTGCCGATATAGATGCCGACGTGGGTGCCGCCGCCCCAGATCACCAGGTCACCGATCTTCGGGTGATGCCGGCTGGCCTTGCCGTGCGCCTTGAACCAGTGGTACAGCGAGCTCGCCGAGCGAAGCCGCGCGGCCCGGATCGCGTGACCGTCGTCTGCCCGCTTGTAGGCGAAGCGGACCAGGCCGGAGCAGTCGAACTTGTTTGGCCCGTCGGCGCCGTATCGCCACGGATCCCCGATCTTGTTCCGGGCGATCCGGATGATCTGCTGGGCCTCGGTCATCGTCGGCGCCGGGGCGACCGGTGGCGGGTCGACCGGTGGCGGATCGACCGGTGGCGGATCGACCGGTGGCGGATCGACCGGTGGCGGCACGATCGTCCCGTCGTCGGTCGGGCCGAGGATCGGGTCGGTTGGGGCGAGGATCGGGTCGGCCGCGACCGGGGTCGAAGCGGCGGCCGGCGCCGAAGCGACCGGGCTCAGGGCGATGGCGAGGGCAAGCGCCGCGGGGATCGAGGCGCGAGCGCCCAGACGGATGGTTCGCAAGTGATGCTCCTTCGTGCACACCGTCGCGTCGTGGCGCGACGGGCAGGACCGCCCGTGGTGGCCGCACGGAAAGGACATGGCGAACCGGCAGTGGCCAGGTTCCTGGGAGGAGCCGGCAAACGGTGAGCGATGCCGGCGAGTGGCTCGGAGAGCCGTGCGAACGGGCGCGTGTTCGTGCTTTCCGGGTTCCCGTGTGATCTGGTGGGTCGATCAGCGTGGCGCAGTCTAGTCGTGTTCCCGAGAACGCGCTGGCGGCGAAGGGAGCGACTAGCATCCGCTCGTGACCAGCGCGACCGACGACCCCGCCGCACCGCTCATCATCGTGAATCCACGGGCGGCGCGACTCCACGCCGCGCACCACCGTCACGACGTGGTGGACGGGGTCGTGCGAGCGGTACGCGCAAGGACCGGGGAGACACCCCGGGTGGAGATGGGCAGCCTCGAGGCCGCCCAGACGGCCCTCGAGGCGAGCGACAGGGCGAGCCTGGTGGTCGCCGTCGGTGGCGACGGGACCATCCGGCAGGCCGCCGCCGCCCTCGCCGGGCGCCCGGTCACATTGGCGATCGTCCCGGGCGGCACCGGGAACGTGATGGCGGGATCGCTGCGGATCCGTGGGATCGGCCCGGCCCTGGAGGTGATCCGGCACGGAGAACCGCGCACGATCGACCTTGGGATGGCGCGCTGGGGCTCGCCCGGCACGACCGAGCCCGCGGGCGAGTCGATCTTCCTGGTGGCCTGCGGCATGGGCCTCGACGCGCGGATCATGGCCGCCGCAGAGCATGAATGGAAACGCCGGATGCGATTCGGGGCCTACGTCGGTGCGGCTCTCAAGACCCTGCCTCGGCTCCGGCCCGCCGATTTCCAGATCGACGCGGATGACGAGCACCTGGAGATCCGCGGCTACCTCGCGCTCGTCGCCAATGCCGGTGAACTGGTACCGGGGCGGATCGGACCGCGACGACGGATCGACCCGTCCGACGGGCATCTCGACCTCATCGTCGTCGGCGGTGCCCATCCGGTCGCAGGCCTGCAGGCCGCAGCGCGCCTCATGCGGGCGCCCGGCGACCTCGGTGGCAGCGTCATCCGGCGGGCGGTCGACCGCGTCCGGATCGCCTCGGATCCATCGGAGCCGATCGAGATCGACGGCGACCATCGAGCCGCCGGGCTGGCTCGAGGCGACGACCGTGCCACACGCGCTCCGCGTGCTCACGCCGAGACCTTGACGCCGACCGCCTGATCGCCCTCTGGTAGCCTGTCGACGTGGGCCAGATGACCTCCTCCAGGACGGCCACGGCGGGCATCGGGATCCTGGTGGTCGTCGTCGCGACGGCCGTCCGCGCCTTCTTCGCCGTCGTCGGCATGCTGATCAGTGCCGGGGTCATGGATGAGAACGGACTTGCGCCCCTCTCCCCGGTCCCGGTCTACCCGTTGGACTCCGCGGCCGGCATCGTCTCGATGCTCCTGCTGGCCGGGGTCCTGGCGATGAGCCTTGCGAGCATCTGGGGCCTCGTCCGGAGACGATCGTGGGGCTGGACGCTGGCGATCGTGACGTCCGGGCTGATGCTGACGTTGAGTCTGGGGTGGTGGGCTGCGGGTGAACCCCACTACCTGTCGATGTTCATCAATTCGGTAGCCGTCTTCTATCTGAATCAGCGGGACCTGCGGGCCGTGTTCGGGATCGGTCGCGGTGACTGAGGAACGCGACCTCGAACTGCTCCGCCGCCACGAGCCGATCCTGCGGTTCACCCAGGGCGAGTTGTTCTTCCCGATGGATGCCGAAACGTACGTCGCGAACTGCGACCTCCTCGAGGGGCCTACCCTGCGTGAGGCCAGGGTCGTCCTGCCCTCGGGTCGTCTCGACGTGGACAGTCTGGCGGCGACCGCGGCGCCGCCTCCGGGACAGGCTCAATTCCTCCGCTTCGCGCCCAGGCCGATGGGTTCACTCGAACTCGCCCGCTGGCGCAACCGGCCCGAACGGCCGCGGTTCTCTGCGCCGGGTCGCCTGGCGCGGGTCGGACTCATCGCGCGCCTCGTGGACGCGGGGCTCGTCATGTCCCTCCTGCTTCGAGGTCGCGTCCCCGGCGGGACCACGGCCGCCGCGTCGGAACGGTACGAGCGGATCCGCTCCGGTGATCCCCGGGTCGTCTATCACGGTCGGGTCGTGCGAGAAGGTCGCTGGGTCGTCCTTCACTACATGTTCCTGTATGCGATGAACGACTGGCGGTCCACCTTCGACGGCGCCAACGATCACGAAGCCGATTGGGAGCAGTGCTTCGTCGTCTGTGAATCGCGGGACGATGGCGAGATCCGACCCGCCTGGTTCTGTGCCGCTGCCCACGACGAGAAGGGAGATGACCTGCGCCGGCGCTGGGACGACCCGCGCCTGACCCTGGTCGATGGTCACCCGGTCGTCTATCCGGGCGCCGGATCGCACGCCACCTACCTGGAGCAAGGCGAGTACATCATGCGCCTGCCCTTCCCGGGTGAGCGAAACCTGCACGGCCCGCTCGACCTGATCCGGCGGATCTGGCGAGATACGCTCGATCAACCCGATCCCGGAGACCTGGCCATGACCGCCCGGCGAGCCCTGAGCGTCCCGTTCGTGGACTACGCGCGTGGCGACGGCCGGGTCGTCGGGCCCGGCAGCGACGCGCCGTGGACCCCGCACCTGATCGGCGACGACGACGGCTGGGTCGACCGGTACACCGGCCTGTGGGGCCTCGATACCGGCGACCGCTTCGCCGGCGAGCGGGCGCCGGCAGGGCCGAAGTACACGCGGACCGGGAGCGTTCGCCAGTCGTGGCACGACCCGCTCGGATTCTCGGGTCTCGACAAGGTGGCGCCCCCATCCCAGGCCATCCCGGCACTGCGTGCGCGGATCGAGGCGCTCGAGGCGACCAGATCGCGTCTGCGCTCCGAAACCGCCGAACTCGAACGGTCGTTGCCCCTCCTCGAGGCGGAGGTGGCCGCCGTGCGGGCCACGCCTGGCGCAGACACCTATCGGGACGCGCGAGCGACCGAGCTGGCCGATGGCGCCGCTCGACTGGCCGGGTTGCGCGTGGAGACCGTTGAAGTCGGCACGGCGGTCACGGCGGCGCAGGCCAGGGTGATCGAGTTGCAGGCTGGTCGCCTCGACGACCCGCGTGCCCATCTCCGCCACGCCGCGGAACCTGAACCGCCGATCGTGATCCAGCGTCGCGCGCTCGCCGAAACGTGGGCGGCGTTCAGTGTCGGCCTGCTCATCGCCGGCCTCGCGGTCATCGTCTGGCTGCGGCTGTTGCCGCCCGTCCTGGCCGTGGTCGCCCTGTTCGGGTCGTACCTCGCGATCGAGTCCTTTTTCCGTAGGGACATCCAGATCCTGGTACTGCGACTGACCCTTGCCCTGGCCTTCGTCAGCGTCGTCATCCTGGTCGTCACCTTCCTGCGCGAGGTCGTGCTTCTCGGGCTGCTCGCCCTCGGCATCCTGTTGATCCTCGACAATCTCGGCGAACTGCGGCGGCGCCTCAGTTAAGTACCTGCTCGTCTGGGCCCACGCTCGTTCGGTCGGCCGGATGTGCTTCAATCCAACGACAGCGACATCCGCCCACCCGAGGAGTCCCATGGGCATCACGACGGAAACCGGCGCCATGACCAGCGACGAGATCGTCGCGCTCTCGCGCCAGCACACGTTCTTCTCCTGGTCCATCCAGGGCGCCATCGACCCGATCGCGATCGACCATGCCGAAGGCGTCTACCTGTACACCCCGGAGGGTGAACGGATCCTCGACTTCAACAGCCAGTTGATGTCGGTCAACATCGGGCACGGCGATCGCCGGGTCATCGACGCGATCGCCGACCAGGCGACCAAGCTCCAATTCGTCCAGCCCGCCTTCACGACGGAGGTCCGGGCCCGTCTTGGCGCGAAGCTGGCGGAGATCCTGCCCGGCGACATGGACAAGGTCTTCTTCACGCTCGGCGGTGCCGAAGCGGTCGAGAACGCGATCAAGCTGGCCCGCCACGCGAGTGGTCGACACAAGATCCTTGCTCGATATCGCTCCTATCACGGGGCGACGCTCGGCGCGATGACCCTGACCGGCGATCCACGCCGATGGGCGAACGAGCCCGGGATCGTCGGCGTCGTTCGCTATCCCGACACCCATCGTTGGGGCGAAGCCGAGCCCCGGCCGGTCGCGGAGAGCCTCCAGGGGCTCGAGGACGTCATCCGCTACGAAGGCGCCAAGTCGATCGCGGCCGTCTTCCTCGAGACGATCGTCGGCACCAACGGGATCCTGATCCCGCCCGACGGCTATATCGCCGGTGTCCGTGAGATCTGCGACCGCCACGACATCCTGATGGTCGCCGATGAGGTGATGGCCGGGTTCGGCCGGACCGGGCGCTGGTTCGCCATCGATCACTGGGGCGTCACCCCGGACCTGATGACGATGGCGAAGGGCCTGACCAGTTCGTACCTGCCACTCGGCGCGGTGGCCATGCGCCACCACATCGCCGAGAAGTTCGAGACCCAGATGTTCTACGGCGGCCTCACCTACAGCAGTCACCCGATCAGCCTGGCCGCCTCCCTCGCGACCATCTCGGTCTACGAAGAGGACGGCCTGATCGAGCACGCGGCCCGGCTCGATCCGGTCATGCGCGAACACCACGAGCGCCTTGCGGCCCGGCACCCGAGCGTCGGCGCGACCCGCAATCTCGGCCTGTTCGGCATCATCGATCTCGTTCGCAGTCGCGACCCGTGGACGCCACTCACACCGTTCAATGGGACGTCGGACGAGATGAAGGCGGTCGGCAAGTACCTGCGTGAGCACGGCCTGTACACCTTGCTCCCCAACAACTCGATCCATACGAACCCGCCCCTGTCGATCACCGAGGAGCAGCTGGCGGAGGGCTTCGAGATCATCGATCGCGCGCTCGAGATCGCCGACCGGGCGATCGCCTGACCGTGTCCGCGGTCCGCTCGGTGGCAGATCGTTGACAGCCGCCAGCGGTTCCCTCCGCCGGGGCGCCCCGCAGGCGACGGTCGTCGCAGCCGCCGGCCGGACGCGTGCGCGCCGATGGACCGGCATCGCCATCGTCCTGATCCTGCTGCTGGTCGCCTGGGAGGTGGCCAAGTGGTTCGGCGGGGACCCGTGGCGCCTGCACGGGACGGTCGCCGGCATCCGGATCGACTATGAGCACGTTCCGCCCCTCGACTGGCGGATCGCCAACGACCTGTCGCTGCCGCACGTCTGGGACATCGCCCGGGCGTTCGTCGACCCCGCACAGCGCGGTGGGGCGCCGCTCGGCGTCGTCCTGACCGGTCAGGCCGTCTTCACCTTCGGCGAGGCGCTTGCGGGGTTCGCGCTCGGGGCGCTGCTCGGTCTGGTGCTGGGGATCCTGTTCGTCCACTCGCGGCTGGCTGAGCGAGCGTTCGTCCCGTACGTGGTCGCCTCCCAGACGGTGCCGATCCTGGCGATCGCGCCGCTCGTCGTGGTGGCGCTCAAGGCGGATTGGCTTTCGGTCATGGCGGTGGCGATGTACCTCACGTTCTTCCCGGTCACCATCGCCTCGATGCGCGGGTTGCGGGCGTTCGATCCGCGCTCGCTCGAGCTCTTCCGTTCGTATGCGGCCACCCGCCGGCAGATCCTCTGGCAGCTCCGCCTGCCGACGTCGATCCCGTACCTGTTCTCCGGCTTCCGGATCGCGGCCGCCGCCTCGGTCATCGGGGCCATCATCGGCGAGCAGACGGCCGGTGTCGCGTCCGGGCTCGGGAGCGCGATCATCAACTACAACCAGTACTACACCTCCGGGCCTGAGCGGCTCTGGGCGACCGTCGTCATGTGCGCGCTGGTCGGGTTCGCGTTCGTCGGTGCGGTCAACCTCGCCGAGCGGATCGTCACCCGTGGCCGCTATCGATCCGTAGGGGACCTGGTATGACGGCGGAGCGGCCATCGGGGGAGGCGACACCGATCGTGGTCGAGGCGGTGGGCGTCGGGAAGGTGTTCGGCGCCGGAGCAGGGTCGGTGACGGCGGTCGATGGGGTTGACCTGGCGATCCGCGAGGGCGAATTCGTCTCGCTCATCGGCCCGTCCGGGTGCGGCAAGTCCACGCTCCTTCGCCTCATCGCGGACCTGACCCACCCGACCAGCGGGACCCTGGCCATCAACGGCAAGCCGGCGGCTCGGGCGAGGTCCGATCGCGATTACGGGATGGTGTTCCAGGCTCCGATCCTGATGGACTGGCGGACCGTCGCGAAGAACATCGAGCTGCCGCTCGAGATCATGGGGTATCCGACCGACGAACGACATCGGCGGGCGCTCGACCTGCTGAAGCTGGTCGAGCTCGAGGCCTTCGCCGACCGATACCCGTGGCAGCTGTCCGGCGGGATGCAGCAGCGCGTCGCGATCGCACGGGCGCTGTCCTTCGATCCGAAGCTGCTGCTGATGGACGAGCCCTTCGGAGCGCTCGACGAGATGACCCGTGAGCGCATGAACGCGGAACTGATGCGGATCTGGCGACGGACCGGGACGACGATCGTGTTCGTCACGCACAGCATCCCGGAGGCGGTCTTCCTGTCTTCCCGGGTCGTCGTGATGTCGGCACGACCGGGGCGGGTCTCGCAGGTGATCGACATCGACCTCCCCGTCGAACGTGGGGTCGAGACTCGCGAATCCGAACCCTATTTCCGGCTCGTCACGCGAGTCCGCGAGGCGCTTCGGCAGGACGAGTCGTCCGATCCCGGGCCGGACGACACCACGGCCCGGCGCGTCCGCGCCGAGGGGCTGTCGTGATGGTGTCGACCGCGCGCGAGTGGCTGCCCGCCGTCGCGGTGTTCGTCATCGTCCTGGTCGCCTGGGAGGTCGGCTTCCTCGTCCTTGGCGTCCAGTCGTTCCTGATCCCACGTCCGAGCGTGATCAGTGAACAGCTCGTCGCCGACTGGGGGACGCTCGCACGAGGCCTGGCGTTCACCGGGACCGAGGCCGTTGCCGGATTGATCGTCGGGGTCGCGCTGGGCACGGGCGCCGGTCTGGCGACGTCACGCTGGGCGAGTGCGCGCGAGGTCCTGCTTCCGGTGGCGATCGGGGCGAGCACGATCCCGATCATCGCCTTCGCGCCGATCACCTTGAACTGGTTCGGTCCGGAAAGCCTCCTCCCGCGGATCACGATCGTCGCGGTGATGGTCTTCTTCCCGGTCATGGTCAACACGATCCGAGGACTCACGAACGTCGATCCGGGCGGGCTCGAACTGCTCGCGTCGTACGCCGCAAACGACCGCCAGACACTGACCAAGCTGCGCGCGCCGAACGCGCTCCCGTACTGGTTCACGGCGCTGAAGATCGCCACGACCCTGAGCGTCATCGGCGCCGTCGTCGGGGAGTTCTTCGGCGGGCCGCTCTACGCCCTCGGGATCTACATCACGCTCCAGACCGGAGCCAGCAAGTATCCGGCTGCGTGGGCAGCCATCGTCCTCGCGTGTGTCCTGGGGATCGTCCTGTACCTCGCCGCCGTGGTGCTCGAGCGCGTCACGATCCCCTGGTACACGGCTCGCGAAACGGCCCGATGACGGTCGCCCCGGTGGCCTACCATCCGTCGTCAGGGTGTCGGCGGGGTCGGCTTCGGGTGGCGAGCCGCCGACGAGCGAGTGAGGAGGAGCGATCGACATGAAACTGTCTCGCAAGCTGGTCGGCCTGTCGGCCGCGGCCGTGCTGGTACTCGCGGCGTGCTCGAGCAGCGGGTCGTCCGCCGCCGCGCTGACGCCGCTCAAGTTCCAGCTCCAGTGGGTCGCCCAGTCCCAGTTCGCCGGCTACTACGCGGCGGTCGACCAGGGCTATTACAAGGACGCCGGCCTCGACGTCACGCTGCTGCTGGGTGGACCGAACATCAACAACGTCCAGGTCGTGGCGACCGGTGGGGCGGACATCGGGACGGCGTGGCTTCCGAACATGCTCCAGTCGCGCGAGGGCGGGACGGATCTCGTCTCGATCGCCCAGATCTTCCAGCGCTCGGGCACGCGGATGGTGTCGTTCACGGGCGCGAACATCACGACCCCTGCCAGCATGGATGGCAAGAAGATCGGCAGCTGGCTGGGCGGCAATGAGCCCGAACTGTTCGCCGCATTGACCAAGGCCGGGCTCGATCCGACCACGCAGAACATCATCAAGCAGAACTTCGACATGTCCGGCCTCCTCAACGGCGACCTCGATGTCGCCCAGGCGATGATCTACAACGAGTACGCCCAGGTCCTCGAGGCGAAGGACCCGGCCACCGGGGAGCTGTACAAGCCGAGCGACCTCAACCTGGTCGACTTCAACGACCCATCGGTCGGGACGGCGATGCTCCAGGACCAGATCTTCGCCACCGATGCGTGGCTCAAGACCGGCAATAATGCCGATGTCGCGGAGAAGTTCCTGGAGGCGACCTTCAAGGGTTGGATCTACTGCCGTGACAACGCCCAGAAGTGCGTCGACATCGTGCTCGCCAAGGGGTCGCAGCTCGGGGCCAGCCATCAGGCCTGGCAGATGAACGAGATCAACGGGCTCATCTGGCCGTCACCGAACGGGATCGGCCTGCTGGACCAGACGCTCTACGACCAGACGGTTTCGATCGCCACCACCTACGGCGTCCTCCAGGCCGCGCCCGCCGATGGGGCGACCCGGACGGACCTCGCCCAGAAGGCCCTCGACGCGCTCGGCAGCTCGGTCGACACGAAGGGGATGGGCTTCACGAAGGCGACGGTCACGCTGACCGAGGGCGGCAACTAGCCGCTCGCGGTCCGATCGACATCGACGGTCGGCTCGTGACCGGCCGGCCCGTCGATCTTCCGCGGGATCCGGGGCACCTAGGACGACCTGGCCCAGGATCGAAGCGTCTTCATATAGTTGACTCGCTCGAAGGCGGCTGGGTCGCCGACCGTCGCCTGACTGGCGCTGCCCCTGAGCTCCTCGACCAATTCGTAGTCGCGCTCGGTCAGCCACGCGCGCAGGTCGGACACGACCCTGGCGACGTGCTCGGGACCCTGGCGGAGCAGGGCAGAGGTCATCATCACGACATCGGCCCCGACCATCAACCCCTTGACCACATCGGTCCCGCTGGCCGCGCCCGATGTCGCCGCGAGCGATACGCGGGCGTCCAGCTGGGGTCGAAGGATGGCGATCCAGCGGACCGGCAGCCGCATCTCCCAGGGATGGCTCAACTCGATCCTGGGTACGACCTCGAGCGCATCGAGATCGAGGTCCGGCTGGTAGAACCGATTGAACAGCACGAGCCCATCGGCACCCGCGCCGACCGCTTGAGCGGCGAAGTTGGCGAAGGCCGAGTAGAACGGGCTCAGCTTGACCGCCAGGGGGATGGCGATCGAGTCGCGGACGGCGGTGATCAGGGCGAGGTCGATCGCGTCCATCTCCTCCGCCGTTCGATGCGGGTCGGTCGCGAGGTGGTACAGGTTGAGTTCGAGCGCATCGGCGCCGGCGGCCTCAAGTTGACGGGCATATTCCACCCAGCCGCCGGGCGTGCTCGCGTTGAGACTCGCGATCACCGGGATATCGACGGCCTCCTTGACCCGCTCCAGCGAGGCGACGTATCGGTCGGCCACGCCGATCAGGCCCTGGACCGCCGGGAAGTAGTCGAGCGCCTCGGCGAACTGACCGGTGCCCTGTTCGAGCGCGCGATCGAGGGCCAGCTCCTCGCCCACGACCTCCTCCTCGAACAGCGACGGCAGGACGATCGCACCCGCTCCCGAGTCCTCGAGGCGACGGGCCATGTCGGGGTCCGCGTTGTCCGGTGCGGCCGAGGCGACGACCGGCGAGCGGAGTTCGAGACCCAGGTAGCGCGTACGCAGATCGACGCTCACGATTCGTCTCCTTCGCCGTCCTGTCCGGATCCTGCGTCGCGTTCGACTGCGACTCCGATATCCGCCTCCGGTCGATCGAGGTGCGGGACCGTCCGCTCGATGTCGGCCAGTTGCTCGTAGTAATGCCGGTGTTCGTCGGCATCGGATTGGGCGAGGGACGCGAGTTCGGCCGCACGCTCCGGGTGCGTCCGCTTGAGCACGGAGAACCGTGTCTCGTTGCCCACGAATGCCGCGATCGGGATCGATGGCGCGGCGGAATCGAGCTTGAACGGCTTGACGCCGTCGACCTCGGACGGCTGGAACCGATAGAGCGGCCAGTAGCCACTCCGGACCGCGTCCTTCTGGTGGGTCATCGACTTCGACATGTCGATCCCGTGGGCGATACACGTGCTGTAGGCGATGACCAGCGACGGTCCCGGCCAGGCATCGGCCTCGAGGAGCGCCTTGGTCGTCTGGAGGTCGTTCGCACCCATCGCCACCTGGGCGACGTAGACGTTGCCATACGAGCGGGCGATCGCCCCGAGATCCTTCTTGGCCGTGCCTTTGCCGGCGGCCGCGAACTTGGCCACCGCCCCGCGTGGGGTCGCCTTCGAGGACTGGCCGCCGGTGTTCGAATAGACCTCCGTGTCGAGGACCAGGATGTTCACGTTGCGACCGGACGACAGGACCTGGTCGACGCCACCGAACCCGATGTCGTAGGCCCAGCCGTCGCCGCCGATGATCCAGATGCCCGTCCGAACGAGGTCGCCGGCCAGTGCAAGGAGGTGCTGGGCGTCCGCGGCCCCCGGGCCGTCGATCGTGGTGAGGCTGTCGCGCAAGCGGTCGATCCGCTCCCGCTGGGCGGTGATCTCCGGCTCCGTATCCTGGCTGGCGTCCAGGATCGCCGTCGCGAGTCCTTCGCCGATGTCGGGGGCCAGGCGCTCGACCAGCCGGCGAGCCTGGTCGGTCTGCGCGTCGAGCGCGAGCCGCATCCCCAGCCCGAATTCCGCGTTGTCCTCGAACAGCGAGTTGCTCCAGGCCGGGCCGCGTCCGGCCGCGTTGACGGCCCATGGCGTGGTCGGCAGGTTGGCGCCGTAGATGGACGAGCAACCGGTCGCGTTGGCGACGATCATCCGGTCGCCGAAGAGCTGGCTGACCAGACGGATGTAGGGCGTCTCGCCGCAACCGCCGCAGGCGCCGGAGAACTCGAACAGTGGCTCCAGGACCTGGCTGCCCTTCACCGAATCGTGCGGGATCAGGCCGCGATCGAGCGGCGCGATCGACTGGAAGAAGTCCCAGCGGACACGCTCCGTGTCGCGGTGGTCGAGGACCGGTTCCATGTTGATGGCCTTATGGCTCGTGTCCGTCTTGCTCTTGGCAGGACAGACGTCAACACACACGCCGCACCCGGTGCAGTCGTCGGGCGCGACCTGGATCGTCAGGCGATGGTCGAGCAGGTCCCGGGACTTGAATTCCTTGCTCAGGAACGAGGCTGGCGCCGACTCGACCGCGGCGGACGGGAAGACCTTCATCCGGATCGTCGCGTGTGGACAGACCATGGCGCACTTGCCGCAGTCGATGCAGATGGCCGGATCCCACACCGGGATCTCCTGCGCGATCGCTCGCTTCTCGTACTGCGTGGTCCCGGTCGGGAACGTGCCGTCGACCGGGAGGGCGCTCACCGGCAGGAGGTCGCCCTCGCCGGCCATCAGCCGGGATGTGACCCGGGCGACGAAGTCCGGAACGCCCTCAGGCGCCGACGGTGTCGTCGGCTGGTCGTTCGTGACCGTGCCGAGCGGGACGTGGGCGAGGCGTGCGAGCGAGCTGTCGATCGCGTCGAAGTTTCGGGTCACGATCGCCTCGCCGCGCTTCGCGTAGGTGGCTTCGACCCAGGACTTGATACGGGCGACGGCCTCGTCCGGCGGCAGGATCCCGGACAGCTGGAAGAAGCATGGCTGCATCACGGTGTTGATCCGGCTGCCCATGCCGGCCTCGTTGGCGACGGCGGATGCGTCGATCACCCAGAAGTCGATCGCCTTCTCGATCAGCAGTTCCTGGACACCTCCCGGCAGGTGCTCCCAGACCTCGTCTGGGCCGTACGGAGCGTTGAGCAGGAAGGTCGCGCCGTGCTTCGCGTACTCGAGGACCTTGGTCTTGCCGAGCATCCCGAACTGATGGCAGGCGATGAAGTCGGCATCGTCGATCAGGTAGGTGGAGCGGATGGGTTCAGGTCCGAACCGAAGGTGGGAGACCGTGATCGAACCGGACTTCTTCGAGTCGTACACGAAGTAGCCCTGGGTGAACAGGTCGGTGCCCTCGCCGATGATCTTGATCGATGCCTTGTTGGCGCCGACGGTGCCATCCGAGCCGAGCCCGAAGAACATCGCCTGGACCTCGCCGGCCGGGCGGGAATGACGGAAGTCGTGGTCGATCGGCAGGCTGAGGTGGGTGACGTCGTCGTAGATCCCGACGGTGAAGTGGCGCCGCGATCTGGCCACGGCCAGCTCGTCGAAGATCGGCTTGATCATCGACGGCGTCATCTCCTTCGATGACAGGCCGTACCGGCCCCCGATCACCCGGGGCGACGTCTCGAAACGAGGCTTGTCGACGTCCTGTGCCTCGTCCAGGGCGGCAAGCACCTCGAGGTAGAGCGGTTCACCGACCGCGCCGGGCTCCTTCGTCCGGTCGAGGACCGCGATAGCCCTGGTCGTGGATGGTAGGGCCGCGAGGAGTGCCGCGGCAGGGAATGGCTGGAACAGCCGGATCCGGAGCATCCCGACCCGCTCCCCGGCAGCGACCAGCGCGTCGACCGTTTCCTCGACCGCGCCCGAGGCCGAGCCCATCACGACGACGACGCGGTCCGCATCCGGGGCGCCGTGGTAGTCGACGAGCCCGTACTGGCGGCCGGTCCGGGTCGCGAGCTCATCCATGACGTCCTGGACGATGCCGGGAACGGCAAGGTGGAACGGGTTCGACGCCTCGCGCGCCTGGAAGAAGACATCCGGGTTCTGCGCGGTCCCGCGCACGACCGGCGCGTCCGGGGTCAGGCCCTGGCGGCGGAAGGCGAGGACATCGTCGTCGCGGATCAGGGCCCGGACGTCGTCCTGATCGAGGATCGCGATCTTGTCGACCTCGTGCGAGGTGCGGAAGCCGTCGAAGAAATGGAGGAACGGGACGCGCGACCGGAGCGTCGCCGCGTGCGCCACCAGCGCAAAGTCGTGCGCCTCCTGGACCGATCCGGCGGCGAGCATCGCCCAGCCGGTCGTGCGGGCATGCATCACGTCGCTGTGGTCGCCGAAGATCGACAGGGCGTGGGTCGCGATCGTACGGGCCGCCACGTGGATGACCGCCGGCGTCAGTTCACCGGCGATCTTGAACATGTTCGGGACCATCAGGAGCAGGCCCTGGGACGCGGTGAACGTCGTCGCGAGCGCGCCCTTCTGGAGTGCGCCGTGGAGGGCACCGGCCGCCCCCGCCTCGGACTGCATCTCGACGATCTCCGGGACCTTGCCCCACAGGTTCGGCTGTCCCGCGGCCGACCAGTCGTCACAATGCTCGGCCATCGGGGAAGCCGGGGTGATCGGGTAGATCGAGATGACTTCGCTGACGGCGTAGGCGACGCGTGCCGCCGCCTCGTTCCCGTCGACGCACTCGTGCTGCTTGTCCACGTGCGGGCCTCCCGTTCAGGGACCTGGTCGTGACGCGTCCCTTTGTCGGGTTCGGTCCGGCTCAAATGGTGGGCGTCCAGCGCGACCGTCGACAGGGCCGAAAGGCCTGCGAGAGCCGGGACCAGTGCCGGGAATGCTGCTCGCTGCACGGACGGGACAGTTGGTTCGTTACTTGCGCAACTACGCAACCTGATGCTAGAGTGGGCCAACCCACGGATGCCCGATCAGCGGAGTGATCAACGACATGTCTTCAGGCAGCTTCGCGCGGGAGGACCGGTCGTGATCGGCCGGGCGATGCCGGCTGGCTAGCCCAGCCGCAGCGGTCCTGGCGACGACCGACCGGCGGTTCGCCCTCCATGCCGTGCTGTGGACGATCGCCTCGCTCGCCGCCTTCGGGCTGGTCGCCGCCATCATCCCCAACCCGGTCTTCGGACGGCAGGTGCCCGTCGAGCCATTCGCGATCGCTGTCTGGCTCCTGTCAGCCCCGCTCATGGGGCTGCTCGGGGCGACCTACACGGCTCCCGGTCCTGTCGCTCGCGCCGAGCCGGCTGCGCTCGTCCTCACTCCCGCCGGCGTCGCCACGAACCACGATGGGACGACCCTCGGGGCCGTGGCAAGTGTCGGTGCATTCCTCGCGATCGGCTGCCCGGTCTGTAACAAGATCGCCCTGGTCCTCCTGGGGACGAGCGGGGCGATGACCATCTTCGCCCCGATCCAACCCGCCATCGGAGCGGTCTCACTCGCCCTGCTGGCCGCGACGCTGGCCTGGCGTCTGCGGCTGCGGACGCGTGCGGGAACCTGCCGCATCTGAGCGGCCACACTCCACGACTCGAGGTATTCATGCGTTCCGTTTTGCGCCGGATCCCGGGTGCCCGCGTCGGCACTCGCCTGTCCTCCCGCGTCGCCCTCGTTGCCCTTGTCGCCCTGGCGGCGATGGTCATGGCCGGGTGCGGCGGTTCCGCGGCCACATCCGCCGTCCAGAAGGTCGGTGCGAACGAGGCCGTCGGCATGCTCGACTCGCGCGTCGTCGTCGACGTCCGCACTCCTGCGGAGTACGCCGCCGGGCACATCGCCGGAGCCGCCAACATCGATGTCGAGGCCTCCGACTTCTCTGCACAGATCTCGTCCCTCGACAAGAACGCGGCGTACCTCGTCTACTGTCAGTCGGGCCGGCGGAGCGCCATCGCCGCCGAGCAGATGGCCGCGGCCGGCTTCACCGACATCGTCGACGGCGGTGCGATGGGGGACCTTGTGGCGGCGGGCGCGCCCACCGAGTAGCGGACCGCTCGGCCGCTGTCCGAGCCGCGGAGGCGCCCGCGGACACCGGCCTAGGCAGCCATTCGTCAGGGTTGGACGCCGCGGGCAACGGCGCTACCGTCGAGGGCGACCTTGTGATGCGCGTCCACACGCGCCAGTCCAGGCGTGCTGCATGAACGGTGGCGACCATTGCTCGAAGCGTCCCGGACGGCCTCGCAACATCGATGGCTGGAGCCTCGTTGAGTCGCGCCGTCGCCTTCCCGGTCGCGGTCGGCCTCTCACTCGTTCTGGCCTGGTCGGCGTCTGCCGCCGGGCCGGGCGTCACCGTGGTCCGCGAGACGCCCGTCAGCGCAGCCCCGAGGAGCAGCTCGAGCCGGACTCGGGAGCCGATCGTCGCCGCCCATCCGACCGATCCGACCCGGATCGCCGTGACCTATCCCCGGGGCGACACGCACCCCAAGGGATGTCATCGCCATCTCGCACGACAGCGGCAAGACATTCAAGGCCGCAGCCGGCGACCCGGCGGGCGGGGGCAACCACCCGGCGATCGCCTGGGGCAAGGGCCCGAAGGCGGGCTCTGCGCGGCTCTACTACATGGCCCTGACCACGGCGGGCGGGCGATGCTGCGTCTTTGCCATCTCGCACAGCGACAACGAGGGGCGGACCTGGTCCGCGCCGTTCATCGCCCGCGGCACGACACCCTGGTTCGGCGGCTTTCCTGACATCACGACCGATGACGACCCGGCGAGCCCCAACTACGGGACCGTGTACGCGGCCTACAACTGGCCGGCCAAGCCGAGCAAAGGGCCGGGGCTGCGGCTGCTGGCTTCGTCCGACTACGGCCGCACGTTCCACGGCATCGAGGTCCCGGTCGCCAGGACCCCAGCAGGGTTCGGCGACAGCTGGCGGATCGACTACCGCGTCGAGCCCGCGCCCGACGGCTCCGCCTACGTCGCCTTCTACCAGCGTGACCTCCGGTCGTGGAATATCGGCAGTCCGTTCTCCTATGGCGGGCTCTCGAATGTCGGCCGGATCGGCTTCTCGGTCGCCCGCTTCACCTATCACCGCTCCAGCGGGAGGTTCTCGCTCGGCCCCACGGTGATGGCGGCGAAGCTGTCGAGGACGGCCTGGAACATCGGCAGCGGGTCGCCGGTCACGGGACTGACGGATCCGATGTGGAATTTCGGGCTCGCCGTCGACCCGGGCACCGGGGCGGTCTACCTCGCGGTCGGGATCGACGGCGGTGTCCGCGTCTACCGGAGCAACACCAACGGCGTCACCTGGGCCTACAGCACGCTACCCGCGGCCAGCGCAGTGGCCGGACACCGACAGAAGACCTTCCATCCGAACGTCGTGGCCGGTGACGGCTTCGTGCTGGTCACCCTGCACACGATCGACCGCTCCGGCGCCTCGCGCTCGGTCGGTAACGACTATGCCGTCTCGTTCGACCATGGCAGGACGTGGACTCGCCCGAAGGCGATCAGCCCGAGCCGCTGGAAGACGAGGTACTTCTCGTCGACCTACAACGGGGTCGGACTGCGCGAGCGCGCGGTCCTCACGGCCGACGGGACACGCGTGTTCTGGGCCTATGGCGATGGACGCATGGGCCGCTACGGGTTCAGCCGCATCTACGGCACCCTGCTCTCGGTCACGAAACCGGTCCCAGCGCCTGACCCGACGCCCACGCCCACGCCCACGCCGACACCGACGCCCATGCCGGCACCTACGCCCGCGCCATCATCGGTTGGGTGACCGGCAACCCTTCACTACCAGGCGGCGGCAGCGGCGGCCGTGATCAGTCGGGTCGGCCGGTCCCGAACTGGCGGTCGCCCGCGTCACCCAGCCCTGGGAGGATGTAGCCCTTCTCGTTGAGCTGGCGATCGAGCGCGGCACAATAGATGGCGACGTCGGGATGCGCCGCCGCGACTGCCTCGACACCCTCCGGCGCGGCGATCAGATTGACGAGCTTGATCCGGACCGGCTTGACGGCGCCCCACTTCTTGAGGATCTCGATCGCCGCCGTCGCGGAGCCGCCGGTCGCGAGCATCGGATCGAGGATCAGGCACAGGTCCACGGTCGCCGAGTCGGGCATCTTGTTGTAGTACTCGACCGGCCGCAGCGTCTTCTCATCGCGGAAGAGCCCAAGGTGCCAGACCTGGGCGGTCGGCATCAGCTCGAGCATCGCATCGACCATCCCGAGGCCGGCTCGGAGGATCGGCACGAGCCCGATCCGCTCGCCCAGTTCGTGCGCCGACATCGATTCCATCGGCGTCCTGATCTCCAGCTGCCGAAGCCCGACATCGGCCAGCGCCTCGTACCCGAGCAGCCAGGAAAGTTCGCGGACGACTTCACGGAACTTCTTCGGCTCCGTGTGCTCGTCACGCAGGATGGCCAGCTTGTGCCGGACGGCGGGATGCTGCGAGACATGGAGTGTCGAAGCGGCCATGGTCGTCGGGAGTCCTCCGGTGGGCGAGGATGGGTCGGCGCGCACCCATCGTAGCAACCGAGGGGGTATCCTCGCCCTCCCGGCGGTCTTCGGTCGCCGGTCGCATCGGAGAAGGATCGATCGTGCCCGCACCCGCTTCGCCCCCTCGTCCGCGCTCAGGGCGCACGTCGGCACGCGCCGGATCGCGCCCACGTGGTGCTGCGCCGGTGCTGGCCCGCCAGCTGCGCGACGGGCTCGAGGAGAGCGTCCATCGCGGCGACATCGTCGAGGCCGACGCCGCCGGGCGGATCATCCGGCAGCTGGGCGATCCGGAGCGACTGGTGACCCTCCGCTCGACGGTCAAGCCGTTCGGCCTCCTGGCGTTGGTCGAAGCCGGCGGGATCGAGGCGTTCGACCTGGAACCGGCCGAGATCGCGATCCTCGCCAGTTCGCACTCGGGTGAGGATCTGCACGTTCGCACCCTCCAGGGACTGCACCGGCGCTCCGGGGTCAGCCAGGCGTCGCTCGCCTGCGGCTCGGAGGGCGCCCCGCTCGACGCGCTGACCGCCGCCCGCCTTGCCCGCGACGGCGAGAAGGCCGGACCGATCCGTCACATGTGCTCCGGGCAGCACACGGTCTCCCTCCTGCTCTGCCGGCTGCACGGGTGGGATGCGACCGACTACTGGAAGCCGAGTCATCCGTCACAGATCGCCTATCGGGCAGCGGTGGCCGAGGCGTTCGCGACGGCGCCGACCAAGCTGCGCACGGCCATCGACGGGTGCGGTGTCGAGACCTATGCCTTCCGCCTCCGGGAGGTCGCCCAGGCGTACGCGATGTTGGCGGACCCGACTCGGGTCCCCGCCAGCGATCCTCGATCCGCGATCGCCGCGTCGCTGTCCCTGATCCGCGACGCCCTGCTGGCGAACCCGGAGATGATCGCCGGCCGGCACGATCGGCTCGACACCTCGCTGATGAAGGCCGTGCCCGACCGGATCATCAGCAAGGCGGGCATGGAGGCGCTCCGCGGCCTCGCGATCCTGGCAGGGCCGCGGAGCGGGACCAACGAGGTCGGGGCATCGGGGATGGCCATCAAGGTCGAGGACGGCGGCGGCTACGAGCGCGGGCCCTGGGCGATCGCCGTCGAGGCGCTGCGCCAGGCCGGTGTCATCGACGGTGGCGCCCTGCGTGACCTCGCCCGCTACCATCGGCCGACCGATCTGGATCCACACGGCCGGGTCGGCGCCGAGACGGTCGCCGGATTCGAGCTCGCGCCGGTGGGCGAGCTCATCGGCTGATCGGGACCGGCTCGACAGGATGGCCCCCGAAACCGACCCGTATCGCGTCCTCGGCCTGGCCCGCGGCGCGTCACTCGACGAGATCAAGCGCGCCTACCGTCAGCTTGCCAAGGCGAATCACCCCGACGCTGCGGGCGAGCACAACGTCGCCCGGTTCCTCGCCATCCAGGCGGCCTACGAGCGACTCACCGGGTCCGAGGCGCCGAATGGGTCTTCGCGTCGACCCGCAGGACCGCGGCGTCCATGGGAAGCCGACCCGGACCGAAGTGATGCGACCCGGCGCGCCTATGGCGGCCGTGCCCGGTCATCGTCCCGCGATCGAGCCGCCGGTGCGCCCGGACGGGCGGATCGCCAACGCCGGCAGGCCGGCTCCGATGGCGCGGACGGCCCGACGGGCAAGGGGAGTGCCTCGAAGGCAGGGGACGACGGCCCAGCCAAGGCGACGCCGGGGTCGACGTCATACGACGGGGCCGACGCCGTGCCGTTCGAGCCGGATTGGGGTGGTGCCAGCTGGTACGGGACGACGAGCGGGACCTACTGGACCCTCAACCCCAAGGAATACGCAGACCCTCGGAAGCACGGCCCCGAATACCAGGCGCGGGCGCGGCGGGCGGCCCGCGATCGGCGACCGGGGCCGGCCGGTCTGGCGGCGGATGGTCCCGGAAGCCTCGACGATGCGACCCACACGACGAGTTCCTGGTGGGAGTCCACAAGCGGCCCGGCGCCCACGGGGCCAGACGCGGAGCCCGACGAAACGGTCGCGGCGAGGTCCGCACCGCCCGACCCGGACCCGGTCCCGGCCCGCCGGCGCGGCCCCGGCCGACCGCCGACCCCTGCGGCGCCGATCGCCGCAGCGCAGCCCGATCTGGGTCAGGCGACCTCCGATATCGGTCGGGCCCTGACCGATGAGCGGGTCGGTGGCATCCGCCTCAGGTTCGCGCGGGCGGTGATCGGCTGGTTGCCGATCGCGTTCGGGCTCGGCTGGCTGATCGGCGAGGTCACCGGCTGCGGTCGGTTCGCGGCGACGTGTGACAGCGGCACGACGCCGATCACGCTCGCGCTCCAGTTCCTGGTCCTCGCCGTCCTGCTCCTCGTCCCGACGATCGCCGCGCTGACGACGATGGCCTCGATCTCCCTGCTCGTCGTGTCGGTCGTGGCGGCGCTGGCCCTGTCGGCCGGCGGTGGGCCATCGGACGACGCCCGGCGGACGGCCCTGGGCTTGATCCTCGTCGGCGCCTGGCTGGTCGGGCTGGCGATCGCGGTCATCGCTCGCATCCGCCAGCGTCCATCGGCGACCAGTCCCGTATCCTGAGCCCATGCCCAAGCGCCGTGACCAACGCGACCTGTCCGCCGCCGCCCAGGAGTACCTGCTCGCGCTGCGGGTCCTCGTCGGGTCCGAGGACAAGCGGGTCACGGCCGCCCAGGTCGCGCGGCACCTGGGCGTGACGAGCCAGGCCGCCAGCGAGATGTTCAGGCGGCTCGTGGCCGACGGGCTGGTCGCCCATGACGCCGGCCGGGAACTGCATCTGACCCCAGCCGGCCGGACGTCGGCAGACGCCATCTTCCGTCGCCACGCGCTGCTCGAATGGCTGCTCACGTCGGTGATCGGCCTTGGCTGGGCCGAATCCGACGACGAGGCGATGCGCCTGCAAGGGGCGATCTCGCCGCGGGTCGAAGCCAGGCTCGACGAGATCCTGGGGCACCCCGAGACCTGCCCGCATGGCAACCCGATCGACGCCGAGATCGCTCATCGACGCCCTGCCGGGACGAGGCTCAGCGAGATGGACGCGGGCGCTCGGGCGACGATCCTCAGGATCACCGAAGAGGCCGAAGAAGACGCCGGGCTCCTCTCGTACCTGGAGGCCCGCGCGCTGACCCCCGGCGCCCACGTCTCGATCCTCGCCCGGAGCGAGTCGCTCGACTCGTTGACCCTCGATGGTCCGCGCGGCCGGGCCACCCTCGGCCTTCGGCCGGCCTCGCTCGTCAGGGTCCT
This sequence comes from uncultured Chloroflexia bacterium, assembly GCA_963823925.1. Taxonomy (GTDB): domain Bacteria; phylum Chloroflexota; class Limnocylindria; order Limnocylindrales; family CSP1-4; genus SPCO01. Next base: position 202,066 of record CAWGNI010000002.1, read on the forward strand.
TCCCGGTGAGGCGGACCCGGCGTTGTTCCATCGCGTCCCGGGGCGCTGAAGCGGATGGCTGCCCCCCGGGTCCGGATCGCGCCGAGTCCGACCGGTCCGCTCCATATCGGGACGGCCCGAACGGCCCTGTTCAACTACCTGTGGGCCCGCCACACCGGCGGCACCTACGTCCTGCGGCTCGAGGACACTGACCAGGCCCGGAGCTCGATCGCGTTCGAGCGGGACATCCTTGACGGGCTGCACTGGTTGGGACTCGACTGGGACGAGGGGCCGGACGTCGCCGGTGAGGCGGCTCGCGGGCCGTTCGCGCCGTATCGCCAGATGTCGCGCCTGCCGATCTACGCCGAGGCTGCCGAGCGCCTGCTCGCTGCCGATCAGGCCTATCCGTGCTTCTGCTCGGCCGAGGAACTGGCCGCCGACCGGAAGGCCCAGGAAGCCGCCCGGCTGCCCCCTCGATACGTCGGTCGGTGCGCGAACCTGACCCCCGACGAACGCGTCGCCCGCGCGGCGGAGGGACGCCCCGGCGCCCTGCGTTTTCGGGTCGGAAGCGGCGTCGTCGAGTTCGACGACGTCGTCCGTGGCCGGGTCGCCTTCGATGTCGCCGACCTGGGTGGCGATTTCGTCATCGTTCGGGGCGACGGCTCCCCGCTCTACCACTTCACCGTCGTCGTGGATGACGCGGCGATGCAGATCAGCGACGTGATCCGCGGCGAGGACCACCTGTCGAACACGCCGAAGCACATCCTCCTGTTCCGGGCCCTCGGGTATCCGGAGCCGAGGTTCGCCCATCTCCCGCTCATCCTGAACCCGGACCGGACGAAGATGAGCAAACGCAAGAGCCAGACCGCCGTCGCCGACTACATCGCGGAAGGGTTCGTCCGCGAGGCGCTGGTCAACTACCTCGCCCTCCTCGGCTGGGCGACCGGGACCGAGGAGGAGGTGCTGTCGATCGATGCGATCGTCGAGCGCTTCGAACTCGACCAGGTCCACAAGGGCGGTGCCGTCTTCGACCGCGGCCGGCTCGAGTGGCTGAACGGGCAGTGGATCCGGCGGCTCGAGCCGGAAGACCTCGTCGAACGGCTGCGTCCATTCGTGGCCGCGGAGCTCGCCGCCGGCCGGATCGACTGGATGCCGCCCGACGACGAGTTGCGCGCCCTCCTGCCGTTCGTCGCCGAACGTTTGCCGACGCTCGGTGCCATCGGGGAACTCGTCGGCTTCCTGTGGGTCCGCGACCTGTCGGTGGATCCCGCGCTGCTGGTGCCGAAGCGTTGGGATGTACCCACCGCCCGGGCCGGCCTCGCCGCCGCCCGCGCCGTCATCGCCGAGACCGGCCCGGTCGCCTTCGAGGCCGACGAGCTCGAGCCGCGCCTCCGCGCGGTGGCCGAGGCGCACACCTGGAAGGTCGGTGACCTGTTCATGGCCATCCGGGTCGCGGTGACGGGCCGGACGGCCACTCCGCCACTCTTCGATACGCTCGTCGCGCTCGGGTTCGAGCGGACCATCGAGCGACTGGACCGGGCGATCGCCGCCCTCGACGAAGGGAGCTGATGGAACGATGACCCATGACGACGTCCAGCGCTGGCTGGAGCGATATGTCGCGGCCTGGGACAGCTACGACCCGGAGGCGATCGGAGACCTGTTCACCGAGGACGCGTCGTACCGCTATCAACCGTACCGGGAACCGGTCGTCGGTCGAGCCGCGATCGTGGCCGACTGGCTCGAGGCGAAGGACGAGCCTGGGACGTGGGCGGCCCACTACGACGTCTGGGCTTTCGACGGGGACCGAGCGTCGGCGATCGGGGAGAGTCGGTACACGAACCCGGACGGTTCATTCCGGGCGCTCTACTACAACCACTGGGCCCTTCGCTTCGATGCGCACGGACGCTGCGCCGAATTCGTCGAGTACTTCATGGAGCTGCCGGAGCGACTCCACCCGACGGCCTGACCGGCGCGACCACGATCACCGGGGACGCTCGATGACCGCCGATCCAGCACCCGTCCTTCGAGCGCCCCGGGTCGTTCGTGTCCCGTGGCCGGCGATCGGTCTGATCGTCGCGGCCGGGATTGGCCACCGGTGTCCTGACCCAGGTCGGCCAGGGTTTCCTGCCGGCAGGGTTCGGTCAGGTTGCCAATGCCATCTCGCCCTGGCTCCTGGTCGCCTTCACGGTCGGGTCGTTGATGCCCACGCCTGGTTGGGCCGCCGGCAGCGGGATCGGGGCGATGATCCTGGCGCTCGTCAGCTACTACGCGATGGTCGAGCTACGGTTCGGGTACGGGGCATCGTCCAGCTCGCTCCTCGTGTGGGGGACCGGGGCGCTCGTCGGTGGGGCCGTCTTCGGCATCGCCGGTCGGTGGTGGCGAGGCGATCGACCGTGGCGGCGTGGACTCGCCATCGGGCTCCTGGCCGCGGTGACGATCGCCGAGGGTGTCTACCTCGTCGGGATCCTCACGGAGCCGGTGGTCGGCGTCGCATTCATCGCCGCCGGGGTCTCGGTACCGCCGCTCGTGGGCCGGACCGCCGACGACTCGCGACGTGGCTACCTCGCGATCCCGCCGATGCTGGTCGCTCGGATTGGCCGGCTACACGGCCTTCAGCGCCCTGTACGCGTTCGCGGCCGGCATCTGAGGACAATGCGGCGTTAACACTCGCCGCTATCATCGATCCTGGATGGCACGCACGATCCTCGTCGTCGAAGACGAGCCGACCCTTCGGGAAGCCCTGGTGGACGCGCTCGAAGCCGACGGATTCCGGATCGTTGCGGCCGCCGACGGTCGCGAGGCACTGACCCGGTTCCGGGCCGACCAGCCCGATCTCATCCTGCTCGACCTGATGCTCCCCGAGTTGTCCGGGATCGAGGTCTGCCGGATCATCCGCGCCGAGTCCGGCGTGCCGATCGTGATGCTGACGGCCAAGGACTCGGAGCTCGACAAGGTGGTCGGGCTCGAGCTCGGGGCCGACGACTACGTCACCAAGCCGTTCAGCCTGCGAGAGCTGTCGGCCCGGATCCGGGCGCTTTTCCGTCGCTCGGATCAGGCGGTCGCCGTCGAGCGGCCCCCGGCCGTCGTCGACCTCGGGCCGATCCAGGCCGACCTAGGCGGGCGTCGGCTACTCCGTGACGGGCAGGTCGTCCCGATCAAGCCCAAGGCGTTCGAGCTGCTCGCGTTCCTCATCCGCCACCCGGGCCAGGTCTTCACCCGCGACCAACTCCTCGAGCACGTGTGGGGCTACGACTACGGCGGCGAGACGCGGACGGTCGACGTGCACGTCCACTGGCTGCGTAGCCGGATCGAGGCCGATCCCGGCCATCCGGCGTTCATCCACACGGTGCGCGGCGTCGGGTACGTCTTCCGCCGCCCTCCCTGAGATCCGGCGGCGCCTGCCCTCAGTTCGCCTTGTGGTACATCCGCTCCATCGCCTCGACCGCATCCTCGGCCGCGTCGATGGTGTCCTCGAAGTAGGTGTACAGGTCGCGCCACTTGATGACTTCGATCGGCGGCAGGTCGTCGGCGAACAGGCGGGCCATGGCGGCCCTCGACAGCCCGTCGGCCTCCTTCTCCAGCTGGTGCACCGCGGCGAAGTGGCGCTCCAGGTCCTTGAGTCCGTCCAGCTTGCCGAGGGCGGCGAACAGCTCCTGGGCCTGTCGCATCCAGGATGGCCGCAAGTCGGCGGGCCTCGGCGGTCGGCCGGTCGACCCCGTAGATCACGAACGCTTCGGCGATCGACTGGATCCCGTCGACGACGTCATCGAGCCTGGACACGAGTTCGTGGATGTCCTCGCGATCGAACGGGGTGACGAACGCATCCTCGAGCCGGCGGGTGACCTCTTCGTCGATCTCGTCTCCGCGTTTCTCCTGTCCCTGGATGGTGGCGACCCGGGCTTCGAGCCGGTCGTACTGCTCGACCATGTCGTGGAGGGCGGCGGCCGCGGCCGCAAGGTTCTCGCCATCGGCCACGAACAACTCGAAGAACTTCGGGTCCTTGGGCAAGATGTGGATGTTCATCGGGGTCCCTCCGGATCGGTGCCTGGGGCTGGATCGGTTCGTGTCACTGGTGATGGGCGAGTCGGGTCGAGGATGGTCATGGGGCCCCCAGTGCGTTCAGGACGACCCAGCACAGCGCGGCGATGACGGCGGCGCCCGGGATGGTGAGGACCCAGGCGAACAGGATGCGACGGGCGACGCCCCAGCGCACGGCCCGGGCTCCCTGGCTCGCGCCCACGCCCATGATCGACCCCGAGATGACCTGGGTCGTCGAGACCGGCATCCCGAAATGGGCCGTGGCGAACAGGATGGATGCGGCGGTCGTCTCGGCGGCGAACCCGTGGACCGGTTCCAGCTTGGCGACGCGTTGCCCCATCGTCTTCATGATCCGCCAGCCGCCGACCGCGGTCCCGGCGGACAGCGCGGTCGCCGAGACCACGATCACCCAGGTCGGGACGACGACCTCGTCGAGGACCCCGGCCGAGACGAGGGCGAGGGTGATGATGCCCATCGTCTTCTGGGCGTCGTTCGAGCCGTGGGCGAAGGCCATGAACGCTGCGGAGAAGACCTGGAGCCGGCGAAAGCGGCGGCCCATCGGCTTGCGCTTCGACGACCGGAAGGTCCAGTACAGGGCCAACATGAGCGCGAAAGCGATGAAGAACCCGAGCACCGGTGACGTGAGCATCGGGATGATGACCTTGTTGACGATCCCGTTGATGTTCAGCGCGTCGGTTCCGGCGGCGATGACCGTGGCCCCGATCAGCCCCCCGATCAGGGCATGACTGCTCGAACTCGGCAGACCCTGCTGCCAGGTGATGAGGTTCCACAGGATCGCGCCGATGAGCGCCGCCGCGACGATCGCCTGGGTCGTCGTCTGATCGTCGACGAGGCCGCTCCCGATCGTCTTGGCGACGGCCGTGCCCGCGAAGGCCCCGATGAAGTTGAAGGCCGTGGCCATGAGGATGGCCCGACCGGGCGACAGGGCTCGGGTCGCGACCGATGTCGCGATCGCGTTGGCCGTGTCGTGGAACCCATTCGTGTAGTCGAACACGACGCCAGGGCGACGACGACGACGAGCATGGCGGTCACGCCATCCAACGCGGGGCCTCCTGCTTGGTGTCACCCTATCGTAGCCGGGCGGCGCACCCGCTATCCTTCGCGGATGCGTCTTTCCAAACTCTTCTTCGCCACCCTCCGCGACGACCCGGCCGAGGCCGAGATGCCGTCACACCGGCTGCTCGTCCGGGCGGGCTACGTCCGACAGCTCGGATCGGGGATCTACTCGTTGCTGCCGCTCGGCAAGCGGGTCAATGACCGGGTCGAGCAGATCATCCGCGAGGAGCAGGATCGGATCGGCGGCCAGGAGATGGAGATGCCGGTCGTCCATCCGGCCGATATCTGGCGGGCCAGTGGCCGCTTTCAGGCGATCGGCCCGGAGCTGACCCGGTTCAAGGACCGCAACGGCCGCGACATGGTTCTCGCGATGACCCACGAAGAAGTCGTCGGGCTGCTCCTCGGCGATATCGTCCAGTCGTATCGCCAGCTCCCGCTGCAGGTTTATCACTTCCAGACGAAATGGCGGGATGAACCCCGGGCACGCGGGGGGCTCATCCGCGTTCGCGAGTTCGTGATGAAGGACGCGTACAGCGCGGATCGTGACCAGGCTGGCCTCGACGCCAGCTACGACGCCCAATACGAGGCCTACGTCCGGACGTTCGAACGACTCGGGCTGGACGTCGTCGTGGTCGCCTCGGACGTGGGGATCATGGGTGGCAGCCTGGCCCATGAGTTCATGGTCCTCAATCCAGCCGGGGAGGACGTCCTCGTCCTGTGCGAGACCGGCCATTACGCGGCCAACCGCCAGGTCGCGGTCATGCCCAAGCCGGAATCCGAAGCCAGGTCCGCGCCGTTGCCGATGGAGGAGGTCGCGACCCCGGGTACGACCACGATCGCCTCGCTTGCGGCGTTCCTGGGGATCGGGCCCGAGCAGACCGCCAAGGCCGCCTTCTTCGTGACCGGCGACGGCCGGCTGGTGACCGCCATCGTGCGCGGCGACTTCGAGGTCAACGAGACGAAGCTCGGCAACGCCGCCGAAGCTGTGGGCGGCATCCGGCCGGCCACGGTGGAGGAGATCCGCGCTGCCGGCATGGAGCCCGGATACGGCTCACCGGTCGGTGCTTCGGGCACGTTCGTCGTCGTCGACGACCTGGTCGATCGATCGCCGAACCTGGTCGCCGGGGCCAACCGGGAGGGGTTCCACTACCGCAACGTGAACGTCGGCCGTGACTTCCAGGCGGACGTCGTCACCGACATCACCAACGCCCAGGCCGGCGACCCATGTCCGATCTGTGGCGAGCCGGTCGTCCTGCGCAACGGGATCGAAGTCGGCAACATCTTCAAGCTCGGGACCAAGTTCACCGACGCTGCCGGAGCGACGTATCTCGGTGAGGACGGCCAGTCCCATCAGATCATCATGGGCTCGTACGGCATCGGGGTCGGCCGAAGCGCGGCATGCATCGTCGAAGCGCATCACGACGAGAAGGGGATCGTCTGGCCGGCCGAGGTCGCGCCCTACGCGGCCCACCTGGTGACGATCGGCGGGAACAAGGACCCCCGGGTCATCGAGATCGCCGAGCGTCTCCACCAGGCCTCGATCGAGCTCGGCCGCGAGATCCTGTGGGATGACCGCGATGAATCGCCCGGCGTGAAGTTCACCGATGCGGAGTTGCTTGGGATGCCCTGGATCCTGACCGTGAGCCCGCGATCGCTGGCCGCCGGTGGGGTCGAGATCGTCGACCGGGCGACCGGCGAGCGGTCGACTCGTTCGATCGAGGAAGCGGAGGCGTTGCTCAAGGGCGGTTGACCGTCGTGAGCCTGCCCGGACGGCCGAGCCGGGGATCGGCCCGGTAGGATGCGGGCGTGCCACCTCGACCGAGCCTGCCCGCCGACGACCTGTACGCTCGCCTGGAGATCTCCGTCGACGCGAGCCCCGAAGCGATCGAGGTGGCCTGGCGGTCGTTGTTGCGGCGTCATCACCCCGACGTCGCCGGCGCGACCGGACTCGAGCGATCGAAGCGGATCAACGTCGCCCACGACTGGCTGAGCGACGCGACCCTCCGGGCACGCTATGACCGGGAACGTGGACTGCGCCGGTCGATCCGGGATTCCGCCGGCCGTCAGCCTCGCCGTGGCGATGCGGCGGGTGCCCCCGTTGCGGCGAAGGATCCGCTGCGCCGGACCCACCGGCGGTCGGTCGATCCGGCCGAAGCGCTCGCGAGCTATCTCGACCGGGTGTCTGACCTTGGGCCGGATGAGATCGACCGGCTCGCCTGCGCAGAGCCGCCGCCGATCGCGTTCGGGGCGACGATCGCCCGGTTCCTGCCGCCCGATCGGCTTGCGGCCCTTGAGGCGTTGTCCACCTCGATCGATGCCCGGCTCGATCCGACGGCCGCGGCACGTCCGGGCGTGCGCGACGCGGTGGAGGGGTACGGCACGGAACTCGTGCTCGGGACGTTCCTCGATGAACTCCTGACCGACCCGTTCCGCGACCGGGCTCGAGAGCGCCTGACACGTGGCTGGGAGGCGGCCGTCGGCCAGCCACGCTACGGTCCGAACGGGGCGGCCGTCGTTGGCTGGATCGAGCGGTTGGCGACGCTCGATGCCGCCGGGATCAGGGCATTGGCGGCGACCGCTGCGAGATCCGGGGCCGACCGCCAGGCCGACGATCCGTGGCCGCCGGGGACGTCTCCGGCCGATGACGAGGCGCTGCGCGTGTCGTCCGTGCTGGCCGCTCGCGATGCCGCGGCGGCCATCCCGAGCGGCACGACCGACCGCGCCACGCTGACCCGCGCTCGTCGCGCCGCCGAACGGCTCGCCCACCTGCTCGTGCTGCGACACGCATTCCCGGCGTCGACCTTCGCTTCGCTGACCCGCGCCTGGCGACCACGCTTCCTGCCAGACGACCCGCCGATCCAGGTCCGTCGGCCGGAACGCGGCTGACCGAGCCGGCCGCGCTGACATCGCGACCATCGGCTATGCCATGCTCGCGGTGTGGATGCATGGTTCATCGTCGCCGCTGTGGCGATCGTCGGTCTCGGCGTCGTGATCGTCATCGCCCTGCGCCAGCGACGGGCGATGGCTCGGATCCACCAGCGGCTCGGGATCGGGCCGGAGCGCGATCCGGTCGCCGCCGCCGCGTCGCTCCAGGACGACGTCGCCCGCGCTGAAGCGCAGGTCGACACGCTGATCGACGATCGGACGGCATTCGTCGATGCCATGGCGCAGGGCGTCCTGTTCGTCGACGATCGACTTCGGATCGTCCGGGCCAATGCGGCGGCCCACGAGCTCCTTGGGAAGACGGCGACGCCGCTGGCCGGGCACTCGTTGATCGAGGCGTTCCTCGATACCGGGGTGGAGGGCCTGGCCCGCACGGCGATGGCGAGTGGGTCGGCGAGCGGCGAGATCGCGGTGGCCGGGGCGGACGGACCGCGCCTGCTGCTCCGGGCTCGCACGGCCCCGTCCGGCGGCCTCTGGCTGATCATCGATGACGTTTCCGAGCTGCGCCGGCTCCAGCAGATCCGCGCCGAGTTCATCGACAATCTGTCGCATGAACTGCGAACGCCCCTGACGACCGTGAGCCTGCTGGCCGAGACGCTCGCTCGCGAGGCCGATGCGTCCGGGGAGGCAGTGCCGCCCAGGATGCGCGACCGGATCGGCAAGATCGAGGTCGAGACCGGCCACCTCGTCCAGATGGTCAACGAGCTGCTCGACCTGTCGCGGATCGAAAGCGGCGGGGCCCTCGGGGTCCTGGACCTGCTCGACCTCGGTGAGCTGGCGACCGACTCCACCGAACGCCTCCGACTCTTCGCCGAGCGCCAGGCCGTCGCGCTGCAGGTCGCGATCGAAGGTTCGATCCCGTCGGTCCGGGGCGATGCCGATCGGCTCGGCCAGGTCATCGTGAACCTGCTGCACAACGCCGTGAAGTTCAGTCCGGGAGGCGGACCGGTGACCGTCGCGGTCAGGCCCGAACCGACCGAGGTCGTCGTGGCCGTGGCTGATCATGGGGTCGGCATCCCGCCCGCCGCGCAGGGCCGGATCTTCGAGCGCTTCTACAAGGTGGACCGGGCACGCGTCCGGGGCGAGACCGGTGGGACCGGGCTGGGACTGGCCATCTCCCGGCACATCGTGGAGCAGCACGGCGGCCGGATCTGGGTCGAATTCGACCGAGGGGATCGGCAGTACATTTTCGTTCTCGATCCCGGTCGCCGAGGGGGTTTGATGGACCGACTGCACGTGACGACGCTCAACATCCGGAACCTGGCCGATCGCTGGTTCGAACGCCTGCCGCTCCTGCTCGCCGACATGGCCGCCCTGCAGCCCGACCTGCTCGGGCTCCAGGAGGTCGTCTACGTCATGCAGCAGGACCGGTTGATCGGGGCGGCCGGCGAAGGCCACTACCGCGCGGTCCGTGGATGGGCCGGTCGGCCGGAGTACGGGAACAGCCTGCTCATCCGCGAGCCATTGGCCACGGACGGGGTCGATCGGCTCGAACTCGGCTTGCAGCGATCGGCCCAGTCGAGCACCGTCGCGATGCCCGGCGGCGCCAACGTCCGAGTGGTCGTCACCCACCTCCATCATCTCGTCCCGGATGCCAGCGCCCGGGACGAGCAGACGGCAGCGATCGTCGAGTGGCTGGCCGACGGCCCACCCAGTGACGTCACGATCGTCATGGGCGACTTCAACGCCCATCCCCTGGAACCCGCACCCAGCCGACTTCGGGCGGCCGGCTTCCGATCCGCCTTCGCGGAGGCCAACGGCGCGGAGCCGGCGGTCACCTGGCCGTCCGGCCTGCAGGCGCCCGCGATGGACACGGACGGCGATCCGGCTTGTCTCGACTACATCTGGGTCCGCGGGGCGGTCACGGTCGAGTCGTCGCGGCTCGTGTTCGATCGCCCCGACGCCGACGATCCCACGCTCTTCCCGAGCGACCACATCGGGATCAGCGCGATGCTCCAGATCGGCTAGCGACCCCGATGGCTCCGCCGATCGCCCTGCGCCTCGCCCATCGCGGTGACTGGCGACACGCCCCGGAGAACACGATCGATGCGTTCAGGGCGGCGATGGCGATCCCGGCCTGCGACGGATTGGAGTTCGACGTCAGGACCTCGAGCGACGGCGTCCCGGTGGTCTACCACGACGACACCCTTGCCCGGGTCCACGGCCGGCCGGACCGCGTCGACGGCATGTCGGCGAATGCCCTCGAGGAGCTCGGTGTGCCGACCCTCTGGGCGGTCCTGGCCGCGGTGGGTCGCAACGCCTTCCTCGACGTCGAACTGAAGGCGGACATCGGCCCCGCCTTCGTCGAAGTGATGGCCGCGGGGCGTGGGCCGGGTCTGGAACGTGCGGTCGTCTCCTCGTACGACCCGATCGCCCTCGACCGGGTCTCCCATCTTGCTCCGCGCTGGCCGCGCTGGCTGATCGCCGATCGGCTAGATCCGGATGCCATCGACGTGGCGACGCAGCTCGGCTGTCAGGCTGTCGCGGCCGGCTGGCGATCGCTCGACGCGGCGAGCACTGGGGCGGCCAGGGCGGCCGGTCTCGACGTTGCCGCCTTCACGGTCCGGGGACGATCGACATTCGACCGTCTCGAGCGACTGGGCGTGTCGGCCATGTGCGTCGAGGGTGCGGCGCTCGACGTGAAGGGGGGCATCGTGACGGATCGGGTCGATCGGGCGGATCTCGTGGTCGTCGGGGCCGGGACGATCGGAGGATGGGCGTCGGTCTTCGCCCAGGCGGGCGGCGTCGGACGGGTCATCGTGGTCGAGCAGGGGACCGTCGGCAGCGGCGCCTCCTCGCGCGCCGCCGGCATCGTGCGCGCCCAGGGCGGGACCCCGGCGGCCGTCGCCCTCGGGCGCTGGTCGATCGATTTCTACAACGGCCAATCCGCAGCCTACGGCACCGACTCGGGGTTCCGCGAGCTCGGGTACCTGATCCTCGCCGTCACCGAGGACGATGAGACGGCCGGGCACGCACGGGTCGCCATGCAGCGGGCGCATCGGGCTCGATGTCAGCTGGCTCGGCCCGGCCGAGGCCGCCGCGCTCGCGGGAACGCTGGCCCCGACGGGTCACCGCGGCGGCAGCTTCATCGCCACCGATGGAGCGATCGATCCGCCGCGCAACGTGCTCGCCTACTCGCTGACGATGCAGGCAACCGGGGTCAGCCTGCGGGAACGGACCCGGTTCACCGGGTTGCGGACCGAGGTGTCACCGGGCGGTGGCCGGCGCGTCGTCGCCGTCGAGACGGATGCCGGGATCATCGAGACGCCACGCGTCCTCCTCACGGGCGGTCCGAGTCTCCGGGCAGTGGGTCGGCTTGCCGGGGTCGATATCCCCACCGGCGCCGTCCGCCATACCGTCGCGGTCCTTGAGCCGCACCCGGCGTTCGATCTCCCCCGGGCGCCGATGGTCTTCGACATCGGGGCCGGTCTGTACTGGCGACTCGAGGAGGGTGGGCTCCTGTTCGGCTGGAGCGATCCGGACGACCGGCCGGGACCGGCCCGGATGATCGACTGGACGTACTACGACGCGATGCGTGCTCGCCTCGGCAGCCTCGTCCCCGTGACCACCGAGCTGGGGCTGCGCCGGATCTGGACGGCGACCATCGACTACACGCCGGATCACCTGCCGATCGTCGGGCCCGCCCTCGCGCGTGGCGGTACGCCCATCGAGGGGGTCACCGTCGCCTCGGCCGGGGGTCACGGGATGATGTGGGGCCCGGGCGTCGCCCGAGTGGCCGCCGATCTCATCGTCGACGGTGAGACGGCGTTGATCGATGCGTCCGAGCTCGGCCTCGACCGCTTCGACGCCGACGGCCGGAGCCGGCTCGCGACCGACCCGATCGCCCTGCCCTTCCCGGAGACCTCGCCGGGGTCGGAAGCGAGCGACTAGCCGGCGTCAGCCCTTCGGAGCGAGGAGATCGGGGGGCAGGAGCCAGCGCAGGGTCCCGAGGCCGTCGACGAGCGGCCGATCGACGTCGATCCGCGCGAGCGCGCCCTTTCGCATCGGGATCGCAGCCGCGCCGCACAACCGCGTGACGATGTCGCTGAAGTCCGGATCGTGTCCGACGATGACCGGTCGGGTGGGATCGCCGGCGTCGCGCAGCACGGCTTCGAGCGACTCGAGATCGAACCCTTCGCCCAGCCGCGGGTCGATCGTGACGGAACGACCCAGATGGCTGGCCACGGAGGCAGCGGTCTGCGCCGCCCGCACCTTGGGCGAGGTGATGATCGCATCCGGCGCGAAGTGGATGCTGGCGAGGAATCGGCCGAGCCGCTCGGCCTGGCGCTCACCCTTGGCTGACAGTGGTCGGTCGGCGTCGAGCCCGGTCCACGCCGCAGAGTCGCCGGCATGCGCGTGGCGGAGGACGTACAGCTCGGTCACCACGGGAACATGATCCTCATGGATTGAGATCCTCCACGTCTCCGGTCACCAGGTAGACGACGTCCTCGGCGATGTTGGTCGCGCGATCGCCGATTCGCTCGAGGTAGTGCGAGGCGATGATGATCCGCGTGCCGCGCTCGACGTTGGCCGGATCGGCTCGCATCAGCTCGACGACCTCGTCGAATGTCGAGTGGTACAGCCGGTCGATCTCGTCGTCTTCGATGGCGATCTCGCGTGCCTTCACGGCGTCCGAGTCGACCAGGGCAAGGAGGACGCCATGGACGAGGACGGCCGCTCGCTCGGCCATCTCCGGCAGGTGGACGTAGCGCTGGAGCGGCGGCTCGGGGGCGAGCTTGATGACCGCCTTCGCGACCGAGGCCGCGTGGTCCGCGATCCGTTCGAGTTCATAGGTCACGTGGTCGAGGGTCAACAGGTAGCGCAGGTCGCGGGCGACCGGCTGCTGGGTTGCGATCGTCACGGAGATCAGCCGCGACACGCCTCGCTGCGCCTCGTTGATGATGGCGTCGCCCTTGACCACATCCAGGGCCAGGGCGGCATCGTGGTCCACCAGCGATCGACTTGCCTCGCGGATCGCCGCCTCGACGAGCGCGCCCATGCGAAGCACGGCGTCCCGGATGAGCTGTTCTTCGCGGTCGAGGGTCTCTCTGGGCGTCGTGGACAGGGCACCGCGGATGTCGTCGGTCGACTCATCGTTGATCAGGTCGTTGATCTGTCGGTCCATGATCGTCTCCCCGGGCTGTCGTCAGTCGCGCATCGGTGGCTGCCCGATCAGCCGAACCGACCGGATACGTAGTCCTCGGTCAGTTGCTGCTTCGGGTTGGTGAAGATCGTGGTCGTCTCGTCCATCTCGACGAGAATGCCCGCACGGTCCTCACCCATCGTGAAGAACGCGGTGTAGTCGCTGATCCGCGACGCCTGCTGCATATTGTGGGTGACGATGACGATCGTGTAATTGGCACGCAGCTCAGCCATGAGTTCCTCGATCCGAAGTGTTGCCACGGGATCGAGCGCCGAAGCCGGTTCGTCCATCAGGATGACCTCAGGATCGACCGCCAGGGCCCGCGCGATACACAGCCGCTGTTGCTGGCCGCCGGACAACGATGTGCCACCCTGCTTGAGCTTGTCCTTGACCTCGTCCCACAGTGCTGCGCGCTGGAGCGACCGCTCGACGACCTCGTCGAAGTCGGTCCCCTTCGGGCGGCCGGTCAGCTTCAGGCCCGCGATCACGTTGTCATAGATCGACATCGTCGGGAAGGGGTTCGGGCGTTGGAAGACCATGCCGACGACCCGGCGCAGGGCGACCGGGTCGACCTCCGGAGCGTAGATGTCCTCGTCGTCGAGGCGGACCGAGCCCTCGACTCGAGTATTCGGCGTGAGCTCGTGCATCCGGTTGAGCGTTCGCAGGAAGGTGCTCTTGCCACAGCCCGACGGGCCGATGATCGCGGTGATCGCGTGGGGCTTGATCATCAGGTCGACCTCGCGGACGGCCCGGAAGGCACCGTAGTAGACGTTGAGGTCCTTGACGTCGATGCGACCCGACATCGCAGCTGCCGCGCCAGTCGCGGCAGCCGTAGAAGGCGTCGAAGGCGTCGCGGAGGTCGAGGCCTCCGATCCGGCGGGCGGGAGGCCGTCGGTCGAGCCGGGATCCCGGACTGGGGCAGGCTGGAGCTCGGTCGTCATCGGTTCACGATCCTTCATAGTGCCCGTCGCCCCGAGGTACGAGCCCGGACGAGGATATTCACGGCGAGAACGAACATCAAGAGCAGGAAGGCCGCGCCCCAGGCCTGCTGGTTCTGGAGCTCGTACGGCTGACGGGCGTTGGTGTAGATGAACAACGGCAGGGCATCCATCGGCTTCGAGAAGTCCCCGACGTTCGTCAGCCGGCTACCAAGGGCGGTGAAGAGGAGGGGCGCCGTTTCACCCGCTGCTCGTGCGACCGCGAGCATGATCCCGGTCAGGATCCCCGGAAGACCAGTCCGGATGACGACCGACAGGACCGTCCGCCAGGTCGGGATACCGAGAGCAAGGGAGGCTTCGCGGAGCGCCCCCGGGACGAGCTTCAGGATCTCCTCGGTCGTCCGCATGATCACCGGGACCATGATCACGGCCAGGGCGACGCTGCCGGCGAATGCGTTGTACTGCTTGAACGGCAGGACGAGGATCGTGAACACGAAGATGCCGACCAGGATCGACGGGACGCCGACGAGGACGTCGGCCGAGAACCGGATGCCGCGGGCGGCCCTGGTGGTGCTGAACTCGTTGACGTAGACACCAGCGAGGACACCGAACGGGATCGCCATCAGTGTGGCCAGGCCGACCATCTGGATCGATCCGAGGATCGCCGGTAGCGCCCCACCATTGATGCCCTGGGCTCGGGGTGGTCTGGTGATGAGGTCGAGGTTCAGTGCCGCGAGGCCGTTCAGGGTCACGAAGATGAGCACGGCGGCGAGCGGGATCACGCACAACACGGTCGCTACGCCGGCGATCCCGCGCATCATCCGGTCCATCCACATCCGGCGTGCGGCCGCCCGGGTCCCGGTCAGGCGGGCCGTGCGAACGGCAGGCGTCGCGGCCGTCATCGCTGGCCCCCGGTCGGGCCGGCGACGCGCCACACCAGGAGGCGGGCGATGATGTTCATCACGACGGTCATGACCAGGAGGACGAGGCCGAGCGCGATGAGGCTGGACTGCTGGATCCCGACCGAGGCTTCGCTGAATGTCGTCGCGATCTTCGACGCGATGGTCTGGGTCTGGTCGAAGAGCGTGGTCGGGATGGCGTCCTTGTTGCCGATGACCATCGTCACCGCCATCGTCTCCCCGAGTGCCCGGCCGAGGCCGAGGATGATCGCACCGATGATCCCCGACTTGGCGAACGGGATGACCACCCGGCGGACCACTTCCCAGCGTGTCGCGCCGAGGGCGAACATGGCCTCGCGCTGCGAGCCCGGGACCGCCTGGATGACTTCCCGGGAGATGGTGACGATCGTCGGCAGGATCATGATCGCCAGGATGACCCCGGCCGAGAACAGCCCGATCCCGTAGGTAGGCCCGCCGAGGAACGGGATCCAGCCGAAGACCGAGACGATCCAGGCCTCGACCGTCGTCCGCAGGAACGGCGCAAGGATGAACACGCCCCACAGGCCGATGACGACGCTCGGGATGGCGGCCAGGAGTTCGATCATGAACGTGAGCGGGGTGGCCAATCGGCCGACTGACCATTCGGACAGGTAGATCGCCGTCATCAGGCCGATGGGAGCAGCGATGATCACCGCCAGGAGCGCCGCGAGGACGGTCCCGACGATGAACGGCCACGCGCCGTAGACATTGCGGACCGCGTCCCAGGTGGAGCCGGTGATGAAGTCGATGACCCCGAATGTCTGCCAGGTCAGCCGCGAGTCCCAGAGCAGGAGCGCGGCGATCGCGACGAGCAGCCCGATGATCCCGACGGCCGCGACCCGCGACGACCCGCGGAAGAGGACGTCGGCGATACGGCTTGACCCCTGGCGGGATCGAGCAGCGAGGGTGAGATGCGTCATCGGCTCTTGTCGATCAGGGCCAGATCGGGCTGCCACCGGCGGTGATGAGGTGGAGCTCGTCGATGGCTTTCTCGGCGATCGGGCCTGGGAGCGGCGCGTAGCCAAGGTCGGCCTCTTCGGATTGGCCATCGGTCAGCGCCCAGTAGGTGAACGCCACCAGGGCCTGGCCCTTGGTCGCATCCGCCTGCTCCTGGTAGATCAGCAGGTAGGTATAGGAAGCGATCGGGTACGTGTCGGCTCCCGCGCCGTTGATGATCGGGGCCTGGCGGAAGTCGGCCGGGAAGTCCGCGACCGCGGCCTCAGCAGCGGCAGTCACGCCATCGGTCGAGCCGGCGACGAAATTGCCGTCGGCGTTCTTGACATAGGCAGAGTCAAGCCCGGTCGCGGCCGCGTAGTTGAGCTCCACGTAGCCGATCGCGCCGGGGGTCTGCTTGACCGCAGTCGCGACGCCGTCGTTCCCGGACGCGCCGATCCCGGCCGGCCACGGGACTTCCTTGCCCTTGCCGACCGAGCTCGACCAGGTCGGATCGACCGTGTCGAGGTAGGTCGTGAAGGCATTCGTCGTGCCCGAACCGTCCGAGCGATGGACGACGAGGATGGCCAGGTCCGGCAGCGTGATGTCCGGGTTGTTGGCCTGGATCTTGGGGTCGTTCCACTTGGTGATCGTGCCGAGGTAGATCTCGGCGATGTTCGCCGAGTCGAGCTGGAGCTTGGGGGTGTCCGGCAGGTTGTAGATGACCACGACGGCGCCGAGCGCGGTCGGGACGTGGAGGAGCGTGGTGTCGGACGGGAGCGCGGAGATCTCCTCGTCCTTCATCGGCGCGTCGGAAGCGCCGAAGTCCACGGTCTGCTGGGTGATCGCGGTGATCCCGCCGCCGGATCCGATGGACTGGTAGTCGAACTGGATGTTGCCATGCAGGTCGGTGTAATCCTGGAACCAGGTTTCGTAGAGCGGGGTGGGGAAGGTCGCGCCGGCGCCCTGGAGTGTCACATCCGCGCTCGGCGGTTGAGGTGCCCCCATCGCGTCGGGCG
This sequence comes from uncultured Chloroflexia bacterium, assembly GCA_963823925.1. Lineage (GTDB taxonomy): Bacteria > Chloroflexota > Limnocylindria > Limnocylindrales > CSP1-4 > SPCO01. The sequence continues at coordinate 219,074 of CAWGNI010000002.1, forward strand.
GCGTGCTGGCGCCACTCGGTGCCGTCGTCGCGCCACTGCTCGAGCAAGCGCTCACGGCGATCGCAGCGATCAGGGCGACCGCTCCGATCGAACGATTGAGTGAGATCGTCACGTACTGGATCCTCCTGTTGGCCGCGCGCGATCGCCGCGGTCGGGTCGTGGGGCGGTCCCTCCCCTTTGACAGGCCGACCGTGGCAGCGCCCAGTCAACGCCGGTTTCCCGCCGCGTTAAGGGAGCGTTAACTCGTTCAGCGGCAGGTTTGCCCGTGCTCGGTCGCCCAGCCGGTCATGGGAACGAGGCGATCGCCCGGAGCCCCTCAGCCCTCGGAGCGGGTCGTGCCCCGGTAGGCGAGCACCTCGATCGGTTCCAGGGTGATCAGGCCGTCGCCGACCATCACGTCGAGCTCGGGCAGGACCGCCCGCACTCGGTCCTCCTGGTCGATGACCTCGATGACGATCGGCAGGTCCTCCGACAGCCGAAGCAGGCGGGTCGTGTGGAGATGCGAACTCGCCCCGAAGCCCTCGATCCCGCGCAGGACCGTGGCCCCGGCCAGGTGGCGCTCGCGCAGGAACGCGATGATCGCCTGGTAGAGCGGCTTCCCGTCCCGGTGGTCGGCTTCGCCGATGTAGATCCGGACGAGCAGGGCGGGTCCGTCGATGCCCATCAGATGACCCGTCCGATGGTCAGGCCGGCCGCCACGGCGAGCAACCCGATCAGGATCGACCCACCGAGGTTCGCGAGGGCGGGTGCCCATGAGCCGGTCTCGATGAGCCGCCACGATTCGAGCATGTAGGTGGAGAAGGTCGTGTAGGCGCCGATGAACCCGATCATGATCGGACCCCTCACCTCAGCCGGCAGGATCGCCCGCTCGGTCGTCATGGCGAACAGTACCCCGAGCAGGAAGGACCCCGTCGCATTGACCGCGAGCGTGCCCCATGGGAACCCGCCGGCCGTCCGGTCGGTCACGAGACCGTCGACGACATAGCGCGAGATCGAGCCGGCGAAGCCACCAAGGCCGAGGAGGAGGAGGGCCATGTCCGCAGAGGATAGCGACGGGTCCCGCCGCGCGCACAGCGACCGTGCCGTCTGGCAGACTTGGCGGGTGCCTGCCGCCGCGACGTTTCCCGATCGCCGCGTGGGCGCAGCCGTGGACATCGGCTCGAATTCCGTCCATCTGCTCGTCGCCGGCCTGGCCGGCCATCGACTCGAGCCTGAGCTCGACGAATCGCTCTTCCTCGGGCTCGGCAGTCGGGTCACCGAGCACGGCTATCTCGGCGGCACGGCACGGTCGGAACTGGCCGCGACCCTGAACCACTACGTGGAGCTCGCCGAGAGCCTGGGAGCCGCCAACATCACGCTGCTGGGCACGGAACCGATCAGGCGGGCCGCGGATGCCGCCGCGGTCGTCCACCAGGTCGAGGTCTCCTCGGGGATGGCCCTGCATGTGTTGTCCCACGATGAGGAGGCCTTCCTGATGCTCGTCGGCGTCACCGAGGGTCGACCGGTGGCGAGGCCGATGCTGGTCGTCGATATCGGTGGCGGCAGTTCCGAGTTCTGCGTCGTCGATCCGCTCCACCCCCCGCACGCCATCGGGTTCCAGCTCGGATCGGCCCGATTGACCGACCGTTTCGTCCGGCACGACCCGCCCACCGCCACCGAGGTCGCCGATATCCGGGCAGCCGCCGTCGCGGCCATCGACGCAGACGCACCGGACGCCGCCCCTGACGAGATCGTCGCCGTCGCCGGGACGGCTTCGAACCTGTTGAAAGTCCTGCCCGATGCCGGTCTCGGGCGAGTCCTGACCCGGGAGCGGATCGAGGCGATCCAGGCGATCCTCGCCACGGAGCCGGCGGCGCTTGCGGCACAACGACACCTCGTCAGGCCGATCCGCGCACGACTCCTACCCGCCGGCGCCGCGATCGTCGGAGCGATCATGGACCGTTACGGGCTCGACCAGGTCCGAGTTTCCGAGGCCGGTGTCCGCGAGGGAGCGATCCTGGCCGTGGACCACAGCGGCTCGGGGTGGCGCGACCACCTCGCGACGATGGCTCAGGGCTGGCGCGGATAGAACGGGTCAGAGCCCGGAGACGACCCGCCCCAGGCCGCGGCGGAACCCGATCCCGGCCACGCCCCGCCACGGGGAGGCGATCGTCCGTCGGAGTCGGGCGACCTCGCGTTCCCGGCTGACCAGGTAGCGGCCGATCGTCGCGCTCTGCGAGCCGGACAGGGCGCCGGCGTGTTCAACGAGGAATGTCCTCGCCATCGAGGCAGCGACGTCGGCGTCGTTCATCAGGCCGAGGTGATCCTGGAGTGCGGTGACGCGGGCGATGAGTGGCCCGGCATCGTCACCGAGCGCTTCGCGGACGAATTCGAGCGTATAGCGCAGCCACTTCCCGGCGATCCTCAGCTCGTGGAGGGTTTCGACATCGGCCCAGCGCAGGACCGGCTCGTAGCCGAGGACCTGCTCGTAGGCGGACCAGATCCGCGATGCCGTCGTGTCCCGGACGCGGTGTGGCTGGGTCGGCCCGACCGGGAGGACCGCCGCCCCCTCGGTCCGGACGAAGTCCCGGTAGTCGTCCACCCATCGCCGATAGCCGTCCGAATCGAGTTCCCGGACGAGCAGGATCCGGGCGTCGTCGCGGCGCTGGTGCCAGTCGTCCAGGAGCGGCCCCAGGGCCCGTTGCTCCGACCCCGGGAGATCGGATCGGTATCGGTCGGCCGCCTCGATGAGGACATCGAGATCGCGAACCGCCCCGAGCCGCGAGGCGATCTCCTGCAGGCCGGTCCGATACCGCTTCGTCCGCCGCGTCCGGAACGACCCCCCGAACACGCGCCAGGCGGCGCGCTGGCGGCGAGTCGCCACGCGCATCGCGTGGAGTTCCTCGGGATCCTGGCCGGCTCGTGTCCCGGCCTCGCGAGCCAGCATCCGGGCGAGATGGAAGCGCAGCACCTTGCGCGCGGCCTCGGCGACGTGATCATCGGCCGTCACGCCCGGTGACTTGCCGACGACGAGATGGGTCTCGATCGACGTGGCAACCTCGACCGCCTCGCTGACGACGTCCGAGGTACTCGGCACCAGTTCGATCGAGGTCTCGCCCGACTTCAGATCATCGGCCGCGATGAGGTCCTCGCGATCGTCGTCGCCCTCGCCGTCGACGTCAGCGTCGGCCTCGTCAGCCGCGGCCTCCGCTTCGGCCGCTGCGCCCTCCTCGACCGCTTCGATCGCCGCCGCTTCGGCCTCCTCGACCGCTTCGACCGCCGCCTCCTCAGCCTCCTCGAGCGCCTCGACCGCCGCCGATCGGGCCTCCTCGAGCGCCTCGACCGCCGCCGCTTCGGCCACCTCGACCGATTCGACAGCCGCCGCTTGGGCATCCTCGGCCGCCTCGATCGCTTCCGCATTGGCTGATGCCGCCTCGATCGCCGCCGCCTCGATCGCCGCCGCCTCGACCGCCTCGACCGCGCCGCCGATTGGGCCTCCTCGGCCGCCTCGACCGGCCCCGCGTCGGGCTCGATCGGCATCGGATCGGGCGGCCGGACCGGCTCCTGCTCGCGCACCGATGCCATCGCTGCCTCGAGCTTGCTGTCGCTGACCGACTCGAGGGCCGGATCGAGATCGAAGACCTCCGCCAGGTGCGCCAGCCGGGCCTCCTCTCCCTTGACCAGTTCCGCCTCGAGCTCCGCAAACCGATCGATGACCCTCGAGCGGGCCACGACGTCGACTTCGTCCAGGCTCAGTTCGATCCGGGTGTCACCATCGCGGACCGTCCGCTTGCGCCGCAGCTGGCGGATGGTGACGAGTTCGATGAGCGGCGCATCGCCGGCGATCTCCAGGACCAGGGACCGGGCATCGGAGGCCGGCCATTCGTGCGGGGGCGTGGCCCGGTCGGCCGGACCCTCGATCTCCTCACGCCGGAGCGACCCACCGGCGCCTTCCTCGTGTGCCGTGGATTTCACCGAGACGATGGCGCTCCGCCCGGATTGGCGGATCCGCACGGCGAAGCCTGCCCGGGCCAGGGCGCCGTCGGCGGTGTCGACGTAGCGATCCTCGGACTGCGACGCTCGAGCTGTGCTGGCGCCGACGAAGTGCCCGATCGACTTCGCCACGAGATAGCGCTCGGCGGCGGCCAGGTCGAGGACCCGGTACTTGAGTTCGACTTCGACCGGGCGATCGGGCGCCGTCACGCTCGTGGATCCAGCGAACCGACGGGCAAGGCAGGGTCGCGCGGCGCGACGATGACGCTGCCGTGCTCCAGCGCATCCTCCTTCATCGCCTCGAAGGTGTCGATCGTGCCCTCCCGGCCATCGAGCGTCTCGGTCCGGACCCAGGTCGCGTCCGACTGGAGCTGCCACGACCGCCGGTCATCTGCAAGCATGACATCGATGATCTCGCCCAGCCTCGTCTGGGCGTCATGATCCTCGACCGGTGCGACCGCTTCCACCCGCCGGTCGAGGTTGCGATCCATCAGGTCGGCCGACCCGATGTACCAGTCGCGCAGGCCGCCGTTCTCGAAGCTCCAGATCCGTGAGTGCTCGAGAAACTCGCCGATGATCGAGCGGACCCGGATGTTCTCGGAGATGCCGGGGAGCCCCGGCTGGATGCAGCAGGCGCCGCGGATGATGAGATCGATCTTGACGCCGGCATTGGATGCGCGATACAGCGCCTCCATCACCGCGATGTCCACGATCGCATTGAGTTTCAGGATGATCCGTGCCGGTCGACCGGCAGTCGCATGACCGATCTCACGCTCGACCAGTTCCAGGAAGCGCGAGCGGAGGCTGTGCGGTGCGACGAGCAGGCGGCGGAACGACCGCTGGCGCGACAGGCCGGTCAGGTTGTTGAACAGGTCGGTCACGTCCGCGCCCAGCTCCGGCCGGCAGCTGAGTAGTCCGATGTCGACGTACAGGCGGGCGGTCTTGGGGTTGTAGTTGCCCGTGCCGATATGCACGTAGCGTCGGAGGATGGCGCCTTCGCGGCGGACGACCAGGGCGGTCTTGCTGTGGGTCTTGAGGCCGACCAGGCCGTAGACCACGTGGGCGCCGGCCCGTTCCAGCTTGCGCGCCCAGACGATGTTGGCCTCTTCATCGAAGCGCGCCTTGATCTCGACCAGGACGACGACCTGCTTGCCCCGTTCGGCTGCCCGGATGAGCGACTGGACGATCGTCGAGTCGCCGGATGTCCGATAGAGGGTCATCTTGATGGTCAGGACGTCGGGGTCGCTGGCGGCCTGGGTGATGAATCGCTCCGTGGAAGCGACGAACGACTCGTACGGATGGTGGACGAGGATGTCGCCGGCCCGGATCGCGGCGAAGACATCCGCCGGCTCGTCCTCGTCGGGCGGGACCAGCCTGGGCGGGGTGACCGGTGCCCAGGGCACCGGCTTGAGGTCGGGCCGATCAAGGTCTGCGACCGCCCACAGGCCGGTCAGGTCGAGCATCCCGCTGACCTCGTAGCAGTCCTCGTCGCCAAGGCCGAGGCCGCGCAACAGCAGGGCCCGTGTCGCCGCGGGCATGGAGCGCTCGACCTCGAGGCGGACTGCGTTGCCGAAGCGCCGTCGCCGGAGCTCCTCCTCGATCGCGAGCAGGAGGTCGTCGGCCTCGTCCTCCTCGATCTCGAAGTCGGCGTTGCGAGTCACCCGGAAGAGATGGTGTTCCTCCACCTCCATGCCGCTGAACATCGTGTCCAGGTTCGCCTCGATGACCTGGTCGAGGAGGACGAACCGCGATGGGCTGACCTCGATCAGGCGGGGCAGGATCTGGGGCACCTTGACCCGAGCGAAGCCACGTTCGCCCGTTTCCGGGTCGCGCAGGCCGACCGCGATCGACAGGCTGAGCGTCGAGATGTACGGGAACGGGTGGCCAGGATCGACGGCCAGCGGCGTCAGGACGGGGAAGATCTCGTCGAGGAAGCGCTGTCGGAGCGACTCGTGGTGCTCCGGGATGGCGGCGTAGTCGACCAGATCGACCCCCTCGGCGGCGAGGGCATGGCGTACGGAAACGTAGATCGCGGAGTGCTCGGCGACGAGCTCGAGGATGCGGGCGCGCGCTGCGATGAGCTGCTCTTCCGCCGTGCGGCCGTCCGGTGACCGGGCGACCTTGCCCGCTTCGACCTGCTGGCGGAGGCCGGCGATCCGCACCTGGAAGAATTCATCGAGGTTGCCGGCGAAGATCGCCAGGAACTTGGCTCGTTCGAGCAGCGGGTTACGCTCGTCCTTTGCCTCGAACAGGACGCGGGCATTGAACTCGAGCCAGGACAGCTCGCGATTCAGGTATGGGAACGTAGCCTTCGGATGGCCGCCCCGACGAGGACGTCGCGCGACTGGCGCATGGACGGGCACTTGTTGATCGGTCGCGGCCATCGGTTACCTGGGGCTTCTCGAATGGGCTGGCGAGGATAGCATGGCCCGCCGCTCAGTCTTCAGGCACATATCGCCGTTCACCCGAGGCGGGATCCGTCCAGACACGCATCCGCTGCGCCGAGGTCGGATCCACGAAGACCTCGTCGCTGCGCCGGAACCGCGGGTCGAGCTGGGTCCCGGACGGTTCTCCGCCGGCAGGACCGGCCGGGTCGCCGCTTCGGTCCGTCGCATCGGAGCGGTAGCGGATCCGCTCGATGAGCGTCCCCACGATGACGACGACCCCGACCGCCCCGATCCAGAGTCCGGTGATGATGGCGCCGCCACCCGAGGTCGCCATGATCGCGAGGCCGGCCGCGAACATCGTCACCCCGAACAGGAGCGCCACGATCCGCGCGGCGCCAAGGCTCCCGCTCATTCGACCGGCAGCGGTCCGGCTGAGCCGCCCGGATCCGGCGCGACGATCGCGGCGGTGCCGTAGGCGACGATCTCGGTCATCGTTCCCGACAGTTCGGAGCTGTCGAAACGCATGGACAGGATGGCGTTCGCCCCGAGCAGCGTGGCGTTCGCGACGAGGCGATCGAGCGCCTGGCGGCGGGTGTCTTCGAGCAGACTCGTGTATTCGTGGATCTCACCGCCGCCGAGCGACCGCAACCCGGCCATCAGGTTGCCGCCGAGACCGCGGCTGCGCACGACGAGGCCGAAGACCATCCCCTTGCTCTCCACGATCCGATAGCCGCCGACGAATGGTGTGGTGACGACGATCATGCGTGCTCCTTGTGGCGATCCGGCTGACTGGAGGCGGTCGTTCCGGTGCGGCCGGCGACGCAGTCCGCACAAGGGCACTGGCCGCGCAGCAGGGTGAACGTGTAGTAACCCGTGTGGTGACCATCGGCCCACGTCGGGGCGATCGCATACCCCCCGACCATGGCGAGGTCGACCAGGCGGGTCTGCTCCTCGGTCAGCGTCGGGGCGCTGTCCAGCCAGCCAGGCAGGCCGGCCTCCCCGCGACAGAACGCGCAGGGACAGAGCCAGCGCAGGGCGACGGCGTCGTACGCACTCTCGTGGCCGTCGTCCCAACTGATCGCGAGCAGGCCGGCCCCGCGATCGGCGTGGATCGCGACCGGCGTCGGGTTGTGCACGTCGACGATCGTACCGCGTCGGCCCCAGTGGCGGTCGTGGCGGAAGCGGTGCGTTCCGCCACCGGCCGGACCTTGGGTCGCCCGAAACCGGGATATCCTCGGATCGTGAGCCTCGAGATCGACCACGTCACGAAGCGATTCGGCGCCACCACGGCGCTCGACCGCCTGACCTTCGAGGTGGGCGAAGGAGAGGTCTTCGGCTTCCTCGGCGCGAATGGCGCGGGCAAGACCACGACGATGCGGATCTGCCTCGGCATCGTCCGGGCCGACTCCGGCGAGATCCGCTGGGCGGGCCAGTCGACGGACGACGTCCCACGCCGGACCTGGGGCTACCTGCCCGAGGAGCGCGGCCTCTATCCGCGCATGGGCGTCCTCGATCAACTCGTCTATTTCGGATCGCTCTACGGCGATCCTCCGGACCGGGCGAGGCGCGAGGCGCTCGCCTGGCTTGCCCGCTTCCAGATCAGTGACTATGCCGACCGCCGCGCGGAGGAGCTGTCCAAGGGCAACCAGCAGAAGGTCCAGTTCATCGCCGCGGTCCTCCACGAGCCGGAAGTGCTCCTGATGGACGAGCCGTTCACGGGCCTGGATCCGGTCAACCTCGTGCTCCTGCGCGAGGCCTTCACGGAGCTGCGCGACCGCGGCCGGACCCTCGTGTTCTCGACCCACCAGATGGAGGCAGCCGAAGCGATGTGCGAATCGGTGGCCATCGTGGACCTCGGCCGGCTCGTCGCCGGAGGACGGGTCCGCGACCTCAAGCGCGCCAGCGGGCGTCGGACGATCCGTCTTGCGCTGGCCGGTGAGCTTGCCCCGGCCTGGCTCGAGTCGCTGCCCGGGGTCGGGACGGTCCGGCGCGACGCGGCCGGCGCCGACCTCGAGTTGCAGTCGAGCGCGAGCCCGGATTCGATCCTGGCGACGATCCTCGGGCACGGCGCATCGGTCACCCGGTTCGACCTGGCCGAGCCGAGCCTGGAGGCCCTGTTCATCGAGCACGTCGGCCGCCCTCCCGAGGACGAGCTGCCACTGCCCGCCGAGTCGGGGCCATCGTCGGTCGCCGCCGGGGGGTTGGTCTGATGGCACGACGGGACCCGCTCCTGCCGAATGCCGGCATCGTGGCCAGGCGCGAGTACCGGGACCGGACCCACAGCCCGTTGTTCATCCTGTCGACCATCCTGCTGGCGGGGCTGGCGATGATCGTGGCCATCGCACCGATCGCGGTCAGGCTGGTCGACCGGCAGACCGTCACCCGGCTGGTCGTCGTGTCGAGCGACGCGGATCTCGGGACACGTGCCAGCTCGGTCGCCGATTCCCTGCTCAACAGCCCGCCGGCCGGGGTCGATCGAACGACCTGGCAGGCGCCCTATGACATCGAACTCGGTTCGGACCCGACGGCCGCGGCCGAGCTCCTCACGGCGGGCGATGTCGGCGGGGTCATGCTCGTCGAGCGTCAGCCGGGCGGGCAGGTCGCGATCACGCTCCAGACCACGGAGGGTCCGACGAGCGCCCGAAGTCAGGTCCTGCGGGTGGCCGCCTTCGGCATCGGCGTCCTTGACTGGAGCGCCCGGCTGCCCGCCGGCGCCGCACTCGATCCCTTCCAGATCCCGACCTTCACCGTCAATTCGATCAACACCGCCACCGACGCCGGCGCCCCGCTCGATGCCCGGCAGGCGGCCAGTCGCTACGTGCTCGGGATCATCTTCGTGATCCTGCTCCTGATCTCGATCATCATCTACGGGATGTGGGTCGCGACCGGCGTCGCCTCCGAGAAGAGCAGCCGGGTCATGGAGCTGATGATCAGCGCAGCATCGCCCCGCCAGATGCTCGCCGGCAAGGTCGTCGGGATCGGATCGGCTGGACTGACCCAGTACCTGGCGATCGCCGTGCCCGCCCTCGTCCTCCTCGCGCTTGCAGGACCAGATCGCGGGCCTGGTCCTGGGGGCCGACTGGGTGGCCGGCGCCCCGCTGGGTGGCCTGACCCCGGCACTCCTCCTTGGCTACGGGGTCTTCTTCCTGCTCGGGTTCACGCTGTTCGCGCTGATCTATGCCGCGATGGGGTCCTTCGTCAGCCGACCGGACGACCTGCAGACGCTGTCGCTCCCGCTCAGCCTCATCGCCATGTCCGGCTACCTGATCGCGATCCTGGCCCTGGGCGGGGACAACGGGACCATCGTGACCGTCGCCTCCCTCGTTCCGCCGCTCAGCCCGTTCGTGATGCTGGCCCGGGTGATGGTGTCGGCGGTCCCGCCGTGGCAGCTGGCCGTTTCGCTCGGTTTGCTGCTGCTCGGGATCGGGCTCGTCGCGGTCATCGCCACGCGGATGTACGCGGCGGGCGTCCTGCTGTACGGCCAGCGCCCCGGCCTTCGCGCATTCATGGCGACCGCCCGCAGGGCCTGACGGCATCCAGCGGGTCCGACCGGGTCAGCCCTCGTCGAACGGCAGCCGGCTGATCAGCGCGAGGACCGGTCCGGCACCATGCTCGGCGCCGCCGGTCGACTCGTCCGGATCCGGCGACCGGGCGACCGGGGTCGAGGCCACGAAGCGCCAGAGACGGCTTTGGACGCCAGGCAGATATGGACTCGAGCGCTGGCGCGCCAGGACGCCGGCGACCCCTTGCGCCACGACCGCGTCGTAGAGGGCCACACCCTCCGTGGCGATGGCCGGCACCGCGATGACCTCGTCACCGGGCCGGAGGACGCGCTTGAGTGCTTCCCGACGACGGACCAGCGGTTGCGACAGCAGCGAACGGCCGTCCAGGTGGAGCAGGTCGAACGCAAGGAAGGCGACCGGGCGCCCGGGCGCTCCGGCCAGTCGACGCTCGAGTTCGGCCGTGTCCGCCCGACCGGCGGCGTCGACCACGACCAGCTCGCCATCGAGGACGGCGGAGCGGGCGTCGACCCGGACCGCGAGGCCGGCCAGCTCCGGCAAGGTCGCGGATCGATCGACCCCGTCGCCGTCGCGGATGACCACCGCGCCACTGCCCGGGGTCTCGCCCGGCCCGATGAAGATCAGGGCGCGCTCACCGCCCCACCAGGGCTCGAACAGGTATGCATCGGAGTCGAACGGCGAGGGCAGGGGACGCGCCACCATCGGCCGCAGCTCCGGGAGATCGGGCAGCTGGTCGGCCTGGAGTCGCAGCGAGAGCTGGTCGGCCATCGTCCGTCGATGGTAGACCGGTAGACTGGCATCGTCCCGACACAAGGAGGATCGCAGTGCCGCGCGCACCTCGACCGGATGACCTGTACCGCCTCAAGATCGCGACCGACCCTCGGCTGTCGCCCGACGGCCGGCATGCCGTGGTGACCGTCCAGACCGTGGCGCCCGGCTTCGATGGCTACCGGCATGCCCTCTGGCTCGTCGCGACGGATGGCTCGACGCCGCCGCGCCAGGCGACCCTGGGCTCGAAGCACGATCGTCATCCACGCTTCAGCCCGGACGGCCGGACCCTCGCCTTCATCTCGGATCGCCGGACGCTGGTCGAGACCGAGCCGAGGGGCCGTGAGACCGGCGCGAGCGCGCGCGAGGATGGCGAGCAGGTCTATCTGCTCCCGCTCGATGGCGGCGAGGCCCGCCGGCTCACCGACCTGCCGCGCGGCGTCGATGCGTTCGAGTGGTCGCCGGACGGCACGAGACTGGTGGTCGTGAGTGCCTCGCGCGGCGCGACCCAGGTCGAGGACGATCGACGCCGAGGGATCGATCGGGCGAGCGATCGCGACCCGTCGACGCCGCCGCCGTCGGACTATCGGTTCATCGACCGGCTCGACTACATGCTCAACGGGGCGGGCTTCAAGTACGACCGGATCGGGCACCTGTGGCTCGTGGACGTGGCGTCCGGGGCCGCGTCGCGGCTGACCGACGGTCGGGCAGCGGACGGTTCGCCTGCCTGGTCGCCCGATGGCGAGCGGATCGCCTTCACCTCGAATCGGCGACGCGACGCGGATCTCGTGGCGGAACGCCAGGACGTCTATGTCGTGGAACTGGCCACGCGCGCGGTCCATGCGATCACGCGCGGCCCGAAGTCCATGTTCTCAGCGCCGGCCTGGCTGCCCGACGGCCGGACGATCGCCGTGCTCGGGCATCGGTACGAGGGCCGCGCGGGCAGTCGGAACGACATCTGGTTGTTCGCCGCGGACGGGTCGGAGGCGAGCCCCCGTGGCGGACGCGATCTGTCGGCCAGGCACGATCTGATGCCGGGCTCGGGGATGAACAGCGACGTGAACCCGGGAGGAGGCGCCGCGCTCGTCCCGGAGCCGGATGGCAAGTGGATCATGTTCAGTGCCCCGATCGACGGTGCCTACGAGCTGTGGCGCATCGCCGTCGGGGATGGTGGTCTGGAACGGCTCACGGAGGGCCAGCACTACATCTCGGGCTGGGACGCGGTCGCCATGCCGCCGCGCGGCGCCATGCGTGTCGCGTACCTCCGTTCGAGCGCGACCGAGACAGCCGACCTCTGGTCGCTCGACGTGGGCGGGGCCGACGCTGCCCGGGGCGCGTCTGGCGGAGCAGGAGCCGCGTCACCGAAGCGACTGACGGCGTTCAACGCCGACGTCATGGCCGAGATCGCGCTCGCGGTTCCGGTCGAACGGCACGTGACCGTCGACGGACGGGATATCCAGGGCTGGTTCATCCCGAGCGGCGTCGGATCGGGCCCCCTCGTGGTCGAGATCCACGGTGGCCCACATACGCTCTACGGCTGGTCGCTGGTCTGGGAGTTCCAGATCCTCGCCGCCGCCGGGATGGGCGTCTTCTACTGCAATCCTCGCGGCTCGGAGGGCTACGGCGAGGCGTTCAACGACGCCAACCACCGCGACTGGGGTCCCGGCCCGACCCGCGACGTCCTGGCCGGGGTCGATGCGCTGGTCGCGGACGGCCTCGCGGATCCCGATCGCCTCGGTGTCACCGGCGGCTCCTACGGCGGCTACCTGACCAGCTGGATCGTCGGTCACGACGACCGGTTCCGGGCGGCGATGACCTGTCGTTCGGTCAACGACATGGGGGTCCTGTTCACGACCGGGGACATCTCCGGTGGCGATTGGGCCAAGCAGGAGTTCGAGGCGACGCCCTGGGACGACCCGGCCTACTTCCGCGAGATCTCGCCGATCGCCTACGCGGACCGGATCCGGACCCCGCTGCTGATCCAGCATTCGGAGCGCGACATCCGAACGACGATCGGGCAGGCCGAGCTCCTGTTCACCACGCTCCGCTCCCTGCGCCGACCCGTCCGGCTCCTGCGGGTGCCCGAGGAGACGCACGAGCTGACCCGCTCCGGGACGCCGTACCGGCGGATCGAGAACCTGCGGGTGGTGGAGGACTGGTTCAGCCACTACCTGGTCGAGGGCCGGCGAGGGCTGCCGCCATTGCCCAGGGTCCACGGCGGCCGATAACTGAGGCAGGCCCGTCTACGCGGGTCGGAGCGTGCCCGACCAGACCTGCCAGGCCAGCAGCGACTTGGCGACCAGGCTCAGGATCATGTAGGTCTTCTCGCCGTACAGGTAGTCGCTCCAGCGGCCGATCTTCCGGTACTGGAGGATCATCGTGATGGCGAAGATGTTGAAGGCCACGAACAGGCTGGCGATGATCACGTAGACGAACGCCGGGATACCGGCGTCGGCCGGGAGTCCGGTCTGGGCTGAGTACGCCCACAGGATCGAGAGGATCGCGATCCACGGGATGACCCCGGCGATGCAGCCGAAGATGTAGTGCTTCCAGTCGATCCGCTCGCCCTTTGGCAGCCGTCCTTCGTTGGCAGCTTCCATGCTCCAACCGAACAGGATCATGGCCACGTTGCATCCGGCGATGGCGACGAGGGCGGGGAAGTCGGTGATGTAGCTCAGGTACGCGATGGCCACGATCATCACCGTCGACGAGAACGCGTATTCCACCCAGCGCAGCGGGTTGAGGCCGCGCGCCAGGAACGCCTCATAGCGGCCACGCACGAGCCAGCCCGCCGACGCGTGGGCGATGGCACTCATCAGGAAGAACGAGGCGATGAGGTAGGCGAGCGGGATGGAGAAGAGCGTCACGCTGGTCTGCTCGACACCGGTGAACGAGCCGTTCTCGATGATCGGCTTGATGGTCGGTACGACCGGCGCGAAGACGACCGCGGTCGCGGAGATGGCGATCATCAACAGGAACTGGATGCCGTGGGCGAACGTCAGGCCCCGGTTCCAGCGTCGAAGCGAGCGGCTCTTGTCGGCCGGGATGGCCGTGGCTCCGCCGCCCGTCTCGAGATGGCTGGCGTCGGCGGCAAGGGTGGTCATGGGATCGGGGTCTCCTGTATGGCGATGGCTCCATGTTCCAATTCGGCCGGCGACGCCTTCCGGATGGTCGTACCCATGTTCCGAGCGGGCTGGAACGCATCGGGATCGAGGTGTATCCTCTCCGTCCCATGACCGCGACCCGCCGTCCCGACAGCACCGCCCGCGAGCGGGCGCATGACCTCATCCAGGCTTGGGATGGTCGCCCCGGGCCGCTGGGCAGCCTCCTCGGTCGAGTCACGGCGGTCGACCAGGTCGGCGTCGAGGAACGGGTCGACGCGCTCAAGCGGCGCTCGATCAAGCGAGCGTCGAAGATGTGGGCGCTCGAGCTCGCCGTCTCGATGATAGACCTGACCACGCTCGAAGGGAAGGACACCCCGGGAAAGATCCGGGCGATGTGCGCCAAGGCGATCCGGCCCCAGCCCGGCGACCCGACCATCCCATCCGTCGCGGCGGTCTGTGTCTACCCGGCGCTGGTGGCGGATGCCAAGGAGGCGCTCCGCGGATCGCGGGTCAAGGTCGCGAGCGTCGCCACCGGCTTCCCGTCCGGCCAGACCTTCCGCGCCGTGAAGATCGCCGAGACGCGCGCCGCTGTGGACGCGGGAGCCGATGAGGTCGACATGGTCATCGACCGGGGCGCGTTCCTGTCCGGCGACTACCTGTCCGTGTTCGAGGAGATCGTGGAGGTCAAGGAGGCGGCTGGGGAGGCCCACCTCAAGGTCATCCTGGAGACCGGGGAGCTCGAGACCTACGACAACGTCCGGCGGGCTTCCGTCCTGGCGATGGCCGCCGGTGCCGACTTCATCAAGACCTCGACCGGCAAGGTCACCCCCGCGGCGACGATGCCGGTGACCCTGGTGATGCTCGAGGCGATCCGCGACTTCGAGCGTTCGACCGGACGACAGGTCGGGATGAAGCCGGCGGGCGGGATCCGCACGGCCAAGGAGGCGATCCAGTACCTCGTCATCCTGTACGAGACGCTCGGTCCGCGCTGGATGTCGCCCGACTGGTTCCGGTTCGGGGCGTCCTCGCTGCTCAACGACCTGTTGATGCAGATCGAGTTCCAGCGCACCGGCCGGTACCAGGATCCCGACGACTTCACGCTCGACTGACCGGATCGAGAACCTTTCCGCCGCGCCATTCGTCTGGATGGTCGACATGCGACTCCTGACCGTTCCCATGGGCACCCGGCCGGTCGAGACCCCGGCAGCCGATGCCGACGTCGGCGCGTCGATCGCGCTTCCTCGATGCGTCGAGACCTGCCCTCGACCGTGCCTATCGACTCGCCGGACTGCTGCTGGCCGACGCACCCGAAGCCGAAGACGCGGTCCAGGACGCCCTCATCACGGCCTGGCGATCATTCGACTCGCTTCATGATCCGACCCGGTTCGGCGCGTGGTTCGACCGCATCCTGGTCAACGGCTGCCGCGACCGGTTGCGCCGTCGCAAGGTCGTCCGGTTCATCCCGATCGACGGGGGGATCGATGCCTCCGACATCGACCCGTTCAAGGCATTCATCGAGCGTGATGCGCTGCTGGCGGGACTCGGCCGCCTGACTCCCGATGAACGGATCGTGGTGGTCCTGCGCTTCTGGGCGGACCTCCGCCTCGAGTCCATCGCCGAACGGCTCGGCTGGCCGCTCGGGACGGTGAAGTCACGCCTGCACCGGGCTCTCGAACGACTCCGCGAGACCCTGGCCCAGGAAGGACAGGAGGCAGCCCGATGAGCGACGACCTCGAACGCCGGCTGCAGATCGCCTTCCACGATCGGCCGCTTCCGCCCGCTCCGATCAGCCTCGTCCACGGCCTGGAACGTGTGCCCGACGCCACGGTCGAGCGACGTCGGCGGCCCGGCGCGAGATCGTCGGTCGGGCTGCTGGTCGGCGGCCGTCCTGCTCGTCGGCGCAGGGTGCGCTCGCGGTCACCGTCGGGTCGGATGGCCCCAGGCGGCCGTTCCGGTGGCGCCGAGCGGCCCACCGGCAGCGACCCTCGCTCCCTCGGGCGTGCCCGCCGTCAGGATCGAGCTGCGCGCGAGCGTGGGCGTCCGACGCCGGCCGAGATGGCGACCACGATGTCGATCCTGCAGGCTCGGGTGAACGCGACTGGAGTCGTCGGCGGGACCGTCGAGCAGCAGGGTCCGGACACCGTCACGATCATGCTCCCGGGCGTCGGAGACGAACATGATCCGATCGTGGACTGGATCGCGACGACCGGCCGGGTCGATCTGGTGCCGACCGGCGACCAGCCCGCGATCGAGGGCGCGAAGATCGACCTTGCCGTCCGGGCCCCGCTCCTCGGTGGCGACGCGATCGCCTCGGTGACACGAGGCCCGGATGAAGCGAGCGGCGCCCCGACCCTCCAGGTGACCCTGACACCCGACGCGGCGTCGACCTTCGCCCAGTACACCGCCGCCAACATCGGGTCGTTCTTTGCCATCGTGCTCGATGGACAGGTCGTGCTGGCCCCGGCGATCCAGAGCGTCATCAACGGAGGCGACCTGGTCGTCAGCCTGGCGTCCACGAACCCGTCCGACACGGGCGCGCTCGACGCACTCGTCACCGACTTCCGTACGGGCCGGCTGCCGGTCCCGCTCGAGGTCACCTCGGCCACGGTCATCCGGGTCGCCGGCTCGAGCCCGCCCGCCTCGCCCGACGCGGCCTCGTCCGGCCAGACGCCCGTCCCGACCCCGTCCGGCCAGACCTCAGCCTCCTCGGCGGACGCGGCAGCCGCCGCAGAAGCTGTCCGGCAGTACACCCAGGCGTTGGTCGACGGCGACTACCTCGCCGCCTGGGCGCTGCTGGCACCGCAGAACCATGCGCAATGGGGCTCGATGGCGGCGTTCAGCGATGAACGGGCGGCCTTCTTCGCCAGTGTCGCCGGGCGCTTCAAGGTCGTCGTGTCGCCGCCAGACGTCGCACCGCTCACGGACTGGCTCGCAGCGACGGATGGGGCCGCGATCGATCTCGGACGGGCGGTGCTCGTCGAGGTCGACTACCCGGCGCTCGCCGGCAACAACGCCGGCTACGAGCTGTACATCGTCAACCCGGCCGCGACGGACGCCGGGTGGGAGCTGTTCAACGTTCGCTAGGTCCGCGGAAGGCTGACCTTAACGTGAACGTCAATGTTGTGCTATGCTGCGCGACGAATGGACGATTCCCTCCTGCGCATCAACGAAGTGGCCGCCGAGACCGGGCTGACGACTCGGACGATCCGCTACTACGAAGAGCTCGGCCTGCTCGAGCCTGCCGCCCGCTCGGACGGCGACTACCGGCTCTATGACGCATCCGACCTCGCCCGCCTCCAGTTCATCCGCGGGCTGCGTGACGATGCCGGGTTCTCCCTGGCCCAGATCGGCCAATTGCTCGAGGACGAGGCCGCGCGCGAACGGAATCGGGCACGGCTTCGCGAGACGACCGACCCGGCGGAGCGGCGAACCTACCTGACCGACGCCCAGGAGCGGGTCGAACGACAGATCTCTCTGCTCGACGCCAAGGCGGAACGACTGGCGTCGATGATCGACGAGGCACGCGCGCGCCTCACCCGCATCGAAGGACTCCTGGCCGAACTCGACGAGGGCCCGCCCGCCCAGCCGGGCGCACCACCTGGCCGCGCGAAGCCGGCCAAGGCGCGACCATGACCGGCCCGCACTTGATCGATCCTCGGCGGCTCGCCCGTGGCGAGGGGATGGCCGCCTTCCGACACCGCAACTACCAGCTGTTCTTCGGGGGCCAGGCGATCTCCCTCGTCGGATCCTGGATGATGCAGGTCGCCCAGGCCTGGCTCGTCCTGGAGCTGACCGGCGACCCGCTGTGGCTCGGGATCGTGGCCGCCGCCCAGTTCATCCCGGTCCTGATCTTCGGGCTGTTCGCCGGCGTGTATGCCGACTCGCTCCCGAAGCGGCAGACCCTGATCGTCACCCAGATCGTGAAGATGAGCCTGTCGGTCATCCTGGCCGTCCTCGCGCTCAGCGGTCTGGCGACCGTCCCGATCCTGATCCTCATCGCGCTCGCCATCGGCACCACGAATGCGGTGGACATGCCGGTCCGCCAATCGTTCGTCGTCGAGATGGTCGGCCGCGAGGACATCGGCAACGCGGTCGCGCTCAATTCGGCCATGTTCAACGGCGCCCGGATCGTGGGTCCGGCGGTGGCCGGTCTGACGATCGGGGCGGTCGGCGTGGCGATGGCATTCGTGGTCGACGCGTTCAGCTTCCTCGCCGTCATCGGTGCGCTCGCTGCGATGCAGGAGAGCGAGCTGCAGTCGCCCGCCCGGATCGCCCGCCCGGACTCGTTCCACGGCGTCATGTCCCAGTTGCGGGAGGGCCTGTCCTACGTGCGGGCGACCCCGGTCGTCCTGATGGCCATGCTCGTCCTCGGCCTCGTCGCGACGGTCGGGATGAATTTCGGCGTCATCATCCCGGCCTATGCGCAGGACGTCCTCGACAGCGGGGCGGCCGGCTACGGGTTCCTGATGGCGGCGTCCGGCGTCGGATCGCTGATCGCGGCCCTGTGGCTTGCCTTCGGCCACAGCGGGCGGATCCGGCATATCGCCCACGGCGCGATCCTCCTCGGGATCGGCGAGGTCGGTCTGGGTGTCTCGACGGTGTTCCCGGTTTCGATCCTGCTCATGGTGGCGGTCGGCTTCGGCGGCATCCTGATGGCCGCCACCGCGAACACGACGATCCAGATGGCGGTCCCGGATGGGCTGCGGGGTCGGGTGATGAGCGTCTACACGACGATCTTTGCCGGTTCGACGCCGATCGGCGGTCCGCTGATGGGTGGTCTGGCGTCGTTCCTGTCCATCGCGATCTCGCTTGCGATCGGTGGTCTGCTCGCGGTGGGCGTCGGGATCGGGGCACTGGTCTGGATCCGGCGGCTCGGCCTGGACGCGCCGCTGACCAGGGGCGGCACGTCCGGGACAACTGCCGACCGCGCAACGAACGCTGAGCAACGAGGTCCGCCCGACGTAGCGGCTATCATCGCCAGCGTGATCGTCGTCGCCGGCGAGGCCCTCATCGATCTCCTCGTCCGACCCGATGGAGGACTCAGCGCGACCCCGGGTGGTGGTCCGTTCAACACGGCGCGGACGATCGGCCGGCTCGGCGGGCGAGTCGCGTTCCTTGGCTGTCTGGCCGCCGATCGCTTCGGTCGTCGTCTGCGGGCGTCGCTGATCGCCGATGGCGTCGAGCCGTCACTGGTGACCACCACGGACCTGCCGACCACGCTGGCCATCGCCGAGCTCGACGAGGCAGGCGCGGCGACCTACCGGTTCCATACCGCCGAGACCGCGGCCCCCGCGCTGGACCCCCGTGCCGTTGCTGCCGCGCTGGCGAGCGATCCGTCGGCGCTCCATGTCGGGACATTGGGCCTGGTCCTCGATCCGATGGCGACCGCCCTGGCCGCCGGTGTCGGCCAGTTGTCGGGGTCGACGTTGCTGATGATCGATCCCAACTGCCGTCCGCTGGTCATCCGGGACCGATCCGCCTACCTCGAACGCCTCGATCGGATCCTGGTCCGGGCCGACGTCGTCAAGGTGAGCACGGACGACCTTGCCTACCTGGCGCCCGGACTCGAACCGCTGGCCGCGGCGCGCGCGATCCTGGCCCGCGGCCCGTCGGTCGTGCTGCTGACCGACGGCGGGCGCCCCCTGGTCGTGCTGGCTCGCCGCGAGACCCTGGAGATCGCCGTCCCGGTCGAGGGCATCGTCGATACGGTCGGGGCCGGGGACGCATTCGGCGGGGCCTTCCTCGCCCGCTGGATCGAACGAGGCCTCGATCGGACGGACCTCGCGGATCCGGCAGCCGTTCGCGAGGCGGCGACGATGGCGATCGAGGTCGCCCACCTGACCTGCCAGCGGCCCGGCGCCGATCCACCCTGGCGCTCCGAGACCCGGTGGCCCTCGGTCTGACCCGGATGCCCCGGCGTTGACGGGACCGGGTAGCCTACGGGCCATGCCATCGATCATCCGCCGCCTCGTTCCGTTCGCCTTCGCATTGCTCGTCCTTGCGGCCAGCGCGCCCGGAACGGCCGCGGCGACCACCCACCGGTTCCCGAACCAGAGCCTCGGCAACCGCGGTGACGACGTGCGTGCGATCCAGGGATTCCTGCTCGCCCATGCGGTCGACGCGCCGCTCGACGGCGTCTTCGGGACGTCCACGAAGGCTGCGGTCAAGGCGTTCCAGGGCGCGGCCGGGCTGCGGATCAACGGGATCGTCGCCGATACGACCTGGGTCGCGCTCCTCGTCACCCTCCGTCCGGGCGACACCGGCGAGGCGGTCCGCGTCCTCCAGCGCGAGCTGAACGCCAAACGCAAGGCACGACTGACCGTCGATGGCGTCTATGGGGCGGACACGCTCGCCGCCGTGAAGGCCTTCCGGGCACACGTCGGGATGCGCCGCATCGGCAAGGTCGGACCGGGCGTGTGGCGACGGCTGATCTCCCACTTCGAACTGCCCCGGTTCAAGGCCAACAACCTGTGTGACTACAGCGTCGGGAACGGTCCCGCGAACTGGGGGACGGCCGCCACGATCGGCCAGCTCGAGGCGGCTGCGCGCGCGTTCGCGGCCCGGGGCCAGGGCCGGGTCTCGGTCGGGGACGTGAGCCGGCAGCACGGCGGCGACATCCCGCTCCACGCCACCCACGAAGTCGGTCTCGACGTGGACATCCGTCCGATCCGCGATGCCGGGGACCAGTGCACCTGGGGCACGAATATCCACTGGTCGACCTACGACCGCGCGGCGACGCGCCGGCTGGTCAAGCTGATCCGGGCGGCCGCACCCGGTCACGTCAAGCTGATCTACTTCAACGACCCGGTCCTCATCCGGGAGGGCCTGACGACGTGGTACCCCGGCCACGACGACCATCTCCACGTCCGCTACTGCGAGCGGGCCTACGTGATCGCGCGCTACCGCTGCTGAATCGCGCGCTCCGGCGCCGGGCGGTCCCGGTGCCATAATGGCGACCATGGCCAGCGATCCGAAGACGACCCTCGTCCCCGCTTCGGAAAAGGCGACGTCCAGCTGGGGTCTCGGTGACGGCCAGGCGATCCCGTGGGACTACGCGCCCGCCCCGGAAGCACGCGATATCGTCACGATCCGCGAACGCTATGGACTGGTCATCGGCGGCCGGGAGGTCCCGGCCGAGGGCGGGGCGACCTTCACCACGGTGGATCCGGCGACAGAAGAGACCCTGGCGGTCGTCGCCCGGGCGACCCCGGCCGACGCCGATCGGGCGGTCCGGGCCGCGCGCCGGGCGCAGACCCGCTCGTGGGGCACGCTCCCCGGCAGGGAGCGGGCGAAATACCTGTTCCGGATCGCCCGGATCCTCCAGGAGCGCAGCCGCGAGTTCGCCGTCCTCGAATCGATGGACACGGGCAAGCCGATCAAGGAGAGCCGGGACGTCGACGTGCCGCTGGCCGCGGCCCACTTCTGGTACTACGCCGGGATGGGCGGACAAGCTCGAGTACGCATTCCCGGGACGGATCGCCCGACCGCTCGGTGTTGCCGCCCAGATCATCCCGTGGAACTTCCCGCTGCTCATGCTGTCGTGGAAGATCGCCCCGGCCCTTGCTGCCGGCAATACCGTCGTCCTCAAGCCGGCGTCCACCACGCCGCTGTCCGCGCTCCTGTTCGCCGATGTCTGCCGCCAGGCGGATCTGCCGCCGGGCGTCGTCAACATCCTGACCGGACCGGGCGAGACCGGGATGGCACTGGTCACCCACAAGGGCGTCGACAAGGTCGCGTTCACCGGCTCGACCGAGATCGGCAAGCTGATCGCCGCGGGCGTGGCCGGGACGGACAAGGCGTTGACCCTCGAACTCGGGGGGAAGGCGGCCAATATCGTGTTCGACGATGCGCCGCTCGATCAGGCCGTCGAAGGGATCGTCAACGGGATCTATTTCAACCAGGGCGAAGTGTGCTGCGCCGGGTCCCGCCTGCTCGTCCAGGAATCGATCGAGCGGCCGCTGATCGACAAGCTGAAGGACCGTCTGTCGACGATCCGGGTCGGCGACCCGCTCGACAAGAACACCGACGTCGGCGCCATCAACTCGAAGGCCCAGCTCGAGAAGATCACCGAGCTGGTCGCCTCCGGGGTGGCCGAGGGCGCCGAACTCTACCAACCGGATTGTGACCTTCCCGAGCGTGGCTACTTCTTCCGGCCGACGCTGTTCACCAACGTCGCCCAGAGTCATCGCATCGCTCGCGAGGAGATCTTCGGTCCGGTCCTGTCCGTCCTGACCTTCCGGACCCCGGACGAGGCGGTCGAGAAGGCCAACAATACGGTCTATGGCCTGTCCGCCGGGATCTGGACGGACAAGGGCTCGCGGATCCTCGAGATGGCCCAGCGGATGCGCGCCGGGGTCGTCTGGGCCAACACGTTCAACCAATTCGATCCGACGTCGCCGTTCGGCGGCTACAAGGAGTCCGGGTTCGGACGCGAGGGCGGCATGCACGGCCTCCACGCCTACGTCCGGTTGGAGGACCGCTGATGGGCGAGCGACGATCGCCCGCGCGCCCGACCGACCCAGCCCGGATCGACGTCCGCAAGACCTACAAGCTGTACATCGGGGGCGCCTTCCCGCGCACGGAATCGGGTCGGTCGTACCTCGTGTCGGCCGCCGACGACACCCCGCTCGCGAATGCCTGCCGGGCCTCGCGCAAGGATGTCCGCGACGCCGTCCGGGCCGCTCGCAAGGCGTTCGGTGGCTGGGCCGGCAGGACCGCGATGAACCGGGGCCAGATCCTGTACCGGGTGGCGGAGCTGATGGAGGGCCGGCGGGACCAATTCATCGCCGAGGTGGCGGCGGCCGAGGGGCTTCGACCCGCCGCCGCGAGCGATGCCGTCGACCACGCGATCGATCGGTGGGTCTGGTACGCGGGCTGGGCGGACAAGATCAGCCAGATCCTCGGGTCGTCCAATCCGGTCGCGGCGCCCTATTTCAACTTCACCATCCCGGAGCCGACCGGCGTCGTCGGCGTCGTCGCCCCCGAGACATCGTCGCTGCTCGGACTCGTCAGCCGCCTCGCCCCACCGCTCGTGGCCGGCAACACCGTCGTCCTCGTTGCCAGCGAACATCGTCCACTGCCCGCGGTGACCCTGGCCGAGGTCCTCGCGACGTCGGATGTGCCGGGGGGCGTGGTCAATGTCCTGACCGGTCGGAAGGCGGAACTCGTCCCGGTCCTCGCCGGCCATGCCGACGTGGATGCGCTCGACACCTGGGGCGTCCCCGACACGATGCGGCGCGACACGGAGTTGCTGGCGGCCGAGGACATCAAGCGACTCTCGCGCCGCCCGACGAAGGTGGACGAAGCCCGCTTCGATTGGCTCGATGATGCAGCCACGGAGCGCCCCGAATGGATCGCCGCCTTCCTGGAGATGAAGACGGTCTGGCATCCGATCGGCGGTTGACGGATGGCGGTCGGGACCGGTGATGGCACGCCGGATCGGGACGTTGCTCGACCCGGTTCGGTCGAGCGCGGCCGGGTCGAGCGTCGCACGTTCGTCCTCGCGTCACCACGGATCGTCTGGACGACGCTCCACGATCCGACCCTGACCAGCCTGATCTTCCCGGAGCTTCGTCTGGGCCCCGCGTCGCCGACCTGGCCGGCCGCGGCCACGACCCGGCACGCGAGCGCGAGACTCGGACTGCTTCGCGATGACGCCCGGGTCGAGAGTCTCGAGGCGAGACCCAATTCGCGCTTTCGGATCCGGGTGACCACGTCGGGCTTCGACAGCGAGTGGAGCTGGCGGCTGGAATCCGTCGCCGGCGGGACGAAGGTGATCCACGCCGCCACCTTCGAGCCGTTCGATCGCTGGACGGGGATCCTCGTCCGGCTCGGCCGGGCATCGCTGGCGACCCGGGTCGAGGCGCACCTGCGGGTCCTCAAGGAGCGGGCCGAGGCGATGCAGCGGAGCGCAGATCGGGGCGCCTGATTCCGCTACTGTTCGCCCGGGAGGGAGCGTCGTGACGACCGTCATCCGGGCCGAACGTCTGACCAAGATGTACGGCGAACACCGAGGCATCAGCGAACTCGATCTCGAAGTCGTCGAGGGCGAGATCTTCGGATTCCTCGGCCCGAACGGGGCCGGCAAGACGACGACGATGCGGCTGCTCCTCGACCTCATCCGTCCGACCTCGGGGCGGGCCGAGGTCTTCGGCATCGAAACGACCGCCGACCCGGTGGCGATCCACCGTCGGGTCGGCTACCTCCCCGGCGAGTTCGACCTGTACGACCGGCTGACCGGCGCCCAGACGATCACCTATTTCGGGAACCTGCGTGGCGGGGTCGACCAGGCGTACGTGGCGGAGCTGGTCGAGCGCCTCGACCTCGACCCCAGTCGCCGGTTCAAGGAGTACTCCAAGGGCAACAAGCAGAAGGTCGCCCTGATCGTGGCGCTCCAGCACCGCCCCGACCTGCTCATCCTCGACGAGCCGACGGCCGGGCTCGACCCGCTCGTCCAGCAGACGTTCTTCGGGTTGGTCCGCGAGGCCCGTGAGGCCGGCCGGACGATCTTCCTGTCGTCGCACATCATCGACGAGGTCGACCGGACGTGTGACCGGGTCGCGATCATCCGCGAAGGGCGTCTCGTCCAGGTCGATCGGATCGAGGCCATCCGTCGGCTTGCCTTCCACCATGTCGAGGTGCATTTCGGATCGCCGGTCGACCCGGCGGTGTTCTCGGGGATCGACGGCGTCAGCCAGGTCGAGGCCGAGGGCGACCTGGTCAGGATGCGCGTCAGCGGCCCGATCGGCTCGGTCATCGCGGCCGGCGCTCCGCATGGCATCGTCGACGTGATCAGCCGCGAGCCGAACCTCGAAGACGTCTTCCTGGCCCAGTACGGAGAGCGACCGTCCGGCGACGGGACCGACCGGTGATCGCCACGGCGGCGTTGCGATGACGGCCAAGGTGACGGCCGGGCAGCCGGTCCTGACGCCGCCCGGGCTGCGGGCCCGGCTCGCCGGCCTCGGGACGATCTACGGCAAGACGGTCCGGGACGGCCGCCGGGCCGCGCTCGTCGTCGGCGGCATGGCCGCGTTGTTCATGGTCGGGACCGGTGCGCCGTACGGGTTCGCGCCGGAGTTCTCGACCGTCGAACTCCGGCGGGCCTTCATCGCCGGGCTGACGGCGCTGCCGCCGGCGTTTCGGGGCCTGCTGGGTGAACCGATCAACCTCGACACGATGGGCGGCTTCCTGTCCTGGCGGGTGGGGAACTTCCTGCCCGTCATCCTCGGGCTCTGGCCGGTGATCGCGCTGTCCGGGACGCTCGCCGGGGAGGCGGCCAAGGGGAGTCTCGACCTGCTCGCGGCGACGCCCCAGGGCCGGCGGACGATCGCCCTCGAGAAGCTGGCCGGCCACATCACCATGGTCACCGTCGCGATGCTCATCCTGGCCGTGACGATCTGGGGCGTCGGTGCCTTCTTCGGCTCGCTTCCGGGCGACGAGATCCCGATGTCGGCCGCGCTCGGGCAGGTCGCCCTGTACGAAGTGATGATGCTGACCGTCGGCGGCGTCGCCTTCGCGACGGCGCCGTGGCTCGGTCGTTCGAGGGCGGCCGCCTTCGGGCTGGTCGCCCTGTTCGGCAGCTACCTCGTCAACAGCTATGCCAGCCTGTCGCCGGTGATCGGTGCCCTGGACCACCTGTCGTTCTTCGACTGGACGGCGGGTCATCGGCCGATGGCCGGTGTCACCGATTGGCCGTCCGTGGCGATCCTGGCGACGATCGATGTCGCGCTGTTCGCGGTCGGGACGATCGCGTTCGCCCGGCGCGACCTGGGGAGCGTCGCGAACGTCCGCTGGCTGCGGCCGCCGTCGCTGCCGGCGGGGATCCGTGGCCCGTTCACCCGCCAATTGAGCGACCGGACCGCCATGGCGTTCGCCTGGGGCATCGGGATGGGTCTGTTCGGGATGCTCATCGCCATCTCGGCCGACGCGTTCCGCGAGATGATGGTGTCACTGCCCCAGATCGCCGCGATCATCGCGTCGATCTATCCGCGACTCGACCTGACCCAGCCGTCGGCGATCCTCGAATTGTCGTTCTTCAGTTTCGGCTCGTTCCTGTTCGGGCTGGCCGGGGCGTCATTCCTGGCCGGCTGGGCCAGCGACGAGGATCGGCGCCGGCTCGAGGTGGTCCTCACCACCCCGGTCCCTCGATCGCGCTGGGCGCTCGAGAGTGCCCTCGGCGTCCTCGTCGCGGGGGCGATCGTGGCCGTCGTCGCGACGATCCTGATCGGCATCGCGGTGGCGGCGCAGGGCGGCGACGTCATCACGCCGAGTATCGGGCTCGGCGTCCTCTGGCTGGCGGCGGCCGGGTTCACCAGCGTCGGCCTCGCCGTCGGCGGTCTCGTCCGCACCTCGCTCGCGGCCGGGGTGACCGGGTTCCTCGTCATCGCCACGTTGCTGCTCGATACGCTCGGGCCGGCGCTCCGGCTGCCCGACGCCATCCTCCAGCTGTCCCTGTACGAGCACCTCGGCCAGCCGATCGCCGGGGTCTACGACCCAGTCGGGATCGCGGCGTCGCTCGTCCTGGTCGTCGGCGGTCTTGGTCTCTGCGTGTTCGGCCTCGCCCGACGGGACATCGGCCGGTAGCGGGCGCCGGTGCAACCCTGGGTCATCGGCCTGGTCGCGTTCTCCGCGATCCTCCACCTCGCCTGGAACGTCCGACTCAAGACGGCCGGCGATCCGCTCCGGGCGGCGACGATCGGCATGGTCGCCGGCTCCGCGGTCATCATCCCGATCGGGTTCGTGGTCTGGTGGATCCAGGGACAAGCGGCCCCGCCGGTCGAGGGACTCGGCCTGGGACTGGCGTCCGGGATCGTCGAGGCCGCCTACTTCATCCTGCTCTCGGCCGCCTATCGCCGGGGTGACCTGTCGGTCGTCTACCCGCTCGCCCGTGGGACGGCGCCGCTCCTCGCGGTCGTCATCGGGGTCACCCTGTTCGATGAGCGCCTTGGCGTGGCCGGTTCGATCGGGGTCGTCGCGCTGCTGACCGGGTTCATGGTGTTGCAGCGGCCGTGGCGGGCGATCGCCAGGGCTCGGGCCGGGGTCGGCGTGGCGCGCAGGTCGGCGGCGGACAGCGCGATCCTGTTCGCCCTGGCGACCGGGGTGATGATCGCGACGTATACGGCGATCGACCGGGCCGGGACCCGTCAGATCGACCCCGTCCCGTACGCCGCGATCCTGACCGTCACCTGTGCCCTGGTCCTGGTCGGCTGGGTGGCGTTCGTGGCCGGTGGCGATCTGCTGCGCTACGGGCCGGCGGCGGCCAGGCGTGCGGCCATCGGCGGCTGGATGACCCTGGGGGCGTACCTGTGCATCCTGGTCGCGCTCAGCGTCGCCCCGCTGTCCGGCGTCGCCCCGCTGCGCGAGTCGGCCACCGTGTTCGCCGCGGCCTGGGGAGCCGTGCGGATGGGCGAAGCGACGGATCGGCGCGAAGCCGGACGCCGGATCGGCGCCAGCGTCCTGATCGTGGGCGGGGCGTTGTTGCTCGCCGCCGGCGGGTGAAGCGCACGACCCGCCCGCGGCCTGGCGTGGGTCAGACGGCCTCGATCGGCGGCACCCGGCCGAACACGCGACGTCGACCGAACCGGCTGTTGACGATGCCGATCCCGGCGATGACGAGGCCCGTACCGACGATCAGGCTCGCATCGACCGGCTCCTGCAGGACGAGGTAGCCGAGGACGATCCCCACGACCGGGATGATGTAGGCCACGAGGGTCGTCCGGGTGGCGCCCCAGTGCGCCAGCAGTCGGAAGACGGCCAGGTAGGCCAGGCCGGAGCCGAGGACCCCGAGCCAGATGATCGAGAAGATCGCCTCGCCGTCCGGCCGCGCCGTCCAGGGCTGTTCGAAGGCGAGCGCCAGGACTGCGGTGATGATCGCCGCGAACGTGACCTGGAAGACCGCCGGGACCATCGGCGCGAGGCCACGCACGTTCCGGCGCGCGTAGACCGCACCACAGCCATAGCTGAACGCGGCCCCCAGGAGGGCGAGTTCGCCGATCAGCGATGACCCTTCGCCGGTCAGGCCTCGGCTGGTGATGATGACGACGCCGACGAACCCGACGACGAGCCCGGCGACCCCGTTGACCCGCATCGGCTCGTCGGCCAGGAAGATCGCCGACAGGACGATCGCGAAGAGTGGCACCGGCGAGGTCAGGATCGCCGCCAGCGACGACTCCACCGACCGTTCAGCCCAGGTGATGAGCAGGAACGGGATCGTGATGTTGACGACGGCCATCACCACGAGGTGGCCGTACGTCCGGGGCTCGCGCGGCAGCCGCTGACCGGCGACCCGGACGACGGCCCACAGCAGCGCGGCGCCGACGGTCAGGCGGAGGGCGACGAGGGTGAACGTGCCGAAATCGTTGACCGCGAGCTTGATGAACAGGTAGCTCGAGCCCCACATGAATCCGAGCCCGAGGAAGACCAGCCAGTCCGTCCGGTCCACCGATCTGCGCATCGCTGCATCCTACCCGGCGGCACTGCCCGGGGATCGTCGGCCCGGTCCGCCGGAGCGTGACACAATCGTTCCATGCAACGACCCTGGACCCTTCCCGAAGTGACCGGCACAGGCCGGTTGCCGATGCACAGCGTGCCCCATGCCGACTCCCTGTCGCTCGATGGGCGATGGCGATTCCAGCTCCTCCGATCGCCCGACGACGAGCCGGGACCGGACTGGTCGGAGGCGGACGTGCCGAGCGTCTGGACGATGTCGGGGACCTGGGACAGCCCTCATTACACGAACGTGCAGATGCCGTTCGACGGGTTGCCGCCGGCCATCCCGGAGCTGAACCCGACGGGCGTGTACGAGCGTGAATTCGACATCCCCGAGGCGTGGGCGGACCGACGGATCGTGCTCCACGTCGGCGCGGCGGAGAGCGTCCTCATCGTCAGCCTCAACGGTGAGGAGATCGGGGTGGGGAAGGACTCCCACCTCGCCTCGGAATTCGACCTCAGCGGCCGCCTCCGGGCCGGGCCGAACACGCTCCGTCTGCGCGTCGTCAAATGGTCGGACGCCACGTACGTCGAAGACCAGGATCAGTGGTGGCACGGCGGGATCACCCGCTCCGTCTTCCTGTATGACACGAGGGACGTCTACCTCGCGGACGTCAGGGTCGACGCCGGGCTGGCCGATGACCTCACCACCGGGACCCTGGATCTGGCCATCACGACCGGGTTCCCGGGTGACGAGATGCCCCCGGGCTGGACCGTGGAAGCCCGGCTCGATGGAGTCCCTGAGGCCCTTCGGACGGAGATCGCCCCGGTCGATCGCAAGAGCCTCGAAGGCTGGGCGCTCGACGACCAGCGGATCATGTACCGCCACGCCGCCGGCCTGCTGCCGGCCGAGGACGCGGCGACCTGGGAGGTCGTCCACGCGCGGATGGCGCCGCCCCTCGACGGTCTGGTCAGCTGGCACCTGGACGTGCCGGACGTGCGCCGCTGGTCCGCCGAGCAGCCCGACCGCTATCCGCTGCACGTCGTCCTGCGCGACCCCGATGGCCTGGTCGTCGAGGACGTGACGGTCGCGGTGGGGTTCCGACGAGTCGAGATCAAGGACCTGGACCTGCTGATCAATGGCGCTCGGGTCTTCCTCCGCGGCGTCAACCGCCACGACTTCGACCAGCACACCGGCCGGGTGATCTCGATCGAGTCGATGCGCGACGACCTCGTCCTGATGAAGCAGTTCGGGTTCAACGCCGTGCGTACCTCGCACTATCCGAACGACCCGGCCTTCCTCGATCTCACCGACGAGCTGGGCCTGTACGTCATCGGCGAGGCCGACATCGAGTCCCACGCCTTCCAGCCCACCCTGTGCGACGACCACCGCTACCTGTCGCAGTGGGTCGATCGCGTCTCCCGGATGGCGATCCGGGACAAGAACCATCCGTCGGTCATCCTCTGGTCGCTCGGCAACGAATCGGGTCTCGGGCTGAACCACGAAGCGGCCGCCGCCTGGCTGCGCCACTACGATCCCAGCCGGCCGCTCCACTACGAAGGCGCGATCCGATACGACTGGACGAGCGATCAGGACGTCTCGGACATCACCTGCCCGATGTACCCGCCGATCTCGGCCATCGTCGACCACGCGAAGTCGAAGCTCCAGAAGCATCCGCTGATCATGTGCGAGTTCTCGCACGCGATGGGCAACAGCAACGGCAACCTCGCCGACTACTGGGACGCGATCGAGTCGACCCCGGGCCTGCAGGGCGGCTTCATCTGGGAGTGGTTCGACCACGGCCTCGTCCAGACCCTGCCGGATGGTCGGACGCGGTGGGCCTACGGCGGCGACTTCGGTGAGCAGCCCCACGACGGCAACTTCGTCGCCGACGGCATGGTCTGGCCGGACCGACGACCGAAGCCGGCGATGTGGGAGCACAAGCGACTCGCGGCCCCGGTCCGTATCTCCGGCTCCGGCCGGGATCTCGCGGCCGGCCGGGTCGAGATCGCCAACCACCAGGACTTCACCGATCTCGACTGGCTGCAGGCGCGCTACTCGCTGACCGTCGGCGGGACCGAGATCGCCGGTGGCGCCTTCGATCTGCCGGCCATCGGTCCCGGCAAGCGCACGAAGGTCGAGCTGCCCGGCTGGACGAAGCCCGACGATCGGGAGGGCGAGGCCTTCCTGACGATCCGCATCACCACCGCGTCCACCCAGCCGTGGGCGCCCGCGGGCTTCGAGGTCTGCGCGCTCCAGCTGCCGGTTGGCAAGGGACGGACCACCGGCGCAGGCGGACGGGGACGTCGACGCACCCGTCGAGCTCGATCTCGACGGCCGGCTGCTCCATCCGCTGCTGGCCGGCCCGCCCGACCTGTGCCTGTGGCGAGCGCCGACCGACAACGACCGGATCGGCGGCATGGCGGCCGGATGGGCGGCGGCGGGGGTCGATCGCCTGGAGCGGCGGCGGCTCGGCACGGATTGGCGCGATCTGACGGCCGTGGTCCGGAGCGAATACCGCACCACCACCGGGATCGTGATCGAGCACCAGGCGACCTATACGCCATTGCCCGGCGGTGCCGTCAACGTCGAGGAGATCGTGGAGATCCCGGATTCGCTGCCGGATCTGGCGAGAGTCGGGACCGTCCTCACCGTCAAGGGTGGACTGGAGCGTCTGCGCTACTTCGGCTCCGGACCGCACGAGACGTATCCCGACCGCGATCGTGGCGGGATCATCGGCGTCTGGGAGTCGACCGTCGCCGACCAGTACGTGCCGTATATCCGGCCGCAGGAGAACGGCGGCCACGCCGGCGTCCGCTGGCTGGAGCTGACCACGGGTACCGGCGACGGGCTGCGGATCGATCTCGACGAGCCTCGCCAGGTATCGGCGACCCACCTTCGGGCGGCCGACCTCGCGGCGGCGACCCACGACATCGATGTCGTGCCCATCGCCGAGACGATCGTCCATATCGATGCGGCGCACCGTGGCCTGGGAACGGCAAGTTGCGGCCCGGACACCCTGCCGGAGTACCGTCTCGAACCGGGCACCTATCGATGGGCCTGGACGTTGCGCGACGCAGCCTCCAGCTGACCGATGGGGATCACCTGGAACCCGGAGTCTCGGACCTTCCACCTTCGGAACGACTTCCTCAGCTACGTCCTGCGCGTCCATGACGACGGGAGGCTTGGCCACGTCCATCTCGGGGCGCCCCTCGACGCCGACCGGGCCCTGGCAAACGTCGAATCCCCCGGGATCTTCGAGCGCGGCGGGCTGGATCTGCACGGACGACCGCCCGTCGCCGTCGCCTATCCGACGACCGGCCGTGGCGACTACCGGATCCCGGCCCTGACGGTCGAGCTGGACGATGGTTCGACGGTCGTCGAGCTGCGCTACGTCGAGCACCGGATCGTGGCCGGCAAGCCCGACTGGCCCGAGCATGGGCTGCCGACGACGTACGTCGAGACCGTCGCCGAGGCGGACACGCTCGTCGTCACGCTGGCCGATGCGCAAAGTGGGCTGAACGTCGATCTGGCCTTCACGATCTTCGCCGATCGCCCGGTCATCGCGCGCAGTGCCCGGATCCACAACGACGGGACGTCGCCGATTCCAGCTGACCACGGCGATGAGCCTGTCCGTGGATCTTCCCGACGCGCGCTGGCATCGGCTCCAGCTGAGCGGTGCCTGGGCGCGCGAGAATCACGTCGTGACCGGGCCCCTCCAGCCGGGCCGCCAGTCGGTCGGCAGCGATCGGGGGGCCTCGAGTCACCAGCACAACCCGTTCATGGCGCTGCACCGGTCGACGACCACCGAGGATGCCGGTGAGGCCTACGGGTTCAGCCTCGTCTACTCCGGCAACTTCATCGCCGAAGCTGAAGTCGATTCCAACGGGACCACGCGGATCCGGCTCGGCATCAGCCCCGAGACCTTCCGCTGGACGCTCGATCCGGGCGGCGCATTCGTGACCCCAGAAGCGGTCCTCGTCTACACCGCCGAGGGCTTCGGGGCGATGAGCGACGCGTTCCACAGCCTGTTCCGCGAACGCCTCGCCCGCGGGAGGTGGCGTGACGCCGTGCGCCCGATCCTGATCAACAACTGGGAGGCGACCTACTTCGGCTTCGATGAGGCGAAGCTGCTGCAGATCGCCACGAGTGCCCGCGACCTGGGCGTCGAGCTGTTCGTCCTCGACGACGGCTGGTTCGGCGAGCGCGACAGCGACGATTCGTCGCTCGGCGATTGGTCCGTCAACCGACGGAAGCTGCCCGGTGGCCTGGATGGCCTCGGTACCAAGGTGGAGGCGCTCGGTCTGCGCTTCGGGATCTGGATCGAGCCGGAGATGATCAGTGAGCGCAGTCGGCTATTCGAGGCGCACCCGGATTGGGCGATCGGCGTCCCCGGGCGGCCTCGGACGGAATCGCGCCAGCAGCTCGTCCTGGACATGTCACGACCGGAGATCGTCGATCACCTGTTCGAGGTCCTGTCGAGCGTCTTCTCGAGCGCCCCGATCTCGTACGTCAAATGGGACATGAACCGGACGATCACGGAGCCGTTCAGTCGTGCGCTCCCGGCCGATCGCCAGGGTGAGTTCTTCCACCGCTACATCCTGGGCGTGTACGACCTCTATCGGCGGCTGACGACCGCGTTCCCGGAGATCCTGTTCGAGTCGTGCGCCGGCGGTGGGGGCCGCTTCGATCCCGGCATGCTCGCGTTCGCACCACAGGCCTGGACGAGCGACGACACCGATGCCATCGAGCGGCTCAAGATCCAATGGGGGACCTCGATGGCCTATCCGATCAGTTCGATGGGCGCCCACGTCGCCGCGGTCCCGAACCACCAGACGGGGCGGATCACGCCGATCGAGACCCGCGCGGCCGTGGCCTTCTTCGGAGCGTTCGGGTACGAGCTGGACCCCACCGCGCTGAGCGATGCCGACCGAACCGCGATGGCCGCCCAGATCGCCTTCTACAAGCTCCATCGGGAGACGTTCCAGTACGGTCGGTTCGCGCGCCTGCGCAGCCCGTTCGAGGCCGGCCGGGGCGACACGGCCTGGATGGTCATCGACCCGGATGGCTCCAGCGCCATCGTGGCCTATGTCAAGGCGCTCAACGAGCCGACGCCGCCGAATGACCGACTTCGGTTGCGCGGCCTCGATCCGGCGGCCACCTACGAGGTCAACGGTTGGCCATGGTCGGACGACCCGCTGGTGACCGACAACGCCGGGCCCCATGGCGGTGACGAACTCGATGGCCGTCGGACTGTCGACCAGCACCCTCCGGCACGACGCCGGCCGCTTCGGCGACTTCCGGGCCTGGCTGTTCGTCCTGGAGCGAGACGGCGGGCAGGGCTAGCGTTGTCTCGTCGATGGCGGCTCCGCGATGTGCCCGACCCTGAGCGCCTCCGCACGCGCCTCGCGGATCGGGATCCCATCGCTGCAAGAGCCGGTACGAAGGCGATCTCGGTCGTCCGGGCGCCCGGCCGCGTCAATCTGATCGGCGAGCACACGGATTACAACGACGGCTTCGTCATGCCGGCCGCGATCGGCCTGGAGATCCGCCTCGCATTCGTCCCGACCGATGACGGCCGGGTCGAGATCACCCTCGACGATTCGGGCGAGCGGCGTGGGTTCGACCTGGATGCCATCGGTCCACGATCCGGGTACGTGGATCGACTACGTGGCCGGGACTGCCTGGGCATTGCGGGACAGCGGGCGACCGATGCGCGGCTTGCGAGGCATCCTCGCGAGCAACCTTCCCCGGGGTGCCGGCCTGTCGTCGTCGGCCGCGCTGGAGATGGCCTCGGCACTGGCCCTGCTCGACGATGGACCGGAGATCGATCCGGCGATCCGGGCCAGGGCCGGCCAGCGAGCCGAGAATGCCTATGTCGGCGTCCAGTCCGGGATCATGGATCAGTTCGCCTCGGCGGCCGGGATCGCCGACCACGCGATCCTGATCGACTGTCGCTCGCTCGACTGGCGGCCGGTCCCGCTGCCGCTCGACCGCTACTCGATCGTCGTCTGCCACAGCGGGTCATCCCACAAGCACGATGCCTCCGGCTACAACGACCGCCGGGCCGACTGCGAGCGGGCGGTGGCGGCCATCGCGACGCTGGACCCCGGGGTCACCTCGCTCCGGGACGTGGATGAGACGCTCCTGGACGAGGCGAGCGACCGGATGGATGCGGTCGCGGCCCGTCGGGCCCGGCATGTGATCGAAGAGAACCGGCGGGTCCTGGAGACGGAACAGGCGCTCGCTGCAGATGACATGGCGACGGTCGGTCGGCTGTTCGCCGAGAGTCATGCCTCGATGCGCGATCTGTACGAGATCAGCACGCCCGGTCTCGATGCACTCGTCGAGATCGCCAACGAGACGGAGGGCGTCGCCGCGTCGCGGATGACCGGGGGTGGCTTCGGCGGGTCGACGGTCAATCTCGTCCGACGCGACCGGGTCGCCGCTTTCCGCGAGGCGGTCGAGCGCGACTACCAGGCCAGGACCGGCCTGCACCCGCGGGTCATCGAGGTGGACGTGGTCGCCGGGGCAGGGTTCATCGGGGCCTGAGCACGGGGCCTGAGCGGAGCGGGGCGCGGAACGCCCGGATCGGCCGGATCAGCCCTTCGTCGAGCCCAGGGTGAGGCCCCGGACGAACTGCTTGGACAGGACCAGGTACACGACGATCGTCGGCAGGGCGACGATGAAGGCGGCGGCCGCCAGCTGGTTCTGATCCGTGAAGAAGGCGCCCTGAAGATTGTTCAAGGCCGTCGTGATCGGCCGTTTGTTGCCGGTCACCATCAGGAACAGGGCCCAGAAGAAGTCGTTGTAGATGAACGTGAACTCCAGGACGGCCAGGGCGGCAAGGGCCGGCCGGACGAGCGGCAGGATGATCCGGCTGTAGATCGTCCAGAGCGACGCGCCATCGACGAGGGCCGCCTCGGTCAGCTCCCTGGAGATCGTCTTCATGTAATTGCTCAGGACGAACGTACAGAATCCGGTCTGGAAGACGATATGGATCAGGGCCACGCCGAAGTACGAGTCGTACAGGATGCCGTGATCGCTCAGCGGGACCGGCAACGGCAGGAGGAGGTACATGCGATAGAGCGGCACGATGATGACCTGCGGTGGGAGCAGGTTGCCGGCGGTGAACATCATCAGCAGCAGCAGGTTCGCCCGGAAGCTGAACCGGGAAAAGATGAACCCGAGCATCGACGAGATGAACAGGGTCACGGTCACCGCCGGGAGGGCGATGATCATCGTGTTGAAGAAGAACCTGCGGCATCTCCGCTTCGTTCCAGGCCGAGATGAAGTTGTCGAAGGTCAGCGTCCTCGGCCACGACACGTAGCCGTCCTTGATCGTGTCGCCGAAGGGGCGAAGGGCCGTGAACAGCGTCCACAGGATGGGGAACAGCCAGAGCAGGGCCATCGAGATGAGGAAGAGGTGGAGCAGCCGGCGCTGCCAGCGCCGAGAGGTCTTGTTCGCCCCGCGGACCTTCACGGCCGGCGCGACCACTTCGGCGCTCATGAGGCGTCCTCTCGCATCGTCCGGGTCAGGAAGATGACGATCGGGACCAGCGAGATCACGAGGAGGACCACCGCGATGGCCGAGCCGAACCCGATCAAACTGGCCTCACTCAGGCTGTTGTTGGTGATCAGGATGGACAGCAGCTCGAGGCCGTTCTTGCCACGGTTGATGATGTAGGCGATATCGAATGCGCGCAGCGACTCGATGACGGTGATCACGACGATGACGATATTGATCGGCCGCATCACCGGGAAGACGACCTTGAAGAAGGTCTGGCGGGCATTCGCCCCGTCGATCGCGGCGGCCTCCCGAAGCGTCGGGTCCACGCTCTTCAGGCCCGCCAGGTACAGCACCATCACGTAGCCGACGTGGCGCCAGCCGGCCGCGACCAGGACGGCCCAGATATTGAGTGATGGGTTCCCCAGCCAGTCGATGACGTTGCCCTGCCCGGTCGTTCCCAGGATGCTGTTGATGAACCCCTGCGAGTTGTACATCTGCTGCCAGATGAAGCCGACCACCGCCAGTGACAGGACGACCGGGATGAAGAACGCGCTCTGGTAGATCCGCGTCCCGCGCATCTCGCGGTCGAGCAGGACTGCCAGGAACATCCCGATCGGTGTGGCGATGAACACGAAGGTCACCAGCCACAGGATGTTGTGTCCGACGGCCGGCCAGAAGAACGGATAGCTGGTGAACAGTGTTTCGTAGTTCTTGAGCCCGACGATGTTCTCTGGGGTGATCGCCGAGATGCCGCGCCAGTTCGTGAACGACAGCAGGAACGAGGCGACCGTCGGCATCCAGATGAAGAACAGGCACAGGAAGGTCGGGATCCCGACCATCAGGGCCATCGTGATCTTGTCCCGCCGGGTCAGGACGGAGTACTTGCGCTTCTTCTTTTGCGCCGGACGCACGTCCGCCCCGCCGGTCGGAGGACCGGTCAGGGCGGAGGCGCCTGGGGGCGTGGTAGGTCCTGACATCAGGTCAGGTTATCGCGCGTCGCAAGGTGTCTGTCGGATACCTCGGTAGCTCGTGCTGGTTTAGGTCTCGGGCGGCAGCGACTCCCAGAACGACTGGATCCCGGCCTGGTACGCGGCCAGATCCTGGGTCGGGTTGGCGAGGAACTGCTGGAGGAAGCTCTGCATGCCGTTCGAGCCGGCGAAGTCAGAGCGGGTATCGCGGTCGAGGAACTGGGTGATCCGCGTGGCTGTGGAGACGATCTCGACGGCCTTCTTCTGAAGGTCGCTGTACGAGCTCGTATCCGTGTCATTGGCGGTCGGGATCAGGCCCGGCTGGTTCTGGAACATGATCAGCTGGGTGGAACCCTTCGACCAGAACTCGAGATAGGCCTTGGCGGCGTCCATCTCGTCGGCCAGGTAGGGCGACTTGGCGGCGAGCTGCCAGGTATCGATCGGCGCGTCGAGCGCGGCTTCCGCGTCGAATTCGTTGCCGAACGTCGGGAACGGGAAGAAGTCGAGGTCGGCGATGTCCGCCGGGTCGTTCGTGGCGGAGAACTGCGCCGAGACGAACAGGCCGAGCAGGTACATGCCGGACTTCTTCTGGACGAGCGTGTCGGCTGCCTGCTGCCAGGTGAGGCCGGCATAGTCCGTGGCCTGGTAGGGGATGAGCTCCGCCCACTTCTGGAAGACCGCGGTGACCTTCGGATCCGTCCACTGCTCGCTGCCGGCCATCAGACCGACATGGAAGTCGTAGCCGTTGAGCCGGAGGTTGAGGATGTCGAACGTGCCCATCGCCGGCCAGCCGTCCGAGTCGCCGAAGGCGATCGGGGTGAGGCCGTCGGACTGCATCTTCTTGCTCAGCGCGATCAAGTCGTCCCAGGTCGCCGGGATCGTGTAGCCGTTATCGGCGAAGACGCTCTTGCGGTAGAAGACCGCCCACGGGTAGTAGTCGACCGGGATGCCGTAGACCTTGCCGTCGTCGCCGACGACGCTGGTGGCGAAGCCCTCGGTGTAGTTGCTGCTTGACCGTCGCCCAGACGTCGTCGATCGGGATATTGAGGCCCTGGGCCGCGAAGAACTTCATGCGATAGCCGGAGAACCACGTGTACGCGGTGTCCGGTGTCCCGCCGAGGTAGTTCGTGATCTGGTCCTGGAAGGTGCCGTGGTCGACCGTGTTCATCACGACGTCGACGCCGGTCGCGGTCTTGAATGCCGCGTTGATCGCCTCCATCCCGGCCTTCTCACCGGGGTCGGAGTGGTTGCTGCCGATGTGCAACTGACCGCTCAGGCTCGGCATCGCGCTCGGTTCGGTGCTGGTGCCGGGGGCGGCGCTCGCAGCGGCGCTTGGAGCCGTCGAGGACGACGAGCTACTGCAAGCCGCGATGATCGCGGTAACGGACACCAGGCCGGCCGCGCCAGCCATGCCCTTCAGCACGGTCCTTCGTGTGACCGGGTTCACCCACGTGGGTTCTGCCATGGGTATTTCCTCCTCAGATGCTGCGCGACAAAATCCCACAGGATCAACCGGATTGTCCCCATCCACAACCCAGATGTCAAGGTCACGCTACCCGAATTGTGTATCATTTGTTGGAACGCGTTGACTTTCTATCGGTTGCGCTGCAATCTCTCGATCAGGAAAGCGAGGGACCGGGTGTCAGCAGATGTGCCAGTCGTCGATCCGGCAGGGCCGCGGTGATGCTCGCCCGACAGCGGCAGGCGTTCATCCTCGAGCGTGTCCGGGAGGACGGCGCGGTACGCGTCGCCGATCTGGTCCGCGAACTCGGCGTGTCGGACATGACCGTCCGCCGCGATCTCGAGGCCCTCGACGAGCGCGGGTTGCTCGAGAAGGTCCATGGCGGTGCGACCCTGGTCGCCGGATCGACCATGTTCGAGCCCGGGTTCACCGCCAAGTCGGCGTTGCAGCAGGCTGAGAAGGACGCCATCGCCGACGCCGCCGTCGATCTCGCCGAACCGGGGATGGCGATCGCCGTATCAGCCGGGACGACGACCTACGCCCTCGCCCAGCGACTGGCCGCCGTGCCGGGCCTGACCGTCGTGACCAACTCGATCCGGGTCGCGGACGTCCTGCACCAGGGCGGGCGGAGCGACCAGACGATCATCCTGACCGGCGGCGTCCGGACGCCGTCCGAGGCGCTGGTCGGTCCGTTCGCCGTCTCGGCGTTGCGCACGATCCACGTCGACCTCGTCTATGTCGGCGTCCACGGGATGGACCCGGGATCCGGGTTCACCTGCCCGAACCTGCTCGAAGCCGACACCGACCGGGCCCTGATCGAAGCCGGTCGCCGGCTCGTGGTCGTCGCCGATCATTCGAAGTGGGGGGTCATCGGGATCAGCTCGATCGCCCGCCTCGACCAGGCCGACGTCCTGGTCACCGACGCGGGACTCCCGCCGGACGCCCGGCTGATCCTGGGTGAGGCCGTCCGCGAGCTTCGCATCGTGGAACCGTCGGCGTCGGGATGGCCAGGGATGAACGCCGGCACCGACGCCGGCCCGCAAGCGGCCGTCGATGTCCACTGAGCCGGTCTCGACCGAGGCGACGGTCGCGCGCCTCGCCGCCGAGCCCCATCGCCGGTACGACCCGCTCGGCGATGAATGGGTCCTCGTGTCCGCCGGGCGGACCCGCCGACCGTGGCAGGGTGCGCAGGAGCCGGCACCGGAGCCGCCCGGCATCAGCTATGACCCCACCTGCTATCTGTGTCCAGGCAATACCCGCGCGAACGGCAACGTCAACCCGGCCTACACCGACACCTTCGTCTTCACCAATGACTTCGCCGCGCTTCGGCCGGATACCTCGGTCGACCAGGTCGACGATCGGCTGCTCCAGGCCCACGGGGAACGGGGAACGTGTCGGGTCGTCTGTTTCGATCCCCAGCACGACCTGACCCTCGGACGGATGGAGCAGCCGGCCGTCCGTCGCGTGGTCGACATGTGGGCCGCCCAGTCGGACGAGCTGGGTGCGGACTACCGCTGGGTCCAGGTCTTCGAGAACCGCGGCGAGGCGATGGGTGCCTCGAACCCGCACCCGCACGGCCAGATCTGGGCCGGCACCGCGCTCCCGGGCGTGGCCGAACGCGAAGGCGCCACCCAGCGCGCCCACCTGGCCGCCACCGGCCAGCGCCTGCTGCTCGACTACGTCGGCCAGGAGACGGGCGGGCCCCGGGTCGTCGTCGAGACGGAGGAGTGGCTCACCGTCGTGCCGTTCTGGGCCGCCTGGCCGTTCGAGACGCTGATGATCCCGAAGCGCCCGGCGGCGCGTCTGGCCGGGTTGGACGATGCGGCCCGGAACGATCTCGCGGTCGTCCTGCACGAGCTGATCGGCCGCTACAACGGCCTGTTCAAGCGTGCGTTCCCGTACTCGATGGGCTGGCATCAGGCGCCGTTCGATGGCGGGACGACCGATCACTGGCAGGTCCACGCCCACTTCTACCCGCCGCTGCTGCGGGCGAAGGTCCGCAAGTTCATGGTCGGCTACGAATTGCTCGCCGAGACGCAGCGCGACCTGACCGCCGAGGATGCCGCCGATCGGCTGCGGGCGGTCGTGCTCGAGCCACCGGCGACGGGGAACGCAGCCTAGGTCTCGGCACGTACCCAGCCCGAGGGCACCCGCCGCGGCGGGTAGCATACGGACGATGAGGACCTGGGGCGGCCAATTCAGCGGCGACAGTGACGCGCGGATGGCCGATTTCACGCGGTCGATCGAGCTCGACCAGGCGCTCGCCGCTGATGATCTGGCCGGCTCGATCGCCCACGTCCGCGGACTTGGCCGCGCCGGGATCCTGACCGATCGACGAGGTCACGCGAGCTGGTCGATGGCCTGACCGCGCTGGCCGAGGACGTCGCAGCCGGCCGGGTCACCTGGGATCCGGCGCTCGAGGACGTCCATATGAACCTCGAGGCGGCCCTGGCCGAGAAGGTCGGTCCGCTGGCCGGACGGCTGCATACCGGCCGTTCGCGCAACGACCAGGTCGCCACCGACCTGCGTCTGTGGACCCGCCGAGCCATCGACGAGCTGGACGCCGCGATCGTCGAATTCGAACGCGCCCTGGTCGACCTGGCCGAACGAGAAGGATCGGCCGTCCTGCCCGGAACGACCCACATCCAGCCGGCCCAGCCGGTCCTGTTCGCCCACCACCTCCTGGCGTACGTCGAGATGACCGAACGCGACCGGGGCGGCTCGAGGACGCGCGGGCGCGTCTGAACGTCTCGCCGCTCGGCGCCGGAGCGCTCGCCGGGTCCGGCTATCCGATCGATCGCGAGGCGGTCGCCGAGGAACTCGGCTTCGACGGGGTCACGGCGAACTCGCTCGATGCGGTCTCCGACCGCGATTTCGTGGTCGAGACGCTCGGGGCGATCGCGCTCGGGATGGTCCACCTCAGCCGGCTCGCCGAGGAGATCACCTGGTGGTCGAACCCACGCTTCGGGTTCGTTCGGGTCGCCGACGCGTTCTCGACCGGCAGCTCCATGATGCCCAACAAGAAGAACCCGGACCCCGCCGAGCTCGTGCGCGGCCGGGCGGCCCGGGTCATCGGCGAGCTGACCGGCATGCTGACCCTGCTCAAGGGCCTGCCGCTGGCGTACCAGCGCGACCTGCAGGAGGACAAGGGCCCGCTGTTCGATGCCGTCGCCGTCTACGAAACCTCCCTCCGGGTCATGGCCGGGCTCATCGGCACGATGACCGTCGACGCCCTGCGCATGGCCGAGGCCGCGACCGATGGGTACACGACCGCGACCGCGGTGGCCGATGCGCTCGTTCGGCGGGGCGTTGCCATTCCGGACCGCCCACCACATCGTCGGGTCGCTCGTGGCGCAGGCCGAAGCGGCCGGGATCGGGCTCGACGAGGTCCCGGACGCCATGGTCGGCCTGGCCCTTGGTGCCAGCGGCGATCCGGCGGCCGCAGCCCTGGCCGGACAGGCCGACATCGGCGACGACCTGCGCGCGGCCGCGTCCCTGGAGGGCGCGCTCGCGTCATGCGACGTCATCGGCGGCACCGCCCCGGACCGAGTGGCGGTGGCCCTTGCCAACGCTCGAGCGCGACTCGACCGGCCCTGAGACCCGACCGAACCTGTTCGTCGTGCGGGTCAGATCTCCGTCGTCGAGCAGATCGCGACGTCGCGGACCAGGTGCGGATCGCGCGCCCAGGCGGTCGCGATGATGACGTGGAACTGGGCGTCGGCGCGGCCGTGCGGCGTCTCGATCGTCGGAAGCCACGACGCCGGCAGGTCCGCGGCGAACGGGAACGCCTGCCCGCCGCCACCGAACTCCCCCGCGCCGGCGAGCTGGCCGGCCCACAGGGTGATCGTTTCCTTGCGGCCGCCCCCGACCGTCGCCTTGACCAGGACGCGGAGCTCGAGTCGGACCTCCTGGACCTTGCGCGGCGCGCCCGACTCGAGTTCGAGCCGGCCACGGAACGGCGCCCCGACACACAACGGCGACGGGTCCAGCCAGATGGACCCTCGGATCCCGTCGGCCTCGCCGTCGGCTGCAGGGTAGAGGGCGTACTCGGCGACCGTCACGACCCCGGCCCGAAGGAGCGCGGTCGGCTGGAGGACGACGACCGGCATCGACACGCTCGGGTCGAAGCCAGGCACGTCCAGGTTCGCCTCGATCATCCAGTCGACAGTGCAGTTCCGTGCCCTCGAACGTGGCCGGGCCGAGCCCCGGGACCGGCATCTGGAACGGGAAGTCGCGGGTCTCGCCGGCGGCGAACGTGACCGGTCCGGACACAGCGATCGGCACGCTGGGCAGGGCAGCCCGTCCAGTGCGCGTCTCGGTGTGGGAATGTGCCTGCGGCATCGGTGGACGTCGTGTCGTACCGCCACGCCTCGTCCCCGGACAGGGTGACCCGGGCGCCGCGGATCGAGCCGTTCGAGCGCGCCGCGATCCGGAGTCGTCCATCGACCAGACGGCCCGGCAGCAGCCGATCGGTTTCGATCTCGAGGGTGAGATCGAAGTGGCCGGCACGGGTCGCGGTGGAAACGCTCACGTCGCATGCATCATGCCATCCCGCGGTGCCGACCCCGCCCGGATCGGACGAGTACCATCGAGTCGTGCCGGAACTCGCGACCATC
The DNA here is from genome assembly GCA_963823925.1 of uncultured Chloroflexia bacterium. Taxonomy (GTDB): domain Bacteria; phylum Chloroflexota; class Limnocylindria; order Limnocylindrales; family CSP1-4; genus SPCO01. The sequence continues at coordinate 261,810 of CAWGNI010000002.1, forward strand.
GTCAGGGCGCCCAAGGCGCTGCTCCATGACCACCTCGATGGCGGACTGCGCCCGGCCACGGTCATCGACCTGGCGGCCGAGCATGGCTACGACGCCCTGCCGACGACCGACGTCGATGACCTGACCGCCTGGTTCCATCGCGGCGCCGACCGCAAGAGCCTGGAGCTCTATCTCGAGACCTTCGCCCACACGTTCGGGGTCATGCAGTGGCCGGACGCGATCACCCGGGTGGCCGCGGAGTGCGCGGAGGACCTGGCAGCGGACGGGGTCGTCTACGCCGAGGTCCGGATGGCCCCGGAGCTGTGCACGGAACAGGGCCTGACCCTTGACGAGGCCGTCGCGGCGATCCTCGATGGGCTTCCGGATCGGGGCCGACCGAGCGGCCGCGGCCGGCCATCCGATCGTCATGAAGCTGCTGGTCACGGCGATGCGCCAGGCCGCCCGGTCGGTCGAGGTCGCCGAGTGCGCCGTCCGCTGGCGAGATGCCGGCGTCGTCGGGTTCGATGTGGCGGGGCCGGAGAAGGGCTACCCGCCGACTCGCTACCTCGACGCGTTCGAGTACATCCGTCGCGCGAACTTCCACATCACCGTCCACGCTGGCGAGTCGTTCGGGCTGCCATCGATCTGGGAGGCGATCCAGTTCGCCGGCGCCGAGCGTCTTGGCCATGGCGTGCGGATCGTCGACGACATCACGGTCCACCCGGACGGATCGGTCGAGCTGGGACGACTGGCCGCCTTCGTTCGCGACCGGCGGGTCCCGCTCGAGATGTGCCCGACCTCGAACGTCCATACCGGCGCCGCGGCGTCGGTCGCCGAACACCCGATCGACCTCCTCCGACGGCTCCGCTATCGGGTCACGGTCAACACGGACAACCGGCTGATGAGCGGCGTCTCGCTGTCGAGCGAGTTCGCGGCGCTCGATGCGGCCTTCGGGATCGGTCTCGGCGAGATGGAGTGGCTGACGATCAACGCGATGAAGAGCGCATTCGCCCCGTTCGACGAGCGGCTGCGGATCATCAACGAGGTCGTGAAGCCGGGCTACGCCCACCTCCGGGCCGAGGAGGCCAGGGTCGTCGTCGGGTAGGTCGCGGGCCGAGGCTGCCGCCGACCCGTGGCCCGCGCCGACAGCTGTCAGCGTCGCCGTCAGGCGGCCGGCAGCGCGACCACGAAGCGGGACGAGGCGAAGCCGTTGGGTTCCAGGAAGATCCGCCCGCCCATCGCGGTCATCAGCCGGCGGGCCGCGAACAGGCCGATCCCGGAGCCACGCGACCGGCCGCGACCGTCGATCCGGACGAACGGCTCGAAGACGCTCTCCCAGTCCTCCTTCGGCACGCCCGGGCCATCGTCGGTCACGTAGACCTGGATCTCGTCGCCGACCCGCCACACGCCGATGCTCACGCCGTCGGCGCTTCGAGCGTACTTCGACTCGTTCTCGAGGAGCTGCTCGAGGACCTGGCGGAATCGGGTCGCGTCGCCGATCGCGGTCATCGACGCAGTCGGCCGCTCCCAGCGGATCGGGCGCGGGCGGAGCAGCAGTCGGAGCGTATCGACCGTGTCGTCGACCGCCTCGATCGCGTCGAACGGCGCCCGCGACAATCCGGTCAGACCCTCGCCCCGGACCGACACGAGGATCGAGTCGACGAGCCGATCGAGCCGGCCGAGCTGGTCGGACGCGGCATCGTGCCACTCCTCGGAGGCGGGCTCATTGGCGTTCGCGGCGGCGGCTTCCGCCAGCAGGTCGACATAGACCTTGACGACCGACAGCGGCGTCCGCAGTTCGTGGGTCACGACGCTCAGCAACTCGGCCCGGGCGGCGTCGAGGGCGGTCAGCTCCACGAGCCGGCCCTCGACCTCGGCGGTGAGGCGGCCCTTCTCGACGATCCCGGCCAGCAACGCGGCGATCGTCTGGAGCAGGGCGATCTCGTCGGGTTCGAATCGACGGACGTCGCTCGTCTGGACGTTGAGGATGCCGACCACCTTGTCGTGCCAGACCAGCGGCACGGACAGCATGCCGGCGAGGGCTTCGACGTCGAAGCCGCGGACCCAGGCAAAGCGTTCGTCCTTCGTCACGTCGTCGACCGCGATCGGCTGGCGCGAGGCGGCCACCCGGCCGGTGATCCCTTCGCCCCAGGCCAGGCTGACCTTGCCGACCTGGTTGCGGTCCAGGCCGTTCGTCGCGGCGAGGGTCAGCCGCATCCCCTCGTGATCGGCGAGGTAGAACGAGCAGACCTCGACGCGCATCGCGGCCGTCGTGCCGTCCACGATCGAGCGCATCAGTTCGTCCCAGTCGCGCGCCTGCGTCGCCAGCTGGGCGATCTCATGCAGGAACGCAAGTTCGACCAGGCGCCGGTCGGGTTCGGTCATCGCGTCATCCTGGGGCCTATGCGCCGATCTGGCCGCGAGCTCCGATCCAGAGGCTCGGGGGTCAAGGCGGAACTCCGTGGAAATGGACCGCGACCGAGCTCGAGTAGCCATGCGGGAACGGATTCGGGACCCAGGCCTGGAAGAAGATCTCGTACGGCTGCTGCTGTATCGCCCCGACTTCGAACCGGGCCACACCATTCGCGTCCGTCAACGCCGACACCGGACTCTGGCCCTCGGGGCGCCCGTTGATCGAGGCCTGACCCGGGAAGAGACCGTCCGACGTGTACAGGACTTGGCCAAAGCTGATCTCGACGCCCCCCTTCTTGATGGGTCCATTGAGTCGATCGACGAGTTGGACCGAAAACACCACAGTCGACGGGTACTCGACGATCTCGTTCACTGCCTGGGGACTGACCTGTGATCCTTCCTCGACCGCCGGGAACAATCGCGCGGCACTGATGGTCGCTGGATCTGGTGTGAGGGCGAAGACGACGGACGCTTGGCTGACCGACGGCATCGATGCCGCGTTCGGGGCCAATAGCACGTACGTCGCGGTCTCATGGGCGCCGAGCACCGCTGGACCTTGATCGACGATCCAGTAGGTGCTCATGTAGGCACCCAGCGCGACCGCGAAGTGAGGCTCGACGGGCGTATCGCTGCGGTTGGTTGTGACGATCGTGACCCGGTCCACGGTCTGGAGGGATCCGGTCGTGTGTTCGTCGACTGGCTCGATGACAAGTGGGGCCGGTGTCAGCAATGCGATCGCCAGCGCCATGACACCGGCGGCCACGGCAACGACTGAACCGATCCGAACTCCCCGGATCACCGACGCAGGGATCGGGCCCGGCCGCCGCGCTGGTCGGACGGTCGCGGCGGCGATGAGGATACCCGGGATGGCATAGACGAAATAGCTGTTGAGCGATCGAGTCGGAAGCAGGAGGGCCAGCAGCGGGAGTGCCGGGAGGATCCGCTTGAGCGCGGGGTACCAACCGACCGTGGCGGCGAGGATCGCCAGCATCGCGATCGCGCCGGCCGCGGTATATGCGGCCAGCGCGCCGCCCCCGACGAAGAACGAAGTACTGAACGCGACGAACCCCTGGCCGAACGGAACGAGTGGCTCCAGCAGCGGCAGGAATACACCGTGGAACCAGGCCGGCCCGTCCCACACGATGAACGGAAGGTTGGGGATGAAGAAGGCGGCACTGGCGAGCGCGACGTATCGGGCGATCGATCGCCACCGATGTGGACCGGAGCCGTGCTCAAGAGCGATCCCGACGAGGAGGATCGGCGCGAAGAACCACGCTGACTGTTTGAAGGTGCACGCGAGGCCCAGTGCGATCGGGCCGATCCACCTCGCTGCACCGGTTTCATCGTCCTGATCGAAGCGATCCCACCTCCACATCGCCAGGATGAGGAAGGGCATCATCAGCGAGTCGGTCACTCCCCCCGTTACGTAGTCGACGTAGATCCCGAGGCTGGCGAGCAGCGGAACGAGCGGCCGAGACGACCTAGGGAGCAGCAGCCACAGCAGGGCCATCCCGCCGATCCAGAACAGCGCGTCCACATAGATCGCGGCCTGGCTTTCGATCCCGACTGCCAGTGCCGGGATGTAGACGAGGAAGGCACTGGCTGGGTAGCTGAGCGTGTGCACGAACGACCCATCCAGCGTGTTCGTCGTACCGGATGGCAGCACTCGATAGGCGTCGAATGTCCACGACAGGTCCGCGCCGTACGGGTTCTGCCCTTGAAGCAGCAGTTGGGCTGATCCCTGGTCGAAGGCGACCTCGTCGGTGCCATAGGCCGGGCTACCGTAGACCGCCACCAGCGTCCACAGCCCGATCGCAACGAGCGCCCCGATGAGCAAGCTCAGATCGAGATGCCTCAGCAATCGATCCGGAAGCGGGGCAAGGATCAGCGCGAGGGCCGCGACGCCAAGGACCGTGTACAGGAAGCCGGCTTCCGCGGATCCGCTGACCACGAATGTCGGCTGATAGAGCTTGAGGCCCCAGAGGATCCAGACGAGCGCCGTCAGGACTCGAAGTCCGACGGCCGTCCGGTCCCGGCTTGGCGGCTCCTCGTCCTTGGCGGATAGCTGGTCGTTCATCGGTGCCAAGCGTCGCACATCGACGCGGGTCGCTGGGCGGTCAGGTGCCCCGGTTCATCCGTCGCCGCCAGATCGGGATCGCAGCGAGCCCGAGGACGACGAGTACGACGAGGAGGATGAATGGCATGGAACCGCTGCCTTCATCGCCTGCATCCGGCGTCGTCGAGGTTTCCGGGGCTGGTGGCGACGTTGCCCCTTCGACGGCACCGGTCCCTGTCGTCGCCAGCACGAAACCGGTCGGATCGGCGAACGCGATCGAGGCGCTCCCAGGGGCGATGCTCGCATCGGCCGCCGTCACGAGACCGCCGCCGGCCGTCACGTACGCGATCGAGTCGACGACGATCGAGGATGACTGGACCGTCAACGTGAGTGCATCGGCGGCCGACGGTCCGTCCCAGCCCACCGCGAAACCGAGCAGGAGTGACTCGGACGCGGGCAGGAGCGGGCTGATGACGTCGCCAGACGTGCCATAGACGGTCACCTGGGTACAGCCATCGAAGGTATCGGATGAGACATCGACGGTGACGGCGGCCGATCCGTAGTCCGCGCTGATCAGATCGGCGCCGCACACGGTCTGGGATACGACCACGACCGGGAATCCTCCGGCCGGCCCCGCGCCCGGGAACGTGCCAGGGGGGTACTCGGCAAGAGCGGTCCCAGGAGCGAGGATCATTGCGATCACGACGAGGACGCCGACCGGCATCCCGAGACGTCGGCGCCTCGGGGCCGAGAACTGGATCAGATGCCGGATCAAGGCGTTCACGGAACCATCCTTCCGGCCATCCCGACGATCGGCTGGTCGAGGATCTGGCCACCGGTCGATCCGAAGAAGCCGGCATCACCGAAGGTGAAGATGCCGCCATCGGATGCGACCAGCCAGTAGCCGTCGCCTGATGGTGTCGGGGCCATCCCGACGATCGGCTGGTCGAGGATCTGGCCACCGGTCGATCCGAAGAAGCCGGCATCACCGAAGGTGAAGATGCCGCCATCGGATGCGACCAGCCAGTAGCCGTCGCCTGATGGTGTCGGGGCCATCCCGACGATCGGCTGGTCGAGGATCTGGCCACCGGTCGATCCGAAGAAGCCGGCATCACCGAAGGTGAAGATGCCGCCATCGGATGCGACCAGCCAGTAGCCGTCGCCTGATGGTGTCGGGGCCATCCCGACGATCGGCTGGTCGAGGATCTGGCCACCGGTCGATCCGAAGAAGCCGGCATCACCGAAGGTGAAGATGCCGCCATCGGATGCGACCAGCCAGTAGCCGTCGCCTGATGGTGTCGGGGCCATCCCGACGATCGGCTGGTCGAGGATCTGGCCACCGGTCGATCCGAAGAAGCCGGCATCACCGAAGGTGAAGATGCCGCCATCGGATGCGACCAGCCAGTAGCCGTCGCCTGATGGTGTCGGGGCCATCCCGACGATCGGCTGGTCGAGGATCTGGCCACCGGTCGATCCGAAGAAGCCGGCATCACCGAAGGTGAAGATGCCGCCATCGGATGCGACCAGCCAGTAGCCGTTGGTCGCAGCGGTACTGATCGTCCACTGGAATGTCGTGCTGTCAACCAGGTCGCCGTCACTGACGGTGATCGTCACCGATGTGGAGTCGACGGTATCCGGGGTTCCACTGATGGCCCCGGTCAGGGGATCGATGCTAAGGCCGCTCGGCAGTGTGCCGCCGTCGTCGAACGTCAGCGGATCGCTGTCCGGGTCGCTCGCCGTGATCTGGACACCGACGACCTCACCAACCGAGTTGGTCTGGTCGGCCACGTCGTCGATGACCGGTGCCTGGTTGGGGCCAGGCGGCGCCCCGTGCACGGTGCCCGTGCCGGAGTCGGTGAAGGTGCTCCCCGCGATGGGCAGGAAGACATAGTCGTAGCTGGTCGGGTGGAGGGTCAGCTTGAAGATGCCGAAGTCGGTGTTGTTGCGGACCACGCTGGTCCCGAGGGTCGTGCCGAGGTTGTGGTGGGCCTGGCCGCCCATCCCGACCGTGAACTGGTGGATCCCGTAGGTCGGATCGGCGACGGGCTGGGAGCCCAGAGTGGCCCCCGACTTCATCGGGCTGAACCGCTCGTAGATGTGGTCGTGGCCGTCGAGCAGGATGTCGACGCCGGCCGCATACAGGTCGTCCCAGAACGGCTGGAGCGCCTGGAGGTTGGTCGCGCCTGAGCTGTAGCGCGGCTTGTGCCACAAGGCGATGACGTTCTTGGTGCTGTTGGCGGCGAGATCGGCCTTGAGCCAGAGCTCCTGAGCGGAACCTGCACCGCAGCCGCCGCCGGCGACCTGGGCGCACTCGCTGTCGAGGTTGACGACGTGCCAGTTGCTGGCCGGGATGTTGTAGCTGTAGTAGCTGGTCCCACCGGCGTTCGCGTTCGCGCCGTAGAAGTCGAAGTAGCCGTCGAGGTTGTCGGTGACGCCGGTGCCCCAGTCATGGTTGCCCGGGACCGGATGGGTCCGTGACAGGACGTCGGTGTCGCCCCACGGCGTCGGGGCGAGGCAGTTCGCGAAGTCGTCCACGGCCCCGTTGGGATAGACATTGTCGCCGGTCGTGAAGACGGTGCCGTCGATGCCCTTGACGACGTTGCCGGCGTCGGTATCGGTGGTGACGTCGCACGAGCCGATGTCGCCGACACCGACGAACACCGGATCGGTGCTCGGGGTCGTGTGGAAGGTCCAGGTCGGACTGGTCGTGGTCAGGCTGCTGTCACTGACGGTCGCATACCACTCGAAGGTCTGGCCGGCGCCGAGGCTCGGCCAGTTGATCGTGTTGTCGCTTCCGGACGGGATGACCGCCGGTGCGCCGATCTGGCTGAAGTTGCCACTCGCATACGGTCGCCCGTAGTAGGTGACCGTCAGCGTGTCGTCGTCGGGGTCGCTGACATGGACACCGAGGGTCGGCGAGGTGCCGATCCCGGTACCACCGTCGGCCGGGCTGTTGAGGGTCGGCGCATCCGGGGCGTTGTTGCCGGAGACCTCTGCGAGCGTGGCGATCTCGCCCCCCGAGAGCGCGCGGTCGTAGATCCGGACATCGTCGATGGTGCCCTTGAACATCCGGCTCGTGTCCAGGATGGGCGGACCACCGACGCCGATGGCGAGGGTGTTGGTGGCGATCGGACCAGCGAATGGGACCGAGCCCTGCAGGACGCCGTCGTAGTAGAGGCGGATCGTCGAGCCGTCCCAGGTGCCGGCGATGTGGATCCACGTGTTGCCATCGGTCGGATAGACGGCCGTGGACGTGGCGCGATAGGTATCGCCACTGGAAGATTCGTTGAAGCGGATGAACGCTTTCTGCGGTGCGGTCGAAGTCGCGCCGGTCAGGCCGATCTCGTAGCCGTTCGTCGATCCGGTGGTCGCCTTCTGGATGACCTGTTGTGGAACGTTGGACGAGCCGACCATCTCGGGCTTGACCCACGCTGCGATGGTGATCGCCGACGTCAGGTCGAGGTCGTTCGAGTCGGCCGTGGTCGCGTACTGGCTCGCGCCGTCGAAATGCCACGCATTGCCGTCCTGGCCAGTCACCCAGGTGGGGCTGCCGATCGCGGATGCGTCGTTCGCCGGGGCCGCACCCGTGTCATGGGCGACGGGACCGGTCGTCTCGTCCATCGTCCAATGCACGATCGGGTCGGAACCGGCCGCTGGCGCCCCGTGCACGGTGCCCGTGCCGGAGTCGGTGAAGGTGCTCCCCGCGATGGGCAGGAAGACATAGTCGTAGCTGGTCGGGTGGAGGGTCAGCTTGAAGATGCCGAAGTCGGTGTTGTTGCGGACCACGCTGGTCCCGAGGGTCGTGCCGAGGTTGTGGTGGGCCTGGCCGCCCATCCCGACCGTGAACTGGTGGATCCCGTAGGTCGGATCGGCGACGGGCTGGGAGCCCAGAGTGGCCCCCGACTTCATCGGGCTGAACCGCTCGTAGATGTGGTCGTGGCCGTCGAGCAGGATGTCGACGCCGGCCGCATACAGGTCGTCCCAGAACGGCTGGAGCGCCTGGAGGTTGGTCGCGCCTGAGCTGTAGCGCGGCTTGTGCCACAAGGCGATGACGTTCTTGGTGCTGTTGGCGGCGAGATCGGCCTTGAGCCAGAGCTCCTGAGCGGAACCTGCACCGCAGCCGCCGCCGGCGACCTGGGCGCACTCGCTGTCGAGGTTGACGACGTGCCAGTTGCTGGCCGGGATGTTGTAGCTGTAGTAGCTGGTCCCACCGGCGTTCGCGTTCGCGCCGTAGAAGTCGAAGTAGCCGTCGAGGTTGTCGGTGACGCCGGTGCCCCAGTCATGGTTGCCCGGGACCGGATGGGTCCGTGACAGGACGTCGGTGTCGCCCCACGGCGTCGGGGCGAGGCAGTTCGCGAAGTCGTCCACGGCCCCGTTGGGATAGACATTGTCGCCGGTCGTGAAGACGGTGCCGTCGATGCCCTTGACGACGTTGCCGGCGTCGGTATCGGTGGTGACGTCGCACGAGCCGATGTCGCCGACACCGACGAACACCGGATCGGTGCTCGGGGTCGTGTGGAAGGTCCAGGTCGGACTGGTCGTGGTCAGGCTGCTGTCACTGACGGTCGCATACCACTCGAAGGTCTGGCCGGCGCCGAGGCTCGGCCAGTTGATCGTGTTGTCGCTTCCGGACGGGATGACCGCCGGTGCGCCGATCTGGCTGAAGTTGCCACTCGCATACGGTCGCCCGTAGTAGGTGACCGTCAGCGTGTCGTCGTCGGGGTCGCTGACATGGACACCGAGGGTCGGCGAGGTGCCGATCCCGGTACCACCGTCGGCCGGGCTGTTGAGGGTCGGCGCATCCGGGGCGTTGTTGCCGGAGACCGGCGGGACGAAGCCAGCGACTCGGGCGAAGCCGGTGCCGGTGATCGTGCCATCAGCGGGGCTGGCAAGGGAGTCGTGGACGATCGTGCCGGGGGCTTCGTTGAGACCCCAGCGTGCCGCGAGGCCGGTGCCTGCGGTGAGTTCGACGTTCTTGTCGGCGAGGATGGCACTGCCGCTCCGAGCCACGTTCCAGACCCGGGCCTCGTCGAGGATGCCGTCGAAGCGGCCGACGGCCGAGTCGGTCGACGTGATCATCGCTCCGAGGGCCACTCGCTGGGTCGAATCCGAGCGCACCGGCTGGCCAACGGTCAGCGTCGCGTCGAGATTGCCATCGAGATACAGGTTCCAGGTCGTGCCGTCGTAGGTGGCGGCGGCGTGATGCCAGACGTTGTCGGTGATGACGGTGCTGCCGTAGACAGGATGGTTAAGGCCCGGGGAGGAGCCGCCGATGCCCTCCTCGAAGTCCGCTGCCAGGACGTTCGTCGTCCCGGTCCCACTGGTGCTGATACCGAGGATCCAGTCGGCGTCGACATTCGAGCCCTCGGCTTGTGGGGCTCCATGGGTCAGGAGCGGCACGAGGTTGGTGATCCCGCTTCCGCCGGTCGTATTGGAGGTGCCGGCCCCGGTCCGCTTGAACCAGGTCTCGATGGTGAACTGGCTGAGGTCCAGCTTGGCCGGATCGCCGAAGGTGACGTACGACGTCCCGCCGAGATCGAGGCCAAGGTTGCCGATGCCGATCGACACGGTCACCGTGTTCGAGTCGTCGGTCCCGTCGTTGGCCTTGTAGGTGAAGCTGTCCGGACCGTCGTAGCCCGTCGTCGGGGTATAGGTGAACCCGCCGTCGCTGGTCAGGTCGAGCGCGCCGTGGGTGACGTCGCCCACGAGGACCGCGGTCAGCGGATCGGTATCGGCATCGGTGTCATTGCCGAGGACCCCAGGAGCCGCGACGACGAGATCGGTGTCCTGCGGGGTGTAGTAGGCGTCAGCCGTCGCGACCGGCGCGTTGTTGCCGGAAGAACCTGGTGGGATGAAGCCGGGCGTGACCCAATCGGGGAAGGCGGTCGACGTACCATCGACGCCAGCTGCGACGGAGTTGCCGAGCGCGGTCCCGGTGTTCTCGCTCATCCCCCAGCGGCCGATGAGTCCGGTGCCCGACAGAAGTTCCTGATCACGGGCCCCGGCGATCTCGCCGCCCGTCCTGGTGACGTTCCAGATCCGGGTCTCATCGATGACTCCGGCGAAGAAGCCTTCGACGGTGCCGCTCGAGTTCATCGCGGTGCCGATGCCGGCATGCTGGATGCTGTCGGATCGGGGCTGGAATGCGCTCGCCAGAACCAGGGTCTTGTCGAGGGCGCCATCGAGGTAGAGCTTCCAGGTCCCGGTCGTCGCATCGTAGGCGACCGCGGCGTGATGCCAAACGTCCGTCGTGACGACGGCGTCGCCGGTGACCGGGTGGTTGGCGCCACTGGCGGCGTCTTCGAAGTCAGCGGCCAGATTGCCGCCCGTCGTGATCCCCAGGAAGTAATTGGCATCAAGGTTCGAGCCGTCAGACTCGTGGAGGCCCTTCGTCACGAGCGGGATCGCTACGACCCCTCCGGTGCCGGTGCTGGCGGTGACGCCAGCGCCGGTCCACTTGAACCACGACTCCAGCGTGAACGAGGTCGCGCCGAGGGACGGCGCGGCGCCGAAGGTGACGTATTGGGTCGAGCCGTTGAACTCGAGGGCCGCGTCCGTCTCGGACGGTTCGACCGACAGTGACACCGTCACGATGCTCGAGTCATCGATCCCATCGTTGGCGTGATAGGTGAATGAGTCGCCCCCCGTGTAGTCGGTGCTCGGCAGGTAGGTGAAGCCGCCATCGGCCTGCAGGGTCAGTGCTCCATGGCTGACATCGGTGTCGAGGATCGCGGTCAGTGGATCGCTGTCGGAATCGGTGTCGTTGGTCAGGACGCCGGGAGCGGCGATATCGAGCGTCGCGTTCTCGAAAGTGCTGTAGGCGTCAGCCGTGGCGACCGGCGCGTTGTTGCCACTGGACGGCGCGCCGTGCACGGATCCGCTGCCGGAGTCGGTGAACGTCTGCCCGGCCATCGGCAGGAACGTCCAGTCGTAGCTGCTCGGGTGAAGGGTCAGCTTGAGAACGCCATAGGTGCTGCTGTTGCAAGTCTGGCTCGCTGTCAGGCGCGTCCCGGGGCAGGACTGAAGCGAGGCTCCGCCGGTCCCGACCGTGAACTGCTGGATCCCGTAGGTCGGATCGGCGACGGGCTGGGAGCCGAGGGTGGCCCCCGACTTGATCGGGCTTAGTCGCTCGTAGATGTGGTCGTGGCCGTCGAGCAGGATGTCGACGCCGGCCGCATACAGGTCGTCCCAGAACGGCTGGAGATCCTGGAGGTTGGTGACCCCGGAGCTGTAGCGCGGCTTGTGCCAGATCGCGATGACGTTCTTGGTGCTGTTGGCGGCGAGATCGGCCTTGAGCCATAGCTCCTGAGCGGAACCTGCACCGCAGCCGCCGCCGGCGACCTGGGCGCACTCGCTGTCGAGGTTGACGACGTGCCAGTTGCTGGCCGGGATGTTGTAGCTGTAGTAGCTGGTCCCACCGGCGTTCGCGTTCGCGCCGAAGTAGGCGAAGTAGGCGTCAAGGTTCACGGCTCCGCCCTGCCCGGTGCCCCAGTCGTGGTTCCCGGGGACCGGATGGGTGCGACTCTTGATGGAGCCACCCCACCCAGTCTCGTAGCAGTCCCAGTTGGACGTTACCGAGCCAGACGGGTAGACGTTGTCCCCGGCTGTCCAGACGGTCCCATCGATCGCGCCGATCACGGCGCCGGTAGCCTCGTCCTGGGTCCGGCTGCAGTCGGCGATGTCGCCAGCGCCGACGAACACCGGATCGGTGCTCGGGGTCGTGTGGAAGGTCCAGGTCGGACTGGTCGTGGTCAGGCTGCTGTCACTGACGGTCGCATACCACTCGAAGGTCTGGCCGGCGCCGAGGCTCGGCCAGTTGATCGTGTTGTCTTCACCTGAGGCGATGACCGCCGGTGCGCCGATCTGGCTGAAGTTGCCACTCGCATACGGTCGCCCGTAGTAGGTGACCGTCAGCGTGTCGTCGTCGGGGTCGCTGACATGGACACCGAGGGTCGGCGAGGTGCCGATCCCGGTACCACCGTCGGCCGGGCTGTTGAGGGTCGGCGCATCCGGGGCGTTGTTGCCGGAGACCGGCGGGACGAAGCCAGCGACTCGGGCGAAGCCGGTGCCGGTGATCGTGCCATCAGCGGGGCTGGCAAGGGAGTCGTGGACGATCGTGCCGGGGGCTTCGTTGAGACCCCAGCGTGCCGCGAGGCCGGTGCCTGCGGTGAGTTCGACGTTCTTGTCGGCGAGGATGGCACTGCCGCTCCGAGCCACGTTCCAGACCCGGGCCTCGTCGAGGATGCCGTCGAAGCGGCCGACGGCCGAGTCGGTCGACGTGATCATCGCTCCGAGGGCCACTCGCTGGGTCGAATCCGAGCGCACCGGCTGGCCAACGGTCAGCGTCGCGTCGAGATTGCCATCGAGATACAGGTTCCAGGTCGTGCCGTCGTAGGTGGCGGCGGCGTGATGCCAGACGTTGTCGGTGATGACGGTGCTGCCGTAGACAGGATGGTTAAGGCCCGGGGAGGAGCCGCCGATGCCCTCCTCGAAGTCCGCTGCCAGGACGTTCGTCGTCCCGGTCCCACTGGTGCTGATACCGAGGATCCAGTCGGCGTCGACATTCGAGCCCTCGGCTTGTGGGGCTCCATGGGTCAGGAGCGGCACGAGGTTGGTGATCCCGCTTCCGCCGGTCGTATTGGAGGTGCCGGCCCCGGTCCGCTTGAACCAGGTCTCGATGGTGAACTGGCTGAGGTCCAGCTTGGCCGGATCGCCGAAGGTGACGTACGACGTCCCGCCGAGATCGAGGCCAAGGTTGCCGATGCCGATCGACACGGTCACCGTGTTCGAGTCGTCGGTCCCGTCGTTGGCCTTGTAGGTGAAGCTGTCCGGACCGTCGTAGCCCGTCGTCGGGGTATAGGTGAACCCGCCGTCGCTGGTCAGGTCGAGCGCGCCGTGGGTGACGTCGCCCACGAGGACCGCGGTCAGCGGATCGGTATCGGCATCGGTGTCATTGCCGAGGACCCCAGGAGCCGCGACGACGAGATCGGTGTCCTGCGGGGTGTAGTAGGCGTCAGCCGTCGCGACCGGCGCGTTGTTGGGCGGGGGAGCGGTGAAGCCAGCTGTCCAGCCCGGGGTTCCGATGGTCGCGCCGGTCAAGTCGTTTCCGGAGTGATCCACGAGGCTCGTACCTGAGCCATCGTCGAGATTCCAGACGCCGAGGAGGCCCGTCTGCGGGCTCGTGATCGCCGCACCCTTGTCGGCGTTGATCGCGGTGATGTCACGCGCGTGATCCCAGATCCGAACTTCGTCGACGATGCCGGCGAAGTATCCGGCGGCGGAGCCGGCCGTCGTCCTGGCGCTGCCGATGGAGGTGAGTGCGTTCGTGGCAGCGTTGGCGGGCCGACCGACCGACAGCGTCCCATCGAGGACGCCGTCGAGATACAGGTTCCAGTCCGTGCCGTCATATGTTGCTGCGGCGTGATGCCATCCCGGGCCGACGCCGATCGTGGTCGTACCCGACACCGGATGGTTGGCGCTCGGATTTGCTCCAGTCTGCCCTTCCTCGAAGTCCGCCACGAGCTTGTTCGTGGTCGAATCGATCCCGAAGAAGTAGTTCACGTCGGCAGCGGCCGTCTCGCCTTCCGCACGGCCCTTGGTGATCAGTGGGATCGCGGTGACCCCGCCGTTTCCGGTGCTCGTGCCCGCGCCCGTACCCGTTCGCTGGAACCAGAGTTCGAGCGTGAACGTGGCCGTTCGAAGATCGCTCGCGACCCCCAGGGTCGCGTACTGGCTGGACCCATTCAGGGAGAGCGCAGTGTCACCGGCCGCACGCGCGGACGAGATCGTTCCGAGCGAGCCGAACGAGGAGGCAGCCAGGACGGTTGCCAATAGCACGGAAGACGTGCGAGCCATCCGCCGCCCGTGGCTGGGATGCGTGGGCATATGGACTTCCCCCAAGGACGTTCGACCAGATGGTCGGGATGAGACCGGGCACCAATAACGAAGTCGCCAGGCGCGAGATGATGAAGAGGGGTGATAGTACGCAGGTACTTGGGGTTTCCGGTACCCATGGCGGAGAGGAAGAGGTGCGTAGCCGCACCACTTGTGATCCGCGATCGCATCAGCCCCTGGGATTCGCCGCCGGCGTTGCCGCCTGTGTCGCGCCGGTCAGCCGCCCGCCAGTCCCTCGATCTCGTCGCGGAGCGCGATCAGGTCGTCGTCCTCACGGGCGAACGTGCGGAGATCCTCGCGCACGGGCAGACACTGGCGGAGGAGAGTCCGAGCCCGATCCAGCTGGCCCGACAGCGAGTAGAAGCAGGCCAGGTTGTAGCGGGCGTAATTGATCGGCCGGTCCGGCCAGTCGTGACCGGCGAGGATGTCCTCGATCGCGGCCGCCAGCTCGAAGACCCGGTCCGTAGCACCGACCGCGGCGGCGATCGGCGGCAGGTGGGTCAGGGCATGCTCGGAACCATTGCCCATGATGGAGCCGCTGACCCGGTCGATCGCGATCGTATCGTCACTGGCCAGCTCGATCTCGGCGACCAGATCTTCGGCCGTGGCATCGGCGTCCGCGACCACCTCGGCCCAGGTGGCGTCGGCTCGTTCGGCCTGGTAGATCGCGTTGATCTCGTCCGTCTCCAGCTGGATCTCGGGCGTATCGCGGCCATCGCGGATCGCTTCGAGGCGCCCGATCTGGGTCCGTTTCCAGGCCGCCAGGTGCGACTGGACATCCTTCGGTGACCAACCGCCATCGGCCGCAGGTGTCTCGCGATCCGCCGGCGGCACGGCCCCGAACACATCGCGTTCGGCATCGCGGCTCGCGCGCAGCGCGTCGATCAGGCCAGCTTTGAGGTCAGCGGATCCAGCGTGGGAGTCAGTGTCGGTCGTCATGCGCGCCATCGTACGTGCTCGGAACGGCCCACGCGACGGGCTCGGGGCCGGCCACGCACTCCGCCCACGCCCGCGGGTGACCCGTCCGCGCGCGTGCCCGTCCCGTGCCCGTCCCGTGCCCCGAACCTGTGCCCCGAACCTGGCAGGATTCTCACCCACGGAACGTTATGCCGACAACAGGCCCCGATTCGGCCGTGATTCGACGACTTCAGGCCCGGTTCGACACCGACCCAAGCGTGGCCGGTCGTTCGAGGTTCCCCGAGCGTGGCTGAGCCCGCGGCGTATCTACCATTGCGTTCCCCCGATGAGAATCCTGCCAGGTTGTGCCGGTTCTGCCGGGGTTATGCCGCCTCGGCCTCGGCCCCGGCCCCGGCCCCGGCCTCGGCCCCGGCTGCGGGGCCCGATTTCGGCCGCCGCGCCCTCGGCCGCCTCGCCCCCGGCCCACACTCGCCCCAGGCTAGACCGCGGCTCCCTCCGGATCGGTGACGGTGGTCGGCAGGGTTTCGAGCAGGGGATCGGTCCAGGTCCAGGCGGCACCGTGGTGCTTGCCGACGGCTCCGTGGCGGGCGGCCTCGACTCGCAGCGGCAGGCCGAAGATCTCGATGAACCCGACGGCCGAGGCGTGGTCGAAGGCATCGCCCTCGTCGTACGTGGCGAGGCTCTTGTCGTACAGCGACATCGGCGACCGCCGCCCCACGACCACGGCCGAGCCATGATCGAGCCGCATCCGGACCTCGCCGGAGACGACCCGCTGGGACGAGGAGACGTATGCCCGCAGGTCGCGCGACAGGGCGCTGAACCACAGGCCGTCGTAGATGAGCCTGGACAACTCGTCGGCGACGAACCCGTTGAACCGCAACGTGTCGCGCGACAGGGTCAGCCCCTCGAGCGCGCGGTGTGCGGTATGCAGGATCGTGGCCGCCGGCGTCTCGTAGATCTCGCGGCTCTTGATCCCGACCAGCCGGTCCTCGACGTGATCGACCCGGCCGACGCCGTGCGCGCCACCGAGCGTATGCAGCCGCTCGACGAGGTCCACGGACGGCAGCCGCTCACCATCGAGCGCGACCGGGACGCCCCCTTCGAAGTCGATGACGATCTCGACCGGCGCCGGCGCATCGGCCGGGGCGACGGTCCACTCGTAGGCATCGGCCGGCGGGGTGACCCACGGGTCCTCGAGCACGCCCGTCTCGCACGAGCGGCCCCACAGGTTGACGTCGATGGAGTAGGGGGAGGCCTTGGTGATCGGGATCTCGATCCCGCGCTCGATGGCGTAGTCGATCTCCTGGTCGCGGGTCAGGCCCATCCCGACCCGCATCGGGGCGACGACCTCCAGCCCTGGATCGAGGGCGTGGGTGGCCACATCGAAGCGGACCTGGTCGTTGCCCTTGCCGGTGCAGCCGTGGGCGACCGCATCGGCCCCTTCACGCTTGGCGACCTCGACGAGGAGCTGCGCGATGAGCGGGCGGGCGAGGGCGGTGGCCAGCGGGTACGCACCTTGGTAGAGGGCGTTCGCCTGGAGGTGCGGCCAGACGTAGTCGGTCACGAACCGTTCGCGCGCATCGACCACGTAGGCACGGGTCGCGCCGACCGCCATCGCCCGGGCTTCGACGCCGGGTCGCAGCGAACCGCCGCCGAGATCGACCGTCAGGGTCACGACCTCCGCGCCGAACTGTTCCTTGAGCCAGGCGACGGCGACCGAGGTATCGAGTCCGCCGGAATACGCGAGGACGACCTTGTTCACGGGTTGCTCAACCTCCGGAGCGTGCCTGGATGTCCCTGAACCGCACGAGCCAGCGCTCGAGGCGCGACTCGTCCGCGAACAGGACGAGGAGGGTATTGTCGCCCGCCAGCGTCCCCTCCTGCTCGTGCAGCGTCGACTCGTCGATCGCCTGGGCGATGACGCTGGCCGTCCCGGGCGTCCCGGTCAGCAAGACGATGAGCCCGCTCCGGCCGATCCGGACCGGGATATCCGACAGGATCCGCTCGAGCCGCAGGTCGGACGCCGGGCCACCATTGGGCGCGACCCGTTCCGGGGTCACGTAGACATGGCCGTCGGCGCCGGGCGCCTTGACCAGGCCGAGTTCGGTGATGTCGCGCGAGACGGTCGCCTGGGTGACATCGAAGCCCTGGGCGCTGAGCGCATCGACGACCTCGCGCTGGCTGCTGACCGGCCGCGACGCGACGAGCTCGCGGATCGCCCGCTGGCGCAGCTGCTTGGTGTCGTGCCCGGTCTGGATGGTCATGGCCGTCACGCGGCGCCGGCCGTGGCGGGACGATCGGCTGTGGCAGGACGACCGGCCGTGATCCGGGTGCCGAAGGTGGGGTCGGTGAGGGCCCGGTGCAGGGCGTCCGGTGCGGCCGCATCCGCGATGATCGCCTCCGCCCCGCCCCAGCCGAGCGCGCTGAGCGCGGCCCGGACCTTGGGGACCATCCCGCCGCCGATGACCCCGGTCTCGATCAGGGTCTCGGCCTCGGCCGCGGTCAGGGCATCGAGTCGGTGGCCTTGCGGCATCGCGCACGCCATCGACGTCGGTCAGCAGGACGAGCTGACGGGCACCGATCCCGGCCGCGATCCCGGCCGCGGCGTCGTCCGCGTTGACGTTGCAGACGATCCCGTCCGAATCGCGGGCCAGCGGCGCGACGACCGGCACCTGGCCGCCGACGAGGATCGAATCGAGGAGATCGCGGCGCAGGCCGACGACCGAGGCGACGAGACCGAGGTGGGGGATCCGCTCGGCGACGAGCAGGCCGCCATCGACCCCGGACAGCCCCACGGCATCGACCCCGAGGTCGCGCAGGCCGGACACGAGTTCGCTGTTGACGACGCCCCGGAGGACCGCGGCGGCCACCTCGAGCGATTGGGCATCGGTCACCCGCAGGCCGCCCTCGAACGTGCTCGGGACGCCGAGCCGCTCGAGCCATTCGGTGACGCGCTTGCCGCCGCCGTGCACCAGGACCACGGGACGTCGACGCGAGACCGCGGCCACTTCCTTGAGGACCTGGCGCTGGTCGGCGATCGTCGTACCGCCCAACTTGACGACGAGGATCTCAGACATCGGTTTCCCTCGAGGGCACGACGGCCCCGCTCACGTGGTGTACTCGCTGTTCTCGATGACGTAGGCCTCGGTGAGGTCGCACCCGAACGCCTCGCCCCGGCCGGTGCCGAGACCCAGGTCCAGGCCGAAGACGACTTCCGGGCGCGTCCATCGCGGCGCGGGCCGCGGCACGGTCGAAGTCGATCGGGCCGCCCTGGCGGCCGTCGAAGACGAGGTGGCCGGCGATCGAGATGCGCAGCCGCGAGGCGTCGATCTCGGCCTGGGTGCCGGCACGGGCGGTGGCCTCGGTCGCGGGCAGGCCGCCGGCCTCGAGGACGGCCGCGGTCGCGAGTCGGGCGTTGCCGGCGGCACCGGCCAGGCGGCCCCAGTTCGGGTCGCGACCGTGGACCGCGGCCTTGACCAGGCTGGACGACACGATCGCGCGGGCCACGGCCCTGGCCTCGGCATCGTCGCGGGCACCCGTGACCGCGGCCGTGATCAGGATGCTGGCACCTTCCCCGTCCGCGGCCTGCTGGCGGGCAAGGTCCCGGGCGATGGCCTCGATCGCGGCCCCGAGACGGTCGGCTGCCTCGGAGCCCGGTTCCGCGGTCGCGGCCCCCGACGCCCCCGAGGCGAGGACGAAGACCGTGTCGTTCGTGCTCGTGTCGCCATCGATCGAGAGCTGGTCCCAGGTCCGCGCCGCGGCCGGCCGGAGCAGGCCCCACAGCGTCTCGGGCGCCACGGCCGCATCGGTCAGGACGATCGACAGCATCGTGGCCATCATCGGGTGGATCATCCCGACGCCCTTGGCGATCCCACTGACCGTGACCGTCACGGGCCGGCCGTCCGGGTCGGGCAGTTCGATCGTGGTCGTCGCGACCTTGGTCGTGGAGTCGGTCGTGCGCAGGGCCTGCGCGGCCATCTCGAGCCCATCGCCCGCCGTGGTCAGGTCCGGGACGAGGCGAGCGAGGCCGGTTTCGACCTTGTCGAGGGGCAGCCGGATGCCGATGATCCCGGTCGAGAGGAGGAGCGTCCGCTCGATCGCGACGTCGGTGGCCGCGGCCAGCATCGCCGCGACGTCGAGTTGGTCGGCCTCGCCGGCGGGGCCGGTCGCGGCGTTGGCCGAGCCGCTGGTCGAGATGATCGCCTCGGCCCAGCCGAAGCGGCCCCGCGGGTCACCGGATGTGGTGGCGAGATGCGCCTGGGACAGCCGGACGGGCGCGGCCGCGAACGTGTTCGGGGTGAAGACCGCGGCCGCGGCGGCAGGGCCCGACGTCGTGGTGACGACGGCCAGGTCCGGCCGGCCAGACTTCTTGATCCCGGACGCCAGCCCGCCGGCGCGGAACCCGAGCGGGATGACGCTCTCGCGCGCGACCTCTGGGAGGTCCGTCGCGGCGCGAGTGCGGCCCCTGTCGCCGCGGCACGTCATCGTCGTCACGGCGCGAGCGGGAGCTGCTCGAGGCCCGCCGTCTCCGGGAGCCCGTGGACGAGGTTGAATGCCTGGATCGCCTGGCCGGCGGCGCCCTTGACCAGGTTGTCCTCGACGCCGATCGCCAGGATCCGACCGGTTCGCTCGTCGAGGCTGACGTGGATCCGGACCTCGTTGCTGCCGGTCACGTCCTTCGTCGCGGGGGCGTCCGAGACGACCGTGACGAATGGCTCGTCGGCGTAGGCGTCGGCGTACATCTGGTCGAGTTCGACCTGGGTGACCGTGCGGGTCGGTCGGACGTGACTGGCCGACAGGATGCCCCGGGTCATCGGGATGAGGTGGGGCAGGAAGTCGATGGCGATGATGCCGGGGTTGGCACTCGGGTCGAGGCCGATCCGCCCGGTGACCTCGCCCAGTTCCTGCTCGATCTCGGCGACATGCCGGTGGCCGCCGATCCCGTAGGCCTTGACGCTCTCGTTGACCTCGCCGAACAGCAATCCGGTCCTGGCTTCACGGCCGGCACCGGACACGCCGCTCTTGGCGTCGACGACGAGGTCGCCGATCAGCCCGGCCCGGGCCAGCGGTGCGAGCGCCAGGATCGTGGCGGTCGGGTAGCAGCCCGGTGCCCCCACGATCGCGATCTCCGCGTCGACCAGGGCGCTCAGCTCCGCCCGATGCAGCTCCGGGAGGCCGTAGACGGCCTGGTCGAGCAGATCCGGCCGCGGGTGCTCGAAGCCGTACCAGCGCGGGTAGTCGGCCGGGTCGCGAAGGCGGAAATCCGGCCCCTGGTCGATGATCGCGGTCCCGTTGGCGATCAGCCCGGGCACCAACTCGGCGGCCGTCCCGTGGGGGAGGGCCATGAAGACCGCATCGAGCGACTCCGGCAGCTCGGCGTGGATGTCGAGGTCCAGCGTCGCCAGGTGCGGGTGGACGTTGCCGACCGGATCATGGTCGCGTTGGCGTCCGGTGAGGCCGACCAGGTCGACGTTCGGGTGTCGGGCCAGGAGCCGGATCAGCTCACCACCGACATACCCGGTCGCACCGATGATCCCGACCCGGATCCGGCGTGGCCCCCCGGCAGGATCGAGTCCGCGAAGGGTTCGTGAGGCAGGCGTCGCGGTCGTGGTCGTCACAGCTGGATGACTATACATCTGAGTGCATAGTCATGCAATGGCGTGGGTCGGGTGCGCAGCTCAGGCAGGCCCACGAGGGCGCGAGGTCAACGAAGGCACCCGCCCCATGAAGGCGCCCGCCCCACGAAGGCGTGATGCTTGATTTCAGGCACTTTGGAGCGTGTGCTTTGCCGTATGCGCGTAGGCAGCATACGGGCGGTGCAGCCCCCCGAGACCACCCGATCCGCCTCCCCGGGCCGAGCCGCCGCCCCGCCGCCTCGCGCCACCGAGCCGCCGGGCGCCGACGCGAGCCGAGCCGCCCCGCCCGGGCGTCTTCGGCCAGGTCGCCCGCCGACGCCCGCCTGGCCGCTCGGCCGCCCTAGCCCCGACGTATGCCGCCTACACGCATACTCGGGAAGAGTGTCGTCGCCCCCCGTCGAATCAAGCATCAGCCCTCCAGGCCCCTCGGGCTCGCTAGGCCGCCTCGGGCTCGCAGATGAATTCGAACGAGCCGGAGGCACTCCGGCGCTCGGTCAACGAGTGGAAGGTCCCGTGGCCGGTGATCGTCTGCGCCTCGAAATCGAGCTCGATGACGAGGTCGTTGACCTCCGGGTTCCGCTGGCCGGCCTGCCAGTAGAGGGTGCTGTCGCCGGGCCCGTTGATCCCGGCTTCGAACGTGCCGTCCTGGTTGACCGACGCCGAGAAATGACTGTCTTCGACACCGTCGAGCGTCCCCCAGACATTCGCGCTGGTCGGCAAGGTTCCGTCGTCCTTGAAGAGGAAGCACTGTCCGGTCGTCATCGGCAATGTTCGCTTCCACACCTGCGAGCCGATCCGGATGGTGTTCGGCTCGACCGCCCCCGCCGGCTCCGGCTCGACGTCCCCGGTCTGGCCGCCACCGCCCGAACCACTCGAGCCCTGCGGGTCGTCCGACGATTCGCCATCGACGAAACCGTCCGGGGCGGTCTCGGTGGCCACTGATTCGGCGCCGCCACAGGCGGTCGTCGCGAGCGCGAGCGTCGCGATCAAGGTGAGCAGGATTCGCAATCTGGGCCTCCCTCCCTAGGTCTTGGTTGCCCACCTACCGTATCGAACCGGTGCAAGTCGGGCCCAGGGCCGAACCCGCGGCCGCGGCCCTCAGTCCAGGATGTCGGGCCTCGTGTAGGGACCGGTGGCGACGACCTCGCCCTCGGCCTCGAACGCCTTCTCGCCGGTCGACACGATCGAGTAGCGGTGATGCACGACCGTGGCCCCGGCCGAGAGCATGGCGTTGACCGGGCAGTACTTCTTCGCCGACAGCTCGATGCAGCGGCGGATCGACGCCTCGGACAGGTCGCGGCCGGTGACCTGGTGGGTCACGACGATGTCGGTGAAGACCTGCGGGTACTCGTCGCGCTGGCTGCCGGTCACGACGACGGTGTACTCGTCGATGGCCTGGCGCTTCTTCTCGGCGATCGAGATGACGTCCATCGCGGTGCAGGCGCCGAGCGCCGACAGGATCGTCTCGACCGGGCTGCCGCCCTGGTTCGACGTGCGGTCGTCGAAGTCGTACGGGTGGCCGGAACTCGGCTCGGCGTGGAGGTGCATCCCACCGAGGTGGCGGATCTCGACGGACTTGTGGGTGGGCATCGTCAGACTCCAGCCAGCGCGATCGGGGTTGGTTCGTCGTCGTCATCGGTGGTGGCGTCGTCGTCGCCGGCCGTCGCGTCGGCGTCCGAGCCGGCCCCGCGGGCGCTCTCCTCGGCCAGGAACTGCTCGCGATAGAGCCGAGCGTAGAGCCCGTCCTGGGCGAGCAGTTCGGCGTGGGTGCCCCGTTCCGCGATCCGGCCACGCTCGTAGACCATGATCCGGTCGGCGCGCAGGATCGTCGACAGCCGGTGGGCGATGGCGATCGTCGTGCGGCCTTCCATCAGGCTCTCGAACGCCTTCTGGATGAGCCGCTCGGACACGGTGTCGAGGGCCGAGGTCGCCTCGTCGAGGATGAGGATCCGGGGGTCCTTGAGCAGCACCCGGGCGATGGCCAGGCGTTGCTTCTCGCCGCCCGACAGCTTGTAGCCGCGCTCGCCGACGAACGTGTCGTAGCCCTCGGGGAGTTCCATGATCCGCTCGTGGATGGACGCGGCCGTGGCGGCGGCGATGAGCTCCTCGTCGGTCGCCTCGGGCCGGGCGTAGCGCAGGTTGTCGTGGACCGAGGCGTGGAACAGGTACGTCTCCTGGGTCACGGCACCGACGATGTCGCCGAGCGAGGCGAGCGTGATCTTGCGCACGTCGGTGTCGTCGATCTCGACCGCGCCCGAATCGACGTCGTACAGCCGCGAGACGAGATAGGTCGTCGACGTCTTGCCGGCACCGGACGGCCCGACCAGGGCGACGAGCTCGCCGGGTTCCGCCACGAAGTCGATGTGGTCGAGCGCGAAGGGGACCTGGGTCGGGGCGTCGGGGGCCGGGGCGGCGCCGTCGGCGGTGGCGGGGTCTGCATCCGCCGGCCCGGTCGTGTCCGCGAGCCTGGCCGCGGCGCCCTCGCCGGCCGCCTCGGCGACGCCGGTAGCGGCGACACCGGCGGCCTCGGTGGCGTCGACGTTGCGTCTGCCCGCCGCGCCGGCCATCGCGGCCACGTCGGGTTCGGCCGCCCATTCCGCGTCGTCGAGCGTGTCGTGGCCGAAGGCATCCGCTTCTCCGGCGGCCACCGCGTCGTGGGCGCGCTGCGAGGGGACCGGCTCGGTCGGGTAGGCGAACGAGACGTCGCGGAAACGGACTCGGCCGCGGGTCGTCGCCGGACGCATCGTGACCGCGTCGGGCGCATCGACGATCTCGGGATCCATCTCGAGGTACTCGAAGATCCGGTCGAACAGGGCGAGTGAGCCCTGCAGCTCGACCTGGATGTTGAGCAGCTGGCCGAGCGGGAAGAAGAGTCGACTCTGGAGGGTCGTGAAGGCGACGATCGTGCCGGCGGTCGGGGCGTCGGGGCTGCCGTTGGCGGCGAGCGTGCCGGCCAGCCAGTACACGAACGCGGGCATGATCGAGAAGATCGTGCCGATGATCATGAAGAACCAGCGGCCGACCATCGCCTGGCGGATCTGGAGCACGGCCAGTCGCTGATTGAGGGACCTGAACTTGACGATCGCGTTGGCCTGCTGGCCGAACGTCTTCGACAACAGGATCCCGGACACGCTGAGCGTCTCCTCGGTCGTGGCGCTCAGTTCGGCGAGGGATTGCTGGGTCTCGGTCGAGACCTCGCGGCGGACCTTGCCGACCCGGTAGGTGAGATACAGGAAGAACGGGGTCAGGGCGAGCGACAGGAGGGCGAGCCGCCAGTCGAGCAGGAACATCGCGACGATCGTGCTGGTCGCGATGGCCAGGTTGCTGGTCAGCGAGCTGGCCGTGTCGGTGACGACCGCCTGGACGCCACCGACGTCATTGGCCAGTCGGCTCTGGATCTCGCCCGTTCGCGTCTCGGTGAAGAAGCGCAGCGGCATCGACTGCAGGTGGGCGTACAGCGCGCCGCGCAGGTCCTGCATCACGCTCTGGCCGATGACGTTGTTGAGGTAGCTCTGGCCGACCCCGATGAGCCCGGTGATGATCGGCAGGATGATCATCAGGCCGACATACAGGTTCAGGTTCGTGTAGTCGCCGCCGATGATGACCTGGTCGAGCAGGACGCCCAGCAGGAGCGGGTTGATCAGGCCGATGAGGCTCGTCGCCAGGATCGCGGTCAGGACGACGACGATCTGCAGCCGATACGGCTTGAAGAAGATCAGGATCCGGCGGAGGGTCCGGCCGCGGCGCTCCTTGGGGACCGGGGTGAAGTCGCGGCTGACACCGCTGCCGAAGGGACCGCCTCGTCCGCCTCCGCCTCCGCCGCCACCGCCGCCGCTCCGCCCACCGCGCCCACCGACCGCACCCCCGGTCGCGGTTCGCGTCTGTCCTCGTGGAAACCCCATCCGCCGACGCTACCACGGGTGTCGCGTGGTCGCTTTGGCGGGCGCGGCGGTCGCGCGTCCGTTCGTCGTCGCGGGCTTGATGCTTGCTTCGTGTCGGTCTGATGCTTGGGTCGTCGCGGTCTGATGCCTGATTTCAGGCGGTTGGTGGACACCCTCCCGCGATATGCGCGTCGGCAGCATCAAGGCGGAGCGGTGGGGCTGGGCGCGGTCGATCCCGCTGCGACGGGCCAACGGGGACGGCCGCGATGTGCGCCCGCCAAGCGACAGCTAAGCGCCCGCCAAGCATCAGGCAATCGGCCACCGATACGGTGCCGACGTGAACTGGGACAGGCAACGTCCGCGCGATCCGCAGCGGCAGCATGGGTTCGACCTCATCGGCTGGTCGATCAAGCGGCGGCGCCTGTCGTTGCACTGGACTCAGCGACAACTCGAGGTGCAGGCAGGCATCGACCAGACCGTGATCAGCCGGCTCGAGAACGGCCGACAGTACGGCCTCAAGTGGGGGCGGTTCGCCGACCTGGTCGATGCGCTCGGCGGTCTCGATCTTCCGTCCGGGACCTTCGCGCCCGCCGGGCTCCCCAAGCCACCGACCGCCCTGGACCAAGCCTTCGCGGCCCGAACCTACGACATCGCTGACCTACCCGAGGACGACGATCCGCTCGCCGGTCCGGATTTGCCGAGTGGCCAGACGTCAGGTGCCTGATGCCAAGCACCTGAATCCCGGGCGCTTGATGCTGCCTACACGCATATTCGGAGGGGGCTCTCTGAGGTGCCCGGAATCAAGCATCAAGCGAGCGGGGCAGGCGGGCGGAGGCTGGCGAGCGGGCAAGCGAGCCAGGGCAGGCGAGCCGGGTCCACCGTGGCCGAAGACCGCGGCGGCCCCGCCGAACTACCAGGCGGTGGCGGTCGCGGCCTCGGTGATGCCCTGGGCTTCGAGCCAGCGTTCGGCGTCGATGGCGGCCTTGCAGCCGTCGGCTGCGGCGGTCACGGCCTGGCGGTATCGATGGTCGTGGACGTCGCCGGCGATGAACACGCCGTCGATCTTGGAGCCGGTTTCATCGTGGACGACGAGGTAGCCCTTCTCATCGACGTCGAGCCAGTCGCGGAACGCCTCGGTGTTCGGTCGATAGCCGATGGCGATGAACACGCCGCCGACATCGATCCGGGTCTGGTCGCCGGTCCGGGTATCGGAGACGAGCAGGCCCTCGACCTTGCTGTCGCCGAGGACCTCGTCGACCGCGGTGTTCGGGCGGATCTCGATCTTGTCGTTGGCGGCAGCCCGGTCGACCATGATCTTGGAGGCCCGGAACGCGTCGCGACGGTGGAGCAGGTGGACCTTCGTGGCGAAGCGAGTGAGGTAGGTCGCCTCCTCGAAGGCGGTGTCGCCGCCGCCGATGACCGCGATCTCCTGGTCCTTGAAGAAGAAGCCGTCGCAGGTGGCGCAGGCGGACACGCCGCGACCGCGCAGCCGGGTCTCGCTGTCGAGGCCGAGCCACAGGGCCGACGCACCGGTGGCGACGATCACGGACTGTGCGCGGTACTCCGTGCCGTTCGCCCAGATCCGGAACGGGCGCTCGGAGAAGTCGACGCGGTCGATGTCCGTATCGACCATGCGCGACCCGAACCGTTCAGCCTGGGCCCGCATCGCGGCCATCAGGTCGGGGCCCTGGATGCCGTCGACGAAGCCTGGGTAGTTCTCGACGTCGCTGGTCAGCATCAACTGACCGCCCGGCGCAGAACCGGCCAGGACGACGGGCTCGAGGTTGGCCCGCGCGGCATAGATCGCCGCGGTCAGGCCGGCCGGACCGGACCCGACGATGACGACCTTGGCATCGACCCGGCCGCCGCCGCCCAGGGGAGTGGAGGGGCCGTCCGACGCCGGCTCGTCGATAGTGGTGGCGAAACCGCCGAAATCTGTCATGGCCTCATCGTATCACTCTTGCGATACCCCCTGGGGGTATCAGGGAAGGGTCGCGAGCTGCGGGATGACGTCGCGCCCGAAGCGCTCGATCGACGCGAGATCGGCGAAGCCCTTGTGCGAGACGATGACGTGGTCGGCCCCGGCATCGGACAGGTCGCCGAAGCGGGCGACGATCTCGTCCGGTGACTCGGAGTGGGTGGTGGCGGTCCGGCCGCCGGTCGCCCTCGCCCCGCCGCCGGTCGCAGCCCGCGCGGCGTCGCCGGCGCCGAAGCGGACCTGCTGGAGGGTCGAGTGCTCGATCTCGGCCGGGTCGCGACCGATCGCGGCGCAATGCTCGGCCAGGATCGCGTACTTGCGGGCGATGCCTTCGGGGGTACCGAAGACGTTGGTCGCGTCGCCGTACTGGGCCACGAGGCGGAGGGTCTTCTTCTCTCCACCGCCACCGATCATGATCGGGACCCTGGGGCGTGACAGCGACTGCGGGGAGTTGAACAGCCGGGTCGCGTCGTAGTGGCGGCCGTGGAACTCGCCCTCGGTGCCGTGGTCGCCGTCCATCATCTGGTGGGCGATCTCGAGCGTCTCCTCGAGCAATTCGAAGCGCTCGCCGAGCGGCGGGAACGGGAAGCCGAGGCTGTTCGACTCGTACTCGTTCCAGGCGGCGCCGATCCCGAGCCAGGCCCGACCGCCCGACAGGACGTCGAGGGTCGTGGCGGCCTTGACCCACAGGCCCGGGTGTCGGTAGTGGACGCCACCGACCATCAGGCCGAGGCGGGCACGCTTCGTGTGCGCGGCCAGGAAGCCGAGCGTCGTCCAGCCCTCGAGCATCGGTTCCTCGACGGCGCCGACGCTCCGGATCTGGAAGAAGTGGTCCATCACCCAGATGGAGTCGAAGCCGACCTCGTCGGCCGTGCGGGCGATCTCGGCGAGGGTCGGGGCGATGGCGGCCGTGCCGCCTGGCCACGTGAACGAGCTGATCTGCAGGCCGATCTTCATTTCGTTGCGTAGCGTACCAAAATGGTCGCGAGGCACCCGTGGGGCCGAGTCGCGGCGGCCCTCAGGCGGCGGGTTGATGCTTGATTTCAGGCGTTCTGTGGGACCCCGTTTCCGATATGCATGTAGGCGGCATATTTCGGGTAGGCGGCATCTTTCGGGTCGCGAGGGTCTTCGCGGCGGGGCCCGGCCGGAGGACCGGATCCCGGGCGCGCTTGATGCTGCCTACGCGCATACCGCCAGCGGACGTCGTCGGACCGCCCCAAATCAAGCATCAAACCTGGTGCCCGGTGGCACCGCTCGTGACAGACAGATGGCACGATCCTGGTCGATGGTGGGCACGTACCGAGGGAGCGACTGATGGATGTACCGATCCTGTATTGCGCGACGTGTGGCGCGCCGCTGACTGGGGATCCGGACGAGGATCCGACGGGCGACGCGGGCATGCCGATCTGCGGCGAATGCGAACGGAACCGCGATTTCTTCGCGATGGACGCGGCCGACGGCGACCTCGACGGCGAGATCGGGTGAGTCGATCGCACTCCGCGACGCGAGGCCCACGGGACTAGGATGGGAGCGGAGATGACTCGATGACCGCACGACCAGATCAACGAGGGCCGAGCCTGCTGGTTCGGGCGCTCTGGTTCGTGTTCATCGGCTGGTGGCTGAGCGGGGTCGCGATCGCCGTCGCGTACTTCTGCTGCGTGACGATCCTGCTGCTGCCGTTCGGGTTCATGATCTTCAATCGATTGCCCGCGATCCTGACCCTGCGTCCACGCAGCGACGGCGAGCTCGAGGTATACGACGGCGTGACCTACCTGTCGGGCGGTCCGGCCGACCAGCTGCCGCTCTGGATCCGGGCCATCTGGTTCATCTTCGTCGGCTGGTGGGTCGGCTGGATCTACCTCGTCGTTGCCTGGAGCCTGTGCGTCATCATCATCGGGCTGCCGATCGGCCTGTGGATGATGAACCGGGTCGGTGCCGTCATGACCCTGCTCCGCTACTGATGGCCGTCGCCCCGACCACGACGCCCCTCACGACCGACCAGCGACGGATCGTCGAATGGGGCGAGGGGCCGGTGGTCGTCATCGCCGGGGCTGGGACCGGCAAGACCCGGGTCATCGTGGAGCGGGTGCAGTGCCTGCTCGAGCGGGGCGCGGCCGGCCACGAACGAGGCGCGGGAGGCCACGAGGGGGAGGGGGAG
Source organism: uncultured Chloroflexia bacterium (assembly GCA_963823925.1). GTDB lineage: Bacteria > Chloroflexota > Limnocylindria > Limnocylindrales > CSP1-4 > SPCO01. The sequence goes on from CAWGNI010000002.1 coordinate 290,722, forward strand.
GCGGCACGGCACCACCTCGCTCCTCCCCGAGCAGATCCTGGTCCTGACGTACAACGTGAAGGCTGCCCGCGAACTGCAGCAGCGACTGGAACGCGCGGTCGGGGCCGCGAACCGGGCCAGGATCTCGGTCTCCAACTTCCACAGCTTCTGCCATCGGATCCTGACCGAGAACGCGGCCGATGCCGGCCTGCCGCCGCGGCCGGACGTGCTCGATGGGGTGGGCCAGGTCCTGCTGCTCAAGGACATCGTCGGGGACCTGCCGCTCATCTATCACTACCGCGGCAGCTGGACCCTCGGCAGCTTCGTCCAGTTCATCAACCGGTCGAAGGACGAGCTGGTCACGCCCGACGATTTCGACGCGTACGTGGCCAACGAACGTCGCGTGTTCGAGGAGCGCTACGGCAGCTTCGAGGCCGCCGAGGCTCGACTCGCCGCCCAGGGCAACCTCAAGCCGTTCCGGGACGTGCGCGCCGCCTATGCCGGTGTCCGCGCCAACGAACGCGCCGAGGCTCGGGGTGAGACCCGCGAGTACCGGCCCGACGAGGCCGAGCGAGCCGCCGATCGCGAGGCCCGCCGGACGGTCGCGGGGACCGGGCGGGCGGTGCTTTCGGTCGCAGATCGCTCCCGAGGACCATCCGCGGATCGACGCCCTGGCCGCGACCTACGTCGTCGACGGCGCCGCGCTCGAGGTCGTCCGGCTGACCGAGCTGGCGATGGTCTATCGAGCCTACGAGGAGGAGCTGGCCCGGCGCGGGGCGCTCGACTACGGCGAGCAGATCGCGGCCGTGACGAAGCTGTTCAAGACGCGACCGAACGTCCTGCGTCGATGGCAGCGCCAGTTCCGTTACCTCCTGATCGACGAGTTCCAGGACGCCAACATCGCCCAGATCGAGCTGATCGAGCTGCTCGGCCGGACGCCGGATCGGCCCGACAACGTGATGGTCGTGGGTGACGACGACCAGTCGATCTATCGGTTCCGCGGCGCCAGCTTCGCGGCCTTCGCCGAGTTCGATGCACGGTTCGCCCGACCGCCCGCGCACGACCCGGGAGCGACGCCGCCCGGACCGCCGACCCATCTCCGGATCGACCAGAACTTCCGCTCGGTCGGCAATGTGCTGACCGCCGCGAACCGGCTGATCGGCCAGAACGAGACCCGGTTCGAGCCCGACAAGCGGCTGACCACCGACCGCCCCGACGGCGACCCGATCGAGCTGATCGTGTGCGCCGGGCCCGAGGACGAGGCCGTGGCGATCGTCGATGCGATCAAGTCGATGGTCGGGGGTGGGGGAGTCGACCGGCGAGGCGAGTGCGGAGCGGCTGCCCCTGGACCGATATCGCCGTCCTGTATCGCAAGCACAAGCATCGCGATGCGATCGTGGCGCGGCTGCGGGACGAGGACATCCCGTACACGGTCGTCGGTGGGTTGAGCCTGTTCGCGACGCCGGAGATCCGCGACCTGGAACAGGCGCTTCGGGCGATCGCCGACCCGCACGACGACGCGGCGCTCGTCCGGATGATGACCGCCGGTCCGTGGCGGCTCGATGCCCTCGAGATCCTGCGGGTCAGCCGGGCGGCGAAGTTCGACAAGTCGCACCTGCTCGAGGCGGCGAAGGCGATCGTCGAGTCGGGGCAGGTCGAGGTCGACGTCATCCAGCAGCGGCGCGAGGACGGGCCCGAGTCGGAGCAGGTGGACGCGCCCGCGGGCACGCGCGCGAAGCTGCGCCAACTCCTGGCCGCGCTCGACGAGCTCACCCCGCTGACGTATCGCGAGGGTCCGCACACGATCCTCGAGCGGTTCCTCGAGCGGACCGGCGCCGTCCTCGACCTGATCGCGGTCGATACCCTCGAATCGAAGCGGACCGTGACGAACATCGCGAGCTTCATGCGGTTCGCGGCGGACTGGCAGGCGGAGAACCCGCGCGGGACGCTGAGCGGCTTCGTCGAGTACCTGGATGCGTACCAGGAGGCCGGCGGCGAGCTGCCGACGAGCGTGGAGCTGAGCGAGGACGTCGATGGCGTGCGGCTGATGACGCTGTACCAGGCGAAGGGGCTCGAGTTCCCGATCGTGTTCGTCCCGAATCTGCTCGACGGGGAGTGGCCGGTGAAGGAACAGGGCGACGGCCTGTTCCCGCGCGAGCTGCTGCGCGAGGCCGTGCCGGCCGGTGACATCCACACCGACGAGGAGCGTCGACTCCTGTACGTGGCGATGACCCGGGCCCAGGACCGGCTCATCCTGTCGACCCACGGCGGCCCGACCGCGGCCAAGGAAGCGTCGCGGTTCGTCGGGGAGATCCTCGATGGGGCCGGGGCGGAGCTGCGGCAGATCGACCGGACCGGGACCGTGGCCGCGGAGGCCGTGGCCGCGGACCGGAGCCGGCGGGGCCGAGGTCTGCGCCACGGCCGACGAGACCGCCACCGAACCCGACGAGGACGAGTTCGACGGCACGTTGCGCCTCGATCGCGTGTTCGCCCTCGAACCGGACGACGTTCCGAGCCCCGACATCGACGCGCAGGTCGCGGCCGCGAGACGGGTCATGCCGCTGCCGAGTGCCCGCGAACGACGGCTGGCCCTGCGGCTCCGTGCCAGCGAACTGGTCGGCCTCATGGAGGCGACGGACATCGCCGATCCGGAGGCCGCGGCGGCACGTGACGAGCTGACCAGCGAGCTCGAATCGATCGCCCGGTCCGCGGCGACCACCTCGGACGAGGCTCGAGCCCTGGGTCTCGACCCCCTGACCTTCCGCACGATCGCGCTCGACGACGGCGCCGGCGCCAACCTCCTCCAGGTCGCGCCGCTGCCCGACAAGCACAGCTACTCGTCGCTCAACACGTACGACAAGTGCCCGCTCCAGTACGCCTTCCACTACGTCTACCGGATGCCGCCGCGCGAGGAGCCCGTGGCCGCCTTCGCGTTCGGGTCCACCGCGCACGAGGCGTTCGAGGCGTTCACCAAGGACCGTCGCGAGCGCGCGGCCCGCGGCGACGCAACCGCCCACTCGCGAGGATCTCGAGACGGCGTTCCGGGCGCGCTGGACCCCGACCGGGTTCGGCGACAAGGCGACCGAGGAGAGCTACCAGCGGCGGGTCGCGACCCTGCTCGACAACTTCTGGTCCGGCGAGGTCAGCAGCCTGAGCGAGGCGCTCCACGAGGAACTCGACTTCGAGCTGACCCTCGAACCCGACGACGGCTCGGCGCCCGTCGTCATCACCGGCCAGATCGACCGGATCGACCGGCTGCCCTCGGGCGGCATCGAGGTCATCGACTACAAGACCGGCAAGGTCTCATCCCAGAAGGGCGTCGACGAGAGCCTCCAGCTGTCGATCTACGCGCTGGCCTGCCGCGACGCGCTCGGCCTCGGCACGCCGGAGACGGGTGACGCTGTACTTCACGGAGCGTGCCCTGCGGCTGTCGACGACCCGTTCCGACGAACAGCTCGACGCGGCGCGGGCGGACGTGCTGGCCCGGATCTCGCAGATGCGTGCCGGGGAGTTCGCCGCGACGCCCTCGACCTGGGCCTGCCAGTACTGCGACTACCGCGCGATGTGCCCGGAGCGCGTGTGATGGGTCAGACGTGGGGCAGGCCGAGCAGGCCTGGGACCGAGAGGCTGTCCTCGAGGGACTCCCACCAAATGGCAGCACCGTCCTCGATGATCTCGAGATCCTGCCTCTGCTTGGGCGTGGCGTCTGCCAGCCATTTGAACCACTCGACCGGAACGAGGAGTTCTCGCCCATCGGCGAGCGTCACGCGCAGCCGATCGTCCGTGACCTCAGCCGCGACGGCGGTCGGGTGGCTGATCGGGGAGCTGACCGAAGAAGTCATTCCATTGCCTCATCATCGATTCTCGGCTGGCGACCACGATTCGCCGGATTCGAGCGATTTCGCGAGGAGTGTACCCCCGCGAGTCCCTGATCCTGACCGGCTTCAGCCAGAATGCAGCGCCGCCGTCGGCGGAACGGACATGGACATGCGGCGGTTCCCGGATGGCTCGGTTCTCGTTCGAGTGGAAGTAGAACCGATACGGCCCGAAGCGGTGGACGACTGGCACGCATACCTCGCCAATTCGATCGGCGGGGCGACATCATCGCCAGACTGGCTGCACTGGCGCTTATCAGGGTTCGATCCTCCCATGAGGCGCGCCAAGCGGTTGACCGTTGATCAGGCAGCGCCTTCGGCGACGCGGCGGCGCGCCTCCACGGGACCGTCGCCGTACGGATTCGGTTCCCCGTCGTTGAAGCGTGCCCATCGCACGAGCCGCGGGCCGGCGGAAACCAGGTGGAAGGTCCCGTCCGCGAATTCGGCATCGAGCGACAACGTCCGCGGCGACCGGCCACCGTCCACGGTCGCGATGATCACGGGCCAGGCTTCCAGCGTCGAGTCGAACCGTGCGAGAACACGATTGGACGGGATGAGTCGGAGCCGGTATGCGACCGCACCATCGACGAAGATCTCGGTCTTTTCCCCGGGCTTTCGTGCTCCTCGGCCGATCTCGGCCTTGCTCCAGTCGAGGTGGCTGGTGTCGGGGCGCTCGTCGTCGGGATCCGAGCGGGAAGGGCGTTCAGCGACGTTCGTATTCATGTCGTTCGCGCTTCGTGGCGCGCCATGCGGAGATGATTCGCGGCTTCGTGCCGCGCTCGGACGTTACCACCTGGGCCTCACCTGATGCCGACGCTCGAGGACCGATTGGCCGGGGCCGTGTGGGGCCACCTCATCGGTGACGCGGTGGGGGTGCCCTACGAGTTCGGGCCGGCGCGCCGGCGCCGAGACCGTCGTCTTCGGCACGAAGGGCGTCCACGGTCAGCCGCCGGGGACGTGGAGCGACGATGGGTCGCTCATGCTGGCGCTGCTCGATTCGCTGCTGACGACCGGCTTCGACACGACCGACCAGGCGCGCCGGGCCCTCGCCTGGTACGACAACAGGGCGTACACGCCCGACGACGACGGCAGGTTCGACATCGGCAATGCCCGCGACGAGCAAGCACCCAACTTCCGAAGGTCCGGTGACGAGGAATCGCTCACGAAATGGATCCCTGGGATTGACTCGATCCGGCCGAAGGCGGCATGACGCCGGACCAGCGACGGATCGTCGAGTGGGGCGAGGGGCCGGGGCTGGGCCTCAGTCGTTGAGAATGTCGATGGGTAGGCGATTCGAGAGTCGGCGATCGTATTCTTGATCGACGCTCAACACATACTCGTGGACGCCGACTCCGCGAAGGGTCAATTCCTTGACAACGGTCTCGCCGACATGGCGGCCGTTGAGCATGGAAGCGGAAAGCGATCAGCCACAACCTCTCGTTGGGCTTGCTCACTGAAGTATCCAGTGGTCACGAAGGCGCCGATCCATCCGCGGTCGAGTCTGGCGACCGTGCGTGCCAGGTCGAGCCCGCTCGTGACAGGAGCATTGCCCGCAACGCATTTCGCTTGCCCAAGTACGACTAATTTGAGTGATCCAGAGCCTGCGCCAAGGTCGAGACGACTCACGAAGTCGATGCCGCCATCACCGGCTCGCTTTGTGATCCAACCCGGCCGGTATTGGCCGCTCTGACGAAGAACTGCTCCCGCGATTTCGGAGGCCAATCCTTCGAAACGGTGTTCGCCGACTCCGGAGTAGGACCCGAGACGTTTGTAGTGTTCCACGACGAGACGGAGCGCAGCTTCCGCCGGGGTCCCCGCGTCGGGCTTCTGCTCAGCGGCGGAAAGCGTACGAGCACGCGTGATGCTTTGCCGCACCTGGTCCTTCACAGCATTGCCGCGTTCTACCCACATACGCCACGACGTGGGCGCCAGCGCCAGAGCCTCCTCCAGGGTCCTGTTGGGATCACGGCGAGCGGCGATCCAGTCCCACGAAAGTGTCAGGGCTTCAGGACTAGATCAAGCAGCAAACAGTCGAAGGCGTAGTTGACGAAGAGGCGCCCATGTCGGTCCACTTGTGTGACAAGCTCGGTACGTTCCGTGAACCCGACGCCGATGAAGCGCCAGTACCCCTTCGAATGTCCCTCGTGAATGAGGCTCTCGAAGAACAGGAGTGGGGCTGCGCGAATCCTGTCGCCGCTGGTGGTTCCCTGGTATAGGGGGAATTCGGATAGCACAGCACGATTCCCCGGTGGGCCGAGCGGATCGGCACCACGCGTGGCCTTGTTGTCCCCGAAATACCGAACAAATCCGCCTTCTGGATCCAGTTCGTCGTGCCACGGCGTCCAATCCGACCCTGCTCGGTGGGGCTTCGAGGCAATAAGGATTGCGGGCCGCCGAGGACCATCGATCGCCGAAATCGTGGCCACGGAGTTGATCCCATGGTCGAGCTGCACGCGACCAGCACCGGCAAGCCCGGGCCACGCTGGCCATCGCGTCGCGTTGAAGATGTTCCGAACACCGTCAATGAACTCGATGTCGGGCCCCGGGCTGGGCTTTGTATATCGGAATGTCTCGAAAAGGCGCATTCGCCCACTGACCGATGACGGTGACTCCTATGCATAACATAGTAGGGCTGGTGCAAGGGCTATGCCTGCAGATCGTCGGAGTCGAGTCGCTCGTCGGTTGGGTCGCCCGACTGACACTCAGCGATGGATCGGCCGATAGGGCAATTGGCGCGGAATCAGCGACGAGGCGTGTCACCCGGCGCGGATCGTCAGGGTTCGCGGCGGACCCAGACCCCCATGTGGTCGGGCCACGGCCGCTCGCACGGTCGCATCGAGATCGGCGGTCACGGTCGGAAGATCGACAGTGCCGCCTTCTCGGA
>CAWGNI010000003.1:0-225860 GCA_963823925.1 uncultured Chloroflexia bacterium
GACGACCTCCTCCAACACCACCTTCAGACCATGCTCGGCGCGTCCGCGACGTTTCGCGACGGCCAGCGCGAGGCGATCGAGGCGGTCGCCCAGGAGGGCCGGCGAGCACTCGTCGTCCAGCGGACCGGTTGGGGCAAGAGCCTGGTCTACTGGATCGCCACCCGCGTTCGACGCGACGAGGGCCATGGACCGACCCTGATCATCAGCCCGCTCCTGGCGCTGATGCGCAACCAGATCGCGATGGCTGCCAGGCTCGGCATTCGGGCCGCGACGATCAACTCCGGCAACCAGGCGGAGTGGGACGACGTCCAGGCGGGGCTCGCGGCGAACGCGATCGACGTGCTGCTCATCTCGCCGGAACGCCTGGCCAACGAGCGGTTCACGACCGATGTCCTGCCGAGCATCCAGGGCTCGATCGGCCTGTTCGTGGTCGACGAGGCGCACTGCATCTCGGACTGGGGCCACGACTTCCGACCCGACTATCGCCGGATCGGGCGGATCCTCGGCCTCCTCGACCCGCGCGTGCCGGTCCTCGCCACGACCGCTACCGCCAACGATCGGGTGGTGGCGGACGTCGTGGAACAGCTCGGCGAACGAGTCCAGGTCTTCCGCGGCCCGCTCGGGCGGGACTCGCTCAAGCTCGATGCCATCGTCCTCGAGGATCAGGCCGAGCGGCTCGCGTGGCTCGCCGAGGTCCTGCCGCGGCTGTCCGGGGAGCGGCATCGTCTACTGCCTGACGGTGGCGGACACGCAGCGCGTCGCCACATTCCTGTCCGCGCAGGGGATCGTTGCCCGTGCGTACAACGCGTCCCTCTCGACGGACGAGCGGGAGGTGCTCGAAGACGCGCTCATCGCCAACGAGATGAAGGCGCTCGTCGCCACGGTCGCACTCGGGATGGGGTTCGACAAGCCAGACCTCGGCTTCGTCGTCCACTACCAGCGACCGGGTTCCGCGATCGCCTACTACCAGCAGGTCGGCCGCGCCGGCCGGGCGGTGGAGAGCGCGTACGGGGTGCTGCTGTCGGGTCGCGAGGACGACGATATCGCCGAATACTTCATGCGCACCGCCTTCCCTCCGACGGTTCATATGCACGAGATCCTCGAGGCGCTGGAAGGAGCCGACTCGATGTCGCTGCCGGCGATCGAGCGCGCCGTCAACCTGCCGAAGGGCCAGATCGGGCAGGCGCTGAAGTTGCTCGAGCTCGACGGTGCGGTGGCGCGCGACAAGGGTCGCTACTTCAGGACGCCGAACCCATGGGAGCAGGACGAAGCGCGGATCGAGCGGGTCATGACGGCGAGACGGCTGGAGCTCGCCCAGATGCAGGCGTACACCCGCCACGACGGTTGTTACATGGAGTTCCTGACCGACCTGCTCGACGATCCGGCGGCCGCACGCTGCGGACGGTGCTCGAATGACGTCGGCCACGGCCTGCCGCGCGAGGTGGACCCGGAGCGGGTGAAGGCCGCCGTGTCCTTCCTCCGTCGCGATCTGCGGACGATCCAGCCAAGGAAGCAGTGGACGGCCGACACCATCCCGGGCCTGTCCGGCCGGATATCGCCGCCCAATGAGATCGGCTGTGCCTTGTGCGTCTACGGGGACGCGGGCTGGGGTCGGGACGTCCAGCGTGGCAAGTATGTCGATGGTCGCTTCGCACGCGACCTGGTCATCGCCTCGGCGCGGGCGATCCGCGACCGATGGAGGCCCCAGCCAGCGCCCGAGTGGGTGACGGCGCTCCCGTCATCGGCCCAGCGCGGGATCGTCGACGGATTCGCCCGGTCGCTCGCCTCCGAACTCCGCCTGCCCTATGTCGAGTGCCTGTCCGTTCTCCACGGGGCCCCACCGCAGCGGGAGATGCAGAACTCCGTCCAGCAGCTTCGGAACGCCTATGCGAAGCTCAGGATCGAGGATGACGGCGTGCCCGATGGCCCGGTTCTGTTGGTCGACGACATCGTGGATTCTGGCTGGACGATGACGGTGGCTGGGGAACTCCTGCGCTCGCGCGGCAGCGGGCCGGTCCATCCCTTCGCGCTTGCGATGGCCAGCGGCCGGGACGCCTGATGATCGACTTCGAAGCCCGTTCGCCCGACGCTCCCGCGATCATCCTGCTGTGCTCCAGCATCGGCATGGATCGGTCGGCCGGCGCCGTGCGTCCGCTCGGTCCCCGGACGTGGGCGAAGCTCGCCGACGGTCTGCGTCGACAGTCGTTCCGTGGCCCCCGGGACCTCGTCGGGCTGTCGGCGGACGAGATCGATCGATCGCTCGGGGTGGGGGATCAGGAAGCGGACCGCTACTTCAGGTTGCTGGCGCGCGGGGGCCAGCTGGCGTTCGAACTCGATCGACTTCGATCGCGTGGCATCTGGGTGGTCACCATCGCCGACGACCCGTACCCGACCCGACTGGTCGAACGCCTGGGGGTCGATGCGCCCCCGGTCCTGTTCGGAAGTGGCGACGGATCGGCGCTCGATCGGGGTGGGATCGCGATCGTCGGCTCGCGCGAGGCGGACGACGTCGCGGTCACGTTCACCGAGCGCCTCGCGGCGGCCGCGGCAAGAGGAGGGACCCCGGTCGTGTCCGGTGGCGCTCGAGGCATCGACGCTGTGGCGATGCGATCGGCGCTCGACGCTGGAGGAAACGTCGTCGGTGTCCTGCCCGAGGGCGTCGAACGGCGCCTTCGTTCGGGTGATGACCGCGCAGCCGTCGCGTCCGGCCAGGTCGTGCTCGTCTCCCCGTATCAGCCCGCTGCTCCGTTCAGCGCCGGCGCTGCGATGGGTCGCAACAAGCTCATCTACGCGCTCGCGGACGTGGCCGTCGTCGTGAGCAGCGCGGCCGGGTCGGGCGGGACATGGGCCGGAGCACTCGAGGCGATCGATCAGGGATGGGTGCCAGTCCTGGTTCGCGACGGCGACGACGTGCCGGATGGCAACCGCGAGCTCATCCTGAAGGGCGGATCGTCGTTGCCGGCCGCTGACCTGGTTGCCGAGACACTCTCCGTTGCCGATCTGGTGGCGCTCGCATCCGTCCGGGAGCCGTCCGTGGCCGAGATTCCGGCGCCGTACCACCAGCAGGCACTCTTCGAGGAGTAGCGGCCGGCGAGCACGTTGCCCACCTCCCCGGCGCAGTTGGAAGCCCCGTGCTGTGGCCCACCATGCAGTGGCCGCCAGCGCGAACGACCAGCGGCAGGCCGCGGCCCGGCTGCGATCGCTCCCTCGTTGTCGCGCCGTTGCCGCATTGACGCATGATTCGGGTCTGCCCGGATGCCATCGCGCCGCGGACGCGGCACGATGGACGGCATGACCAGCACTGCGCACCGGGAACCTGTACCCGCAACCCGGCTCCTCATCGTGGACGATCATCGCGACTTCCGTCGCCAGGCCCGGGCGCTGCTCGAGAGCGAGGGCCTCTGCGTCGTAGGTGAAGCCGGTGACGGGGTCAGTGCGGTCGACGAGGCCGCAACGCTCGTCCCGGACGTCGTCCTGCTCGACATCGGCCTGCCGGACATCGACGGATTCGAGGTCGCGCGGCGTCTCGCGGCGCTTGACGTCCCGCCGCTGGTCGTGCTGATCTCGAGTCGCGATCGGGTGACCTACGGCACGCGGCTCGATACGAGCCGGACGGCGGGCTTCGTCCGCAAGGACGATCTGTCCGCGGATGCCATCGCGGCACTGGTGCCCATCGTCAGGTGTCCGCCGCCCGCGCTGCCCGACGGTCACGCCGCATGACGGCACCCATGGCGGCCTGAGCGGGGCGCCCCCATGGCCCGACGCGCGATCGCCTACCCGGACTCCGGCGGTTCCATTCCCAGGTACGCCAGGACCGCGAGCACCCGCCGGTGGTCGTCGGGTGCCGGGAGCAGCTCGAGCTTGGAGAAGATCGACGCGATGTGCGCCTCGACCGTCTTGGGCGTCACGAACAGGCGGTCCGCGATCGCCTGGTTCGACCGCCCTTCGGCCATCAGCGAGAGCACCTCGCGCTCTCGCTCGGTGAGCTCGGCGAGGCGGTTGCGGGACTGCGGCTGGCCGACCAGGCGCGAGACGACGGCCGGGTCCACGACCGTGCCGCCGCGGGCGACTCGACGGATCCCATCGGTGAAGTCCTCGAGGTCGACGAGCCGGTCCTTGAGCAGGTATCCAGTGCCGCCAGTGCCCTCGCGGAGGAGACGGAGTGCGAACGAAGCCTCGACATGGTGCGAGAGCACGAGGATGCCGATGTCGCTGCCCATCCGCTCGCGGATCTCGGCAGCCGCCCGCAGGCCCTCGTCGGTGAAGTCGGGTGGCATCCGGATGTCCACGATCGCGACGTCGGGACGCGTTGCCTCGACGACGGCGAGGAGCTCCGCGGCGTCCGAGGCCTGGCCGACGACCTCGAAGCCGGCGTCGGTGAGCAGCCGGGCCGTCCCTTCCCGGACGAGGAGGGAGTCGTCACCGATCACGATGCGGAGCGCGCGGGGCGCCTGCGGCTTGGTCATCGTCGCGGCATCGTGGCACGCCGGCGCGGTGATGGCCAGCCCTGGTGCGGCCCGTGGACTGCGTGGGAGCCGGGATGCAGCGTGCGCAACGCCCTACACGCCGCATGGGAGGATGCAGGTGTGAGCACCACGGCCGTCCCGCCGCGCGCCCCCGCCGTCGTCGCATCCGCCTGGACCGATCAGCGGCTTCCCCTGCTCCTCGTCGCGCCGGCCCTGCTCGTCGGCTTGCTCGCCGAGCTCTGCCTCGTCAACGCCGGCGTTGGAGCCGACGGGATCATCACGGACGCCGCCTCCGGGTATGCGTTCGTGTTCGCGGGTCTCGCGGCCTGGTACCGGCGGCCCGCGAGCTGGGCCGGTCCCCTGATGTTCGGCATCGGCCTCTCGTGGTTCGGGGGCGACTTCCTGTTTGCCCCGGTCCCGCTGGCCGGCCCACTGTCGTTCGGTGCGCAGGCGCTCGCGAGGATCCTGTTCGCGTGGCTGCTCCTCGGGTTCCCGTCCGGCCGCCTGGACTACGGCGTGCACCGGCTTGCCGTGGGGGTCATCGCGGTCCTGGCCATGGCCCTCGCGGTCCTCCAGCTGCTCGTCGTCGATCCGGCCGCGATCTGCCCGTGCCCGCCCAGCCCGTTCGCGGTGCTGGCGGACGCGAACATCGCCGGCCAGCTTCCGGGCGCAAGCGCGGCTGTCGCCATCACGATGACCGTGATCCTCGTGCCACTCGTCGCCCGACGCATGATCGTCGCCTCCGGCCCGCTGCGCCGCACGCTGATCCCCGTCCTGATCGGCGGCGCGTTCTCGCTGCTCTCGGTGCTGCCCGACGTGCTCGCGAGGCTGGGCGACACGGGCGTCGCGCCCTTCGGCTGGCTCCCGATCGTCTGGGTCGGCCTGCCGCTCGGGTTCCTCGTGGCGCTGCTGCGCGAACGAATGGCGCGCGGTGCCGTGGCCGACCTCGTCATCCGCCTCGGCTCGACGCCGCAGCCTGAGCACTTCCGCGACGCACTCGCCCACGCGCTGGGCGACCCGAGCCTCGAGCTCCTCTCCTGGTCTGCGGAGGAGGCCATGTTCGTCGCGGCGGACGGCGCCCGCACCGGCCTCCCGGTGGCGACGCCCGAACGGGCGGTCTCGATCCTCGAGGCCGATCGCGGCACGATCGGCGCGATCGTGCACGACCCGCACCTGCTCGATGATCCGGGACTCGTGGCATCGGTGGTCGCCGCCACCAGACTCGCCGTCGAGAACGAGCAGCTCCACGCAGAGGTCGAGGCACAGCTGGTCGAGGTCCAGGCCTCACGGGCGAGGATCGTGAGCGCGGGCGACGCCGAGCGCCGGCGGCTCGAGCGTGACCTCCACGACGGCGCCCAGCAGCGGCTCGTGGCGCTCTCGCTCGCGCTCCGGCGCACGCGGACGAAGGTCGGGGAGACGACTGACCCGGACCTTGCCGACAGCCTCGATGAGGCAAGCATCATGGTCCGCGCCGCGCTCGACGAGATGCGCGAGCTGGCTCGCGGGATCCATCCCGCCGTCCTGACCGAGGCAGGGCTTGGTGGGGCGATCAGCGCCCTCGCCGTGAGCGCGCCGGTCGCCGTCGAGGTCACTGCGCTGCCGTCGCGGCGGCTGCCACCGGACATCGAGGCGGCCGGCTACTTCTTCGTGTCCGAGGCGCTGGCCAACGTGGCCAAGCACGCACCAGGCGCGACGGTGGTCGTCCGCGCCGAGATCGACGGCGATCGGCTGGTGCTCGAGGTTGCAGACGATGGTCCGGGCGGTGCGACGACCACCTCGGGATCCGGTCTGGTCGGCCTCGTCGACCGGATCGAGGCGGCCGGCGGCCATCTCGTGATCGACAGCCCTCGGGGTGGTGGCACCCGTCTCGTGGCGTGGCTGCCGGCGGCTCCGTGATCACCCACGCGGCGTGGGCCAATAGCGGCGGTCCGCGCATACTCCACGGATGCGCATCCTCGTCGTCGGCGCCAGCGGCTATGTCGGCGGCCGCCTCGTCTCGTTGCTCCAGGCCCGGGGTCACGACCTGGTCCTGACCAGCCGCGACGCCCGGCCCCTGGCGGCCCGGTACCCGGAGGTTCGGGTGGTCGCCGCCGACCTGCTCGACCCGGAAACGCTGCCACCGGCTCTCGAAGGGGTCGAGGTCGCCTACTACCTGGCCCACTCGATGGGGGCCGGCGAACGAGGGTTCGCCGAGCGCGACCGGCTGGCGGCATCCAACTTCGGCGCCGCGGCGGCCAAGGCCGGGGTCGGCGCGGATCGTCTACCTCGGCGGCCTGGGCGACGACGCGGCCGACCTGTCCCATCACCTGGCGAGCCGCCACGAGACCGGTGCCGAGCTGGCAGCCCACGGCGTGCCGGTCACCGAGTTCCGGGCGGCGGTCATCATCGGGTCGGGCAGCGCGTCGTTCGAGATCCTGCGCCACCTGACCGAGCGCCTGCCGATCATGATCACGCCGCGCTGGGTCGGCACCCGCTGCCAGCCGATCGGCATTCGCGACGTCCTCGAATACCTCGCCGGCGCGCTCGACCATCCCGAGGTCACCGGCATCGTCGAGATCGGCGGACCGGACATCCTGTCCTACGGCGACATGATGCGGACCTACGCCCGGCTGCGCGGTCTGCGACGCCTGATGATCCCGGTCCCGGTGCTCACCCCGCGCCTGTCGCTCGTACTGGGTGAACCTCGTCTCACCGGTGCCGGCAGGGATCGCCCGGCCGCTCATCGAGGGCCTCCGCAACGAGGTGGTCGTCCGCGATCCCGGGCCGGCCGCCGCGTTTGACGTGCAGCCGCTGCCGTTCGTCGAGGCGCTCCAGCGGGCCATCGACCGGACGGACGGGCACGACCTCGAGTCGACCTGGTTCGACGCGCTGGCCGCCCCCGACAGGGCGAGCCTCTCGTCGCTCACCTCGCACGAGGGCATGATCGTCGAGCGTCGAGGGCGGGTCGTCGCCGCGCCGCCCGAGCAGCTGTTCGCCGAGGTGGAGCGGATGGGCGGCGACGCCGGCTGGCCGTACGCGAATGTCCTGTGGAGAGTCCGGGGCTTGATGGACCGTCTCGTCGGCGGCGTCGGCATGCGGCTGGGGCGCCGAGATCCCGGACCACCTCCGGGTCGGCGACGCCCTCGACTTCTGGCGGGTGGAGGAGGTCCAGCGGCCGAGGCTGCTGCGCCTGCGGGCCGAGATGAAGGTGCCGGGCCGGGCCTGGCTCCAGTACGAGGTCACCCCGACCGAGGAGCGGCAGCCGCATCGTCCAGACGGCCTTCTTCGAGCCCAAGGGCCTGCCGGGCCTCGCCTACTGGTACGCGCTCTACCCGGTCCACGGCCTGATCTTCCGCGGGACGGTGCGCGTCCTCGCGGATCGCGCGATGCGCAGCGGTGTCGATCGGGCGCCTTCGGTCTGACCGCGGGCAAGGCCCGGTCTTCGTCGGTCAGATATTGCAGTTCTTGGCGACCCAGAGTGCGGTCGTTGCGATGTCCTTCGCATTGCCGGACACCGCGTTCGAGATCGCCAGCGATAGCGACGCCTCGTCGACGGTCCCGTTTGCAACGGACTTCCCGACGCTGTCGATGAGATCGGCGTAGGTGTTGGCGGCCTGCTGGATCTCGGCCGGCGCGTATTTCTTCATGTCGGCCGCCGCGCCCTGGAACGCTGCGGCTACACCGGCGAAGTCGTTCGTCGGGGAGTCGATGAGCGTCTGAAGCTCCTGGAACGCACCGCAGAAGTCGGCGGCCGAGCCTCCAACGGCGGGCGTCGAGCTCGGGGCGTCGCTCGGGACTTCGCTCGGGGCCTCGCTCGGTGGGGTCGATTCCGCCGGCTGACGACGCGGTGGCAGTCGCCGTTGGCGCCACGCTCGGCACACCCGTGCTCGCCGCCGACGAGCAGCCGGCAAGGACGATCAGGAACAGGATGGACAGTGGGGCCAACAAGCGCTTCATGACGCGCTACCCGAGGTACAAGAGATCCACGACCGCTGCAGCATGCCGAGACTCCTTCGGGGATGCCACGAGGGTTCCTGACTGGCCATCGGCCCTCGCGGGGCGGCGAGTGTATCGCTTCGACGGTCACCTGTCTCGAGAGCGCCAGGTGGCCCCGGGCCGAGCGCGTCCGGCCGGGCCGGGGAGGCGCTTCAGGGGCCGAGTCTGGCGTCCGTCGCCTCGTCCGCGACGCCCCCGTAGAAGCGGTCGAGCACCTGCCTGAAGAGGGGCTCGTGGGGCGCGGCCCGATGGAACAGGGTCATCGATGACCGCACCTTCATCGAATCGAGCGACCCGAAGATCTCAGTCGTGGTCCGCCCCGTCGTTGCCAGGACGAGCCCGGCACACTCGCGCAGCCGCGGCCCGAGGACCGGGTGATCGAGATACGCGCGAGCCTCGTCCAGCGAGCCGATCGAGTAGTGCTGGGACATGCTGCTGGACCCGAGGCCGGCGACCTGCGGAAAGATGAACCAGATCCAGTGACCGGTCTTGCGACCGCGTCGAAGCTCCACGAGCACGTCGTCATAGACGTGCTGCTGCGCCGCGACGAACCGCTCGAGGTCGTAGGGCATGGAGCCATTGTGCCGTCCCGGCGCTATAGTCGGCATCGTGCTCACCAACCGCTCTGCGCCTCCGGCGACAGTCACGCCGGTCCTCACCTATCCCGACGTTCGGGCAGCAGTCGCGTGGCTCGAGGAGGCGTTCGGATTCGAGGAGCGCGTGCGCATCGGTGACGGGCACCGGGCACAGCTCCGGGTGGGCGACGACGGGGCGGTCGTGGTCGTCGATATCGGTGGAGATCGGGCCGCTCCGAGCGGCAGCGGTGTGACGCACCTCATCAAGGTGCGCGTCCCGGATGTCGATGCCGCGTTCGAGAGGGCGCGCGATCACGGTGGGCGAGTGGTCGAGGAGCTCCGGACCTACGAGTACGGCGAGCGGTCGGGCGTTATCGAGGATCCCGCCGGACACCGCTGGGAGCTCACCCAGACGGTTCGCGACATGGCGCCGGAGGAGTGGGGCGGCACGACGGTGGCGCCTTGGCAAGCGGCTGAGGGATAACGGTGGTCAGGCGCAGCTGAGGGCTTGACCGGGCGAGCCCGCGAACCCATCGTTGCGCTCGTGACTCGCCGGTCGTTCCATCGCGTAGTGGCGATGGCGGGCGTTGCCATCCTGGCGATGGCGCTCGCCGCCTGCGCGACCCCGGCGCCATCGGTGGACCTGGTCAACGTGCTCCACATCGAGAGCCAGGTCAGTAATGCGGTGTTGATCGGCGTCTGGGACCGCGGCGGGACTGCGGAGCCGTACCTGAACGTGATCCACGGGTGCGGGAGTCGGCTCGACCTCGCGGTGGGACACGAGATACCGGTCAGCGACGACTGGACCATAGGGCTCTATGTCGATCCTACCGGCCAGCTGGACGCCGGCGTGCCGGCATCGTCCGGCGACCTGACCGAGCTGCTGCCGTCCGTTTCGATCATCTGGTCGCGGGGTGACATCACGGCCGCGAACCTCCCGGAGTGGGTCACGGTCACGTCCACCGAGACGGTCCAAGCGAACCGGCCAGCGACCGACCCGACGCTCGACCCCTGTCCCAGTTACGCGCCGGTCACGGACCCGTAGTCGACAGGACCCAGCTACCCAGCCAGCTGGTATGCTGGGGTAGTGAAAGTCACCATCGATCTCGACGCGGACCGGTACCGAGCCGTCAAGGTGGAGGCGGCGCGGACCGATCGGTCCGTCCGCGACATCGTCGACGAGGCGCTTGCGGCGTGGCTCGAGGCCGAGGAGGCCCGAGAAGACCGGGCATCCGCCGCGGCAGCCCTCGATGAATACCGACGCGATGGTGGCGAATCGGCGTCGGCGTTCTTCGGTTCGTTGGCGGCCGAAACGAAGGCGACCTACGACCCCGATACGGCGTGAGCGATGGCGGCCACCGGGTCGAGCTCGCGCCGGCTGCCCAACGCCAGCTCCGACGGCTCCCGCCAGGTGACGCCGCGCGACTTCGAGGACCGATCCTCTCGCTGGGGATCGACCCGCGCCCACCGGGGGTCGTGAAACTCGCCGGCACCCACTTCTGGCGTCTTCGCGTCGGTGACCTGCGGATCGTCTACCTCATCGACGATACGGACGGCCTGGTCGTCGTCCTGCGGGTAGCGCGTCGATCGGAGAGCACCTACCGGCGGGTCGATCCGCCAAGCTAGGCGTGGACGATCTGGATCGCCTCGGCGAACCGTGAATATCGTGGATCGGCGTCGATCCCGAAGAGCGGGTAGTCATCCGGCGTGTTGCCGAGGCCGATCCCGAACGTGTATCGGCCGCCGGCGATCTCGTCGAGCGTTGCCGCGATCTTGGCGGTCATGGCCGGTGGCCGGTACGGGCTGTTCATGACCGCATGGCCCACGCCGATCGTGGAGGTGGCCGCCGCCGTGGCTGCCACCATCGACACACTTTCCCAGACGCCGACCGGGCCGTCGTCGTCCGCATACAGGAGGGCGTCTTCGAGCACCACGAGATCGAAGCCGGCGGCCTCGGCGGCAAGCGCCTGGTCTCGGACGGACGGCCATGTCGGCGGCGTGGGCTGGCCCCCCGGGCGTCCGAGCAGGCGGATGTACAGGCCGATCTTCATCGGTGCCTTCCCATCGAGGACGGCTCGGCCCGCTGCGATGTCAGCGAGCTGGCGCAACCGCCGACTAGGCGAAGAACCTGGTGATCGCCTCCGTGTCGTCGGAGAACGCCCACCGCTCGACGATCTTGCCGTTGCGAACGTGGTAGATCTCCGCGGTGTTGTACTCGAGCGTCTTGCCGTTCCGAGTGGCCTTCGCCGAGGTCAGGGCGATCGTGTGGTCATCGTTGGCCACGACGTCGTGGATCGTGCCGGTGATCGTGAAGTCCATGCCGCCACCGGTCATCCGCGCGGCGAGGGCAGCCTTTCCGCGGACCGGTTCTGGATTGCCGATCTCATGCCAGACGACGTCGTCGTCGAGTACGTCGACGAGGGCCTGGAAGTTGCCCTCCTGGAGCGCGTCCGCAGTGGCGCGCGCCATCATTGCGTTGGGGTGTTCGGGCATCGTCGTCCTCCTCCGGCCTGGTTCGCCCGCGATCCAGAGCGGACCAGCGAGGGCGATCCGGGGATTCTACGACGGCCTTCAAGGTTACTCTGAGCCGAAGTCGCCGCGCCCCTCGCGGTCAGTGGAGGAACCCCGATATGGACACCGTCGAATACTTCCCATCCCCAGGGTCGCTAGCTGGACTCACGCTCCCGTTTTCCGAGGCGGTCTGCGTCGGTTCCACGCTCTACCTGTCGGGCTCGATCGGCGTCGACGACTCGGGCAAGTTGGTGCCCGGTGGCATCGAGGCCGAGACACGGCAGGCCCTGGCCAACATGCGCGCCGTCCTCGAGCGCCATGGGTCGTCGCTGGACCACGTGATCCGCTGCCTCGTGATGCTGGCCGACATGGACGAGTGGGGGACCATGAACACCGTCTACGTCGAGCACTTCACGGATCATCTCCCGGCGCGGAGCGCGCTCGGCGCATCCGGTCTCGCGATGGGCGCCCGGATCGAGATCGAGTGCATCGCCGTGCTGGCCGACGGGTCCTTCATGATGCTTGATTAGACCCGGTCAGAGACAACCTTTCGCGCGTATGCGCGTAGGCAGCATCAACGCCAGGGGCCGCGGCGCCCTCGGTTGCCGGGCACTCCAAGCGGTGCCGTCGACCCAGGTGATGCCGTCTACACGCATACGGAAAGTAGGAGGGGGCAGGACGGCCCAATGCAAGCATCAAGCGACGGGCCGCGACTACCGCACATACGTATTGACCACCACGATATGAATCGATAGCATCATCCATATCATGTCGAGCCGAGTCGGAGAGCGTGGGCAGATCACGATCGAGAAGGGGATCCGCGAGGAGCTCTCGATCTACGCCGGGGACGAGGCCGTGCAGCGGGTCGAGGACGGTCGGATCGTCATCGAGGTCATCCCGGGCCGGCATGGCCGTTCGATGGCAGGGGCCCTCCGCGGCAAGGTCGGGCGGGTTCCCCCGGACGAGTCCTGGTCGGCCCTCCGGGACGCCGCATGGGCGACGCCAGATCCGGATCGCGAGGCGTGATCGGGGTCGACACCTCGGTCGTCGTCCGCTACCTCGTCGGCACGCCCAAGGCGCAGGCCAGGCGGGCCGCCGCGCTGATCGACGACGACGAGACGGAGGTTGGCATCTCCGCGGTCGTCCTCGCTGAAGTGGCGCACGTCCTTCGGACGCAATACGCGGTCGAGCCGCGCGACATCGTCGAGAGCCTGATCGGCCTCATCCAGCGCACCAACGTGCGGGTGCTCGGCCTGCGTACGGAACTCGTCGTCGAGATGCTCGTGCGGGCGCGAACGATGCCCGGCCGGCCGATCCCGGATGCACTGATCGTGGCGGCTGCGATCGCCGCCGACGCGGTCCCGCTCGCGACCTTCGATCGAGGTCAGGCGCGCTACGGGATCGACGTGCGGGAGCCCTGACCGGGGTTCGCCCCCGGGTTCGGCAGCCTGGCTCTCGAACCCTAGCCAGCCAGCTTCTTGTACTTGATCCGGTGGGGCTGATCGGCCGCGACCCCGAGCTCGCGGTGCCGGAACTCCTCGTACTCGGTGAAGTTGCCCTCGAACCAGCGCACCTGGCTGTCGCCCTCGAACGCGAGGACGTGGGTCGCGATCCGGTCGAGGAACCAGCGATCGTGGCTGATCACGACGACGCAGCCGGGGAACGTCTCGAGACCCGCCTCGAGCGCCCGGAGGGTGTCGACATCGAGGTCGTTGGTCGGCTCGTCGAGCAGCAGGACGTTGCCGCCCGACCGCAGCAGCTTGGCCAGGTGGACCCGGTTTCTCTCGCCACCCGACAGCTTGCCGACCGGCTTCTGCTGATCCGTGCCCCGGAAGTTGAAGCTCGAGACGTAGGCGCGGGCGGGAAGCTCGCGCGGGCCGACCTTGATGAACTCATCGCCGCCGGCGATCTCGTCGAACACCGACTTCTCGGCGTCCAGGTCGTCGCGACTCTGGTCGACATAGCTCAGCTGGACCGTGTCGCCGATGGTGATGCTGCCGGCGTCAGCCGCCTCCTGGCCGACGATCATCCGGAACAGGGTCGTCTTGCCGGCGCCGTTCGCGCCGATGATCCCGACGATCCCGGCTCGAGGCAGCGAGAACGTCAGGTCCTCGATGAGCACCTTGTCGCCGAACGCCTTGCGCAGGTCCTTGACCTCGATGACGCTGTCGCCGAGTCGGGGACCGGGCGGGATCGCGATCTCGAGCTCGCGGCTGCCGTCCTTGTCGGCCTGCGCCTCGGCCAGGAGCTTCTCGTAGGCGCCGAGTCGGGCCTTGCCCTTGGCCTGTCGGGCACGCGGGGCCAGGCGGACCCAGTCGAGTTCGCGAGCGAGGGTCCGCTGGCGCGCCACGTCCGCCCGCTGCTCCCCGGCCATCCGCGCCAGCTTCTGCTCGAGCCAGCTCGAGTAGTTGCCCTCGAACGGGATCCCCCGACCCCGATCCAGTTCCAGGATCCACTGGGCGACGTTGTCGAGGAAGTACCGATCGTGGGTGATCGCCACGACCGTGCCCGCGTACTCCTGGAGGAAGCGTTCCAGCCAGTAGACCGACTCGGCGTCGAGGTGGTTGGTCGGCTCGTCGAGGAGGAGCAGGTCGGGGTGACGAAGGAGCAGTCGTGCCAGCGCCACCCGCCGCTTCTCGCCACCGGACAGGGTGGTGACGTCGGCATCGTCCGGCGGGCAGCGAAGCGCGTCCATCGCGATATCGACGTTGCGTTCCAGGTTCCAGGCATCGGCCGCGGCGATCTTGTCCTCGAGCGCCGCCTGTTGCGTGCCGAGGGCGTCGTAGTCGGCGTCGGGGTCCGCCCAGCCGGCCATGACCGCGTTGTACTGCTCGATGAGCGAGGCGACCTCGGCGACGCCGTCCATGACGTTGCCCTTGACGTCCTTGGTCGGGTCGAGCTCCGGTTCCTGGCTGAGCATGCCGACGGTGAACCCGGGGGTGAGTCGAGCCTCGCCGGTGAACCCGTCGTCGAGCCCGGCCATGATCCGCAGGAGGCTGGACTTGCCGGCCCCGTTCGAGCCGATGACCCCGATCTTCGCTCCAGGGTAGAACGAGATCGAGATGTTCTCCAGCACCGTCCGATCGGGCGGGTAGTGCCGGGCGAGCTTGTACGTGCTGTAGATGAATTCGTGGGCCATATTCCTAGGGTAGCGGGGGTGCCGCGATGGAGCAGTACTGGTACGGTGGCGATGCTGCCGAACGGACCGCACCACCACGGGAGGCACGACCATGGACGAAGCAGCGACTCGGGCACAGGCCACGGCGCTGTGCGACGCGCTCGTCGCCGGCAACATCGATCAGGCGATCGAGCATTTCAGCCAGGAGCTGCGGCGGAACATCGGCGAGGTGATCAGCATGCTGCCGCTCCCGTGCATCGAGGCTACGGTCGGAACGATCGAGCACAGTGGATCTGGTCAGAACGTCATCCTGCACCTGGTGGGGGAGAGCGACGAGGTCGAGGTCCAGACCCGCTGGAAGGATCGGAACGGACAGCCGACGATCATCGAGGCCAGCCACCTGAGCCAGCGCGCCCGCGAGATCGCCGGGGACGCCGAGGCGAGCGACCGAGGAAGACACCGCGCCCGAGGAGGGCTGACCGCCCGTCTTGCACGCGCCTGCGTTGCGTCTTGATGCTTGAATTTGGGCGTCCTCGAGAGACATCCCCCGCGCTATGCGCGTAGGCAGCATCAAGACACGCGCCGAAATCGGCCGTCGCCCGTTCCGGTCGAGGCGCACCCGCCACGGGTGGACGCCGCGGGGCCCAGGACGACGTCGCCGTCCGCCGACAGGTGCAGGACGACGCCACCGGCCGTTCGTCGGACTTGACCCCGCCGACCCGCGCAGGACTCCTGCCCGCGCCGGTCGACCCCGCGCCGATATCCGGCCCGGCAATATGCCGCCTACACGCATGAGCGGACGACACTGTCGGACCCACCTGAAATCAAGCATCAAGCCGCGCCGATCGAGCATCAGGCCGCCGATCCCGAGCAGCTGGCCTAGCGGGCGCCCGCGGTCTCGTCGAAGATCTGGTCCCAGATGTCGGCGTCCTCGGGGAAGAGCCAGCGCTCGGCCTGGCGGCCGTCGCGGAAGTGGAAGATGCTGACGACGCGGGTCTCGATATCGACGCCCTCGCGTCGGGCGCCCATGTGGCTGATGGCACAGACGTGGGCATCGTTCGCCAGCACATCGTGCTCGGTCAGCCAGAACCCGATGCGCCTTGGCCTTCGCGAGCCAGGCGACGAGGGCGTCCCGGCCGATGACGTCCCCGGCCATGGGATGACGGCCGGGGACGTGCCAGATTACCTCGGGATCCATGAACGTGGCGAGCCTCACGAGATCGCCGGCCCGCAACGAATTGGCGGTCCGTCGGTAGATGGCGACGTTGGGGTGTTCGTTCGTTTCCATCGGCCGATTATCGCGGGGTCGCCGGATCATTGGGCGGCTGTATCGCGGGATGAGCCGCTCACGCAACGAGCCGCTCCGGGGACGAGCCATCGGCGGGTGCGGCCACGCCCGGCCCCAGCGGGAACACCGACCTACGGGAACAGGTCGCTCTCGGGCGGGATGAGCGCCTCGCGGATGCTCGCTTCGCCTCGGGTGAACGCGGCGCCGCGGACGAGCGCCACCGGCCGACCGGCGCTCTTGCCGAGGGTCAGTTCGGCGGCGGACGCGAGCTCGTCGGCGACGGCCCGGACGGTCGACTGCATGATCCGGCCATCGGCATCGGGCGAACCGCGGAGGTCCTCGAGCGGCAGCAGCCCCGAAACACCGATCGCGACATCGACGATGCCCCAGCGCCACGGCCGGCCGAAGGAATCGGACACGATGACCGGCACATCCACGCCGAACCGCGCCCGGATCGCGGTCCGAACCGCCGCGGCTGACGCATCCGGATCGACCGGCAGGAGCGTCACGATCGACCCCGACGCCGGGCCAACGTTGGACGCATCGACCCCGCCATTCGCGCACACGAACCCATGCGCCGTTTCGGTGATCAGCACGCCGTGCTCCATCCGGACGACCCGGCGAGCCTCGCGCAGGACGACTTCGAGCTGACGCGGGTCGCGGCCCCAGCGTTGGGCGAACTCGACGACCTCCGGCCGGGGCTCGACCGAGGTGAGGTCGACGACCGCGCCTTCCGCCTTTGACACGATCTTCTGGGTGACGACGAGGACGTCATCGACGGTCAGCGGCTGGACGCCGGCCGACCGCTGGATCGCGTTCCCGATGATCAGGCCGAGGTCGTCGCCTTCGACGATCTCGGGGATGCCGTCGAGGGCGACCAGGCGGATCGCTCGGTCGACGGCGGTCGCCCGATCGGCCGCGCCGAGACGGATCGCCCGGTCGCCCGATCCGGACCGATCAGCCGACACCGAGACGCTCCTGGCGGACCGACTCGACATAGACGAGGTCGTCGGGCGTATCGAGGTCGATCGCGAGCGGTCCGTCGATCTCGAGGTACGCCGCGCCGGCGTCTACCGCGGCCGCTCGATGGGCCTGCCGGCTGCCCGGCCCAAAGGCGAAGTCGATGACGTCCGCGGGTCGGAGACCGAGCGCGTTCGTGCCGGTGCCGTGGTGGTCCGTGACGAGGACGACCTGGGGCACCTCAGCGCGCTCGAGCGCGTCCGCGACGTTCGTGATGGCCGCGGTGTCCACGAACGGCAGGTCGATCGGCAGGACCAGGACCGCATCGGCGCCGCCCGCGATGACGTCGGCACGGGCCTCGCGCAGACCGGCGTTGAGCCCGACGGTCCGCTGGCGGAGGGTCCGGGCGCCCAGGTTCGCGGCGCGACGAAGGACCGCGCGATCCGGGCTGACGACGAGCACGTCGCCGAGTCCATCGACGGCCAGCACGGCGTCCACGGTTCGGTCGAGCAGCCCCTCGACAAGGTCCTGCCGCTCCTCCGCATCGAGGGCGTCGCCGAGCCGGGACTTGGCGCCCTCGAACGTCCCGACCGGGATGATGGCCGCGATCGAGGTCACGTGACGGCTCCCCGGGGAGTGGCCGCTGGCCCCTGGGACGTGGCCGCGGACCCAGGGGGAGTGGCCGCGGAACCCCGCGGACCCGGCCAGCGCCGCCGCGAACGCCAGCACTGCCTCCGCGAATCGTGCCCGGCCTGCGTGATCGGCCATGATCGTGTCGGTCACCAGCGTCCGCAGGCCGAGGCCCGCGATGGCCGGCTCCAACGCCGCGTCGACCGTGTCCAGCACGAAGCCATCGATCCCTGGGGCGTATTGCGCGGCCACGCCCCGGGCGCTCGATTCGAACCCGAGGGCCGTGAGCATCCGGTCGGCCGGCCCCTTCAACGCCACGCCCCCGACGATGCCGCTGACCGCGATCACCGGCACGCCCCGGGATCGGGCGGCGGCGAGCAGGTCGGTCATCCCCGGGACCGCCAGGATCGGCCCGATCGACACGAGCGGGTTCGACGGCCCGATGACGACGACCTCTGCCTCGGCCAGCGCGGCTGTCACGGCCTCGGTCGGTCGCGCCGCCTCGATCCCCGCGAAGCGGATCTCGCGGACGTCCGGTGCCTGGCGCTGGTGGACGAAGTACTCCTGGAAGTCGAGCCAGCCCTCGTCGGTCCGGACCTGGGTCGGGACGGCCGCATCGGTCATCGGCAGGATCCGGGTCGGGATCCCGAGGGCCGCCTGGAGGGCGAGCACCGCCTCGGTCAGGGTGGCGCCGGCGCGGATCCGGGCCGTCCGGGCGATGTGCGTCGCGAAGTCGCGATCGCCGAGCCGGAACCAGTCCGGTTCCCCGAGTTCGGTCAGGGCGTCCATCACGGTCCAGGTCTCACCGGCGATCCCCCAACCGCGTTCGTCGTCGAAGCGGCCGGACAGCATGTACAGGACCGCGTCGTGATCCGGCATGACCAGCAGTCCGTGGCGGACCGTGTCGTCGCCGGTGTTCACGATCACGTGCAGATCGCCCGGG
Organism: uncultured Chloroflexia bacterium; assembly: GCA_963823925.1. GTDB lineage: Bacteria > Chloroflexota > Limnocylindria > Limnocylindrales > CSP1-4 > SPCO01. Next base: position 18,467 of record CAWGNI010000003.1, read on the forward strand.
GAGAGGACCTGCTGCAGCCCATGCGCCAGTTTCGCGCCGCCGGTCCCACCTGCCAGGGCGACGACCTTCACCTCATCCGTCCAGCAGCGCCTGGACCTCGGCCATCCGGTCGATGGTCTCGTGGTCGAACGGGGCGGGCATCCGGACGATGACGGTCTCGAAGCCGAGCGCGACATAGGGCCGGATCGCATCGGCGACCTCGGCCGGCGCACCAAGGAGCGGAGGCAGCCCCATCTCGGTGATCCCGTTGTGGGCGAGCTGGACCGAGTACGCGGCGTCGGCCGCTGCCCGATCGTCGCGCAGGACGATGGGGAAGCTCACGGTCTTCTCGATGGTGGTGATGTCCCGACCGACCGCGTCGCAATGCTCGCCGAGGATGGCCAGCTTGTTCCGGACCTCGTCGACCGTCCCGGCCGTGTTCCAGCCGTCACCACGCAGCGCCACGGTCCGGAGCGTCTTCTTGGGCCCGGAGCCGCCGATCAGGATCGGCAGGTGGGCCTGGATCGGCCGCGGCTCGCACAGCGCGTCGGTGAACGTGTAGAACCGGCCCTCGTGGCTGAACCGCTCGCCGTCGAGCAGGCGACGCATGAGCATGACCGACTCGTCCAGCCGATCGAGCCGCTCCCCGAAGCCCGCATAGAAGTCGATCCCGTAGCCTTCGTGCTCGCGCTCGAACCAGGCGCCGCCGATCCCCAGCACCGCCCGACCACCGGACAGGTGATCGAGCGTCGTCGTGAGCTTGGCGGTGTGCCCGGGGTTGCGGAACGTGTTGGCCCCGACCATCAGGCCGAGTCGGACCCGCGAGGTCAGCGGCCCGAGGGCCGCGAGTACGCTCCAGCCTTCGAAGATGGGCTGCTCCCACGGGCCGAAGATGGCCATCAGGTGATCCCAGGTCCAGACCGAGTCCCAGCCGCCTGCTTCGGCGGCCAGCGCGGCATCGCGGAACCCGGGCCAGTCCGTCTTCTGGGACCAGAGCTGCAAGCCGAATCGGGTCATCGGAGGGGCCTCCTCAGTCGTCGAGATGATCGTGGATGGCGGTTGCCGTGAACCGGAACGAGATGCGTTCCTCGCGTTCGAACTGCTCGGCGATGATCCGTTCCGCCTCGTCCGGCTCGTCGGCGTGGTAGCGCCGGGACATCCCGGCGATGTCGGCCTGCGCGGTCGCCTGATCGGTGATGATCCGGACCCGGCCGCTCAGGCCGACCCAGCCGTATCCGTCGGTTTCATCGACGACCGACAGCGAGATGCGCTGGTCTCGCACGAGATCGGTCGGCCAGCGGCGCCCCACCGCGCTGTTGATGACGATCTCATCGCCTTCGACCGTGTACCAGATGACCGCCTGGTGCGGGGCGCCGTCAGCACCGAGCGTCGCGATGGTCGCGAAGCGGAGGTCGTCGAGGAAGGTACGGATCCGGTCGGGAAGCGGGATCCCCGGGGTTGGGTCGGTCACGCCCTCGATGGTACGCGAGCCGTCCGCTGACGTGGCGCACGGGCTCGCCGCAGTGGTGTCCGATCGAGTCGGCGCGGCAGGCTCGGCGTGGCGGCCGGCTTGCCCAGCAGGTACCCCTGGCCGAAGTCGACTGACAGGTCGGCAAGGGTGCGCAACTCGGCCCGCCGCTCGATCCCCTCGGCCAGCAGCTTGGCCCCGATCCGGCGTCCGAACGAGACGAACGACTCCACCAGCGCCTGTTTCGCGTCGTCGCTGGTGATGCCGTGGATGATCTCGCGATCGATCTTGATGACCGACGGCCGCAGCGCCGCGATGAGGGCGAAGCTCGCGTAGCCGGCGCCGGCATCGTCGACCGCGAACCCGAACCCGATCCGGCGGAGCTGCTTGACCTGCCGCCGCAGGGCGCGGACATCGGCGACCGATTGCTGCTCGGTGCATTCGATGGTCATCTGGCGTGGCTCCAGGCCGGCCTCGCGGACCCGCTGGGCGAGGGTCTTCGCCTCGAACGAGGGGTGGAGGAGGCTGGCCGGCATCAGGTTGACGGCGAACCGTCGGGGCGGTTTCCCGGCGTCGCGTCGAGCGCTCTCGACGTGCCCGATGTCGGCCAGGGCGGTGGCGAGGATGTTCGCGTCGAGTTCCACCCCGCGGTCCGTGCTGATCGCCGCGCTGACGACGGACGTGATCGACTGCGGCAGCATCGGCATCTCGGGCCGGAAGAGGACCTCGTATTCATGGAGTTCGCCCGTGGCGATGTCGACGATCGGCTGGTACGCCACCTTGTGGAGGGCCCGAAGGCTGAAGAAGTAGTCGAGCATCTTCGTCTGCGCCGTGTGGGTCGAGCGCGCCATCCCGATCCGCTCGGCCAGGCCGGACAGTTGGACGGCGGAGGACATCGCGACGATGTACCGATCGCGCTCGGGCAGCGAATTGTCGATCGCGATGAGTCCATACGGCGGAACGTCGCCATCGCCGGCGACGATCGCGGCGATCCGATCGGACAGGACATCGGCGGGCGCGATCAGGACGATGCCCGTCTCCAGTTCGAGCACGCGACTGCTCGGGAGGCGTGCGGCAAGGCGGTGCACGAACCGGATGTCGCGCGCCCAGAGGAGCCGCTCCTCCACGGGTGGCCGGGCCGACGTGATGAATCTCACCGGCTGATCGTGATCGCCCCGGGGTCCTGGTGTCGCCCATGCGACCGTCCGGGTCGCCGCCGCCGTTGGTACGGTTCGGGTCGGACCGTCGCATCGTAGAATCGGTCTGTTCCCATGGCAGTTGACGGAGGCGAAGCGTGGTCCACGACGCGGATACCGCAGAGATCGGTGTGTTCGGAGGGTCGGGCTTCTACTCGCTGCTCGACGATGTCCGCGAGGTCAAGGTCGACACACCGTACGGATCGCCGTCCAATTCGGTGTTCCTCGCAGCGGTCGGCGGTCGTCGGGTCGCGTTCATGCCGCGCCACGGCCGGCTTCACACGATCCCGCCGCACAAGATCAATTTCCGGGCGAACGTCTGGGCGATGCGCTCGCTCGGGGTCAAGGCCGTGATCTCGCCGTGCGCCGCCGGATCGCTCCAGCTCGCCGTCAAGCCCGGTGATTTCGTGGTGTGCGATCAGTTCGTCGATCGGACGTCCGGCCGCGTCCACACGTTCTATGACGGCCCGATCGTGACCCACCTGTCGTCCGCCGAGACGTACGACCCGGTCCTGCGCGACCTGGCCATCGCGACCATCCGCGACCACGGGATCCACGTCCACGATACGGGCACGGTCGTCGTGATCGAGGGTCCGCGCTTCTCGACCCGGTCGGAGTCGAAGTGGTTCAGCGACGCGGGCTGGGAGGTCATCAACATGACCCAGTACCCGGAGGCGTGGCTGTGCCGCGAACTCGGGATGGCGGTCGTCAACATCAGCCTCATCACCGACTACGACGCCGGCGTCCACGAAGGCACCGAGGCCGTGAACGCGACGAACGTCCTGGAGGTGTTCCAACAGAACGCGACCCGGATCCAGGCCGTCGTCATCGACCTCATCGGGCGGTTCCCGGCAGATCTCGATGGGCTGGGGGCGGTGGCGGCACTCGGCCCGACTCGGGGCGACGGCCACGCGATGACCAGGGAGGACATCCGGTTGTTCGAGACCGGCCTTTGACGAAGGGTGGGCCTGAGGTGGCCGACGGGTCCGTGGCTGCCGACGGGTCCGTGGCTGCCGATGGGTCCGTGGCCGTCGCGGCCGCCACCACGGACCTCGCCGCCGGCGGGCACCGCCTGCCGATCGGCGTCTGCATCCGGTCGATCCGCGCCGAGCCGACGTGGTGGCTGGAGAGCGCTCGCCGTCTCGATGCCGCCGGCTATGCCGGGGTCTGGTCGTGGGATCACTTCATGGGCCGCGGCGACCTGACCGTGCCGGTCGTCGAGGGCTGGACGATCCTGTCCATGGCCGCCGCGATCACCCGACGCGCGACGGTCGGGCCGTTCGTGCTCAATGTGATGAATCGACACCCGGCCGTGCTCGCCCGCATGGCATCGACGCTCCAGATCGCGAGTGGTGGCCGGCTCGTCCTCGGCATCGGGATCGGCGGGGCGCCAAAGGAGCACGCGGCGATGGGCATCGAGTTCCCGGATGCCCCGGCGCGGGTCGCCAGGCTCGAGGAGGCGATCGCGGTGATCCGGGCGCTGTGGACGGGTGGTCCGATCACCCGGCCATCGCCGTTCTACCCGCTCCAGGACGCGTACGCGCACCCAGTGCCGGTGCCACCACCACCGATCATCCTCGGCGGCGAGACGCCAGCCGGGGCGCGGTTGGCGGGCCGGATCGGCGACGGCTGGTCCGCCTTCGACAGCAACTTCGAGGCGAACCTGCCGCTCTATCTCGAGTCGCTGGCAGCGTCCGGTCGACGCCGCGAGGATCAGCGGGTCATCGTCGGCTTCCAGGGCGACTGGCTGTCCGACGAGTCGCTGGCCGATTCGCCCTGGGTCACGGCACCGCGCGAGACTTTGCGTGGTGGCAGCGCCGCGGGCGCGGACGACGTGATCGTGCTGGCCCGCACCACCGCGGATGTCGACCTGCTGGTCGAGGCAGCCGAACGCTGGTAGGGCCCGTGGGCGGGGCCGGCCCGTGGCGTACGCTCGACGCGACCGACACGGATCGAAGGGAGGCAGCGATGACACACGGACCGATCGAATCGCCCGACATGCCGAAGGTCGTCGGACCCTACTCACCCGCGGTACGAGCCGGCGACCTGGTCTTCATCGCCGGCCAGCCCGGACTGGATCCCGCGACCGGCGCCGTCCCCGACGGCGGGTTCGAGGCCGAGGCGCGGCAGGCGTTCGTCAATCTGCGAACGGTCGTCGAGGCCGCTGGTGCCGGACTCGAGCGGGTGGTCAAGACGACCGTCTTCCTCGGCAGCGCGGACGACTTTGCGGCGATGAACCAGCTCTTCGGCGAGTTCTTCCCGACCGCGCCGCCCGTCCGCTCGACCCCGATCGTCGGCCTGCCTCGCAGTCTCAGGATCTCGATCGACGCCGTCGTCTACATCGGTTGAGGAGGACGGCCTGGAAAACGGAGGAGACCCGACCGGATCGGTCGGGCCTCCTGGCGTCGCCGTGCGGATCGCCCGGTTGTTTCAGCGGCGGGCGAACATCGCGTCCTGGCGGTAGCCCTGATGGGGTTCGCCGGTGTAGAAGTCGATCTGGGGCGATGTCACGAACCGATTGAGTCCCGTCCAGACGACGTTGATCGAGCCGTCGGACCCGATCGCCATGCCGGTGTAGTCGCCGTCGAACACGTTGCAATCCTTGCCCGGTGTGGTCGAGCCTGATGGTCCACAGATCGTGGGCCATGCACTTTCCGGCACGTATTGCCCAGCCCAGTGGGTCACCGACTGGTCGGGGTATTCGGGGCCGCCCAGGGCCTGGGCGCCGGCTCCGTCCCACAGGACGTGCTCGAAGGTGTCGGCGGGCGTCGGCGACGTGTCCTGGTCGAACGCGACCGCGAGCGTTCCGTCCGGCTTGTAGGCCGCCCACGGGAACCATTGGGCATTGTCACTCTGGGAGACCGCGGTTCGCGGCCCCCAGGTCTGCCCGCCGTCGGCCGAGACGGACTTGTAGACGTTGACCACCGAGCCGGGGCCTGCGCCGCATGGGTCGTAGTTCGGGGCCGTATGCGGACCAAAGGCGCAATCGTCGGTGGCGTTCGGGTTGGCGGTCCCCCGGTCCGCCCAGACGACCGCGAGGTTGTTCGGATGGCTGGGATCGACCGCCATGTTGCCGAACGAGGACCACCGGATCTGGTGGCCCCAGATCGTCTGACTGCCGATGACCGAGAACGGCATATCGCTGTACCCGTCCTCGAGTTGGACCACGGGGATCGGGGTCCCAAATGTCTTACCACCATCCGTCGACCGGACGATCATGATCTGGTTGTCGAAGTCGTACGGGTGCTCCCACGCCGCCTCGTTCTGCTCGTTCAGGAAGTAGACGTAGAGCGTCCCATCGGAGGCAACGACCGGGTTGGAGAACTGGTCTTCGTCACACTTTCCGGCTGGCCCGGTCTCCTGGTAGGTGCAATAGGCCGGGTTCGAGCCGGAGATCTCCGCCGGATCCGTCCATGTCCGGCCACCGTTGTCGGAGTAGCTGAGGAAGATCGGCGAGTCCGTGTAGCTGCCATGCAGGCCGTTGCGGAATCGGGTCGCGGTGACGTAGATGCGACCGTAGTGGGGGGAGTCTGCGTAGTTGTCGACCGTGATGAATTCCTTGTCCCAGAACACGGCCTGGTTGGCGGGACCGATCCCGGCCCCATGACCCTTCATGACGGTCACGGGCGGGCGCCACGTCACGCCGCCGTCGGTCGATCGGCTGACGGACACATTGCCCTGGCTCACCCAGCCCCCGCCCAGACCGGCGGTGTTCTCGAGCTGGGCCATCAAGGCGACACCGTGCTTACCATCGAAGGCGGGAGCCGGGTCGCCGGCGCCATTGCCGCTCTGCATCGGGATCTGGCCGTCGATCCAGTGGTAGCCGCCATCGAACGAGGTGAAGAACCCCGTGGGCACGAGCGCCTGACGGGCGCCGGTCGAGTTGTTGAAACGGTAGTAATAGTCATTCGAGCCAGCGAGCAGGTGCAGCGGATCGGTCGGGTCGACCGCGATCGCGATCTCGTTGTCGGGAGCCCAATCCTGGCCGTACTTGGTCGTGTTGCAGCTCATGTCGACTGCGGTCGCCGGGTTGCCGGACGAGGCGCACCTGAACTTCTCGATCTGGACCTTCGAGAAGGCGCCACCTCCGCCGACGATGTTCGTGGCGCCCGGATCCTTGGGTGTCGGCGCGAGTCTCATGGCGATCAGGTCCGACGTGCTGAACGGACGATCACCCGCGGTCACGGCCGGTGCGAGCACGCTCGCGCCGAGCAGGACCGCCGACAGGATCGATAATGACCGACGCATCGGCTGGCCTCCTCCTGTTCACCCCGAGATTTCCAAGGGGTTCGACGGTAGGGCGTGGCGCCGATGAGGACCGGGAGTCGAGTGGGTGGGCCTCGGTCCGAGCACCGGCGGCTGTCCCTGGATGGTGATCGTGACGCTACACCTCCGCGCCCGGGAGGACAACGTCGCGGCGGTGGACCGACGGCGGTTCGGTGCCCGCACGCACCACGGAACCGTTGGATGATGCGCGGGCCGCCTCTCCGCGCCGTTCGTGGCACCATCAGCACGTGACGACCCCACAAGCTTCGGCGCCATCGACCACGCCCGGGAACCAGCCGGACGAGATGCCGGGCCAAACCCACGGCTGCGCTCGGTGTGGCGCACCGGTCCCGCTCGACGTCGGCCTGTGCGAGCGCTGCAATCCGCTCGGTCTGCGCGATGTCTCGAGTTCCCAGGTCCACGGCATCGCCATCGGTGGGGTCATCCTTTCGGTCATCCTGCTGGCGCTCGTCGGCAAGTTCCTGCTGGCCGGGGTCGGCCCATTCGATGCCGTCGTCACCGACGCGGTCCCGGATGGCGCCGGGCTGACGATCACCCTCGAGGTGACGAACACCGGGAGCAATGGCGGCCAGACGACCTGCCGGATCACCGATCCGACCGACCGCACGGGCAACACCGGCGGGTTCATGCTCAGCCCGAACATCGACCCGGGCCAGACGATCACGTTCACCCAGCGGATCACGGAGTTGGGTGGGGAGCTGCGTCCGCTCCTGGTCGAGTGCGCGCAGCCGTGACCCAGGCGGCGATCGACGACGCGTCGACCGGCGGAACCTCGACCTATCAGGACGAACTGGCCTTCGCGCTCGACCTCGCCGAGCGGGCCGGCGTGATCCTGATGGAGCACTACGAACGCCTCGAGCAGATCGACTACAAGAGCGCCCGCGATGTGGTCACGGAAGCGGACCACCTGTCCGAGGCCCTCATCCTCGGGGCCATCCGCGAGCGCTTCCCGACCGATGGGATCGTCGCCGAGGAGACCGGGGAGCACAGGGCCAAGGCGGGCGAGGCGCCGACGTCGGGGCGTGGCCGGGTCTGGATCGTCGACCCGCTCGACGGGACGGTCAACTACGCCAACGGGATCCCGGTGTTCTGCGTGTCGATCGCGCTGGTCGTGGACGGCCAGCCGGCCGTCGGGGTCATCCTCGATCCAACCCGGCACGAGACCTACGCGGCCACGGTCGACGGTCCGACGACGCTCGCCGGCCATCCTGTCCACGTATCCGAGAAGGACCGGCTGTCCGACTTCGTGATCTCGATGGCCCTCAACGGGCGGTCCGCGACCTCGCGCGGGCGAAACGTCCGGAAGGCGATCCGCATCTCGCGGTCGATGGGTTCAGCCGCACTGGCGCTCGCCTATGTGGCCAACGGCCGGTTCGATGCGTTCGTCCAGCAGGGCGGGCTGTCCGCCTGGGACGTGGCTGCGGCCGGGTTGATCGCGGAACGGGCCGGCGCCACGGTCACCGCGCCCGATGGCGGCCCCTGGTTCGATGTCGGACGCTCGCCCAAGTCGATCGGCATCCTGGCCGCCCCGCCGGCCCATCACGCCACGCTCCTCGGCCTCGTCAGGACCTGATCGTCGGCTGACCAGATCTGGTTCCGACGCATCTCCTCGAGCGTCCGACGAACCGACGAATCGGGAACCAGGATCCCTCGACGTGGCCCATACCCTGTGAGTGCGACGAGATGCGTCGCGCCACGGTACTGGAGGCCCGATGCGGCGGGACCTGGTCGAGCGGGCGATGGCGGGCGATCACGACGCGTTCTCGGAGTTGGCGCGCGTCTCGATCAGCCGACTCTACGCCACCGCACGCCTGATCCTCCGTGACGACGGACGCGCCGAGGACGCGACCCAGGAGGCGCTCGTCGCCGCCTGGCGTGATCTCTCGGCGTTGCGCGATCCCGATCGCTTCGATGCCTGGCTCCACCGACTCCTTGTCCGCGCCTGCTACCGCGAGATCCGTCGCGGCCGGCACCGCTGGACCATGGAGGTCGACGTGACCGGCCACGAGTCGGCGCCCGACGCCGACCCCGGCTTCGACATCGCCGACCGCGACCAGCTCGAGCGCGGCTTCCGCCGGCTCGATGCCGACCAGCGGATGGTCCTCGTCCTGCACTACTACCTCGGCCTGAGTCTCGACGAAGCCGCCGAGGCGCTGGGCGTCCCACCCGGGACCGTCCGCTCGCGCCTCAATCGGGCCACTCGGACGATGCGGGCCGCGCTCGACGCCGATGGGCGTCCCTCGATCCTGCATGAACGGCGGTCGACATGAACGAATCAACCGATCTCGACCGCCTCCTGACCGCCTGGCTGACTGCCGATGCGCCGATCCGCGAGCCCGAGCTGCTGCTCGAACGGGTCCTCACCCGGACCGCTCGCACGCGCCGACGCACCGCCTGGCGGATCCCCGAAAGGTGGTTGGCTGTGTCCACGATCTCGACGCGCATCCAAGGCGCCTCGCGGTTCCCCTGGCGGACGGCCGCGGTCGTCGCGCTCATCGTCGTCGCCCTCACGATGGGCGCCCTCGTCATCGCCGGATCCCGCGCCACGCCCGTGCCGGCGCCATTCGGCCCAGCCCACAACGGGCGGATCGTCTATTCGACCGATGGTGACATCGTCGCCATCGATTCACCCGGCGCTGCGCCGCGGACGATCATCGGTGGCGCCACCTTCGACTCGGGTCCCGTTTACTCGCCGGACGGCCTGACGTTCGCCTTCATCCGCGGCCAGATGGCCAGCAGTGACGCCGAGCTGTGGGCAGCGGATGCCGACGGCTCGAACCCACGGCGTCTCGCCGCGGTCCCATTCGTCAGTTGGGCCGAATGGTCGCCACAGGCGGACGTCGTCGCGGTGTCGATGGACTCCGATAAGTCGGTCATCAGGATGGTCGCCGCGGACGGCAGCGGGTCCATCGACATCCAGACCGGCCTGTCGGCGGCGGAGAACGCCACCTTCCGGCCGTCGGACGGCAAGCAGATGACGTTCCGTGGGCAAGCCACGGACGGCACGTGGGGCATCTACCTCATCGGTCGCGACGGCTCCGACATGCAGCGTCTCGACCTCGATCCGGGCTTCGCCACGGACGAGTTCTATGACATCAACCGCGACTACTACTTCTTCGGCCCCGCCTGGTCACCCGAAGGCACGAGGCTGATGTATCACACGCTCGAACCCGATCCGACGTCGCCTGCTGGGCCCGGCTTCCGGATCCATGTCGCCGACATCGCCGCGGACGGCGCGATCGATGCCGAGCGGACGCTCGAATTCGACAGGTCGGCCGACGACGAGTACGGCGCCACCTGGCTCCCGTCAGGGGACGGGATCGTCTTCCAATCCATCGAGGGTTCGCTCCACCGCGAGTGGGTCGCCGATCTGGCGTCCGGGTCCCAGGCACGCGACCTTGCCTTCGACGCACTGGACGACATTGGCGTGATCGTCTCGCCCGATGGCCGGCAGATCGTCGCATCGGTGCCCGCGGCCACGGCGGATCAGCCATCCGTCTCGATCGTCGACCTCACGACCCTGGCGACCACGCCGGTCGCCGCCAGCGACGACCTCGTCTGGCAGCGGACCGCCCGATGACATGACCGGCTCAGCCTTCGGCGAGCCAGCGGTGGGGCCTTGACCGGAGGCGGTCGAGGCCCCATTCCTCGCAGAAGGCCTCCCACTCGGGCCGCGGCGCGCCGTCCCAGCGCAGCTCGTCGGGGTCGGTCTGGCGGATGGGGACCCCGTCGTCGACGGACCTGAGCCGGGCCAGGTCGCGGTAGAGCATGGCCTCGTCCCAGTGATCGCGCAGCGTCGCCGCGAGGACCATCGCCCGCGAACCGCCGACGCCCGGGACCTCCCAGGCCGAGGCCATCGGTGGGACATCCTCGTAGTGGCCATAGCGAGCAAGGACTGCCGCAGCGGACTTGGCACCCCAGCCGGGCAGCCCGGGGAAGCCGTCCGACGTGTCGCCGACGAGGCCGAGCCAGTCGGGGATCGAGGTCGGCGCCACGCCCCACTTCTCGCGGACCCCGGCATCGTCGTAGACGATGTCGCGGCGTCGGTCCCAGAGCACGACCCGATCCTCGACCACGAGCTGGGCCATGTCCTTGTCCGGCGTGCACACGAGGATGCGCTCGACCGCGGGATCCCCGGCGAACCGGCAGGCCGCGGCCCCGATCGCGTCATCGGCCTCGAATTCGACCATCGGCCAGAGGACGATCCCGAGCGCATCGACGGCGGCCTCGGCGATCGGGAACTGGGCCAGCAGCTCAGGCGGCATCCCGGCCGAGGACTTGTACCCGGCATAGAGGTCGTTCCGGAACGACTCGATCACCCGGTCCGTGGCGCACCCGACATGGGTGGCGCCCTGCTCGCGCAACAGGAAGAGGAGCTGATCGCATAGCCCGGACACCCCCGACAGGACGATCCCGTCGCGGCCGATCACGGGCGGGCGCGGCGCGTAGTGGGCTCGGAACAGCTCGTAGGTCGCGTCGACCAGGTGGAGCCGCACGAGCCGCTGTCAGCCGCCGGACGGAGCGGTCTTGGGCGTGGTCGTGGGCTTCGTTCGAGGCCCGGTCTTGGGCTTGGCCGTGGTCCCGGTCGCTGGCCTGGTCCGGGGCCTGGCCCTGCGGACGGGTTTCGCCGCTGCCTGGCCCGATGCGACGCGGTCGTCAATCTCGCCCTCGACGAGCTCCTTGAACCGGGTGAGGTCGGCCTGGAAGATCGCCGCGAGGACCGGCGTCATCGCGAGCGCGCCCAGGTGGGCGAAGACGGGCGGGATGAGGATCTCGTCCCAGCGCACGATCGTCGTCGTCGCATCCGCGCCCGACTCGAGGGTGATCGTGCCGGACCCGCGGAACGCGCCGTCGTGGCTGATCGCATAACGGTGGGGTGGCTCGAACTGGGTGATCCGGACCGGGTCGGTCACGGTGATCCCGAAGATCCGGACGTCCGCCTCGCACACGAGCCCGACGCCGATCGGCTCGCCCTCGGGGATCCGAACGGCCTTCATCTCGTGCATCCAGAGGGGCTGGCGTTCGATGTCGGCGAGGAACTCCCAGACCCGCTCGATCGGAGCGTCGACGACGACCAGCGACCGGATCGGCTCCGGCTCCGCACCCTTCGCCTGGTCGGCGAGGATCCGGTCGAGGGCGTAGCCGACACCGGCTCCCGCGATCGCCAGCCGGATCGCGCCGCGGATCATCGCATCACCGTCCGCCACAGGCCGACGCCCGCGGCTTCCATCTCGTCGAGCGCCCGGGCGCCGTCACCCTCCGCGAGGTCCACGGCCGCGACCGCATCGGCGAGCACGTGGGTCCGGAAACCGAGCCGGGTCGCATCGAGCGCGGTCGCCTTGACGCAGTAGTCGGTCGCCAGCCCGACGACGACCACGCGGTCGACCCCTGCGTCGCGCAGCAGCGACTCGAGTTCGGTCGCCACCGTCTCGCCCGACACGGGATCGCGCATCGTGAAGCCGGAGTAGCCGTCCTCACCGTTCGCGCCCTTGCGGACCCGTGGCGCGTCGTCGGGCAGGACCAGGTCAGGATGGAGCGCCGCGCCCCATGTGTCCGCCACGCAATGCACCGGCCAGATCCCGCCGTCCTTGGCGAAATGCGGCGTCGATGGCGGATGCCAGTCCTGCGTCGCGACGACCAACGCGCCGTTGTTCCGCGCCATCTCGATCTCGCGGTTCACGGTGGGCACGATCGCGGCACCGCCGGCGACCGACAGGCCACCGGCCGGGTCGGCGAAATCGTTCTGGAGGTCGACGATGATCAGGGCCGAACCCGGCCCGTAGCGCTGCATTGATGGAGCGTACAGCAGCGACGCGCGGGGCGGATCGGCCGATGAGGGCGGTCACTTCCTTCTCCGGTAGCCCGACGGGTCTCGGGCGCGGCAGCTGTGTGAAGCCGCCGGCTCGCCAGCCAGCCACGCTAGACTTTTCTGCGCAGTTCATCGGATCGAGGCGGCCGACCAGGCGGTGTTCATCGACTTCACGTGGGTCGATGCAATACGATCGTGGCCGATCAGCGGATGGCGTCGTGGCGGAGCTGGGGCGCCAGCCAGGACGGCTGAGCGGCCGTCGCCCTGCGCTGAGCCGGACGGGCCGGTACGCCCGAGCACAACGAGGACCCTGGATGCCCGAACCGGTCAGGATCATCCCGGCCACCGATCTTGGCAATGTCGAAGTCGCCAAGGTCGCCAACCTCTATCTCCTGACCGACCCCCGTGGCGACATCCGACCGGATTCGCGCGGCCTCGGCCTGTACGACCTCGATACGCGGATCCTGTCGTCCTCCATCGTCCGGCTGAATCGCCAGCAGTTGACCTTGCTCCGCGGGCCTCGCCGCGACGGCGATGCGGAGACGATCCAGCTCACCAACCCGGAGATGCGCCGGTTGGGCGACAAGCGGACGGCCGACCAGAGCCTCGCCCGGCAGGAGCTGAGCGTCACCCGAACGCGCAAGATCGACGGGGTGCTCCACGAGGAGGTCGCGGTCGAGAGTTTCTCGGCAAGGACCGAATCGATCCTCGTCGAACTCGGCCTCGGCGTCGACATGGCGGACATCTTCGAGGTGCGTGGCTATGATCGCGATGGCCGTGGCACGCTCGAACCGCCGACCATCGACGGAGCCCAGGTCAAGTTCGCCTACGACGGGCTCGATGGCCGTCGTCGAGTGACGACCGTGCACGTGAACGGCGCCAGCATCGATCCGGTCGTCGACGACGAAGCATGGCCCGGTTCGATGGTCGTCGCCTCGTGGCGCGCGCGCCTCCGGCCCGGACATCGGATGGCGGTCGACTGGACCGTGTCGTGGACCGTCGACCGACGGAGTTCCCGGGTTCGATCGCGCCCGTCGGGACCTCCGTCGTTCCCGGTTGCACGGATCCGATCCGACAACAAGCTCCTCGATGGGACCCTTGCCCGATCCGAAGCCGACCTCGCCATGCTGCGCAACGTCGGCCCGGACCCCGGCGAGTCGTACCTGGCGGCAGGCATCCCCTGGTTCGCCACGCTGTTCGGGCGCGACAGCATCATCGCTGCGCTCGAGATGTTGCCGTTCAGTCCGACCCTGGCCACGGCCACCCTGCGCGTCCTCGCCCGGCTCCAGGCGACCTCGGATGATCCGGCCCACGACGCGGAGCCGGGCAAGATCGTCCACGAGATCCGAAGCGGCGAGATGGCGGCGACCGGTGAGGTCCCATACGCGGCCTATTACGGGAGCATCGATGCGACGCCGCTGTGGCTGATCCTCCTCGGCGAGACGCACGCCTGGACCGGCGACGACGCGTTGCTCGACGCGTTGTGGCCGAATGCCCTCGCGGCCCTGGCCTGGATCGACGGCCCAGCCGACATCGATGGCGACGGGTTCGTCGAGTACTGGCGCCGGTCGGAGCATGGACTGGCCAACCAAGGGTGGAAGGATTCCGGTGATTCGATCCGTCACGTCGACGGCCGACTGGCCGAAGGCCCGATCGCCTTGGCGGAGGTCCAGGGCTATGTCTACGCGGCTCGCCGGGCGATGGCTCGCCTGGCGAGCCACCGAGGTGAATCCGAGCTGGCGGCGCGACTGGACTCCGATGCAGCTTCCATCCAGGGTCGCTTCGACGACGCTTTCTGGGTCCCGCGCGCCAGGTTCTATGCCACGGCGCTGGACGGTGACAAGGGACCTGTCGCCACGATCGGATCGAACGTGGGTCAGGCCCTGTGGACTGGGATCGTCCCGGGCGATCGAGCCGCACGCGTCGCCGAACGCCTTACCGAGCCGGATATGTTCTCCGGCTGGGGCATCCGGACGTACGCTGCCGGTCAGCCCGGCTACAACCCGGTCGGCTATCACACCGGGTCGATCTGGCCGCATGACAACGCCCTCATCGCCGCCGGATTCAAGTGGACCGGCTCGCCCGATGACGCGAACCTGCTGGCTGGCCGGCTCATCGAATCCGCGCAGTGGTTCCCGGAATTCCGCCTGCCCGAATTGTTCTGCGGCTTCGATCGACGGACAGTCGGTGCCCCGGTCGCCTACCCAGTCGCCTGCTCGCCACAGGCATGGTCTGCCGCGTCGCCGTATTTCCTGCTTTCGACGATGCTCGGGCTGCGGGCTGACGCCTGCGCGCGCCGGCTGGAACTCGTCCATCCGAAACTGCCCGACTGGCTCGGGCAGCTGAAGGTGACCGGATTGCCCGTCGGGGCCGGATCGATCGACCTCCTGGTCCACCGCTGGCGCGGCCGGACGAGTGCCGAGGTCTTGGACAGTCGAGGCGATGTCGATGTCGTCATCCACGCCTGAACGAACGCCACGCCTGAACTTGCGCGCTCCGACGAGCGGCTGATAGGGTCCGTCCACGGGTGAGTCGGCCGTCACGATCCACACGAAGCCGAGTTCGGACTTGGATCAGGCGACCGAGGCCGCCGACGCCGGTTCCTGAGCTTCGATCAGCTGGCGCTAGTCTTCGATCAGCTGGCGATGCGCCGCCCGAGCACGACGAGGGCATTCGCGAATTCCTCATATCGCTCTGGCGGCACCGACAGGACCTGGGGCTCGTCGGCGGGATCCTCGGGCACGAGGACCAGGGTCGCGGGCCGCTGGCGTTCGATGTCGAACTGGATGCGGCGCAGTTGATGGTGGGCGATATGCAGAGCCACGCGCTCGTCGTTAGCCCACCAGGAGACGTCGGTCCGTGACCAACACCTGGTGCTCCCGAGCCCTGGCCAGCACCTCGATCGTCTCGTCGGGTCCGATCAGCCCACGTAGCGCTGTCGGAAGCGGCTTCGTATCGTCGTCCATCGAGCTTCTCCTGCTACGCGGTTTCGGCGACGACAATCCGCGCCGATGTGGTCCGGTTGATCGCCCGGGAGGGCTCGGCATCGCCCTCGGCCAACTGCTCGAGGGCGCCTGCCGGGTGGAGGTCTGGTGGGATCACGATCGTCGACGCGCCCCGATCGCGAGCGTAGTCGGCCAGAGCCTCGGCGCCGGGCTTCGACGGTAGCCATGCGACCGCGTCGACGCCTCGGGCCAGGGCTTCCTTGACCTGGCGGGCGATCGGCGCCCGGCCCGCGGTCTCGAGGTCGTGTGGCTCGAGGTCGTGTGGCGTTCGCTCCTTGGTGCCGTCGCCCGACCAGTCGGACGGAAGCGGATCGCCCAGGACCGTGGCGGCGTCCCAGTCGTAGAGCAGTAGTCGGGCGCCGTCCCGGATCGCCAGATCCATCGCGACGTGGCGGCACGGGGCATAGCGGTCATCATCGGCAGTCACCGCGATGATCAACGAGGTTGCAGGGTTCGGCGTCGAAGGCTTCGATCGTGTCATGCGCTGAGCATCGTGGCGGCCGGCTTGCTGTCCGACAAACAGGGCATCGTTGCGCGTGTCATCGGCATGGCACCGGTCAGCCCGTGATCTGCGAGAAAGTCGCAACGACAGTAGCGCCCGGGATGATGGCAGCAGGCTCGTTGGAGGCGGAAGATCGGGACCTGGGATCGCGTCCCATGGAACCATCGGGCGCTCACGGACGGTTCTCCGCACTAACCCGACCGACGCGATCCATCGACTGGATATCGCGCTCGGAGGTGTTGTTCGCGATGGCTGAGGATCCCCGGCCTGCCCCCACGTCGCTTCGGATCGCCCTCGTAGCTCCGCCCTTGAAGTCCGTTCCGCCGGTCGGCTATGGCGGGATCGAGCGTGTCGTCGCGGCGCTTGCCGAAGGGCTTCACGCTCGCGGCCACGAAGTCACGCTATTTGCGAGCGGTGACTCGGAGGCCGCCGGGACCATCGAGCCGACCGTCCCGGTCGCGCTGTGGGACAGCGGGTTCGTCGGTGATGCCACGTACCACCTGCAGCACACGGCAGCGCGGGTGTGGGATCAGGCGGAGCGATTCGACATCATCCATTCCCATCTCGAGCACCACGGGTTCGCCCTCGCCCGACACTGCCCGACGCCGGTCGTCAGCACGCTCCACGGCCGGCTCGACGATCCGGGTCTGCTCGAGCTGCTGGCCGAATACCACGACATCCCGTTGGTCGCGATCAGCGACAACCAGCGCCGCTGGCAGCCAGACCTGAGTTGGGTCGGGACCGTCCACCACGGTCTCCCGTTGGCATCGATGCCCTTCCGTCGCCGACCCGGAAACCATCTGACCGTCATCGGCAGGATCTCACCATTGAAGGGCATCGCCGAGGCGATCGAGCTGGCCCGGATGGCTGGCCTGCCGCTTGACATCGCGGCCAAGGTTCACCAGCCAGAGGAGCACGAGTTGTTCGCGAGCCTGGTCGAGCCGGCCATCGATGACGGCACCGTGCACTTCCACGGTGAGCTGCCGCCCGAAGGTCGCGATCCGCTCCTGGCGGGTTCGCTGGCGACGCTCATGCTCGGTGGCTGGCCGGAACCGTTCGGGCTGGTCGCGATCGAATCCCTCGCAACGGGGACGCCGGTCATCGCCCGTCGAGCCGGCGCCTTGCCCGAGATCGTCGAGCCGGGCATCGACGGGTTCCTCGTGGACGACGTCATCGAAGCAAGGGCCGCCCTCGAACGGGTTCCCGCGCTGGACCGCGAGCGGATCAGGGCTCGAGCCCTGGAACGGTTCTCGACCGAACGGATGACCCTTGATTACGAGGCGGTGTACGAGCGAGTCCTGGCGTCGAGGCCGCGTACCGTGCCACAACCGTTGAAGGACGACAGCCGACGAGCAGGCCAGGACGAAGCCTGGCCGCTTGCCGCTGCCAGTGGTGCCGCGGACGTGCTGGCTCGTCCCGCCGAGCCACGGCCACTGGACGGCCGCACGCCGCGAACCCCGGCAACCGCTCCGACGCCGGTGGTGACCGCGATCGGCAGCCGCGGCTGATGACGCCGGCTGGCCCCCGCATCGAAAGCCTGGACGTCACCGTCTATCGGGTTCCCACCGACGCCCCCGAGTCCGACGGGACACTCGCCTGGGATGCGACGACCATGATCGTCGTCGAGACCGAGGCAGGCGGATGTCGTGGCCTGGGCTATTCGTACGCTGACGGATCCGCCGGTCGGCTCATCGTCGACACGCTCCGGCCCGTCGTGGTCGGTCGAGACGCCTGGGATATCCCCGGGACCTGGTCGTCCCTGGTAGGGGCGGTCCGGAACGTCGGCCGGCCGGGGATCGCATCCACGGCGATCTCGGCCATCGACAACGCCTTGTGGGACCTGAAGGGCAAGCTACTGGGTCTGTCCCTGGCCGATCTCCTGGGACGAGCCAGGGATTCGGTGGAGGCCTACGGGAGCGGCGGGTTCTGTTCCTATGGCGATGGTCGGCTGGCGGAGCAACTGGGCGGCTGGGCCGCCGATGGCTTCGGTTCGGTCAAGATGAAGATCGGCCGCGACCCGTCCGTGGATCCAGCGCGAGTGGACGTCGCCCGCGATGCGATCGGCCGCGACGTCCGCCTGTTCGTCGATGCGAACGGTGCGCATGATCGGACGGCGGCCCTGGCCACCGCCGCCTGGCTCGCCGAACGGAGCGTGAGCTGGTTCGAGGAACCAGTCAGTTCCGACGACATCGCCGGGCTGCGGCTCCTCAGGGACCGTGCACCGGCGGGTATGGCGGTCGCGGCCGGCGAGTACGCCTGGGACCAGTTCGATCTCCAGCGGCTGCTCGAGGCCGGCGCCGTCGATGTCCTTCAGGCGGATGCGACCCGTTGCCTGGGAGCGACCGGTTTCCAGCTGGCCGGGGCCTTGTGTGAGACGTACAAGGTCCCGCTGTCGTCGCATTGTGCGCCGTCGATCCATCTCCACCTGATGTGTGCCGCGAGGGCGGCGTGGAATCTCGAATGGTTCCACGACCACGTTCGGATCGAGCGGCAGTTCTTCGACGGTTTCCGCGAACCCATCGACGGCCGGCTCGCCCCGGACCGGTCACGGCCCGGGCTGGGCCTGGAACTCAAGGCGGTCGATGTCCAGCCGTACGTCGAATGGCACAGCGCATGACGACGGATCTCGCCGCGCCGCGGTCCCACCCGCCTCGCCCGCCGGCCGGCGACGCCGAGCGTCTCGTCGTGGATCTCCTGAATGCGGTCCGAGGCGAGGTTCGTTTCGATCCGGGCAGTCGGGCGCTCTATTCGACGGACGCCTCGAACTATCGACAAGTCCCGATCGGCGTTGTGATCCCGCGCGATACGGAGGATGTCGTGGCGGCCGTCGAGGTCTGCCGGAGCCATGACGTGCCCATCCTCTCGCGCGGCGGCGGGACGAGCCTGGCCGGCCAGACCTGCAACGTGGCGGTCGTCCTGGACCACTCGAAGTACAACGATGGCCTCATCGAATTGAACCCGGAGGAGCGGTGGGCCCGGGTCCGTCCCGGCCTGGTCCTCGACACGCTGCGAGATGCGGCCGAGAAGTACTCGCTCACGTTCGGACCGGACCCCGCGACCCATGACCACTGCACGCTCGGAGGGATGATCGGCAACAACTCGTGCGGCGTCCATTCGGTCTTTGCCGGCCGGACCGAGGACAACGTCCTGGAGCTGGAGGTCCTCACCTACGAAGGCGACCGGTTCCGGGTGGGGCCGACCGACGCCGGCGAGTTCGACCGGATCATCGCCGCGGGTGGTCGGCAGGCAGAGATCTACGCGGCGATGCGACAGCTGGCCGACGATCACGGGGACGAGATTCGGACGCGATACCCGGATATCCCACGTCGGGTCTCCGGCTACAACCTCCCACAGCTGCTGCCGGAACACGGATTCGACGTCGCCAAGGCGCTTGTCGGCTCCGAATCGACGCTGGTCACGGTCCTCGAGGCCAAGGTCCGTCTGGTGGAAAGCCCGCAGGGTCGGACGCTCGTGGCGGTGGGCTACGAAGATGTCTTCGCAGCGGCCGACGACATCCCGGAGGTCATGGGATCAGGTTGCATCGCGTGCGAGGGCCTCGACGACAAGCTCGTCCGTGACGTGCGTCAACGCGGCGCGCATCTTGATGCGCTCGGTCTGCTGCCGCCCGGACGGGGGTTCCTCCTGGTCGAATTCGGTGGTCGCGACCGGAAGGAGTCGGATGACAAGGCCAACGATTTCATCGATGCCCTGGGCAAGCGTCACAAGACCGCCACCGCCCGGCTGTACGACGACCCGGCGGATGAGGCGAAGCTCTGGAAGGTTCGCGAATCGGGTCTCGGCGCGACGGCCATGGTGCCGACCAAGCCGCTGACCGCTCCCGGCTGGGAGGATTCCGCTGCGCCACCGGAGCGCTTCGGCGACTACCTCCGAGCACTCCGGAAGTTGTGGGACCGCTACGGCTACGACGCAGACATGTACGGCCACTTCGGCCAAGGCGTCCTGCACTGCCGGATCGACTTCGGCCTGGAGACCGCCGATGGCCTGGCGACCTTCCGCGACTACCTCGATGAAGCGGCCCAGCTGGTCGTCGAGATGGGCGGATCCCTCTCGGGCGAGCACGGCGACGGCCAGGCCCGAGGCTCGCTCCTGCCGATCATGTTCGGTGATGAGCTCGTGGGCGCCTTCGAGGATCTCAAGAGGATCTGGGATCCGGGTTGGCGGATGAACCCGGGCAAGGTCGTGCGCGCCGATCCGATCCTCGACCACCTCCGCCTCGGGACCGACTATGCACCGCCGGAGCCCAAGACCTGGTTCCGGTTCCCCGAGGACGACGGTTCGTTCGCCCACGCTGCCCTTCGCTGTGTGGGTGTCGGGGAATGCCGGCGTCACGAAGGCGGCGTGATGTGTCCGAGCTACATGGTCACCCGCGAGGAACAGCACTCAACGCGCGGCCGGGCGCGGCTGCTCTTCGAGCTTCTCAACGGCCGAGAGCTTGACGGTGGATGGCGCAACGGCGACGTCGCGGAGGCGCTCGACCTGTGCCTCGCCTGCAAGGGATGCAAGGGCGATTGCCCCGTCGGCGTCGATATGGCGACCTACAAGGCGGAGTTCAGGGCGCATCACTACGCCGGTCGCCTCCGACCACGGGCCGCGTATTCGATGGGGCTCATCCACTGGTGGGCGGGATTCGCCGCTCGGATGCCTCGACTGGCCAATGGCCTGGCCCATGCACCGATCCTGACCACGCTCGCCAAGGCGATCGGTGGGATCGCGCCCGAGCGCGAGATCCCGCGCTTCGCCGAACAGACATTCCGGACCTGGTGGGCCGACCGAGGCGGGGCCTGGGCATCGTCTCGCGCTCCCGACCAGCGAGCCGATCGCCGGGTCATCCTGTGGGTCGACACCTTCAACGATCACTTCCATCCTGACGTCGCACGAGCGGCGGTCCGCGTTCTCGAGGATGCCGGCTGCGAAGTCGTGGTGCCGGAACAGGCCCTGTGTTGCGGCCGCCCACTCTACGACTGGGGCTTCCTCGGCCAGGCCAAAGGGCTGCTCAAGGCCATCCTGCGCGATCTCCGGGCGGAGATCCGGGCCGGGACTCCGATCATCGGGCTGGAGCCATCGTGCGTCTCGGTCTTCCGTGACGAGACACCGAACCTTCTCCACGGCGACGTCGACGGCCAGCGGATCGCGGCGCAGACGCACACCCTGACCGAGTATCTCGGTTCGCTCGATGGCTACCGCCCGCCACGGATCGAGGGTCGGGCCATCGTCCACGGTCATTGCCACCACCGTTCCGTGCTCGATTTCGAGTCGGAACTGACCGTGCTTCGCGCCACCGGCCTCGACCTGGAAGTGCCCGACACCGGTTGCTGCGGCATGGCCGGCTCGTTCGGTTTCGAACGCGGTGAGCACTACCGGGTGTCTGTCGCGGCCGGGGAGCGCGCGCTCCTGCCGGCCGTCCGGCGGGCGACCAGTGACACCTACATCGTGACCGGCGGCTTCAGTTGCCGGGAGCAGATCGAGCAGTCGACCGATCGCACGGTCCTGCATCCGGCCCAGATCCTGGCGTTCGCCCTCGATGGGAACGACCCGGCACACACCAAGCGAGGAGGGCAGTCATGAAGGTCCTCGACCTTACGAGTTCTGGCCCGCAGCGCGTCGTCGCGGCGATCTTCGACCCCGGCGACGATCCGATCGCCGGCCTGACCGACGCCGCACGACGAAGTGGTATGGACGCTGCGCATCTCACAGGTATCGGCGCGTTCGAGCACGTGACCGTCGGCTGGTTCGATCTGGAAGCTCGGGACTACCGAAAGATCGAGGTCACCGAACAGGTCGAGGTCCTGTCGCTTGTCGGGGATATCACTCGCGCCGGCGCCGGGTCCGACGAACCGAAGGTCCACGTCCACGTGGTCCTCGGCCGATCCGATGGGACGGCGATCGGTGGCCACCTGCTCGGAGGCGCGGTCCGACCGACCCTCGAGATCGTCATCTCAGAGACGCCGGCCCAGCTTCGGCGACGCCACGACCCGGATACCGGCCTCGCCCTGATCGACCTGGACCGATCACGTGGCGTGGGCGAAGCGTCCCTGATCGAAGGAGGAACACGATGACTCGGACTGCTGCAGACACGCTGATCGAGACCCTGATCGAGTGGGGCGTCGACACGATCTTCGGACTCCCCGGCGACGGGATCAACGGGATCATGGAGTCGTTGCGGACCCACCGGGACGAGATCCGATTCATCCAGGTCCGCCACGAAGAAACGGCGGCATTCGCGGCGACGTCGTACGCGAAATTCACCGGTCGTCTCGGTGTCTGCCTGGCGACATCCGGGCCGGGCGGTCTGCACCTGATCAACGGTCTGTACGACGCCAAGCTGGACGGAGCATCGGTGCTCGCGATCACCGGTCATCACTACAGCGACCTGATCGACACGGCCCAGCAGCAGGATGTCGACCTGACCCGGGTCCTCGAGGACGTCACCGTCTACAACACGCGGGTCATGAACGCCGCCCACGTCGCGAATGTCGCACCGCTGGCCTGCCGCATGGCACTGGCCAGGCACGGCGTGGCGCACATCTGCTTCCCGACGGATCTGCAGTCCCTAGAGGCTGACGCGGGGCCGCGATCCAGGAGCGACATCGCGGGACACAACAGCGACGTCATGGCGCGGTCATCGGGACGGCCCGCGGACGACGCCATCCTTCGGGCCGCCGAGATCCTCGACGCGGGATCGAAGGTCGCGATCCTGGCCGGACGGGGAGCGATCGGCGCCGGTGAGGTGCTCGAACGGATCGCAGAGCGGTTGGCCGCTCCCATCATCACGCCGCTCCTCGGCAAGGGCGTCGTCCCCGACGACAGTCCGTTCGCGACCGGCACGATCGGGCTGCTCGGCACGAAGCCATCAGAGGATGCTCTCCGGGACTGCG
The DNA here is from genome assembly GCA_963823925.1 of uncultured Chloroflexia bacterium. Taxonomy (GTDB): domain Bacteria; phylum Chloroflexota; class Limnocylindria; order Limnocylindrales; family CSP1-4; genus SPCO01. The sequence continues at coordinate 41,609 of CAWGNI010000003.1, forward strand.
ACACCCTGCTCATCGTCGGCAGTTCGTTCCCGTACATCGAGTTCTACCCGGAGCCCGGCAGGGCGCGGGCCATCCAGATCGACCTTGATCCGGGTCGCATCGGGCTGCGCTATCCGGTGGAGGTCGGCCTGGTCGGGGACGTGGGGCGATCGCTGGAAGCGCTCGCTCCGAAGATCCGGGCGCACACGGATCGAGACTTCCTGGAGCATGCGCAACAGGGGATGACCGAGTGGTGGGATCTCATGGCGGAACGCGAGGCACGGATGGACAGCCCGATGAAGCCGCAGCGGATCGTTGCCGAGATCAGCAAGCGACTCACCGATGACGCGATCGTCGTCTCCGACTCGGGCACGATCACGACCTGGTTCGCCCGCCACATCAAGGCCAGGCGGGGTCAGCGATTCTCACTATCGGGCAATCTGGCCACGATGGCCTGTGGTCTTCCCTACGCGATCGGCGCGCAGGTCGCCCATCCGGACCGCGAGGTCGTCGCCATCGTCGGCGATGGCGGGTTGAGCATGTTGATGGCCGATTTCGCGACCGCCGTCAAGTACGGGCTCCCGATCAAGGTCTTCGTCATCAAGAACGACGTGCTGGGACAGATCAAATGGGAGCAGATGGTCTTCCTCGGCAACCCTGAGTACGGTGTCGAGTTGCATCCGATCGATTTCGCCAAAGTGGCGGAGGCGTGCGGTGGCACGGGGATCACGATCGACGATCCCGAAGCGTGTCCCGACCAGGTCGAGGCGGCTCTGCGGACGAACGGCCCGGTCATCATCGAGGCGGTGGTCGACCCGCTCGAAGCGCCGATGCCAGCGCGGACGACGCGCGACCAGGCGATCCACTTCGCAGAGGCGCTGCTCCGTGGCCAGCCCGACCGGGTGGCGATCGCAACCCAGACCATGGGCCAGAAGATCCGCGAGATGGTATGAGTGCCGTCGCATCGCGTTCTCGCTCGACGCACGCTCCGGAGGATCAGACGGACCAGAAGCGGAAGGTCCTCAAGCGGTCGCAGGCCTCGACCGTCCGGAGCATCAGCGATGCCGTCGTCATCAAGGACGGCGATCCGTTCTTCCTGTGCCCGCCCGATGGCCAGATCCCGCTGGATGGCGAGCATGGCTACGGATTGTTCCAGCATGACACGCGATTCCTGGCCGGTTACGAGGTCGAGATCCTCGGGACGGCTCCGGAGCCGCTGGCTGCGACGGCGGCCGCCGGTCGTGAGGCTATCCTGGAGCTGACCAATCCGAAGATCGACCTGGATGATGGCCGCTCCATCGGCAAGGATCGATTGTCGCTCCGATGGACGAGGACGCTGGACGGTGAATCCGCCTCCCTGACGGATGTCATCGAGGTCGCCAACCGCGACCCTGACGATGTCGAGCTGAACGTCCGGATCCGGATCGCCGCCGGGTTCCGGGACATCTTCGAGATCCGTGGTCTTCTCGAAGAACCCCCCGGGACGCGGCACGAGCCGGTCTTCGAGGACGGTCGCCTGGTCCTCGCGTTCGATGGACGTGACCACGTCAGGCGCGTGCTCACGGCCGAGTTCGAGCCGACCCCCAGCGCACGCGATGGCAGCGAGGTTTCGATCGATCTCCCCGTATCGGGTCGTGGCACTGGCCGGATCCGCGTCGTCTTCGCCATGGACGAGGCGGTCCCGGACGATGCTCCGCCCGTCGAGGGTGGCCCAAGTCGTCCAGAGCACGACCGCGCCCCAGCCGAGGGAACCCGCGAACCGGACCGCGACCGATGGATCGGCGGGGGGGACTGGACCGTGTCCCTGAAAACGGACTCGCCGACGTTCGATGCGGTCATGGAGCGGTCCCTGGCTGACGTCGACCTGCTCCGGACGCGCTTGGACGGACACACGTATATCGGCGCCGGCCTGCCGTGGTTCTCGGCCCTGTTCGGTCGCGATTCACTGATCGTGGCGATGCAGATGCTCGCCTACGACGCGTCCATCGCAGCCGGAACGCTCCGGCTGCTGGCCGGGCGACAAGGGACCACCGTCGATGACTGGCGCGACGAGGAACCGGGCAGGATCCTTCACGAGTTGCGAGTCGGTGAACTGGCGAGACTGGGCCGGATCCCCCAGACGCCGTATTTCGGGACGGTCGACGCGACCCCGCTCTTCCTGATCCTGCTGGTCGAGCACGCGCGTTGGACCGGCTCGCTGGATCTGTTCCACGAGCTCGAGGAGAACGTGGCGCGTGCGTTCGACTGGATCGATGAGCGCGAGGATGCTGACTCGAGGGGCTACCTCAGCTACGCGAGCACGTCGGACGGCGGTCTGGCCAACCAAGGTTGGAAGGACTCGGGCGATGGGATCGTCGATGGCGAAGGACGCATCGCCAGACCGCCGATCGCGCTGGCCGAAGTCCAGGGCTACGTCTATGCGGCCCGTACCGGGATGGCTGCGCTCTTCGAGCGGGCCGGGGATGCTGACCGGGCCGGGGTGCTGCGGGAACAGGCGAACCGTCTGGCGCAGCAATTCGACCGTGACTTCTGGTCGGATGATCTCGAAGCGTACGTGCTGGCCCTGCAGGGCGATGGATCGGCCTGCTCCGTGGTCAGTTCCAATGCGGGCCAGGTCCTCTTCTCCGGCATCGCCTCGGACGACCATGCCCGCCGGGTCGGCCATCGCCTGTTCGCCTCGGACATGTACAGCGGCTGGGGCATCCGGACGCTGTCCTCCGATGCCATCGCGTACAACCCGGTCGGGTACCACCTCGGCACCGTCTGGCCGCATGACAACAGCCTGATCGCCGCCGGCCTGCGGCGGTATGGCAACGACGCCGGTGCCAGTCGGATCATGGGCTCGCTCGTGGCCGCAGCCGGGGACTTCGAGCATGCGCGCCTCCCTGAGTGCTTCGCCGGGATGTCGCGCCCTGACTTCGGCATCCCGGTCCGCTATCCGGTGGCGTGCCATCCGCAAGCCTGGGCGGCCGGCAGCGTGCCCTATCTGCTGATCGTCAACCTTGGTTTGCGACCGACGGCATTCGAGCATCGGCTGGAGGTGATCCGTCCGCAGCTGCCCGAGTTTCTCGATGAGGTCCGGATGCGAGGGCTCGCCATCGGTTCGGCCTCGGTCGACCTCGTGTTTCGCCGTGTCGGCGGCAGCACCGATGTCGCCATCGAGCGGATCGACGGTGGGTTGGATGTGTCCGTGGAGCCGGCAACGCAAAAGGAGGGATCGCGATGATCGTGGTCATCACCGGAGCATCGGCTGGCGTCGGCCGGGCGACAGCGCGTGCATTCGCCGACGACGGATGGGACGTCGGCCTGATCGCACGGGGAGCGGCCGGCCTTGCCGCTGCAGCCGAAGAGGTCCGAGCCAGCGGCCAGCGTGCCCTCATCCTCGATCTGGACGTGGCCGATGCAGACGCGGTCGAAGCTGCAGCCGAACGTGTCGAGCTCGAACTCGGCCCCATCGATGCATGGGTCAACGTCGCGATGGAGTCCGTGTTCGCTCCGGTCCAGGAGACGACCGCCGATGAATATCGGAGGGTGACGGAAGTGAACTATCTGGGCTACATCCATGGCACCCTGGCGGCCCTGCGGCGGATGACCCGACGCGACGCTGGGGTGATCATCCAGGTCGGCTCGGCGCTAGCGTACCGATCGATCCCGCTCCAGTCCGCCTATTGCGGGACGAAGCACGCGATCGTCGGCTTCACCGACTCGCTGCGCTGCGAATTGATCCACGACGGGAGCCATGTTCGGGTGTCGGTCGTGCACCTGCCGGCGATCAATACACCGCAGTTCGACTGGGTCAGGAGCCGCCTTCCTGACCGTGCCCAGCCGGTGCCACCGATCTTCGATCCTGAGGTCGCGGCGCGAGCCATCGTGGCGATGGCCCATGCGCCACGCCGTGAGCTGTTCGTCGGTCGCTCCACCCTGATGGCCGTCTTCGGCCAGCGACTCATCCCGGGTCTGATGGATCGCTATCTCGGCCGAACCGGGTATGCCGGGCAACAGACCGACCGAGCCAGAGACGCCGACCGACCGGACAATCTCGATGGCCCGCTCGACGAACACGTCGACCACGGCGCCCATGGGCGGTTCGACGCTACGGCAAGTCGCACGTCACCGTTCCTCGAACTGTCGCTCCATCGTCGAGCGTTGCTGATCGGGGCCGGGGCGCTGGGAGCCATCAGCGTCGCCGTGGGGCGATGGGCGCGCCAGCGGGCGTGGTGATCTGGAGGAGCCCGGCCCCTGGATTGGGCCGGGCTCAGGTCAACGTCCGGTGCACCAGGCACGATGGAGCGCCGCCGAGCGTCACGGTAGGCGCTGCCGCATCACATCCCCGCCTGACCGGCTGGCCCGATCGTTGCAGGCGTCTTGCGAGGAGGGCATCGGCCTGGCTCGCCCCGCCTCGTGGTCGCCGTCTTCTGGTGATCGGCACGTTGATCGCCGTCGCCGCCCTGTCAGGATGCGCGAACGACGATGCGTCGGGTGCCTGCCTGGCCGCCTTCCGGAATGCGGATCCACGAGCGCTGCCGCCAGTTGGCGCGTCCCCGCTCGATGATGCCATCCGTACCTGCGGCGACGTCGCGGCATGGCGTGCGGCGTGGGATGCCGTTCCAGCTTCACATCCCGGTCGAACGGATCCGATCGAGTTCCTCTTGGGACGTTGCCAGGATCCGACACTCATGCCGACCGCGCTGTGCAGCGAGGCTCGCGGAGGAGGATAGCCTGGGCGTTGCGGTCACATCCGTTCCTTGATCCCGTGTGATATCAGCCACCAGTTGACGGGATAGGCGGTCAGGAAGCCAAGCGCCATGCCGATCTGCATCATGAACCAGAACGTGGGTCCGTCTGGGGTGACGTGGTTCGGGAAGATGACGAGCTGGACGAGGATCATCCAGCCGAACAGCCCGACCTCGAAGGCGACCAGCGACAGGGTGTCGGCCTTCGACGCAGCCACCAGGCCGTCGCGCACGCCGAGACCGCGCATCGGGGCAATGGTCAGGTACTGGAACACGATCCCGAGCGAGAACGCCAGAGTGAAGTCGATGACGAGTTCCGGCCAAAGGGCCAGGCTCGCGATCGACAGCGCCAGTACGAACACAAGCGTGCTGCCGATGATGTCGCCGAGGGTGCAACCGGCCCCGCAATGGGTCACTGCGAGGGCTGTCGCGACCGGCATCGACCGATCCCTGGCAAGGGCGCCACGTGGCCGGCTCCAGCGCCGATATCCGACGATGGCCAAGGGTCCCAGGTACAGCCCGGTGACGGGCCAGACGACCTCCATGATCGGCATCTCCTGGCGATGGCCCCGAACGAGGATGTCGAACCCGATGAACAGGGCACAGCCGACCGCGAGGGCGATCGCGAACGAGGCGACGGTCGAAACGGCGACCGACGGCTCGCTCACTGCGCAGCCTGTCCGGTGCGGACCACGGCCACGAGCCAGTCGCGTCCCCCGGCGACGGCCAACGCCGCGCCGACGAGCATGAGTGCCGGGGTGAACACCAGTCCCAGGGCCACGACGGCCACCCCCAGCCCGATGACCAGCGGAGCACCGGATGGGCCTGGCAAGCGACCGTTCGGATCACCGAACGGCCCTTCGACCTGTGGGACGACGGCGGGGTCGGTCGCCCGGTCCGCGTTGTCCGCGTCTCCTGCTCTGGGTAGCGCCCGGATGAGATAGACCGCGAGGCCGCCTACCGCGATGGCGAAGGCGACGAGCAGTGCGGATCCCGCGACTTCATAGGTGAGCAGCCAGTACGCGATCCCGATCACGGCCGCGAACGCGAAGCTGCGCAGGAAGAACCCCACCTCCTCGCCGTATCTCGACGGCGGCAGGCCACGATGGGTCGCCGATCGAACGGACGGCTGGGGCGTCGACGGATCGGCGACCTGGCCGCCGCCCTCGCGGGCGTCGTAGACGGGGCGTTCCGAGCGGATCGGCGGCAGCGACCGGAAGTTGTGCTCGGGTGGCGGCGAGCTCGTGGCCCATTCCAGCGAGTTGGCCCGCCAGGGGTCCGCGGGAGCATCGGCTGGCTTGCGCAGGGCGAGCACGACCGCGACCAGGAACGGGACGATCCCGACCGCCAGCAGGAACGCACCCACGGTCGACGCTGCGTTGAGCGCCTGCCACCCGGTGGCCGCGCCGTAATCGGCGATCCGTCGCGGCATCCCGTCCAGGCCGAGCTGGTACTGCGGCAGGAAGGTGAGGCTGAAGCCGACGACCCAGATCCAGAAGTGGAGCTTGCCCAGCCGCTCGGACAGGAGCCGCCCGGTCATCTTCGGGAACCAGAAATACAGTCCGGCGAAGAGCGCGAACAGCGTCCCGCCGATGAGCACGTTGTGCAGATGGGCGACGACGAAGTACGTGTCCTGGAGGTCGAAGTCGACCGGGGCCGACGCGACGATGACACCGGTCACCCCCCCGATGACGAACAGGTACAGGAACCCCATCGACCAGAGCATCGGGGTCGGGAACCGCAGATCGCCACCCCACATCGTGGCGATCCAGTTGAAGAACTTGATCCCGGTCGGGACCGCGATGGCGAACGACATCAGGCTGAAGAACGGCAGTGACACCGCGCCGGTCGTGAACATGTGGTGGGCCCACACGCTGATCGACAGCCCGGCGATCAGGACCGTCGCCAGGACGAACGCGCTGTACCCGAATAGCGGCTTGCGCGAGAAGACCGGGATGATCTCGGTGATGATCCCGAAGAAGGGCAGGATGAGGATGTACACCTCGGGATGGCCGAAGAACCAGAACAGGTGTTGCCACAGGATCGCGTCGCCACCCTGGCCCGGATCGAAGAATGCCCCGCCCAGGCTGCGGTCGATGAACAGCAGCGCGAGTGCGGCCGTGAACGGCGGGAACGCCAGCAGGATCAAGGCTGCAGTGACCAGGATGTTCCAGGTGAAGATCGGCATCCTGAGCATGCCCATGCCCGGTGCCCGTCGCGTGTAGATCGTCACGATGAAGTTGATCGCGCCGAGGATGCTGGCGATCCCGGTCACGATCAGGCCGACGATCCAGAGGTCCTGTCCGACGCTCGGACTGTACGTGGGACCGCTCAGCGGGACGTACCCGGTCCAGCCCGATGCTGCGGCGCCGCCGATGGTGAAGAACCCGAGCGGGATCAGCAGCCCGCCAAAGAGGAACATCCAGAAGCTCAACGCGTTGAGCCGGGGGAATGCCATGTCTGGGGCGCCGATCTGGAGCGGCGTGAAGTAGTTCGCCAGCCCTAGCGCGACCGGCGTCCCGAAGAGCAGCATCATCAGGGTGCCGTGGATCGTGAACAGTTGGTCGTACATCGCCTGATCAACGACCTGCACCCCCGGCGCCGCCAATTCCGCGCGCATGACCATCGCCATGAGCCCGGCCAGGAAGAAGAACCCGAAGGCGGCGACGATGTACAGGATCCCGATCCGCTTGTGGTCGGTCGTGGTCAACCACTCCATCAGACCGGCACCGAGCCGTCCGCGTGGTTCGTCAGCGGGCCGCCAGGCCGGGCGAGGTGCGGTCAGGTCCGCGGTCGTCACGGTGTCACCGGACTCGACGACGGTGGACTCGAGGCGCGCCAGCCACCCGCCAGCCAGGCATCGAAGGTGGCGCGGTCCACGGCGCGCACCGTGAACGTCATGACGCTGTGCCCGATCCCGCAGAACTCCGCGCACTGGCCCGGGTAGACGCCTGGCGACGTCGCCTTGAAGTCGAAACTTGTCTCGCGGCCCGGGATGGCATCGCGCTTGAACAGGAACGTCGGGACGTAGAACGAGTGGACCACGTCGGCGGAGACGAGATCGACATGGATGGTCTCGCCCACCGGGACCACCATCTCGGGTGGCTGGTCGGCGGTCCCGGTGATCGTGACCGGGGTGTCTTCGTACTCGAACCGCCATTGCCAGGTGAAACCGGTGACCCGCACGGACACGGCTGGTTCGGCTGCCACGGTGTCGACCGCGATCTGGGTGCGCAGCGTCAGGATGAACAGGCCGACAAGCAGGATGGCGGGGGCGACTGTCCAGGCGACCTCGAGCGGGATGTTGTTGCGGGTCTGCCGGGGCCGATCCGACCGGTGCCGATAGCGAATGATCGACCAAGTCACGAGGACCCAGATCAGGACGGCGACGCCGATCCCGATGCCCAGGAAGAGCTGGTAGAGGTCACGGATCCTGGCGCCCTGCTCGGTCGCGGCCGCCGGTGCGCAGCCACCCGCGACGGCGACCAGCGCGGCCATCGCCACAGGCAGCCGCCCCGCCTCGCTTCGCTTCACGAGGGCTCGACCTCCTCGAAGCCCCCGTCGGCGTTCCGCTGGATCGTCACGCCTCGGTCGCTCGGTTCATCTTCGTCGGGTCGGTCCCGCCGTCGCCGGTCGACGAGCAGCCGGTAGCTGACGATCCAGGCGACGATCGGGCTGACGACCAGCAGGATCCGGAACGCGTTCGTCAGGCCCTCGAGACTCAGGTCGAACGTGGCCGCCAGGACGTCGTTGCCGCCGGCCAGGGTCAGGACGGTCATGATCGTCAACATCGCCACACCGGTCGCCGAGCGTTTCGGTGCATCCCACGGCATGTCGAGGAGATGGTGTTCCCGACGATCGCCGGTCCGCCACGCCTCGAGGAACGGCCAGAGCGCGACCGCCGTGAACAACGCGCCCGGGACCACGACCGCGGCCCAGAAGACGGATGGGATGGTCACCCCCAGGATGACCGGCTCGAAGGCGGGTCCGAGGCGGACTGCACCCTCGAGCCAGCCGATGTACCAGTCTGGTTGCGCGGGCGAACTCGCCTGCCACGCCTCGAACGGCCCGTACAGCCAGATCGGATTGATCTCGACCAATCCGGCGATGAGGGTCACGATCGCCGCTGTGAGGAGGAACAGGCCGGTCGAGCGAAAGGCCTGGTTCGGCCAGAAGCGCTGGCCGATGACATTGCGCTCGGTGGCGCCGGCGCGCCGGAACTGGGTATGTCGCTGGACGAAGATGAGGATCAGGTGGGCGGTGATCCCGCCGATGAAGAGACCCGGCAGGAGCATGACGTGGAGCACGAACAGTCGGCTGGTGATCGCGACTGTCGGAAACTCCCCGCCGAAGCCGAGATAGGCGAGGGCGGGCCCGACGAACGGCACGCTGAGGAGGACCGAATAGGCGATCCGCAAGCCGGTGCCGGACAAGAGGTCGTCGGGCAGTGAGTAGCCGGTGAACCCCTCAGCCAGGGCGAAGATGAGGAGGCTGAACCCGATCAGCCAGTTGATTTCTCTCGGCCGACGGAATGCGCCGGTGAAGAAGACCCGCGACAAGTGGACGACGATGGCGCCGACGAACAGCAACGCGGTCCAGTGGTGGATCTGGCGCATCAACAACCCGGCACGCACCTCGAGACTCAGCCGCATCACCGAATCGAAGGCGCTTGACACGGAATTACCCTGCAACGGGGGGTACGGCCCGTCGTACGTCACGGGCGTGGCGCTGGGGACGTAGAAGAACGTCAGGAAGACGCCCGTCGCGAGGAGGATGATGAAGCAGAAGAGGGCCAACTCGCCGAGCAGGAACGACCAGTGATCGGGGAAGACCTTGGCCAGCACGGTCCGGGTGATCGACTCGAAGCCTGTCCGCTCATCGAGCCAGGTGGCGATTTGCTCGAGTTCGGTCGGTCGGCGCCGATCCTGCTGCCGCTCGCTCACTGCCTGACCTCGCCACGCCCGATGTCCCAGAACGATGGGCCGACCGGGCCGGTGAAGTCCCCGAGGGCCTCGAACCCGTCGTCGGCCGTCAAGGCGATCGGCAGTTGTGGCAGCGGCCGGACGGCCGGTCCGAAGGTCGGTACGGCGCCATCGATCACGTCGAAGGTCGACTGATGGCAGGGGCAGATGAGCTGGTGCTCGCTCGCTCGATAGAGCCCGACCGGGCAGCCGGCATGCGTGCAGATCTTGGAGTAGGCGATGAACCCGGGCGGTGTCGGGGCCAGCTTGGACGTCGATGCCGCAAGGCTTCCGTTCGGGACCCTGATGAGGATGACCTGGCTGTCGGCCACGCCGACCGCGCCCTCGGGAAAGGCGGTCACGATGGTGTCCACGGCGAAGCTATCGGACTGGATCCGCATCCCGGTCTCATCGACGAGGCGAAGTCCGCGCCGCCACGACGTTCGCCGCAGCGTGTCGCCGGGCGCGGGTCCGAGCGACAGCACGGGCAGGATGAGCGCCGCACCGAGACCGGCGAGACCGAAGGCCAGTGACCGGAGGAGCATCGTTCGGCGCGTCATCGGCGGAGCGAGGTCGCCAGGAGGGGACGACAGGTCTTCGCGCTCCTCGATCAGTTCGGTCGTCGGCATCAGGTCCCGCGACCAGAGGGCGATGCCGCCGCCCAGACCACCGAGACAGACGGCCAGCAGCGCACCTTCGAGTTGGGTGTGGCCGCCGGCGACATAAACGCCGAAGAGGGCGATCCCGGCAACGCCGGCGACGATGAAGCCTGCCGCCGCCAGACGTGTCGTTCGGCGTTGGTGCGTCGAATCTGCCGATTCGCCTTGGCCCGTGACGGTGGTCGACGGTCGCGCCGGCTCCGCGGCCGCATGGGCTCCGGTGCGCCGCCCGATGATCCGGCCACCGACCGACAGGGCGAGGGTGGTGAGCAGGCCGACGAGGCGAGCCAGCCAGCCGGAACCAGGACCGCCGTGCTCCGGCTCGATCATCGTTCGATCCGTCCGTTCGGATCGGACGGTCGATCATCCTCCACCTCGGGCTCGCGCTTGTCCCGACCCGGCGCGATCCAGCGTGCCACGAGGATGAGCGCGCCCAGACCGATCACGACCGCGATAAACCCTTCCGTGACCGGCCCGATCAGCGGCGGCTGGATCCCGCCCGGGGATGGCGCCCTCTGTAGGTATTCGATGTATGAGGCGATCGCGGCCGCTGCGTCGTCGTCGATCGCACCTTTCGGGAAGACGGGCATCACGTTCGGGCCGGTGCGCATCGCCTCGACGACGATCCGTGGATCGGCCTGGCCGAGCGAGGGGGCGATCGCTCCACCGCCGATCGCGACTCCTGCCCCGGAGGGCCCGTGGCACTGCGCGCAATTCGCCTCATACAGCGCCCTTCCCGCCGGGATGTCTGCGGCGGAGGTGACGACGTCGGGCACCGCAGGCCCGACCCCGAGGCTCCCGACGTAGGCAACGAGGGAGCGGATCTGTTCGTCTGTGAAGGCTGGCTCGCGTCGCTGCGTGGGATCCGCGGGGGGACTGAACGGCATCCGGCCGGTCCGGAGCATGAAGTCCGTAGCCGCGGCCCCGCTATCGATCAGCGCGGGTCCTTGCGTTGTGCCGGCACCCCCCGGCCCATGGCACGCCGCGCAACTCTGCAGGTAGAGGTTCCGCCCGGCGTCGCTCTGAACGACCTGGTCGGAGCCAGCAGCACCCGGGAGGGTGCCAGGGGCCAGGAATAGCAAGTAGGCGAGGCCGACGACGAGGGCGACGCCGATCGCGCCGTACGAACGAATCAGATCCATTGACTTCCCACGTCACTCGGGCCGCTACCCGGCAGTCCTCGGGGCACTATCGTACAAGCCAGGGAGGCGCCGGATCTTCGATCTGCATTTCATCCTCGCGACAATTACCGCCGCCGCGATCCTCGCCACCGGCTTGATCGCGGTCGCTGGATTCGTGTTCGATGTCGGCGTCCAACCATGGCTGGACCGTTCGATCCTCCTCGATCTGGCGCTGGCCGCACTCGCCGCACTCGCCGGCGTCGCGGCGTTCATGCACGCCGGGCCGACAGAATCGCTCCACCTGCTCTATGGCGCACTGCTGTTGATCGTGATCGCCGGTGGGCGCTACCTCGGCCGACGACCGGGCCGGTCGCAGGCCGGCTGGGTCGCTGCATCGTCGGTCGTCGCTCTGGGTGTCATCGTCCGCCTGGCCATGACCGGCTGATGTTGCGTCAGCCTATCGATCGAGGACCGTGTCCGCCTTGTCGTCGATCTTCTCCTTTTCCGCGGCGGTGAGGTTGCCCGCCTTCCTCTGTTGCGAGGCACGCGCCTTGGCGTTGCGGGCGTGCGACTTGTCAGGCATCGGGTACTTCCGCTGTTCCGGCAGTCCGAAATCGGATTTCGGTTCGGCCTCCCGCTTCTTCGTGCTCAGTTCCGCCATCGGTCTGTCCTCCTTCTCGCCGCCTAGAGGTCGCCGCCGGGCGCATGCTCGGTCGATGGCGACCCACCTTTTTCCTCGGGGGCGACGGTCGGAGCGTCGTCGGGCTCGATCCCGGGCTTCAGATCCGAATCGTCGTCGCCCGTCGGTCGACCGTCCCGACGTTTGGCGTCGGTCGATCGGATCTCGTCGGGATGCTCCAGCGAGGTCGTCGTTCGCTCGGTCATATCTCCTCCTGCGTCGTGGCTGGAATCGAGCATCAGACAACCCCGGTTACACCCGTGCCAGACGCATGGGTGTGGTCGTGTCGGCGGTATAACCATTTGCGCCTCGTCTGATACGCGCCAGCAATCCCAGTCCGGGTGAAATTGGCACATGCGGATCGCCATCTACAACGACGAAGCTTCCCAGGATGGCGAGAGGAGCGCGATCAGTGAGTGACGGGCCCGGCGAGACCAGCAAGGAGCGGGTCGACCGTGAGCTGATCGAGTTGCTCAACGAACTCCGAGTGGCCCTGCCCGGCATGCAGGTCCTGTTCGCATTCCTCCTCATCCTGCCGTTCCAGGCCGGGTTCGCCGAGGTTTCAGACCTGGAGCGCAGCTTGTACTTCGTGGCCTTTCTCGCGACGGCTGTCGGTTCCATCGTGCTGATCGCACCCACGACTTACCATCGGGTCCGCTTCCGCGCCCCGGACAAGGAACAGATGCTCCGGACCTTCAACCAACTCCTGCTGGCCGGCACGGCATCCCTCGGATTGGCGATCACTGCAGTCACGTTCCTCGTCACCGACGTCGTCTTCGGGCGCCTCGTCGGGCTCGTCGCAGCGTCGATCGCCGCCGGCCTGATCGTGATCCTGTGGTTCACGCTGCCGGTCCGCCGCAATCTGCGCGAGGTAGGTCGCGCTCTTGGCCCGCCGCCCGAGGAACGAGGGTCGGATCACTAGGTTGCTGGGCGAATGCTCCTCGGTCGATCGGGAGCTTCACGAACGCTTGACATCCTGTGCGTTGGTCTCGCCCTTTTCGGATCGTTCCTTGTTGACGGTCCGGGCTGCCCGTTCCTCAGCTTCATCCTCGCTGACTCCGCGCTCCTCGTAGGAGTCCTTGATGTGTTCGTATTGTCGCTCGCGCCTATCGCTCCAGGCCTTCTGTGGCATGTCCGGGTCCTCCGTCATGGCTGTGGGCATATAGCAGAACGCGTCCGAAGGTACGCGGGCGATCTGCATCCGCCGGGGCACGCTTCATTGTCGTGACAACGGTGCAGCTGAAGCCCATGGGCTGGTGTACTGTGAGCGTGACCCACCGCCGCGCCCCACGACTGCGCACCTCGCCGTCACGCGGTGTTGGCGATCGGAGCCGCGTCATGCCATACCGCGTCATCGCCCAGGAGGCGCTCGCTCGCTGGCGGGATGCCGAGCGAAGGAGAGAGCGTTCTGAGCCAGGCAGCGCGAATCATTTGGCTGCGCAGCAGGACGCCGAACAAGCCAGGCGCGACTATCAGGACGCCATCGAGGCAGCGATGCGCGCGCACCTGCCCGTGCCCATCGCCTTCGACGAGGCCGTAGGTTCTGAGCCGAAAACGGACATGTCAGCCAACGGTGACGACGGTCAGGACTTCGGCGCCGCCACCGTCTCGCCCGACCTGGGATCGCCCATCGTGAACCCGGAGTAGCCGTCCTCGCCGTTCGCGCCGACGATGATCAGGGCCGAATCCGGCCCGTAGCGCTGCATGGATGGAGCGTATAGCAGCGCAACCTTCTCGATACCATCGGATCAGGTCCAGGTGCGATACCCTTCCGGCCATGCCATTCCCAGCCCCTGAACTCGCGCTGCTCGACGAGACCGCCGAGATCGAGATCGAGACCGCTGCGGCTGCCGGCGGCACGCACCGAACGATCATCTGGGTCGTGGTCGATGGCCTGGATGCGTTCGTCCGCTCGGTCAACGGTTCGACCGCCCGCTGGTACCGCGAGGCGCGAGCGGACCCGGCGGTGACGATCCATGTCGGCGGCCGGGCGCTGGCGGCGATCGCGGAACCTGCCACGGATCCGGACTCGGTTCGCCGGACGAGCGACGCCCTGGTCCGCAAGTACACGGGCGAGGCGGTGGACCTCGACGCCATGCTCGTCGCCGGGATCCTCGACACCACCCTTCGACTCGTACCGGGCTGACCGACATGTATTTCGACGAGTTCAAGCACCAGCTCCCCGACATCGACCCAGACGAGACCGACGACTGGCTCGCGTCGCTCGACCAGGTGGTCGCCGATGAAGGCGAGGCCCGAGCGCGATTCATCATCTACAAGTTGCTCAAGCGCGCTCGCCAGCTCCAGGTCGGGCTGCCGCCGCTGACCCAGACCCGGTACATCAACACCATCAGCCCGGAACAGGAACCGGACTTCCCCGGCGACGAGGAGATGGAGCGGCGCATCCGGCGGCTCATCCGCTGGAACGCGGTGGCGATGGTCCTGCGGGCCAACAACGAGTTCTCGGGGATCGGCGGCCATCTGGCGACCTATGCCTCGGCGGCGACCCTGTACGAGGTCGGGTTCAACCACTTCTTCAAGGGCAAGGACGACGGCGGCACCGGCGACCAGATCTTCTACCAGGGTCACGCGGCCCCTGGCATCTACGCCCGGGCGTTCCTCGAGGGACGCCTGTCGGAGGATCAGCTGGACCATTTCCGGCGCGAGACGACGCCGAGTCCTGGGCTCAGCTCGTACCCACACCCGCGGCTCATGCCCGAGTTCTGGGAATACCCGACGGTATCGATGGGGATCGGTCCGATCAGCGCCATCTACCAGGCCCGCTACAACCGGTATCTCAAGAACCGGGGTCTCCTGGATACGTCGAACTCTCGCGTCTGGGCGTTCCTTGGCGATGGCGAGACGGACGAGCCGGAGTCGCTGGGTGCACTCCACGTCGCGTCCAGGGAGGGCCTCGACAACCTGACCTTCGTGGTCAACTGCAACCTCCAGCGACTCGACGGCCCCGTCCGCGGCAACGGCAAGATCATCCAGGAGCTGGAGTCGGCCTTCCGTGGCGCGGGCTGGAACGTCATCAAGGTCATCTGGGGTCGCGAGTGGGACGACCTCCTGGCACGCGACGTCGACGGGCTGCTGGTCCAGAAGATGAACGAGACGCTCGATGGCGAGTTCCAGAAGTTCTCGGTCGCGGGCGGCGCGTACATCCGGGAGCGGTTCTTCGGGCCGGATCCGCGCCTGGCCAAGCTCGTCGAGCACCTGACCGACGACGACCTGGCCAAGCTCCGCCGCGGCGGCCACGACTACCGCAAGGTCTATGCTGCATACAAGGCGGCGACGGAGCACACCGGCGCCCCGACCGTGATCCTTGCTCACACGGTGAAGGGCTGGACCCTTGGCCCCGGGGTGGAGGCCCGGAACATCACCCATCAGGCCAAGAAGCTCAACGAGGCCGAGCTGCGCGTCTTCCGCGACCGGCTGGAGCTGCCGATCCCGGACAAGACGCTCAAGGACGCGCCGTACTACCACCCGGGCCTGGACTCGGACGAGATCCGCTACCTCAACGAGCGCCGGCGGGCGCTCGGTGGTCCGTTGCCGAAGCGCGTCGTGCGGGCGCCCGCCCTCCCCGCGCCGGTCCCCGCGGTCGACGCCGAGTTCGCGGCCGGCAGCACGACCCCGGTCTCGACGACGATGGTGTTCGCCCGGATCCTGCGCAACCTGATCCGCGATCCGGAGCTTGGCCCGCGGATCGTGCCGATCATCCCGGACGAGGCCCGGACCTTCGGGATGGACCCGTTGTTCAAGGAAGTCGGGATCTACGCCGCGCTCGGGCAGCGCTACGAGCCGGTCGATTCCGATCTCGTCCTGTCTTATCGCGAGGCGGTCGACGGACAGGTCCTCGAGGAGGGGATCACCGAGGCCGGCTCGATGGCCAGCCTGCAGGCCGCCGGCACGTCCTACGCGACGCACGGGCTGCCGGTCATCCCGTTCTACATCTTCTATTCGATGTTCGGGTTCCAGCGAACCGGCGACCAGATGTGGGCGTTCGGGGACGCTCGCGGTCGCGGCTTCCTGATGGGGGCCACGGCCGGGCGAACGACCCTGACCGGCGAAGGTCTCCAGCACGACGACGGACACACCCACATCCTCGCCTCGACCGTCCCGAACGTGCGCGGCTATGACCCGGCGTTCGCCTACGAGCTGGCCGCCGTCGTGCGCGACGGGATCGAGCGGATGTACGGGCCGAAGGCCGAGGACGTCTTCTACTACGTCACGATCTACAACGAGAACTACGCCCAGCCGCCGCGTCCGGACGGCGTGACCGACGAGGAGATCCTGCGCGGGATCTATCGCTTCGCCGCCGCGCCAAAGGTCGGTCGGGATGCCCATCCGGCTCGCCTGATCGGGTCGGGTTCGATCATGCAGCAGGTCCTCGCGGCCCGGGACGTGCTGGCCGAACGGTTCGGGGTCGCCGCTGAGGTCTACAGCGCGCCGTCATTCCCGCTCCTGCGCCGGGATGCCCTCGAGACGGAACGCGAGAACCGACTCCGCCCGGACGCCAAGACCCCGCGGGTACCGATCGTCAGCCGGGTCCTGCCCCACGAAGGTGGCCCGATCGTGGTGGCCACCGACTGGATGAAGACCCTGCCGGATATGGTCGCTCGTTGGCTGCCGCCGCACTACACCGCCCTGGGCACCGACGGTTTCGGCCGGAGCGATACCCGCGAGAACCTGCGGACGCTGTTCGAGATCGATCCGCCGCATATCGCGGCGGCCACGATGGTCGGGCTCGCCCGCTGTGGGGCGATCAGCCCGGCCAAGGCAGCCAAGGCGGTCAAGGAACTGGGCATCGATCCGGACAAGACGGACCCGCTGGCGCTCTGACGGCCGCGCTACCGCCGCACGCTAGCCGCCGGTGATCCGGAGCAATTCGCCCTTGCCCAGGCTCGTCGCGTAGACGGTCCCGTCCTCGCCCTCACCGATGGCGCTGAGGCTGCGCCCGAGCTTGAGCAGCAGGACCGGCTCCTGTCGCTGGTCATCGGTCGGGTCGAGCATCCAGAGGTCGTCCGAGCAGGCGTCGCCGAACAGGTACCGGCCGTCGAGCGCTCCCTGTCGTGGGTCGCGGACCACCACGCCGCCGATCACGGCACAGCCCTGATCATGCCCGTACTCCGCGACCGGGAGGGTCAGCCCGGTCTGATCGCAACCGTCGGCCGGCCGATAGCAGTGGAAGCCTTCCATCGTGTTCCAGCCGAGGTCGAACCCGCCCCGGCCGGCCCGGGCGACATCGATCTCCTCCCAGGCGCCCTGACCGACATCGCCGATCCACAGGTCTCCCGTCATCCGATCGAACCGGAACCGCCACGGATTACGCAGGCCGCTGAGCCAGATCTCGGGTCGCGCTCCGGCCACGCCGACGAGCGGGTTGTCGGCCGGGATCGCGTAGGGTGTCGACGAGGACGGGACGCCGACATCGATCCGCAGGATCTTGGCCAGCAGCACGCCGAGGTTCTGGCCGTTGCCCTGCGGGTCGCCGCCGGATCCGCCATCGCCCAGCCCGATGTACAGCATCCCGTCCGATCCGAACTCGACCGCGCCGCCATTGTGGTTGCTAAACGGTTGGGCGACCTGGAGGATCACCTGCTCGCTGGCCGGGTCGGCGACATCCGGGTCGGCGGCCGACCCCGTGAACGCGGCGACGACCGTGTTGCCGTCGCGATCGGTGTAGTCGACGAAGAGACGAGGGTCCGCCGGGTAGTCCGGATGGAAGGCAAGCCCCAACAGACCCCGCTCGCCACCGCTGGCGATCCGATCCGTGATGTCCAGGAACGGTCGCTCAAGGAGCTGCCCGTCGCGGACGATCCGGATCCGGCCGGCCTGCTCGACCACGAAGATGCGACCGCTCCCGTCGCCAGCGTTGGTCACGTCGACCGGGGCGTTCAGACCGGCGAGCACGTTCGACGCGTTGACGGACGGAGTTCGGCTGCTCTCGACCGGTGGCGACGAGACGGCGACCGGCGTCGTGACCGGGCCGCTGGTGGGTACCTTGCTGGCCTGGCCCGGGGTGGGGGAGGGCGCTCCGGTCGAGCCGGTCGGCCCACAGGCGGCGAGCACGATCGTGATGGCGGCAGCCAGGACAGCGAGGCGCGAGCGGTGCATCGGCGGATGGTAGCCGGGATGCCGGAACCCGCCCGCCGACGGTGCCGCGCATCCGCCGGTTGGCGTTGGAGACTGGCCTCAGCCGATCAGAGCGGTCGGTTCCTCGGCGGGCGGCGCGACGGTCTCGGGCGGCACTGGTGGCTCCACGTCGAGCAAGTAGCCGATGCCCTGGAACGTTTTGATCCGGCCAGGTTCACCCGGTTCCGCACCCAGCTTCCGACGGACGCGCGACACCCACACCCGCAGGTATTGCAGGTCGTCGCGGTATTCCGGACCCCAAACCTTGGTCAGCAACTCCGTATGCAGGACGACCTTGCCGGCGTTGGCCGCCAGGTGCTGGAGGAGGAGCCATTCGGTCCGCGACAGATGAACGAGATCACCGTCGCGGGTGACCATCCGTCTTTCGAGGTCGATCTCGATGTCGTCGAACTTGAGGACGCCGACGCCCGGCTGGACGCCGGACGATCGACGCAACACGGCTCGGACGCGCGCGGCGAGCTCATCGGGATGGAACGGCTTGGCGATGTAGTCGTCGGCGCCGAGGTCGAGTCCCTTGGCCTTGTCGGACGTGGAGCCCTTGGCGGTCAGCAGGATGACGGCCACCGGGCGCCGCTCGCGCAGCTGCCGCATCACCTCGATGCCATCCAGATCCGGCATGACGATGTCGAGCAGGACGATGTCCGGCCGTGCTTCCTCGGCCTTGGTCAGGGCTTCCTCGCCGCTGCCCGCGGTGACGACGCGGAACCCCTCCTCACCGAGGGCGATCGACACGAGCTTCGTGATCCGTGGTTCATCGTCTGCGACGAGCACGAGCGGCTGGGTGCTCATGGCCACCTCCTGGGTGATGACATGGTGACGGACAACGCCCGATATGTCATCGGCTCCGGGCGTGGCGCGACGAGCTCCGTCGGGAACGGAACTCGTCGGTACGATCGTCGCCGCGCGACGATCATCGAGTCATGAAGCGTTGGGCCGGACCGACGGCAGTTCGACGTTGACGTTCACTCGTTCGTCTCCGTTCCGGTCCCGGGTCCCAGTGCGAAGAACCAGATCGCAGCGATGACCACGATAGATGGCCAGGATCCCGAGGATCATCCCCGCTCCTGACCCGCCGCCGTCCTTGACGACGACCGTCTCTCGGTCTGTCATGTCAGTCCTCTCGATGCGTTGTCGCGACATCATCCCGGCGATGGCCTGACAGATGGTGCGAGCGCCGGCCGGGGTGCCTTGCAGCCGCCTTGCAACTCTGCAGGCGGTCCGGATCTGGTCCAGGTGCTCAGAGGGGACCGTCGCCGGGTTCGATAGCCGGTTGTCACCTCTCATCGCTGACGTGCACCGCGTTTCCCATGGCTCCGCCTCTAGGGTGCTGTGGACCCCCGGACCTTTGGAGGACACGACCCTATGAAGAAGCGAGTCGCCTTGCTTGTCGCCGCTGCGGCGTTGGCGCTTGGTGCCTGCAACTCGAGCCCTGGCGCTAGCGGACTACCGAGCGTGCCGGACCTTCAGTCGCTCATGCCGGAGGCCTCACCGGCCACCAGCCCGGAAACGAGCCCGGAGATGAGCCCGACCGAGAGCGAGCTTCCGAGCCCGAGCTGATCCGGGCCCGCACGATCACCAAGCGAGGCGCCCCGCGGGCGCCTCGCTTTCTTGTGCCGTCCGGGAGGCGGCACCGTCCCGGATGCGATGCGGTCAGGTACGCGATGTGTTCCGGCGCAGGCCGATCCAGGCGCCGGTCGACGTGACCAGCGCGATCGCCCCGAGGACCGCAAGCTGCCAGGGCGCGACGATGGTTCCCCGAAGCATGACGTCCTGCGTCAGCTGGATGCCGCTCGTTACCGGGAGCAGGAAGGCCATGGCCTGTACCGGCACCGTGAACTCCTGGATCGACAGCACGAACCCGCTGAAGAACACGGACGCCAGCAGGACCAACAGCGAGAGCTGCACGGCCTGACGCTCGGAATCGGACACGACAGCGATCGCGAGGCCGACGCCCAGAGACGCCAGCAGAAGGAGCGCGATGACCAGCGCCAGCGAGGCGGGGGTTCCCAGCATCGGGACCCCGAAGACCCCGATGAGCAACGAAGCCGTCGCGCCGCCGACGAGTGCGCCGATGAACAGGTACGCGACGACCTTGCCCGCGATCAGCTCCCAGGCGTTGACGGGTGCGACCCTGAACAGTTCGATGACCCCGCTGGTTCGCTCACGAACGAGGGACAGCGCGACCAGGGTCACCGCGAGGTGCTGCAGGATGAGCGCCATGACGGCCGGGCCGAAGTACGCCAGAACCTGTGGACTGGAGGGGGCGATGTTGATCACGTCCGCCTTGGTCGGAGCGGCGACGACATCCGGCGGGATGGCGGTGGCGTCCGGCTGCCCGGACCTGACCGCGTAGCTTTCGCTCTCTTGCACGGCTCGCTTGATGATCGTCTGATTGACCGCATTTGCCAGGTTCGCGGCCAGGAACCCAGCGTAGTTCGCCTCGATCGGATCGACCGTGTCGACGACGACCTGGATGGTCGACTGCTCGCCCGCCTTGAACTGGGCGGCGGCGTCGGCGGGCGCGATCACGGCGACGTCGAGACTCCCGTTCTCGAGCTCGCTCCGGACGCTCTGGAAGTCGCCACGGACGCCGACGATGTGCAGGCCACCGCCCGCCAGGTCCTGATATGTCGCGACGTCATCGGCCAGCCCGGACGATGGCGGGATGACGACGATGGTGTCGAGCGGGCGCCGCTGGCCGCCGTAGCCGAGCCCGAAGATGGCCATGATCAGGAACGGCCCGAAGATCAGGCTGGCCAGTGCGCCGGGTCGGCGGACGACTTCGACCAGTTCCTTCCCGACCAGCGCCAGCAGGCGGAGGGTCATCGTCGCAAGCGGTCTCGTCGCCGCGGGCAGCCTCATCCGGGCGTGGTCGGTGCGACTCCGACGTCGGGAGCGCCGGTGTCGCCAACCTCGTCGTGCGTGCGATCGCGGTCGACGAGGGCCTTGAACACGGCGTCGAACGACAGCCGTTCTTCGCGCGCGCTGAGCACTTCTCCACCTAGCTCGCCGATGGCCTCGACGACATCCGGCAATGCCGCCCCGGCATCATCGACGATGACCGTGAACCGTCCTGGTCCGTCCTGACGGACGTGCGTGGCGGCCGGCAGGTCCGCGAGCTGCGCGGCGTCGAAGATCGCCGCCGTTTCGACGACGATCACGTCACCGCCGATCGCGTCGCGCCGAAGGTTGTCGGGTGTCGACAGGGCGAGCAAGCGGCCCTCGGCGATGAGTGCGACCCGGTCGCACGACTCAGCCTCAGCGACATATTGGGTGGTCACCAGGAGGGTCCGGTTCCGGCCCCGGATACGGTGGAGTTCCTCCCAGATCCGCGCCCGAAGGAGTGGGTCGATCCCGGCCGTGGGCTCGTCGAGGAACAGCAGTTTCGGATCATGGACGAGGGCGCAAGCGAGTTCGAGTCGTCGCTGCATGCCGCCCGACAGCTGCCCCGCCCGGCGGTCCTTGACCTCCCAGAGATCGACCAGTTCGAGGACCTCCTGGGTCCGCTTCCGGCGCGAGCGGAAGAGCATCCCGAACAGGGATCCGACGAAGTCGACGTTCTCCCGGACGGTGAGATCCGAATACAGCGTGAAGGACTGGGGCATGTAGCCGATCCCTTCGCGCGTCTGGCGGCTGAACGACGATGGCGACTCGTCGAGCACGTCGACCCGGCCACTCGTCGGCGTCAAGGCCCCAGTCAGGATCCTGATCGCGGTCGTCTTGCCGGCGCCGCTCGGCCCGATCAGGCCGAGGATCGCGCCCGTCGGGACGGTCAGGGATACGCTGTCCAGGGCGAGCTGATGGGGAAACCGCATCGTGACGCCGTCCATGACGACGGCTGGGTGACGCGACGGTTCAAGGCGGGCCGCGGACGGGGCGGACTCGGCGTCGATCGCGGACGCTGAGGATATGGAAGGCATTTGGCTCCTGGGGCTCCTGGGTCCCGGGTCACGCGTCGGATCGGGACGCCACTTCGATCAGGATGCCGTCGGGCTGGTTGCACGATGTCGGCTTGTCGTGGCCATCACCTCGCATCGGCGTCGCAAGTGTTCGACGTCAGGGCACGTTTCGTGGCTCCGGCCGATCCCGAGGCCGATCCCGCAACGCAGCCGATACGCGCCCCGCCCATTCGTGATGAGCCGCCGATTCCGCTGGCCAGCGACGATGGCGTCGACCCCCGGATCTTGAACCAACGGAGGCAGCGATGTGCATGAACTGTGGTTGCGGGGAGCCGAACGAGCGGCATCACCCGACCGACATCACCAAGGATGACCTTCAGCACGCGGCAGACGGCGCCGGGATGAGTCTCGAGGAGGCGGCTCGGAACGTCCAGACCGCCTCGGCCGAGATGGCCGGATCGACCGCCAGCTCCGCGGCAGGGACGGCGTCACACCGGGCCTGACTCCGAATGCGATCGAACGACCGCCGGCCACCCAGTGGCCGGCGGTCGTTCGCTGTCTCGGGGCGACGCGCGTGACTGGATCGTCTGTGGGCGCCCGACCGTGGGCAACTGACCCCGCTCGTCTCCTGTCACGACTTCGTAGCGAGCAGCGGTGTCAGTCCGCCTGGGCGTCGAGCGTCGCTTGCGACATCGTCGGAAGCGTGACCACGAACAACGTGCCGCGATCGTAGCCATCGGAGCGGACGACGATCGTGCCGCCGTGGGCCTCGACGATGCCACGACAGGCGTACAAGCCGAGTCCCAGGCCGTTGGCGCCGCTTCGTCGAGCGCGATCGGTTCTGGTGAAGCGCTCGAAGACGTCCGTCAGCTCGTGTCCTTCGAGGCCGATCCCATGGTCGCGGACTTCGATGACCGCCGTATCGGCGTCTCCGCGTCGAACCGCCACGTCGACCGGAGCCCCCGCTGCCGAGTACTTCAGGGCATTGCCGATCAGGTTGGCGACAAGGCGGCGGATGAGGCTCGGGTCCCACGAGCCGATGAGGCGATCATCCGCGATCTCGAGTCGAACGCGGTCCCGTGCCGCGACACCCAGTGCGGCGATCCGTTCACTGACGACGTGCCCCAGGCTGACCGGTTCGGTATCCGGGCGGAGCGCACCCATGGCCACCCGTGATGCGTCGCCGAGGGTATCGATCATGTCGACCAGCTCCAGCGTCGCCAGCAGGGCATCATCGACCGCTTCCGCGACTCGCGCTTCATCCGGCTCGCCTTCGGCCAGCCACCGATGGGCCAGGTGGAGGGACCCCTCCACCAGGGTGATCGGCTGACGGATGTCGTGGATGGTGGCCGCCAGGAACGACTCACGTAGATCCTCGATCCGATCGGACAGTGACGTCAGCCCGACCGTGGCAGCCCCGTCGAGTGCGTCGCCGACGATGGTCAGCCCGGAGACGATGTCCCCGGCATCGCCTCGTGGATCCACCTTCTCGGTGATCGTCAGGCCGATCTCCTGGCGCAGGATCCGGAATTCGGTGACGACCGCGACCGGCCCTAGGCCCTGTCTGAAACGGGCCCGCGCATGGGCGGTGGCCGCCGCGGAGACGGCATCGTCTTCAAACGGCGCAGATGCCCGTTCGGTGTCGGCTGCCGCGTCACGCCGCAAGAGGGCCACGATCGCGTCGAACAGCGCCGGGATATGGTCGGCGACCGCACCTTCGGGTCGCTGCTCGTGGAAGGGTTGTCGGCGAGCGGCTGCGAGCCACCGCTCGAGGATGGCGTCGCGATAGGTGTCGAGCACCTTGGCGACCGGTCGCATCTCGGCGTCGGGCAGAACGCGACTCACCCGGCCGTCCATATCGGTCGATGCTCGGTCTGTCGAAGCCCCATCAAGCGGCGGGCCGGCGGCGTCCATTGCGTGGAGCATAGCGACCGGCGCGCGAAGACGCCCCCGGCGTAGGCCGAGGGCGTCTTCGCTTGGAATGGTCGGGGATCAGCGATTCGGGTCGACCGCGCGTCGAAGGTCGTCGCCGGTATTGCCGACCTTGTCGGCGAGACTTTCGTCGCCGTCAGCCTTGCGCCAGGTTTCCTTGGTGTCGTCGGCTGCGTTCTTGGTCGCGCCGCGGAGGTCGTCGCCGGCGTCGCCGAGGTCATTGCGGATCTCGTCGCCGGTATTGCCGACCTTGTCGGCGAGACTTTCGTCGCCGTCAGCCTTGCGCCAGGTTTCCTTGGTCGCCTGTTCGGACTCGCGATAGGCCTGCTTGGACTGGTTCATGGTGTCGCGCCTCCATCGTGGTCGCCGTCAGCGGCGAGCCTGGTCAGACCGTACGGCCCAAGGTGTCGCAGCGAATCGAACGAAGCGCCGGAACGCGCTATCAATGGCCTTGCGTTCCAGTCGGGCTCCGGCGTGCCCGCCCGTTTCGATCGAACAGGGTGAGGGTCATCAGTCCGGCCGGGATCAACGCGACCGCGACGATCAGGCGGGCAGCCCCGCCGACCAGCAGACCGAGCGCCAATCCAAAGGACAGCGCGCTGCCGATCGACAGCATATCGTCGCTCCCGGAGCGGATCTGGCGATTCGCATCCTCGATCGCGGATCGCGTCGAGGCGGCCATGTCAGGCAGTCGGCCGATCGCGTCGTTGGCTGCCTCCCGTGCCACACCTGCCACGTCCGTCGCGGAGTCGACGATGGCGGATGTGCGAGTGGGATGGACTCGGTCAGCGGACAACGTAGAGGTGTTGTGCGGAGAAGAGATCGTCATTGGTCTGCTCCTTCGAGATGGCGACGGACGGTCCGGGGATAGGCCCCGGACCGTCCGTGGGAGGATCCTGGCCCCCCGTCCCCCTGACGACCAGGACTGCTGATTTGTCGGCCCCCGGACCCCCAGTGGCACTCGGGAGCCGACTGACATCACCCTGACAGCTGGGTACTCACGTTCATGCCGGTCTTGGGCGCCTGCGCCTTGCAACGGTCTGGCTTCCCGGCGGAACCGCTCGCGCGACCGGGACGACCCACGAACGAGGAACGCCCACCCGGTCGTGGGTGGGCGTTCGGTCAAGTCCGGATCGGCCCTCGGCCAACGCGTCAGACGGCGCCGCGTCCGGAGCGGCTGGTGTTGGTGACGAACGACACGACCACCACGGTGATGATGGCCCCGATCGTCGCGACTACGATCGAAGTGATGTCAAGCGGACCGTCAATGGGCTTGGTGTTGAACAGGACGCTGGCCAGAAAGCCGCCCACGATGGCCCCGACGATACCGAGCACGATGTGCCCGATGATCCCCAGGCCTTCGTCGCCCTTGACGATGAACCCGGCCAGGTAGCCGGCGATCGCTCCTAGAACGATCCACGCGATGATACTCATCTGATCCTCCATTCCCTGGTCGTGCCAATGACCCGACCGCTGGGCCTGCTTGTCCCTTGACCGGGCTCAGTCCCCACTTTGGCGCCGTCGGGCACCGGCCCTTGCTACGTTCGGTGGGCGGGCCGTAACAACGAGGTAACAGGGCGCCAAGGCCCTATTCGGTGAGGACGGGCAGCGCAAACCCGAATTCCGCGCCACCGGTGGGGCGCGGGATTGCCCAGATCCGGCCGCCCATGGCCGCCGCCAGGCGGGCCGACACAAACAGGCCGATGCCAGCCCCGGCCGCGGCCGGGGCCGTCGTCGGCGAGCGATAGAACAGCTCGAACAGACGGTCGGTCTCATCAGCCGGGAAGCCGGGCCCGTCGTCAAGGACACGAACCGCCACTTCATGGCCATCGCTGTCGACGACGACCGAGACCGAAGAAGGAGTGCCTCCGTACTTGGCGGCATTGGACAGCAGATTTCTAAGGACCTGCTCGACGTATGTCGGGTCGGCGCTGACGGTCGGCATATCCGGCGCGATGGTCGAGGTGAATTTGACCCCGGGCCAGCGCCCATCTTCGGAATGGACCACCTTGGGGACGAGGCGTGTCAGCAGGACTGGTTCCCAGCCGATCTCGCCAGGGCTCTCCCCGAATCGGTTCATAGCGACGATGTCTTCCACCAGGCGCTGGAGCCGCTCCGCCTCGTCGTGGATGTCGTGGAGGATCTCACGCCGCGTCTGTGCATCGAGGGTCGACGGTTCCCGGGCGAGGAGCTTGGCGCCGCCGAAGATCGTGGTGATCGGCGTCCGCAGCTCATGCGACAGCACGCCGACGAAGGTTTCGCGGACCAGTTCGCGCCGACGGGCCTCGCTGACATCGCGCATCACGACGATCGTTTCGTCCACCGCCGCGGTCAGTCCGCCTTTGCTCTCGACCGGATAGGTCGACAGCTCGATCCAACGTGACGCATCGGACCGGGTGGGCAGTTGGATCGGCCCTCCCCGGATACGCAACGGAGGGGCCAGGCCGTCCGAGTCATCCAGCTGGGAGAGGATCTCAGCGTAGGATCGCTCCTCGACGTCAGGGAAGAGTTCCTCGGCGGCGGGATTGGCCAGAGTGATCGTTCCATCCGGGCCACATACGAAGACCGACTCGCCCATGGAACGGATGACGGCGTTGAGTTCGGCGGCGCGAGCGTGCTCCGCCAAGGCCAGCCGCTGGAGCCGGACCTGGGCCTCGATCCGCTCGTGAATATCCCGACCGATGGCGATGATCGCCGGGCGGCCCGCATATGCGTCGAGCTGCCGGAAACTGACCTCCATCTCGACCGTTCGACCTCGGCCGGCGGAAAAGCCGATCGACCCGACCGTCTCCGGGGGATCGCCATGCGCCAAGGTGGCGAGCATATCGAGGACCCTGGCTGTGTCGATGGGCCGGAGGAGGGCCTCGAATCGCTCCCCGACGATCGTCGACCGTTCACGCCGTAACAGGGTGGCCGCGGCCGGATTCGCCTCCACGACGATGTGGCTCCCGGGGTCGAATACGAGAATCGCGTCGATCATCGCGTCGAGGACCGTCCGATCCTGATCGGGTTGCCTGATACGGCCCGGATCCGCGAGCGGAACCGTGGTCGCGGTGGCCTCTGATCGCTCCGTCACGGTTCCTCGAGATATCGGATTGGCGCTGCGCCGTTAGGGCACACGGATGGACGATTTCGGTATTGGAACAGACCTTGGGATTGCCGTTGAAGCCGATCACCTGGAGTCGGCATTACAACGACGTGACAAGCGTCGCTTGCTTCTCGGCGCCTGGCCCTATACTGGCGCCCCCAGTACGACCATCGCCGGTGATCGTCAGGAAGGTTCCCGATGCACGTCGCTCCCGCTGACCTCCGGAGTGTCCGTCAGGATGGTCTCGTCATCCGCTTCGCGATGCTCGGCACGATGGCCTTCGTGTTCGGGGAGGTGCCGTCCACGGGCTCTCCCGGCACCTCCCTCGAGCGGCCGTGCGAACGTCCGCATTGGGGTTTCGTCATCGACGGTCAGCTGACGTTCGTGATCGGGTCACGACGAGAGACGATCACGGCCGGCAGGGCATTCCACGTGCGCCCAGGGGGACCCGCCCACCATTTCGAGGCGTCCGGTCACGCCCTCGTGGCCGGGTTCCAGCCCGCAGAAGGCACGACCGATGTCAGCGACGCCGGCCTTGCCGCGCGCGGAATCGAGATACTCGCCCTGCCATCGGCTGCGACCGTTGTCCCGGCGATCCCGAGCCGGCGAGTGCCGGCCAGCCAGATCAAGTCCCAATCATGGTCGATGTCGGGCTATGTCATGACCCGCGTCCGGATGGGCGAGCGGAGCGGGTACACGGTCGGCTGGTGTGACGCGCCGCATTGGGGGATGGTCATCGACGGGCGACTGGCGATCGAATGGGAGGACGACGCCGAGGTTCTCAGCGGCGGCGAGGTGTTCCACTGTCCGGCTGGCCCGCCCGGACACCGGATCGAGGCTGCCGACCCGGCGACCTTCGTGGATTTCACGCCGGTCAGTGCGTTCGATATGGCCCGCATCGCCGACTGGCGTCGCACCCCCGAGGCGGCGTCCGTCGCGACCGCCGAGCGGATCGCCGTCGCGCTCCGCTGACCGGGCAAGGTCGGGCCGGTGGGTGCCGGCACGGCTGTCGGCCGAGTCCGGGAGGCGCCATTTGGAGCTCTGACGTCGTCATCCGGCGTCGCGACCGAGGATGGATCCTGGGCGACCGGGCGGCCGCGCGCCTGGAGCGGGCTGAGCATGATCTCGATCGAGGCGGCGATGGGGACGGCCACGAAGGCTCCACGAACCCGCGACCGCGGCCCCCACGAGGATGCTCAGGAGCACCAGGAGCGGAGAGATCCGACGGTGTTGCGCATGACGAGCGGGACGAGGACGCTCCCTCGACGAATTGGATCACCACGTACACGACTGCCACGAGCAGGGCCAGCTCGGGTGACACGGTCAACGCAACGAGGATGGCCGGGATCGCCCGAGAAGCGGTCCGACGATCGGGATGGCCTCGGTCAAGGCCGCGATCAGCCCGAGCAGCAGCGCACCGGGCACCCCAGCACGGCGTTGGCGGTGCCCGTCATAGACCGACCGTGACCATCAGGATGATTTGCCCGCGGACCCACAGGCCGAGCCGGGCTCGATCGCATCCAGGCGTCGCGCGCACCGGATCGTCGCGCGGCCGGTAGGAATGCGAGGAGGTAGCGCTGCCATCTCGCGTGCTCCACGAGCCAGAAGAAGACCACCGTCAGGAGGGTTGCGATCGCGACCGCGGCCTCGGCTGCGGCGGTCCGACTTCGACGACCTGCTCGGCATCTGGTGTCGCGGTCGGGGCGGGAAGGACGATCGCCTGGACCGAATCGAGCACCGCGGTGATCGAGGTCGACAGGGCCGCAGGCCGCAGCGTCGCCGCGCGGTCGCGGATGGTGTCGAAGACCGCTGGCAGGCTGGCCAGGATCTGTTCACCCTGGGCGGTCGCGGCCGGCACGACGATGAACGCTAGGGCTAGGACGGACACGAAGAAGCAGGCATAGACGACGAGGATCGTCGGGCCACGGCCGATCGGAACGCGGTCCCGCACGACTGCGATGATCGGTTCGAGCGCGGCCGCCAACAGGATCGCGACGAACAGCAGAAGCAGCACGCCCACGGCCGTGCCCGCCAGCCACGCGAGCGCCAGCACGATGACGAACCCGGTCGCCAAGCCTATGCCACGAACGGTCCAGGGGAGGAGTTGCTTCGCATCGGTCCGGCGATGGTGGTGATAGGGGTGCACGTATCGATAGCTAGGATGTGCAAGCGTAAAGGAGGGAGAAGATGAGAAGGTCATGCGAGGCCGAGGGCAGCGTGCAGGGCGAGCGCCAGTTCCGGGCCGCGGCCGACCGGGTCGTGGCGGAAGAACACGTAGGCGTCATCGCCGGCCGTGAGGAATGGCTCGATCCGGGCCGCCCAGGCGTCGAGTTCTGCGTGCGTATAATCGAGCTTCCGAAGCCGCAGGTACAGGAATGGACCGGTCCGGCGGATCATCGGCGGGTCGTGATCGGGCAGGTCGGTGGCGCAGAGCGTCGCACCGACCCGGGTCATCGCTTCGAACGTCTCGTCGACGTGCCACGAGGCGTCCTGGAATTCAAGGGTGAGGGGCAGGTCGCGAGGCCAGGCGCCCAGCAGCCCTTCGAGCTTGGCGTCATCGCGGCCGATCCCCTCCGGCACCCGGAACAGGATCGTCCCAAGCCGCTCGCCGAACGCCCGGTACGGACCGGTGAGCCAGGCCACGCTGTCGGCCGGATCGACCTGCAGCGCGCGGAACGAGCCGCCCCGCTGGGCCTTGATCGAGAACCGGAAGTCGGGCGGTGTCGCCGCCGACCACGCCGCCACCTTCGCCGCGGACGGAGATGCGTAATAGGTGTTGTTGAGTTCGACGGCCGTCAGCCGGCCGGCATAGGTCGCGAGCAGGCCGGATGCCGGCGTGCCCACAGGATAGAAGCGTGGGATCCAGCCGCGATACGAGAATCCACTGGTCCCTGCGTACAGGCGTCCGGCCACGGGCCGGTCAGCGAGCGGTCGAGGGACTCGGCAACTCGACGTCGTCCGTGACACAGATCGCGGACTCGTTCTGGCCAGGACCGGCCTCACGTGCGACCGCGCTCATGCACCGCTCCAGGACCGCGAGATCGGCCGGCTCCATGACCCCGAGGAAGTGCTCGTCGATGCCGCGCAGATGCGTCCGCGATGCCGCTCGCAGGCGTTCCAGTCCGCGGTCCGTGAGTACGGCTTCGGCGCCTCGAGCGTCCGCCATGCAGGCACTCCGCTCGACCAGGCCATCGCCGACGAGGCGGTCGACCAGTCGGGTCACGCCGCTCTTGCTCAGGAGCACCTCCTCGGCCAGCAGGCCCATCCGGATCCGCCGGTCCGGCGCTTGGGCGATGTGGAGGAGCGCGTCGTACTCGGCGAAGGTGATGTCGTGCTCGGACCGAAGCTCCTCGTCCATGCGGCGGGCGATCCGGGCATGGGCGATCAGGAACGCGCGCCATGGCGCCAGGCGTGGATCTTCGGATAGCGGTCGGCGGGCGACCATCTCGGGAGCCGTCATGCGGGGATGCTACCACCTCTTCCGATTGAGACCGGCAAGTCGTTGACAACGCAACGATATCGCGATATGGTTGCCCAGTCAACTACATCAGGTTCCGGCGACACCGGACCCAGGAGGCTTCCATCCCATGGCGACATTCGCGATCGATCCGGCACACACGGACGTGCTCTTCTCGGCAAAGCACATGATGGTCACCAACGTGCGCGGCACGTTCACCGACGTTTCCGGCACGATCGACCTCGACGAGTCGGATCCGACCGCATCGACCGCCGACATCTCGATCAAGACAGCCAGTGTCGACACCGGCTTCGGGGCGCGCGACACGCATCTTCGATCGGCTGACTTCTTCGACGTCGAGGCGTACCCGGAGATGCGGGTGGTCTCGACCGCGATCCGCCACAAGGGTGGCAGCGACTACGTGGTCACGGCCGACGTGACGATCCGCGACGTCACCCGCTCGGTCGACTTCGACGTCGAATTCCTCGGCTTCTATCCGGCCATGGACGGCGCGCGGCGGGCCGGTTTCTCGGCCAGGGCCAAGGTCGACCGCAAGGACTGGGGCCTCGACTGGAACGTCGCCCTGGAGGCCGGTGGCTGGCTCGTCGGCGGCACCATCAGCCTGAACGTCGAGGTCGCCCTCCAGGAGGCCATGGCGATCGCCGCCTGACGGCCCCGACCATCCGCGATCCGCGGCTCAGGATGCGTCGAAGCGATAGACGGTTCCGCCAGCCCCGACGACGTAGAGCTCGCCGGCCTCGTCCTCTCCGAAGGCCGTGATGTGGAACGGGGCCGACAGCAAGGTGCTCTTGGTGGCCGGTTTCGCAGCTTTTCGGGCGATCGTCCAGATCGTCCCGCTGCAGTAGTCACCGAAGACGTACCGGCCGGCCAGGGCGGGCACCGCGGATCCTCGGTAGGCGTAGCCGCCGGTCACGGCGCAGCCCTGGCTGTGGCCGTACACGACGAGGGGCGTCTTCTTGCCGGTCCGGTTGCAGCCGCTCGAGGGTCGATAGCAGGACCGACCCTCCAGCACCCGCCAGCCGTAGTTCGCACCCCGGCCGAGGCTCGAGCTCCTGGAGGTTCGCTTGGCTCGATCGATCTCCTCGTATCGACTCTGGCCGACGTCGCCGATCCACAGGTCCCCGCTGACCCGGTCGAACGACCAGCTCCAGGGGTTGCGCAGCCCGCGTGACCAGATCTCGTTACGACCCGGCCGGCCGACATACGGGTTGGAGCGCGGGGTTCGGTACGCGTGCTTGCTGGTGACGCCGTTGATGTCGATCCGGAGCATCTTGCCGAGCAGCGAATCGAGCCGCTGCGCACGGTTCCCCGGATCACCCCCGCTGCCACCGTCACCGGTGCCGATGTACAGGTACCCATCCCGGCCGAAGGCGATCTGGCCGCCGTTGTGGTTCGCGTACGGCTCCTTGATCGTCCTGATGTGTCGGCCGGTCGCCCGGGCGGCCACGTCCGGGTTCGTCGCCGAGGCCTTGTACTCATTGATCACGATCGCGCCATCCGACTTCCGCGTGAAGTAGACGTAGAAGCGGCGGTTCGTCTCGTAGTTCGGGTGGAAGGCCAGGCCGAGCAGACCCTGTTCGCCGCCCGTCGCGACCTTGTCGGTGAGCGACAGGAATGGGGTCGACAGCAGGACACCCGCCTTGATGACCCGGATCCGACCGCCCTGCTCGACGACGAACAAGCGCCCCGAGCCGTCGCCCGCGTTGACGACCCGGACCGGGCGGTCCAGACCGGAGACGACCGGTGTCAGGGCGACGCCGGCGGCGACGGCCGTGGTGGACGGGATATCCGGCTGGATCGCCGGCATCGCGTTCGTCCTCGCCGGCGCCTCGGTGCCGCTGAAGGCGATGACCAGCAACAGCGCCGGCAGGAGTCGGGAGAGACGTCGGAGGGTCGTTCGGTTGATCGTCATGGTGCGATGATGGGGAGTGACTGCCGACCTGGCAAGGCGGACCATCGGACCGGCAGGATGGACGGCGGATGGCAGGGCTATCCTGCACACGATGATGAGCACGGCGACCAACGCCCGGCGCTACGGCGCCCAGAGCATGTCGTCCCCGCTCCACGAGGTCCTGGTCAAGCGTCCGGGACGGTCGTTCGGTGCGGCCTTCGACGATCCCGCCCACGGGTTCCTCCACCCGGTCGACCTCGACGTCGCACAGCGCGAGCACGACGCCTTCGTCGACACGCTCGCGTCGCTCGGTCCCCGGGTCCACCGGCTCGAAGTGGAGCTCGAGACACCGGACCTGGTCTATCCGTTCGACCCGCTGCTGATCACTGATCGAGGGTCGATCGTGCTCCGGCCCGGTAAGCCGAATCGGAGCGATGAGCCCGCCGCGATCGAGGCCTGGACGCTCGCGGCCGGTATCCCGACGGCGGGCCGGATCGAGGCGCCCGGCACGATCGAGGGCGGTGACACGTTGTGGTTGCGGCCTGATCTGCTGTGCATCGGGCGGAGCCTGCGGACGAACGATGATGGCGCCCGCCAGCTGGCGGCCCTCGTCTGCGGCGACGTCCGGATCTTCGACCTGCCGTACTGGCGAGGGCCGGCCGAACTCATCCATCTCCTGTCGGTCATCTCGCCGGTCGCCGACGATCTCGCCGTCGTCTATCTGCCGTTGCTGCCCGTCGGCCTGTGGCGCCTACTGGGGGATCTCGGGATCCGGATCATCGAGGTCCCGGACGAGGAGTTCGCGACCCTCGGCTGCAACGTGCTGGCGGTCCGGCCCGGCGTCGTCATCCTGGCCGAGGGCAACCCGACGACGCAGGCCCGGCTGGTCGCGGCGGGCTGCGAGGTCCACACCTATCCGGCGACCGAGATCGGCATCAACGGGTCCGGCGGGCCGACCTGCATGACCCGGCCGGTCCTGCGCCGGGACGATGGCTGACATGATCGATCGCGATCACGTCGTGGCGGACCTCCAGGCCCTGGTGCGGATCCCCAGCGTCACCGGCTCAGAGGATGCGGTCGTGCGGTGGGCCGGCGAGGCGCTCCGCGGGACCGGGATGGCCGTCGAGGTGATCGATCCGGACCTCGCGACGCTTCGCGCTGATCCTTCCTGGCCGGGCGAGGAGATGCCGAGGTCGTCGCTTCCGGTCGTCATCGGGCGGGCAGGTCGTCCCGGCGGCCACCGGCTCGTCCTGTCTGGCCACCTCGACGTCGTGCCTCCCGGCGATCCGGGGGCGTGGACGGACGATCCGTGGGCGGCGGAGACCCGCGACGGGATGCTCTACGGACGTGGCTCGTGTGACATGAAGGGCGGGATCGCGTCGATCCTTGCCGCGGTCCGAACGTTGTCGGTGGCAGGTGAGCTGGACCGGATGCCGGGTGAACTCATCGTGGCCTTCGTCCCATCCGAGGAGGACGGTGGCCAGGGGACGCTGGCGGCGATCCGGGCCGGTGCGGTCGGCGACATGGCGATCATCACGGAGCCGACGAACCTCGACGTGGTGGTCGCCCACGCCGGCGCGATCACCTTTCGGCTGACGGTTCCGGGCCGGGCCGCCCACGCATCGCAGCGGCGCGAGGGCATCTCCGCCCTGGACAAGCTGTTCGTGCTGTCGCGGGCGCTCGAGGCCGACGAGGCGCGCCGGAACACGGCCGAGACCGATCCCCTGATGGCCGCCCTCGGGCTCCCGTATCCGACGATCATCGGCATCGTCGAGGGAGGGGAATGGGCATCGACGGTGCTCGATCGGATCAGTGCGGACGGCCGGTACGGGGTTCGCCTCGGCCAGTCGCCCGCCGACGCGGAGGCCGAACTGCGCGCGGTCATCGCCTCGGCCTGCGCCGCCGACGAGTTCCTCCGGGACCATCCGGCCAGCATCGAGATCACCGGCGGGCTGTTCGGATCAGCCCGGGTCGCGTCGGATCATCCGCTCCCGGTCGGACTGGCCGAGAGCATCGCCCGGGTCAGTGGTCGACGGCCGGCGCTGATCGGTGAGCCGTACGGCGCGGACATGCGGCTGTTCATCGACGTCGGCGAGACACCGTGTGTCATGTTCGGCCCTGGCGACATCCGGGTGGCCCACAGTGCTGACGAGCGGGTCGCGATCGACGATGTCGTCGTGTGCGCGGAGGTCCTGACCGCCTGGGTGCGCCGGGAGATGGGGACCGAGCAGGCCTGACGGGCCTACCCTCCTGAGCAGCCTTCCGGTCATCCGCCGGCTGGTGACGCGGTCCGGAACCGGGTCAGGACGAAGAGTGCCGGCAGGAGCACGGCAACGGCGCCGAGCATCCCGAGCGTCGCATAGCCCGCGGTGGCGACGATCAGGCCCGAACCCAGGCTGGCGGCAGCGGCGGAGATCCAGATGAGGGCGTCGGTCAAGCCCTCCACTCTCGTCCGTTCGGCGAGGCCCAGCCCGTTCGTGAGCAGCGATGAACCGGCGACGAAGCCAAGGTTCCAGCCGTAGCCGAGCAGGAAGAGGGCTACGAACAACATGGCGCCGCCCTCCACCGGCGCGACCGCGGAGAGGATCCCGGCGAAGCCGGTGACGGCGAGGCCGACCAGCACGATCAGATGACTGCCGAACCGGTCGGTGAGTCGTCCTGACAGCGGGGACAGGGCGTACATCCCGAACGTGTGTGCGCTGATCACGAGACCGACCGCGGTCAGGTCGTGGCCGGTGTCCGTCATGTGCAACGGCGTCATGGTCATGACCAGGACCATGACGACCTGGACCGTGATCAGGGCCAGGATCGCGACGCGGACATCGGGTTTCGACAGGATCTGCCCGAGCGGCGTCGTGGCGGACGGCTCGTCCGAACCAGGATCGGACCGGTCGGCGAGCCGGTACGGATCAGGCCGCAGGACGGTGAACGTGAGGACGGCCGCCGCCCCCACGAAGACCATCGCCAGCAGATAGGTCCCGGCCAGCGACGGCAGGCCGAACCCCTCGCCGACGGTATCGGCAACACCAACGAGGTTCGGTCCCGACGATCGCGCCGATCGTCGATCCCCAGACGACGAGGCCGATCGCCGAGGCCCGGCGGACGGATGGGTAGAGATCGGCGGCGACATACCGGGAAAGCTGGTTCGCGGCATTGCCGAACCCGATCAGCACGGTGCCCAGGAGCAGGAGCGGGAACGACCGGCCGATCACCGCCACGGTCGCGACGAGCGCCCCGGCCGCGCCGATCGCGTAGCCCACCGTCAAGCCGAACCGGCGGCCCCTCGCGATCATCAGCCGCGACAGGATCGCGGCGCCAGTCGCGGCACCCAGCACCGCCGTTGCCCCCGGCGCCCCGCTCAGCAGTGGCGAGCCGGACAGATCACGGGCGACGATCGTCGCGATCGTGACCGCCGCGATGTAGCCGATGCTCCCGAGGGCGACCCCGGAGAACAGGCTCCTGACCGTGCGACGGCGGAGAGCGTCGAGTCGGTCCGGGGCCAGGTCGAGTGGGGCACCGACCATCAGTCGGTCCGTGCGGCTGCCTGTGCCGCGGCGATCTCCACGTAGCGGCACAGCGCATCCATCATCCGCATCTGGTCCGGGGTCCGGCATCCGGCATCGAGCAGCGCCGGCTCGGCGACGAGCAGCGCGACGCTCTGGGCCCGGGAGATGGCCACGTCGAGGCGATTGGGTGAGTAGAGGAAGCTCATGTCCCGCGGCGAATCCTCGCGACTCGAGCTGGCCATCGAGTAGACCGCGACCACGCCTTCGCGACCCTGGAACTTGTCGACGGTCCCGACGTTGCCGTGCTGGCCCGTCCGGCGCTCGATCGCGGCCTGGATCTCGGCGACCTGGGCGTTGTACGGGGCGACGACGATGATGTCCGCAAGGGTGATCGGTCGGTGGCGGCCATCGAGGGTCTGCCAGGTCATCGCGGTCAACCGGTCGACGGCGCTGGCGACGGCTTCAGCTTCCTCCCGGGATCGAGGCCCGTTGCCGGTGTGGGCGATCGGCAACCAGCGAACGCCCGAACCCGACAGGAGCGGGTCGTCGCCATCGACGATCCGGCGGATGTTGTCCGGATGCGTCTCGAGCCGTCCGGCATAGAACGCCGGCGAGATGAATGCGTCCACGTCCGGGTGCAGCCGGCGAGATGTCTCGAGGAACAGGCCACGGTCCGCCGGGACGGTCACGGCGCCGCCGATGAGGTGCTCGAGGGAACTCGCCCCGGCACCGCCCGGGTGGACGCCCTGGGTCACCATCTGGAGCTGATTCGGGTCGCCGATGAGCACGACGGATCGCGCGCAGGTGCCGATCGCCACCGCGTCGGCGAGCGAGATCTGGCTCGCCTCGTCGACGAACAGGACGTCGAAGGCACGATCGAACTCGTCCCGCGCGAGGAGCCAGCCGGTCCCGGCGACGACATCGGCCGTGCCGTCGGCAAGGGCAGCGCTGACGGCTGGGTTGTCGCCGACCCGGGTCACGCCTGGGAGATGTCCGGCATGCTCGTCGTCTCCGCCCGTCTTCTGGATCACCCGGACGACGACACCGGTCTCGTCCGCTGCCGTCGTCAGCGCCTCGACGAGGTTGCTGATCGTCTTGTGCGATTGCGCGGTGATCGCCACCGTCTTTCCGGCATGGACGAGATCGACGATCATCCGGGCGCCGGCGTACGTCTTGCCCGTCCCCGGCGGCCCCTGGATGGGCAGGACGCCACCGTCGAGTTCCAGGGCGATCCGTCGGGCGGCGGCGAGCACGTCGGCATCTGGATCGGCGAGCGGCCCGTCGATCCCAGGTGCACGCCGAGGCGCCTTGCGGAGGATCAGATCACGGACCGCACGATACGCGCCGTCACCGTCGATCCCGTCGGCGATGACCGCGTCGGCCACCCGCAACAGCGCCTGGCGCTGCGGCCTGGCCTCGATCGGGCGCGTTGGGATCAGGGCGTCCGGGTGTGGCCACGACGACGTGCGCGAGCGCTTGAGTTCGATGGAGCCCGCCACGTCGTCGATCGCGACGATCGTCCCGGCCGACGCCCCGCTCGTTCGATCGATCGGCGCGTCGCCGGGGTGGAATCCGTGGTCCTGCGGTTCGAATGTATACCGCCGATGGACCATGACCCCGACGCCATCCCACGTCTCGACGAACCTGAGGCCGGCAAGCGCATCGCGCTCGCCGACGAGCTCCTCCACCGTCTTCTTGTCCTTGAGCTCGAAGAAGCGCCACCACTGGGCCTTGGTCTCGCGGCGATGCCAGTCGAGCAGGTCGGCCAGCAGCCGGCGACCGGTCGCCTCGGGCGACGTATCGTCCGGCGCGAGGTCGCCGGTCAGGGCCACCACGCGGGTCTCGACCTCGCGCAGCCAGTCGGTCAGCGCCGGTGACGTCTCCTGCGGGGCGGCGACCGGGCGGGTCCAGTCGAGATCCGGCCAACGGAGCACCGCCTCGCTGCGGCGCTCCTCCAGCCACCCGCGGAGCCGCCAGGTCGAGACGCAGTCGTCGCGGTTGTAGTCGGCGATGCCCTGGAGGATCGCGGGATCGTGCTCCTTCAACCAGGTCTCGAAGGCCACGACGCTGAACCCGGCATCGGTCACCGGACCCTCGCGGACCGGCATGTAGAACTTCTCGATCTGCTTGAGCGAATAGGACTCGACCGAGGCGCGGACCCCCTGCCGGACGACATTGAGGAGATCGACGAGGACCTCGCCGCGGAGCAGCCGATCGACCTCGTCCACGCAGGCCCCGTGTCGCTGCATCAGGCGCTTGATCGCGCCCGACTCGTAGCCGCCGTAGTGGTAGACGTGCATCTCGGGGTGGGCGTCCAGGCGCTCCATGACCAGGGCGATGAAGCGTTCGAAGGCGGTCTTCTCGGCTTCCTGGGCGGTGGCCCAGATGTCGATGTAGCGAGGTTCACCGTCGCTCGCATCGACGACACCGAGCAGGTATTCCAGGCCGACATCGGTCGCCCATGGGTCGGCTTCGATGTCGAAGAAGAGGTCCCACGGGGACGGTTCCGGGAGGGTCCCGAGACCGCGGCCCGGGTCGGCCGGATCCGGTTCGATGAGTTCGAAGATCCGCTCGCCGGTCATCCGCTCGTGGAGCTGCAGCCGGGCCTGCTCTCGGATCCGGGTCAGTTGCCGATTCGGAGATCGCTTCGATCGACCGGTCGGGCGGCAGGGCGGCCAGACCGGCCAGCGTCGGCACGCCGGCAGCCATCAGGCGCTCCGTGTCGACTCGTCGGGCCCCGGCCACGAGCGACAGGTGATCGTCCGCGCGGCGCCGGTCCATGCAGGCCGGCAGCCAGGTGCAGACCCGGCAGTGGTCGACCGGATCCGGGTAGGTCGCTGGCGGGCTCGCCGGCGAGGCCGCTCGACATCCGGGCGTCGAAGCGGGCCCTGACGAACCGGAAGTAGGCCGCGAAGTCGTCGGTCCGGTAGGGATGGCTCGACGCCGTCGCCGGTGATGACCGTCAGCCGCTCCGGGGCGATCCCCTGGAGGTCGTTCGAGGAGCGCGGCATAGACGCACATCTGGAGGATGGCTCCGGCCTTGACCGAGCGGGCGAGCTTCGTGTCGGCGATGTCGTAGCTCCAGTCGCCCAGCGCAGGACTCGGCCGGTCATCCCGCTTGAACAGGAAGTCCGCGTGCCCGCGCCAGCGTCCGTCGAAGAACGTGGCCTGGAAGATGACGTCGGCGCCGCCCTGCATCGCCTCGAACGTCGTCGCCTGGGCGGCTCGCAGCTCGGCCGGCGTCCGGAGATCCTCCTTGGCGATCTCGACGACGCGCAGCCCTCGTTCGCGCAATGCGGCCAGGTAGGCCGCCTCGTGCAGGTCGCCCTTTTGCTGGATCAGCTCGATCGTCGGGTCATCGCGCCGGAACGGCTTGGCCCAGTGCCCGAGCACACGCCCGAGTTCCAGGGTGGCCAGGTGATCGCAGGCGAGGAAGCCGACGAGGTCCGTGGCGCTGACGATGACCGTCCCGTCGTCGGCGTGTTGCACCGTCGAACCGTACCAGTCGGGAGCGACAGCTTGGCTGTCAGTCGGAGGCGGCGGGGTGCGGGTCGTCCCGCAGGCGCGAGTAGACGATCAGGTCGTGGTAGGCACCGGCCCTGAACTGGACCTTCCTGAGGATGCCGTCGCGGGTCAGGCCCGCCTTCTCGAGCGATCGCTGTTCGGCGACGTTCTCGACATCGGTCGAGGCCTCGACCCGATGGACCGATGTGGTCTCGAAGAGGAGGTCCACGAGGAGGGCCTGGGCTTCCGTCCCGTAGCCCTGCCCGCGCGCGTCCGGCAACAGCTCGATGCCGAAGTTCAACACCCCGGATTCGGGGTTCGGGCCGTACATCTCGCGATGCCAGCTGACCGTGCCGATGGGCCGTCCGTCGGCAACGACTTCCACGATCAGCAGGCCGTTTCGCTCGCTCCGAAGCGGACCCTTGGCGATCGCCTCGCGGTTGATCGGGTCATGGGGGATGCCAAAGTCGTTGAACCCACCGCGCTCGCTGGCCCAGCTGTCGAGCATGTCCGCATCGGCCAGCGTGACATCACGCAGGCGGACGCGCGGAGGGAGGGCGGTCGATCGTGGCATCTGACCGGGAGTATGCCCGAACGCGGACCGCGTGGCCGCCGCGCGGTACCATCCCGCGCATGAGTGCGTCACGCAAGGACGCCGAGGGGCGGCCGCAGACCGCGCATTCCTGGGAGAGCCTCGTCGAGCGCCAGATCCGCGAGGCGATGGATGGCGGCGCGTTCGAGGGGCTGCCGTTCCAGGGCGAGCGGCTGCCGATCGAGGACGACACCGCCGCCGGGGAATGGGCGATGGCCCATCACATGCTCAAGAGCGCCGGCGCCGTGCCGCCCTGGATCGAATCGGACAAGGAAGCGCGCCGGCTGCTGGCAGCGATCGAGCTGACGATCGAGCGCGCCCCCCGCGTCTCGGCCCTCTCCCGAGTCAAGGTCCGTCGGGACTTCGAGGCAGCTGTCCATGACGCCAACCGGGCCATCGTGCGGGTGAATGCCGAAGCCCCGACGGACCGTCAGCACCGGCGCCCACTCGATCCGGCGGTCGAGATCGCCCGCCTGGAGCGCGCCTTCGACGAGGGCTGAAATCAGCTCGCGGTGTCGCTCGCGATGCTGTATCGTCCCGCGCGAACTGTCACGGTGCGATCATCGGAGGGGTTGGATGAACGGCTCCATTCGCGACGCGACCATCCGCCGCGCCTGGCTTTCGCGGGCGGCGGTCCTGTTCGCGGTGACCGCGATCGCCGCATGTTCCGGATCGTCGGCCGCGACCGGTCAGGCAGACACATCCGCTCCCCCGAGCCAGTCGGCGGGCGGCGCCGGCGACCCCACGACCGACAAGCTCGCCAGCGTGCTCGCTCGTGGCACCCTGGTCCTCTCGACGGACCCGGCCTATGCGCCCCAATCCTCGCTTGTGGATGGGGCGGTCCGGCCCGCCG
The DNA here is from genome assembly GCA_963823925.1 of uncultured Chloroflexia bacterium. Classification (GTDB taxonomy): domain Bacteria; phylum Chloroflexota; class Limnocylindria; order Limnocylindrales; family CSP1-4; genus SPCO01. Next base: position 82,640 of record CAWGNI010000003.1, read on the forward strand.
ACACGGCATGTGCGTCGAACCAGCTGACCGGAGCCGAGGTCGAGGGTTACGACGCGGACACCGGTAAGCTCGTCGCCGAGCGCCTCGGCGTTGAGCCCTGTTTCGTCGCGCCGCCTTGGAGCGAGATCACGGCCGGCAACTGGGGCGATCGGTGGGATGTGGCGTGGGGTTCGGGCGCGCTCACCGAGGAGCGGATGACCCGTCTGTGGGTGACCCAGCCCTACTACTCGACCCCACACGGGTTCTTCGTGCCGATCGACTCGCCGATCCAGGATGCCGCCGATCTCTCGGGCAAGAAGGTCGGGGCCTGCGCCGGCTGTACCCATGAGCTCTATCTCAAGCACGAATTGGAGCTGCCCGGCGAGACCCTGACGTATGTCGTCAACGACCCGACGATCGTGACCTTCGACGCGGAGCCCCCGGGGCTGGCGGCGACGGCCGCCGGCGAACTGGATGCGTTCCTGTGCGGTGAACCGGTCGGCAAGGAGGCCATCGCGGGCGGGGCTGCGCTACGGATGCTCCCGACGCCAGCCTACGTCACCCAGAAGTCCGGATACCTCGATCGCGCCTCCACGTTGTCACAGGCAGCCTTCGCGGCGAAGGTCGACGAGATCCTCGCAGGCCTCCACAGCGATGGGACCCTGAGGGCGCTGTCGGAGCGGTACTTCGGCGTGGATTACGCCACGGCCGCCGGTGCCTTCGACCTGGGTAGCCTCGCCCAAGTCGTCGAATGATGCCGATTCGCGCGGACTCGGTGGGCTGGTCCGGCCACTAGCCGAACAGCGCCTCGACGGCCGCGCCGAAGATCTCGGTATGACGATCGACGTCGCGCTCGGTGGTCGCGGGCGACATCAGGGCCATGTTGTGGAACGGCGTCATCAGGACGCCCCAATTCATGGCCCAGAGGTGCAGGAAGCGCTCGAGTCCGTCATCCATGCTGGCCCACTGCTGCGCGCCGGTCCGTGGCGGGTCGGCCATGAAGTGGTACTCGGCTCGGGCACCCAATCGGGTCACGTGCCAGGGGACGGCCCACTCGGCGATGACCGCGTTCACCCCCGCCTCCCACCGTTCGGCCAGCGGGATCATCCGTTCGAAGGCGTCGGCCGTGAGGACCTCGCCGAGCGTCGCCCGGGTCGCGGCCAGCGACAGGGCGTAGCCCGCCAGCGTCCCACCGACGCCGCCGATGTCCGAGTCTTCGACCGCAGTCGACTCGGCGATCCGGTCGGCCACCGCGGGACTGAAGCCGTACGCGGCCGATGGGATCCCGCCACCGATGGTCTTGCCGATGACCACGATGTCCGGTTCAAGGTCCCAGGCCAGGGTCGCGCCGCCCGGTCCGGCACAGATGGTGTGGGTCTCATCGATGATCAGGAGCGTGCCGGTCGAGCGGGTGATCTCACGGACGGCCTTGAGATAGCCGGGCTCGGGCAGGACGATCCCGACGTTGGTCAGGGCGGGCTCGATGAGGAGTGCCGCGACCTTGCGATCCGCCAGGGCAGCCTCGAGGCCGGGGATATCGTTGAACTCGACTACCCGCGTGGTCTCGGCGACGTCCACCTGCGGCCCCACGGTCGTCTCGATCGGAACGACGGACCCGTCCGGCCCGAGCATCGCGATCGCTTCGTCCACCGAGCCGTGGTAGCAGTGGTCGTGGACGGCGACCAGTGAGCGGCCCGTGACGTGGCGGGCGATCCGGAGCACCCAGCGATTGGCATCGGTGGCCGAGAGCGCGAATTGCCACGACCCGACCCCAAACCGCCGGGTCAGTTCCTCACCGACCCAGGTCGCGTCCTCGGTGGGGAGCATGTGAGTGATGCCGCGACGCATCTGGCGCTCGACGGCGGCAACCGTCGGCGCCGGCCCGTGCCCGGCCATGGCGCCGGTGTCACCAAGGCAGAAGTCGATGTAGTCGTGGCCGTCGACGCAGCGGAACCGGGCGCCCGATGCGCTCTCGACGTAGGGCGGGAATGGGCTGGCCCACTTGACCATCCAGGGCATCGGCACCCCGGCCAGCAGCACCGCCGACGCCTGCTCGTGGAGGAGGGCCGACCGCGGATGGGCGGCGGCGAAGGTCGCCTGTTCCTCCTGCATCAGGGACGCCAGTCGTTCTCGATCGAGCCGGGCTGGTGCGGTCATGGTCTCCCTCGGGTGCGCGGCAGTGACAGGAGCAGGATGGCCCTCCCTGGCGGGGGCGGCTCGGTCATCCCGCCCGGCGCGACGGCGCACCCGGCGGCTCCTGTGGGAAACAGCAACGCCGGCCCGGGGTCACCGGTGCCGGCGTTGCGATGGGAGGGGGGGAGGAGCCGCGCTCCGGAGGAGGAGGCGCGGCTTAGGTGATGGCGAAGGTCAGCGTCGAGCGCGGCTCGTCGCGAGGCCAAGACCACCGACGAAGGCCGCCGTGGCGATGACCAGGAGGAGGAGGGCCGGAGTGGACGAGGCCGGGACCACGTCCGTCGCACCGGCGACATCGGTCGGCGGCGCGGTGGCCGCCGGGCCGGTGGCCGTCGGGCCGGAGGCCGCGAGCAGTGCATCGAGCGAGCCGATGGCCCAGACGCTGGTCGTGGTATCGGCAGCCAGGTCGAGCGCGGGCGGATCGATCGGGCAGACGCTGTTATCGGCGGCCGCGCAGACCTTCAGGTCGTAGGTGCCCGGGTCGAGCGACAGGTAGCCGGTCGCATCCGGATAGGAGAGCCCGCCCACGACGAGGGCGCCGTCCTGGGTCAGGACGTCAACGGTGGGCGTGTCGGCCGAGAAGTGAACGACCCGAACCTGGGCCTTGCCGGCATCAGGAGCGGCCGGGTCGATGAGGAGCTGGGCCTCGATCGAGGCGACTTCGTTGGTGGCGGCGACGGTGTACTTGGTCTGATCCGCGAAGGCCAGGTCCGCGTCGATGACGCAGGTGGCGGTCCCGGCAACGCAGACCTTGATGTTGTACGTGCCGGCGTCGACCGGGATGTAGTCGGAGATCGTGCCGAAGGCGACGTCGGTCAGGACGTCGGCGTCGTTGACCTTGACGTCGACCGCGGGGGCATCCGGGGACGCGTGGAGGACGCGAACCCAGGCCTTGCCGGCGGGCGGCGTATCGGTCGAATCCGCGGATGCGATGTAGGTCAGCGGTTCCGGGCTCGCGGCCGAGACGGGACCGACGACCGAGAGGGCGAGGGCACCGGCGGCGACGATGCCGCCGAGACGAGCGATGCGACGGTTCATGTGAGTTGGCTCTCCTCGAAATGGGGTCCCGGTTTCGGGACCTGGTTGACTCGGGGTCACCCAACCATTCGGGAGGACTGGCGATCTGGATTGGTCCGGCCGCTCAACGGCAGCCGGCGGCGTCGGTCAGTGGACGCGGCGAACGAACCCGCAGATGCGGCAGGTGGCCACGCCCGTCTCGGGTTCGAGATCGAGCAGGCTCGCGCATCCGTTGGTGCCGCAGAAGAGGCGGCTCGTGGTCACGGCTTGGCTGCGGCGACGCATCCGCCGGACGGCGGAGGCTCGTCCAGTGACGGACGATGTGGTTGAACGGGTCATCATGGTGTTGTGCTTCGTGCTTTCTGGCGCGCTGTCATCGCGTGAGTGTGCGATCGGCTGCGCGGCCGGGATGCGTTCCTCGGGCCTTTGGCCCGGAACGGCGCTTGTTATGGTGTCTGCGCGGTGGATCCGGGAGCGTGGTTTGGGCGCTCTGACCAGATCGTCGCGACGGACGGGTTACCCAGATACTATCGCCGAGTATCGCCGATCCGTCAAACACCCGATGGTCCTGGATGATCGCGGCGTCGATTGTTGCGTTCTCTTCACCGAAGCTTGGTTGATTCGCCGACCCGCAGAGCGTTCACACTCCCAGCCGAACCGTGCCGCGCAGTTCACGCGCGCCGCGGCCGCGACGGTCCCCAGCCGTCGCATTCGACCCGATCCGTAGGAGGTGAGGCTGTGTCCGTGGCTTGGAAGGTCCGATCGGGCAGGGCGAGGGTCTTCCTCGCGGCGTCGATCCTGGCGCTCGCGTCGCTCGGCGGCGCGGCTCCCGTCGGTGCGGCTGCGGCCATCACCCTGACGACGCCGTATCCGGCGGTCGCCGTCGCCCCCGGTTCGAACCCGAATTTCGACATCTCGGTGACGACCAACCAGCCCGGGCGCGTCGACCTCGTCGTGGGCCGGGTGCCGACCGGCTGGACGGCGGCGCTTCGCGGCGGCGGGTTCACGATCGACGGCGTGGAGTCGAACGGGACGGATCCGACCAAGGTGACGCTGGCGGTAGACGGTCCCCGCGGACGCGACGGCCGGGACCCAGCGCCTCGACGTGCGCGGGACGACGAGTTCGGGCGCGTCCTCGACCCTGTCGGTGGACATCCGGGTCACCCCGAGCGCGGCCGGCGACGTGACCCTCACGACCGACACGCCGCAGCTCAAGGGTGCGTCGAACGCCAACTTCAGCTTCTCCCTGACCCTGACCAACGCCACCGCGGATGACCTGCCGTTCAGTGCCAATGCCAGCGGGCCCGCCGGCTGGACGGTCAATGCCCAGATCGGCTCGCAGGCCCAGGCCGCCAGCGTGGTCGTCAAGGCCGGCGCGACATCGCCGGTCACGGTGACCGCCAAGGCGCCGACGGATGCGGCCGCGGGCGACTATCCGATCTCCCTCGATGTGGCCAGCGGCAGTCAGTCTGCCCATGCCGATCTGGCCGTCACCGTCACCGGTTCGTACACCATCAAGATGACGACGGTCGACCAGCGGCTGAACATGAGCGCGACCGCGGGCGGGACGAGTGACCTGACCCTGACCGTGTCGAACACCGGGACCGCCGATCTGGCCGCGGTCACGATGAGCGCGAGCGCGCCGACCGGCTGGACCGTCGCGTTCGATCCGTCCACACCGATCGCCATCCCGGCCAACCAGCAGGTCAACGTCGTCGCCCACCTGACGCCCTCGAGTGATGCGATCGCGGGAGACTACGTCACGACCTTCAAGGCGACCGCACCCGAGGCGAATGCCTCGTCCGATATCCGGGTCACGATCGAGACCTCCCTGTTCTGGGGAGCGGTCGGGATCGGTCTGATCGCGATCGTCCTGATCGGCCTGTGGTGGACGTTCCGTCGGTTCGGTCGCCGATGAGCGCGGTCGGCGCGGCAGCGCTGCCGACGAGCGACGAACCCAGGACGGACGCGGGCGACCAGAGCCGGGAACCGGTCATCCGGACCACCCGCCTGACCAAGCAGTACGGTGAACTGACGGCCGTCGACCACCTGGACCTGGAGATCTATCCGGGTGAGATCTTCGGCCTGCTCGGCCAGAACGGGGCCGGCAAGACGACGACGATCCTGATGCTCCTGGGCCTGTCGGAACCGACGTCGGGCGAAGCCAGGGTGATGGGGCTCGACCCCGCCTGGGAACCGCGCGAGGTCAAGCGGCGGGTCGGCTACCTCCCGGATGCGGTCGGTTTCTACGAGGGGATGACCGGTCGCCAGAACCTGCGCTATACCGCGAAGCTGAATGGGATCCGCGGCGACGATGCGGAGGTGGCGATCGACCGGGTCCTCGATCAGGTCGGGCTGACCAGTCGGGCAGACGACCTCGTCGGGACGTATTCCCGCGGGATGCGCCAGCGGCTGGGCATCGCCGACGCGCTGGTCAAGGGCCCGGACCTGCTCATCCTCGACGAGCCGACGACGTCGATCGACCCACTCGGCGTCGTCGAGATCCTCGATCTCCTGCGCCGCCTCGTCGACGAGCACGGGCTTGCGATCATGCTCTCGAGCCATCTGCTCAGCCAGGTCCAGTCGGTCTGCGACCGGATCGGAATCTTCGCCTCGGGTCGGCTGGTCGGCGTCGGGACGATGGATGAGCTGGCTTCGACCTTCGGCGACGGCACCGCCGTGATCGAAGTCGGGCTGGAGTTGCCGGAGGCGGAGATCGGGCGGGCCGAGGCGACCCTCGCCGCGCTCGCCTCCGTCGAGACCGTCGAGCGACCGATGACCGGCGACAGCGCCTGGCGCCTCCACGTCCGCCCGGCAAAGGACGAGGGCCGCGTCCGCCAGGATGTCCTCGTGGCGGCGGTGGAGCACGGCCTCCGGTTGACGGCCATCCTGCCGGTCGTCCCGTCACTCGACGACATCTATCGGATCGCGGTGGAGCGGCCGTTGCCCAAGCGCGGCGGAGTCAAGTCGAAGATGGCCCGGCGCACCAGCGCCGGGAAGCAAGGGTCATGAGCGCCTCGACGGCCCCGCCTGTCAGCGTGCCGCACGCCGGCTGGCGGGTCATCGCCTCCAAGGAATTCGGCGACCACCTGTTGAGCGTCCGGTTCATCGTCCTGATGGTCGTGCTCGGATTGGCCGGCGCGATCCCGCTCTACTTCGCGGCCGACCAGATCCGATCGCTGGCGCCCCAGGCGACGGGTGTTCCGGCGGTCTTCCTGGCCCTGTTCACGGTCGGGTCGCCCGATGTCGGGATCCTCCGGGTCGACCGCTTCGTCGGCCTCCTGGCGCCGCTCCTCGGCCTGGCGTTCGCGTTCGATGCCGTCAACGGCGAGCGTTCCGAAGGGACGTTGCCGCGCCTGCTGGCCCAGCCGATCTACCGCGACGATGTCATCAACGGCAAGTTCGCGGCAGGGATGGCCGTCATCGGGCTCGTCCTGACGTCGGTCGTCGTCCTCATCGCCGGGTTCGGGATCCTCCGCCTGGGCATCGTCCCGCACTCGGAGGAGATCGTACGGCTGGTCACCTGGGTCCTGGCCACGTTCCTGTACGTGGGGCTGTGGCTCTCGTTCGGCCTGCTGCTGTCCGTTCTCATCCGACGGGCGGCGACCGCGGCGCTCATCGGTTTCGGGGTGTGGTTCCTCATCGCCGTGCTCGGAGACCTGATCACGACGATCGTCACGGGCCTGATCAAGCCCGCCGCGGGTGCGACCTTCGATGTCGTCGTCGGCACCGCCCAGCTCCAGGAGTTCGTCCGGCGGCTGATGCCGAGCGAGCTGTACTACGAGGTCACCAAGGTCATCCTCGATCCGACGGTCAACGCCCGCGATGTCGTCATCCCCTCGACCATCGGGCAGTACACCCAGGCGCAGCAGCAGGTCTCCGCGCTGTTGTCGATCGATCAGAGCCTGTTGCTCGTGTGGCCGCAGATCGTCGCGCTGGTGGCCCTGACCGTGGTCTGCTTCGGGCTCGCCTACGTCGCGTTCATGCGCCAGGAGGTCCGCGCCTAGCACCCGGGGTCGACCTGGGCACCGCGTAGACTGACCGCCATGTCGACGATCCGGGTCGCCGTGGCCTCGACACCACTGACCGCGACGCTTGCAGAGGCCGTCCCGGCTGCGGTCGCGGCCGTCGACGCCGCCGGGCGACTCGGTGCCCGGATCGTATGCCTGCCCGAGGCCGGGATCCCCGGCCACCGCATCCAGGCTCGGCCCGTGCCGGACGTGTCGAACGAGGCGCTCGACGAGGCGCTCGGCGACGTTGCGGATGCGGCGGCCCGGGCAGGGATCGTCGCGATCGTCGGGACCGAGCGGATGACCGATGCGGGCCGCCTGATCGTCTCGCTCGTCATCGGCCCGGACGGCCGGCGGATCGGCGAGCAGGCCAAGACCCAGATCGACCCGACCGAGGAGCCCGCCTATGTCCCGGGGACCGGGTCGGCGCGTCTTCACGACCGAGGGCGTGTCATTCGGGATCGCCATCTGTCACGAAGGGTTCCGCTATCCCGAGATCAGTCGCTCGATCGTCCTCGCCGGCGCGCAGGTCATCTTCGCCCCGCACTTCGTGACGACCGAGGACGGAACGTTGCCGGCGCGCTGGTGTGACCCGGCCAACACGTATCACGAGAAGGCGCTGCTGTGCCGTGCCCTCGAGAACACGGTCTTTGTCGCCGCGGCCGACGTCGCCGGACCGGACCAGGGTTCGGTCACGGGGATCATCGCCCCGGATGGGCGTCTCGTGGCGAGCGTGCCGTACGGCGAGGTCGGGGTGGTGGCGGCGGATCTCGATCTCGACCTGGCCGACCGGTCGCTCGCGCTGCGCTGGGCACCGGACCGAAACGTCGTCGGATCCCGCGATCAGGCGTCACCGACGACGAGCGCGACGATCTCCTCGCCGTAGCGCTCCAGCTTGGTCGGGCCGATCCCGGGCACCCGTCGAAGCTCCGCGATCGAACGCGGCTCCCGGGCGGCGATCGCCTCGATGGTCGAGTCGTGGAAGACGATGAATGGCGCCACTTTGTCCGCCCGCGCTCGTTCGGTCCGCCAGGCGCGGAGCGCATTCGACAGGGCTGACCGCTCGCCTGGATCCACCGGTGCGGCCGTCCCGCGTCGCGCGCCCGCGCCGGATGCCGCGGCCGTTCTCCCCGCGGCCCGAGGGACGAGCCCGTCGAGGAATCGCGATCGGCTCCGGCGGCCTTCCCGTCCGGTGGCCGCAGTCCGGCTGCGTTGCCCAGGACAGCCAGAGATGGTGACGGGCGCGGGTGATCCCGACATACAGCAGCCGCCGCTCTTCGGCGATCTCGATCGGTTCCTTCGCCTGACGGATCGGGAGCGTGCCCTCCTCGAGGGCGGGCAGGAACACCGCCTCCCATTCGAGGCCTTTGGCCCGGTGATAGGTCAGCAGTTCGACGCCGCTCGCCTCGCCCCCCGCCTCGACGGCCGAGAGTCGGGCGACCTCCGCGAGGAACGTCGAGAGATCCGCTGCCGGGTCCGTCCGGACGAGTCCGTCGGCAAGCTCCAGGAGGGTGACGACGGCGGCGTGGCGCTCGATCGCGGCCCCACCGTCGGGAGCGGCGTCGCGCCGGACGCCGAGCTCACGCTCGAAGACGACGGCCAATCGCTCGGACAGCGGACCGGCCTGCTCGTCCTCGTCGGCGGCGGTCGCGACCCTGATGGCCCGGCGCACCTCCGGTCGCGCGAAGAACCGTTCGCCTCGGACGTGGAACGGGATCCCGGCCGCCCCGAGCTCGCGTTCGATGGCCGGCAGCTGGGCGTTCGTCCGGACCAGGATCGCCATCGCGCCGTGGGCGGTCCCGGCCCTGGCCAGACGGCGGATCGCAGCGACGATGGCCGCCAGTTCAGCCTCGTCCGTCGCGAAGCCGCCGACCTCCGGCGCCGGGCCGGAAGGGAGGCTGGGGATCAGGCGCTTCGGTGGCCGAGCGCTGGAGCCCGGTGCGCGTTCATCAGGCGCCTGCCGACCATCCGCGAGGACCCGCTCGGCGAGGGCGAGCACCTCCGGCGTGGAGCGGTAGTTCGTCTCGAGGGTGACGAGCCGTGCCGTCGGGAAGCGATCCGCGAACCCGATCAGGTAGTCGCTCGTCGCCCCGGTGAACGTATAGATCGTCTGGTCCTCGTCGCCGACGACGGCCAGGTCCTGGCGCCCCCCGAGCCAGGCATCGAGCAGCGCGGCCTGGAGCGGGTTCGTGTCCTGGTACTCATCGACGGAGAACCATCGATACCGGTCGCGAACCTCGCCGGCGATCGCCGGGTCGTCCTCGATCAGGCCGATCGTCAGTTCGAGCATGTCCTCGAAGTCGATCCGGCCGGAACGCTGCTTGGCCGTCTCGTAGCGACGGTACAGGCCCGCCATCAGGTCCGGCGGCAGAGGCGCCGCGCGACCGTCGGCGATCGCCCGGGACTCGTAGTCGCGGGGTCCGATCCGACGCGCCTTGGCCCACTCGATCTCGGCCGCCAGGTCGCGGACCGCAAGGTACCGATAGCCGCCCGGCAGGCTCGCCGCCAACGGCCCGAGGAGGGCCGCCTTCGACGCCAGGATCGCCGGCGGATCGGCCTCGTGGACACGTGGCCAGAAGTGGCGGAGCTGTCGAAGCGCGGCCGCATGGAACGTGGAGGCGGCGACGCCACGGTGCCCCAGCCGGGCCAGTCGATCCGCCATCTCCCCGGCGGCCTTGTCCGTGTAGGTGACGACGAGCACGTCGCGCGGACGCACGACGCCCGTGGCGAGGGCGTACGCGACCCGACGGGAGATGACCCGCGTCTTGCCGCTCCCGGCACCGGCCAGGATGCACAGCGGCCCGGCCGTGATCGTGACGGCCAGTCGCTGGGCTGGGTCAAGGTCATCGAGCAGGTCGTCGGGGCCGTTCGCTACCACTCGGCCATCGTAGCGGGCGGGCGTGCACGGGCGGCCAACCGGTGCGGACTACGCCCTCCTGATCTGCGGGTGGGGCTTGCCAGACGCGGATCGCCCGGTACGATGGATTCCCGAGGGCGGCGGGCAACGACCGTCCCGATCGACAAAGAGGGAGGCACTTGCCCGTGACCGAACCGACACCGACGAACCCCGATACGCCGGCAGCAGCCGAGCCCGAGGCCACGGCTCCGGCAGCCCCTCCAGCTCCGGCGGCCGCGCCTCCACCGCCATCGACCACGTGGACCCCGCCGGCCTCGGCGAGCGCCGGTCAGGCAGCCCGACCGACCGGGATCACGATCCTGGCCATCCTCGCGGCGATCGGCGGCGTGTTCGGACTTCTTGCTGGTTTCGGCGTCCTGCTTGTCGGGACCGTGCTCTTCGGGGCGCTCGGCGGGCTGCTCGGTCTTGCGGCCCTCGCCTACGCTGGACTGCTGATCGCGTTCGCCTACGGCGCATGGACCCTCAAGCCGTGGGCGTGGCCCCTCGGCGTGGCCGTCGCCGTGTTCGGCATCGTCCTGTCCGTCGTGTACATCCTGGGCGGTTCGAGCGTCGGCAGCCAGGCGCTCGGCATCGTCGTGGATGGCGCGATCCTGTACTACCTCAACCAGCCCGGGATCAAGGCGATCTTCGGTCGCGCCTGAGGTTCGCTGAGGGGCGCCGCACGGCGCCCCTCAGAACGGCGGCCATGGAACGGCCGGCCAATCCGGCGAGGGATAGGGGAACCGGGCCGAGTCCAGCAGGGCGTCGGTCCGGCGGGTCGTCGCCCGAACCTCGGCCTTCGACAGCAATGTCCTGAGCGTCTCGCCCAGCTCGGCGTCGAGCGCTGCCCGAATCGCTCCGACGCCCTCCAGTTCAGCGTCATCGAACGGGCGCCCGCGCCAGCCCCACAGGACGGTCCGCAGTTTGGGGACGGGCGAGAAGGTCACCCCATGGTCGACGCCGTAGATGTGCCGGCCGCCCTCGACCGGCAGGATGTGGCCGCCCTTGCGGTCCGTGTTGTTCATGACCGCGTCGAGGACGGCCATCCGTCGCAGCCGGGGATCGTCCTCGACGACCATGGCGACGACATCCACGTCCGAGTCCATCTCGACGTAGGCCTGGACCATCCCCTCGCCGAACGGCCCGTCGCGGAGCACGGTGGGTGGGACGATCGCCCAGCCACTCGCCTCGGAGACGTGCCACGCGGCCACCTCACGATTGGCCAGCGTCCCGTCCGGGAAGTCAGCAAGTGGGCGTTCGCCCTGGGTCGGCTTGTAGATCGCGTGCAAGGTGAGGGCCGGTTCGGGGTCCGGGCAGGGCAGGGTCATCGTGACCAGCATCGCGTTGTTCGACGATCCGACGATCCGACCGACGATCTCGATCTCGCCGTCGCGGAGCACCTCCAGCGTCGGTCCGCGGTCGATCACGGTCGCGATCGGCTAGTCGGCGTCGTGCGCATCGAGCGCGGATACGGTCGTGTACATCACGTTCACCTTAGCAATCTTGCCGAGACGATCATCCCCCATGGGATACTGAGCCATGCCTGTCCGCACGGTGATCGAACGTGGGCCCAAGGGGAAGCGCGCGGTGGCCTTCGGCATCGACTGGCCCGGATGGAGCCGTGGTGCCAAGAGCCCTGAGCTGGCCCTGGAGCTGCTCGAGTCCTATCGACGAGCGCTATCGGCCGGTCACGGACCTCGCCGCGATGACCCGCGAGTTCGACGCCGCCGGGTCGCTCGAGGTCGTGGAGGACAAGGTCGGAACCGGTTCCACCGACTTCTGGGGCATCTCGTTCTCGCCCTGCGAGGCCGAGCAGGGACCGATGGGAGAGGTGGAACTCGAGCGTGGGATCGCGCTCCTGCAGGCCTGCTGGGCGTTCTTCGACGGCGTCGCGGCGCGGGTGTCGCCGGTGATGCGCAAGGGTCCGCGCGGGGGAGGACGCGACCGCGACCGGATCATCAGCCACACCATCCGGGTCGAGAGCGAGGACTTCGCGAGGCAGGTCGGGTTGCAGACACCGGAGAATGCGGCGCTGACCCCGGATGGGTTGCGTCACCATCGGGACGCCTACGTCGCGGCGATGCGAGCCTACAACGCCGGGGAGGTCAAGAAGCGCATGCGGTCGTGGACGCTGCCATTCCTGATCCGACACTCTGCCTTCCATACGCTGGACCATGCGTGGGAGATGGAGGACAAGGACCTCTCCGCCCAGGACGGGGACTGACTCATAGCTCTGTAATCCGGGTCGACCAGGATGCGCGTCAGGCAGGGAGCGGACCCGGTGCCGATGCTGGTGGCGTTTGCTTGGGGCGGACGCGCCTTCGCCGACGAGTCTTCGAAGGAATGTCATTCGGCCCTCCGGACACCGTTCATTTCAGAACGACACGCTGCACCCAGGCGTTTGGGTTTCTGCGCGGCGAGTTTCGCCCAGCCGATTCAGCGGCGGTCTCCGCCGGTAGTGCCGTGGGGCGCTTCAGTCGTGTCGGCGGTATCGCCACGCTGTCGAGTCGGGCTCACCCATTGATCGATAGATCCGGATCATCCAGGCAAAGCCGATCACCATCCCGGCCATCGCAGCTGGCCCCAGGAATGGTCCCCACCAACGCGGGACCGGCTCGAACATGTAGCCCGGTGAAGCCACCAACATAAACAGCATGACGCCACAAGCATCGTGGCGATCTGCAGCTCCGCCTTCGCGATCGCGCGTCCCTGCTGCCCTCGCGTCATGGTTAGACGATACGCCTGATCATCAACCCGACGATGGCGACCGTCTCGCCGCCCGCTACGGTCGATCAGGCAAGGGAGCCCGTCCGGCGAGGATCGCCCCTGTCAGCCTAGTAGAGCGAGAGGTGGAAGTCACCATGAAGGATCCGACCGGACAGATCGCCTCGATCCTCGTGGTGCCCGATATGGAGAAGGCACTTGCGACCTACACGAGTGTGTTGGGCTTCGATCGATTGCGATATTTCGACGGGAATGACGAGTACGTCGCACTCGACCGCGCCGGCGCCCAGATCCACGTGATGAAGGGCGGACACGCGAACCCGAATCATCGCCACACTGCGCACGTGGAGCGACGACGCCCGGGAGGGGTGAGGGTAGGACGATGATTTCGAGCCGAAGACGCACGGTCATCCTGCTGTTGTTTGTACTCGCCGTCGTGGCGGTTGAGTGGCTTCTGTTCGGCGGAGCGCAGGTGTCGACGAGGTTTCCGCCGGTCCGCGGCTAAGTCACACCGGCGAGTCCGCGATCACCCGCAGCTAAGTGCCCCTCGCTCGTCTCACGCGGCCCCGGCTCCGCGTCCGGGCCGACGATCCCGCCTTGCGCGGCCAGTCGAGCCCGGACCGTCCGGGGTTGGGTGGCGGAGTACGCCATACCAGACGCCACCCGTGTGCACCCACGAGTGGCGTCGAAGACTTCACAAACAGGCCACTTGACGTGGCACGGACTCGCGTTAGCCTTGCTGCGAGGCGTTCGCAATCGAGGCAACCATGGCGGTCCAACGTAGGTCCGCGCCGGCGCGCAGCATCCTGCTCGGCCTGCCAGTCGTCTTGGGCGGAGCCGCGGCGATTGCCTTCGGCGCCTGGGACTACCTGCCCTGGCTCTTGTCGCCTGCCCTCTGGCTTGGGCTTCTCGGGTCTGCCCTCGTTGGCGTCTGGCTGGTGAGAACCGGCCAAGCACGAACTCGAGAGGTGATCGAGGGCACGCTCCTCGGTCTCGTCGTGTTCGCACTTGGGCTCGTCGCGGTGTTCGCGGGGATAGTCTTCTTCTGGGTGGTCTGGCGACCGCTGGGTTGACCATGCGTGGGACATGCGCTGGTTAGGCGCGGGATCCGCGAAGTACGCCAGTGCATGCCCTCTCCTATGCGGCGAGGTGGACCGCGGCTGCGCCGAGCGAGTCACGCTCGCGCAGGTTTGGGTGAACTGCTCCGTTTCTGACTCGTCTGAGTAGAGTGTCTCGATGTCGCGTCGCCGGAAGGTTCTCCTCACGATCACCGGCGCCCCACACCGGCTATGCCCGTAGACCGACGAGACCCACGCAGCCCCGGCTCGGCTGGGCATGGTGGGAGGGTACGGCGATGCCGTGACGGGTTGGGTGGCGGAGGTAGGCTTCGAGCGTGACTAGACTCATCGCTGCGATCTTCGCGTCATTGTGCGTGGCGGGCTGCGCCACCGGGGGGCCGGTCTCAACCTCCGTCCTACAGACGGTCGCCCCCGTCGACACCGGAGGTCCCGACACGACATCGCTGCCCGAGGTCTCGTCGCCGCCTCAGCCGGCCTTCGACGCCATTCACCTCAAAGGCAAGGGCAAGAAGGTCGCCAAGTTCAGTATTCCGGAGGACTCGGCTGCCATTGCCGTCATGACCCACAAGGGCAAGAGCAACTTCATCGTGCAGTCGGTGGACAGCAGCGGCGACATCGTGACCGGCCTGGTGCACGAGATCGGCAGGTACAGCGGAACGGCGCTCTTCGACAGCGGCCCCGGGGACCACTCCGTCGCATTTGTGATCGACGCGGATGGAACCTGGACGATCACGGTCAAGCCAGTCACGGCCGCGGCTGCCTGGAACCCGACGAAGCCCCTCAAGGGCCAGGGCGACGACGTCTACCTCGTGTCGCCACCGTCGAGCGGCTTGGTCAGCCTGGATCTCACCTACAAGGGCAAATCCAACTTCATCGTGCACGCGTTCACGCCTGATGGACCGGAGGTACTTGCCAACGAGATCGGCAATTTCAAGGGACAGGTCCTCCTGCCAGACGGAACGTTCCTCATCGAGGTGACCGCCAACGGCGGGGTATGGACCATGGTCGCCGGATGAGCACCGGGAGATAGCCCGCAGCTAAGTGCCCCTCGCAAGCCTCCAGTGACCTCGGCTCCGCGTCCGGGCCGACGATCCCGCCGGCGTGCGGCCAGTCGAGCCCGGAGCGACCGGGGGTGGTGTGGCGAGTAGGCTCGGGACCAAGCGCCGCAACCCCTAGCTACGAAGGCAGCATCACCCGCGTCAGCAGGCGAAGTGGGCAGTCCCCGCCCGGTCCCGAGGGGCGGTCGCGCCAGCTCGGCGTCATCCGATCGGGATCAAGAAGAGTTGGTAGTCGTGTACGTTGGACTGGGCATCGGGCTCATAAGGGGAGGCCGGCGTCGATTCGCAGATCACTTCGATTGAACCAAGATACGAGGCGACCGGGTACATCAGCAGCATGTGCTCGGCGTGGTACGTCGAGGTCATGACTCCGCCGTCCTCGCGAACCATCGCGCACGATACATAGGCGTCACCGTTGAGGCTGTACGAATCAGCCTTGAACATCGCAAGCCACTGGCCCGGATACGGGATGCCCAGCGGTTCGATGACGGTCTTGGATCCAGTGAAAGCGCCGGTCTGGCCGAACGGCCCGCGGCCGATCGCCTGAGCTCGCACGAAATCCGAGGAGTCCAGTCCATCAAGCAGATCCGAGTCGGTGGCTTGGCCGTCGATGGCGAGGTACTCGCCGTCATGGTCATGGGGCTCCACGATCCCCGGCTCGCCCTGCGGACCCGGCTCGCCCTGCGGACCCGGCTCGCCCTGCGGACCCGGCTCGCCCTGCGGACCCGGCTCGCCCTGCGGACCCTGGGGACCTGTCATGTTCCACGACACAAGCTGATCCTTAGCCTTGCAGGCCACGGCCGGCTCGATCCCGAGGGCGACGCTGTAGAGATCGCCCTTCCCAGTCAGGCAGCCGGTGTAGGTGTTGGTGTTGGCGCCGGCGACGTAGGCGACAGTGCCGAAAGCGAGAACGGCGCCGACGAGAACGGAGACCCATCGAGGGACGCTGAGCATTGGGAGTCCTCCCTGAGCGTGTCTCAAAATGATTGCGTGTGTGGTCAAGGTGAAGTACTGGCTGGCTAGCCTTTCGCCTGGGCGACGGCGGTCGCCAGCGCGGCACCTCGGCGTTCTGAGACGCCGTCAACGAGTGCGCTCCGGCGGCCAGTCCGAGCCCGGGGCGTCCCGAGGGTCGCTGGGACGGGTTCGGGAGCACATCACACCCGGCGAGGTCACCCTCGCGCAGACCGATGACCACGCCCGGAGTGGTGGTCGGAACGCGTCAGGTCGATCCGATTGCGTGTCGCACCCTCAATCGTCAGGCTGGAAGCCATGCGGGAGATCCGGGAGCTGGCGCCGAACGAGATCGAACGGGTCGGTTCCGTGCTCGGTCTGGCCCGCCTCGGGCAGGGCGATGGCTACTACCTGATTGCGTGGGAGGACGATGAGCCGGTTGGCCACGCCCACCTGGCACTCACCGACCCACCCGAACTCCAGGATGTCTCGGTGCGTCCAGAGCATCGGCGGCACGGCATCGCGACGGCCCTGGCCGACGCGGCCGAGCGGGCGGCGGTCGCCCGAGGATCCGCCCGACTCCGACTTTCCGTAAGCGTCGACAACAACGCGGCGCTGGCACTGTATCGCCACCTCGGCTACTGCGACGTCGGGGTTCCGCCCAGACGGGTGCACGGCACCATCCGGATCCGCACCGGCACGCTTGAAGTTGACGACACGCTACTCACCTTGGAGAAGTCACTCGTCCCCACCTAGTCTCACGTGGCCCCGGCTCCGCGTCCGGGCCGGCGATCCCGCCGCGTGCGGCCAGCCTGGCCGGGCCGACCGGGGCTACGTCACGCTGACAGCCGCTCGCCGATCCGACGCGCGAGTTCCGCGACGGACTCGCGATCGACACGTGGTCCAGCCTCGTCGCTTTCATACCACGGCACGTCGGCCGAGGTGCCGTGGTGGCGGCAAAAGAGATGCTCGTGGAAATGTGCCACGCCAGTCCCGATGACGGCCGCGAAGACGAACTCAGGGCCCACCTCAGCGCGCAGCGCCTGGGCTAGTCGGGTGCGAAGTCGCCCGAGCGCGGCGGCCTCATCCTCGGATAGGTCGGCGACATATCCGAGATGGCGATCGCTCTCGATAATGAGATACCCGAGCGGGGCGGCCCCGTCGTCTCCGGGCGGAGCATGCCAGACCCAGAAACCATCGAGTCGGGCGATCCGCTCGCCACCCAGTGGTCCCTCGCCGCGGTGCTTGGCGCAGATCAGGCAATCTGCCGTCATCGACTTCGCTCCCTACGGTCCGGGTTCCATTCTCCCGCACTTGCGATCCCGTGTTCGTGCGGCCAGCCTGTCCGGGCCGACCGGTTGGGACCGCGACCCACTGGGGTAACCCGTCGCTCAGCTGCCTGAGTGGGGCGCGGCCGTGTCGTCCACGATGTTGAGCAGCGCTGTGTGCGTGACGTACGACGTCGACCAGGACGGGCGATGTTGGTAGCAGATTATGCCGTTGTTGTTGGCGTCGACGACATCGAACTGCGCGATCGCGTCCTCACCGAACACCTCGATCAGCAATGGGAACTGCACCGGGTATTCGGATCGGCTGATCGGCGTGAATGGTGGCGCGCAGCTGCCCTTGGGCGGGGCGGCGATAGCGCTTGTCAAGGGCACGACGAGCGCAGCCACGACCGAGCCAAGGGTGAACAGGCGACGGACCATGAGGGACACCTCCGTGTGACCGGAAGGGTCGGACTCGCCATTGGCACAGCGTGGCGTCGGGCGACCGGATGGGATGCCGCGCTGGTGGGATCCGACGGGCGACTCCTGCCGGTGTCCCAGCCTCCCTTCCGTCGGGAACTGTGAACCACCTGGCAACCAAACGCGAGGCCTCGCCAAAAGAGGCGGTGCGTCCGAGCACCGGGTTGCATATCATCCCGGCCGCCTCGCTGCGCGCTCCTCGAGCTCGACCCATAACCCGCAGCTAAGCGCTCTAGCCTAGTCTCACGGGACCTCGGCTGCGGTCCCGGACTCGCGATCCAGCGATCATGCGGCCAGCTCGTCCGGGCCGACCGGGGCGATGGCGGAGTAGGGTGTCTTCGAACGGAGGGTTCGAATGGCCACCGAACGATGCCCGGCAACGGAGGACGGGCTGCAACACTTCGTGCATCATTCAGACTGACCCGATCCGGCCGACCGGCTGACGTTTCACGCACGAATGGAACGCTTGCGACGCTCTGCGACGCCTAGCCGACCTAGTTGACGTAGTGACCGTTACGGCGGGGGCAGATGTGCCCTTGCGGGTCGAGCGGCGCGCCGCATAGCGGACACGGAGGCCGACCGGACGCGACGATCCGTGCCGCGCGCGAGACGAAGGTGCGGGCCGCCTCGGCCGAGATCATCACGCGCAGCAGGTCCGGGCCGTCCTCGTCCTCTTCGTCATCCTCGTCCGGATCGATCGCCTCGCCGTCCTCGGATTGGGCGCGGGCCTCCACCAGGACGCGTTCGGCATCGCCATCCCAGCCAAGCGTCAGCGAACCGGCCCGGAATGCCTCGTTAAGCGGTTCGTCGAGCGGGCCCTGGTCATCGGCGGCCGTCGCGCTGTCGGCCTCGGCCGCGGCCGACACCCCGCGCCGGCCCAGTTCGGACAGCAATTCGGAGAGCCGCTCGGCAAGGACCGCAACCTGGACCTTCTCGAGGACGATGCTGACCACGCGAGCGCCGTCGCGGGCCTGCAGGAAGAACGTCCGGTCTCCGGGCTGGCCGACCGTTCCGGCGACGAACCGCTCTGGAGGGTCGAAGAGATAGCGACGTCGAGGCATCATCTGACTCTATCCGTTTCGCTTCCAGGCCGCCACGAACAGCGCGCGACGACTCAGCTGACGCGGACCGTGACGGTGTCCCAGCCACGTGCGCCATCGGGCGCGGGGCGTGACGGGATCTCTTCCTGGAGGACGCCGGCGCCGTCGGTCGCCCGGACGGTGATGACATGGTCACCCGGGGTCGCTGCCCAGTCGAGGACCCACTGGACCCACGTGGCGTCCGAGATCGGTGCGGACATCCGGGCGTCCTGCCAGACGCCGTCGACCGCGACCTCGACCCGGGAGACGCCCCGATCGGGGGCCCAGGCGATCCCGGCGATGGCGACCTGACCGGCCTGCACGCCGCCCTTTGGCGTGTCGATCCGGGATTGGGTGAGGATCGGTGCTTCCTTGGCCCAGCCCAGCGGGACCCAGTAGCCGTCGAACCCCTCGAGCGTCGTCAATTCGAGCTCGCTGAGCCACTTCGTCGCCGAGACGTAGCCGTACAGGCCGGGGATGATCAGGCGCGCCGGGTAGCCGTGGTTCGGTGGGAGTGGCTCGTCATTCATCTTCAGGGCGATCATCGGTTCTCGCGACGGGTCCATCACCCAGGCCGTGGGCATGCCGGCGGTGAAGCCGTCGACGGAGCGCCCGACGAGTTGGGTCGCGCCGCTCTGGACGCCGGCCATCGCCAGCACCTCGCGCAGCCGGACACCGGTCCACTTGGCGTTCCCGACGAGCCGGCCGCCGACCTCGTTGCTGACACAGGCGATCGTCGTGTACTGCTCGAACATCGGCAGACTGACCAGCTCCGCCCAGGTGAGCGTCGTCTCCCGATCGACCATCCCATGGATCTTCAGCGTCCAGCCGTCCGTGCTCACGCTCGGCGTCAAGAGGGCGGTGTCGATGCGGTAGAAGCGGTCGTTGGGCATGACGATCGGGGTCAGGTCGGCGATAGTCGGCGACAGGTCCTGGGCCGCGGTCAGCGCCGGCACCGTGTCCGAGGCCGGTGGGATGGCCGGGCCGCTCCCGACCGGGGCGACCAGTTGGCGTTCAAGGAGCCGGCGTCCCGCGAGGCCGATCGCGACGGATCCGACGCCGACCGACGCAGACCGGATGAGGAAGGAGCGACGGGACCAGTCCGGCATCTGAGCCGTTGATGGCGCTGCGGCGACAGGGTGGGGGAGCAGCCAGCCGAGGATCCACAGACCCACGCCGACCGCGACGGCCGACGACGCGGCCATGATCGCCGGATCGGCGAGGGGATCGCCGAGCGCCGCAAGGAACCCGATCGCACCGAACCCGATGAAGATGCCGACCGCGATCGGGTATCGCCGCCGGGCGATGAGGCCGAGGCCCGCTCCGACGGCGAGTCCGACGACGACGACGAATAGCTCCAGGGCCAGCTTGTCATTGGTCCCGAAGAGCGAGACGACGACATCCTTGGCACCGGGCGGTTGGAGATCGATCGCGACCTGGCCGACCGATGCGACGAGCGATGTCGCCCCGGGCAAGAGCCCGGCGAGCAGCTCCGAGACGCCCAGTGCTGCGGCCACGGCGACGATGCCGGCGATGGCCGCCTGGATATCCGGGCGGAGCGGGGCCGATGTCTCGGTGGCGACCGGGTGTGTCGTCCGTGCGGTGGTACTCACCGGGACATCATCGTCGGTCGATGTGACGTTCTGGTGTCGGCGTCCTGGCCCATCTCCGGTCACCGTCGCGCCCGACGACGATCGGCAGACCGAAGGCGCGACTCAGCACGTCGCCATGGATCGTGTCGTCGATGGGTCCGGCCGCGACGGCCGTGCCGCCGGCGAGGACCAGGGCGTGGTCGAAGCCGGGCGGGATCTCCTCGACGTGATGCGAGACGAGGATGATCGCGGTCGGTCGCGCGGCCGAGGCGAGCGTCGCCAGGTCCGCGATGAGCGCCTCGCGCGCACCGAGATCGAGGTTGGCGGCCGGCTCGTCGAGCAGGAGGAGGTCCGGGATCGGGCATGAGCGCGCGCGCGATCGAGGTCCGGCGACGTTCCCCCGCCGACAGGCTGCCGTACGGTCGGTCCGCGACTCGCTCCAGCCCGAGGCGGGTGAGCAGCTGACGAGCCCGCCGCTCGTCCTCGTCCGTGTAGACGTGCCACCACGGCTCGGTGGCGGCGTGGCGCGCGGTCATGACCAGGGTCACGGGGCTGAGGTCCATCCGGAAGAGGCTCTCGACGGCACTCCCCGCGGTCCCGATCCGCCGCCGGTGCTCCCGCGAGTCGACCCGCCCGTAGCGTTCGCCGAGGACCTCGACGGTCCCCGATGTCGGCCACAGGTCGAGTCCGATCGTCGAAAGGAGGGTGGTCTTGCCGGACCCGTTCGGACCGATCACGACCCACCGTTCGCCGGCCATGACCGTCCAGTCCAGCGGACCCAGGATCGTCCGGCCGGAGCGCCGGACCTGGAGACCTTGGACCTCGACCACGGGCAGGGTCACGGTGCCGGCGGCACCGGCAGTGCGGGGGTCGGTGTTGGTGTCGGCGACGGGGTCGGGCTTCGGGGTCGGCTTCGGGGTCGGGGTCGGACGGTCGGCGTCGGTTTCGGGGTCGGAGTCGGAGTCGGCGGCGGCAGGCTGGGTGGTTCGGACGGGACCTCCGACGGCGACGGACTCGGGGTCTCGGTCGGGATCGGCGTCGGGCAGGGCAGCGGGGCTGGTCCGGATCCCGACGGGGACGGGATCTCGAACGACGGGATCACACCGCTCGGATCCGGCGTCGGGAGCGGGTAGCACGTTGGAGATGGCTGCGGACCGCAACTGCCGCCGACGAGCGCTCCCCAGGATGCGCCGTACGGCTGGTAGCCGCCGTTGTAGAAGTAGGCGGTCCGGGTGCGACTCGGCCCGCCCAGCGTCCCGGGGCCGCGTTCGGCGCGGCGCAGCCAATCCTGGTCCGCGACCATCCAGGAATCGAAGCCCGTCTCGACATTGACGTGCACGACGACGTCGATCCCGCAGGTCTCGGGCGCCAGTGGCGAGGTCGGCTGCGTCCCGGCGATGAACCACTCATTGACCGTGGTGCTGCCCGAGGAGGGCGCCCCGGTCCACGGATCGATCCTGACCCGGACGAGCCCGTCCGACGGCGCCTTGAAGTTCGTGATCGGCCAGCTCGCCGTCGCCTCGTTCATGAACCCCTGCCAGACGTAGGTCGAGACGTCGATCGAGAACAGCGGGCGGGCAGCGGTCGACACGACGGTGTTGTCCGAGTTGCCGTTCCACACGCCGGCGACGAGGGCGTAGGCGCCGGCGGTCCGTCCCTTGTTCGTCGGCGGCGCGATGTAGCCGTAGGCGTTGAGGTCCTTGGCGTCGTTGTTGGTGCCCGTCTTGAGCGTCGCCGGGCGCCGGCCGTCCGGGTTCGGATCGCGAACTTGCCCCAGTACGGGTTCACGTTCGGGTTCGTGTTCCCGGCCAGGATGTCCGTCACGATGTAGGCCGCCTGCGGGCTGACGGCCGGGGTCCCGGCCGGCGGCACGTACGGATCGACGACATCGGCGCCGTCCGTGTCCTTGACCGTCAGGATGGTCGTGTGCGGGATCTCGCGGCCGCTGTTGGCGAGCGTTCCGTACGCGGTCACGAGGTCGACCGGGCGCACCTCCTGGACGCCGAGCGCCAGTGCCAGCTCCGCCGTCCGCTGGCCCTGGAAGACCATCCCGAAGTCCTGGGCCTTGGCGAAGACATGGGCCGGTCCGTTGATCGCCATCGCCTTGACCGACGGGATATTGAGCGAGAACTGGAGCGCGTTCCGGACGCGGACCGGGCCGCGCTCGAGTCGATCGGCGTCGTTGGGCGTATAGCCCTTGCCGAAGTCCGTGCCGACATCCATCAACATCGTCCCGGCGGTCAGGGTCTTGTCGTTGATGGCGACCGCGTAGTTGAACGGCTTGAACGCCGAACCCGGCTGGCGATAGCCCTTTCCGATCACGTCGTACTGAGGCTGGAACGCGTCCCTGGTCTTGGTCGCGTAATAGTTGGCGCTCCCGACGTAGGCGACGAGTTCGCCGGTCTGGTAGTCGAGCGCGACCAGGGCGCTGTTGCGCAGGTTCTTGTTGCGCAGGTTCTGCATCCACGGCTCCAGCTTCGAAAATCCGAGCGCCTTGGCCGCAGCCGTGGGGTTCTTGGCATGGGGCACGATGGCCGCGGCCTTGACCCATTTCTCGGCGATCCGCTGGAGCCCCACGTCGAGCGTCGTGGTCACTCGCAGGCCGCCGAGATCGAGGGCGTCGCAGGTGGGGGTGTCCGGACCGCACAGCTTGGTCGCGAGTTCATCACGCACGGCCCAGACGAAGTGTGGCGCGATCCAGCGCGTGGCCGACTGGCCTGCCAGGACGACCTGGTCGCGCTGTGCGGCGATGAATTCCGCGGCCGAATACTGTGTCCCGGACATCGGCGTCCGGCCCTCGGCAAGCAGCCCGAGGATGAGGTCTCGACGCTGGACGACGGCGGTGTCCTGGGGAACGACGAGCTCAGAGGTCGGGCAATCCTCACCCTCCGCGATGACCGTCGTGCACTGCTCGATCGCGTTGCGGACGAGGTCGTAGTTGGAGGGCGACTTGGGCAGGCCGGCGATGATCGCGGCCTGGGCCGGGTCGATGTCGGCGAGGTCGATGCCGAAGTAGCTGCGCACGGCGGCCTTCACGCCGTAGCTCTGATTGCCGTAGTAGTTCTGGTTGAGGTACGCGGTGATGATCTGCTGCTTGCCCTCGACACCGGGGAAGGCGGAGGTCACCCGGACCGATTGGATGAGCTCCTTCAGCTTCCGCTCGACGTTCCGGCTGGGGTCCTGGACGAGGGCCGGATCGAGCAGACGTGCCCGGACGAGCTGCTGGGTGATCGTCGACGCGCCACGGCTGTCGCCACGCAGGGAGTCGAGGGAGGCCGATACGATCGCCACCGGATCGAAGCCCGCGTTCTCCCAGAAGGTCTTGTCCTCGACCGCCGTCGTCGCGTCGAGCAGGACCTTCGGGATCTGGTCGAAGGTGACGACCTCGCGCTTCGCGTCGCCGAACCGCGCCAGTTCGATCGTCCCGGTGCGGTCGTAGATGATCGTCTCCTCCGGCAGGGCGTACTCGGTCAGCGTGGTCGGGTCGGCGAGACCTGACGCCAACGAGTTGTAGGCACCGATGGCGGCGACAGCGCCGATGGCGCCGAGCCCCGCGAGGAACAGGAAGAGGATGACCGCGATCCAGCCAAGGGTCGTCGGCTGCGTTCGGCGAGGGCGTCGGCGGGTGGCCTGGTCGATGGCGGACATGGACGCGGTGAGACTCCGGTAGGTGGCGTAAGGATGCCGTACGCGAGCCAGATCGCGCCCGAACGGCGCCGGACGCGACGAATCGATGGCGTATCGGCCAGAGCGAAGACGTCTCGAGCGGCCGCCGATGTGTCGGCCGGCGTCGCGCCGGTCAGCGGATCGTGTCGGTCTCGGTCGGGTCCGCGGCAGCACGGAGGATCGCCGCCAGCTCCGCGCGGTCGGGGAGGCCGGTCTGATCACCGATCGCCGACGCGACCGCCGCCCCGCAGGCATTCCCCATCTCGAGCGCGGCGGGAACGTCCACACCGTCCAGCCGGCCGGCGATGAAGCCGGCGCAGAACGCGTCGCCGGCCCCGACCGGGTCGACCACGATCGGGATCGGGACGCCGGCCCGCGCCACTGGACGTCGCCAGCGTCGCCGGCGAGCGCGATCGAACCGCCGGCCCCGAGCTTCGCGATGGCGATCCGCGGCCCGAGGTTCGTCGCGGCCATGAGCAGGCGTTCCGGGTCGTCGCCGGCTCCCAGGCCCGTCACCACGGCGAGTTCATCAGGACTGCCGAAGAGCACGTCCACCTTGGCGGCGAGCGCTCGCAGGACGGGGCCGGCCGCCTCGTCAGACCAGAGGCGGCGCCGGAGGTTCAGGTCGAGGCTCACGGTCATCCCGGCCCCGCGGGCGATCTCGATGGCTCGATCCGTCGCGGTCCGGCATGCCGATGACAGGGCCGGGGTGATCCCGGTCAGGTGCAGCCAGCGACGCCCCGGCGAATACGCCATCCGCGACCGAACGATCGACATCCGCCGAATCGAGCCGCGATCCCGCCGATCCCCGGCGCGCATAGACGACATGGGCGCCGCCGATGCGATCGGCGTTCCCGGAACAGGATCCCGGTCGTCGCGTCGGGATCCATGGTCAGCCCGCGAACATCGACGCTTCTCACCGCGCAGCCGTCGGACGATCGCATCACCGAACCCGTCGCTGACCCACGCGGCCGACGAAGCCGACCGAATGGCCCGAGCCGGGCAAGGCCGACCGCAACGTTGGCCTCGGCGCCGGCCACGAAGCGATCGAACGAGGCGACCTCGGCCAGCGGGCCGGGACTCGAGGCGACGAAGGCGACCAGGCACTCGCCGAGGGTCACGACGTCGGTCACCGCGAGGCACCAACGCGTGCCGGGGCCACTGCGTCGGCCGCGTGTACCTCCGACCGGCCGGCAGTCAACGCCGGGTCACGGCCATGAACACGCGCCTGATCGATCGAGCCGCGAGGACCACGACTAGCCCGAGGACGATCGCCCCCGGGCCGTGCGGAAGTCCGTTTCCCGTCTCGTACAGTCCGAGCCGCTCGAGGAAGCTGCCCGCTCCTTCTGATCCCTCGCTTTCGCCCCGGTCCCGGGTCGGCTCGCGGGCCATCAGCGGTGGCTCCGTTCCTGCCAGCGCCCGACCTGGGCGGCAACGCGGCCGACATCGAGGATCTCGATCGAACCAGCTGTCGTGGCGACGAGGCCCTCGTCACGGAAGGCGTGGAGGTCGCGGTCCTCGCTCACTGACGCGGTTCCGTGGCTGCGAAGACCGCGATCGAGCCGATGGTCTCGATGTCGACCTGCCCGAACGATGCCGCCAGGATCTCGCCGAGCCCCTCCTTCGTGTCGTCGAGGTTGTCGAAGCCGCCCTGACGGTTGAACGCGGCAAGGAGCGCCCTCGCCGGTCGCGTGTGGTTCCCCGATCTGCCGAGAACGGAGGCACCGAACAACACGCCGGCTGGTGCGAGGACGGCCGCGACATTGGCGACGGCTTCGGCCTTGCGCGACAGCGGACCGGGTAGACAGTGGATCACGAGGTGAAGTGCGGCGGAGTCGAATGGCCCGTCGACCGCGAAGCGGCTTCAGGACGTCGGCCTCCAACGCGTGACGTCGAGTCGCCCGAGCCGACGAGAGACATGGCCGAGGACGGTCGGGATTCGGGTCGAGGATGGTCACCGGGCTGCCGTCGGGCAGGCCAGACCGGTCGAGGAAGTAGCCGGTGCCGGGACCGACATCCAGGTGATTACTGCGGACGTGCTGCCGGTATCGCTCGACAAGGTTGGTCGTCGGGCACTTCCAGATGAACCGGGCGATCGGGCCGAGGACCAACGGGTCGTACGCGTTGAGCAACAACCGGTTGTAATCACGTTGACCGGCATAGGCGGGATCGTCACGATCCATCCAAGTGGTCCTCCGCGCAGGTCGCGAGCCGTCGCGCCAGCCAATGATGACAGACGCTGCCGTCGATGAGGTAGGTCTTGACCACCGGGATATCGGGAACAGGCACGTCCATGACGACTAGGATGTCCGAAACCATGACCGCCGACGACGCTCCCGACCGGAACATCCTCCACCACGTGGTGGCGTTCAGGTTCGAGAACGCCGTCACCGACGCCCAGATCAGCGACCTCGTCGCGTCAGCCCGGCAACTCAAGGCAATGATCCCCCAGGTCCGGAGTCTGCAGTGGGGCCCGAACAACAGCCCGGAGAACCTCAACAAAGGGCTGACGCATTGCTTCCTCCTGACGTTCAAGCGCGAGGAGGATCGCGCCGTCTACCTGGCGCATCCGGCCCACAAGGCGTTCGGGGCGAAGCTCGGCCCGCTGGTCGCTGACGCGCTGGTGATCGACTTCTGGGGTCAGGATTAGGCTGGCCGACCGTCTACCCCAGCCGTCGGACCTGGAACGCACACCGAGCAAGCATTGAACGAGGAGGTTCGCGTGGACACGAATCCGGTGATCGAGATGCTCGGCCGACCGCTTCGCCTCGCTGTGATCGGCGGTGGCCCGGGCAGCTTCATCGGTTCGATCCACCGAACCGCCGCCCGACTCGATGGTCGCTATCAGCTCGTGGCCGGGGTCGTCTCGTCGGATCCCGAGCGATCCCGCGAGGCTGCCGTCGGGATGGGGATCGATCCGGGCCGTGCCTATACCGATGCGATCGCGATGCTCGACGCGGAGCGGGAACGCGAGGATGGCGCCGAAGTCGTCGCGATCATGACCCCGAACGACAGCCATCATCGATATGCCATGGCGGCGCTCGATCGCGGGTTCGATGTCATCTGCGACAAGCCGATGACGAACACGCTCGATGAGGCCTTGGACATCGTTCGGAAGGTCGAGTCGACCGGGCTGGTGTTCTGCCTGACCCACAACTACACGGGCTACCCGATGGTCCGCCAGGCGCGCGCGCTGGTCGAGGCTGGGAGGTCGGCGTGATCAGGCTGGTCCAGGTCGAGTACGTCCAGGGCGGCAAGGCCGACGAGTCCGACCCGGACCCGGCCGGCGGCCTGCCCTGGCGCTACGACCCGGTGCGAGGCGGACCGTCGCTGGTCATGGGCGACATCGGAACGCACGCCCACAACCTCGCCCGATTCGTCACCGGCCTCGAGGTCACCGAGGTCGCCGCCGAGATCGGCCACGTGATCCCGGAACGGCTTGTCGACGACTACGGCGCGGCGATGCTGCGCTTCGACAACGGTGCGCGCGGGACGTTCTGGGTCACCCAGACGGCCGCGGGCGTTGAGAACGGCCTCCGACTCCGCGTGTCCGGCACGAAGGGTAGTCTCGAGTGGCACCAGGAACGACCCACACGGCTGACCTTCAAGCCGTTGGACGGGCCGGTTCGCGTGTACACACCGAACGGGCCTGGGTCGCTGCCGGCGTCGACCCGGGCATGTCGGGTCGCGGCCGGGCACCCGGAAGGCTTTCACGAGGCGTTCGCCAACATCTACTCGGATGCCGCGGAGGCGATCGCCGCGCGGCGGTCGGGGCGCGAGCCGGATCCGCTCGCGCTGTGGTTCCCGAACGAACGTGACGGCGCCATCGGGGTGAAGTTCGTCGACGCGGCCGTCTCGTCGAGCCACGCCGACGGCGCCTGGACCGATGCCAGGCTCCCGCTCACGGAGATCTCCTGATGCCACAACGAAGAGAGATCGGTCACGTCGAGGCGCGCCGCCTCATCGCCATGATCGGTGACCGCCTCGATGCCGACGGGCACGGGGCCGCGGTCGCGGTCGTCGATCCCCACGGCGAGCTGGTCGCGTTCCTGCGCACCGACGGGTGTGGCCTGGCGTCCATCAACATCGCCATCCACAAGGCGTTCACGGCGGCTCGCGAGCGCGTGGAGTCGAGCGTCCTCGGTGAGCGATCCCGGACCGAGGGGTTCCCGGTCACCAACTTCGGCGACCCGCGCTACGTCGGCTGGGGCGGCGGAGTGCCGATCATCGTCGACGGTGACGTGATCGGGGCCGTCGGGGTGAGCGGGTTGCCGGAAGATGCCGACGTCGAGCTCGCTCGTTGGGCGGCCGCCAGCCTCGGTGCCGAGCGCTGAGCGGCAGCACAAAGCGAACATCGCTATATTGACGGACATCGATATGGTGGCCCCGATCGGCCGGCGCTGGCGCTGGGTCTTGTGGTCCTCGTCGGTCTGGCCGGTGGGGCGATCGCGCCCGCTTCGCTGACGCCGATCGGGCTTGCGAGCGCGATCGGGTCAGGCGTTCTCTACTACGCCGGCCGCTACTGGTTCTATCTCGGGGCGCTGCGTCACGTAGCGGCGTCGTTCGCGGCCGTCTCGTTCTATCTCATCCCGATCGTCGGAGTGGTCGCGGGAGCGCTCCTGCTGGGCGAGCGGCTGGATCCTCGTCAGTGGGTCGGGGCGGTCCTGGTCTTCGTCTCAGTCCTCGCGATCTTTCGGGGATCGTCGACCAGATCCCGCCGATCGACGATCGACGTGGCCGCCTGAGCCCGACGTCTTGGCGGGGTCAGACACGGAGAACCACGACGTCCGTTGGGAGTTCCTTGCCCTTCAAGTCGAGTGATCGGCGCTCATCGGCGACACTGAGTCCGGCAGCCTCGGCGGCAGCGATCGTGACCAGGATCTCGCCGACGCCGGCCGTGGACGCAAGACGAGCGGTGGTATTGACCGTGTCGCCCAGGGCCGTCAGCTCGATGTGCGACTCGTCACCCACCGCGCCGACCCAGGCGGGGCCTGTATGGACGCCGGCTCCGAGCGGCACCCACGGGTCGCCGGCCTTCCCGTGACCTGTTGCCTTGAGCAAAGCCCGAGCCGCTCCGATCGCTTGTGATGCGTGCCGCTGGCCGCTCATGATCGGGGGAAACATCGCCACCAGCTCGTCGCCGACGAACTTGTCCACGCTACCGTCGTGGTCGAAGACGACCTTGGTCGCGGTGCCATAGAAGCGATCCAGGAGACCGCGAAAACTGGTGGCGGTCATGCCCTCCGCGATCGCGGTGGAACCGCGGATGTCGGCGAACAGGAAGCTGCACTCGATCTCGGCTCCGCCGTGATGATGCGCCATGAAGTCGAAGCATGTGTCGCACATGTCCGGTGTCCTGGCGGAAGGCCGCTTGCCGATCAAGCGCATCAGCGGCGCACCTGGTCCCGAGAATGGTGCTGCACACAGCTTGCAGCGCGGAGCCTGCGGGATCAGCCTCAGGACCCGGCGAAGCTGGCGCTCCCTACCGTCGCCGCGGGTCAGGAAATCGCGCCAGAACTCGTCGTCGCCACGTTCCGGGTCGGAGGCTTGGGTCATGACCGCCAGAGCCTAACGGTTTGACTGTCCATGGTCGATCTGCGCCGACCTCGATCGGCAGGAGACACTACTGCCGTGGTTCGGGGCGATCGCTTCGGGTTCTACAGCTCCCCCGATTCCATCAACCGCTTCAGCGTCTCGAGTCCGCGAGCCCACGCCCGGCCATACCAGGCGGCGAAGATCGGCCCTGCGATCCGAGAGGCGCCCCGGAGTGAGATCTCCGTCGTGACCTCGACCGTCGACGCCTCACCTTCGCGGCTGAAGACGAGCGTGCCCACGAACGGGGCGTTTGGCGAGGTGCCCGCCATCGCCGCCCGGTACGGTGGGTCGTACTCGGTCACCACCGTGCGAGGCGGCGAGGTCCAGTGTTCATCGACGTCTCCCGGGAACCAGATCCCGGTCTTCTCGACGTCGGTCAAGACCGCAAAGACGTCCTCGATCGCTCGGCGGATCGTGATGCGGTTCGTAACGCTCGACATCGATGGTCCTCGACGGCAACAACTCGCGTAGATCGGGCGACGTACCGGAGCGCTGCTGGCGCACACGGAACCGTCCGTTGGAGCCCGCGTTAGCGATCTCGGTACCGCCATGGCGGCGGCTCGTCGCGTCGCCCGCGGAAGACCTGGATCGACCAGATGAGGCCGAGGAGCGCGACGCCGGCAGCAAGGAGGGACACCAACACCGTGCTCGGCAGTCCCAATACGCTCGGGATGGGGCCGCCGAACCCGGACGGTGCCACGATCGCCGACCATAGCGCGAACAGCACCGTCGTCGCGGTGGCGAGGATCGCGACCGCGAGCAGGATCCGCGTCGGCCAGTAGCCGGGGGCCTTGTCAGGCTTCATGCCGCCATCGTAGGCGTCGGCACAAGGGCGTCCGGGCTACGCCTTCACGCCGACCCCGATCGGGCACGACACGCCGGTGCCGTGGTCGGGGCAATAGCCGTTCGGGTTCTTATCCAGGTACTGCTGGTGGTAGTCCTCGGCGTAATAGAACGGGCCGGCTGGGACGATCTCGGTGGTGATCGCCTTGTAGCCCGCCGCCGTCAGCCTGGCCTGATAGGCGTCGCGGGTCGCCTCGGCCGTCGCCCGCTGGTCCTCGTTCGCGGTGAGGATGATCGATCGGTATTGGCGTCCCGTGGTCGTTGCCCTGTCGCATCCCCTGGGTCGGATCGTGGTGCTCCCAGAACGTCCTGAGCAGGCGTTCGTAGCTGATCCGTAGCGGATCGAACGCGACGAGGACGACCTCGGCATGCCCGGTCCTGCCCGAGCAGGCTTCCTGATAGGTCGGATTGGGGGTCGAGCCACCGGCATATCCGACAGCGGTCGTCACCACCCCGGGGAGCTGCCAGAAGGCCTTCTCGGCACCCCAGAAACACCCGAGCCCGAACACGGCGGTCTCGGTCCCATCCGGCCAGGGGCCATCGAGCGGCGTGCCGAGCACGGTGTGGCGACCGGGCGTGGCGATCGGGTCTGGACGGCCGGGGAGAGCTTCAGCGGGGGAGGGGACAGCCTGCGGCTTGGGAGTCAGGAAACGCATGACCAGACTATAGGCTCGCCCGATGACGAACTCATGTCATTCCCCGCCGTCCACCGATACGGGATCGAAGGTCCTGCCCGACTCGTCCGGGATGGCGTTGCCAGCATGCCTCCTGGGCAACCACCCGCACGTCCCCGCATCTCACTTCTCCATGCGCGACCGTTGCACGGGCCGTCTCCGTCGACCGGTTCGCGAGGCTGTCTGGTCCGGGTCGCCGTCTGACCTTCGTATCGTCGCGGACGACCCCATGCCCGCCGCACCATCGTGGTGTGCGTACCACCTTTTCGGGCTTCGCCGGCGATTGCCTCATCACAGGCCAACTCGACGTTCAGGGCGACCGTCTGACCGACCACATCAACACCCTTTCGACCCTGACCCTTGAGGACGTCGTGCTCGAAGGACTCGATGGAGGGCGGGTGCGCGCGGACACGTTCACGATCGATCGATCCCAGGTCTGTGCGGCACTGGCCAGCGGCCCGCGCGGCGCCAGGGCGCGGCGCATCCCGACCGATGAACGTCGGATCCAGGCACAGATCGGACCATACGCGATCCTCGGGCGATATCACGGCCGGGTCGGCGCCACGACGCTGGTCAGCTTCTTCGACCGGGAGCCGATGGTGCCACTGACCGACGCCACGATCGCGTACGTTGTCGACGGCATCCTCGAGGTTCGCGATGCGCCGGTCCTCATCATCAATCGAGACCTCGCGGCTTGGTATCGGGACCCGGATGAAGTCGAACCGGATCGCCGGAGCGGGCGGGTGCCCGATGACGCCAGCCGTTCACGGCACCGGAGCGCGCGACGCGGCGTCAGGGTGGCCCTGGCTGGCCTTCGGCGCTAGCGGCATCGCGCGGCTGGTCGAGCCTCAGCTGGGGCGAGTGATCCGGATGTCGTCGAGCTCGACCTCGAGGAGGTTCGCGACACCGCCGTCGACCGCAACGAAGCGGAGCCGGACCTGTTGGCCGGCGAACCCATCCATCGAGACCGAGGCCGTGCGCCACGTCGCCATCGACATCGGTCGGGCTGCCGTCCACGCGGAAGACCTCGACCTGGCTTCCATCGGCCAGTTCCACGATGGCGCGCAGCTTGTCCGCGGACGTGGACTTCCTGGTGTGGGCGAAGACATAACGGAACGTCAGGCGCTGACCCGATCCGGCCGCCAGCTGGACCTGCGGTGAACGGATCGTCGACAGGCCGTCGAGGTCGTGGGTCGTCGCCGACTTGCCTGCCTTGGCGCCGGTCACGAAGGCGCGCGACCCGGACGGCGTCGTTCCCAGTTGCTTCGGGCCGAACTTGCTCGTTGGCGCAGGGTTGGCACGAGCGAACCGGGCGCCCCACGGCGCCGTATCCGTGCCATCCGGGTTGACGGTCCAGCCCCGAGCTACCTCGAGATCGTCGTCGAACACTCCACACCGAGCCGCCCTGACCGCGGGACCAAGGACCCCGAGCGGGCACCAGGCACGCTCCATCAGGTACAGGGCGGCTTCCTTGTTGCGGCCCGTCTCCTTGGCGATCATCGAATCATCCGGGTAGTCCCTGATCGACAGTTCGAACGTATAGCTGAAGATCCGGTACGCGCCATATTCGAAGTCCCGCGACGTGCCGGAGGTGATGTACAGGTCACTGGCCTGCTCGGGTCGGTAGCCGTTGGTCGCGGCCATGTGCTTGCCGATCTTCGCGAGCGCCGCGTGGTCCTGGGCCGTCATGTCGGCCGGGACGTTCGTCTTCGTGTAGCCGTATGGCCACAGGACGAGGCGACCGTATTCGTGGAAGGTGATCGCGGTTCGGATCTGCTGGCGACCGTCGACGACCCGGCTGGCGAGGAAGTCGCGCAGCGCCCGGGCTTCCGGACTCGAGAACGCGCCCGGTCCACGGTAGGTGATGGCCTGCGGGTTCGTGCTCGTTCGTCCGCCGCCGCCCCACCGGTAGCCGAAGTTCCGGTTCAGATCGGTCCCGATCGAGCTCGTACCCGGGGTCGGTTGCCGGTTCTTCCGCCAGTAGTGGAACTTGCCGTTGCGGATGTCGAACTCGGCGCCATCGGGGTTCATCATCGGCACGACCCAGATCTCGCGGCTGTTCACGATCGAGGTGATCCGCGGGTCGGTCCCATAGCCGTCAGCCAGCCAATGGATGATCCGGAGCGCCATCTCCGTGCCCATGTGCTCATCGGCATGGATGCCGCCGTCGAACAGGACCTCGGGTTCCGCCTCGTCGACATTCACGTTGTCGGAGATCTTGACCGCCCACAGCTGGCGGCCCTTGTAGCTCTGGCCGATCGAGAACCGCGACACGATGTCCGGATGGGCGGCGGCCACGGCGGCGAGATCCGCGCCCACCTCGGTGTAACTGTGATAGCCCTCCTTGCCCACGGGGAACTCGCTGCCAGCGGTCGGGATCGCGGTGCCGAGGAGCAGCATCATGGCCAGGATCGGGCCGATGGATCGACGCGGGGCGCGGATGGGGATGTCGCATCTCGCCAGCATGCCGGGTCCAGGGCACTCGTGTCATCCCTCGGACGGGCCAGCGGCACCAGGCAGTCGTCCCGGGCCGGAGCGTCGGCGGGTAGGCTTGGGTCATGGCTGATCTCGAGTCCGTCCTGGCCGAGATCGATGGCTGGGAGGCGGACCATGCCGCTGCGACCGTCATCGATCCGACCGGCGTGCTCGCCAGCCATGGCGCCGATGGGCACGCGTTCCGCTGGGCATCGATCACCAAGCTCGCCACCGCGATGACGGTCCTGATCGGCGTCGAACGCGGACTCCTCGAACTCGATGAACCGGCCGGACCGCCCGGTTCGACCGTCCGTCACCTGCTCGCCCATGCATCTGGTCTGGCATTCGACGGGCCGACGACCCTGGCCCGATCCGGTGCGCGGCGGATCTACTCCAACTCTGCGTTCGACCTGCTCGGCGAGCTCATCGCCCGGCGAGTCCAGCGTCCCTTTTCCGCCGCCCTGGAGAGCTTCGTCCTGACCCCGCTGCGGATGTCCAGGACACGTCTGGAGGAGCGGCCGTCGCAGGGCATCGTCGGCCCGATCGGCGACCTTGGGCTCCTGGCTGCCGAATTCCTTCAGCCCACCCTCGTGTCCGAATCCATGTTCAGGACGGCCACGACGGTCGCCTTCCCCGGCCTGATCGGACTCCTTCCCGGGGTCGGTCGGTACGACCCGCTCGACTGGGGACTCGGCTTCGAGCCGCACGACGGCAAGGACCCGCACTGGATGGCTCCCGACAACAGCCCGGCCGCGTTCGGCCATTTCGGTGGGTCGGGGACGTTCCTGTGGGTCGACCCGAGGGTGCAGCTGGCGCTCGCCGTGCTGACCGACCGCCCGTTCGGGCCGTGGGCGCTCGAGGTCTGGCCCTCGTTCTCGGCCCGGATCCTCGCGACCCGCCCGCCTTCGAGGACGTAGTCTGGACGTGCCATTCGGCCCATGGATAGGCGAAATCGGCCCGCCCCGGTGACTCACGGCCCCACGAGGGGGTGCCGTTGGACCCTGTAACCTCACATCGCTGTCGCCGAGAGTCTACCCAGAACCGAATTGCGACACCGGCGGAGACGTGACCCGCCTCGCAGGCCGGACAGCACAAGGAGGAAGGAACCAGATGTCCACCCTACGGAGACTCGCACTCCCGCTCGCAGCGATCGCGGCCGTGCTGCTCTTCCTGCTCGTCAATCCGTGGATCGTCATCGAGCCGGACAGCACACTCAATCAGGCCGTGACCTTCGGGTTCTGGATCTCGTTCCTGCTGCTGCTCGTCGCGCTCTTCGAGATGCGCAACGACAAGGGCGGCGAGACGATCGAGATCGAGGGTCCGGCGTTCACTCGGTTCCTGTTCGGGAACTCGCGAGCCGGCCTGTTCTGGCTGCCGATCCGGTTGTACCTGGGCTTCAGCTGGCTGGAAGCCGGATGGCACAAGTTCAGTGGCGAAGGTTGGATCGACGGTGGGACCGCCCTGAAGGGCTATTGGACCGGTGCCGTGGCGGTCCCGGATGGGGGCCACGCCCCGATCAACTACGACTGGTATCGCAGCTTCATCCAGACCCTGCTCGACAATCAGGCCTACACCTGGTTCGCGTGGGTCATCACCCTTGGTGAGATGGCCGTCGGGATCGGACTGCTGATCGGGATGCTCACCGGCCTGGCCGCCTTCTTCGGTGCTCTCATGAACATGTCCTTCCTGCTTGCGGGATCGGGCTCTTCGAACCCGGTGTTCTTCACCTTGGCGATCGGGCTCATCCTCGCCTGGAAGGTCGCCGGCTACTACGGCGTCGACCGCTATCTCCTCCCGCTTCTTGGTACGCCCTGGAAGCCGGGTGCGATCGCGGGCAGGGACACTCGCGCGGAAGGTGCCCCACCCGCGTGACGACGGCATAACCAACGACGAAGACCCCGGTTCGCGGAGGAGGCGAACCGGGGTCTTCGTTTGCCCGCCGCACCGACCGATCTTCGACCGTCGGAGTGGTGGATCGTCTTGCGCCAGACCCGGCGTCAACCTGGCTCCTGCCAGGTGGAGCCTGCGGCATGTCGAACCTGCCGGAGCGGTCCGGGCCGCTCCCGACGCCACGTCGTCCGGGTCCAACCCGATCCAGGGATGCCGTTCAGTTGAGGATCTCGCCTCGCTCATCCGCGCGGATTGCCGCCAGCCGGTCGCGCCATGCCCGGAGCGCCGCGGGGGTTTGCCGCGTCCAGTCGGTCACCTCGGCAACGATCCTGAGCGGTTCCCTGCTGCGATATGACCGGGTTGGGTTGCCGGGGAACTTCTTGTCGGTGACGTTGGGGTCATCCTCGAACGCCCCCACTGGCTCAACGATGTAGACGCGGGGAGCACCTTCGCCTGGCGCGAGTTCTGCGGCGAGCCCGGCACCGTCGCGCAGTGCGGTGAAGTAGATGTGGTTCATCACGACATCGGGCTGGTAGTTCGACCGAAAGCCAGACACCGGCATCGGCATCCCGCCCGACCGGATCGGACGCCTGTTCCAGAGCTTCAGTCGGGCCTATGCGAGCGTCTCACGGCGGATCGTCCGTCGGCGAGCGGATGCCGGCCGACGCTTCGATCGCGGGATCCCTGCCCAATCCGTGAAGGCGCCAGGCCTCGAACGAGCGACCTCCGCGAGCCGAGCTCAGTTCCTTGGGACGGCCGCGAGCAGCGCGTCGAGCGCATCCGTGCCGACCTCACCGGTCATCCGGGCCACGACCTTGCCCTGACCGTCGAGCAGGACGAAGTACGGGTAGGCGCTGAGGCCGTAGGCCTGGGCGACCGACCCCGTCGGGTCGACGATGAGCGGGACCGTCCAGCCGATCCGTTCGAGCCATGCGGACGGCGGATAGTTCGGCGCCGTCGGGTCGATCGCGGTGGACACGGAGCGGAAGTCGACATCGGACGGCGCGCCGCCACTGCTGATCCAGGCCTGGAGGATCGGGAGCTCGTTCTGGCAGTGCGTGCACCAGTGCGCGGCGAAGACGACCACCATGGGGTTGCCGGTCGGCTCGATGGTGACGGGCACGCCCTGGTCGTTGTGGCCCGCGACGATGGGAGCCGTCATGCCCTTGGCGGGGTCGTCGCCGGTCGCCGCGTACACCGGAAGAGAACTGCCGGTGATCACCGGGGCCTCCACGGTCGCTGCGGAGGCGCTCGGGCCCGTCGACCCGCCGGACCCCGTCTGGCTCAGCAGGAACGCCGCGGCCGCCACACCCAGGATGACGATCCCGACGACCGGCAGCAGCCAGCGCGCAGCGGGGTTCTGGTCGTTTCGACGGGCGGCCTCCCGGCGCGAGGCTCGGGCTTTCGATCGTTCAGTCATGGGTCTCCTCGGCGATCTCGGCACGCCGGATCGACAACAGGGTGATGATCGACAGGAACCCGGTGAGCGCCAGCAGCGGCAGGCTGACGAACCCGAACTCGCGGAACCAGATGAGGGTGCACGACGGCCCGTCCCGCACGCCCCGGCGTCGAGCGACGGGATCCATTCGAGCCCGAGATGGTAGATCGAGATGATCGCCCCGATCCCGGCCAGGGCGCGGACATAGGTGATGACGTCGTCGTCCCTGCGGACGGCGGCGATCCCCAGGATGATCACGAGCGGGTACATCGCGATCCGCTGGTACCAGCACAGCCGGCATGGATCGAAGTGGGCGACCTCGGAGAAGTACAGGCTTCCCACGGTCGCCAGCGACGCCACCACGAACGCCATCCCGATCGCGTTCGGTCCGATGACACTGCACATCGCGCGATACCAGCCATGCGCCCGTGCCGATCCCAGGGCGAGCAGTCTGACCACGACCGCGAACCCGACGAAGACGAGGGCGACGATCGCGAGGATCGAGTAGAAGATCTGGACGCTGGCGACCGTCATCGCCCGATCGCACGCGGTCGGCGCATCAGGCAGGCACGACGATGACTCGACACGTGGCCTTCTGGGTCACCTCGGTCGAGACGCTGCCAAGCAGTAGCCGTCGCAGGTCCGTGCGTCGCCGGGAGCCGAGGACGATGACATCCGCCGTCTCCGTGACGGCTGCCTCGAGGATCGATTCCGCAGGATCGCCGTCCCAGATCAGGTAGGTGGCGGAGACCCCGGCATCGCGGGCGCGCCGGACGATGGCACTGACACCGCTCTCGAGTCGATCTCGTTCCTGGTCGATCCGGCGGATCCGCCCCCCGGGCAGGCGCAGGTTGGACCGTTCGACCACGCTGAAGACGACGAGTTCGGCATGATCGTCGACGGCCAGCTGGATCGCCTCCTCGACGGCCCCGCGCGAAGCGTTGGTGAGATCGATCGCCAGCAGGATCCGACGGGCCTGCGGCACGGCGCGCGCTTCCATGCAAGCCATGGTGTTCGTCGGGACCGTCTTGGTTCACGGTCCATGTGGCCGGTTGTGACGGGCCGGGTGGCACGAGGTTCGAGCTGGCGGCCCCCTCTGCTACGCTCCCCCGCGTGACTGGGATCGATCGACCGAGCGGCGGTGAGCGAGTCGTCGGGGCATTCGACGCCGCGACCCGTGCCATCGCCGGCCTCCTGCCGATCGACGAGGTCCTGCAAGTCATCGTCGATGAGGTCCGTCCTCTCGTCGGGGCGCGCTATGCGGCCGTCGGGATCGTCGATTCCGAGGGCGTCATCGAACACTTCATCACCTCAGGGATCGATGATGCGGCGCGAGCAGCGATCGGCCCACCGCCCCGTGGCCACGGATTCCTGGGCCTGATCATCCGCGAGAACCGATCGATCCGGATCCCGGACATCACGACCGATCCGCGGCGTCACGGTTTCCCGGCAAATCATCCGCCGATGCATACCTTCCTCGGCGTCCCGATCACCGTGAAAGGCCGGTCCATGGGGAACCTGTATCTGACGGACAAGGTCGGCGACGAGGAGTTCACGTCCGAGGATCAGGAACTCGTCGAGACCTTCGCTCGTCATGCCGCGATCGCGATGGAGAACGCGCGGCTCCACGAACAGGTCCTGCGGCTGGCTGTTGTGGATGAGCGAGAGCGGATCAGCAAGGATCTGCACGACGGGATCATCCAGAGCATCTATGCCGTCGGCCTGTCGCTCGAAGATGTCCCGGATCTTCTCGAGGATGACCCACCCGAAGTGGCTCGCCGCGTCGAGCGGGCGATCGACAGCCTCCACCTGACGATCCGGGACATCCGGAACTTCATCTTCGGCCTCCGGCCGGAGCTGCTGAGCGGGACGAACCTCGTCGCTGGACTGGTGGCGATCGCCGAGGAGTTCCGCCACAATTCCCTGATCGACATCGAGGTGGACGCGCACGAACTCGCTCGCGAGCCGTCGCCCGAAGCGACGGCGCACCTCCTGGCGATCGCCAATGAGGCCCTCAGCAATACGGCCCGACATTCCGGTGCGTCGAGGGCCTCGATCAGCGCGACCGGCGACGCGGCCGGTCTCCACCTGACCATCACGGACAACGGTCGCGGGTTCGCTCGCTCGGCGGGCGGTAACCTCGGGCACCAGGGCATGAGCAACATGCAGTCGCGAGCGGCGGACATCCGTGCGACCATCGTCATCGAAACCGGGAGCGAGGGCACGACCATCAGGGTCGTTCTCCCACCCGAGGATGAGGAGTCATGACGGAACCGACTGAAAGCCCGAGCCAGGCGTTGACCATCCTGGTCGTGGACGACCACGAAGTCGTCCGCCAGGGATTGTCTGCGATGCTCGACCGCCGGCCCGGGTTCCAGGTCGTGGCCGAGGCAGGTACGGTCGCCGAAGCACTCGACTCCGCCCGCCAATTCCAGCCGGACCTCGTCGTCATGGATGTCCGTCTGCCCGATGGATCCGGGGTGGAGGCTTGCCGGGAGATCCGGGCCGAGCTGCCGGAGACGCGGGTGGTCATGTTGACCAGCTACCCGGACGAGGAGGCCGTACTCGCGGCGATCATCGCCGGCGCCAGCGGCTATCTGCTCAAGCAGGTTCGGGCGAGGGATCTGGTCGCGGCGCTGGAGGCCGTCGGTCGGGGCGAATCATTGCTCGACCCTGCGGTGACCGGCAAGGTGCTCGAGCGGATGCGCCGTATCGCAGCGTCTGATCAGCCTGATGAACTCGCCGCCCTGACCCAGCAGGAACGCAAGATCCTGGCGCTCGTCGCGGAGGGCAAGACGAACAAGGAGATCGCCGCGGAGGTCTACCTCTCGGACAAGACCGTCAAGAACTACGTCAGCTCCATCCTCGCGAAGCTGAACCTGGAGCGGCGAG
Source organism: uncultured Chloroflexia bacterium (assembly GCA_963823925.1). Lineage (GTDB taxonomy): Bacteria > Chloroflexota > Limnocylindria > Limnocylindrales > CSP1-4 > SPCO01. The sequence goes on from CAWGNI010000003.1 coordinate 122,439, forward strand.
CGCAGGCCGCTGCGTACGTGGCCAAGCTCAAGGGTCCAGGCGGCGGCTGATCAGGCGGAGGCGGGCTGCGGCTGGACGCGACGTGCGATGTCGCGCGCCCATCCGTCGATATCCTGCCAGTCGCGGAAGTCGCCATACGGGGCTCTGACCGCGGCGACGACCAGCTTTTCCGGCATCCCGAGGTCCGCCTTGTTCAGCCGGCCCGGGAACAATCGGTGCTCGACTGCCTCGGTCGCCAGCATCACGGCGGCGACGTCGTCCGGATCGCCCTCGGGCTTGAGCGGCTCGCCGAGGGGTCCGCACGAGAACAGGAAGACCCGTCGTTGCCGGAGGGCCGCCTCATACCGGCTGACGAACTCCTTCGCAGGTCCCAGCCATCGACCCGCATAGACGCCACTGCCGAGCACGACTGCGTCGTAGCCGTCCAGCGACGTGACCGCGTCGGGCGCCAGGATCTCGACCTCGAGCTCGGATTCCTTGAGGATGGCGCCGATGTGATCGGCGATCTCCGTGGCCGTCCCATGGCGGGAAGCGGCGGTGACAAGGACCTTCATGATCGACTCCTTCTGGCGCTTCGCGGTCTCGCGCACAGTGATCGTGCACCCGTCCGTCCAGCCGACGCAGCGCCATTCGTCGCGTTGGCGCGGTCCGATCGGCCCCTCGGACGGACGCGTTCCCACCGGGTGAGTCGTCTGCCGGGGCTAGATGAGATGGTAGCGACGCGCCTCTACCTCGAGGTCCGCTCGGTGATCGGGGTGGGCGACCCCGATGAGTGCGGTCGCGCGCTCTCGGAGGCTCTTCCCGTACAGCTCGGCGACGCCCCACTCGGTCACGATCGTCCGTGCGTGGGCCCGGGTCGTGACGACGCCGGCGCCCTCGTGGAGCGTGGCCGCGATCCGAGACACGGTGCCACCAGCGGCCGTGGACGGGAGCGCGATGATCGATCGACCATTCGAGGCTAGCGCTGCCCCGCGAATGAAGTCCATCTGGCCGCCGACGCCGGAGTAGAGACGATGGCCGATCGAGTCGGCCGCGACCTGACCCGTGAGATCCACCTCGATCGCCGAGTTGATGGCGATCATCCGGCTGAACGACCGGATGACGTGCGTGTCGTTGGTGAAGTCGACCGAGCGCATCTCGACCATCGGATTGTCTCGGACGAACTCGTACAACCGGGCGGTGCCCATGAGGAACGCGGTCACGATCTTGCCGCGGTTGCGCTCCTTGCGTGTCCCGTTCACGACCCCGGCCTCGACCAGGTCGACGACGGAGTCGGTGAACATCTCCGTGTGGATCCCGAGATCCTGCTTGTCGCGGAGGGCGAGCGCCGTGGCGGCCGGGATCGTCCCGATACCGAGCTGGAGCGTCGCGCCGTCCGGGACCAGCTCCGCGATGTACCCGCCGATCTTCCGTTCGACCTCCCCGATCTCGCCGATCGGGATCTCATAGGGCGGCTGATCGACCTCGACCGCGAGATCGATCTCGTTGACGTGGATGAAACTCTCGCCCAGCGTCCGCGGCATCGCTCGGTTGAACTGGACGATGACCGTCGTGGCCGAGCGGACGGCCGCATGCATCGCCTCGACACTCGTCCCGAGCGAACAGAACCCGTGGGCGTCCGGCGGTGTCGCATTGACGAACACGACATCGAGCGGGATCGTGCCGGAGTCGAACAGGTGAGGCACGTCGGACAGGAACGCCGGCACATAGTCCGCCCGGCCCTCGTTGACGGCGGCACGAGCGTTCGGCCCGATGAACAACGCCCGGTGACGGAAGTGTGGGGCCATCTCCGGGGCGAGATGCGGTCCGGGTCCCTCGATGTGCAGATGGATGACCCCCACGTCGCGCAGGTCGGCGGCCCGGGCGACCAGGGCGTCGAGCAGGACCGACGGCGTCGCGGCCGCGCACTGCAGGTAGATCTGATCACGGGACTGGACGGAGGCGACCGCCTCGGTGGGTGACACGATTCGCATGCGTCCAGCGTACGCGAGCGGGCGGAACCTGGCGACGCGTTCCTGGCGGTTCGTCCACTGAGCACGCGTGCGAGGGCCGAACGGCAGTATCGGTCGCCGCTCGAGCGAGGCTACTGTCAACCGAAAGGAGATACCGCAATGACTCTACTCACACCGCTTGACCCGGTCGTCGCCCCGGTGGTTCCGCGAGGCGCGGTCGTCTGGCTCGATGGGCAGACAGCCATCGTGGCATCGACGGATGACGACGGACGGATCGACACGACCCAGATCGAACGTGGACTCGATGGCGAGCCGCCCTACCTCGCCAGGGTCGTCCACGAGATCGGCGAACGCGACCGGGTCGTGATCCTCGGCCCCGGGGTGCATCGGCTCGAACTCGAACGGGAATATGTCGCGATCTTCCATCGGCCAGACCGGCTCGTCGATGTCGAGCGATCCGGCCCGGTCGACGCCAGGGACCTGACCGAACGACTTCGATCGCTGACCGCACCCTGATGGCCGTCCCGTGCGTCGGGTCCCGGGCTCGCGGCCACATCCCGATGCCACTCGAGCGATAGCGGAAGGTGCGGTCGGTCGGTATCCTGAGGGCGAAGCCCATGGATACGCCACCGCCGACGGATGCGGACCTGCTTCGCTCGAGAAATGACCACCTCGTCCGAGGTGCGCTGGCAGCCTATCTCGCCCTGGTCGCCGCGCTCGCCCTGACCAACGGCTTCCAGCTGACCGCCGATGTCGTGCTGGTCGGGTTCGCGCTGGTCACGACCCTGATCGGCTGGCGATTGGCCGGTGCCGGCGGTCTCCACCCGGCCCGGGATTGGCTGCCGTTCATCCTGATCGCGCTCGCCTACGAACTCATCCGCGGCTTCGGACCGTTCCTGGTCCGCAATGTGAACCTCGACCTGGGCGCCGCCATCGACCGGGCCGTGCTCGGCGGGGCCGTTGCGAGCGACCTCCTCCAGCGGGCGCTGCGACCATCCGGCTGGTTCGAACCGGTGGCCGTGGTGGCGACGATCGTGTACGCCTTGCATACCCTCCTGCCGATCGTCGTGGGGTCATACCTGTGGAGGCGAGACCGACGCCGCTTCCACGATTTCGTGGCTGCCCTCGTCATCCTGTCGCTCGCGGCTTTCGCCACGTACCTGCTTCTACCGGTGGCGCCGCCCTGGTGGGCGGCGGCCTTCGGGCATATCCCGCCACTCGGGCACCTGCAGGGTGGGGCGATCGACGGTCTCGTCGGGGCCTCGGGATTGACCGGCAGCTGGATCGCCTCCTTCGCATTCGGCGAGATCAGCCCGGACCCGGTGGCGGCGTTCCCGTCGCTCCACGCCGCCTACCCGGTCCTCGCCTACCTCTTCCTCCGCGGCATGCCCGGGACGGCGAAGTGGCTGGCCCTGGGGTTCACCGCCGTCGCCTGGTTCTCGATCCTCTATCTCGGCGACCACTATCTCGTGGACATCGCCGGCGGGCTCGCCTACGCCGTTGCGGCCTGGTGGTTCGTCACTCGCTACGGATCGCTTACCCGAGCCACGGATCTTCGGCTGGCTGGTCTCTCGGATGCGACAGCGACCTCGGTCCGCGCTCCCTGATCCTCAGCGCGACGGAAGGGACCCCACGGCCGCGACGGCCTCCTCGTAGCCGCGATCGAATGCGGCCTGATCGGCGCGAACCAGTTCCGGGCGGTCGCCGATGACCACCTCGAGGGCCTGATGGACGGATGCCCGGCGCACGATCGATCGGCGGGCGACGAGCCCACCGAGAGCGACGATGCTGACGAGCCGGTCGTCCCCGATCTCCCGAGCCAGCGCGGAACATCGGAGCGAGACGACCTCGATGTCCGTTCGCGAGGGCTCGGCCTCGATGAGCGTGGCATTGACGACGAGGAGTCCGTCCGGGACCAGGATCGCTTCGAACTTCGCAAGCGACGGCGGGTTCAGGGCGATGACGCTGTCGGCGCTGTCGACGATCGGCGAGCCGATCGGTTCGTCGGCGACGATGACGGTGCACGAGGCCGTGCCGCCGCGCATCTCCGGACCGTAGGACGGCATCCAGGAGACCTCCAGGCCGTCGATCAGGGCCGCCTGGGCGAGCACCTTGCCGGCGAACAGGAGGCCCTGGCCGCCGAACCCGGCAACGATCGCTGCGTGTTGCATCGTCACGCCTCCGTGGCGGGCTTGGCGGCCGACTTCGGGCGATCGACGAGGACACCGAGCGGATACGTCTCGACGACATCGTGGGCCACGTGCTCCATCGCCTCGATCGGGGTCATGTTCCAGCCGACAGGGCAGGTCGAGAGGACTTCCACGATCGAGAAGCCCTCGTCGGCAAGCTGGATCTCGAACGCTCGTCGAAGCATCGTCTTGGTCCGCCCGATCCACTGTGGATCCGCGATCGACCCGCGGGCTGCGTACGCCACGCCGGGCAGCAGCGCCAGCATCTCGGTGATCGGGATCGGGTAGCCGGCCGAACCAGCATCCCGCCCGGTCGGGCTCGACGTGGTCCGCTGACCGAGCAGCGTCGTCGGCGCCATCTGGCCGCCGGTCATGCCGTAGATGCCGTTGTTGACGAAGATGACGCTGATCCGCTCTCCGCGGGCGGCGGCGTGGACGATCTCGGCCGTGCCGATCGCCGCCAGGTCGCCATCGCCCTGGTAGGTGAAGACGAACGCGTCGGGACGGACTCGCCGGACCCCGGTCGCGACTGCTGGTGCCCGGCCGTGCGGCGACTCGACGAAGTCGACCGCGAGATAGTCGTACGCGAACACGCTGCAGCCGACCGCAGCGACCCCGATCGTGGTCGGGCCGAGGTGCATCTCGTCGAGGAGTTCGGCGACGAGCCGGTGGATGATCCCGTGCCCACAGCCCGGGCAGTAGTGGGTGGACGTGTCGGTCAGGAGGTCCGGCCGCCGGTAGATGCCTCGGCGAGGGGCGGCGATCGTGGTCAGCTCCGGTCCGGCGGGCATCATGCGCGCTCCTTCCCGTCAGACAGCGACCATGCGCGGCGCACCGCCTCGACGACCGCCGCGGGCGTCGGGACCATGCCGCCTGTCCGGCCGTGGAAGAAGACCGGGGTCCGACCCTCGACCGCCAGCCGGACGTCCTCGACCATCTGTCCGGCCGACAGCTCGACGACGACCAGGGCGCGCAGGTTCGGGGCCATCGACGCCAGTGCCTCCGACGGGAACGGCCACAGGCTGATCGGCCGGAAGATCCCGACGCGCAGCCCGTCGCTCCTGGCACGCTCGATCGCGGTTCGCGCGACGCGAGCGGCGATGCCGTACGCCACGATGACGACCTCGGCATCGTCCAGATGCTCGCCGGCCCATCGCACCTCGCGCTCGGCGATGGCGGCGAACTTCGCCTGCAGTCGCGTGTTGTGGGCCTCGAGATCCTCGGAACGGAGGTTCAGGGAGCGGACGACCCTGGGCGGCCGGTCGGCGGCTCCGGTGAGTTCCCACCCACCGGTCTGACGGGCGGGCATCCGGTACTTCGGTTCGATCGCCTCCATCGCCTGGCCCATCACCCCATCGGCGAGGATCATGACCGGGGTCCGGTAGCGCTCGGCCATCTCGAATGCGTCGGCGGTCAACTCGACGGCCTCCGCGATCGACGATGGGGCGAGGACCGGGACGCGGTAGTCACCGTGGCCATGCCCCTTGGTGGCCTGGAAGTAGTCCGACTGCGAGGGTCCGATGCTGCCGAGCCCGGGCCCCCCACGCATCACATTGATCAGGACCATCGGGAGTTCCGACCCCGCGAGATAACTCATGCCTTCCGCCATCAGGCTGATGCCGGGGCTGGAGGAGGACACGAGCACCCGTGCGCCGGTGGACGCGGCTCCAAGCGCCATGTTGATCGCGCCGAGCTCGCTTTCTGCCTGGACGAAGACCCGTCCCAGCTCAGGCATCCGTCGGGCCATCCATTCGAGCAGCTCGGCCTGCGGTGTGATCGGATAGCCGAAGTAGGCGTCACAGCCGGCCTGGATCGCGGCCTCGGCCATCGCTTCGTTGCCCTTCATCAGGATCCGGCGCGGCGTCCCGGCTTGTTCGACCACGGTACCTGGCGCCTCAGTCACCGCGGCCATGTCAGCTCCTCCTCGGTCGCGCATAGACGGCGAAGACCGCGTCCGGGCAGATCCGGGCGCACAGCGCGCAACTCGTGCAGTCGCTCGGGTCGGTCAGCCGGACGGGGTGATAGCCGATCTGGTTGACGCAGGTCTCGTCGAGCACCAGGACGTGCTTGGGGCAGATGGAGACGCAGAGCCCGCACCCTTTGCAGGTGTCGCTCGAGATGTCCAACGGCTCGAACATCTCGTGCTCGCGGCTCTCTGGCCGGCCTGGCTGGACGGCGATGGCCATCAGCACCTCCGATCAAACCGTAGGCGCGGCGGCGTTGCCTCGGGAGTGCCGAATGGTGCCTCGACCCCGTGCCATTCGGCTGGATACGGTGACCGACCTGCGGTACGGTCGGACCATGCACGGCCGTCTTCCGGAGACCGACAACCTCCCGGCCACCGCCGACGTCGTCGTCATCGGAGGGGGGATCGCCGGTGCGAGCGATGCGTTCTTCCTGCGTCGGGCCGGGTTCTCCGTCGCGGTCATCGAACTCGGAAGCCAACTCGCCGGGTTGACGACGAGCCAGTCGGTCGCCTGCTTCCGCGCCCAATGGGACGATCCCGATCACGCCGCCCTCGTGCTCCCGAGCATCGATTTCTACGGCGCCTTCGCGGACAGGATCGGACTGGCGGGCTGGGAGATCGGGATCCGGCGCCAGGGATGGCTGTTCATCACCGGCGCCGAGGACGGACCGGAGCTCGTGCGGGACTTCGTCGCGGGCCATCGCCGCCTCGGCGTCGAGGATTCGGAGTCGTTGACGGGCGATGCGGCGCGACAGCGGTTCCCATGGGTGGGTGCGGCGGTCCGGGCGGCGTCCTACCGCGCGCTCGATGGCTGGGTGTCGCCGTACGAGGTCACCTATGGCTTCGCTCGGGCGAGTGGAGCAACGTTCGTCCTCGGCACGACCGCGATCCGGATCGTCACGGAGGGCGGGGCGGTCCGCGGCGTGGAGACGACCCGCGGGACGATCAGCACGGGTCGAGTCGTCCTGGCCGCTGGTCCGTTCTCGGCGCGCCTGGCCGAGACGGCCGGGGTACGCCTCCCGGTATCAGCCATGCGCCGCCATCGGGCGATGGTGACGCCGCGCGCGGAGATCCCCGCTGACGGACCCATGACGGTCGACATGGACAGTCACGTGTACTGGCGTCCGGAAGGCGGCGGCGCGTTTCTCGGCCACGGTCTTCCAGAAGGCCCGAGCGAACCCATGCTCGAGATCCCGGTCGACTGGACCTTCCCGGCGGTCGCCATGGACGCTGCCGGCCGCCTCGTCCCATTCTGGCGGGATCTGGCCGAGGGGCTGACCCAGGCGGAGGTCTCGCTGGGGGCTGGACAGTACACCGTGACCTCGGACGGGTTGCCGATCATCGGCGCGATCCCGAGCGTCGATGGGCTCTACATGCATGGCGCCGATAACGGGTGGGGGATCGAGTCCGCGCCAGAAGCGGGCCGGCGCCTGGCCGAGGTCGTCGCGGCCGACCTGGACCCGCCTGACAACCCGTTCCGCCTGGATCGGCCGTCCATCGACCGGCATGCGGAGCGGACGATCACGTACTAGTCGCGCATGACCTCGTGCGGTCGTCAGTCAGCGTCGTTGCCGAGCGATGAGCGCAGGGCCGCGATCTCGGCCCGTTGACCGGCCAGCTCGATCCGCAGAGCCGCCAGCTCCTCGGCGACCGTGCCGGCCGATGTCGGGATCGCCTGGCGCTCCACGGCGGCTGGTTCGGTCGCGGGTTCGCCGGTCTGCCCGGACTCGTCGGATGTCGATGGCGTGACCAGCAGGCTCGCGAGGATGCTGGCCAGGGCGCCGATGATCCCGATGCCGGCGACCATGACGAAGAGTCCGGTGAGCCGTCCCAGGAACGTAACCGGGTAGAAGTCGCCGTAGCCGACCGTGGTGATCGTCACGATGCCCCACCAGATGGCGTCGCCGCCGGTGGTGATGTTCCCGTCCGGTGCCGTGCTCTCGACCTGGAGGACCAGGATGCTCGCGACCGACAGGGTGATGCCGGCCAACAGGACGGTGATGAAGGTCGCGTATTGGCCGCGGTTGTTCAACACGTCGAGGACGAGGTCCTTGCCTGCCTGGCCGCGGAGCAGGCGGGTGATCCGGGCGAGCCGGCTCAGCCGGGCCAGCCGCAACAGCGCGCCGATCTGGAAGATGCCGAGGGTCGGGATCGATCCGAGCAGGTCCAACCAGCCGCGCTGGCCGACGAGATACGCGCGCTTCGGCTTCGATCCCGACATGTTCATCGCGAAGTCGGCGAGGAAGATCACGCAGACCGCGTTGTCGTAGACGAGGAGCAGGTCGTGCTCGGCCTGGCTGACCGGCAGGAGGAGCAGGACCATGATGACGAGCGAGAAGACGGTCAGAACGAAGATGAAGATGTTGTAGGCATTGCCGTGCTCGCGCAGGGTCGGTGCCTCGACCGTCATGCCTGGTGTACCTCCGTCGAACCTGGGCTCCGGTCAGGAGCCTCCCGCAATCCTACCGACCTACCGAGGCGGCGTGCTGCGGTCGACCACGGTCTGCGTCAGCCTCACGATGCGGCGATCACCCCGCGGCTATCGCGGCAAGGTTCGAGGCGCGCAGTCGGTCCTGGATGGCAGCCCGTGCCTCGGCGACGACGGCGTGAGCAGCGCATTCGCCGCCGGCGAGGCAGGCGGCGTTGCGCAGGATGCAGCCGCGGTCACGGTCCTCGCCTTCGGCGGCGACCACGATGTCGAGGACTGAGATCTCCGTGGCCGGACGGGCCAATCGGTAGCCCCCGGTACGTCCCGTTGTCGCGACGACCAGGGAAGCCCGGACCAGATCAGCCATCACCTGGGGCAGGAAGGTCGCCGGGATGGCCTGCCCGGCGGCGATCTCCCGGGCGCTCATCTGTCCGCCGACTGGGATCCGGGCCAGCGCGACCATGGCCCGGATCCCGTAGCTCCCGCGGCGGGTGAGGTGCGTTCGCACGGTCAGTTGTGCGGGTCGCCATCGCCGGCCTTGAACAGGCCGATCGCGCCGCGCCCGACGAAGTTGAAGGCATGGGTGACGAACGGGTAGAGGCCATCCTGCCTCGGGCTGAATTCGATGATCGCCGCCTGAGCAGGGGCGAGATCGACAGCCTGACTGCCCCAGCCGCTGGCGTTGCCTTTGACCAGCTGGATGCCTTCCTTGGTCACCGTGTCGAAGATGGTGCCCGACGACGTGGAACGAGCTATCGATGTTCGGACCTGCATCGAGGACGAAGACCCGAACGCGGCCATTGGTCGGTACCTGGATCGGGTTGTCCTTGTACTGGGCCGCGACACCGTTGAAGACGACGAAGTCTGGCGCGGGGGCCGCTGCATTTGCCTTCGTGTAGTCGGCCGGTTGGCCCTGGGCACCCAGATACCACTCGCTCTGGACCAGCGCGACCTCCTTGTCGACCTTGGAGTAGCCACCCTTCGGTTCGACGATGACCATGCCGAACATGCCGTTGGCGATGTGGTGGAGTGTCGGGGCTGTGCCGCAGTGATACATCCAGACACCAGCGTAATCGGCCTCGAACGTGTAGGTGAACGTTTCGCCCGGCTTGATATCGGCCATCTGGCCGTTCCAGGCCGTCTGGCTGGCGTGGAAGTCGATCGAGTGGTTCATCTGCGTGTTGTTGGTCAGGTGGACGTGGACCGTGTCCCCGAGATGGACCCGGATGATCGGACCCGGGACCGTGCCACCGAATGTCCACGTGTGGACCACGAACCCCTCGGCGACGGTGATGTCCCGGTCGATGATGGGGAAGTAGACGTCGTGGACCTTGCCCTCCATGACCGGCGGGGCTGTCGCATCGACGAGTGAGTACTTCGGAGCGTTCGGGTCCGCGACCGGCGCGGAGGATGTATCCGCAGCCTGGCCGGTGCCCGTATCCGGTGACGCGGCCGCGGTCGCTCCCGCAACCGCGATCGAGCCGGTCATGCCAGCCGCGGCGTGGCCGGGGATCGAGCACAGGAAGGTGAGCCCGGCGGCGGGGACATTCACCTCGCCGGTCACGGTCTTGCCGGCGTCCGCTGTCAGCTTCGTACCATCGGCGAACGTGACGTCGTGGGTCGTCGCGCCGTCGTTGACGAAGGTGACCGTGGCGGGTCCGGCCGCGGGAACCGTCAGGGCGGCCGGTTTGAATCCGAGATCGAAGGCGTGGATCTCCAGCGTCCCGGTCGACTGCGCGTCGGGCGATGCGGCCGGGACCGGATCGGCGACGATCGCTGCCTGGGCGCCCGTCGCCAGGGTAGGCCCGAGCTTCCAGGACGACTCAGCCGAAGCCGCGCAACCGGTCAGGGCGACGATGGACATGGCGATGAGGGCGATGGTCGACGCGCGTCGCATGGGCGAGTCCTCCGAATAGCGGAAACACTTAGTGGTTACATAATAGTTTCGGTGTCGACCTGGCGGAGGGCGACGTGCCGATGGTCACGAAATCGGTGGGCTGCCCGGCCCTCGGGATGCTCCGTGACGTGCCGGATCAGTCCTCCAGGATCGCCGCGATGGCGGTCCCGAGCGCCGGCGCGAGCGACCGTGAGAACGTCGCCGTGAGGTGGCCCTCGTCGCGGTAGACGATCACGCCGTTGACCACGACAGAGCACGGTTCGTCCACGCAGATGCGCGAGGTCAGGTCGATGCTTCTGGCACCGCTTGTCGCGACGGCGACGGCCTCGACTTCGCCGAACTCGCCAGCGAACGCGGTGTCGTGCGCGATGGCGCACGCGTCGACGTTGCCTTGGTGCGCCGACAGGCAGGCCGGGATGTCGCGCCCGGCGTTCGGGGTATCGACGATGATCGCGATCGTGCCAGGGATGCGCGCGACCATCCGGCCGACCGCCGCTCCCTTGGCAGCCACCGTGTCGTCGCTCGCGCGCAGGGGATGCGTCGCCAGCCGGCTCATCGAGATCAGGGTCAGGTCGGGCTTGAGCGTCGCCAATCGGGCGACCGTCGCTGCGTTGAAGTCGGCGCACTCGCGGTACTCGCGCTTGAGCGCGAGATTTCGGACCGGCATATCGATGAACGGGCATGAGACCTTGACGAACGTCACGAGGCGCCAGCCCTCGTGTTGCGCGAGGCGTTCAAGGGCGGGGAACCACTGTGCGGCGTGCGAATCGCCGACGAGCGCTACCGTGAAGGTCGCGTCGGTGACGCCGTAGACGCAGTCGGGCGGGTTCGTGACACGCTCGAAGGCCAGGCACCCATCGCGACGCAGACGCTCCTCATCGGAGCGAGCATCGGCAAGCGCCGGCTTGACTGCGGCGGGAAGCGCTCCCGAGTTCGCGATATCGCTCGACGCTGCGGGCGTGGGGGATGGGCTCGGCGACGAGGGAGCCCGCCGGGATGACCACCTCGGCCGGTCCGCCCGCAGGTTTCGCGTGGGACGCGGGGATGGGGGTCGAGTCGATCCACGGTTCGTCTGTCATGTCGGCGCCGGCGAATTGCGCCGGGTCTGCGGCTGCGGCCGTCTGGACCGGCGCCAAGCCGAGCGAGGGTCCCGAAGCGAGGATCACGAAGGCGAGGACCGAGGCCAGCCCGAACGACGCGCTGCGCCTGGGACGCAGCGCGAAGTTCGGTAGTCCCCGCCGGAGCGGATTCTCAACGAGCGCCCAGATGGCGAACGCCACCGCGATCGACAGCCCGACGAGGCCGGCGCGGGCCATGTCGTTCGGATCGCCGATCACGAACGGGGCGAGCACGAAGATCGGCCAGTGGACGAGATACAGCGAGTAGCTGATCCGACCGAGGAACCGCAACGGTCCGACCGACAGCAGGCGGCCCGGCCCGAGTGCGCGTGAGCCTCCCGCGATGAGCGCGGCTGCGCCGATGGTCGGGACCAGGGCGGCCGCGCCCGGGTACGCGAGGCTCGAGTCGAATACCAGCATCGCGACCACGATCGCGGCCAGGCCGAGCCAACCGGACAGCCCGACGAGGCGGTCGGGGACCCGCGCCAGGGCACCGGCACCGACCGCGAGCAGCCCGCCCAGTCCAAGCTGCCAGGCACGGGTCGGCAGCGAGTAGAACGCCCAGTTTGCCGCAGCGTCGGTGAGGACCAGGTTGGCCGCGAACGAGACCGCGACGAGGGCAACGAGGGCGATCAGGACCCGGCGCCGGGCGTGGGCCCCTCGCGCGACCAGCAGGATGAGGGCCGGCCAGACGAGATAGAACTGTTCCTCCACCGCGAGGCTCCAGAAGTGCAGGAACGGCGAGGGTGCGGCCACGCTGGTGAAGTAGTCCCCGGCTGCCAGGGCGAACCGAACGTTGCCGATCGACAGGGCCGCGGCCGCGCCGTCGAGCCCGACCGCCGGCCGGTCCAGTGGCGCCACGAGGTTGAGCGAGATGACGAGCGTCGCGACCAGCACGAAGATCGCCGCCGGCAGCAGGCGTCGCGCACGCCGAGCGTAGAACCCGACGAGACCGATCCGGCCCGTCCGTTCGTGCTCGCGCAGGAGGAGCCCGGTGATCAGGAAGCCGCTGATCACGAAGAACACGTCGACCCCGACGAAGCCCCCGACGATCCCAGCCAGGCCGGCGTGGAATAGCACGACTGCGAGGACTGCGAGGCCGCGGATACCCTCGATGTCCGACCGGAAGGCACCGCGGGAGGCGGCACCGCGATCGACGGTCACCGGTGCGGGCATGCGACCGGCCGACTAGGGCAGGAGCGCGTCGAGCGCCCTGTCGAGCGCCCCGCCCGGGGCGCCCAGGATGGTCCGCGAGAACGTGGCGGTGAAGTGCTCCATGTCCCGAAACACCCGGATGCCCTTGACGAAGACTGGACATGGCCATCGGGCACAGGTCGCGCGGGTGAGATCGATCAGGCGGTCACCGCTCGATCTCACGGCCACCTTCTCGATCGTTCCCAGGGCATACGACAGGGCGACCGACTTCGGGATCGGACGGAGCGGGTTGCCGGCGAAGGGTGCGTCGACGATCACGGCGACCTGGCCGGGAACCTTTTTGAGCATCCGTCCTACGGCGAGCCCCTTGGCCTTGTTGGAGCGGTCCGCCAGGCGGACCGGGTGCATCGCCCGCCGGCTCGCGGCAACGAGGGTCAGGGCCGGCTTGAGGGCCGTGAGGCGTCGCACGACATTGCGGTTCCAGGTCGCGCACTCCGTGTACTCACGGCCGAGCGCGATGTTGCGCAGGCGCATGTCCGCGAACGCACACGACACCTTGACGAGAACGACCAGCTTCCAGTGGTGTGCCTTGGCGATCCTGTTGATCGCCGGAAAGAGATGTGACGCGTGCGAGTCGCCGACGAGGGCGATGACGACCCGGCTTGTCCGGTCGCCGTAGATGCAGGCGGTATTCGGCCTGGTGATCCGCTCCCAGGCCAGGCAGTGCTCGGTCCAGAGCCGCTCCTTGTCGTTCGCTGGACTGACCCCGCTGACCGTTGGGACCCCGACGGCGAACCCGGACGACAGGACGATCACGGCCAGCAGCGACGCAGCCCCGACCGACAACAGGCGGCTAGACATCGCGCGCAACAGGATCCCTCGACTTTCGGTGGGCTGGCAGCTTGGGTGCTCATGCCCGGACTCGAGAACCTGCAGCGAAGATGCCCGGGACTCGAGGCTTCCGTTATCCCCCGAATGCCGTGCGGCAACACACGGAGGGTGACTTTCGGATGCCTCCACGAGGGGCGTCCGCGTGAAGTGGTGCCGCCAGTCACCGGCATCGGCGATCAGATGGGAGGTTCGGTGTGGTCCGGCGCTACACTGCCGACTTCGCGGCGGGCCCGACGCTGCATGGAGGAGGATCTGTGGAGCGGCGCGATCCGCACGGCCGACATCGACGACGCCTGTTCGTCTCGTTCATCTCGCTCGTCTCGCTGGCTGCCTTCGCGACGCTCGCGTTTGGACCGAACCAGCCCCACCCCTTGCCGGACGGTGGGGTCCTCGGCCCTGGTCAGCGAGCTGGATCCCGTGGCCGAGACATCGAGCCCGGGGACCTCATCGGTCCCGACACCCGCGAGTTCGCGCTCGCCGATCCTGGAGCCGCCCCTGCCTGCGTCGTTGAGCGTGCGACCCCAGATCAGCGTCGTCCAGAAGCCGGTGCGCGTCGCGAAGACTGCGGCGGCCGGTGCGAAGGTGGTGTTCCTGGGCAATTCCTACACGACCGGCTACAACGGTGCCGGACTCGGTGCACGCGGGTGGCCGAGGATCGTAGCGCGAGCGAAGGGCTGGCGGTCGGTCAACCTCGCGGTCGCCGGAACGGGCTTCCTCAATCCCGGCTGGACGAACCAGCCCGTCGGGGTCCGGGTGACCGCTGCCATCCGGCAGAAGCCCGACGTCGTGTTCATCGCGGCCGGACACAACGACTCTCGTTGGACGGTGGCGGCGACCGAGCGGGCCGCGGACACCGTCATCGCCCGCCTCCACCGGGCCCTCCCAAGTGCTGTCCTGGTGATCGTCGCCCCGATCTGGCCGAATGGAAGCCCACCGGCTCGATGCCTCGCACTTCGGGGCCACCTCCGCCGGACGGCCGCATCGATCGGTGCGATCTTCATCGACCCATTGGCCGAGGGATGGTTCGCAGGGGGCGCCCACCGCTTCATCGGGCCCGATGCCATCCACCCGACCGACGCCGGCCACCGCTACATCGCGAAACGGGTGCTGGCTCACCTGCCGACGCTGAGCCGTCTGGTCGGCGTGGTGCAGGCAGCTCGACTGTTTCCCGGCCGACGCGACCCCGGCCGCCGTTCTTGGCCCGGGAGGTAGCTCCGCTCAGACGGTTCGGGGCCGCTGGAGCCGCGGGACAGGGAAGATGACACGTCGTCATGACATGGACCCGTGCCTGACCTACGTTGCCCGCGGATCTGTTTGCCCGTCGTGACCAAGCCGTCCATTCGGTCGGCCATCCTCGAGCGGCTCCTCCTGGAAGTCGATGACCGAGCCACGGAACGGGCTGGATCGGGATGGAGTTCGGCGGAACGTTGAGGGTTCGCGGACCACCGATCTGCTGACGACGCTGATGGACAACATCCTGGACCACGTCTACTTCAAGGACGTGGACGGCCGGTTCACGATGATCAGCAAGTCCCTGGCCACTGCGTTCGGCCTGGGCGATCCCGCCGAAGCCGTGGGCCGGACGGACCTCGACTTTTTCACGGAGGATCAGGCCGGTCTGGCGGATCGGGACGAACGGCTGGTCATCTCGACCGGAGAACCCATCGTCGACCTAGTGGAGCGAAAGACCTGGCCCGACCTCCGCCGGACCTGGGACTCGACGACGAAGATGATCCATACGGACGCACGTGGTGACGTGGTCGGGACGTTCGGCATCTCACGCGATGTCACGGAACGCACTGAACGGGCGGCCGAGCGCGACCGACTCGTTGCGGCGCTTGTGGTTTCAGAGTCTCGCCTGCAAACCGCGCTCGACTCGATGCTCGAGGGCGTGGCCATCCACACGGCCATCAGGGACGAAGGTGGTCGGATCGTCGACTTCCGGCTCGACTACGTCAACCCGATGATGGCGGGCATCGGTCGGGTGCCCGCGTCCGACCAGGTCGGTCATACATTCCTCGAGCTCTTCCCGGCACACCGCACGAATGGGCTGTTCGAGGCGTATCGCGACGTCGTCGAGACCGGGCACCCGTTCGCGGCGGACGACTTCCACTACGTCGACCCGGATGCGGCGGGAGGCGCGCTCGACCAGTACCTCGACCTGCGTGCCGCCAAGCTCAGGGACGGCTATCTCCACTCGGTGCAGGACGTCAGCGAGCGCCATCGGGGCGAATTCGAGATGCGCCGTCTCGCGCTGGCGATCGAGCAGTCGGCGGATTCGGTCGTGATCACCGACACCGCCGGTCGGATCGAATACGTCAACCCGGCCTTCGAGCGGGTCAGCGGCTATACCCGTGCAGAGGTCATCGGCGAGAACCCGCGACTCATCAAGAGCGGCGTCCATGATCCGGCGTTCTACACGGGGATGTGGGCGAACCTCGCGAGTGGACAGCCGTTCACCGCCGACTTCACGAACCGCCATAAGGACGGCAGTCTCTTCCACGAGGAGAGCGTCATCTCGCCGATCATCGACGAAGACGGCGTGATCACGAGCTACCTTGCCGTGAAGCGCGACGTCACCCGGGAGCGGGCGTTCGTGGCGGCCGCGACACGGACTGCCCACGAGCGGACCCTCATCGCCGATACAATTCGCGGCATCCGCGAGGCGGACACCGTCGAGGCGACGGCCCAGAGGATCTGCCGTCAGGTCCTCGGCCTGAGTGGCATCGTTGCCGCCTCGGTCTACATCTTCGAGCCCGATCGAAAGGCGACCGCGATCGGTTTCGCGGCGGCCGGGCAGGCGGATCCGCCGCTCCGCCGGCTGCCGGTCCAGAGGAGCCGGCGCCTGGCCGAGCGCGCCGTCGAGGGCCCCTGGATCGAACCCTCGGTGAACCGCCCGAGGCACCCGTACAACCAGCTCCTGACCAGCCTGGGCGTCCAGTCGGCCGCTTGGGCCCCGATCCACCACGCGGGCCGACTGATCGGTCTCCTCGCCGTCGATACGCAGCGGACTCAGGACGACCCCACGTTCGCCGAGGTGCTCCCGGCGCTCGTCGAGTTTGCCGACCTGACCGCGGCGATCATCGGCAACGATGTCGACAGGCGAAACCAACTCCAGCGGGGCCGCGACACCATCGCGGCGATCGTCCGTGCCCAGGCCTTCCGGCCGGTATTTCAGCCCGTCGTCGACATCACGACCGGTGCCTATGTCGGGTACGAGGGGCTCACGCGGTTCACCGACGGGACTCGCCCCGACGCCGTCTTCGCCAAGGCGCGCGTGGCCCGTCTCGAAGTCGAGCTCGAGTTGGCGACCCTCGCCGCGTCGATCAGCGCGGCGACAGACCTGCCGAAGGACGCCTGGCTCAGCCTGAACGTCTCACCGGAGCTCGTGACCGGCGGCCCGTCGCTCGGGAGGCTGTTACGCAAGGCCAACCGGCCGATCGTCCTCGAGATCACCGAGCACGTGGAGGTCGAGGATTACTCGGCGGTTCGCGCGGCGATCGAACGGCTCCGCCCGAAGGTCCGAGTCGCCATCGACGACGCCGGCTCGGGCGTGGCCAACCTGGGCCACATCGTCGAACTGCAGCCATCCTTCGTGAAGCTGGACATCAGCCTTGTGCGCGGCGTCGATACCGACCTCTCGCGCCAAGCGATGATCGTCGGGCTGCTGCAATTCGCTGAGGAGTCGTCGAGCGACACCATCGCGGAAGGCGTCGAGACGGTCGAGGAGCTCGTCGTCCTGCGCACGTTGGGCGTCCGCCTGGCCCAAGGACACGTACTTGGCCGACCGGCTCCGGTCGCCGAGTGGGCGGAGCGCGCCTGACCCGGACCGGTGAACTTACGACCGGTCGGCCGGAGGAGAACTCTCCGGTGTGTCTTCGGACAGGCTCACCCGGTTGCGACCCGCCTCGTTGGCCGCATAGAGCTTCGTCAGCGCGAGCAAAGATGCTCTCAGCGGTGTCGCCAACCTCGCCGACGGTTCCCCGATCGACACGGTGACCTTGATGTCGCCATCGTCCAAACGGACGAGGGTGCGTCCGCCCAGCGCGCGGAACCGTTCGCCCACGATCCGGAGAGTCGCTGCGTCCACGTCGGTGATCGTGAGGGCGAACTCCTCGCCGCCGAACCGCGCGACATCATCTCCCTCCCTCGAAGCCGCCAGCAACGTCCGGGCCACGGACTGGAGTGCGATATCGCCGGCTGCATGGCCGTACGCATCGTTCACCAGTTTGAACTTGTCGATGTCCGTGATCAGGGGGCCGAAGCGCCGGCCGTAGCCGGCGAGTTGGGCGATCCGCGACGACATCGTCATGTCGAAGTGACGGCGGTTCGGCAGCCCGGTGAGCACGTCATGCATCGCCTGGTCGCGGAGTTCCGAGACCTCCTCGCGCATCGTCGACAGGCTCGTGCTGTCCTGGAAGATCTCGATGGCCCCGACGATTTCGCCGACGATGTCTACGAGTACGGTGTCGATTCGCTACCGCTGATCCTCGCCGCGATGCGAGAGGCCGGGGCGACGGACCTGGTGGAGCAACACCGAGCCTGGTTGACCGCTGAGATCGCACACTACGCCGAGCGGGTCGTCGACCCGACGACGGGGCTGGTCCGAACCGACCGCAATACTCGGCACATCGCGATACGGTCATCAATCGCTCGAATGCCTACGGGAACACGATGGTGGCATTGCTGGCGAAGACCATCGCCGAGACCGGTTGGTTCGACTCGCCCTTCGAGCAGCATTTCGAGGGCGATTACGGCCGGTTGCTCATGGAGCACTTCTTCAGACTTTGAAACAAAACCCGACCTGCTCGCCTTCCCGGCCGGGACGCCGGCATTCCTGGCGCCGCTCGCGCCGCTCCCGAAGCGTTGCCGATCGCGGCCTAGGGCTCAGACCAAGGTAGGAACCGGACGGGTTCGGGTAACCCCAGCGGCCCACACGACTCGATCTCGTCAAGCGGATCGCCCACGACCAGTTCGACCAGGGGAACGTCCGAAGTCGGGTAAGCTACCCGTGCGGTAGTTGGCTGGCGAGGAAGGATTCGAACCTTCGATCTCCTGATCCAGAGTCAGGCGCCTTACCGCTTGGCCACTCGCCAGTGGAGCGGCCGCGATGATACCGCACCGCGCCTTCTCGAGCCTCCTCTGCTACCCTCCCGTCCGTGGATCAGGAGGGGATCGACCCAAGCCCGGCCATGCCTCCCGCGACCCCGGCCAGTGGCCGGACGCGGTACGTCCCGGCCGTCCTCGACGCCTTCATTCCCGGCCTCGGCCACCTTGTGGCCGGGCGACGTAACCGGGCGCTCCTCTTCCTGACGCCGGTCATCGCCGCGGTCGTCGCTGCCGCTTGGATCATCCTGACGACGTCGATGCCGCGCCTGGCCGGCGAGCTCCTCGCCTCCGAAGTGATCTGGGGGCTGCTTGCGGCCCAGGGATTGTTCCTGCTCTGGCGTCTCCTCGCGGTCGGGTCCAGCGTCTGGAACCCGGCGTTGCCGCGACCGAGGCCGGCGCGACGTCCTCCCAGTCGCGCTCCTCGTGCTGATCATCATCGCTCCCCAGGCCTACGCCGGGTATGCCACCAACACGGCGCGCGAGACTGCCGACGTGGTCTTCATCGACGCCACGCCGGCCCCGACCGGGCCGCTCTTCACCCCGGAGCCCGATCCGAGCAATCTCGAACCCGCCTCGGCTTCCCCGGACCCGAGCGCCTCGCTGCTGCCCTCGCCATCGGCCAGCCCGCTCATGCCACGGATCACCGGGCTTGTCGTCGGCGTGGATTCGGGGGTCGGTCGGAGTACCTATCTGACGGACACGATGATCGTGGTCTCGGTCGACCCGGTCACGGAGACCGTGTCGATGGTGTCGATCCCGCGGGACATGGTCGACGTGCCACTCGGCGACGGGCGCAAGTACCGAGGCAAGATCAACTCGCTGGTGTCCTATGCGCGCCACAACCCACGCCAATTCCCGGGCAGCGATGGGACCGGATTCGACGTCCTGATGGATGCTCTCGGGACGCTCCTTCAGGTTCCCATCCAGTTCTACGCCAAGGTCGATCTGGGCGGCTTCGTGAAGGTCGTCGACACGCTCGGCGGCGTCAACGTGAACGTCGTCCGCTCGTTCTGCGACCCGCGCTACCGGGAATACGGGTACCTGAACGGTTTCGCGATCACCGCCGGCAGGCATCATCTCAACGGCTACCAGGCGCTGGCGTACGCGCGAGTCCGCAAGCCGCTCGGCGAGAGTGACTTCACAAGGGCAGCCCGCCAGCAGGAAGTGGTGTCCGGGATCAGGGATGCGATCGTTCGCGGCGACTTCCTGAACGATCCCATCGGACTGATCAAGGCACTCGGTCAGACGGTCGAGACCAACGTCCCCCGCAAGATGCTCCCCGACCTCGCCGATCTGGCCAGCCGAGTGAACCGCAAGGCGACGTACCGGGCCGTCATCGACCACCCGCTCGTGCGCAGCGCCTATGACAGCCGAGGATCCATCCAGGTGCTCAACCTTGTGCGGATCCGGAAGCTCGCCGCCAGGATATTCCCGCCGCCCGGGACGCTCCCGGCGGCGCTCTACCTCGCTCGGCCGTCAAGCGGCTCGGTCAGCGGCAGTGGCGTCAGCTCCTGCAGGCCCGCGGCGACCCCGAAACCGACCCCGAAACCGACCCCGAAACCGACGCCGACGCCGGTGCCGCCGTCGCCGACCCCGGCGCCGCCCACCCCGTCACCCAGTCCGAGTCCGTCGCCGGCCCCGACTCCCGCGACATCAACGGCGCCCTCGCCGTCGTCCTGACCCGTACGTTGGTACAGGCGACATCCCGCCGATGAGCGTGTCAGGATGACCGCGATGCCTGCCCCGACGACCGGGTCCGCGACCACGATCCAACGGCCCCGCCCGGACTCGAAGACGCTCCGTCTCGTGGCGATCCTGACGTGCTGCCTGCTCGCCGCTGCGATGGTCTCGACAGTCTCGGCCGCCACCCCGCTGCCGACATGCCAGGCAGGAAGCACGCTCACGGCTCAGCGCACGTACGCCGACTGGTCGCGATCGATCCTCGACACGACCTATCGCCTCCGGAAGACGTACGCGCCGGCCGACCTGCGCTCAACGGCGAAGGCCGGACTCAATGGGAGCCACAAGGTCCGGGCGCTGGTGATCGCCGATCTACGGAGCGATGGCGACCGCGGCCCGGCGCGCGGGTGCTCGCCTCGCGGTCCAGTCGGCGATACCGCAGCTACGCGACACAGAAGGCGACATTCCGCTACTGGGTCCGTGTTCTCGGTTTGGCCGAGGCGCTCAGGACCAGCGCTCGGGCGGGTCACAGCGAGCATCAACTCGGGACGACGATCGACTTTCGCGCCTATGGCGGCCCGCCCGCCTGGGACCAGAAGGGCTGGGGCAAGACCAAGGTGGCCGTGTGGCTGCGCCGGAACGCCTGGAAGTACGGCTTCGTGATGTCCTATCCGAAGGGCCGGAAATCGGTCACCTGCTACGGCTACGAGCCGTGGCATTTCCGCTACGTCGGCCGGGCCGTGGCGGCGAAGGTCCACGCCAGCAGGCTGACGCTTCGCGAATTCCTGTGGCGGGAACAGACCGACTCCGACCCCGACCCCGACCCCGACACCGACGCCCACCCCGACCCCGACACCGACGCCCCACCCCGACACCCAGCCCCACCCCGACACCGACCCCCACTCTCGAGCCCACGCCCGCTCCCGTCTAGACCCCGGCCGCCGTCGAGTCGCTCGCGCGGACGGGCGGACCGACCGTATGCTTCGCTGGATGGGTCGATCGCCCGTTCGCCCAACCTGGTCCGAGGAGTCGCCGTGGCCCAGTTCGACCTCCCGCTGAGCGCGCTCCGCACGTACGATCCAGCGCTCGTACCGCCCGAGGATCTTGACGCGTTCTGGTCGTCCACGATCGCGGACGCCCGGCGCCACGCCCTGTCCCCGACGTTCACGCCGATCGACTCCGGTCTGGAGGTCGTCTCGACCTTCGACGTCACCTTCGCCGGCTTCGGTGGGGCCCCGGTGTCCGGCTGGCTCCACCTCCCGGCCGGCCGCTCCGGGCCACTCCCGACGGTCGTCGAGTACGTGGGCTACGGTGGCGGTCGTGGTCTGCCACATGAGCGCATCCTGTGGGCCACTGCGGGGTACGCCCACTTCGTGATGGACACCCGCGGGCAGGGTTCGTCGTGGGCGATGGGAGACACCGCCGACCCGGACTCGGATGGCGCACCGTCGCATCCGGGGTTCGTCACCCGCGGGATCCTGGACCCGGCGACCTATTACTACCGCCGGTTGTTCACCGATGCTGTTCGCGCCGTCGAGGCTGCGCGATCCAATCCCGCGGTCGACTCCGCGCGGGTCGCCGTCGCGGGCGGCAGCCAGGGTGGCGCGCTCGCGATCGCCGTCGCCGGACTGTCACCCGATGTCGCCGCGGCCCTGCCCGACGTACCGTTCCTGAGCGACATCCCGCGAGCGATCACGATCGTCGACACGGATCCGTACGGCGAGATCGTCCGGTACCTCAAGCTCCATCGCGACCAGGTCGAGCAGGCCCTGGCGACGCTGTCCTACTTCGACGTCTCCATCCTGGCGAGGCGGGCGATCGCCCCGGCCATCTTCTCGGTCGGCCTGATGGACCAGATCTGTCCACCCTCCACCGTGTACGCGGCGTACAACGCGTACGGGGGCGCGAAGGAGATCCTGGAGTACGCGTTCAACGAGCACGAAGGCGGCGGCGCGTTCCACGACGCCGCGAAGCTTCGGTGGCTGCACGCCACCCTTGGTTAGTAGCCTACTGGCAAGCATTTCCGGTATGATCGGCTGGATGCCCCGATCTATCCGACGCCCTGTGCCCGCTCGTCCGCGACGATGAGCCTCGTCGCATCAGCCACGCTCGATCCGCTCCGTCGCCGGATCCGGAGCGCCGCCTACCTTCGCAAATGGGTTTTCCTCGGCGCCCTGATCGGGGTGATCTCCGGCCTCGGTGCGGCCGCCTTCTTCATCGCCCTCGAGCTGGCCACCAAGTTCTTTCTAGGCACCCTGGTCGGGTTCGAGCCGGCCACGCCGGCGGGTGAGGGCGGCGCCGGGATCGTCGACGTCGTCCGCCCATGGCTCCTGCCGATCGTGGTCGGCCTCGGCGGCCTGATCTCCGGGATCATCGTGTTCCGCTTCGCTCCGGAGGCAGAGGGTCACGGCACCGACGCGGCGATCGGGGCCTTCCATCATGGTCCGAGAGGGATCAGGTCGCGGATCCCATTCATCAAGCTGGTCAGTTCCGCGATCACGATCGGGTCCGGAGGGTCGGGCGGACGCGAGGGACCGACCGCCCAGATCGGCGCCGGGTTCGGCTCGTATCTGTCGAGACTCCTGGACCTGGACGCCCGCGATGCGAGGATCGCCGTGGCGTCCGGGATGGCTGCCGGCATCGGCGCGATCTTCCGGGCCCCGCTCGGTGGTGCCGTGCTCGGGGCCGAGATCCCGTACCGGGAGGACGTCGAATCGGAGGCGCTCGTCCCGTCGTTCGTGGCCTCGGTCGTGGCGTTCTCGATCTTCGGCTCGATCATCGGCTTCGACCCGATCTTCGGGAAGGTCGGTGGCGCGGGATTCGAGGACCCGCGCCAGCTCTTCTACTACGGGCTGATCGGCCTGGCGGCGGGTGTGGTCGGCCGGCTGTACATCCGGAACTTTTACGGGCTGACCGCCTGGTTCCACGCGTCGCCGATCCCGAGGATGATCCGGCCCGCGATCGGCGGGTTCCTCGTCGGCTGCATCGGCATCGTCCTGCCCGGCGTACTCGGCACCGGCTACGGCTGGGTCCAGGGCGGGCTCAGCCGCGAGACGCTGCTGGCCATCCCGCTGTGGGTGATCCTGGTCCTGCCGTTCGCCAAGATCCTGGCCACCTCACTGTCGATCGGTTCGGGTGGGTCGGGCGGCATCTTCGGGCCCGGCATGGTCGTCGGCGGGTTGCTCGGTGCGGGGATCTGGCGTCTGCTGGAGCCGGTCGCCCCGTCCATCCCGGTGGATCCGGCGCCGTTCGTCATCGTCGGGATGATGGCCCTGTTCGGGAGCGTCGCGCACGCCCCGCTGGCGGTCATGCTGATGGTCGCGGAGATGACCGATAACCTGGCCATGCTGGCCCCGGCCATGATCGCGGTCGGCCTGGCCACCCTGATCGTCGGCGACCGGACGATGTACCGCAGTCAGCTCCGGAGCCGGACCGATTCACCGGCTCACCGGTTCCGGTTCGCCCTGCCGCTGATGTCGTCCATCCCGGCCGGTGACGCCGCCCGGCTCCCGCGGCTCATCCTCGAAGCCGGGGAAACGGTCGCCGAGGCGATCGTCCGGCTCAAGGCGAGCGACCTTCCGGGCGCCCCGGTCGTCGATCGAGGCGGGGTGTACCGGGGGCTCGTCACCACGGAAAGCCTCGGAGCCGCAAAGGCAGACGCGAGATTGCGCGACGTCGCCGACACGGCCCTGACGATCTCGGCCTCCGACGGCCTCGATGACGCGCTGGGCAGTCTTGCCGACCATCACGCCGATTGGGCCCCCGTCGTGGGCGACGGGCGCCTCATCGGGATCCTGTCCGCTCGCGATGTCATGAACGCGTATCGCACCGCGCTGGCAGGGAACGTCCGGCAGGTCCGCGGCCTCGGAAGCGGCGGTGTCCTGCTTGAATCCGACCTGCAGGAATCGTCGCCGCTGGTCGGTGCGACCGTTGCGTCGGCGGCCTGGCCACCGGAGGTCGTCCTCGTCGCGATCGACCGCGGGGGCGCCCTGATCGTCCCGCGTGGCGATGTCGTCCTGAAGGCTGGCGATCACATCTCGCTGCTCAGTGCTCCCGCCTCGGAAGTGCACGCCCGCGCATTGCTCGGCGATGCCAGCAGGGTCGACGTCGCCGCGGACCTCTGACCGGCTCCGATCGGTCGCCCCGGTCGGGTCATCGCTCGGTCGACTGCCACTCCTCGAACAGGCTCGTGAGCTGATCCCACTCCACGAGGAAGGCATCGTGGCCCTTTGACGAGGCGATCTCGCGGTACTGCGCGGCCACTCCGGCGGCGGCTGCGGCATCGACCATGGCGTGGATCTGCCGAGGTCCATAGAGGATGTCGCCTTCGATCCCGACGCCGGTGAGCCGGGTGCCGCCGGCGGCGAGACGAGCGAAGGCGCCGGTCAGGCCGCCGCGTCCGGCACCGACATCGTGGCGGTCCATGACCCCGGCCAGGACACGATAGGTCTCGGGATCGAATCGGTCGACGAGTTTCGTCCCCTGGTGGTCGAGGTAGCTCACGATCGAGTGCCGTCCGTCGGGCTCGACCGATCGACCGAAGCGCTCATCGAAGTCGGCCTCGCTGCGGTACGTCGTCATGGCCAGGGCGCGGGCCAGGCGCAAGCCGTCGACCCCGAGCCGATCGATGAGCTCGATCTGCAGGTGGTTCCAGGCGACGGCCAGCGGTCCCGTCGCAGCGGGCGCCGCGATGGGCATGACCGTCCCGACCGAGGCGGGTCGGTCGATCGCGACTTCGAGGGCGACCATCCCGCCCAGCGAGCCACCGACCACGAGATCGAGTCGGTCGATCCCGAGCGCGTCGAGCGTGCGCCACTGGACCCGCGCCTGGTCACGGGCGGAGACGTCGGGGAAGGTCCGTCCGTACGGGTTACCCGTGCGCGGGTCGATGGAGGTCGGTCCGCTGGTGCCGTAGCGCCCGCCCAGCAGATTGGCCGAGGCGACCCCGATCTGGTCCGTGTCGAGGGCGCGACCCGGGCCGATCAACGGCGCCCACCAGTCACCGGCAGCGTCGGCCGACCCGGTCAGCGCATGGATCACGAGGACCTGGGGTGCGTGCCCCGGTCGCGGACCGTCGTGTCGGTAGGCGACGGTCAGCTCGGGGAGGATCTCGCCACTGTCGAGTTCGAAGGCGCCCAGGTCGAGCATTTCGAGGCGGCCGGTCCCGGTCCGCGGCCCGGGCGCCTCGAGATCGGGCGGAGCCGCCATATCGGCGGCTCCGTTCGCTGCCCGTACCTCCGCGGTCATCCGGCCGCGCCGACGAGTGTCCCGTCGGCGGGATGTTCGGCGGTCGCCGCGGCCAGTGCCTGGTCCAGGTCGGCAAGGAGATCATCGACGTGCTCCAGGCCGACAGACAGCCGGATGAGGTCATCGGTCACGCCGGTGGCGTGCTGCTCCTCGGGCTCCAGTTGCGCATGGGTCGTCGAGGCCGGATGGATGATCAGCGACTTGGCGTCACCGACGTTCGCCAACAGGGAGAAGATCTGCACATTGTCGATGAGCCGGCGCCCGGCCTCGATACCGCCCTTCACGCCGAACGTGACGATGCCGCCGAAGCCCCCGGTCAGATAGCGGGTCGCGAGCTTGTGCGATGGGTGTGATTCGAGGCCCGGATAGCTGACCCAGGTCACCTCGGGACGGGTCTCAAGCCAGCGGGCGACCGCGAGCGCGTTCTCGCTATGCCGGGCGATCCGGAGCGGCAGTGTCTCCAGGCCCTGCAGGAACAGGAACGCATTGAACGGGCTGAGGGCCGGCCCGAGGTCACGCAGACCCTGGACCCTGAGCTTCAGGATGAAGGCGAGGTTGCCGAACGCGCCCGTGTAGCTGATCCCGTGGTAGGACGGATCGGGGTCGACGAAGTCCTGCTTGAACCGCTCGCTGGCAGCCCAGTCGAAGGTCCCGCCGTCGACCACGACGCCACCGATCGCGGTGCCGTGACCCCCGATCCACTTCGTCGCCGAGTGGATGACGATATCGGCCCCGTGCTTGATCGGCTGGGCGAGCAGCGGGGCGAAGGTGTTGTCGACCACGACCGGGACGCCCCGGGCGTGGGCAACGTCGGCGATGGAGGCGAGGTCGTGCACGTCGAGCCGCGGATTGCCGATGAGCTCGAGGTAGACGGCCTTGGTATTCGCATCGATCGCTCGTCCGAAGGCCGACGGATCGGACCCGTCGACGTAACGGGTGGTGATGCCGACCTTGGGCAGGGTGTGGGTGAACAGGTTGAAGGTGCCGCCGTACAGGCTGGACGACGAGACGATGTTGTCGCCCGCCCGAGCCAGGTTGAGGATGGTCAGGGTCTCCGCCGCCTGCCCGGACGCGACGCCGAGCGCGGCCACGCCTCCCTCGAGCGCAGCTACACGCTGTTCGAAGACATCGGTCGTCGGGTTCATGATCCGGGTGTAGATGTTCCCGAATTCCTGGAGTCCGAAGAGCCGTGCGGCATGTGCCGCGTCGTCGAAGACGTAGCTCGTCGTCGCGTAGATCGGGACCGCTCTGAGCGTTCGTTGCCGGATCGGGCTTCTGGCCCGAATGGAGGGCGCGCGTCTCGGGCCGAAAGGTGGTGGGGTCGAGTTCGGTCATGTCGTTGCTCCTTCACGATCGACGGGGAGGGGAGTGGCGGCTGTCGCCGCGAGGCCCGTGGCCCTGGGAAGGCCGGTCCGTGCTCGGCGGTCCACCCGTCGTGTCGTTCGGAGCATCAAAAAAGCTGCAGCTCCTCTTGGAACTGCAGCCCCGGGACCTCGCCTGTGGTCCCGCGTCCTCTGTCAGGTGGCGCGTGACCTCAGGCCCCATCCTCCGCACGGCGGGGCCGCCAACGCATACACATGTTCCAGGAGACTTGGGTGTGGGTCACGATCCGCGCATGTTGGCCGAAGATCGGGGCGGCGTCAACGGGCGCGACCGAATCGCAACCAACGGGCAGGCGCCCTACGATGATCGAGACCGATCGAACGAGGAGCACCGATGACCGCCATCCCCCCGACGTTCCCCGCCTACACCGCCCGGAAGACCGACGAGCGATTCGAGCGCGGCGTCGTCGACTTCCAGGAGACGGACCTGCCGCCGGGCGAGGTCGAGGTCAAGGTCGGATGGTCGAGCGTCAACTACAAGGACGGTCTCGCCACCCGGATCGACGGCAAGGTGGCCCGGATCAACCCGCTCATCCCGGGGATCGACCTGGCCGGTGAAGTGGTGTCGTCCTCGGACCCCTCGATCGAGGTGGGATCGACGGTCCTCGCCCACGGCTACGAACTCGGCGTCTCGCGGCATGGTGGCTATTCGACCTATCAACGGGTGCCGGCGGGGTGGGTCGTCCCGTTGGCGTCGACGCTGTCGGCCCGCGATGCGATGGCCATCGGGACGGCCGGTTTCACGGCGGCGATGTCCGTCGTGGCCCTGGAGGATCGCGGTCTGGAGCCGGCGTCCGGCCCGGTGCTCGTGACCGGCGCGTCCGGGGGTGTCGGCGGGACGGCGGTCGCGATCCTGGCCGATCGCGGCTATGAGGTGTGGGCCGCGACGGGGAAGCCCGACGAGGCGGGTCGGCTCCGAAACCTCGGTGCCGCCGGGATCCTGACCCGGGACGAGGTGACCGCGGAGGGCCGTCCGCTCGACCCGGAACGATGGGCCGGAGCGGTCGACGCCGTCGGCGCGGCCACGCTGCCCTACGTACTCCGGTCGCTCCGCGTCGGTGCGGCCGTCGCGGCTTCGGGGAACGCGGGCGGGGTCAAGCTCGAGACGACGGTCTTCCCGTTCATCCTCCGGGGCGTCGCGCTGCTGGGGATGGATTCGGTCAACGTCGAGATCGGTCGCCGTCGCGCCCTGTGGGATCGACTGGCGACGGATCTGCGCCCGCGCGACCTGGGGGCCTACTGCACGGACGTGACGCTCGAGACGCTGCCCGAAGCGCTCGACGCGATCCTCGCCGGGGCGGCTCGAGGTCGCTGGATCGTCAGGGTCGGCGGGTAGCGGTCGAGCGCGGCACTTCGCCCCGGGTCATCTACTCGATCTCCCCGCGGAGCTGCGCCACGGCGCGCGACAACGGGCGCCGGATGGCTTCGGGCGGGTAGGCCGGGAATGGCGTTCCGGCCAGCGCGTCATCGATCGTCATGCTCGCCCGCGTGGACTGCGGCTGCGCCAGACTTGCCAGCGCCGCGATCGCGGCAGCCTGCGCTTCGGCGAACGCCCGATCGGCATGGTCGCCGTGACCCGGGACGACGACGTCGTCGACGAGCTCGGCGACCCGGTAGGCGGTCTCCGGCCAGTCGATCGGGTAGCCATCCCCGAAATACGGGACGTTGCCATTCTCGACCAGGTCACCCGCGAACAGCACGCCTGCCCCCGGCACCCGGATGACGATGTCGTGATCCGTATGGCCGCGTCCGAGGAACCGCAGTTCGACCCGACGCCCGCCGACATCGACGTACGCGGTCTCCGAGAAGGTCCGGTCCGGCGGGTCGATGACGACCTCGGGCAGATCGGCCGCGAGTTCCGGTTCCGATGCCGCGATATTCGCCCGGCGCGCTTCGCCGGTCCTGGCCATGAACGTGACGCAGCCCTCGTGGCCCCAGATCTGCGCGGGTCGGAAGACGTGATTGCCATACACGTGGTCGAAGTGGCCGTGCGTGTCCACGACGACCGTCACCGGGACGGGGGTCAGGGTTCGGAGGTCGGTCAGGATCTCGCGCGCCTGGACATGAGTGGAGCGAGTGTCGATGACCAGCGCCTCGCCGTCGCCGAGGATGACCCCGATGTTCTGGTCGTAGAACGGATAGCGACGCACGTAGACGCGATCGCCGATCTCCTCCCAGCCAGACATGCCGGCATGGTAGCGGTCGGCATCACGCGGACGCATCTTGACAAACTACTGAGTGGTCACTAAGTTAGCGCAATGAACGCCGCATCCACGACCAGTCCGTCCCGCCATACCGCCGACGAACGGCGCGACGAGATCATCATCGCGGCGCTCCACGCCTTCGCGGAGGGCGGCTACACCGGGACCTCGACCGAGTCGATCGCCCAGGCGGTCGGTGTCTCCCAGCCGTACATCTTCCAGTTGTTCGGCACGAAGCGGGAACTGTTCCTTGCAGTCGTTCGGCATGGTTTCCAGCGGACCCGGTCGGTCTTCCATGAGGCCGCGCGTCGCGGACCGGACGACGACCAGGCGTGCACCGTCCTGGAGTTGATGGGGCACGCATACATGCGCCTCCTGTCGGACCAGGATCTGCTCCGCGTCCAGCTCCAGGCCTACGCCGCGTGCGGCGACGAAGACGTCCGGCAGGTCGTCCGCGAGGAGTTCGCGGCCATGTATATCGCCGTGAAGAGCGAAAGTCGTGCCTCCAACCAGGAGATCCATCACTTCTTCGCGGAGGGGATGCTGCTCAACGTCGCGGCCGCGCTCGAACTCGGCGGTGCGCCGGAGACCTGGTCGCTCAGTGGGTTGCTCGCCAAGGAGGGCCTCACGAAGCCGTCCGGAGGTGTCGCCTGAGTCCATCGTCCGGTCGTTTCCTTTTGCCCACTGAACTTAGTGACCACTAACTCACCAAGGAAGGATGCCCCGATGACCCGTGCTCGATCGAACGCACTCTGGACCTTCGTCGTCACCTCGATGGCGCTGTTCATGGTCGCCCTCGACAACCTCGTCGTGACGACGGCCCTGCCCGTCATCAAGGCTGACCTCGGTGCCTCGCTGGCCGACCTGCAGTGGATGGTCAACGCCTACACGCTCACGTTCGCCGTGCTCCTCATCACCGGCGCCGCGCTGGGGGACCGGTTCGGCCGCAAGCGCGTCTTCCTGATCGGCATGGGGATCTTCATCGGAGGATCGGCACTCGCCGCCCTCGCCCCGTCGACCGATGTCCTCATCCTGGCCCGCGCGATCCAGGGCGTCGGCGGTGCGATCGTCACGCCGTTGACCCTGACCATCCTGTCGGCGGCAGTGCCTCCCGAGCGCCGAGCCGTCGCCCTGGGCGCCTGGGGCGGGATCGCCGGTCTCGCGATCGCCATCGGCCCG
This sequence comes from uncultured Chloroflexia bacterium, assembly GCA_963823925.1. Taxonomy (GTDB): domain Bacteria; phylum Chloroflexota; class Limnocylindria; order Limnocylindrales; family CSP1-4; genus SPCO01. Next base: position 152,833 of record CAWGNI010000003.1, read on the forward strand.
GTGGTCGGCGGCGCCATCGCCGAGGGTCTCGACTGGCACTGGATCTTCTGGCTCAACGTCCCGATCGGACTCGTCGTGTTCCGTTGGCCGCCCGTCGCCTGACCGAGACCTACGGACCGGAAGGTCGCCTTGACATCCCGGGCCTCGGCCTCATCAGCGCGGGACTCCTGGCACTCGTCTGGGGTGTCATCAACGGCAACGATCTTGGGTGGACGAGCCCGCAGGTCGCCGGCGCCCTCATCGCCGGGGTCGCCCTCCTGATCGCCTTCGTCGGCTGGGAGGCTCGCCAGGTCCATCCGATGCTGCCGCTCGGCTTCTTCCGAAACCGCGCATTCAGCGCCGCCAACGGCGTGTCCCTGCTGATGTACTTCGGGATGTTCGGATCCGTCTTCCTGCTCAGCCAGTTCTTCCAGGTCGCCCAGGGGTACAGCCCATTCCAGGCTGGCCTGAGGACATTGCCGTGGACCGCGATGCCGATCGTCGTCGCGCCCTTGGCCGGCATCCTGGCGGACCGGATCGGGGGCCGACCCATCCTGGCCGCCGGCATGGCCCTCCAGGCCGTCGCGCTCGGCTGGCTGGCCGCGGTCGTCACCCCGACCGTTCCGTACGAGACGCTGGTCATCCCGTTCGTCCTCGCCGGGATCGGCATGGGACTCTTCTTCGCCCCGATCGCCAACGTCGTCCTGTCGGCCGTCCGGCCGGAGGAGGAGGGCAAGGCGTCCGGCGCGACCAACACGATCCGCGAAGTCGGTGGGGTCTTCGGCGTCGCGGTCCTGGCCGCGGTCTTCAGCGCGAATGGCGACTACACGACCCCGAGCGCCTACGTCGCCGGGCTCCAGCCGGCTATCGCGATCGGCGCGATCGTCGTCGGGCTTGGAGCCCTGGCCGCCCTGTTCATCCCGGCACGGGCCGGGGCACGGGCGATCGTGGGTGTTCGCGACGAGGGAACGCCGCGGACGACCGAGGCGCTGGGCGAACCCGCCTAGACCGTCGATCGGTCCGGATCGCAGGGTACGCGGCCCGCCGGTCGCGTACCCTGCCGTCATGCCATCCGTCGAGAGCAAGGTCCGAGTCGCCGACGGGACCGAGCTGCTCGTCCGCCGATGGCCCGCGGTCGAGGCCGGGGCCGGTGCAGCGTCGGCCGGTCCCGCCTGGGCATCGGTCCTCATCCTGCATGGTCTCGGTGAGCACTCAGGCCGCTATGAGGCGGTCGGGGAGCAGCTGGCCGGCGCCGGGCTGGATGTCACCGCCTACGACCAGCGAGGGATGGGCGGGTCGGGCGGACGTCCGGGCGACATCGACCGATGGTCGCGATACCACGACGACCTGGAGGAGCGGTTGGCCGCCGTTCGCGGCGAGGCTGCCGGACGTCCGGTCGCGATCTACGGGCACTCCGTTGGCGGGCTCATCGCCGCCGGCTACCTGCTGACCGATCGACCGAAGCCGGACCTGGCCGTCCTGACGGCACCGGCCCTGGACTCGACCATCCCGCGCTGGAAACAGCGCCTGGCCGTCATCGTCGCCCGAGTCGTGCCGACCTTCCGGATCTCGAACGGGATACCGGGAGAGGCGCGGTCGCGCGATCCGGAGGTCGATGCGAAGACACTGGACGATCCGCTCTGCCTCAAGTCCAGCACAGCCAGGTTCGGAGCGGAAGCGATCGCCGAGCAGCGACGGGTCCGGGCCGCGGCCAGCGCCGGTTTCGGCATCCCGACACTCGTCCTGCATGGCGAAGACGACCCACTCATCCCGGTCGGGTCGTCCGTGGTGCTTGGCACCGCCCCGATGGTCGAGCGCCGGACCTATCCGGGCATTCGCCACGAACTCCACAACGAGCCAGAGGGCCCGGCCGTCGAGGACGAGATCATCGCCTGGCTGCGTGAGCGTGCTACGCTGCAGCCGTAACCCGAACATCGCCTCCGGGGAGCGCATCGAGCGCTGAGAGTGTGGCCGACGCCACAGACCCGCGGAACCTGATCCGGCTCATACCGGCGAAGGAAGCAGGCCCGTCGACTCGTTCGGCGTCGTCCCCGATCGAACAGGTTGTGTTCGCCTGCGCGACCGGAGGACCAAGGACGATGGCAACCACGATCAGCGGCCCTGCTTCCGCGGCCCCGCCGGACACCCGCTGGCGGACCCGGGATATCGTCGTCGCGGCGGTGATCGGCGTGGCCTTCGGGGTCGCCTTCGTCGTCGTCGGCGGCATCTGGAAGGCGCTCGAGTTCCTCGGTCCGCTCCAGAACCTGTTCTACGGGATCTGGCTGCTCCCGGCGATCGTCGCGCCGCTGATCATCCGCAAGCCGGGCGCTGCGTTGTTCGCCGAGATGGTGGCGGCGGGGCTGTCCGCGATCCTTGGCAGCGCGTGGGGCGTCGACACGCTCCTGTCGGGGTTCGTCCAGGGTGCTGCCGCGGAACTGGTCTTCGCATTCACCCTGTATCGGTCCTGGAACATGGCCGTCCTGGCGATCGCCGGACTCGCCAGCGCCGCGGCAGCCTACGTCCACGATGTCGTCGTCTGGTACCAGGGGTACGCCACGGATGTCCTCGTCGTCATCGCCATCTCCATGGCCATCTCCGGCCTGATCGTCGTTCCCGTCCTGTCGGTCGCGCTCGTCCGGGCGATGCGGGCGACCGGCGTCCTTGACGGTTTCCCCGCCTGAACGGCAGCCACCCGCGGATCGACGAGCCGGGAGCCATCCGCGCACGCGGCTTCTCGTTTCGATACGCAGGGAGCAGTTCGGCTGCGCTGTCCGGGATCGATCTCGACGTGCCCGCGGGTGCGTGTCTCCTCGTCGTCGGACCGTCCGGATCCGGCAAGAGCACGCTCGGTCTCGCCCTCGCCGGCCTGATCCCTCGCGAGATCCCGGGTGACTGGGAAGGTTCACTGACCGTCGACGACACGGAGACCCGGTCGTTCGGACCGGGTGCCCTGGCTGCCCGGGTCGGACTCGTCTTCCAGGACCCGTCGCGCCAGATCGTGATGGACCGGACGGCCGACGACACCGCCTTCGGACTCGAGAACCGCGCCTGGGCGCCGCCGGCGATGCATCGGCGCGTGCCCGAGGCGCTGGCTTCGGTCGGATTGGGCGGGCAGGACCGTCGTTTCGCGCGCGCGCTGTCGGGCGGCCAGCAGCAGCGGCTGGCGCTGGCCGGCGTGCTCGCGCCACGGCCCGGCGTCCTCGTCCTCGACGAGCCGACCGCCAATCTCGACCCCGCGGGTGTCGCGGCCTTCGACGACCGGCTCGGCGCGATCCGAACCACGCGGAGCACGACGGTCGTCCTGATCGAACATCGGGCATCGGTCGCCTGGCCGTCGGCCGACATCGTCCTGGCCCTCGGGGCCGACGGGCGACCGATCGCGGTCGGTCCGCCGGCTTGGGTCCTCGCCGAGCATCGCGACCGGATGGCGGCGGAAGGGATCTGGCTGCCTGACGAGGGCATCGATCGGGCAGATCGGCGATCCGTCACGGGAATGACGGGCGAGGAGGCGATCCGGGCGTCGAGCCTGACGTACGGCTACGAGCGCGCTGCCCCGGTCATCCGGGGCGTCGACCTGGTCATCCGGGGCGGAGATCGGGTCGCTTTGGTCGGCCCGAACGGCAGCGGCAAGTCCACCCTCGCCCGGCTGGTCGTCGGTCTGCTGCGGCCGGACGAGGGGTCCATTCGACTCTTCGGGCACGATCCATCGAGGTACCCGGCGGCCGCATTCGCCGACCTCGTCGGTTTCGTGTTCCAGGAGCCCGAGCGGCAATTCCTGACCCACCGGGTCCGCGACGAGATCGAGCTCGGGCTCGATCCGGAGCGGGTCGCCGGGGCAGTGGCGTTCATGGAGCGGATCGGCCTGCCGCTGTCCACGTTCGGGGACCGCAGTCCGTATCGGCTGTCGGGCGGCGAGCAGCGTCGGCTGTCGCTGGCCACCGCGCTCATCCGGCGACCCAGTGTGCTCGTCCTCGATGAGCCGACCTTCGGTCAGGACCGGCACGGTCACGAGACGCTGGTGGCCATCCTGCGCGAGCAGGTCGCCGAGGGAACGGGCCTGGTCATCGCGACCCACGATGAGCGCCTGGTGGCTGAGCTGGCCGGTCGCGTCATCCGGCTGGAGGGCGGAGCGGTGCGCGAGGAGGCGGGATGATCGCTCCACCGACCCTCCGAGATGCCCAGCTGGAGAGTGCACTGGGCCGGGTCAGTCCGATGGTCAAGCTGGGTGTGGCGATCGGCTGGTTGATCGGTCTCGCCTTCACGACCGCGCCCGCACCGCCGACGTTCATCGCCGCCGTCGCCATCCTGTCCGGGATCGTCTTCGGGCGGATCCCGGTCACGACCTTCGTCCGGGCGCTGCTGCCGCTGTGGACCATCGCCGCGGTCGTGGTCGTGGGCAACATCGTGTTCGGCGCCGCGAACACCGACCCGACGGCCGACGTCGTCGCCGTGATCGGCCCGCTCCGGATCACCAGCGCAGCCGTGGCGACCGCGACGGCGCTGGGGCTGCGGGTCGTGGCGATCGCGTCGGTCGGGGCGGTCTTCGCGCTGACGACCGAGCCCACCCGACTCGTGGACGCGCTCGTCCAGCAGGCGCGCGTCTCACCCCGGTTTGCCTATGGTGCGCTCGCCGCGTATCAGGCCATCCCCCGGTTCGGTGACGATCTCGCGGCGCTGCGGGATGCTCGACGGCTGCGTGGCCTGCGCTGGAGCTGGCATCCGCGGCTGCTGGTCAGCCTCCTGGTCCTCGCCGTCCGGCATGGGGATCGGGTGGCCCTGGCGATGGACGCCCGGGCGTTCGGCTCCGGGCCGCGGACGCGCTATCGGGTCGTCCGATGGGGCGTGCTCGACCTCGTCACCGCGGTGGCCGCAGGCGTGGTCATCGCCATCGCACTCGGCGCCTTGACCTGAGCGCGGCGCGCTCCGTCGGTGCGATGATCGGTCCGTGCGGGCGAGCGTTCCGCGTCCCCATGGGAGGTTGTCGGTGAGCGACGGACGGACGGTCATCTTCTTCCCTGAAGGCGCCTACGGCCCGACCAACAATTGCGTCGGGATCGGTCGCGTGCTTCGGGAACGCGGCCACCGGGTCGTGTTCATCGTGGAGGAGTCGTTCGCGGGGACGCTGGAGGCGCAGGGCTTCGAGGAGCGACGGATGCGCCTCGGGCCGCCGCCCGCAGAACCCGAGGTCCCCGGGCAGTTCTGGATCGACTTCATCCGTGAAACGGCGCCGGTCTTTCGAAAGCCGACGATCGAGCAGCTCGGCGAGTTCATCGCGCCGACCTTCCAGGCCCTGATCGATGGGGCCAAGTTCGTCCATCCGCGATTGCTCGAGATCTTCGATGAGCTCGATCCGGACGTCATCGTCGAGGACAACGTCGTCGGCTTCCCGGCGCTGGCCGGCTCCGGGCGGCCGTGGGTGCGGATCGTCTCGTGCAATCCGGCCGAGATCAAGGACGAGGCGATCCCACCGTTCTCGTCGGGCTATCCGGCGGCCGACCGGACCGACTGGCCGGCATTCCTCGACGAAGTCCGGGCCACGCACGCCGACATGTGGGCGGACTTCGACGCGTTCTGCCGTGAACGGGGCGACGACGGCCTGCGCTACGGGCCGCTCGGGCCGGACTTCGTGCCGGAGTCGCCCTGGCTGAACCTGTACAGCTACCCGACCGAGGTCGACTACGAGCGGACTCGCGTCCTGGGACCGAACTGGCATCGACTGGATTCCACGGTCCGGGCGACGGACGAGACGTTCGACCTCCCGACCGACCTGGCCGATAGCGATGGCGCCCTGATCTACCTGTCGCTGGGCAGCCTGGGGTCCGCCGATGTCGGTCTGATGCAGCGCCTGGTCGACCTGCTGGCCACGACGCAGCATCGGATCATCGTCTCCAAGGGCCCACTCGCCGACGAGATCGCCCTGCATGACAACCAGACCGGCGAGGGCTTCCTGCCCCAGCCGGCGATCCTGCCGATGGTGGACTCTGGTCATCACCCACGGCGGGCACAACACCGTGACGGAGGCCCTCCATCACGGGAAGCCGATGGTCTTCCTGCCGCTCTTCTGGGACCAGGTCGATAACGCCCAGCGGATCCACGAGACCGGGTTCGGACGCCGGCTCGCCACCTACGACTTCGCCGATCACGAACTGCCGGACGCGATCGACGGGCTCCTCGGGGACGAGGCGCTGCGGCGGCGCCTGTCCGCCATGTCGGCCCGGATCAAGGCGGACCCGGGAACGGTTCGAGCCGCGGATCTGATCGAGCGAGTCGCGATCACGGGAGCTCCGGTCCACTGACGCGCCACGTGACGGAACGGACTTCCCGCGCCGGACTACGATGGCGGCACCATCCGAGAACACTGAGCCGAGCCACGCTCATCCAGGAGGCAATCCCATGACCGACGTCGCCGACCGCGTCAAGACCTACCAGCAGTTCATCGGTGGCGAATGGGTCGATTCCGCGTCGGGCGAGACGCTCGACGTCGAAAACCCGGCCGACGGCACCGTCATCGCGAAGGTCCAGGCCTCGGGCGCCGAGGACGTCGACCGTGCGGCGAACGCCGCCGAGGCGGCCTTCGACGGCTGGGGCAAGACGACGCCGCAGGAGCGGTCCACAGCGCTGCTCAAACTGGCGGACGCCATCGAAGCGCGGGCCGACGAGCTCGGCCGACTGGAGTCACGGAATGCCGGCAAGCCGGTGACGGCGGCCATCGAGGAGATCCCGGTCGTCGCTGACAACCTGCGCTTCTTCGCGGGTGCGGCGCGCCTGATGGAGGGCAAGGCGGCCAACGAGTACATGGAAGGCCACACCTCGTTCATCCGCCGCGAGCCGGTCGGGGTGGTCGCCTCGATCGCGCCGTGGAACTACCCGATCATGATGGCCGGCTGGAAGATCGGACCGGCGCTCGCTGCAGGCAATACGGTCATCCTCAAGCCATCCGCCCGGACCCCGCTCACCGCCCTGATCCTGGCCGAGATCGCGTCCGAGATCCTGCCCCCTGGAGTCCTCAACGTCCTGACCGGGACCGGGGCGGCCATCGGCGACGATCTGGTCGGCCATCCGAAGGTCGGGATGATCTCCGTGACCGGCGACACCGACACCGGCAAGCGCATCGCCCGGGTGGCGGCCGACCGGGTCAAGCGGCTCCACCTGGAGCTCGGCGGCAAGGCGCCGGTCATCGTCTTCGACGACGCCGATCCCGCTTCGGTCGCGGAGCAGATCAAGCTGTGGGGCTACTGGAATGCCGGGCAGGACTGCACGGCGGCGACCCGGGTCATCGCCGGCCCCAAGGTCTACGACAACTTCGTGGCCGACCTGACCCGCGAAGCCGCCTCGATCAAGTGGGGTAACCCCGCGGACGACGACGATCTCGAGATGGGATCGCTGATCGCCCAGAGCCAGGCCGACAAGGTCGAAGGGATGGTCGATCGAGCCAGGGCCGGTGCCGAGATCACGACGGGCGGCGTTCGACCCGATCGACCCGGTGCCTACTACGAGCCGACCGTCATCGCCGCGCCCGACCAGCGCAGTGAGATCGTCCAGGACGAGGTCTTCGGGCCGGTCGTGACCGTCCAGCGGTTCACCGACGAGGAACAGGCGATCGCCTGGGCCAACGACGTTCGGTTCGGGTTGGCCGCCTCCGTCTGGACCGCCGACGCCGGCCGCGGGATGCGGGTCGCCAAGGCCATCCAGTTCGGGACCGTCTGGATCAACGACCACTTCATGCTCGTGTCCGAGATGCCCCACGGCGGATTCAAGGAGTCCGGCTACGGCAAGGACCAGAGCATGTATGCAGTCGAGGACTACACGGTCGTCAAGCACGTGATGCTCAAGATCTGAGCGTCACCATCGGGGCCTGTCCGGGAACCGACATCGACAGGTCCCTGCCCGCTGCCGCGCTCCACGACGCCGTCCTGAGCTGGTACGCGTCCCGGGCCCGGTCGCTTCCGTTCCGCGAGACGACCGATCCGTACGGCATCCTCGTGTCCGAGGCGATGGCGCAGCAGACACAGGCCGCCCGGGCCGGTATGGCATGGACCCGGTTCATGACCCGGTTCCCGACCGTCGAGACCCTGGCCGCGGCGACACCGGCCGATGTCCTGCGCGCCTGGCAGGGTCTGGGCTACAACCGCCGGGCGCTGAACCTGTGGCGGGCCGCCAGTCGCATCGTCACCGATTTCGATGGGGTCGTGCCGGCCGATCCGGCCGCGCTCGAGTCGCTCCCGGGCGTCGGACCCTACACGGCGCGAGCGGTCGCGGCCTTCGCCTACGGGGCGGCGGTGGGGGCCGTGGACACGAACGTCCGACGCGTGCTCGGCCGGATCGCCGTCGGTGCCGTGGATGTGCTGACCGCGGCCGAGATCCAACGGCTTGCCGACGCGGTCGTTCCGCCGCTTCGGTCCGGGCCGTGGAACCACGCGCTGATGGACATCGGCGCCACCATCTGCCGGCCGGTCCAGCCGGATTGCGATGCCTGTCCGGCGATGGCCTGGTGCCGCCACGCCACCGAACGACCGTCGGGTCGCGAGATGACCGTCCCGTCGCGACTTGCGCCGGCGGTCGGTGCCGGGCGGAGGCACGTGCCCTTCCCGCAGACGTCGCGCTGGCTTCGTGGACGCATCGTCGACCGCCTGCGATCAGCGGGGGATGGGGCCTGGGTCGAGATCGACGCGCCGATCGGCGACCACGACGCGAATGCGGTGAAGATCGCCGTCGAGACACTGGCCCGGGATGGCCTGCTCGAGACCGACGGGGCGACGACGGCTGACGGCCGGATCCGGGCACGATTGCCGATCGCGTGACCGCGGGCCCGGTCCGCTACGCTTCTCGGGTGATGTCCGCTCGAACCAGGTCCACGACACCGCCCCCGAACGGTCCGACCGAGCCACTGCCCGCGGACGACCCCGCGATCTTCGAGATGGACCTTCGCGGTCTGCGCCGGCGGTGGGCAGCGACCGCCGCACGGCCGGCCATCTCGGCGGAGACGATGACCGGCGCCGATCGGCGGGCCCAGGCGCTCGGCGTTCCCGAGCCCCGGCTCATGGAGCATGCCGGGACGGCGGTCGCGGCCGCGGTCAAGGCGCTCGCGACCGATCTCGAGCGATGGGGGACCGGACCGATCGTCGTGCTGTGCGGTCCCGGGAACAACGGCGGCGATGGGTACGTCGTCGCTCGCCGGTTGGCGCTCGCCGGAGCATCGGTCATCGTCGCTGTCGTCTCATCGGACACGCGGCCGCGCGGGACATCGGCCGCCAGGAACTGGGACCGCGTCGCCTCGGACACCGGGATCGCCAAGGTCCACCTTCCGGTCGCCCGGGACGTCGTGATGTTCGGACAGGGTGTGACCAAGGCGGCGGTGGTCGTCGACGCGTTGCTCGGGACCGGCGTCCGCGGCGCCCTCCGTGAACCGATCCGGTCCGCCGTCGAGGTCATCGCCCAGGCCCGATCGGCCGGTGTGCCGATCGTCGCCATCGACACGCCGACAGCGGTCGACCTGTCGAGTGGTGAGCCCTCCGACCCTGCCGTCCAGGCCGACCTGACCGTCACCTTCCATCGGCCGAAGACCGGACTGCTGACCACGCGAGGCGCCGCCTATGCCGGCAAGGTCCTCGTCGCTCCGATCGGCATCCCGCCGGAGGCTGACCGTGGTTGACACGGGCCGGAGCCGGCAGCCGGGTGCCCGCGAGGTCCTGATCGTCGCGGCGATCGCGGTAGCGGTCGTCCTTGGCGCGGCGATCCTGACGAGCGTGCTCCCGACCAACTTCCAGGAAGTCGTCTTCCATACGCCGCTCGCGATCGTGGTCCTGCTCGTCGGGACGGGCTGGCTGCTCTGGCGGATCGCGCGCGACTCGTCCCGACACCAGCGACCGATGACCGAGATCGCGGTCGAGGCGCTCCCCGACGCTCCCGCGACGGTACCCGCGCCGCTGGTCCAGCGCGCCGAGTCCCTGGCCGCCCTCGAGCGCGAGACGTGGGACGTCGTGATCGTCGGTGGCGGGATCGTCGGGGCCGGCGCCCTGCTCGATGCCGTGTCCCGTGGGATGCGAGCGGCCCTCGTCGAGCAGGATGACATCGCGTCCGGGACATCGTCGCGCTCATCCCGGCTGATCCATGGCGGCTTTCGCTATCTCGAGCAGCTCCGGATCGGGCTCGTCCGGGAAGCCCTGGCCGAGCGCGCGCGACTCCTGACCCTCGCTCCCCACCTGGTTCGGCTCGAACCGCTCATGTTCCCGGTGTATGGGATGCCGTACCTGTCGAAGGCGTTCTACGACGCCGGTCTGACCCTCTATGACATCCTCGGCGCGCGTCATGACGGGGGCTGGCACCGCCGGATCTCCAAGGCGGAGGCGCTCGAACTGGCGCCGACCCTGCGAGCCGAGGGGCTGCATGGTGCGCTCGTCTACCACGACGGCGTGGAGGACGATGCCCGCTACACGATGGCCGTCGTCCGGACGGCCACGGCTGCCGGCAGCATCGCGGTCACGCGGGTCCGGGCGACCGGGCTCCAGCTGGACCAGGCGGACGCGGCGATCCGGGTCCTGACGGCCGAGGACGTGATGACCGGCAACACGCTGGCGATCCGGTCCCGGGCGATCGTCGATGCGACCGGTGTGTGGGCCGCCGAGGCCGCCCATCCGTTCCAGTCGTCGTCCATGCGGATCCTGCCGAGCCGAGGGGCACATCTGGTCGTCCCCCGTTCGCGCATCCCGAATTCGATGGGCCTCGCGATCCGGGTGCCGGGCAAGGTGGTCTTCCTCATCCCGTGGCCCGAGTACTGGCTGATCGGGACCACCGATGCGCCATTCGATGGCCCGGCCTCGAGGCCGTCGGCCGCCGCCTGGGAAGTCGACCAGCTGCTCGAGACCGTCAACGCGACCATGGATGTGGGTCTTACTCGCGACGACGTGGTCGGCACCTACGCGGGCCTCCGGCCATTGATCGCCCCGTCGGATGGATCCACGGTCAAGGCGTCTCGTGAACACCGGGTGACGAAGGAGGACAACGGCATCATCCGGGTCGGTGGCGGCAAGTACACGACCTACCGGGTCATGGCTCGCGACGTCATCGACGCGGTGCTCGGCCGCGAGCAGGCGAAGACATCGCCCGAGCGACACGTCCGGGCGCCGCCTGGTCGGTGCCGCCGATGTGAAGGCCCTCGACCGGATCGCGGCGGAACTCACGACCATCCCCGCCATCGCCGGACTGGGTGATGGGGTCGCTGCCTCGCTCGTCGCCCGCCACGGCACGGAGGCACCGGCGGTCGTGGCGCTCGGCGCGGAGCATGACCTCCTCCGCCGACTCGTCCCGGACCGGCCGTTCCTGGAAGCAGAGGTCCTGTGGGCCGTCCGCCACGAGATCGCCCTGTCCGTCGACGACGTCCTCTCCCGTCGCACCAGGCTGGCTCAGGAGCTCCGGGATCGGGGCGAATCGGTCGCACCGCGGGTGGCCTCGATCATGGCAGCCGACCTGGGCTGGGGTGATACCCGTCGGGCGCTCGAGGTCGAGACGTACCTGGCCGAGGCGCGTCACGAGTACTCCGTCTCCGCCCCCGAATGACCCCATGCGCAACGCACGTTGCATTTCGGGTATTGGCAAGGGGGGACGAAGCGCGTACCATCCCGCCTGAAACGCCACGGAATGGTCCGTGGCCAGAAACGTAGCTCGACGCAACGCACTCGGACTCCTCTCACGACTGACGCGAGAACCCGACGGGATCGCGTTGGCTACCCGAGAGGAGTTTTCGTTTTCGTGTACAACGACAAGAACCTGACCTGCGCGGATTGCTCACAAGAGTTCGTGTTCACCGCATCCGAGCAGGATTTCTATTCGCAGCGTGGCTTCACCGAGCCCCGCCGCTGCCCGTCGTGCCGAGCCAGCCGCAAGGCTGCCCGGAACGCCGAGGGTGGTGGTGGCTATAGCTCCGGTGGCGGCTACAGCTCCGGTGGCGGCTATTCGAGCGGCGCCGGCAGCTACGGCGGTGGCGGCTACGATCGCGGTCCGCGCGAGATGTTCAGCGCCACCTGCTCGTCGTGCGGCAAGGAGGCCTCGGTCCCCTTCCGGCCGACCAGCGGCAAGCCGGTCTACTGCAGTGACTGCTTCCGCAGCCAGCGCGGCGGCTGACCCAATCCTCTCGGTGCGGGTCGACCAACGACCCGCCGAACCAGCGTAGATCCCCGACCCGGGCCGTCAGTCGACCCGGGTCGAACGATTCCCGGGGGCGGGGCGGTGGCGGGCGGTGGCGGGTCGGTGGCTATGAGGGGCGACGGCCCGCCAGCAGCCCGAGGTCGAACTTGCGCTCCTGGCCGTGGATCAGGCGATCGATGTTGTCCGCGTGGGCCAGCCAGATCAGCGCGGCGCCGACCGCGGAGTAGAGGACGTACGGCAGGGGCGTGTCCGGCACGACCAGCAGGACGAGCAACATCGCCGGGACCATCGCGGCGGATCCCAACAGCGAACCCAGGGAGACGTACCGGGTGAGCAGGATCACCCCGATGAAGACCGGGACGACCAGCAGGACGGCGACCGGTTGGATGACGAGCATCGTCCCGACCCCGGTGCCGACTCCCCGTCCGCTGCGGAACCCGGCGAACACGGACCAGATGGCGCCGGTCACGGCGGCTGACCCACACAGGACCTCGACGAGCGGATCGCCGGTCACGTAGCGGGCCAGCAGGACCGGCAGCACGCCCTTGAGCAGGTCACCGATCACGACCACCGCAGCCCATCTCGGGCCCAGGGCGCGCAGCGCGTTCGTGCCGCCGGTCCGGCCGGACCCGATGGACCGCAGGTCGGTACCGCCGGCGTATCGCGCGACCAGGACGCCCACCGGGATGGATCCGGCGAGGTACGCGATCGCGACCAGCGCCACGGTCCGGAGGACGATCTCTGGATCCATCGACACGCTCCACGCGGGAGATCAGGAACGTCTCCTGATGCGAGCTCCCAGGCCGCGAGTCTAGCACCGCGGTTGCGGGAGTCCGGATCCGGCGCGTACCATCGAGCGCGATGACCCACTTGCCCAGCCGTCCTGCTGATCGCGCGCCCGCCGAGCTGCTCGGGACCTCCTGATCGATGGCGGTCGGTTCCTCCAACGACTTTGATCTGGTCGTGCTCGGGGCGGGTACGGGCGGCTATTCCGCGGCATTCCGGGCAGCCCAACTGGGCCTCAAGGTCGCACTCATCGACGAGGACAAGATCGGCGGCACCTGTCTCCATCGCGGGTGTATCCCGACCAAGGCGCTGCTCGAATCGGCGGGGTTCGCCGACCGGGTACGCCACGCCAAGGACTACGGCCTGACGCTGTCCGGCGACATGGTCGTCGATTACGCGGCCATGGCGGCCCGCCGTGATGCGGTCGTCAAGCGGATGTGGACCGGCCTCAAGACCCTGATCGACAAGAACAAGGTGACCTGGATCGCCGGCCGCGGGCGGCTCGACGGGCCGGGCAAGGTGATCGTCAAGCAGGCCGGCGATGACGGTACCCCGGGCGCCGGGGGCGAGCGGTTGCTGAACGCGACGGACATCATCATCGCCACCGGATCGCGGGTGAAGTCGCTGCCGGGCCTGGATCCGGACGGTAAGCGGATCATGACCAGCGACGACATCCTGAAGATGGACACGCTGCCGAAAGACATCGTCATCGTCGGGGGAGGGGCGGTCGGGGTCGAATTCGCCAGCATGTTCGCCGACGTCGGGGTGAAGGTGACCCTGCTCGAGTACCTGCCCCAGATCGTCCCGCTCGAGGATGCGGACGTGAGCAAGGTCGTCGAGCGCTCCTTCACCAAGCGCGGCATCACGGTCATGACCAACGCGCGGTTCGATCCCGCCTCCGTCACCACGGACAAGACGGGCATCCGCCTGATGGTCGGCCCCGAGGGCAAGGATCCGGTCGAGTTGCGGGCCGAGATGATGCTGGTCGCTACCGGGCGTGCCGCGAACATCGAGGAGATCGGGTTGGAAACGACCGCGGTCGAGACGGACCGCGGCGTGATCAAGGTCAATGGCCGGATGCGGACCCGGGAACCGCACGTCTACGCGATCGGCGATGTGATCGGGGGTCTTTGGCTGGCCCACACCGCGGGTCACGAGGGGATCATCGCGGCCCACACGATCGCCGGCGACCCCGATGTCCATGACATGGACTACACGAAGCAACCCCGCGCCACGTATTGCCGGCCGGAGGTGGCATCGATCGGCCTGACCGAGGCGCAATGCCTGGAGCGCGGCCACAAGATCAAGATCGGGAAGATGCCGTTCCAGGCCATCGCGAAGGCGCTCATCGGGGGTGAGTACGAGGGCTTCGCCAAGGTCATCGCCGACGCCGAGACGGACGAGACACTCGGCGTCCACATCGTCGGCCCGCATGCGACCGACCTCATCGCGGAGGCATCCCTCGGCTTCGAGTTGGAGGCGACCGCCTGGGAGATCGGCGGCGCGACTCATGCCCACCCGACGCTGTCGGAGGTCCTGGGCGAAGCGGCCATGGCCGTCGACGGCCGGTCGATCAACTTCTAGCACGGGAGGCCCGGTCCGGGCGATGGCGGTCACCAAGGGCAGCGATCCGCACCTCGGCAGCCCGTTCGGCCTGTCCGACGACGACCTCCTCGAGATGTACCGCTACGTCGCGCTGGCGCGCGCCGTCGATGAACGGATGTGGATCCTCAACCGGGCCGGGCGGATCCCGTTCGTGATCAGCGGCCAGGGCCATGAAGGCGCGCAGGTCGGCATCGCCTGGGCGTTCCAGCGCGGGCATGACTGGATCGCACCCTTCTACCGTTCGATCGCGACCTGTCTGACCTTCGGGATGAGCGCGCGCGACATCATGACCGCCCAGTACGCGACGGCCTCGGATCCGTCATCGGGCGGGCGCCAGATGCCGGGTCACTACGGCAGCCGCGAGCACAACATCGTGTCGGTGTCGTCGCCGGTCGCGACGCAGTTGCTCCACGCCGTCGGGATCGCCCTGGCGGCCAAGATCCGCAAGACCGGTCAGGTCGCGATGGCCAGCATGGGTGAGGGCTCCTCGAACCAGGGCGACGTCCACGAGGGGCTGAACTTCGCCGCCATCCACAAGCTTCCGTTCATCTTCGTGGTCGAGAACAACGGGTACGCGATCAGCGTCCCGGCCGCGATGGAGGTATCGGTCGCGGACGTGGCCGACCGGGCGTCGGGCTACGGGATCCCAGGGGTCGTGGTCGACGGTGCCGACGTGCTGGCCTGCTATGGAGCGGCCCGCGACGCGGTCGCCCGGGCCAGGGCGGGCGACGGACCGACCCTGATCGAGGCCAAGGTGACCCGGCCTGACCGCCCATTCCTCGGACGATCAGCAGACCAAGTACCGGTCCGAGGAGGAACTCCTGTCCGAGCGAGGCCACGATGCGCTGCCACGCTTCCGGGCGCAGCTCCGGGATGCCGGCATCCTGACCGAGGAGGTCGAGGCCAGGATCACGGCCGAGATCGCCGCCCTGGTCGAGGACGCCACCGACTATGCCGAGGCTGAGCCGGATCCAGACCCGTCGACGGCGATGCGCTACGTCTACGCCGAAGATCCGGACGGCGGCGAGGCGGACGGCTGATGCCACCACGCACGTTCATCGATGCCATCCGCGAGACCCTCGCCGACGAGATGCGCCGCGACGAGACGATCGTCGTCCTGGGCGAGGATGTCGGCAAGAAAGGCGGTGTCTTCCTGGCCACCGACGGACTGTGGGCGGAGTTCGGCGATGACCGGGTCATCGACACACCCGCTGACCGAGTCGATGATCGTCGGCACCGCCATCGGAGCGGCCGTGAACGGGCTTCGTCCCGTGGCCGAGATCCAGTTCGCCGACTTCATCTTCCCGGCGTTCAACCAGATCGTGTCCGAGGCGGCCCGGATGCGCTACCGGTCGAACAACGGGTACGCCGTGCCGATGACCATTCGGGCGCCGTACGGTGGCGGTGTCCACGGTGCCCTGTACCACTCCCAATCGGTCGAGGCGTTCTTCACCCATGTGCCCGGGCTCAAGGTGGTCGTGCCGTCGACCCCGCATGACGCCCGCGGTCTGCTCAGATCGTCGATCCGCGATAACGATCCGGTGCTCTTCTTCGAGCACAAGAAGATGTATCGCTCGGTCCGTGGCGAGGTCCCCGACACCGACTACACCGTCCCGATCGGGGTCGCCAAGGTGACCCATCCCGGGTCGCAGGTGACGGTCGTCGCCTACGGCCTGATGGCCCACTACGCGCTCGAGGCCGCCGATCGGGTGGCCGAGGACGGGATCAGCGCGGAGGTCGTCGATCTCCGCACGCTCCGACCGCTCGACCGGGACACGCTCCTCGACTCCGTCCGCAAGACGGGCAAGTGCCTGGTCGTCTACGAGGACAACAAGTTCGGCGGGTACGGGGCGGAGGTCGCTGCGATCGTGGCAGAGGAGGCCTTCGACTACCTCGACGGCCCGGTCACCCGGATCGCCGGGCCGGAAGTCCCGGGGGTCCCGTACAACCACGTCCTGGAAGAGTGGTTCATGGTCGATGCGGAGAAGATCGCCGCAGGGATCCGGAAACTCGCCGCCTATTGAGGCGGTTGGCAGGCGACCGGCACTTACGCGGAGATCGACCGGCACGTACCTGACCGACACGTATCTGACCGACGCGCATCCGAGCGACGCGCATCTGCCGACGCCGAACGGCGCCGATCGAAGGTCTGTGCCAGATACGAACTTGGTCGTGCTCGGCTAGTGGCCGACAGACGCCGATCGAAGTCCGTGCCAGATATCAGATGGGCCTCGTCCACGGCTGGATATCGGTGCCACGGAGCCGTCACGTCATCTCCTCCGCACCCTTCCGGACGACCCGCACCCGCTTGCGCGCCTGCGGCCCTCGCTGACCACGAGCCTCGCTCGTCGGTGGCAAGAACAGGAGTCCGGCCAGCGGACCGTCCGGGGCACGAAGCCACCGCCGGACGGCGACGTTCCGAGCGGGGTAGACCCGCCCGAACAGGGCCGGCCTGTCCTCGACCTGGCGTCTGATGGTTCGGTGCTCGGGGAGGACGAGCAACCGTGCTACGACGCGGGCCGACCAGTCGAACCGTTCGAGAGCGATCGTCGGTGCCAGTCGCACCTTCTCGTCGTGCTTGCGGAACGTGGCCTCGACCGACGCGACCTCGGTCTTGACCTCGATCACGAGCAACGTCTGGGTATCCGGCTCCCAGCCAAGCAGGTCGATCGACCCACGCTCGCCATAGACTGAATAGGACACCTCGGGAGCCACCTCCCACCGGTGCGCCGACAACAGTCGGGCGAGGTCGTCGCACAGGCGAGCATGGCCGGCATCGAGTAGGCGGTCGAGGTCCCCGCCACGCCAGCGGGCGAACAGGACGAGCTCGGCGTCCATCCCGCCGAGGATCCTCCGGATCGTCCCGATGGGCATCCCCTGTAGTCGACCTCGCTCGAACAGCGAGATCTCGCCCTGGCTCAGTCCCACGCGATCGCCGAGGTCGCGCTGACGCCAACCGAGCCGCAAGCGCAGCTGGCGCCCAGTCCGTCCGAGCCTCAGGTCGTCGACCATCGCACGAATCTCGTGATCTGGCCCTTATCTGCGACTTGCGTCTGCCGCAAACGCACCGGTACCTGCCACCTACGAACCGGGCTCGTGGTAGTGCGACGACGACCGGGTCACGAGGGATTCGCGTAGGCCGGGAGGGGTCAGTCGTCGCCGGGTGCGAGACGCATTGCTATCAGGCGAGGATCAAATGGTTGGGGCTCGCCTGGATCGGTGGGGGGCTCGCCTGGATCCGATGGGGCTCGGCCAGCACGACGCAGGCTCGTATCTGGCGGAAACCTGCGGATCTGGCGGAAACCTGACGGGTCCGGCGGAAACGGGGCAACGCTCGACCAAGGACGCCCGGATGGGCGACACTACGCGGAAGCAATCAACGGGCCGCCCAGCGGCCGACCGCGAAGGAGCGCCCCAATGGCCAAGGTGACGATGCCCCAACTCGGCGAAAGCGTGGCCGAGGGGACGATCGGGAAGTGGCTGAAGCAGCCGGGCGATCATGTCGACAAGTACGAAGCGCTCGTCGAGGTCGTCACTGACAAGGTCAACGCCGAGGTCCCGTCACCGTTCGAGGGGATCCTTCGCGAGATCCTCGTCGAGGAGGGCGCGACCGTCCCCAACAACGCGGAGATCGCGGTCATCGAGACGGCGGCCGATGGCGACGTCGCTGAACCGGCCGCTGCCAGTGCTGCGTCGGCTCCCGTCGTGACATCGGCACCGGCGGCTTCGCCAGCCGCCCCGGCCCCGGAAGTCGCGGTCGGTCCTGCCGGCAGCGACGAGCGAGGACCGGCGGAGTCCGCGGCAAGTGCCCCGGCCTCCTCGGCAAGTGCCCCGGCCGCCCCGGCCGCCGCAGCCGCGGCAGCCGCCGCCGCAGCCCCGGCCGCTCCGGCAAGTGCCCCGGCCGCTCCGGCAAGTGCCCCGGCAGCCGCCGCCGCCGCGCCAGGCCTGGCCCAGCCCACTCCCGCCGCCGACCCGGATGCCCGGATGACGCCGGCTGTGCGACGCCTGCTCCGCGAGCACGATCTCTCGGCGGCCCAGGTGCAGGGCACCGGCGGCGGCGGGCGGATCACCCGGGACGACGTCCTCCTGGTCGTCGAGTCCATTCGCACCGGCACCGCCGCACCCGCCGCACCCGCCGCACCCGCGGCGGCCTCCGCCGGATCGAGAGCCCCCGCCCCCGCGCTGCCGGCCGGCGCCGGGATCGAGTTCCCGGACGGGGCCGACGAAGTCCTCCTGCCGATGACCCAGATGCGCAAGGGCATCGCCGCGCAGATGACCCGCTGCGCTCGCCGTCCCGCATGCCTACGTCCAGATGGAGGTCGATGCCAGCGCGCTGGTCCGCGCTCGCGAGCAGGCCAAGCGTGAGTACCAGGCCCGCGAAGGCATCTCGCTCAGCTACGTCCCGTTCGTGATCAAGGCGGTCGTCAATTCGCTGCGAAGCCACCCCACCTTCAATTCCCACTGGACCGATGCCGGCCTGCTCGCGAAGCGGCGCATCCACATGGGCGTCGCGGTGGCGGTCGATGACGGCCTCCTTGTGCCGGTCGTGCGCGATGTCGATCAGCTGTCCATCAGCGGACTGAACCGGGCGATCGCCGATGTCGCGGCTCGCGCCAGGCTCGGGAAACTACGCCTCGAGGATTACGGCGGCAGCACCTTCACCATCGACAATACCGGCTGGTTCGGGTCGAACCTGACCATGCCGATCATCAATGTTCCGGAAGTCGCGATCCTGACCATGGAGGCGATCACCAAGCGCCCGGTCGTGCGTGAGACGCCCGAAGGCGACGTCATCGCCATCCGTCCGGTCATGAACATGGTCCTGGCGATCGACCATCGGGCCAACGATGGGGCGCAGGCCGCGGCCTACCTCCGGGCGATCAAGACGTGGCTCGAGGGGATCGGCCCCGAGACGCCGGTCTACTGAACCCGTCGTACACTCCGGTCATGTCCCGCGAGCTTCCGATCTTCGAGCCGGCGCCGATCGATCCGGTCGCGCCCGTTCCGATCCAGCGCCGCCACCCCGATTGGATCCGTGCCCGGATGCCGTCAGGTGACGCGTACCACGACCTGAAGGGCCTCATGCGCGGCCTCTCCCTCAACACGGTCTGCGAGGAGGCTCGCTGCCCGAACATCGGGGAGTGCTGGGATCAGCGGACCGCGACGATCATGATCCTGGGCGACACGTGCACGCGGGCCTGCGGGTTCTGCGCGGTCAAGACGGGCCGGCCGACCTGGTTCGACGATGACGAGCCACGACGCGTCGCGGAGGCGGTCGCCGCACTCGGCCTCGAGCACGTGGTCATCACGTCGGTCGCCCGTGACGATCTGCCCGATGGCGGCTCCCGCATCTTCGCGGAGACGATCGGCCGGATGCGGGCTTCCTCTCCCGGCATGGGTATCGAGGTCCTGATCCCCGATTTCGATGGCTCGGACGACCGGCTGCGGACGGTCATGGACGCGCAGGCCGGACATCCTCAACCACAACCTCGAGACGGTGAAGCGCCTCCAGAAGCCGGTGCGCAAGCGAGCGCGCTGGGATCGGTCCCTGTACGTCCTCCGCCGCGCCCGCGAGATGGCCGATGAGATCGGCTATCCGGCCCACACCAAGTCGAGTCTCATGGTCGGCCTGGGCGAGACACGGGCCGAACTGCACGAAGCGTTCGAAGCGTTGCGCGACAACGACGGTCGACATCCTGACCATCGGCCAATACCTCCGGCCGTCGCTCCAGCATCTCCCGCTCGAGCGCTACTACCACCCCGATGAATTCGCGGAGATGAAGGTCGAGGCGCTGGCCCTCGGGTTCAAGCACGTCGAGTCGGCGCCACTCGTCCGGTCCAGCTATCACGCACGGGATCAGGTTCCCGGCGCGGAACTGAAGCGCCTGCGCCGAGAAGCGACGATCGACGCCGAAGGGCGCGTCATCCCACTCGCCGGCTGAGCGGGCGCACGTCGATCGAGCGATGACCGTCGACTTCGACCCGGTCCCGATCGACCGCCGGGGTCGTCGGGTGGATCCGGTGATCGTCGGCGTGGTCGTCGTGGTCGTCGCCCTCGTGGTGGCCATCGCGAAGCCCTGGGACAGCGGGAGCCCGGCCGGCCTCGCGTCCGCATCGGATCGGCCGATCGCGACCCCGGCCAGCCCGAGCCCTTCCGTATCTCCGGCCGGACCGACGCCGAATCCCACTCCGATCCCGGCCCTCCCTCCAACCTGGGCCGACTTGGCCGAGGTGGTGACGACACACGATGCCTGGGGCGTGCAGGCGATCCTGTCCGAGGGGCGGGTCGGGACTTCGCCGGATGCTCCTGCCGGCTACTCGGACCGCTGGCGGCCGACGACGCTCGACGATCAGGGCATCGGGTCCGTCGTCATCGAGCGGGACGAACGATCGATGATCGTGCTCGGGGTCACGACTCCGCTCAAGGCGAACGCGGTGGACGCCAGGGTCTGGCGGGTCCACCAGGGCGACCGGCTCGAATGGGTCGATACGATCCTGGTCGATCCAGGCGACCCGGACTCCTCGTTCCTGTTCATCCGACCCGGTCGCGACGGGCTGCCATATCTGGGTTGGGAGCCCGGGACCTACCGGATCGACGTCCTGACCGTCGACGGGATCCGCACGATCGACGCGGCGATCCCGGGTCGGTTCGGTGACGTGCCCCCGCCCGATGCCTGGACGACCGCAGCGTCCGGCCTGGTGCCCGCGAACGCGACCGACGCCTCGGCGATCCGTGGCGGGCTGTTCGCGACCGTCGATGGGTCCACCGTGCCACTCGCCGCGTCCGAGACGGGTCGGTTGAGTGAGGAGACTGCCTGGATCGACGCTGCTCGCCGGTCGGGCTCGGTCGTGGCGACCGCCTACCTGCCCAGGGCCACCGGGTTGGGGGTGATGCTCGGCTCCGGCGACGACATCACCGGGTCCTCGATCGAACGCCTCGCCCCGGACGGACCGTTCGATCCGCTTCGGCCGATCCAGGGACTGTCGGACCGCCAGGGTCGGATGCTCTTCGTGCTCTTCCCGGCACCAGAAGGCGCATGGGAGGCTGGGATCTACGCGATCACCGTCGCCTGGAAGGACGAGGTCGGCTCCCACAACGGCACCTGGCATGTCGAGCTCCTGCCAGGGGCCGGCTAGCGGATCGCTCCGCGCACTTGCTGCGCGCTCACGAGCGACTCGGCGATCGGGACGAGTCCGCTATCCTGCCGTCATGGCACGTCAGCTCTCGCGCAAGATCCCGCTCGCGGAGCTGCACTGCCACCTTGGCGGTGCCGTCACTCCGGCGATCATGTGGGGCATCGCCCACTCGCAGGGGATCAAGCTCCCGACCAAGGATTACTGGGAATTCCGCGACATGATCACGGTCTCGGCGCGGCGCAACCGGTCGTTCGACGGCTACCTCCAGCTGTTCCACTGGACCGAACTCATCCAGAGTTCGCCGCTCGCCGTCGAGCGGTCCGTGTACGAGGTCATCGGCGGTGGGTACCGCAAGAACAACGTCATCTCGATGGAACTTCGGTTCAACCCGATGAAACGTAACCGGGGTGGCGAGCAGGATCTCGACCACATCATCGCGGCCGCCGTCCGCGGGATGGACAAGGCCAGCCTGGAGTACCCGGTCAAGCCGGGCCTGATCTTCTGCCTGGACCGTGCATTCCCCTACGAACTCAACGAGATCATCGTGGAGAAGGCGATCGCCTGGCGTGACCGCGGGGTCGTCGGGGTCGACATCGCCGGACCCGAATCCGCGACATTCCGGGTGGCCGACTACCGGCGCCTCTTCCGGCGGGCGCGCCAATTCGGTCTCGGCCTGACCGTCCATACAGGCGAGTCGGGGCCGATCGACGAGGTCGCCCGGGTCGTCGAACTCCTGGAGCCCGACCGGATCGGCCACGGGGTCAAGGCCGCGTACGACCCGCGGGCGATGGACATGATCGCCGACCGCGGCATCGTCCTCGAGATCTGCCCGACATCCAACCTCAATACCCGCGTCGTCACCGGGTGGGACGAGTTCCGCTGGATCTTCGACACGTTCAGGCGGAACGAGGTGCGGTTCACGATCAACACGGACGGGCCGGAGATGCTCAAGACCTACATCCGCGACGAGATGGCCCAGTTGGGCCGCCTCGGGATCCTGTCGATGGGCGACCTGGAGACCGCCGCTGCCACGTCGCTGGCGGCCTCGTTCGTGCCGAATGTCACCGATGTCCCCCCGCCGCGGCTCGAGCCGGCATCGCGGGTGGCCGTGGAGCGCGAAGAGGCCTGATCCGGCCTCGAGACTCAGTCCGGCCCGGGGTCCCCGAATCGATATGAGCAGCAACGATCGCCCGAGGCGATGTGCTGCTCGCGGATGACCTCGACCCCGAGGACCTCGCGGAACAGGTCGAGTTCCGCGGCGCAGGCGGCCGGCGCTCCCTGGGCGATGTGGTAGATGGCGCAGTTGTGTTCGCGAAGGCGGATCGTGCCGTCCGTCTCGATCACCGTGTCGGCCAGATAGCCATTGTCCGCCTGGATCACGGCCAACTCCTCGACTCGCTCTGCGAGCGGGGCCCCTGGGGCGATCCGATCGTGCATTCGTTGACGGACTCGATCGCCGAGCTGGCGTCGTCGCGCGGCGAACACCTGCTCGAGCAGGTCGTCACCACCGACCGACTCGATGGCGGCCAGGAGCCCCGTCGCCAGCGCGTCGTAGTTGGATGGGAAGAGCTCCTGGGCATCCGGGGTGACGTCGTACAGGTGGCGTGGACGACCGACGCCGTGCCGGACCGTCTGGCGGCTGACCAGGTCGGCGTTCTCGAGGGCACGTAGTTGCTGCAGGACGCCCGTCCTGCTCGCACCGACCCGCTCGGCGAGTTGGTCCGGGGAGCTGGGACCGTCGACGCGCAGCCTGATGAGCAGATCGCGCCGCAGGCCGGATGGGCCCTTGGGTGTGGCGAGATCGCCGCTCGCGGGGACGGGATGGTGGGCGGCGGGCTGCTGCGTGGGCTCGCGCATCGGCTCAGGCTAGCACCGAACGCTCGGAGCGTGGGTTTCGGAGCAGGTCGACCGCGGCGAGATGGTCCGGATGGTACGGTTCGGCGATGGACCTGGACCTCTCGCCCGAGCACACTCCTCCTCCGGGAGACCATCCGAGATTTCATGCTGACCGAGGTCGCCCCGGTCATCGATGAGCACGAGCATGCTCGACGGTTCCCGAGCGAGATCGTCAAGCGGATCGGGGAGCTGGGCTGGCTCGGGATCCCGATCCCGGAAGCGGAGGGCGGAGCGGGACTCGACACGCTTGCCTACGCCATCGCGATCGAGGAGATCGGCCGCGTATGGGGTTCGCTCGGGCTCATCGTTGCCGCCCACACGAGCCTCGGCTGCGGCCCGCTGCACCTGGCGGGCACATCGACACAGAAGGACCAGTACCTCGTACCGATGGCGCGCGGCGAGGTCATCGGGGCGTACGGCCTCACCGAGCCCGGTGCCGGGAGCGATTCGGGCGGGACCCGGACGACCGCTCGCCACGAGGACGGTCCCGACGGTGGCAGTGGGTCATCGATGGCGGCAAGCGGTTCATCACCAATGCCGGGCAGGCGGGGACCTACATCGTGACGGCCCGAACCGGCACGCGGGATGACGGCGCTGCCGAGATCAGCGCCTTCATCGTCCCGGCCGACACCCCGCGGGTTCTCCGTCGGGCGACTCGAGGAGAAGCTGGGACTGCACGCGTCGGCGACCGGTGAGCTGCTGTTCGATGGCGCCCGAATCCCGAACGCGAACATGCTGGGCGAGCAGGGGAGTGGCTTCAAGACCTTCCTGCGGATCCTCGATGGCGGTCGGATCTCGATCGGGGCCCTGGCCGTGGGGATCGCCCAGGGTGCCCTCGACGCCTCGATCCCGTACGCCCAGACCCGCGAGCAGTTCGGCCGCCCGATCGGGTCGTTCCAGGGCGTCGCCTTCATGGTCGCCGACATGGCCACGGAGATCGAGGCGGCGAGAGGCCTGGTCTGGCGGTCGGCGTGGCTCAAGGACCAGGGTCGCGACTACGGGCTCGTCGCGGCGCAGGCCAAGCTCTTCGCGTCGGAAGTGAGCTCGCGGGTGACCAACCACGCCATCCAGATCCACGGTGGGTACGGCTACGTGACGGAGTTCCCCGTCGAGCGCTACCTGCGCGACGCCAAGCTGACCGAGATCGGCGAGGGCACCAGCCAGGTCCAGCGCCTCGTCATCGCCCGTCGGATCCTGGGCCTGCGGGTCATCTAGCGCGACCGATCCCGGTCGGTCGCGTCGCCGGTCAGCCGCCGGTGCCGGCGGCGACCTCGAGCCCGGTGCGCAGGACCGCCTCGAACTGCGGCGCCCACGGTCCCTGGCCGGCGAGCACGAAGGGCGACTGCTCCGCCGACGCGAAGGTCGCCGGATCGGTCACGAAACTCCGGGCGCAGGCATCGATCGTCGTGCGGAGACGGTCGTAGGTGTCCCTGTTCGCGAACACGTAGAGGTAGATCCGCACCGGCGTCGCCTGGTCGAGGCCATCCGCGTCGAAGGCGATCGCCGTCGGGGCGAGCGTCCGGTCGTCGCAGCCCGGGTCACCGGACACGATGTTGTCGAGGTGGAGGCCGCGCTTCGCGAATTCGATCGCGATCCCCCCGAAATCGGCCGGTGTCGGCGCGGGCGGGGTCGTTTCCACGTAGCTGCACGCAGCCAAGATGAAGGTCACAAAGGCGAGCCCGAGGCTCAAGCCCACGGATCGACGGGATGTCATCGAGCGGGAGGCTACCACCGGATGCCCGGGACCGCTCTGGTGCAACGGTCGCGGCAGGGGAGCGATGGCTATCGTACGATGCGGCGGTCCCGATCAGCGTTGCCGCCGCGTCCTGCCGTGAGGTCCAGTGCCCGAGATCCGTCCGTTCCGCGCCCTCCGGTTCGACCGTGCCACGGTCGGCGACCTGGCACTCGTGGTCGCGCCTCCGTACGACGTCATCGACCAGGCCGAGCGTGCCCGACTGGTGGCCCGCCATCCGGCCAACGTCGTCCGCCTCGACCTGCCCGGCGACGAACTCGGCGACGAACCGGACGACCGCTACCGTCGGGCGGCCCGGACGCTCGCGGGGTGGCGCTCGGACGGGACCCTGCACAAGGACCCGCACCCGTCGATCTACGTCTACGAGCAGACCTACGTCGTCCCGGGCACGGATGTCGCCCGGACCCAGCACGGCTTCTTCGCTCGGCTCCGGCTCGAGGCGTTCGGCCCGGGTTCCGGCGTCCTGCCGCACGAGCGGACCCTCGCCGGGCCTAGGGAGGACCGGTATCGGCTGTTGCGCGCGACGGGTGTCAATACGAGCCCGGTCGTCGGTCTGTACACGGACCGCGACGGCTCGGGCGATGCCGTGCTCGACTTGATCATGGCCAGGGCAGCCGACGTCGACCTGGGCGATGACGACGGGACGCGGCATCGGCTCTGGGCCGTGCCGGCCGACGGCGATGGGGCGGCCCTCGTCGCCCCGCTGCTCGACGCGGCTGGCAGCGGCCCGATCACGATCGCGGACGGTCATCATCGCTACGAGACCGCGCTGCGCTACCGCGATGAGCGCCGGATGAGCCGGTCGTGCGAGGAGGATCCCGCCTTCGACTATCTGCTCGCGTTCCTGCTCGAGGTATCGCCCGAGGCGCTCACGGTCCTGCCCACCCATCGGGTCGTCCGGGGGTTGGGCGAGGCGGGGGTGGCCGCGCTGGTCAGCCGGCTGGAGGAGGCCTTCGAGGTCCAGGCCGGAACGTCTTCGGATGCCCTGATCGAGACATATTCCGCCGCCGCGCTGGCACCGGGCGGTGGAGGTCGATTCGGCCTGTGGACGCGATCCGGTGGCTTCCGGCTCATGGCCAGGCCGCGCGCCCTCGAGCCATACCTGCCGCCCGGCGGGCCTGCGGTCCGTGCGCTGGATGTGACCCTGCTCGAGGCGGCGCTGGAGCACGTGGCCGACCTCAGCGCTACCGCGATCTCGGAAGGTGCCCTCGGCTTCACCAAGTCGGCCGCTGAAGCGGTGGCCTGGGTCGACGAGGGTCGCGACGGCGCCGATGCGGCGTTCCTGCTCGAACCGACGCCGGTCGCCGCCATCGAGGCGGTCGCGACGGAAGGCGACGTCATGCCCCAGAAGTCGACCTACTTCTACCCGAAGGCCCTGACCGGCCTGGTGATCAACCCGCACGAATGGTGAGAACGAATGTCCGACACGACGCCTGAGCAGATCCTCGCCCGCGCCCAGGTGCCCCCGTCCAACGGACGGCCGATCCGGAAGGACGAGATCGAGCTCGACGAGCGCGGGATCTACGTCGAGTCCTGGCTTCCCGAGCGGCGCTCGCGTCGCAAGCCCCTCTTGTTCATCCACGGCGAACTCGCCGGTTCCTGGCTGTGGGAGCGCTATCTCGGCTACTTCGCGGCCCGAGGGTGGGAGGGCCATGCGATCAATCTACGGAACCACTACTGGTCGCAGACGGCGGATCCGGCCACGCTGTCGTTCGACACCTACACCGAGGATGTCGTCGCGACGCTCGAGCGCTTCCCGTCGGGCGTGGTCGTCGTCGGACACGGGATGGGCGGGCTGCTGGCGCTCAAGGCGGCCGAGCGGATGCCGCTGTCGGGGCTGGTCCTGCTGAGCGCCGAATTGCCGCGCGACCTTCGGACGCCGGCGCGGACGCACGAACTGCGCGGGATCCCCGAGGCATACGGCAAGTCGCTGATCGGCTGGGAGACGCTTCCGGAGCGCCTGCTTCGCGATGATCGTGACCTGACCCTGGCCGACGTGCTGCGGGTCCAGCACATGCTCGGGCAGAAGCCACATGAGGCCGGCGCGGCCCGGCGGCAGATGCTGGCCGGCGTGTCGATCGACCGACGAGGTCTGGCCGAAGTCCCGCGCCTGGTCATCGGCGCCGGTCTCGACCGGACGGTGACGATGGACGATTCGGAGCGCCTGGCCGAATGGCTTGACGCCGACTACGAGCCGTTCGCGGCGCATTCGCACTACGGCCTGATCGTCGGCGAGAACAGCCATCAGCAGGTCGCAGAGTCGATCCGCAACTTCCTCGAAGCGAATCGGCTGTAGCGTCCGAGCCTGGCCGGTGCCGGTGGTATCATGCCGACCGGCCCGGCGGTCCCCGCCGTGCGCCCTCGGGGCCGCATTCGTCTAGAGGCCCAGGACACCGCCCTCTCAAGGCGGAGATCACCGGTTCGAATCCGGTATGCGGTACCAGCTCTCGTCGAGTGGCCCGATCTGAGCTCGGATCGGGCCGTTTCGTTGCCTGCCGACCGCGGTTTGGTCCCTTATCTGGTCTCTTATGGCCGTCAGCGTGAGCCGGCCGGGCACCTCGGTCTGCGTCAGCCACAGCGCTGACTCCTCGGGCGCCTGGTCTTGGGCCGCCTCGGCCTGCATGGTCGGCATGGCGTGGCTGTATCGGTCCAGGGTGATGGCGATGTCCTTTGTGGCCGAGTGCCCCGGGCACGATCTTGGGGTTGTATCGGCCGCATGTTCCAAGGTGGCGAAAGTGTGGCGAAAGTGTGGCGCAGGTCGTCGAAGCGGATCGGTGATCACGGCTCTCCGCAACGCTGGCAACCACTTCGGGTATTGCGCATGCCGAGGGAGCCAGCCGATGATGCCTGCATGGCGGCGGAGATGATTGGGCGCGCGGACGAGCTGGCGGCCGTGCGCGCCTTCCTCGACGGTCAGGTCCAGGGGCCGACGGCCATGATCCTCGAGGGCGAAGCGGGCATCGGTAAGTCGACGATCTGGCTCGCAGGGGTCGCGTTCGCACGTGAACGTTCCATCCGCGTCCTCATGTCGCGTCCCAGTGAGGCTGAGGCATCGCTTCCCCACGTCGTGCTTGGCGACCTGTTCGCGGAGGTTGAGCCGCACGTCCTGGCGCGCTTGTCGACCCCTCGAAGACGAGCGTTGGAATCCGTTCTTCTCCGCGATGGCGCCTCCGAACCTCTCGATCCGCGGGCTTTGGGCGTGGCGGCTCAGACCGTGCTCTCGCTGCTGGCGGCCGACGGTCGGCTCCTCATTGCGATTGACGACGAACAGTGGGTGGACCGTTGGACGGCGGCGGTCCTGGGCTTCGCGCTGCGTCGCCTGGTTGACCAGCCGATCCTGCTCCTCGCTTCACGCCGCTCCGAATCAAAGCCAATCGCGATCGAGGGGGTCATTGAGGAGACCGCGATTCATCGCATTGCGGTGGGGTCGATGAGCGTCGGTGCCATCCAGGCTCTCATCGGTGCGCGGATGGGTGTCGGGATGCGCCGCTCACTCCTGCGCAGACTGCATGCGGCGTCGGGCGGCAATCCCTTCTTCGCGTTGGAGCTCGTGCGTGCTCAGTCCTCGGGTAGCACGCGCGGCGGGGTTGATCCGCTCGTGGTCCCGCCGAAGCTCGAGCGATTGCTGGAGGAGCGGCTGGGTCGCCTCACCGCACGAACGCGGCGCGCGCTTCTCATGATCGCCGCCCAAGGCCGGCTGCCGTGGCGGCTGCTGTCCGAGCTTGGTATCCGCGAGATGGACCTCGACACGGCTCTCGCATCCCACGTGATCGAGATCTCCGACGGGCTCATCTCATTCACCCACCCGCTGCTCTCCTCCGTCGTCTACCAGACCGGCTCGCCACTCGCGCGTCGCGCCGCGCATGGTCGTCTCGCCCGCATGCTGGCAGATCCAGTCGATCGTGGTCGCCATCTGGCCCTCAGCGCCGTAGGGGCAGATGCGCACATCGCAGGCGAATTGGACACCGCGGCGAAATTGGCTCTGCATCGCGGGTCGTTGGCGGCTGCCTCCGAGCTGGCAGAGGAGGCGTGGCGGCTCACGCCCAGGGAGGCAAAGGATCAGAGGGACCGACGAGCGCTGGCGGCTGCGCAGGCGCAGCTCGCTGCCCGCGAGTGGCCGCGAGCGCGAGCATCGCTGCCGACCTCCTGACCGAGGCGGCGCAGGGACCGCTCCGCGCCGAGTGCCTCCTCCTGCTTGCCGCATTCGAGCACGACGACCTCGCGGTGCCGGTGCTCGAGGAAGCATTGCGCAACGTGGCGTCGGACCAACGTCTCGAGGCAGTGATCCGCATTCGTCTCGGGTCGGCGCAGCGATTCAGAAACGGGTTCCCAGCCGCCCTGGATGCGACTCGCACCGCCCTCGCTCTCGCCGATCGGGCCGGGGATGACGGTCTTCGCCTCGAGGCGCTGGTGAACCTCCACATGCTTGGAAGCGCGGTTGGCGATGTCGCGGTGCCCGAGTACGCGCTCCGGGCAAAGACAATCGCCAGGGCCACGGGCGATGAGCTCCAGCTCCGCGAGACGCGCGCCCTCGATGGCGGCGCCATGATGGATACCGACAACATCGAGGCACGCCGCGCCAGGCTCGAGGAGCTCTATCGAGCGTGGCAGGATCGCGATGAGCTGTTCAGCGCTGACGTGCTGTGGCTGCTGGCGTGGGTAGAATTCTGGGGCGAACGATGGCCGCTGGCCGCCGACTATGCGTCGCGCGCCCTCGAGGTCAGCAGCCAGTACGGCGTTGACAGGAATCAGGACTACATCCCGATCGCGTGGATCGCGGTCCACCGCGGCGAGCTACAGCTCGCGACGGAAGCGTCTGAGCGGGCCTTGAAGCTCTGCGAGGAGCAGATCGGCTTCCACCCGCCGCTACTCAAGGCGGTGCCTGGACTCGTCGCGCTGGCGCGTGGGGATTCGGCGACAGCCGCCGCATATCTCGGCGAAGCGGAGCGCCAGGCGTTGTCGCTTGGATGGCGTGCGCCGGAGATGCGTGCCTGGACTCCTGACCACGTCGAAGCCCTCCTCCAGCTCGGCAGGATCGGTGAGGCTGCGGCGCTAGTCGACGTCTGGGAAGCGGACGCTGTCCGCCTGGGCCGTAACCGCGTGTTGGCACAGGTCGTCCGCTGCCGCGGCATGCTGGCCGCTGCCAACGGAGCCGTCGACGAAGCGATCCCGGGTCTGGAGCAGGCCGCGGCGCGCCTCGAGGCCGTGGGTGACACGTTCGGACGGGCTCGGTCGCTGCTCGCCCTGGGTGGAGTGCGACGTCGGGCGCGTCAGAAGCGTTCTGCCCGCGCTGCACTGGAGGAGGCCATCGCCACGTTCACAGCGCTCGGCGCCGCGACCTGGACCACCACTGCTCGGGCCGAGCTGGCGCGAATCGGTGGGCGAACGCGCACGGAGGGCCTCAGTCCCTCGGAGATGCGGGTCGCGGGACTGGTGGCGGAGGGGCGCACGAACCGGGAGATCGCGACCGCGCTGTTCCTTGGGGAGCAGACCGTGGCTAGCCACCTCCATCACATCTACACAAAGCTCGGCATTCGATCTCGCACCGAGCTTGCGCACCGCCTCGCCGAAACGGCGGGCGGGCATGCAACGCCGAGCAACTTTCCACCATCCTGAGGTTTCGTCGACCGCCAGATCGGGCCTACGGTTGGGGTATGCCGACCTACATCGTCGAGACGTTCCTGCCCGGAGGCGCTGCGGCCGAGCGCCTTACACAGGAACGGCGAGCGAGGTCGGCCGCCGAGGGGATGACGAGAACGGGGACGCGCGTCACCTTCGACGGCTCAATCCACGTTCCCGAAGACGAGATCTGCTTCTACAGATTCGACGCTCCGTCTCCTCGTGACGCTGCCCAGGTGGCGCAGCATGCTGGCCTCCAGCCGCTGCGCGTCGTCGAGGCGTTCTCGTCATCTGAGATCGGGTTTGACGACCCAAGCCAGTCGGCCAACGACCGGCCGAGAGCCAGTTCTTCGAAGGAGTTCCGATGAAACGACGGATTTCTCTCCTGCTCGCGGCAGTTGCCATGGTGGCTGCATTCGCCTTCCCGGCAGCGACGTCCGCTCACAACCGCGGCCTCGTCTGGCTGCCGAATGGCGGTTGCGTCCAGGTCGGGTCCCTCAAGTCCGTATGGGTGCCTGGCAAGGACGCCTACCAGGACCTCAATCCGGACGACGGGCCGTACCCGAACGATGAGTACGGGACCAGCTTCGCCGCTGGGCGCGGCAACTCAGCCGTGGAGAAGGGTGCTTGCCCCGTGTCGGTCAACGGCCGATAGTGGCGGTAAGCCGAGCGATCGGGCCTGGGAATGCGGACTGGCGCCCGTGATCCACGCGAACGCTGGGTGGGCCCAGTTGCGGATAGACTTCTGCTCGAGGGGAGCGTCAGCTCCCCTCGAAGCCTGTCCGGGGCTGGCCTCGATAGAGTGTGTCTGTCTGACCGCGGCGGGAGGCCGTAGAGCTGTGAACGGCTCCCCTCGAGGCCCGCGATCAGAGATCGGCCGACCTCATGCTGGTGGTTCGGCATCGGGGCCGCCGCCGCGCGGCCGGAAAAATGGACCTGGGAGGGCCTGAGCCGTCGAACCGCCCGCCAGGTCCGATGCTTCCCGGTTCGCGCACCCGCCTCGAGGTCGATGCCCAGGCCCGCCCTACGCAGCCGGTTCGGAGCCGAGGCGCCCCAGCCAGGGGTGATCGGCGTCGACACGAGCGATCGCCTCGACCAACCGTGCGCGAGCGTCAGGGGACATCGATGGCAGGGCGGCCTCGAGGTCGGAGTCATCGTGACGGACCATGTGCCGCGCCTTGAACGCGAGCACGAGCTCCGGTCGGAGATAGCGGATCCCGTCGGCGCCGATGAAGATCGCCTCGCCGAACGGGACCCGCAGCCTGTCATCCCGGGCTGAGATCCAGTCGTCACCCTCGCTCGGTGTCATGGCCAGATCGATCAGCCATGGGGATGAGCCATCCCGCCGGACCCACAGCTGGCGGCAACCGTCGAGCAGGTCGTCGACACGCTTCAGCGGTCGCAGTGTCCCGCCCGCGTTCGACCAGACGCAGTAGTCGGGCGTCAGGTGGCTGAGCAGGGCCGGCAGGTCGGCCCCGAAGAACCCGACATCGATGTCGTCGTGCTTGCGATGCCGGCCACTGAATGCCTCGATCGCCCAGCCGCCGACGATCCACCATCGTGCGGGCAGGTCGCGCAGGATCTCGGCGACCTGCGTCGGCGTCGGGGACGCCCACGGGCCATACCAGTGGAAGAACGCGCGGTCTTCATCGGTCGGATCCATCGCTTACATCGTCCCACCACCGAGGGTTCGGCCGCTCTCCTACACTTGCACGATGCGACCATCCGAACGCCGCCGACTCGCGATCCTGGCCGAGGGCGCCTTCGGGCCCCACGATGGCAAGACGGCGTACGGCGTGATCCACTACGGCCGCGACGAAGTCGTGGCGGTCCTCGACTCGACCAAGGCCGGCCAGAACGTCGATGCGTACCTCCGCGGTCATGACATCCCGATCCTCGCGACGTTGGGTGAGGCCCTCGAGCGGCCGACCCGGCCTGACACCCTGTTGCTGGGCATCGCACCGACGGGCGGCCGACTTCCGGACGCGTGGCGGACGGTCATCCTCGAGGCGATCGATGCCGGTCTGGATGTTGCTTCCGGCCTGCACACGTTCGTCGGCGACGACCCGGATTTCAGTGCGGCGGCGGCGGCCCGCGGCACGACGATCATCGACTACCGTCGCCCACCGGAACGTCTCGAAACCGCGGTCGGGCGGCCGCACGGGCCGGGCAAGCGGGTGATCCTGACGGTCGCCACCGACTGTGCCGTCGGCAAGATGTCGGTGGCGCTCGAGCTCCGTCGCGCGGCGCGAGCGGCCGGCGTCTCCGCGGCGTTCGTACCGACGGGACAGACCGGGATGATGATCGAGGGCTGGGGCGTCGCCGTGGACCGCCTGATCAGCGACTTCGCCCAGGGGGCCATCGAGGAGCTCGTCGAGCAGGGCGAGAACCTCGGCGATTGGGTCATCGTGGAGGGGCAGGGATCGCTCGACCATCCAGCCTATTCCTCGGTGACGCTGGCGCTCATCCATGGTGCGACCCCACAGGCGATGGTGATGGTCCACAAGCCTGGCCTCCTGGAGCACGACTTCGACCACCTGCCCGAAGCGTCGTTCCCGATCGCGTCGCTCCCAGGGTTCATCGCCCTCCACGAGCAGATCGCCGGTCTCGTGGCGCCGTCGGCGGTCGTGGCGGTGGCGCTTAACACGTCGCTCTATCCGGATGACGATGACGCCCGTCGAGTGATCGCCGAGGTCGCGGCGGAGACCGGACTGCCGACCGACGACCCATTCCGGTTCGGACCGGACCGCCTGTGGTCGGCCATCGAGGAACGGGTCGATGCGTTGCCCTGGGTCGTCGAGCGATGAACCTGCACGTCACCCACGAGGTCATGCGCCTGGCCCTCCGCGACCCGTTCCGGATCGCCCGCGAGGATCACGGCAGCAACGACGACGTCGTGACGACCGTCCTGGTCGAGCTACGCGACGATCGATATCCGGGCGTCGTCGGGATCGGTGAGGGCTACCCCGATCGCTATTACGGGGAGACGCCCGACACGATGGCGGCCGTCTTCCCGTTCCTCCTCGCACGCATCGAGGCCGAGGTACTCGCGGATCCGATCGACGGGCCAGGCGAGTACCTCGACCGCAGCGGTCAGACGATGGCCGGCGCGATCCGCTGGAATGGCGCGGCCAGGTGCGCCATCGATATCGCCCTGCACGACCTCGTGGGCAAGATCGTCGGATCACCCGTCCACGCGCTGATCGGCTTGTCTGCGGCGATCCCGCCGACGGACTTCACGATCGGGATCGACGACCCGGAGATCGTCGGGCAGCGAGCGTCGCGGGCCGCGGACTTCCCCGCGCTGAAGATCAAACTGGGCGGCCCGCAGGACCTGGCGACGCTCCGGGCGGTGCGCGCCGTCTTCGACGGGCCGATCCGGGTGGACGCCAATACCGGCTGGACGCGCGACGACGCTGAACGACTGCTCCCCCAGATCGTCGAACTCGGCGTGGAGCTGATCGAGCAACCTTTCGAGGCTCGAGCCTACCGGGACCTCGCCTGGCTGCAGGAACGGTCTCCGATCCCGATCGTGGCCGACGAAAGTGCCGTGACCGAGGAGGATCTCGAAGCCCTCGTCGACGTGGTCGGGGGCGTCAACGTCAAGCTGGCGAAGTGCGGCGGGATCGGGCCCGCGAAACGGATGCTCGAGCATGCCCGGGAACTCGGCTTCCGGACGTTCCTGGGGTGCATGGAGGAGACATCGGTCGGGATCGCCGGTTCGGCCGCCGTCGCGTCGCTCGCCGAATGGGTCGATCTCGATGGTTGCCTGCTCCTCGCCGATGACCCCTTCGACGGTCTCGCTCTCGGCCCCGACCATCGCTGGATGCTGACCGACCGACCGGGACTGGACCTGGTTCGCCGGGTCTCCTGACGACGGCCCTGCACGGACCGCACGCCCGTTCGGTGAACGTCCGTTCGTGTGGACAACTTCGTGGATGAACTGGTGGACAAGCCCCCTTCACGGTCGGGCGTCAGAGGTCCTACGATGGTTCCTCACCGGTCGCCGCGGTCCCGAGGAGGCGATGGCGCCGGGGTCCATGAATCGTTTCCGGTCGCCGGACCGCTCGTCCGATTCGCCGGTTTCCAGTTTCGTATTGCCTTCGACCGCCGCCCCAGGGTGGTCCGACGAGGCTTGTCAGGAGGCACCGTATCGATGGAGCCGCGTCGCGCCGCCATGGGGTCCCAAGACTCGGATGCCCTCGACTTCGTGCGGTTCTGCTACCACCGCCGAAGGGTCGGCTGGCCGGAGTTGTACGACGAGATGTGTGCCGTGGCGGCGCGCGGGTTGTTCCGGGGTCTTGACGCCGATGATCTGTCCGCGTTCGGGATCGGGTTCAGTCTGTTCGACATGCCCGCGCTGGCCGTCCTTGCCCGGCAGGTCTGCACCGAGGAGCTGGCGCGTCGTCGAGCGGTGGCGGTGGTGATCCGGCCAGAGCCCGAGCCGGTCTCAGTCGTCGAGACTGGGGTCGAAGCCGGTCCGCGGGCCTACGACGCGCCGATCCGCCTCAAGGTCGCCCCGACACCGGCCTGATCGATCAGGCGCGGATCCGGCGCCTCGCCATCTCGCCCTCGATCTGGCGCTCCGCCTCGACGTAGCGGTCGATCTGCTCGCGCAGCTGGTTCGCTTCCGGGGTGTAGAGGTGGACCTGACCCTGCAGGATGTACGAGAGACGCCGACTGGTCATCCGGACATGGTCGAGGTTCTTCATCAGGACCAGCGGGTCCATCGAGGCCAGGTCAGACGGGTGGTACATCTGCTGCATGGCCGCATTCTAGGTCACAGCGACCGCAGCGCTCTCGGTGGCCACGTCCAATCCACATCGAGCGGGCCTGCGGCGAGGGCACGGCGTCGGCCGAGCTCGGTGGCCCCGAGGACGAGGATCCGATCGGTCTTCGTGGCCCGACCAGCTTCGTCTCCCCACAGCTTCGTCATCTTTCGACCGGCCGCGATGTCGTCGATCGCCACCCCGGCCAGTCGATAGCCTTCGGGCTGGGCGGCCGACTCCCAGACCCGGGCGGCCAGGTCCACGCCACCGCGGATCTGCCGACCACGATCGGTCTCGACATCGCCGATGACCAGGACGACGACTGCGTCGTCGGCAAGGAGCGGTCGCAGTCCGGCGAGGACATCGCGCAGGAAGGCGAGGTAGGGCTCGCGGTGATGGGCGTCGTCGAGCGCGGCATCGATTGCGCGCGAATCGAACCCGAGGAACCATGTCCGGAGCCAGTTGTAGTAGCCGTACTTGACGACCCGCAGATACGGTGGTGACGTGACGACCAGGCGGGCTCGATCCGCCCGGCCCCGAGCGCGCAGCGCTGCCTGCGCGCGTGGCGCCACGTCCCGAGCATCGCCGAGCAGGGCGATCCCTTCCATCGATGGCGGTGGCTGGCGGAAGAGCCGATCGAGCTTCCTGGCCAGGCCATCGAAGACATCACGTTCGGGCGACGCGAAGCTGGTCCTCGATGCGAACTCGCGGACATATCGCGGCGCCATCGAGAAGGTGTTGGGCATCAACTCCGACAGGTAACTGGCGCTCTTGCCGTGCAGGATGCCGGTCAGCGCGGTGGCCAGGAAGCGATCGGTCCGGTCGTCGAGCCGAAGCATCGTCCGCACGAAGAGGAGTTGGCCGAAGGTGCGCGGGTGGAAGGCCAGCGCGACCTCGGCCGGGACCGGCTCGACGCCGTCTCCAGGGCCATGACCGGAACCCGCTGCCGGTACCAGCGCTTCGGCGAGCGCAGGATCGGCGACGATCCGGGCACCAAGCTCCAGCCAGCCGGCCGACGTCGCGTTCCAGGCCAGCCGCAGCTGGGCGAGCCTGGTGGCC
Source organism: uncultured Chloroflexia bacterium (assembly GCA_963823925.1). Lineage (GTDB taxonomy): Bacteria > Chloroflexota > Limnocylindria > Limnocylindrales > CSP1-4 > SPCO01. Next base: position 189,580 of record CAWGNI010000003.1, read on the forward strand.
GCCTGGGATCTGGTGGCCGGCTCGACCTTGGCGGCGGTCAGGAGATGGGCGAACGGATTGAGGTCGTTCCCGACGCCGATCCTGCCCTCGGCACACGCCTGGAGTGGCGTCGTCCCACGGCCGGAGAATGGGTCCACGACCACATCGCCGGGTCGCGAGTAGCGGGCGATGAAGGCGTGGGTCAGGGACGCCGGGAAACTCGCGAGATACGAGCACATCGGGTGGAACGAATGGCCCCACAGGCGCTGCTGGTCCTTCCACTCCGGGGCGAGCTCGAGGGCAGGCAGCGCCGCGGGCAGCTCAAGGGCGAGCTGACCTGCAGTCAGGTGCGCCGGACGTGCCGACATCGGACGGTCCCGAACCTCCCTCGGCCACGCACCGATCCCGGTCGATGCGATGGGTCGCGGAGCATAGCACGCCGGATTCTGCGATTCGGCCCCTGCGGCTCGCTCCCAGAGGCACGCTAGACTCGCCTGAGTCCCCGTAGCTCAGCGGACAGAGCAGCCGCCTTCTAAGCGGAAGGTCGCAGGTTCGAATCCTGCCGGGGGCGCCAATCGCCCGCGTGGCCAGCTAGTCGCTCGCGACCCAGAAGGGCGCCCACTCCAACCGCTCCGGGAGTGGTGGGAACGATGGACAAGGCCCCGCGTCACCAACGACATTCCCGGATCCATCGCGGAGCGGCCCGCAGATCGGCATGCTGATCGCAGTGGTGGGATCGTCCCCCGGAACTCCGGCGCGCCACCGCAGGCCAGTGATGAAGAAGATGGCCGCGACGGCGATGACGAGCGTCACGATGATGAGGCGTCTGTTCACGAGGGGCACGGTACACCCGCATCCGATGGGATCTCAGGAGCTCCCGTCGCCCGGATCTCGCCGCAACGGTCTCCACCTGACCCCGTCGGACCGCACCCCATTGCCCCAGACCACCCACCGGTCGTACCATCTACGGCCCGACGGTACGCGACGGAGACGCCTGGCAAGGGTGTCGGTCGCTCATCAGATGGAGCGCGACATGACCGAGCAATCGTCAGAGATCAATCCAGAAGCCACGACCGCGTCGACCGACGCCTTCAGCGCGAACGGATCCGATCATGGGAATGCGATCGAGGAGCCGTCGTTCCTGGCCGATCTCGCCAAGGCGATGCAGACGACAGCCGCCGCGGAACGAACGCGCGACGCCGAGGCAACGGAGCAGCGCCGACAGGCGCACGTCGACGGCATCCGGGCCCGCGAGGCACTTGAGGCCGAGGACCTTCGCGAACTTGCCAAAGAGGACGTGAACGCGATCGACGCGTGGTCGGACGGCGAGATCCGACGGATCAAGCTGGAACGTGAGCGCCGTATCGCCACCCGACGGGAGGAACTCCAGGCCCGCCTGGAGGAACACCGCCTCGTAGTCGGCCGCGAGATCGCCGCCGTGGAATCCGTGGTCGGCACCTATCAGCACGAGATGGACGTGTTCTTCCTCCAGCTCGAGACCGAAACGGATCCGGTCGAGATCGCCCGACAGGCCGGGACTCGCCCTCGGTTCCCGGTCCTGGAGCTGATCGGTCCCGAGGATGCTCCGGAGGAGACTGCGGTTGCCGAGGCGTCCGGCCAGGATGGGACTGAGGGAGCGCCCACGATGCGCCAGAGGCGACGGCCGAGATCCGTCCGACGCAGCCGAGACGCCCGACTCGGCCCCGACGCCAGACACCGCGGAGGCCACCGCGGAACTGCCGAACCGCGACCAGTTCATCGGGGTGATGAGCGATGGATCGGACGCGGTCGAAGCGCCGGTCGGACTCATCGGCGAACCGGCCGAAGCCATCCGGGCCGAGGCATCGACATCCGAAGCCGAACTGGGGAGATCCGAGGCCGAAGCGCAGGTCGTGATGCCACGAACCGGTGCGGGTTCCTGGCTTCGCTGGCCGAACAATCCCGAGGATCGCTCGGGTTCGAGCCAGTAGGATCGCAGCGCCCGGCAGCACGCCCCGTCCCACGACGGAAATACACAGCGGCGCGATCGAGCCGATCGGCGGCATCCTCGCCCTGATCCCGGGGTACCAGGAAGGCCCCCGGATCGCTCGTGTCGCGGCTGGTGCACGGGAGCACGTGCCCGTCGTCGTCGTCGACGACGGCTCCACGGACGACACGGCGCGGCAGGCTGAGGGCGCCGGCGCGCTGGTCATCGTCCAGGATCCCAACGCCGGCAAGGGAGCCGCACTCCGGACCGGCTTCCGGTATGCCCTCGAACACGGCGCCGAGGCGGTCATCACCCTCGACGCCGATGGCCAGCACGACCCGGCGGAGATCCCGGACTTCATCCGCGCGTATCGGGCCGCGCGCCCGGAACTCATCATCGGGCGCCGCGACTTCGCGGCGATGCCACCGGTCCGGCGGCTGTCCAACACGCTGGGGGGCTGGGTCCTGTCAGCGGCGATCGGCCGGCGGGTCGCCGACAACCAGTCGGGCTACCGGCTGATCGGCCGCCAACTCATGCGAGTCCTCCTCGCCAGCGACGAGGACGGGTTCGAGTTCGAGGTCGAGATGATCGCTCGCTGCATCGCGCTGGGGCTGCCGATGACGGAGGTGCCGATCCGGACGATCTACGGCGGTGAGCCGAGCCACATCAGGCCGGTCGCGCACCTGGGGAGCTTCATCCGGGTCACCCGCGACGCGAGAAGGATCGTTCGGGGCGGCTGACGATGGACGGCCATTCCGGCCGCCGCTGCCAAGTTGGTACTGGCGGGCTTACCAAAGTACGGCTTGGCGCGAGCCACCCCGCACCCCTACGCTCTGCCGCACAGCAAGCCGGACTCTACCCCTGACCACAGGAGGGGTCTGGACCTGTCGAGTAGACCAACAGCGAGGCAACGACCAAATGGCTTCGATGGCCGTCAATGAACTGGGACCGATGCTCACCGCCACCGAAGTGGCCGACATGCTTCACCTCCATGTCAACACGGTGAAACGGCTGGGTGACCGAGGGGAGCTGCCGTTCTACCGGGTCTGCAAGCGTGGCGATCGCCGGTTCCGACTCGACGACGTCATGAAGTTCCTGTCCCAGAACCGCTAGGGCCCTGCCCGACGCCGTTCAGGCGCGCGGGATCGCGGCCAGCGTCTCGCCGAAGACCTCGACGGCCTCGGCGATCTCCGCCGCGCTGACATCGAGGGGTGGGATCCAGCGCATGACCTCGTGCTGGCGCCCGCAGGTCAGCAGCAGGAGCCCCGCGTCCGCACACGCTGCCATCAAGCGGTCAGGCGTCCGGCCATCGGCCGCGCCGGTCGACCGGTCGCTCGTGAACTCGACTCCGACCATCAGTCCGAGCCCGCGGATATCGCCGATACGATCATCCTCCGCGGCGATCTTGCCGAGTCCAGCGACGAGCTCAGCACCTCGTTCGACCGCGTTGTCGATCAGGCGCTTCCTCACGGATCGTCTCGAGCACCGCCAGACCCGCCGCGCAGGCGACCGGATTGCCACCATATGTCGACCCGTGGGCGCCGCGGCCCCAGCGCTCCTGGAGCACCCGGCTGGAGACGACCGCGGACAACGGCAGGCCGTTGGCGATGGCTTTCGCGACACACACGACATCGGGGACGATCCCGGCGTGCTCGAACGCCCACATCCGGCCGGTCCGCCCGTAACCCGACTGGACCTCGTCCGCGATGAGCAGGATCCCGTGCTCGTCTGCCAGCGCCCGGAGCCCACGCAGGAATGAGGCAGGGGCCGGGTTGTAGCCGCCCTCGCCCATGACCGCTTCGATGATGATCGCCCCGACCCTGTCCGGCGCGATGATCGAACCCAGCAGCGATCGAAGCTGGGCGAGGCTGGCGCTCGAGGCAGCCTCCTCGTCGCCGTCGTAGTCCGGGTAGGCCACCGGATACGGCGCGAAGTAGACACCCGGCAACAGCGGTTCATAGCCGGTCCGGTAGTTGAGGTTCGAGGTCGTCACGCTCGTCGCCCCGAACGTCCGGCCGTGGAACCCGCCACGGAACGCGATGATGCCCGGTCGACCGGTCACTCGCCTGGCCAGCTTGAGTGCGCCCTCGACCGCCTCCGAGCCTGAGTTCAGGAACATCACCGAATCGAGCGGGTCCGGGAAGGTCGCAGCGAGCGCCTCCGCCAGCGCGGACACCGGCGCGCTGAAGCCGACCGCGCTGATCGGCCCGATGAGACGATCGACCTGGGCGTGGATCGCGGCCGTGACCCGCGGGTGCACGTGCCCGAGCCCGGTCACCGCGATCCCGTTCGCGAAATCCAGGTACGCGCGCCCGTCCGTGTCATACAGGTGGTGCCCCTCGCCTCGATCCCAGGTTCGCTCGAAGTAGCGACCGAGGACCGGGGTCAGGTGCCGAGTCGGGTCGGGCGTCATGGGCGAGTGGCTCCTCGGTTCGGGTGATCGCGGGGTCGATCGAGTATACGAGGGGCCCGTGCGCGAGATCCTGCGGTCGGGCCGGTGCGCGCGCCCGGCCGAGGCCGCGTACGATGCGGTCATGGTCGACTTCACCCTGACCGACGAGAACCGTCTCGTCCAGCAAAGCGTTCGCGCCTTCGCCGAGGCAGAGATCCTGCCGTACATCCAGGAATGGGACGCGAACGGCGAAGTCCATGGCGAGATCTTCGAGCGGATGGGCCAGCTCGGCTTCCTCGGGGCCCCCATCCCGGAGGCGTACGGCGGTGCCGGGATGGACTACCTGAGCTTCGCGATCCTGTGCGAGGAACTGGAACGTGCCGATACGTCCTTCCGGGTCGTTCAGAGCGTCCATGTCGGCCTCAACTCGTTGGCCCTGCTTCAGTGGGGGACCGAGGAGCAGCGGCAGCGGTGGCTGGTCCCGCAGGCACGCGGCGAGAAGCTCGCGAGCTTCGCGCTGACCGAACCTGGGGCCGGGACCGATGCCGGAAACCTCACCACCACCGCCCGACGAGATGGCGCCGTGTACCGGCTCAACGGGCAGAAGATGTGGATCAGCCTCGCCGACCTCGCCGATCACTTCCTGGTCTTCGCCTCGGTCGATCGGTCCAAGCGGCACAAGGGAGTCACCGCGTTCATGCTCGAGCGGGGGATGGCCGGGCTCAGCACCGGGACGCTCCACGGCAAACTCGGCATCCGGGCAGGCAACACCGGGCTGATCAACCTCGACGACGTCCCGGTCCCGGTGGAGAACCGGGTAGGGGAGGAGGGTGAGGGCTTCCTCATCGCCATGAGCGCGATCGATCAGGGCCGGTTCACCGTGGCGGCCGGTGCCGTCGGGCTCGCCCAGGCGTGCGTGGACGCGTCAGTTCGGTATGCCCACGAGCGCCAGACGTTCGGCCAGGAGATCGGTGGACACCAGCTCGTGAAGCAGATGATCGCGACGATGGTCGCGGGTACGGAGACGGGCCGGCTGTTGGTCTGGCGCGCCGCGTGGCTGAAGAACCAGGGCCTGCGGAACACTCGCGAAACGAGTCTCGCCAAATGGCATGCCACGGAGCACGCCGTCAAGGCCGCGCTCGATGCGATCCAGATCCACGGCGCCAACGGCTACTCCAACGAATTCCCGGTAGAGCGCTACCTGCGCAATTCGAAGGCTGCGGTCATCTACGAGGGGACGAGCCAGCTCCACACGTTGATCCAGGCCGACTACGCCCTCGGCTATCGGGAAGACCGGCCCCTCCGCTGCGAGCCGTGGCCAGCGCAGGGCTGGCAACGTCCCGGCGGATGAGCGCGCTCACACGGGTCGTACTCGCGGTCGTGGTCCTCGGACTCGTTGGTGCGACCTTGTTCGGTGTCTGGCACGTCGTCGTCGGCGGGTTCATCAACGGCAACCCTCGGGCGGGGCTGTTCGGCCTGGGACTCGCGCTCGTCGCCGGGATCACCCTGCTGGCGGGCTCGCGGCTGGTTCGTCGACGGCGATCGTCAGCGGCCTGACCTCCGCCAGGGCGTCTGGCTCGCGCGGTCCGTCCGGCACCGCCTCGGTCGCGCTGTCGTGTCCGTCCACGCGACGTGATGATCAGGGCGACGGCGACGACGATCACCGTGCCGGCGACCGCGGTCCTCACGTCGATGGCCTCGCCGAGCACGATCGAGCCGAGGATCACCGCGACGACCGGGTTGACGTAGGCGTACGTCGACACGAGGGGCAATGGCGCCACCCGGAGCAGCCAGCCAAAGGTCGTGAACGCGAGCAGGCTGCCGACGACCGTCAGGTACAGGAGAGCCACCATCGATGCCTGGCTGACTGCCGCCGGGTCGAACGTCGGCAGCTCGCCCGAGACGGTGGCCATGACGGCGAGGACGAGGGCCCCCTGGACCATCTGCAGGCCGGTCGCGACGAGCGGGCGTGCGGGCAGCTGCGCGCGGCGTGACGCGAACAGCGAACCGGTCGACCAGGCGATCGGCGAGAAGATCACGGCGGCGATGCCCAGCGGATCGAGTGCTCCAGATCCGCCGAACGCCGACGGCCCGACGAGGATCGCGACACCCATGAAGCCGACGATGATGCCGACGACCGCCAGGCGCGGCAGCCGGTCGCCGAGGAAGACCCAGCCGAGGATGGCGACCCAGACCGGCATCATCGCCACCATCAGGGCAGTGATGCCGGACGGCACCGTCTGCTCGGCGAAGGCGACCATCCCCATGCCGCCACCCAGCAGGAGGGCCCCGACGATGGCGCTGTCGCGCCACTCGCGTGCAGTCGGGATCTGGAAGGATCGTCCGTCCCGCGCGACCGACCACACGAGGAGGATGCTGCCCGCCGTGAAGAACCGGACCGAGGCCATCAGGAAGGGCGGGATCGAGTCGACCGCGATCGAGATGCCGAGGTAGGTCGAGCCCCAGACCAGGTACAGGACGAGCATCGCGGCCGCGATCGACGAGCGCGCCGGAGTGATGGTTCCGTTGCTGGTTGGCATAGTCTGTTGGTCCAATCCGGGAGTGTAGATCGAGGAACGAGGCCTGTCCAATGTGCCGCGGGGGCCCGGATCAGGCGGCGATCGCACCCGGATCGGGCCGACACGAGCGGCACGGACGGTAACCCGCCGCGACCGCCCGGCCGAGCGATCTGAACGGCACCCGATGGCCGGACGAGATCCTGCGGGCGGCGTGGCAGGTCGGCAGACAGACGATGTGCGTCGTATCGGAACCGACGAAGCGCACGCCCATTCGGGCGTCTTCCTCGAGAGCGGCCGGATCCAGACCCTCCGAACTCAGGATCGTCCGCTTGTTGGCCGGCCCACCCAGCGAGTACTGGCCGATCGTGCCATCCGCTCGGACGATCCGATGGCAGGGCACGATGAGCGGGACCGGGTTGTGGCCCAGCGCCGTCCCCACGGCGCGCACGGCTCGCGGCCGACCGATCTCGGCGGCGACCCAGCCGTAGGGCCGGACCTCGCCACGCGGGATCTCCAGCGCCTTGTGCCAGACGTCGCGCTCGAACGCCGTGCGGCCGCGAAGGTCGAGGTCGATCCGCACGCGACGGTCGCCGGCGAGGCGACGGGTGATGGCATCCGCCAGGCGCTCAGGCAGATGGTCGGCCGGCCACGCGATCCGACCGGTGATCGTCCGGTGGGACGCCTCGAAGGTCGCGTCGGCCACGTCTTCTCCGACCGACGACACCCCGATCCCGTTCCAGGCCACGATCAGGGTCCCGAGCGGGGATTCGAAGCGCGCGTAGCGATCGGCCAGTCCGATCTCGGCCATCACCACGGGCAACACGTCCCGGGGTGCGCTCGTCCGCAGGCCGGTCAACGCGGACTCGAGTTCACGTTCTGTCGTCATGCGGTCATCTCCTTGCGTTCATGCGTCGCCGCCTCGTCGAATGCCATCCGGAGCATCGTCAGGCCGCGGTGGACCTGTGCCTTCACGGTGCCTTCGGGTCGATCGAGCACGACCGCGAGTTCGGGATACGACAGCCCGTCCACGTGGCGAAGGACGACCGCGCTCCGGTAGTTCGGCGGCAGGGTCAGCAGGAGTCGAGCCCAGTCGGCGGCGACATCGCGGGCGGCCACGGTCTCCAGGGGTCCGCGAGCCTCATCCGACCTCGGTTCGAGGTCGGCCGGAAGCTCGGCATCGAGGGACAGGTGACGGCGCGGCGCGGTCCGGCGGGCAAGTCTCGACCGACACAGGTTGAGGACGATCGTGGCCAGCCATGGCCGCAGGCGCAGGGCCTTGATCCGCGTCCGGTCGTAGCCTGCCAGCGCCCGGTAGGCGCGGACGAGGGCGTCCTGTGCGGCCTCTTCGGCATCTGCGGGGTCACCGAGCATCCGGACGGCGATCGAGTAGAGCCGATCCTGGTGGGCGATGACGAGCCCCTCGAACGAACCGTCGAGGTCGTCCGCGAGGGCCATGACCAGCGCATCGTCTGTGTCCATCATCCCCCAGAACCCGGATCCTGCCGCGACCGTTGCATGTGACCGACACGGTACCCGGCCGACATCATCGACCGCAGTCGACCGTGCGACAATCGGCCGACCATGGCCCTCGACGATCGCTTCGATGACCTGATCGCGAGCCTCGGCGGGTTCCACCGCTCGTGGCTGATCTATGTCGGGATCGAGCTCGGCCTGTTCGCGCGCCTTCGGTCGGCCGGACCTGCTGGCTTGACGATCGGTGAGTTGGCGGCCGAGACCGGATGCCAGCCGGTCGCGGTCGAGACCTGGGCATGGGCCGTGGATGCCCATGATCTGGCGACCCTCGATGGAGACCGCCTGGTGGCCGACGAGGAAGTCGCCTCGATCCTGCTCGATGAGGCCCGGCCGGAGTACCTGGGCGGCCAGTTCGTCCACGCGACGGTGGCGACGCTCGATTGGGGCGGGATGACCTCGTTCTTCCGGACCGGCGCGCCCGTCCATGCGCGGCCCGACCGGTATCGCGCTGCGATCGAGCGGCTGACCACGCAGGACATCGCCGTCTTCTTCCAGGAAGCACTCGCCGCGCTGCCGCAGCTCGTGGCCGACCTCATCGGCGGGGGCCGGGTGGTCGACGTCCACTGCGGTGGGGCGCGCTGGCTGATCGCCATGGCGACGCGGTTCCCGGCACTGGAGCTGGTCGGCGTGGAGTTCGAGACCAATTCCGTGGCCCGCGCCCGGGCCAACGTGGAGGCAGCCGGTCTGTCCGACCGGATCACGATCCGCGAGGCCGGTCCGACCGAGCCGGGGAATGTCGGCGCGTACGACCTCGCCTACTTCCAGTACGCCCTCCATCAGTTCCCGGACGTGCCGACCGTCCTGCGTGCTGCGTGGGCCGCCCTTCGGCCCGCTGGACGTCTGGTCGTGCTCGATTGGCCGTTGCCGTCCGACCGGGACGAATTCCGGACACGGCACGGTGAGCTGATCGCCGGCGTGCAACTCGACGAGCTGTACCAGGGGACCGCCCTCGCGACCCGGGAGCAGTTCCGGGCCTGGTTCGCCGCGGCAGACCTGCCGGAGCCGCTCCTCCTCGATCTCCCGTCGGGTGCGTCGATGTTCCTGGCCGAGCGGCCCTGACCGCCGGCGGGATCGGGCGACGACCGCGGGAAGTGCGCTGCCATGATCGATCCCGGGACGATGCGCCGTCTGCTGATCCATGAGGCGCGTGTCCATGCGATCCCGAACCGGATCCTCGACGATCTGGGCGACGCCCTGCTGCTGACCGATCCGGCCGACCCCGAGCCGTTCTGGAATCGGCTTGAATGCGTCCGCTGGCCGGCCGATCCGGATCGGTTCGATCGTCGCCTCACGGAGGTTCTCCTGCGGTTCGCCGCCCTCGGCCGTCAGGCGCACATCTGGGCATCACCGCTTCATGACCGGCCGGCGGACCTGGCCGCCCGGCTGGTCGCGAACGGCTTCCGTGACATGGGCTCCGGAAACCTCATGCTCCTGGTCGATCCCGGGCCGGCGGACCGGACCGCATCGTCGCCGCTCCCGCCCGGCGTGACCGTGGAGCGGCTGTCGAGCCTGGCCGGTCCGGAGGCGAGGCGGGCCGCGGCCGACGTCGTCCGGGTCCTGCTGGACGCCTTCGAGGTGGATCCTGGACGGGCGCCGTCGCTCGAACAGGACACGGAGACATCGCTCATCCATCCCTGGTTCACCCACTATCTCGCCCGGCTCGACGGCGTGGCGGCAGCGGTTGCGCGGCGGGCGACGTTCGACGAAGCGAGCTACCTGTCCTCGATCGGGACGGCGACGTGGGCGCGTGGCCGTGGTCTGGGCGGACTGGTCACCCGGATCGCCAGCAACGACGCGATCCGCGCCGGTTCTCGCTGGACCGACCTGGGCGTGTTCGAGGAGAACCTCAAGGCCATCCGAGTCTATGAACACTCCGGGTTCGAGCGGATCGGGGCGCCGGCCCCGGACCTCGTCCTGCTCTGACGTGGGCCAGGACACTCGCGAAGACCTGGAAACCGCCCGCCGACGGGCCGTCGAGATGGCTCCGGACGCCCGGCCCGACGCGCGACTGGTGGCGCTGGGGTGGGCGACCGTGGACCTCGAGCGCGCCGCCGCAGATCTCGAGGCCGATCTCGGCCTGCCGGTCGGCACATTCGTGGAAGTGAGCGGGTCGATCACGCTCGGCGCGGCGTGCCGAGCTGCCCATGGAACCCTGGGGTCGGCCACGACGCTGGTGCTCCTCGAGCCATCGAGAGAGGGTCGCCTCGCTGCATCGCTCGCCCGGTTCGGCGAGGGTGTCGCCGCCGCCTGGTACGTCGCGGGCGACGGTGCCGGTCGCGCGGCCGGCCCGTTCCGATCCGGGCCGCTCGGACTCGAATGGCTCATTCCGGATGCCCCGAGCCATGGTCCATTCCGCTTTCTCGTCGAGCGCGAGCCGGGTACCATCGAGCGATGACCGATCAACCCGTCGTCGAGCTTCGCCCTGCGATCCCCGCGGATGCGTCCGCGATCGCCACCTTGTTCACGGACGAGGGGTATCCGGCCGGCCCCACCGATATCGCGGTGCGACTCGAGCGGTTCTGCGAGCGACGATGCCCGGGTCATCGTCGCGGAGCACGACTCGGGCCTCCTCGGATTCATCGCCATCCACGTCCTGCCCCGGTTCGAGCACGATGACTGGATCGTCCGGATCCTGGCCCTCGTCGTCGATGCGGGGGCGCGGGAACGGGGTGTCGGGAGGACGTTGATGGCCGAGGCCGAACGGATCGGTCGCGAGCGCGGTGCGGCGTTCATCGAGCTGACCGCCGGTCATCATCGGCCAGAGGCGCGCCAGCTCTACGAATCGCTCGGCTACGATGCGACCGTCACCGCCTATCTGCGAAAGCGACTCTGACGATCGAACCCAGCATGGTCGCCCTCGACATCGATCGGTCGACCGGGTTCGATCGGCCGTCCGAATGAGGCTCGTGCGGGTCGGGAACGGGGGATTGACGGCGCCTGTCACCATCGGCCGATGGACATGACGGTGACGAGCGCGACCGATAGCGTCATCTCGGTGCGCGGCCTGATCAAGCGCTACGGCGAGGTCAAGGCGGTCGACGAGATCGATTTCGAGGTTCGACCCGGCGAGGTCTTCGGGCTGCTTGGTCCGAACGGGGCTGGCAAGACGACGACCGTCGAGATCCTGGAGGGCCTCCGGGCTCCGGATGGCGGCCAGGCGGTGGTCCTGGGCGTCGATGTCGGGACGGGCGCCGACTCGCTCAAGCCCCGCATCGGGATCAGCCTCCAGACGGCCGCCCTGTACCCGAAACTCACCGTCGTCGAGGTGATCGACCTGTTCCGCAGCTTCTATCCGACGTCGCGACCCGACCGACGAATTGATCGGCATGCTCGAACTCGAGGAGCGGCGCAACGCCCGGACCAGCGACCTCTCGGGTGGCCAACGTCAGCGCCTCTCCATCGCCCTCGCCCTGGTCAACGATCCCGAACTGATCTTCCTGGACGAGCCAACGACGGGCCTGGACCCGGCCGCTCGCCGCTCCCTGTGGGACCTCATCAAGGGGATCAAGGCGCGCGGCCGGTCCGTCCTGCTGACGACCCACTACATGGAGGAGGCGGAGGTCCTGTGTGACCGGATCGCGATCATGGACCACGGCCACATCCTCGAGTTGGGTACGGTCGATGCCCTGATCTCCAAGCGGTTCAAGGAGCGTGCGGTCCGGTTCGACGCCATCGAATCGATCGACGAGCCAGCCTTCGCCGCACTGCCGGCGGTCAGTTCCGTGATGCGTGACGGCGATGCGATGCTGCTGTACACGGCGGATGTCGCGGCGACCGTCGGTGGCCTGATCGACCTGACCGAAGCGCATGGCGTGGAGCCGCGCGACCTGGGCATTCGGCGGGCGACCCTCGAAGACGTCTTTCTCGACCTGACCGGCCGAGCCCTGCGCGACTGAGGGGAGCGAGAAACCCGATGCACGCCCTCCTTGCCCTGGCGCTGGCCAACATCCGGAGCTATACGCGCGATCGGGCGGCGGTGTTCTGGACGCTCGCCTTCCCGCTCGTGTTCATCGTGCTGTTCGGGCTCATCTTCCAGGGAGGGGACCGTAGCCGACTGACCATCGGGTGGGTCGATGACGACAAGTCGGCCGCGGCGCAGGAGCTGCGGGCTGGTTTCAGCACACTCGAAGGCGTCTTCGTCGTGGACTCCACGCTCGAAACGGCGCTGGCCGACATGCGCACGAGTGATGTCGACACGGTCATCGTGGTCCCTGCCGGGTATGGCGCCACGCTCGATGCGGACAGGGCCGAGGGCGGCCAGCCGGCCAGGATCGACATCTACACGGATCCATCCCAGCCGGGATTGCAGGGGACCGTCTACCAGGCTGCCGGGACCGTGCTGGGCGTGGTCAACCTCGGCGGCAAGCCCCCGCTCGTGGTCCCGAGCCCACAGACGGTCCAGACCGAGAACGTCAATGCCATCAGCTACTTCGTCCCGAGCATGCTCGCTTTGTCGATCATGCAGGTCGGCATCTTCGCCGCCATCCCACTCGTCGGCGATCGCGAGAAACTGATCCTCAAGCGGCTGGCGGCCACGCCCCTTCGGCGCTGGCAGTTGGTCGGCTCTAACGTGCTGATGCGTATCCTGATCGCATTCGCCCAGGCAGTCATCATTGTCGCCGTCGGCGCTCTCGCGTTCGGGGTTGAGATCGTCGGGAGTCTGCTCTTGGTAGCGGCGTTCGTCACGCTGGGTGCGATGGCGTTCCTGGCCCTCGGCTACGTCATCGCTTCGTTCGCGAAGACCGAGGATGCCGCCAATGGCATGACCTCGATGATCCAGTTCCCGATGATGTTCCTGTCCGGGGCATTCTTCCGGATCGACGACATGCCCCCATTCCTCCAGGGCGTTGCTCGGATCATCCCGTTGACCTATCTCGCCGACGCGTTGCGCCAGGTCATGGTCGGGGGTGCGGCATTCGCCCCGCTGTGGGTCTGCGCGGCGGTCCTATTCGGTTGGCTGGTCGTCTGCTTCGGGATCGCGTCGCGGAAATTCGCCTGGCAGTAACGGCGGCCGGCTACCAGCGTTCGCTGCGGACCATCTCGCCGAGCTCACGGCGCCCGCCCCGGTTCGGCGGCCGAGTCAGATCCGTCGAATCGGCCGGATAGCCGAAGGAGAGCAGGTACTCGCAATGCTGATCGGCCGGATAGCCGAGCAGCCGCCGGGCGAGGTCGTGCTCGTAGACCGTCGCCGGGACACTGCCGATGCCGAGTTCCCAGGCGGCCAGCATCATGTTCTGCGCGGCCTGGCCGAGGTCGAACAGGATCGACATCGGGGCGCCGGGCGCCTGTGGATCCGGCGTGACCAGGGCGATCCCGGCAGCGGCGCCGGCGAGATGCCCGGCGGTCGGTCCCACCCCGGCGAGTTCAAGCAGATGTTCGCGATCGCGGCAGACGATGAAGGTCCAGCGCTGGAGGTTCTTGCTGCTGCCCGAATGCCGGCCGGCCTGGAGGATCCGGTCGAGATGATCGGCCTCGAGCGGGCGGTCCGCGAACTGGCGGATCGCCCGCTTGGCGGAGATGGCCATCCAGACCGGTTCGGGCCGCGGGCCGCTCATCCGCCGCCTCGCGAGCTCGTCGAGTGCGGCCATCGCGACGGTCCCGGATCCCTCGGGCGCATCCGGCCTCGCCCGAGTCGCGCCGGGCAGGGCGACCTGGGCAAGGGTCCGCAGACCACCCGGCGTGTCCTCGACAGCCGCGAACTGGGCCTCGCCGTCGGGGATCCGGTCGGCCTGGGTCGCGGCGGCGATGGCGGCTGCTGCGCTCGCTTCCAGCGGGCCGCCGAGCGATCGGCTCAGGAAGCCGGCGACCGTGGACCGGTACTGCGGAACCTCGTACAGCCACGAATGCTGGCCCCCGGGAACCAGGAGCGTCTCCACGTCCCGCTCGACCGCGCCATCGACCCGCGACGAGCGAGCGGCCGCGGCGAGACGGTCAAGGTGGGCGGGGGGGACGACGACATCGTCCGAGCCGTGGGCAAGGAGGATCGGCCCGTCATATCGCGCCGCTGCGGTCGCGGCGCTGATCTGGTCGACTTCGTGCCCTCTCGGTCTGAGGTAGACCCGGGTCGTCAGCCAGGCCAGCGGATACGCGATCGGATCGGGGATCGGCAAGTGGGCGAGACGGAACGTCTGCCGGGTCAATCGGTACGGGTCGGCCGGACTGGAGGTGGCCACGACGGCGCCGACGCGCGGATCGGCGGCACTGGCGAGCAGGGCACCGATGGCGCCCATCGAGTGGCCGGAGATCGCACCGACCGTCACCTCCGGCCGACCGATGAGCGTCTGGAAGGCCGCCAGCGCGTCGGCACCGAATTCGCCCGCACTCAGCGGCAAGGCTTCAGCCGGGTTGGCGCCATGACCGCGCACATCGAAGGTGAGGCAATGGAAACCGGCGGCATGGAGGAAGACGGCCATCGGCAGGGTCCGGTCGCGAGCGGATTCCCAACCGTGGACGAGGACGACCCCGGGGCCAGGCGCCCCTCCCCGGGCTGGGATGAACCAGGCGGGGAGCGATAGACCAGCGGACTCGACGGTCGTCGCCTCGAAGGGCAGTCCGAGGTCGCTGGGCTCGAGGCTCGGCGGGTAGCGGCGCGGATAGCCTGCCCGCACCCGATAGGCAAGGGCGAAGCGATAGGCCAGCCCGAATGGCGCGATCGCAGCGACGGTCGCGAAGCCAGCGCGGCGGACGGTTCCCATATGCGTAGGGGACGGCACCTTGGCCGGGCTGTCAAGTCGCCTACACTCAAGGGTGATGGCAGGACGGAAACCGCGTGACGTGCTCGGCGTGGATGTGGACGCCACGCCGACCCAGATCAAGGCCGCCTGGCGTCGACTCGCCCGGGCGAATCATCCCGACCTGACCGGGGATGATCCGGCCGCATCGCGGATGGCGACCCGCCGGATGGCAGAGATCAACGACGCGTATGCGGCCCTGACCCGGAACCTCGGGGGCAAGCCGGATGATCTCGGTGGCGATGGCGGCGCGACCCCGTTCGAGCCCGGTGTGCCCCGTCGGCAAGGCGGTCCGCCGAAACCCAGGCCCACGAGGCCGGTGACCGGTCGAGTCGACATGAGTGGGACCTTCCAGGCCCGGAACCAGGCGTTCGCAGCCTGCCGGGTCGCGGACGACGTTCCGTGGTCAGCCACCCCGCCGAGCCGATGTCGTCCGCGGTGAGCCACCCAGGGCCTCGACCCCGACCGGCCCGCTCGTCCGAGGACGGGTCCGGCACTTCCGCCGGCCGCCGGTCCCGCTGCTCCCCGAGGCCGAGGCGATGGTGATGACCTTCGGCAGGTTCCACGACCACACCCTCGGCCAGATCGCTGCCTTCGAGCCGTCGTACATCGATTGGCTGGCGGGCACGGTCAACCACGATCCAGACCTGGTCACCGCCGCTCGGGTGATCCAGGCCGATCTCGATCGACGCGGGGTGCCGCGACGAACGCATCCGGCATCCGCTCGACAGGGTCGCACGGCCTGACCCGCGCCTGGGGCCGCTCGGACATCCCGGAGACGCGAGATCGCCCCCCGATACCGGAGGGCGATCGTGACGCTGATGAAGACGAGATAAGCGCTGCCGCCCCGACGGTCACCAGGCCTGTTGGCCGAAGACCAGTTACTCGGCTCGTGAGCCGGATCCGAGATCGGCCGCCCGAACCTCCTCGGTGCGACTGTTCGTTTCCGGTTCCGTGACCGACGCCCCAGGTATCTCCCGGTTCGATCGCGGGGTGGCGTAGGAGGAACAGTAGGCACCTGTCCGTCCAGACGCAATGGTCCCCTTGTCCCTGTCTGGGGCCGTCGAAGGTCGGGCGCATCCAGGCAACATCACGGGACGCTGGTACCAGGTGTCCCGATGCACCACCCCACCGTCAGGGCGGCATCCGTGGACTCCGGATACCCTTCCGCCATGCTCCACCCGGTCCGTTTCTGCATCCTGGTCCTGCTCGCGGCCGGCCTTCTTGGCGCGTGCAGCAGCGCTGCATCGGCCTCGTTCGACCCGACCGGGGAATGCACCGCCGACGGTCGGGCGGCGGGCGCCTACCCCGACCTCGAGGCGCTCGTTCCGCCGACCTACATGGGCACGTCCCCGGAGACGCTCGATTCCGGTCGGAACTGCTCCCCGACCAACCTCGGCACCCTGGCCTCGCGCGGGATCAAGGAAGTCCGGTTCGCCGGTGGCACCTGGACGTTCGGGGCGGAGCGCGCCGCCGTCCTCGCGGTCTTCCAGACGAACGGTCTGACCGCTGATGACCTGGACGAGTTCTACCTGCAGAGTGCCCAGGCGGCCTCTCGGACTGACGTGCTCGCCCAGTCCAGAGTGACGATCACCGGTCGATCGGGCTGGCGGATCGACACCACGACGAGCACTCGGGCCCAGACCGTGGTCGTCTGGCCGGGCGTCGAGCCCGATGTGGTCAACGTGGTCATCACCAATGACCTGCCCGACGCGCGGATCCAGGACGCCATCGACGCCTACGGAGGTCGCTGATGTACCGGTTCGTCGTCCGTCGCGGCCTGGCCCGGTTGATCGGGGGCCGCGCCGTTCCGGCCCTCCTGCTCTGGGATCTTGCGGTCCTCGCCAACCGGACGCGGCGCATCCCGGTCGTCGATCGGAGTCTCCGTCGAGCGGCGACTGCGGCGGGTCGACGGGCAGCCGCAGCAATGCCCGGACGGTCCGGGCCGACGGCGCGGGCTCGCGACCGGCGACCACCGGATCCTCCGGCCTGACGGGGGATCGCCCCGTGCTACAGTCGCCGGCATGACCGACCGATCGGCCGACTGGGCCGAACGCCGGCGCGCCTGGGAGGCGGAGCGCCTTGGCCCGGCCCTGGCCCGAGCCCCGGAGCGCCGCCCGCGCTTCTCGACGATCAGCGATGTCCCGATCGAGCCGCTCTATGGGCCATGGTCGACCGCCGATGGTGACGGGCTCGACCGGATCGGGTTGCCGGGCGAGCCCCCGTTCACCCGGGGGATCCATCCGAACGGGTACCGGAGCCGGTCGTGGACGATGCGGATGTTCGCGGGTTTCGGTGCCGCCGAGGACACGAACGCCCGCTTCCGACAGCTCCTTGCGGCGGGCCAGACGGGACTCTCGATCGCGTATGACATGCCGACGCTGTACGGCTACGACACCGACGACCCGGAGGCCGAGGGCGAGTTCGGCACCTGCGGCGTCGCGGTGTCCAGCCTGGCCGACATGGAGGTGCTCCTGGCCGGATTGCCGCTGGACCGCGTGTCGACCTCGATGACCATCAACTCGCCGGCCGCGCCGATCTGGGCGATGTACATCGTCGCAGCGGAGAAGGCCGGTGTCCCGCGGGACCGCCTGGAAGGCACCACCCAGAACGACATCCTGAAGGAATTCGTGGCCCAGAAGGAGTTCCTCTTCCCGCCAGCGCCATCGATGCGCCTGGTCACGGACACGATCGAGTTCGGGACGCGGGAGCTGCCCCGCTGGAACACGGTCTCGATCTCCGGCTATCACATCCGTGAGGCAGGTTCCACGGCGGTCCAGGAGCTGGCCTTCACGATCGCGGATGGGATGGCCTATGTGGAGGCGGCGATCGAGCGAGGATTGCGCGTCGACGACTTCGCGCCGCGGCTCAGCTTCTTCTTCAACAGCCACAGCGACTTCTTCGAGGAGATCGCGAAGTTCCGGGCGTCCCGGCGGATCTGGTACACGCTCATGACCGAGCGCTACGGCGCGGAGAACGAACGCTCCGCCTGGATGCGGTTCCATACCCAGACGGCCGGCGTCTCGTTGACCTCACAGCAACCACTCAACAACCTGACCCGGGTGGCGCTGCAGGCGTTGGCGGCCGTGCTCGGAGGGACCCAATCGCTCCATACGGACGCATACGACGAGGCGCTGGCCGTCCCGACCGCGGAGGCGGCCATGCTGGCCCTCCGACAGCAGCAGATCATCGCCGCGGAGAGCGGCGTGGACGCCACGGTCGATCCGCTCGGTGGTTCGTGGTTCGTCGAGGCCCTGACCGACGAGACCGAGCGACAGGTGTGGCGCTACCTCGACGAGATCGACCGACGTGGCGGCATGGTCGCCGCCATCACCGAGGGGTATCCGCAGCACGAGATCGCCGATGCCGCCTACCGCTACCAGCGGGAATTCGACGCGGGCGACCGCAAGGTCGTCGGGATCAACGCGTTCGCCGACAAGGCCGAGGTGACCTCCGTCCCGGTCCTGGCGGTCCCGGCCGGATCAGAGGAGCGCCAGCGGGCTCGACTCGAGCGGACCCGCCAGGACCGCGACGCGTCCGCCGTGGAGCAGGCGTTGCGAGGACTCCGCCAGGCGGCCGAACGACCGGGATCGAGCGAGACCAACCTGATGCCGCACTTCATCCGGTGTGCCGAGGCCTACGCGACCCTGGGGGAACAGTGCCGGGTCCTCCGCGAGGTCTTCGGGGAGTATCGCGAACCCGTCGCCGTCTGAGTCAGACCGTCGGGCCAGCGATCTTCTGGAACACTTCATCCGCGTATCCGAGGGCGCCGGCGAGCGTTCGACCCGACCAATCGACATCGAGATCCGCGATGACGTCCCCGTGATCCGCCAGGCGGCCGCCGATCATGACCGGCAGTCTGTCCATCCGACCCGATGCCCCCTCGCGGGCTGCGCGGATCGAGGCGGTGACGGCGTCGCGTCGCGCCGGATCGGATGCCGTGATCGCCACCAGGCGAGCTTCATTCCGCTGGACGAAGCGGCCGAGATCGTCAGCGGGAACGTCGGCACCGAGGTCGGCGACCGTCCAGCCTGACGCGGTCAGCAGGTGGTCGAGGAGGACGAGACCGATGGCATGCCGCTCGCCGGCGACCCCGGCGAGGACCGCGAGTGGTCCGATCCGGCTCGTCGGACCGAGGTCCGGACGGACGTGTTCGAGCGCCCGGAGCAGGGTCTGGCTGGCGAGGTGCTCCTCAGCGACACTCCATCGCCCGGACGCCCAGCGATCGCCGACGAGGTACATCGCCTCGGTGACGAGGCCGTCATAGACCTCGACCCGGGTGGCGTCGTCAAGCGCGTGACGGATCGCCCAGGCCGCGAGATCGTCATCGCCGTCGACGAGGAGACTCGCGAGCAACTCCGGGCTGTAGGCGTCCGATATGGCTTCGGCGGCAGCGGCATCCACCGGCGGCAGGGATGGCGCATCACGGGAGTCGGTCACGAGGGCGACTCTACCATCGCAGTCGGTGGTGGAACCACTACCATGACGGCATGTACGTCGACTCGATGGAGTTCCTGGAAGAAGAACGCGAGGCGTGGCGGCCGTTCGAAGCCCTGGCCGAGCTCAGCGACGAGCAGCTGGACGTCGCTGTCGACGGCGCCCATGGCTGGTCCGGGCGGATGCTCATGGGCCATCTTCTGGCGTGGCAGGGCGTTGCCCTCCAGGTCGCCACCGAACTGGCGGTGAACGAGACGAGTCCGACGATCGCCCGGATCGATGCCGATTGGTCCGCCCGCGGTGGTGATGTCGTCAATGCCGAGATCGATGCGACCTGGGCGGCCGTGCCGACGGCCGAGCTGCGCGAGCGGTTCCGGACCCAGCCCGGCGAACTGCGTGGCTACCTGACCGTCGTCCCCGAGACACGCTGGCTCAAGCACGCCGACCACCTTCGGACCATCACCGACGAGACGAGCAGCCACTACGACGAGCATCGGGTCGAGCTCGAGGCGATCCTGGCAGCGGCGGGCCGATGACCCTCGGCGACGTTCTGGCCGAGGCCACGGTCGATCTGAGCGGAACGGAGACCACGGCATCCGAGGACGGGGCGTTGACCTGGTCACGCGCCGGTCGACCGTTCGCCACGGCGTCTGCCGACGGCGCGGAGGCCGAATTCGGCCTCGACACCGCGGTCGCCGAAGCGGCTTCACGGACGCCGGATGCGGTGCCGTGCGACCGAGGGCCGGGTTGGATCAGGTTCTCGCCCTCGGCGCTCGACGCGCCGGCCATCGACCGGGCTGTGGCCTGGCTCGCCTCCGCCTATCGACGGGCTGAGCCCCGGAACTGAACCGGGGCTCGCGGGTCGTCAGTCGGCAGCGACCGGGGCGTACTCGGCAAGACCGAATTCACGCTCCAGGACGTCGAGTGGGCGGAAGCCCGGTCGTCCGATCGGCTGCTTCCCGCCACCCGGGAAGAAGGCGATGAACGGGATGCTCATGACGTTGAAATGCTGCGATGCGCGCGGATTGGCGTCGACGTCGATCTTCACGACCTGGATGACCCCGTCGTACTTCTCGGCCGCTTTCTCGATCTCGGGGGCGACCATCTTGCAGGGCTGGCACCAGCCGGCCCAGAAGTCGACCAGCACGGGCTTGTCGTTGTTGAGCACGAGAGCTTCATAGTTCTCGTCCGTCGCGTGCATGATCTCTGCCATTGGATCTGATCCCTTTCGTGTGCGCTACCGCGCGATGTCCTGGATGAGTCGATAGGCCTCGAGGACCCGTTGATCCGCGAGGCGATAGAGGATGGTGTTGCCGTCGCGCCGGCTGGTGACCAGTCCGGCATTGCGCAGGACGGCCAGATGCTGGCTCATGTTGGGAACCTGACAGCCGACCCGCTCGCTCAGATCCGTCACGGAGAGTTCGCCGATGGCGAGTGACTCCAGGACGCACAGCCGCTTCGGGTCCGCAAGGGCGCGACCGATGGACGCATAGCGCTCACGATCGAACTCGGCAGAGACTGGCAGGCGATCCAACACAGGGATACTGTATCAGCACTTGCGCAAACACGCAAGGAGTGTCAAGCCGGTGATGATCAGGTCCGCGACGCTGGCATACTCCGGTCGATGTCCTCCACCGACCACCTCGTTCCACCTGCTGCATTCGATGCTGCCCGCGCCCGGATCGCAGGAGTGATCCAGCGGACCCCGCTGCTCGCGTCGTCGACCGGGGCTGCGTGGGTGACGGCCGCCACCGGTGTGCGGGTCGGCGACGGGCTGCTCTACCTGAAGGCCGAACACCTGCAGAAGACGGGTTCGTTCAAGGCTCGGGGAACATCCAACCGGATCATGACCCTGCCTGCGGGGGCTCGGCGCCGCGGGGTGATCACGATGTCCGCCGGCAATGCCGGCCAGGCGTACGCGTGGGCCGGACGTACAGCGGGCGTCGAGGTGACCGTCACGATGCCGGCCGCGGCGGTCCAGGCCAAGGTCGACGCCTGCCGCGGCTACGGCGCCAGGACGGTCCTCGTCGGCTCGCACATCGGCGAGACGTTCGCGGCGATGGAGCGCCTGCGAGACGAAGGCGGTCTCGAATTCGTGTCGCCGTTCGACGACCCGGCCGTCATCGCCGGCCATGCCTCGATCGGCCTCGAGTTGCTCGAGGATCTGCCCGATCTGGACGTGGTCGTCGTCGGGGTCGGCGGCGGCGGGCTCATCTCCGGGATCGCCGGGGCCGTCAAGGAACGTCGCCCGTCGACGCGCGTGTACGGCGTCGAGCCGGAGAGGTCGAACGCGGTCAGCCTCGCCCTCGACAGAGGCGAGATCGTCACCATCCAGCCGCACAGCGTCGCCGACGGGCTGAACGCTCCGTTCGCCGGCGAGTGGACCATGGCGATGTGCGGGCACTATCTCGACGGCATCGTCCTGCTCGATGAACCGACGATCCTGGCCGGGATGCGGTTCGCGGCCGAACGGATGAAGCAGGTACTCGAGCCGGCGGGAGCCGCAGCCCTGGGGGCGGTGCTGGCCGGCCGGATCCCGCTCCACGAGGGCGAACGGGTCGCCGTGGTGGCCTCGGGCGGCAACGTCGAGGTCGGCCGGATCGGCGACCTCCTGGCCGCAGCCGGGACGTTGCCGGGGGCTGGCGTCTGATCGTCGCGTGAGCGACCGGTGGGCAGGGATCGTCGGGTCCGCGATCGAGACCGTTGCCTCAGTCGACCCCGAGCTCGTGGAGTCGATCGTCGTCGATCCCGAGGTGATGGGCGAGCTCGTGGATGACCGTGATCCAGACCTCGTCGGCAAGCTCCTCCGGATCGCGGAAGTCCTCCTCCAGCGGCCGGCGAAAGAGGGTGATCCGGTTCGGGACCGGCGCCCAGTCGGCACCCCACTCGGTACGAGGGACTCCCTCGTACAAGCCGTACAGCGACTCGTCGTCCGGGACCTCGTTCTCCTGCCGCTGCTCGGGTGATGGTTCCTCCGCGATGACGATGGCGACCTCTTCGAGGGCGGTTGCGAAGGGCTCGGGGATGGCGTCGAGGGCCTCGTCGACGAGGGCTTCGAACGGGCGACGCGAACGATGGCGGGCGGAACGCGATCCGCGACGGCGTTTGACCATGGCGCCCGTATCCTAGGGGCGATGGAGCCGATCCCGCCGCCGGACCCTGGCGCTGAACCCGACGGGTTCGTGGTGACCGTGGATCCAGGCGACCGGATCCATTTCCTCGACTGGGGTGGTCCCGCTCTCGCCGCCGACCCGGGTCGGCCCGGCGTCCTGCTCATCCATGGGCTCTCGAACACGGCCTGGTCGTGGACACCGGCCGCGCGCCGACTGCGAGCCGTCCGACGCGTCGTCGCCATGGACCTGCGTGGGCATGGGCTGTCCGACGCACCGGTCGACGGCTACGACCCGACGTCGTTCGCCGCAGATGTGCTGGCGGTCGCCGAGGGTTCGGGCCTGCTGACCGGCGTCGACGATCGGGTGATCCTGGCCGGGCATGGGTTCGGCGCGATCGTCGCCGCCTGGGCCGCGGCAGCGTTCGAGGATCGTTGTGCCGGTCTCATCCTGGTCGACGGCGGCTGGGAGTCGCTGGAGGAGGCGAGCGGCCTCGACGTCGACGAGTTCCTGCGCGGTCTCGATGAGCCCCCCGAGGTCATGCGCTCGATGGATGCGTTCCTGGCCGACCGGGTCGCCTTCGATCCCGCCACCTGGGACCCCGATCAGGAACGGGCCGCGCGCGCGACCGTCGTGGAGACGCACGCCGGCAAGGTCGTCCCGGCCACTCGACCGCACGCGCTCGAGGCGAGCGTCCGAGCCATGTTCGGCTATCGGCCGGCAGTGGTGCTGGCGACTGTGCCCGCACCCGTCGTCGCGATGGTCGGCGCTTGACGACGAGTCCGGGTCGCGAGCCAGGGCGCTCTCGGAGGCCTCCGCGGCACGCGCTGACGCCGGCCTGACCCGGATCCGGGCGGCGTCATTCCCCCGCGTGGGCCACAACCTGATGCGCTACCGTCCGGATGCGGTGTGCGAGGCGATCCTGTCGGTGGAGCGCGCCAGCGAAGCCCCGGAGGTATGAACCGCAACATGGACGTCGTCTACTCGCCGGCCCACCTCGGACACGACATCACGGTCGAGACGTACATGGGGGTCCCGGTCCCGGCCAACGAGGTGGCCGAACGGGCCGAACGGATCCGGGCTGCGCTCGAGGCCGACGGCGGGTTCACGACGGTCTCGCCCACCGAGCACGGCGAGGAACCGATCATCGCGGTGCACGACCCGGGCCTGGTCCGCTTCCTCCGGGATGCCTGGTCCGAACTCCGCGCCCAGTCGATCGATCGAGCGTTCCTGACGGCCGACACGTATCCGAACCGGGCGATGTTCGAGGGGATGTCAGAGGCGGCGGTGGCGAGCTTCGTGCGGGAGCCGGTCCACGCCGGGGGCCGGGCCGGGTTCTGGGGCCTCGATTCGGCGGCGCCCCTGGTCGCAGGAACCTACGTCGCCGCCCGATCCGCGGTCGATGTCGCACTGACCTCCATGGATCTCGTGCTCGGAGGCGCGCCGATGGCGTATGGCCTGTGCCGGCCGCCGGGCCATCATGCCGCCCGCGCGATGTACGGGGGGTATTGCTTCTTCAACAACGCCGCGATCGTCGCGGACGCGATCACCCGGACGACCGGCGAACGGGTGAGCATCCTCGACCTCGACTACCACCACGGCAACGGCAGCCAGCAGATCTTCTGGCGACGCGGCGACGTCCGCTACGTCTCCATCCACGTGGACCCGGATCACGAGTACCCGTTCTTCCTGGGCCGGGCCGATGAGATGGGCGAGGGCGAGGGCCTGGGCGAGAACCTCAATATCCCGCTCCCCCCGGGGACGGCCAACGAGGCGTACCTGGCGGCGGTCGACCGTGCTCTCGAGGGCATCAGCGCCGTGCCCGGGTCGATCATCGTGGTATCCCTCGGGTTCGACACGTACGGCCTGGATCCGATCGGCACGTTCGCGCTGACGACCGACGTCTACCACGAGGTCGGCCGACGAACGGCGTCCCTCGGTCGGCGCCTCGTGATCCTCCAGGAGGGCGGCTACCACCGGCCGTCGCTCGGCGAGAACGCCCGGGCATGGCTGCGCGGGGCCGACGGCCGTACAGTTCGATCCGCTCCCGGCGGCGGGTTTCGGAGCGAATGGCGTCGTCGCCGGCTAGGTGATGGGGAACGCGCCGCTGTCCGCTGCCG
Organism: uncultured Chloroflexia bacterium; assembly: GCA_963823925.1. Lineage (GTDB taxonomy): Bacteria > Chloroflexota > Limnocylindria > Limnocylindrales > CSP1-4 > SPCO01. Next base: position 214,367 of record CAWGNI010000003.1, read on the forward strand.
GCCTCGCCCTCGCCGTCGAAGAGCTGGCGGAACGTGACCAGGACCTGGCGGCGATCGTGTCGCGGTACGGCTCGCCGCCGCTGTGGGACCGGCCGCCGGGCTTCGCGACCTTGGTCCACATCATCCTCGAGCAGCAGGTCTCGCTGGGATCGGCGAACGCCGCGTTCGAACGACTGCGGGTGGCCGCCGATCCGCTCACGGCCGTCCGGTTCCTCGAGCTCACCGACGCCGACCTCCTCGCCATCGGGTTCAGTCGCCAGAAGGCCCGCTACGGGCGGGCCCTGGCCGCTGCGATCAGTTCGGGCGAGTTCGATCTCGATGGCATCGCCGGAGTCGATGACGATGACGCGGATCGCGCGCTCCAGTCCATCCCGGGGATCGGTCCGTGGACCTCCACGATCTACCGGATGATGGTCCTCGGACGGCCCGACGTCTGGCCCGTCGGCGACATCGCGCTGGCGGCCTCGATCGGATCGGTCAAGGGGCTCGACCACCGGCCCGACCCGACCGAGATGGCGGCCCTGGGAGAAACCTGGCGACCATGGCGGTCGGTCGCGGCGCGGCTGTTCTGGCACGACTACCTGGCCCGTCGCGGGCGACGCGGGCTGACGGATGTGGACCGGCGGGCGATGCCCGATCGTCGCGGCGTCCCGGCCCCGGCGGTACCATCGCGACCTGCACCGGAGTCGAGCCATTGTCCCGCCCGCCTGATCTGCCGAGCCACGTCCAGCGCATCGTCGATGAGATCGAGTACGAGATCGGCGACGAACCGCTCCGTCCTGCAGCGATCATCGAAGGCAACGGCAGCGATGGTCATGCCCTCGAGGGTCCGATCGAGTCAGCGGTTCGCGAGATCCTGGTCGAGGTCGGGGAGGATCCGGAGCGCCAGGGTCTGGTCGGGACCCCTGGCCGGGTCCATCGGATGTACACGGAGCTGACGGCCGGCTACCACGTCGACCCGGAGCGGCTGGTCAACGGCGCGATCTTCGATATCGCCTACAGCGAGATGGTCCTGGTGAAGGACATCCCGTTCTATTCGCTCTGCGAGCATCACCTGCTGCCGTTCTTCGGCACCGCGGCGGTCGCCTACATCCCGCGCGGTCAGGTCATCGGGTTGTCCAAGATCCCTCGGGTCGTCGAGATGTATTCGCGACGGCTGCAGATCCAGGAGCGCCTGACCCAGCAGATCGCGGATTTTCTGCAGGATCGCCTCGATCCCCAGGGGGTCGGGGTCGTGCTGGAGGCGACGCATCTCTGTGCGGCGATGCGCGGCGTCCGGAAGCCGGGGACGATCATGACGACGTCGTCCGTCCTCGGCCTGTTCCGGACTCGCGACCGGACCCGGGCGGAGTTCTTCGCCCATCTCGCCCGTCGCTCGCCGGAAGGCTGAGCCGTGGACCTCGGGCTTGGCGGCCGTGTCGTCCTGATCACCGGTGCTGGCGGCGGCGCCGGTCCGACGCTGGCCCAGGCCTTCGCCGCGGAGGGTGCCCTCGTCGCACTCCACCAACGCGCGGCCGGGACTGGCCCCGGATGCGCCGACCCGCGCCGAGTCGACTGCCCGCGAGATCGTCGAAGGTGGGGGACGGGCGATCGCGGTGACCGCCGATCTGACCGCCTCGGACCAGGTCGACGGCGTGCGTCGAGCGGATCGCTCCGAGCTCGGGCCGGTGGAGGTGCTGGTGACCGCGACGTCGGCCTACAAGACAGAACAGTTCGCCGAGATCTCGGATGCCTCGTGGGCATCGGTCATGGACGACCTGATCGGGGCGACGTTCCGCACTTGTCGAGCGGTCGTGCCGGGGATGCAGGCGACCGGCTGGGGCCGGATCGTCAACATTGCGGCCAGGTCAGGGCAGGTCGGCGTCTCGCGGGCAGCGCACTACTCCGCGGCGAAGGCGGCGATCGTCGGCCTGACGGCGTCGCTGGCGAAGGAGCTCGGCCCGTCGGGGATCCTCGTCAACGCGGTCGCCCCCACCCAGATCCTGACGGTCAAGGCCGGCGTGCCGTCGATCCCCGACGAACGGGCAGCAACGCTGGCGAAGTCGATCCCGCTGCGACGCCTCGCAACCCCGAACGACCTCGCAGCGCTCATCGTCTGGCTTGGGTCGGCGGCCAACACCTACGTATCCGGCGAGACGATCGCGCTCACCGGCGGCGACCAGCGCTGATCTCGAAGCGCACGCGACGGGCCGCCCCGGCATCCGGCGCTGGCTATCATGGGCGGATGACCGACCGACCGATCAAGGTCCTCATCGCCAAACCCGGCCTCGATGGCCACGACCGGGGCGCCAAGGTCCTCGCCCGCGGATTGCGTGACGAAGGGTTCGAGGTCGTCTACACGGGACTTCGGCAGACGCCCGAGATGATCGCGACCGCCGCCCTCCAGGAGGACGTCGACGTCGTCGGCCTGTCCATCCTGTCCGGGGCGCACATGACGCTCGTCCCGAGGGTGACCCGACTGCTGACCGAACGCGGGATGGACGACGTCCTGGTCACGGTCGGCGGGATCATCCCGGACGATGACGTTGCCGCGTTGCGGGCGGCCGGTGTGGCCGAGGTCTTCGGGCCGGGGACGACGATCGGCCAGGTCGCCGACTATCTGCGAGCGAACGCTCGATCGCGCGACTAGGCGTGGGCGCGGACGTCGCCGATCGAGCCGCCGCGCTTGCCGATGCCGCGATCGCCGGAGACCGGCTGGCGCTGGCGCGGCTGCTGACCGCGGTCGAGAACCGCAGCCCGGTCGCCGAGGCGGCACTGCGCCGGCTCTATCCGATGGCCGGTCGAGCCCACCTCGTCGGGATCACCGGCCCGCCCGGCTCGGGCAAGTCGACCCTCGTCGCCGCACTCATCGCGGAGGTGCGTCGGGCAGACCGGACCGTCGCGGTGATCGCCGTGGATCCATCCAGCCCGATCACCGGTGGCGCCCTGCTGGGGGATCGCGTCCGGATGCAGGCTTACGCGGACGATGACGCCGTCTTCATCCGCTCGATGGCATCGCGCGGGCACGCAGGCGGCCTCGCATCGACGTCGACCGCGGCCGCGGCGGTCCTCGCCGCCGCTGGTTTCGACTTGATCCTCATCGAGACGGTGGGGACGGGCCAGAGCGAGGTCGAAGTCGCCGCAGCGGCCGACACGACGGTCGTGCTGGAAGCCCCGGAGATGGGCGACGAGGTCCAGGCGATCAAGGCCGGACTGCTCGAGGTCGCCGACCTGGTCGTGGTCAACAAGGGCGACAAGCCGGGCGCGCAGCGGACCGCGGCACAGCTGCGAGCGATGCTGGTCGCCAGCGCGCCGCGGTTCGACGCCGACCGCCGCCAAGTCCGATCGGCCACGGCCCAAGCGACCCGAGGTCCTGATCACGACGGCCGCGACCGGCGACGGGGTGCCGGAGTTGCTCGCAGCGCTCGATCGCCACCGCGAGTCCGGCCGGGCAGACGTCTCGTCGGCGGCAAGGCTCGCCCGTGCCGAGGCCCAGGTCTGGGCGATCGTCGCGGACCGTCTGCGCGAGCGCCTCCACGACGGAGACCATGTCGAGGCGACGGCAGTCGGTCCTCGGGGACGTCGCGGACCACCAGATGGACCCGTACACCGCCGCGGATCGCCTGCTCGACGACGTTCGGGGTTGACAGGGCGCCGGCCCGGCCGACCAGATCCGGGACCATCGGGAACCACCCGGCGGGACGATCATCGGCGGCACCGCTGAAACCTTCGCGGCACCATCGTTCTCAGGAGAACAGGCGACACCATTCGGCGTCGCCATGGAAGGGGTGCCCAATGCCTAAGCTTGATCGGCTCGGAAAGAGCCTCGCCGCCGCGGGGACAGCGGTCGTCCTCGTCACCGGGACGACGTTCGCCCACAGCACGGTGGTCGTTGACGCTCAGTCGAATGTCGTGATCCCGCTCACGCCGGCTGTCGACGACGGCCTGAAGGAAGATGGCGAAGACGACGGCGTGGCGGTCGATGACGGCCTGAAGTTCGAACCCGACGAGACCGCCGACGACAGCGAGACCGCCGAGGATTCGACCGACGAACTCGACGACGACAGCGTGGATGCGGCGACCGACGTGGCGACGCCTTCGACCCATACGGCCAAAGCCAACACCGATCACTCGACCACGCACGCGAACCATCAGTCCTCCGGGAGCGATGCCCAGGGCGACGAGGATGGCGACGACAACGAGAGCGTGGATGACTCCGACGAGCAGGGATCCAACGATTCGTCGCATGGGTCCGACCAGGAGGATTCGGGCAGCCACGATTCCGGCGGTCACCACTCCGGCGGTGGCGACTCAGGCGACTGACCTCCTCCGGGCGACGTACCATCGGGGTCATGACAGATCCCATCGAGCAAATCTTCGTGGCCGGCGCCGGACTCATGGGTCACGGCATCGCCCAGGTCCACGCCGCCATCGGGCTGCCGGTGATCCTGTACGAACCCGAGTTGTCCCGGGCGGAAGCAGGGCGCGACCGCATCCTGGGCAACCTGGAGCGCGCCGTGGCCAAGGGCAAGCTGACCGCGGACGACCGCGACGCGATCATCGCCCGGGTCGAGCCGACCGACGACCTGTCGGCCGTCCGTGACGCCGACCTCGTCATCGAGGCGGTCTTCGAGGACCTCGCGGTCAAGTCGGCCCTGTGGCGCCAGCTCGATGCCGAGGCGCCGGCGAGCGCGATCTTCGCCAGCAACACCTCGTCGATCGCGATCCACCGCCTGGCCGAAGCGGTGAGCCACGACCGGCGGAGCCGCTTCCTCGGGATGCACTTCTTCAGCCCGGTCCCGGTCATGCCGTTGGTCGAACTGATCCGGGCCCGCGACACGGCCGACGCGAGCGTGGCCGCGATCCGCGAACTGTCCGAGGCACTGGGCAAGCAGGTCATCGTGTCGGCCGACCGACCCGGCTTCATCGTCAACCGGACCCTGATGCCGTTCCTGGCCGAGGCGATGCGAGGGTTCGAGGAGGGCCTTGGCACGGCCGACGATATCGATACCGGCGCGCGAGTCGGGCTCAACCACCCGATGGGACCGCTCGAGCTCGCGGACTTCATCGGCCTCGACGTCTGCCTCGGGGTGATGCGCGTCCTCGACGACGGTCTCGCCGGCGACCAGTTCCGTCCCCCGAAGGTCCTCATGGAGCTGGTCGACGCCGGGAAGCTCGGCCAGAAGACCGGCGAGGGCTTCCACACCTACCCGCGTCCGGCGAAGGGCTCATGACCCCGCCGACGGCCGGCCCGAACGGTCAGGTCTTCATCGTCAGCGCAGCTCGAACGCCGATCGGACGGTTCGGTGGCGCGCTGAGCACGGTCCCGGCCACCGAGCTCGGTGGGGTCGCCATCCGGGCAGCCGTGGAGCGGGCCGGACTGGACCCGGCGACGGCCAGCTTCGACGAGGTCCTGATGGGCCAGGTCCTGCAGGCGGGTGTCGGTCAGGCGCCGGCCCGTCAGGCGGCGCTCAGCGCGGGCCTGTCCGACGGGACATCCGCCACGACCATCAATCGCGTCTGCGGCTCGGGTTTGAAGTCGATCATGCTCGCCGCCGCGGAGATCCGGGCAGGCGACTCGGAGCTGGTCGTGGCCGGCGGGATGGAGTCGATGAACCAGGCGCCGTACCTCGTGCCCGGCGCACGGTTCGGCCTTCGCCTGGGCAACGGGGAGCTGATCGACGCGACCGTTCATGACGGGCTGTGGTGCGCCATCGAGGATTGCCACATGGGCACCCACGCGGAGCGGGTCGCCATCAGCGACGAAGTCAGCCGCGAGGACCAGGATGCCTTCGCGCTCGGCTCGCACCAGAAGGCGATCGCGGCCATCGATGCCGGCCGGTTCGATGCCGAGATGGCGCCGGTGACGGTCCGGGACGCCAAGGGGCGCGAGACGATCGTCGCCGTCGACGAAGGTCCGCGGCGTGACTCCACGATCGAAGCGCTGGCCCGCCTCAAGCCGGCGTTCGCGCTGCCCGACGGCGAGGATCGCGGGGCGGCCACGATCGGGACGGTCACCGCCGGCAACGCGCCCGGCATCACCGACGGCGCGGCTGCCACCGTGGTCGCGAGCGAGCGGGCGGTCGAGCGTCTCGGACTCGTCCCGATGGCCCGGATCGTCGGCTATGCCCAGGCCGAAGTCGCTCCCAAGTGGCTCTTCCTGGCCCCGATCGAAGGCGTTCGCCGCCTCCTGGAGCGGATCGATCTGGCGATCGACGCATTCGACCTCATCGAGATCAACGAGGCGTTCGCGGCGCAGACGCTGGCCGATGGACGAGCACTGGGCTTCGACTGGTCGAAGGTCAACGTCAACGGCGGTGCGATCGCCCTGGGTCATCCGATCGGCGCGAGCGGTGCGCGGATCGTGGCCACGCTCCTCCACGAACTGGCTCGCCGCGAGGGTCGTTACGGTCTGGCCACGCTGTGCCTCGGCGGTGGGGGATCGGTCGCGATGGCGGTCGAACGGGTCTGATCGTGCCGTACGATGGATCGGTGACCGCGACCGACGGCGAGACGCCCACCTACCGCAACTTCATCGCCGGGGAATGGTGCGAGTCGACCTCGGGCGAGACGTTCGAGAGCCACGATCCCGCGGATACCCGCGACATCGTCGGCCGCTTCCAGCAGGGGACGAAGGCGGATGTCGCGATGGCCATCAAGGCGGCGGAGACGGCCTACCCGATGTGGCGGCGAACGCCGGCGCCGAAGCGCGGCGAGATCCTGTACGCGTTCGGGGCGCTCATGGCCCAGCACAAGGAACGGTTGGCCCAGGCGATGACCCGCGAGATGGGCAAGGTCATCGCCGAAGCCCGCGGCGACGTCCAGGAGGGGATCGACATCGCCTACCTGATGGCCGGCGAGGGTCGGCGGATGGCCGGCGACACCGTCCCGTCCGAACTTCCCGACAAGTGGGCGATGAGCATCCGCCAGCCCATCGGCGTGGCCGGGATCATCACCCCCTGGAACTTCCCGATGGCGATCCCGTGCTGGAAGACGATGCCCGCCCTGGTGACCGGCAACACGGTCGTGTTCAAGCCCTCGTCCGACACGCCCCACTGCGCCACGCTCCTGGTCGAACTGATGGCCGAAGCCGGGTTCCCGCCGGGCGTCGTCAACCTGGTGACCGGGTCCGGCGCGGAGGTCGGCGACGCGATCGTCGACAGTCCCGATGTCGAGATCATCTCGTTCACCGGGTCGTCGGCGACCGGCAAGGGGATCGCCGAGCGGGCCGGCCGACGGCTCAAGCGCGTGTCCCTCGAGCTCGGTGGCAAGAACGGGGTCGTCGTCCTGGCCGATGCGGACCTCGACCTGGCGACCGACGGCATCCTGTGGTCCGCCTTCGGGACGACCGGCCAGCGCTGCACCGCCGCGTCACGGGTCATCGTGGATCGGTCGGTGGTCGACCCGCTGCTCGAGCGACTCGAGGCACGCGTCCGGAAGCTCCGGCTCGGATCGGGTCTGGACCCCGCTGTCGATGTCGGCCCGCTCATCAACGCCGGCGCGGCTCGAGAAGGTCGCCTCGTACGTGGAGATCGGACGCAGGGAAGGGGAGTCTGGTGATCGGCGGCGGCCGCCCGACCGACCCGGCCCTGGCCGACGGCCACTTCTTCGAGCCCACGATCTTCGCCGGCGTCGGCGCCATGGACCGGATCGGCCAGGAGGAGATCTTCGGTCCGGTCCTGTCGGTCATCCCGGTCGACGGGTACGGCGAGGCCATGCTGGCCCTCAACCAGACCCGGTACGGCCTGTCATCCAGCATCTTCACCCGCGACGTGAACACGGCCTTCCGGGCGATGCGCGATTTCGAGACGGGCATCGTGTACATCAACGCCGGCACGACCGGGGCCGAGGTCCATCTGCCGTTCGGTGGCTGGAAGGAGACAGGCAACGGCCATCGGGAGGCCGGTCACGTGGCGCTCGATACGTACACCGAGTGGAAGTCGATCTACGTCGACTTCAGCGGCCGGCTCCAGCGAGCCCAGATCGACAATCAGCCCGACTGACGATCGGCCACCGTGGGATCGGCCCTGCCCGTCACCTGACTCGAGGCCAGGTCGAGAAGCTGGGCCAAACCGGCCCGGGTCGCCGCGACGACGACCTCCTCGCCCGCGTCCATCCGCTCGTCGTCCGGGAAGTCCCAGCGCGCCGCCTCCGAGCCCGGGTCCGCGACGGCCAGGATCCGCAGCGCGCCGACCGTCCCCAGCGATGACGCGAGCCGACCCTCGAGGCGAGATCCTTCCGGGACCCGAAGACGGGCGAAGAGGATCACTCGTTGATCGCCGATCGGGACGGTGGCGATGACCTCGGAGCCCACCGCCGCCGCCGCGAACGCCGGTGCCGCCAGGTGCGAGACGGACCGCGTGAACCGGATCCCGAAGCCGCGCTGGACGCGCAGGGCGAACTCCGGATCGAACAATCTGACGACGACGCGCAGGTCGGGCCGAAGCTTCCGGGCGTTGAGCGCGGTGGACAGGTTGACCAGGTCGTCGCTCGTGGCCGCGATCAAGGCCCTGGCGGTGTCGAGGTGGAGCTCGCCAAGCACGTCCTCGTTGCGTGCATCGCCGACGAAGACCGGGATCCCGGCTGCCCGGGTGGCCGAGATGAATCGGCCCTCGTCGCTCACTTCGACGGCGACCACCGGCACGCCGCGGCCCGCCAGGCCGAGCGCGACCCGATAGCCGATCGAGCCCAGGCCAGCGACGATGACATGGTCGTGGATCCGGCCTGGTACCGTCCGCCGACCGAGTGTCTGGAGCAGGCGCGATCGAATCAGGGCGTCGGTGATGAAGGCGTACACGATGGCGACGATGGCCGCCCCGACCAGGCTCAGGAAGATCGCATAGATCCGCAACGCGCCGTTGCTGGCCGCGCCTGAGATATCGGCCGGCAGCGATGCCCCGGTCAGGAGCGTGATCGCATAGGACACGGCATCGAGCGGGGTCAAGCCCGCGACGACGTCAAAGAACAGGGCCGAACCGACGGCGAGGATGACAAGGATCGTCGCGAAGCGGAGCAGGCGCTCCTCCGGGGCCCGCATCCGGGCTCGAAGCCCGTCGATGATCCGCCCGATCCAGCCGCTTCCGCCCGTCGATGTCGACTCGATCGGCTGGCTTGCTGCGGTCGTCGCGGCGTCGCTCGGGTCCCGGACATCGACGACGATGAGATCGGCTTCATCGGGCTCGGCATCCGGTAGGAGGTCGACCGACCGATCCCGGTTGAGGCGGGCGATCGGGATGGACCGATCCGAGCGGGCAGTCTCGGTGGACTGGCGCGACGAGATGAGTCGTCCGGCCAGCGGGAACGTGACGCCGGTCTCGCCGTCCAGCGCCGCCGATACGAAGCCCGGGGCGGCCAACGCCGACGAGGACAGCGCGACGGCATCCGGGAACAGGTCGGGGATATGCGCCCCCAGCTCCTGGTCGAACATCCGGATGACGACCCGGATGGTCGGGTTCCGCTCGGTCGCGACAAGGGCGGCATTCAGGTTGGCCAGGTCGTCGCCGCCGGTCAGGACGATGACCCCGGCGTTCTCCACACCAGCCTCGACCAGGGTCCGGGCGAGTCGCTGATCGCCGACCACCAGGCGGACCCCGATCGCCTCGAGTGTCTCGACCGGATCGGCGTTCGGACCGATCGCCACGACCGCCTCGTCACGGAGGCGCAGCTGGTCGATCGTGCGCAGTCCAAGGTGCTCGAGCCCGCACACGATGACATGGCCGGTCGACAGCATCGACCGAGTCTACGAGGTGCCAGCCGACCGCGACGACCGGTCTTGCGGTATCATCCCCGCCTCGTGGGCCCGTAGCTCAATGGCAGAGCAGCTGACTCTTAATCAGCGGGTTGAAGGTTCAAGTCCTTCCGGGCTCACCACTCATTCACGCACGAAAGACCCCCGGAGGCCCTTCTTCCGGGGGTCTGCGATTCGGCCCATGCCACCTGCAGCCGTTTGATGGCCGCCGGCGAGGCGCGGTGACCTACTTGTAGACGAGCGTGCCGCCATCCGTCAGCGTGATCGTCAGTTGGCTGTCCGCGATCGCGTAACTCGCTGCATTGCCGAGCCCCGCGACGTACTGGTCGGAGAGCGACCCCTCCGGGCATGCCACGAGCGTCATCGGGCCCGGGGTGATCGTGAGGCCGTTCGATGACGTCGTCGTGTAGCCCCCGCTGACCTGGTTGCAGTCGGCCTTCGCGGAGAACGTATCGTCGGTCGCGAACTCGATGGTGTAGTTCGCCTGGTCGGCCTCGGGAACGACGCCCTGGAAGGCCGGCGTCAGTTCGGTGATCGCCGTCAGTTGCCAGGTCTTGCCGGTGAGGCTGCTGCCGCTGCTCGAGCAGGCTGCGACGAGGAACACCGCGACGACGGCGAGCCCGAGAAGCGTGCGATGGCGGGTCATGAGATCCCCCTTTTGAAGCGTGCAGATGATCAGACATACGCTAGCAGGAGCCGGGTTCAGGTGCGGGGGTCACGGATGTCTTACGCGACTAGGGGACGACGAACGCGCCGGAGGCGATCACCACAAACACCAGCACGTACACCACCACGGTGAACGTCACGAACGCAACGAGGCCCGCCAGGACCCAGCGACTTGGCGTCGTGGCCCTGATCACCAATCCGGCGACGACCGTGCCAGCTGCCAGGCCGACCAGGGCGGAGGCGAATCCAAGCACGCTGATCCACCACACCAACCCGAGCGTGACCAACCAGCCGACCGCCCCGCCGGCCAGGCTCGCGACGATCCAGCGCAACGGAGATACGGGGAGTGGTGGCGGTGCCTTTCCGGTCCCCGGCGAGGTCATGTCCGTTTCTCCCTGGCTGGGCTCACACAACGGTATACGACGACGTAGGCATACTGGACAGGCCGAACACCCCGGTCATCTCCCGGGATCGACATTCCGTTGGTCGCATGCCGACCGCGTCGCCGGTCTCCTAGGCATGCGGCACTCAGTCCCAGGAAGGCGCCCTCGTGCGGCGTCGCCCGGAGCAGGCCCGTACGGCATAGTTCGGCCATGGACTCGTCGCTGTTCGTCGGGGCCGTCGTCGCGCTCATCGGACTGTGGGCAGGGATGCTCCTGCTCTTCTGGGCGCTGCGCCCGCGCGGCGTCCCGGTGAGGGAACTGGTCAGCATCATCCCGGACACGCTCCGGCTCCTCCGTTCCCTGGTGGGTGATTCCTCGGCGCCACTCGACGTCCGAGCGGTGATCGTGGGTCTCCTTGTGTGGATCATCTCGCCCATCGACCTCATCCCTGAGTTCATCCCGGTGCTCGGCCCCCTCGACGATGTCGTCGTCGCAGTGGTCGCGATGCGCTATGTCCGCCGTCGGGTGGGCATCGAGGACATGCGAGCGCGCTGGAGCGGCACCGACGAAGGGTTCGCGCTCCTGCAGCGAGTCACGGGGACCTGAGGGCCGCGCCGACTGAGTCGGGAACGCAGCCGACGACGTCGTCGCCGCGCAGCGGCCAGCCCTCGCCAAACGGCCGCGGATGCTACCCTGTGGACGTCCTTTCATGGCCCGT
>CAWGNI010000004.1:0-160312 GCA_963823925.1 uncultured Chloroflexia bacterium
TAGATGGTGATGCCTTTGGTGCGGAGGAAGTTATTCACGCCATCAAGCGTCACGCCGTCGGTCGTGACGACGATCGGCCCGGACGTCGTCGGCTTCGGCGTCGGCGCGGCGGTCGGCTTCGGCGTCGGTGCAGTGGTCGGCTTCGGCGTCGGCGCGACGGTCGGCTTCGGCGTCGTGGAGTGGTCGGGCCTTCGGTGTCGGCGCGGCGGTCGGCTTCGGCGTCGGCGCAGCGTGGGTGTCGGCGCAGCGGGGGGTGTCGGCACGGCGGCCGGTGCCCTCGTCGCGGTTGCCGCTGCGGTAGGCGCTGGGGTGGCGACCGTGGTCGGATCCGGAGTCGGGACCGGGTCCGTCTGTGCGACTTCCGCCGTCACCTCGAACGTGGTCGAGGCCAACAGGATCCGTCCTGGTTTCCATTCGAGGAAAGTCCGGCGGCCTTCGGGCCCCGTAGCTTGGTGAGTTGGACCACGGACAATGAGTGCGGCCCGACGCTCCGACCGGCACCCTGATGCTGGCCTTGAACGTCCCATGGCTAGTCACGGTGGCAGTGGGCATCCCTTCTGCGGAACCGTCCCATGCCAGTCGGACCTCGGTCTTTCTCGGAAAGTCCTGACCGCTGACTGCAACCGATGATCCCGTCGCCCCGTGCGACGGGGACAGAGCGATCTTCGGGGCCGTCGCATTCGCCCCCGCGAGTGGCAGGCTGAAGGCGAGGGCGACCGCGATCATGGCGACGGTCGCCACCCAGTCGCGCCAACGATTGGGCTTGGATGGTCGGGTCGTCGTGACATCTGGCACCCATCGGGTGCCGTCCCAGAAAGACAATTGGGTAGCTCCATTCGGCGACCCGGCTGACTAGCGAGAGTCCCGTGGCTTTGCGGCCCCGCCTCGCGACGGGTGTGCTCTTTCGTGGTGGTGTGTTCGTTCGTAGTGGTCCGCGCCAATTGGCAGACCGCGTCGGGTCCTCGCCGTGCCATCCAACGGACCTCACTCAACGTGTGGCACGGGTGCCCTTGTCGAACATACCGGGTCCGCCACGTCGGGCCAATGGCGCTGTCGTTCGGCCCCCGGTCATCTGAAGTACTGCGTCGTGGCGGGCTGGCGAGGTGTTCCGGGGTAAGATGATTTGGGTTCACCGACTCCATCGACCGCGGATGTTGACGCCACGCACCGGAGATAGGTGATTCGGCGGCAATGGGCGGTACTTTCGTATCGCCATCGGGCCATCTGTCGCCTAATGTAGCAACTGAACACTCGGGGATCGATGCCGTCTGCTTGCGGGGGCGCGGCTGGGTGATCGTGCTTGATGGGGCATTGCATAGATGGACGAGTCGGCGGCCCGGGTGCCGCCTATGAGCGATCAGGGCTGGGTGACGACCGGCTCGGCATCGCGGGGGGGGGGACGATATGACCGTCGGCGACGCGACGCGGGAGGGCATCGGATCTGCGCAGCGACTGACTGGCAGTATCCGCGTCCGTTTCGCATCCGCGATCAAGGCGGTACGGGGCCGGCACCTCGTCGTGCTCGACCTGGCGTCGATCGCGTTGTCGATCTACCTGGCGCTTTCCCTGAGGCTCGATACTCTTCTGACCTACGACGGCTCCGCGGTCTTCTTGCCGATCGCGCTACTGCCGTTGCTGGTGCGCCCGCTCGTGAACGAGACGTTCGGTCTCTATCGGCGGGCATGGGCCACGCCAGCGTTCCGGACCTGAACCAGGTCGTCAAGGCGACAGCCGTCGGTTCGGCGATCTGCGTGGTCATCTTCACTGGCGTGACGCTCACCACTGGCATACTCGATGTGGTGGGCTTCCCGAGGTCATTCTGGATCCTCGAATTCATTCTGACCTTGTCGATGGTCGGGGGAACCCGGTTCCTCATCCGCGCTGCCAACGAATACGGCTCGCGGGCGGTCGTCGATGGCGCCACAGTGTCGCTGACGCCCGCGTTGCTGTTCGGGGCTGGTCGGGCGGGTGTGCTGATGGCCAGGTCGGCGATCAGGGAACCGAAGGCGGGCATCCGACCGGTCGGGTTCCTCGACGAGGATCCGGCGCATCGTGGCGCGACCGCGGCTGGCCTTCGGATCTTCGGGGGGTTGGATCGAATTCGACGAAGCGGTCCGCCGGACCGATGCCAAGATGCTCCTGATCACGATGCCGAATGCTACGGGCGAGGCCGTCCGTCGGGTGATGGATCGGGCCGTCGAGGCTGGCCTCACGGTCAGGATCGTCCCACCCGTCCACGAGCTTCTGGATGGTGGTCGGAACATGGCGAATTTTCGAGAGGTCCAACTGGCTGACCTGTTGGCGCGCCATCAGGTGACGACGCACGCATCCGGCGTCGGTGCCTCCATCCACGGGAATGTCGTGATGATCACCGGTGCGGGCGGGTCGATCGGCTCAGAGTTGGCCCGTCAGGTCTACGGATTCCATCCCAGCAGGTTGGTCCTGATCGATCGGGCCGAGAGTCCCTTGTACATGATCCAGCGCGAACTCGAGTTGCGTGCGCTCGATGGCCGCGGGGGTGGCGATCTCGCGGTCGAACTGGGCAACGTCGCGAGCCGAGGCGTCGTCAAGCGAATCATCGAAGACACCAAGCCGGCGATCATCTTCCACGCGGCCGCGTGCAAACACGTGCCGATGATGGAGCAGCACCCATCCGAAGCTGTTCAGGTGAATATCGGCGGCACGAAGACCGTGCTCTCTGCCGCGGAGGAAGCGGGCGTCCCGCGGTTCGTCCTCGTGTCCACCGACAAGGCCGTGGAGCCGTCAAGCATCATGGGCGCCACGAAACGCATGGCCGAATGGCTCGTCGCGGATGCGGCGATGCGGACTGGGCGTGCGTACGTGGCTGTCAGGTTCGGGAACGTGCTCGGATCGGCCGGGAGCGTCGTGCCGATCGTCCAGAGCCAGCTGGCGAACGGTGAGGCGATCACCGTGACCCACCCTGAAATGTCGCGCTACTTCATGACGATCGAGGAGGCAGGTTGGCTGATCCTCGACGCCGCCGCGATCGGCCGCGCCGGAGATCTGTTCGTGCTTGACATGGGCAAACCGGTCAAGATCCTGGACATGGTCCGCGACCTCATCCGACTGGCCGGTCGCGACGAAGGTTCGGTGCCCATCCGGTTCACCGGTCTTCGGCCGGGCGAGAAATTGCACGAGCGCCTGTTCTACGACACGGAAGACGTCACAACGACCGACGTGGACCAGATATTCCGTGTCGCGGACTCGCCCCGCCCGACGATATCGAAGGACGCGCACAACTGCTTCTGCGCTTCGCGCAAGGTGATCACGACGATACGCTTCGAACGTTGTTGTTCGAGTCCATCCTGGTCAACGGACCCGCTGACCTCGCCGGCAAAGCGCCGGACTCAGTGGCGCGGTCGAACCCGTCCTTCGTCGTCGCGCAGGGATAGATCCGATGATCGGGGTGCCGCTCGGATGCCGGATTCTCGCGGCCGCGTCAGACGACGTGTGGCCGCCGTTCGCGTGACGCGAGGGATAGCGTCGGCCGCAGCGAAGCTGACTGCGTCGAACGCCTGCAGGACGACACGCGCCAGGCGGGGACGGTCATGATCGACCCTTCGGCCCGGATCCACGCGACCGCTGACGTGGAGGCCGATGCCCGGATCGGTTCGGGAACGAGTGTGTGGCATCGCGCCCAGGTCAGGTCGGGCGCGACGATCGGCCATGATGCGATCATCGGGCGAGACGCATTCATCGATGTGGATGTCCGCCTGGGCGATCGGGTGAAGGTTCAGAATGGGGCCCTCATCTACCACGGTGTCACCGTCGGCGACGACGTGTTCATCGGCCCGGGGGTGATCCTGACGAACGATCGGCACCCCCGAGTGATGAACGAGGCAGGCGGTGTCGCGCGCGACGGCGATTGGACGGTGAGCCCGATCGACGTCCTGACGGGCGCATCGATCGGAGCAGGTGCCATCGTCGTCGCCGGTTGTTCCGTCGGCCGATACGCGATGGTCGGTGCCGGTGCCGTCGTGACCCATGACGTTCCGGGGCACGCGCTCGTCGTCGGGAACCCGGCTCGTCAGATCGGCTGGGTCTGCCAGTGCGGGATCCGCCTGGGTGACGATTCGGGGGGATCAGGCATGGCCGGACACGAAGCGCCCGAGCCGGGTGAGACGCTGATGTGCTCCCGATGCGGCCGTCAATACGAGCGGGCTGCCGGGAACTCCGGCCTCCTGGAGGTCGTTGCGACACCATCGACGCCGGGGCCGTCGAGATGATCCCGGTAGCTCGGCCGGACATCGGGCCGGAGGAGATCGCGGCGGTCACCGAAGTCCTCGAGAGCGGGATGCTCGCCGGCGGCCGTCGAGTCGCGGAGTTGGAGGACCGCTGGGCCGGCTTCATCGGCTCGAAGCATGCGATCGCGGTGAGCAATGGGACGGTCGCGCTGATGGCCATCTTCGCTGCGCTCGAGGTCGGTCCCGGCGACGAGGTGATCACCGTCGGGCATACATTCAACGCGACGATCAGTGCGATCCTCTGGACGGGCGCGACGCCCGTGTTCGTCGACATCGAGCCGGACACGTATGTGATGGACGCCAGGCAGATCGAGTCGGCGATCACGCCGCGGACGAGGGCGATCTGTCCCGGTCCACCTCTTCGGCCTGCCGGCCGACCTCGACACCATCATGGCGATCGCGCGAACGTCACGGGCTGGCTGTCGTCGAGGACGCCTGTCAGGCACATGGTGCCGAATTCGCGGGTCGTCGGGTCGGAAGCTTCGGGCACGGTGCGTTCAGCCTGTACGGCACCAAGAACATGACGACCGGCGAGGGCGGACTGATCACCACGAACGACGACCAGATCGCGGACTGGCTCCGGCTCTACCGGAATCAGGGCATGCGTGAGCGCTACCACCACGAGATCCTTGGCTACAACTTCCGGCTGACCGACATCGCGGCGGCGATCGGTCTCGTCCAGCTCGACAAGCTCGGCGCGAAAGCCCGACCGCCGACGCGTCGCGGCGCCGTACGACGAGGCGTTCGCGGATCTGCCGATCCGGACGCCGATCACGCCGCGCGGGCGCACGCACGTCTTCCATCAGTACACGATCGAAGTCGGGGCGGACCGCGACAGGATCATCGCCGACCTCCTGCGGCGGGTGTCTGGAGCGGGATCTACTACCCGATCCCGGTCCATCGTCAGCCATACGTTCTCGAGCGCGGGATCCGGGCGGATCTGCCGGTGACCGACCGGCCGCCGAGCGGACACTCGTCGCTGCCGATGTACCCGGGCCTGACTGACGTCGAGCAGGACACCGTGATCGCGGCCGTTCGAGCGGCGGTCCGGGCGCGCCCGGATGCCGCCGCAGCCGGGCGGCCGGCGCCGAGCCACTGTCGAGATGAGCGCACGTCCCTGGTCGCCCCGCCGGCTCGCGATGTTTGCGGGTCGGGTTGATCGGTCTTGGCTCGATGGGTCGCAACCATCTGCGCGTAATCGGCGGCCTGCCCGATGTCGCAGCTCGCTGCGATCTCCGATGTCGACCCGGGTGCCCTCGAGGCGGCGACCGCGGATACCGGCGCAGAGGGGTTCTCCGACCCATCGACGATGCTCGCCAGAGCAGGGCTCGACGCGGTCGTCATCGCCGCCCCGACGATGAGCCACCTGCCGCTCGCCCTCGCGGCGCTCGAACTCGGGGTGGCGGTCCTGGTCGAGAAGCCGCTCGCGGCAACGCCGGATGAAGCAGCCGAGGTCGTGGCCGCCGCCGCTGCCGCCGGGCGCCACCGGTCCAGGTTGGCCACATCGAGCGGTTCAATCCGGCTGTCCTGGAACTCGGCCGCCTGCTCGACGGCGGCTGGCTTTCGGCCGTCTACGCCATCACCAGCCGGCGGGCCGGCCCGTTCCCGGCACGCATCCGCGACGTCGGGGTGACGATGGACCTGGCGACCCACGATGCCGACATCGTCTGCGCCATTGCCCGTGAACGACCGGACCGCGTGTCGGCCGAGACGGCACAGCGGATCCATGCCGATCACGAGGATCTGTTATTCGGCCTCATGTCGTTCCCGTCCGGGACCGTCGCGATGCTCGATGTGGATTGGCTGACGCCTGCCAAGCGTCGGCAACTGTCCGTGGTCGGTGAGGAGGGGATGTTCGAACTCGACTATCTGACCCAGCGTCTGACCTTCTCTCGCGCCACCGACGTGACAAATCCCCGTCTAATCTCCGGCTATGCCCCGACGTTCGAGGCCGAGACCGTCGAATTGCCGGTTGCGAGTGGCGAACCACTCGTCGCAGAGCTCGAGGCGTTCATCCGAGTCGTCCGCGAGGGTGGTCGGCCGGTCGTCGACGCCGAGGACGGCCGATGGGCGGTCGTCCTGGCGGACGCGCTGCTGACCTCCGCCCGAGCGTCGCGGACGATCGAGGTGAGCCGCCCGTGACCCGCATCGGGCCAGCCACCGGTCCCTCGATGCTCGGTGGCTCGATCGTGCTCGAGGCGCACCCGTGCAGCCATCTCCCGGGTCGTCCCGCCCAACCGTGGGTTGGCGAGCCCGGGACGGTCGGTACGGTCGCGGTCGTCGGTGCCGGCAAGATGGGTCTGCCTCTGGCCGCCCAGTTCGCCTCGCACGGCTGGGCGGTCGTCGCCGTCGACATCGATCCGGGTGTCGTGGCATCGATCAACGCGGGGCATTCCCACATCGGCGAGGAGCCGGGCGTTGCCGAACTCGTGGCCGAAGCACATGCCGTCGGGCGGCTGACGGCGACCCTCGACGCTGGCGCGGCGGCTCGCGCGGCCGACGTCATCGTTCTCATCGTGCCGGTGATGCTCGGGGACGGATCGAAGCCGGATCACCGCTCCATGGACGCGGCCGTCAAGGCGATCGCTCCCGGTCTGCACGATGGCGCCACGGTCATCTTCGAAACGACGCTCCCGGTCGGCGACACCCGGGGTCGCTATTCGCCGCAGCTGGTCGAAGCCTCCGGCCTGGCCCTCGAGACGGAAGTCTTCGTGGCGTTCTCCCCGGAGCGCCTGTACAGCGGCGCGGCGCTTCGCAACCTGGCCACCTACCCGAAGCTGGTCGGTGGCCTCGGACCGGCGTCGACGGCTCGGGCGGCGGCGTTCTATGAGAGCGTGCTGGACGCCGAGGTCGTTGCCATGTCAACGGCCGAGGCGGCCGAGTTCTCCAAGCTTGCCGACACCACCTACCGCGACGTCAACATCGCCCTCGCCAACGAGTTCGCCCGGTACGCGGACCGCATCGGCGTCGATGTGACAGAGGTGATCGCGGCCGCGAACAGCCAGCCATACAGCCATATCCACCAGCCGGGGATCGGCGTCGGCGGCCATTGCATCCCGGTCTATCCGCATTTCCTGCTCGACCGCGCGCCAGAGATGGAGATCGTCGCTCGAGCGCGTCAAGTCAACGACGGACAGGTCGGTCTCGCCCTGGACGCGATCGAGCGGGAGCTCGGCTCGTTGTCCGGGTCCGAGATCCTGGTTCTCGGTCTGACCTATCGGCATGGAGTGAAGGAACTGGCGTACTCCCGGGCGATCCCGCTCCTGCGCGGCCTGAGCGCCCGCGGCGCCCGTCCGGTCGCGTACGACCCGCTCCTGTCGCCGGACGAGTTGGCCGGGGCCGGCGCCCGCCCGTGGGACTGGGGCACGGCCGCACTCGACGTCCGGGCGATCGTCACCCAGACGGCAGACCCGATCTGGGAGCAGCTCGATCCGGCCTGGTTCCCATCCCTCCGGGTTGTCTTCGACGGACGCAATTCACTCGACGGCATGAGGTGGCCCGACAGGGTCACGTTTCGAGGTGTCGGTCGAGGTCGCTAGGGCAATTCCCCGATGCGGCGCACACGTCGGGGCGGTACGCTCAGGGCTATGAGCAAGCAAGACAGAGACTGGATCCCGGATGCCATCGACCTCGATTGGATCGAGTCGGCGGCGACATCCGTGCCGGATGCCCTGGCGGCCATCGAGGCGGCGGCCGCGCCGAACCACATCCCGATCGTCGATCGTGACGCGGGACGGGTCCTCCAGGTCCTGGCTGGCGGCCGGCGGCGGATCGTCGAGGTCGGGACCGCCTATGGCTACTCGACCCTCTGGATGGCGCTCGGGCAGCCGCCGGACGGGACGATCGTGACGATCGATCCGGATCGTGAGCGAACCGGGCTGGCCCGCGGCTGGTGGCGCCAGGCGGGGGTCGCAGACGACCGGATCACGGTCGTCAACGCCCCGGCCCTCGACGCGTTCAAGACCGGCGACCCGGCCCTCGCCGGGCCGTTCGACCTCGCGTTCATCGACGCGCTCAAGCCGGAGTACGCCGGGTATCTCGAGGCGTTGCTCGACGGCCGGCTGGCGCCGGACGCGCTCGTCGTGGCCGACAACGTCCTGTGGAGTGGGCGGGTCTCGGGGTCCCGGCCGTCCGCCTCGGACGACGTGCACACGGCGGCCCTCCGCGGTTTCGACACCGCCGTCCTGGCCGACGCTCGCTTCAACGCGACGATCCTGCCGGTCGGCGACGGGTTGCTGATCGCATCGAGGCGCGCCTGACACGATGACCGTGCACGTCCGGGTTCGCCTGTTCGCCGTCCAGCGGGAGATGGCAGGCACCCGCCTGGTGCCGCTCGAACTCGCCGATGGCGCGGACGTGGAATCGGCCTGGTCGGCGCTCATCGAGCGCTACCCGACCCTGGCGCCGGGCCGCTCGTCGCTCCGGTTCGCCCGGAACGGCGACTACGCCGAGTCCGACACGACCCTGGTCGACGGGGACGAGGTCGCGATGATCCCACCCGTCTCCGGCGGATCCGGACCCGACCCGGGCCGGCGACGGATCCTCGAGATCCGGGAGGCGCCGTTCACGATGGCGATCCTCGAGGAGCTGGCGAGTGTGCTCGCGGTCGCCGAGGACGGCGCGGTCGTGGGCTTCGTCGGACGCACCCGATCGACGCCCGGCACGCCCGCCCCCGGACAGGAAGATGAAGCGGCGCGACACGCTGGCCGTGCGGTCGAGTCGCTCGAATACGAGGCCCTCGAACCGCTTGCGCTCACGACCCTCGGCGCGATCGCCGATGAGATCGAGTCGCGCTTCGGCGTCGATGGCCTGGCCATCGTCCACCGGACCGGCGAGGTCCCGTTGGGCGAGCCGTCCATCGCGGTCGTCGCCGTCGCCGGGCATCGAGCCGCCGCATTCGATGCGGCCAGGTACGCCATCGACGAGACGAAGGCTCGGGCGCCGATCTGGAAGGCGGAACGGTTCGAGGATGGGCACGTCTGGATCGGACAGCAGGCACGAACGGGCCCCGAGGATCGCGGATGAAGGTCTACCTGAGTGTCGACATGGAGGGGATCGCGGGGATCGACCATCCCGGACCGACCGGCGCCGGCCATGACCGATATCCGACGGCCGTGGAGCTGATGATCGGCGAAACGAACGCCGCGATCGAGGGGGCGCTCGCCGCTGGTGCCAGCGACATCCTCGTCAACGACAGTCACGGGGCGATGGACAACCTGCTGCCCGATCGGATCCACCCGGCCGCCCGCGTGTTGCGCGGTCAGAAGCCATGGTCGATGGTGGCGGGGGCCGGACCGGGATCCGGGTTCGAGGTCGCCCTGTTCGTCGGCTACCACGCTCGCGCCGGCCACCCACGCGGGACGATCGCGCATACGTACTCCGGGGCACCGGTCGAAACCCGGCTGGCCGACCGTCCCACCGGCGAGTACGGGCTGAACGCGCTCGTCCTGGGAGCCTGGGGCATCCCGGTCGGGCTGGTGGCGGGTGACGATGCGCTGGCCGACGAGGTCGCCGACTGGTTGCCCTGGACGGAGCGGGTGGTGGTCAAGGAGGCGGTCGGTGGTCACGCTGCGATCTCGCTCCATCCGACCCGGGCCGCGGCGCTCGTTCGCGCTGGTGCCGAGCGAGCGGTCCAGCGTGCTGCTGCCGGTGAGTTGCGGCTCCTCGAGCTGCCACCGCCGGTGGTCATCGAGGTCGAGTACGCCCGCGGCGTGCAGGCCGATCACGCCGCGATCGTGCCCGGCGCCCAGGTGATCGGCGAACGGCGGGTCAGGTTCGTCTCCGATGATCCGGTCGTTGCCTACCAGGGATTCCTGGCAGGGAACCGCCTGGCGAGCGCGGTATGACCGCCGACTGGCAACGGCTCGACGGTCTGATGGCCCGCGCCGACGCGCTGGCCGGCGCCTGGGGTGCGCGCGCCCGGGCGTCGACGACGCGGGGCCAGGAGCGCGCCATCCTTCGGCTGTTCGGGGTCGATGGCGTGGATGCAGCGGGCCGGCCGCTCGGTGCCTCGACGGTCGATCGCTGGCACGCCGGTGACCCACAGGGACTGACCACCGGGATCGCGCTGCCGTTCGCCATGGCCCTGCTCGAGTACGACCTGGAACCGCGGCAGCTCGCGCTTGACATCTCGTCCGGGGCGGTCGACCTGGGTCTCGAGGTGGAACTGCTCCGTGAGCGTGATCGGCGCGCTGTCGCCGAGGTCGAGGCCCGCCGGCTCGCGTCGGCGGCACTCGACCGGATCGATGCCGAGCGGACCGTCCGACACGAGACGCTCGCGGTGCTCGGCGACGCACCCAGACCCTGGCTCGCCACCACCCTTCGGGAGCCCGAGATCGAGCGGGCCGTCGAGGAGGCGGTGACCCTGATCGATGCCGGCCTCGACTGCATCCGGATCGACGTCCCGATCGGGCGGGAGCTCGCCGATCGCCTGACCGCTGCCGCCCGAGCGAGGCGTGAGTGGCGACCGGGGCCTGCCGTCGATCCACGTCGGGCCGAACCCATCCCGACCGGCAGCCAGCGCGCGCTGACCATGCTCCGCGAGGCGGTCGACGAGGCGGCGGCGGAACGCCGTGGCTACGTCCGGCTGCTGACGTCGGTCCCTGCGCTCGGGGCGCCGGAGGGCGCCGTCGTCGCGGCGCTTGAGCGGATCGATGTCATCGAGTCGGACGCGATGGCTGAGATCGTGTCAGATGCGGTCACGCCCGATCGGGCGCTGGCCGACCACGCGTTCGCCCATCGGCTGGCGCGACGTGCCAGGACCTCGATCCTGGTCGGCGCCGGGCCACTGGTGGTTGCCCCGGATCTCGCCGCCGGGGTGCCATCGGGGCCGGCGACGCGGGCGGGCCGGGCCCTTGCGCTCCAGGTCCTGGCCGTCAGGCTCGCCCGGGCTGATGGTCTCGACCCGGACTCGATCATCGTCGGTGGCCTGCCGTCCTGGCTGACCGAGGAGCCCGACCCGGGCGCCCGGGCCATCGCCGAAGTCACGGTCCGTCGCGCGATCTTCGCCGATCATCCGATGGCATTCGTCGAGCCGGGGGTCGACGCCGGCCGCCCAGGAGCGTGGCCGTGGGTCCAGGCCGCCGCCGCGGTCCACGCGGGCGATATCGCGATGATCGTCCGAACGCCGCACGAACGAGCCGACGATTCGGTCGTCCTGGCTGCGGCACGAAGTGCGGCGACCATCTCGACGGAGGCCGCCGGAGCGACCCTGTCGGGAGGACTGACGGGCGTGGCGCTCGAGCACGCCGACGGCATGGTCAGGGCGGCCGTGGAGACCCTGACCCGCCTCGCCGACGAGGGCTGGCGCGCGATCGCCGGCGACCAGCCAGGCGACATGCGGCGCAGTGGCGGAGTCGATCTGACGGTGGCGGAGCGACTCGACCTGTTCGATCCGTTCGACTGGCCCGCTCACCCAGCAGGCTGATCGCTCAGGAACCGCCCCCCGATACCGCCGGGATCACGTGGACGACCGAGGCCGAGCCGACGGCCGTGTCCAACGCAGCAGGTTCACCGTCCACGAAGACATTGATGTGCCGGCGCAGCATGGGTCCCGCCTCGACCAGCCGGTCGCGCAGGCCGGGGACATTCCCGTCAAGCCGGTCGATGAGTTGCCCGACGGTCTCGCCGGGCACGTCATGACGCTTCTCGACGCCGG
Organism: uncultured Chloroflexia bacterium; assembly: GCA_963823925.1. Lineage (GTDB taxonomy): Bacteria > Chloroflexota > Limnocylindria > Limnocylindrales > CSP1-4 > SPCO01. The sequence continues at coordinate 11,923 of CAWGNI010000004.1, forward strand.
GGAACAACGCCAGGAGCGAGCGGGGCAGGAGGACCGTCGCCACGCTCAGTCCTCGAGGACGACGCTCTCGACGCCCCAGATCTCGGGAAGCGTGTCGGTGATCATCTGCCAGGACAGACCTCCGTCGGAGCTATGCCAAAGCTGGCCGTTGGACGTCCCGAAGGTGATCCCGACCGGATCGAGCGTGTCCCGGGCCATCGCCTCGCGCAGGACCGAGAGGTAGGCGTCCCGTTGCGGCAGACCCGCGTCGGAGCGGATCCACGAGGCACCCCGGTCATGCGTTCGCCAGACGGCCGCCTGGCCACCGGGCATATAGCGGCCCTCGTCGGCGGCGCTGAGCGGGATGATCCAGCAGGTGCTCGGATCGCGTGGGTGCGACACCATCGAGAAGCCGAAGTCCGTCGGCAGGTCCCCGGTGATCTCCTGCCACGTCTCGGAACCGTCGTCCGATCGGTACACGCCGCAGTGATTGCGCTGATAGAGCGTCTCGGGCTCGCCCGCGGCCATCGCGAACTTGTGGACGCACTGGCCGGTGACCGGGAACCGGTCCTCGGGATTGAACTCGGCCCGGACGCCGACGTTGCGCGGTTCCCAGGTCAAACCGCCGTCACGGGTCTCGAACACGCCGACGGCGGAGATCCCGATCCACGTCCGATCCGGATCGGTCGGGTGGGGGATGACCGTATGGAGGATGAGCCCACCGGCACCCGGACCCCAGGTGGGACGGGTCGGATGCTTGGTCAGGCCCTCGATATGCCGCCAGGTGGCCCCGCGATCGTCGCTTCGGAAGAGCCCGGCCGGTTCGACGCCGGCCAGCAGCCCGCCATCCGGCGTGGCTGCCAATGACCAGACGGTCGTGATCGACTCGCCCGTATCGCCGTAGGTGAGGCCGCTGGACGAATGCGACCAGGTGGCGCCACCGTCCTCGGATCGCCAGACCGCCGGGCCGAACCAGGGGTTCCCCGCCGCGGCAAGGATCGCGCCGCTGTCCGGTTCGACGATCAGGTCATGGACCGGCCAGCCTTCGCACAACGGTCCGCGCTGCGACCAGTCGCGTCGCTCCGGTCCGCTTTCGAAGATGAAGGCGCCCTTCTTCGTGCCGACAAGCAACTGGACTCGGGTCATCGCTCCCACCTTCCTTTGGACGGTTCATCTCCGGCTGGGGGCCGGCCGCCATGGTAGCCGCTCAGCCGCCCGCCTTGAAGGGGTAGACGACCCAGGCGTCGGTCGTCACCGCATGGACATCGGGGACAGCCGGGACGACCGACCGAGCCGGCTTGTAATGCAGGACCGCGGTCGTCGGGATCCCGCCGGCCTGGCGGACCCGCCCCGTCACCGCGTGGATCGTCGTGCCACTGTCCCAGACCTCGTCTACGACGAGGATCCGATGCCCGCGGAGCTGGGAATCGGCCGGAAACTGCAGGAAGGTCGGATGTGGACCCGGTTTGCCCTCATCGTCGTAGAACTCGACGGCGGCGACGAGGATGTTCCGGATCCGCAGTCGATACGCCAGCATCCCGGCCGGCACGAGGCCGCCCCGGGTGATCGCCAGCATCAGATCGAACGGTACCCCGGCGAGCCGGTCGGCCAGTCCGGCGACGAGCCGGTCGAGCTCGTCCCAGGACACGATGTCCCGCTCCGGGGCGGTCGTCTGCATCGGCACAGGATACGACCCGGTCAGCTCGCGTAGAGCAGCGAACCTGGGGTGGTGAGCAGCGCTCCGGTCTCGAGCCAGGTCTTCAGCCCGGACAGGATCATCGGCCAGCCGCCATACAACTGCTCGTTGGCGCCCTCCCGCAACTGGTCGTGGGTGACGGTGAGGTGGCATGAGTCACCGACCGGTTCGATCTCCCAGGTGACCCGGGAGGGACCCTCGGCCTTCACGTCGTCGCCCCACAGCGCGACCATCGTCTGGACGAGTCGTCGCGGAGGGTCGATCTCGAGGATCTCGCCTTCCGCCAACAGGCCGGCGGGCGTCGGGCCGGTCATCTCGACGCGCCCTCCGACGGTCCAGTCCGCGGTCACGTTCGCCCCGAACTGGTACTTGCTCCGGATGTCCCCGTCGGTGATGGCCTCCCAGAGGCGCTCCGGGGTCGTCTTGATGTAGATCTCGTAGATCTTCTCCATGGGGAGCTCCAATCGCTGCTTGAGTTCGCTGAGGGCCGAGACCCAGGGCTCGGCATATTTACTCACCCACCGGTCGTGGACGAGCCTGATCGGGACCGGGTTCAGGAAGTGGAGCTTCTCGCGGCCGCGTCGCCGGGTCACCACCAGGCCCGCCTCCTCGAGCACCTGGAGGTGCTTCATGACCCCGAACCGGGTCATCGAGAACCGATCGGCAAGCTCACCCAACGGCTGCCCGTCGTCACGGAACAGCGCGTCGAGCAGGCTGCGTCGGGTCGGATCGGCGAGTGCCTTGAACACCAGGTCCATGGGCAGGACAATAGGTGACTAGATGAGTCACATGTCAACAGGGAGGTGCGAGGTGGCAGATGCCGTCCGTCGAGTCACCGTTCCTTTCTCAGAACGCTCCAAGAAACAGGCGAGACACTCCGTGCATCGTCGCGGTGCGTGACGAACCCGTCGACTCCCGAACGATCCGCCTACCCGGAGGTTCCAGATGACCGAGTTCGATGCCAACAGGGTCCCCAAAACCGATGAGGTGACCGACGAAGTGACCTTCCAGGAGCCGGTCAAGGCCCCCAAGGGCCCGTCGACCGCAGTCCGGGCCGGCGTCCTTGCGGGGTCCGCCCTGCTCGTCGCCGTGGGCGCGATCGCGGCGATGGGTGCGTCACCGACCCCGGCCACGGGTGCGGACCCGACGGCACCGACGACGAACCCGACGACGGATCCCAACGGTGACCCGGGTCGGATGGGTCCGTGGCGTGGCGGCACGATGGGACCGATGGGTGGGTTCGGGCCCGGCTTAGACGTCCGGGGAGGCTTCGGCATCGGCGGGCGTGACATCACGATCGCCTCGATCAGTGGCAGCGAGGTGAAGCTGCAGACCGAGGACGGCTGGTCCCGGACGATCGCGATCACCGACTCGACCGTCATCACCAAGGGCGGGGCGACGATCGCCGCTTCGGACCTCAAGCAAGGCGACCAGGTCCGCTTCAGCCAGGAGCGGAACGCCGATGGCACGTACACCGTGACGAACATCGTCGTCGTCCTGCCGAGCGTCGCCGGGCAGGTCTCTGCCATCGATGGCAACACCTTGACGATCACCCTGCCGGGCGGCACGACCAGCGTCGTCCATGTCGACTGCCAACACGACCTACAAGGTGAACGGGGCAGCCGGCGCCCTCGCTGATATCACGGTCGGTTCGTTCATCATGGCCGAAGGTTCGCAGCGTTCGGATGGATCGCTGGACGCGGCCGACGTCGCCACCGGCGGCTTCCATGGCCGCGGTGGGCCGGGCTGGGACGGCAAGCCGGGGTTCCCCGACTCGCCGGTGGATCCGAACGCGACCCCCGCCCCGACGAACTCGGCGGGCTGAAACCATCGACCAGCACCGGTACGGATGACCACGATCGGAGTCGACGATGTTCGAGCATGACGGCCAGTCCACCGCTGGGCCACTGACGCCGTTGACTCCGGCGATGCCGAGCGCAGGCTTCGAGCCTGGTCCGCCGCCCGGCGATCCGATCCGCACACCATCCGGCTCACCCGAACGATCGTCAGCCACCCGACAGGGACTGGCATCGGTCGTTGCCGTCGCCGTCCTGTCCGCGGCTCTCGCCGCGGGCGGCACGGCGGCCATCGTCTCTGGCCCCCTCGCAGGGGGAGCCGCGCCGACGCCGACGGCGAACGGCGCGGCGGTCGTAGCGGCCACGTCCGCGGCTGCCACGGCGCTTCCCGCGCTGACCGACATGGTCGCATCCGTCCGGGACTCGGTCGTGACGATCACGTCTGAGGGCCTTTCGGGGCGAGGATTACGGCAGATCCCGTCGACCGGCATCGGCTCGGGCGTGATCCTGTCGACCGATGGCTACATCCTGACCAACCGTCATGTCGTGGAGGGAAGTCAGTCGCTGACCGTCGAACTGGCCGATGGTGAGCAGTTCCCGGCGACGATCGTCAAGGAGTCGACCGACAAGGACCTGGCCCTCATCAAGGTCGACGCGACCGGCCTGAGCCCCGCCACCATCGGTGATTCGGGGACGCTCCAGGTCGGCGAGACGACCGTCGCCATCGGCAGCCCACTGGGAACGTTCACCGAGACCGTGACCAAGGGCATCCTTTCAGCGACGGGACGGACCGTCACCGTGACCGATGACACGACGGGTCAGCCGGTCACCCTGACCGGCCTGCTCCAGACGGATGCGGCGATCAACCCCGGCAATAGTGGGGGCCCGCTGCTCGACGGCAGCGGCAAGGTGATCGGGATCAACACGGCGGTGTCGTCCGGGGCGGAAGGCCTGGGCTTCGCGATCCCGATCGCGGACGCGGCGTCGCTCATCTCCCTGGTGCCGGGCGGCCCGCTCAGTTGAGGTCGGCCGCTCAGCCGACGTGGTCGGCCCAGTGGTGAGCCGGCTGATAACCGAGTAGCCGCCGTGCGTGGTCGATGGCGAGCAGCGTCTCTCGACCTTCCACCGGGCGTCGGAGCGGGACCCTCGGGAAGACCTCGGCCATGAGGTCGGCGCTGGGCCGGGTCATGACCGTGTCGTCGGCGGCGATGATCGCGATCTCTGACCCCTCGATCTCCGCCTCGAGCGCCAGGCGTGCAGCCTGGGCGACATCGCGCGCGTCGACGTACCCCCACAGGTTCCACTTGCGGATGGTCGGGTCATCCCAATAGGACGGGAAGAGCGCGTAGTCGGCCGGCTCCATGATGTTCGAGATCCGGAGGCCGACGAAGCCGATCCCGCTCCGTCGGGCGAATTGCGCGGCCATGGTCTCTCCGGCCAGTTTCGAAAGCGAATAGGACGACTCCGGACGCGGCTCGATCGTCTCGTCGATCGGCGCAAACGACGGCGGGATATCGAACGGCAGACCGAGGACCGTCTCGCTCGAGGCCCAGACGACCCGGCGGACTCGATGCTCGACGGACGCTGCAAAGACGTTGTAGGTGGACAGGGCGTTGATCCGGAAGGTCTCGCCCTCTGGTCGCAGGCCCGGCGCCGGGATCGCCGCGAAGTGAACGACGGCGTCGGCATCGGCGAGTGCGTCCTTGGCCTGGCCGAGGTCGGTGAGGTCGGCCACCATGCACAGCCCGAAGGCACTGCCATCGTGGCGCATGTCGACGTTGAGGACGTCGTGGCCGTGGTCGCGCAGGTCGCCGACGACCCAGGCTCCGCCCTTGCCACTGCCACCGGTCACGACGATTCGCATCGCTGCCTCCTCCTTCCCTCAAGTATGGCCCGAGGCGGATCAGACGACCGGGCCACCACTCGTCGGCAGGCTGCAGATGAACCTCGCGCCACCCTGGTCGCGGTTCTCGACATCGATCCGGCCGCCGTGACGGTCGACGATCCACTGCGCGATCGCCAGCCCGAGGCCGGTGCCGCCACCAGGGGCGCCGGGGGCCCGGTAGAAGCGTTCGAACAGGTGTGGCAGGTCCTCGGGCCGGATCCCGGGCCCGCTGTCCTCGACCACGAGGTAGCCATCACGAAGATCGGCACGAACGGTCACGTCGACTCGCCCGCCCGCCGGGCTGTGGCGGATGGCGTTGTCCACCAGGATCATGACCAGTTGTCGCAACCGGGCCGGATCGCCTTCGATCACGGCGGGCTGCGGGTCGACGACGACCTCGACCCCGCGGTCGGTCGCCGGCTTGCCGAGTGCCGATGCGCCGTCCGTGGCGATGTCACCGAGATCGACCGGGACGCGCTCGAGCGCCACCGCCCCGGAATCGGATCGGGCGAGCAGGAGCAGGTCCTCGACGATCGAGGTCATGTGCCGGACTTCATCGTCGATGTCCTCGAGGGCGGACCCGACGGTGCTGACCGGCTCGTCCTGGTGACGACCGAGGTACTCGACACTGCTTCGGATGACGGTCAGCGGCGTCCGGAGTTCGTGGCTCGCGTCGGCGGCGAACTCGCGCTGGCGGCGGAGCGCCGCACGCTGGCCGGCGAGTGACTCGCGGATGGGGACGAGGGCTCGGCGCGCATAGATCGTCCCGAATCCGAACGAGACCACGAGCACGAGCAGGCCGCCGACCACGAGGACGAACTGGATCACCTCGAGGGTCTGCTGCTCGGTCGTGCGGTCCTGGACGATCTGGATGGTGTAGACACCGCGATCGGCGAGATCGATCGTCTCGGTCAGGATCCGGACCGGCGTCGATGCGATGACGGTCGTCTGGATGTCCCGCCCCGAGGTCGCCGCCGCCTGGACGCCCGGTTCGTACGGCAGCCCCGGCGGCGGTGCGGGTGGCGCGCGGGTCGAGGATCGGCGAGCCGGATGGGTCGAGGATCATCGCGTACGTCCCGGTCCCGCCACCGCCGAAGATGAAGCCATACCGAGTCGAGTCGTCGGGGTCGGGGCGATCACCACGGGTGATCGACATCCGCGTATCGAGCTGGTCGATACCGGCGTTGGCCAGCGACCGCGCGGCGGCCAGGTAGAGCGCCACCGCCAGGGTCACCAGGATGAGCAGGGTCGTCCCGCCGCTCCACAGGACCAGGTTGCGCCGGACGTGACGGATCATCGCCCCGTCCTCTCCGTTCGCGGCGAGTTCGGGCGCGGTCTCCTCGGTCGGTGGCAGGATCCCGTCAGGCATCGGCCAGACGATAGCCAACCCCGCGGACGGTCTCGATGAGCTGGCCGGCGGAGCCGAGCTTCTCGCGCAGGTAGTGGACGTAGGCGTCCACGGCATTCGGGGTGACCGCCACGCTGAACGGCCACGCCTGGTCGAGGAGCTGGTCGCGTGACAGCGTCTGGCCCGGATGCCGAAGCAGGCATTCGAGCAACGAGAACTCGCGCGGGCTGAGGTCGATCGACTTGCCGTCCAGCGTGACCCGTCGCGACATCTCATCGAGCACGATCGGGCCGACCACCAGCTTCGGTTCCGGCCGTCGCGTACTTGCCCCCGACGGGCGAGGGCACGCAGCCTGGCAGCCAGCTCCTCGTAGGCGAACGGCTTGACCAGGTAGTCGTCCGCGCCGGCATCCAACCCGGTCACCCGGTCACCGACCGTGTCGCGAGCGGTGAGGATGAGGATCGAGACCTCCGAACCCGTGGCCCGGATCCGTCGCGCGACCTCGAGCCCGGACATATCCGGGAGCCCGAGGTCGAGGATGATGACTTCGATGCCCGTCGTGGCGGCCATGATGTCGAGGCCGTCCGTGCCGGTCATCGCCGTCTCCACGATGTGGCGGTCCTCCTCGAGCAGGCGCCGAAGCAGGCGGACCAGACGAGGGTCATCCTCGATGACGAGCAGATGCATGGGATCAGCCTACCTGCGATCTACGGGTCGACGGTGACGCCCGCCGCGGTTACGGTCGGCGTGCTGCCGCTGGGAGCGGCGCCGCCCCGCCCGAGGCCGCCGAAGCCGCTCGCCGGATCGATCTGGACCTCCACGGTCGAGCCGCTGGTCACAGCCGAGGCCGAGGCCGGGGTCTTGCTGCTATAGGTGGTGTCCGAGCCCAGGGTCACGTCGATCGTCTGGCCGTTGGCCGTCGTGATCGTCATCGTATCGCCGGAGATCGAAGCGACCGTCCCGGTGATGGTCAGGCCGTTGCCACGGCCGATGAAGCCCCCACCCTGGCCGCCCTGCCCGCCGTTCCCGAACGCGGGAGCGCCACTGCCGATGGGGAAGACGCCGTTGCCGAAGCGCCCGTTGCCCGGGACCGTGGTGGCCGGCGCGGTCGTCCGGCCGATCGCGAACGCGATGCCGCCGACCGCGAACAGCAGGGCACCGGCGAGGATGACGTTGAGCCATCGCCCCGATGACGAGCCCTTGGCCGTCGGGGCAGCCCCGATCGGGGCCGTCGTCACGGGTCCCGGGATCACCGGCGCGGGCGGCGTCGCGGCGGGCGTAGGCGGAACGGACGGTTCCCGCTGGGTCGGATCGAAGGTCACGAACAGACTCCTTTACTCGTAGCGCAAGGCGGTGATGGGATCGAGACGAGCGGCCTGGCGGGCGGGCCAGACGCCGAAGACGACGCCGACGACCAGGCTGAACAGGACAGCGATGGCCACCGTGGCCGGATTGAACGCGAACCCCCAGCCGGCCAGCTGGCCGATCAGCGCCGAGACGGCGAGCCCGACGATGATGCCGATGAGTCCGCCCAGCAACGACAGGGTCAGGGCCTCGACGAGGAACTGGGCGAGGATGTCTCGCCCTCGCGCGCCGACGGCCTTGCGGATCCCGATCTCGCGCGTCCGCTCCCGGACCGAGACCAGCATGATGTTCATGATCCCGATCCCGCCGACGATCAGGGAGATCGAGGCGATGCCCCCCAGCAGGAGGGTCAGGGTGTCGCTGATCGACGAGGCCGCCTCCAGCAGCTGGGTCTGGTTGAAGACCTGGAAGTCGGCCGTATCGGTCGGCGACAGGTCGTGCCGCTCGGTCAGGAGATTGGTGATGGCCGCGCTGGCGGCATCCATCTGGTCGGCGGTCGCGACGCTCACGCCGATGGTCCGGACCGTGTCGCCGCCGACGAAGTATTTCTGCACCGCGCCGACCGGCACCATGACCTGGTCATCTGGGTTCTGGAACCCGCTGCCGCCCTTGGCCTGCAGGATCCCGATGACCTGGAAGGGCAGGCCGTTGATCGAGATGGTCGAACCCAGGTCACTCGACGTCAGGGCCAGGTCCGTCGCCGTCGTCGCGCCGAGGACGGCGACCCTGAGGCCTCGGTCGACGGTGGGATCGGTCAGGAACGATCCCTGCCACAGGTCGTAGGCGCGCACCTGGAGGTAGTCGGCGGTCGTGCCCACGACGGTCGTGCTGGTCGATTGCGGGCCGGCTGCGACATTCGCGTTCGTCGAGACTTCCGGGGCGACCCCGGCGACCGATGGCAGCGTGGCGATCGCGTCGGCATCGTCGAGGGTCAGGGTCGTGGCCTGCCCCGACGGGCTCACGGTCAGCAGGTTCGTGCCGAGTCCGGCGAGCCGGTTCGTGATGTTCGACGTCGTGCCCTGCCCGACGCCGACCAGGGCCACGACCGAGGCGACACCGATGATCACGCCCAACATGGTGAGCGCGGCCCGAAGCCGGCTCGTGCGCAGGCGAGAGAGCGCGAGGCGCAGGAGCTCGAGGAGGCTCACGCGACGACCCGCCCATCGTGGAGGTGGATCTGCCGGCCGGCTGCGGAGGCGACGTCCGGATCGTGGGTGATGAGCACGATCGTCCGGCCCGCCGCATTGAGTTCGTGGAGGAGATGCATCACGTCCGCCCCCGACGCGCTGTCGAGATTGCCGGTCGGTTCGTCGGCGAGGATGAGGGCGGGCTCGGTGACGAGGGCCCGAGCGACCGCGACTCGCTGCTGCTGCCCGCCGGACAATTCCGTTGGCTCGTGATGGATGCGGTCCCCGAGACCCAGCCGCTCGAGCGCCACTGTGGCCCGGCGGGAACGCTCCGCCCGCGACACGCCCTGATAGAGGAGCGGGGTGGCCACGTTGTCGAGCGCGGTCGTCCGCGGCAGGAGGTTGTATGACTGGAAGACGAAGCCGATCGTTCGGCTGCGAAGTCGGGCGAGATCGTCGTCGTCGAGCGCCGCGACCGGCGTACCGGCCAGTCGATACTCGCCGGCGCTCGGCCGGTCCAGGCAGCCGAGGACATTCATCATCGTGGTCTTGCCCGATCCGGACGGCCCGACGATGGCGACGAATTCGCCCGGATGGACCTCCAGGCTGACATCGAGCAGGGCCGGGACCTCGATGTGGCCCATCATGTAGATCGCGGCTGACGTGATCGAGGCTGATGATGGCGTCGGCCATCCTAGTTGCCGACCCGGATCCGGCCGCCACCATTGCCGCCGAAACCGCCGCCGACCGGGAACGCCCCACCGCCACCGAAGCCGCCCTGGTTCGACGTGGTCGTCTGCGTGTTGGCGACGCCGGTGACCACCGCCTGGCCGGCGTCCAGGCCGGATCGGACCTCGGCGAGGGTGCTGGCCACCAGGCCGATCTCGACCGTCTGCGCGGTCGGCTGGCCGTCCGTCCCGAGGACGAGGACCGTATAGGCGCCAGTGGTGCCGCGCAATGCCGTCGTCGGCACGGTCAGGACGTTCGTCGCGCTATCGATCGTGATCGTGATATCGGCGGTCATGCCCACCCGAACGGTCGCCGGGGCGTTCTCGAGCGACACCGTGACCGGATAGGACACGACGCTGCCGTTCGAGCTGCCGGTCGTCGTCGGGGCGATCGAGGTGACGGTCCCGGTGACCTCCGCCCCGACGGCCGAGATGGAGACGGTCGCCTGCTGCCCGATGGACATCGACGCCAGGTCGCTCTCGACGACGTCCGCGGTGACCTCGAGCGTGCTCGTGTCGATGACGACCGCGTCGCCCGACGGCGCCACGAGGCCGGCCACGATGTTGACCGCCGTGACGGTGCCGTCGATCGGCGCGGTCAGCGCGGCGTACTTGATCTGGTCCTGGAGATCCTGCTTGGCGGTCAGTGCGCTGGAGACCTGGTTCTTCGCCCCGTAGACGGAGATCTTGGCCTGCCTGGTCGTCGCGGTGTCCGTGGCATCGGCGAGCGCCTTCCTGGCGATCTTCAGTTGGAGCTTCGCGCTGGCGTACGAGGCGGTCGCGTCCGCGAGTTGGCGCTTCAGGTCGGTGGTGTCGGCCGTGGCGACCACGTCGCCGGCATTGACCACGTCACCGACCTTCACATCGACCGTCTTGACCGTCCACGTGTCGGATCCGCTGGTCGCCGCACCGGCGACGTGGGCCGGCGCCCCGAATGACACCCCATATGACGCCGTCGCGGCTATGGTCCCGGTGGCGGCGACATCGTCGATCACATCCCCGGTCGCGGCGACGCTGGTCAGGTATCGGGTGTCCGTCGCGGCGCTCGCGGGCAGACCGCCGACGGCGATGAACGCAGCGCCGATCCCAACGGCGGCCAGCGCGACGATGGCCGCGATCTTGAGTTTCATCGGATCTCCTGTCGGACACGGGCACGGGCACGGGTGCGCCGGGCAGTGACGTCCATTCAGGCGGCCGGAGATGAGACGAACATGAGAACGGGTCGGCACGTAGCATCAGCGGATGGATCAGCCGACCGCTGCCCGCCGCCGTCCGCGCCGTGCCACTCCCGGTCTTGCCCTGTTGCCGTGGCGGCGGCTGACCAACCCGTTCCGGCCGGTGGAGATCCTGTCGGCCGATCAGCTCGAATCGGTCCACCTGGCGACGCTCCGGATCCTGGCCGAGATCGGCGTCGAGGTCCTGGGCGATCGGGCCCTCGAGGCGTTCGCGGCAGCGGGCGCCAGGGTGGATCGGAGCAGCCGCAACGTGCGGCTCGATCCGGACCATCTCGAAAGCCTCATCGCCACGACGCCGTCGAGGTTCCGCCTCCACGCCAGGAACCCCGAGCGGGATCTCGAGTTCGGTGGCTCGAACATCGTGTTCGGCGCGGTCGGTGGTCCGGCGTTCGTGAGCGATCTCGATCGCGGACGGCGGGCCGGGAACTTCGCCGACTTCGTCGACTATGTCCGGATCATCGGTTCGCTCGACATCATCCACCAGGAAGGCGGGGGACCGCTCGAGCCGAATGACCTGCCGGTCGCGACGCGGCACCTGGACATGTACCGCACATTCGCGGTCGAACTCGACAAGTCCTGGCAGTGCCTGGGGTTCGGGACCAGACCGGTGGATGACGCCCTCGAGGTCGCCTGCCTGATCCGGGGCGTGGACCGGGACCGACTCCTGATCGAGCCGTCGTTGATGACGGTCATCAACACGAACTCGCCGCTCCGTCTGGACGGACCGATGGGCGACGGCCTGATGGAGATGGCGTTGCACGGACAGCCCGTCGTGGCGACCCCGTTCACGCTGGCCGGCGCCATGAGCCCAGTGTCGCTGGCGGGAGCCCTGGCCCAGCAGAACGCCGAGGCCCTTTTCCTGATCGCGCTCGGCCAGATCGTTCGTCCCGGCGCGCCGATGGTGTACGGAGCCTTCACCTCCAACGTCGACATGCGAACCGGGGCACCGGCGTTCGGGACCCCGGAGTACGTCAAGGGAGCGCTCGCGAGCGGGCAACTCGCCCGCCGCTACGGCCTGCCCTGGCGATCGTCGAACACCACCGCCTCGAACGTCGTGGACGCGCAGGCCGCGTACGAATCCGAGATGGCCGTCTGGGGCGCGGTCATGGGTGGGGTCAATCTGCTCTACCAGGGAGCCGGTTGGCTCGAGGGCGGACTGACTGCGTCCTACGAGAAGCTGATCATCGACACCGAGATCCTCCAGATGATGTCGGAGGTATTCCAGCCGATGGTCGTCGACGACGCGAGCCTGGGTCTCGAGGCCATCGCGGACGTCGGGCCGGGTGGCCATTTCTTCGGGACCGCGCACACCATCGAGCGGTTCGAGACCGCGTTCTATCGGCCGCTCGTCTCGGATTGGCGCAACTTCGAGACGTGGCAGTCCGACGGCGCCCGGACGGCGACCCAGCGGGCGAACACGATCTGGAAGCAGCTCCTCGCGGAGGCGGGTCCGTCCACCCTGGATCCGGCGGTCACGGCGGCACTCGACGCGTTCGTCGCCCGACGCAAACGGGAGATCGAAGCCGGCGATTGATCCGTCAAGACACGGGTCGGGAAGGTCGATATCATGGCGCAGATATCCCGACCGATCGCGGGCCGCCTGCCCGCCTCGTCCCAGTCGCCCTCCCAGCGCGACCCGAGGGCATGGGTCGCGGGTGTGGAGGAACCAGGGGGGGGTAGGTCCTTGATCGCGTTGTCGCAATGAGCCCGACCCGTGTGGTCGTCGTCGGTGGTGGATTTGCGGGGGTCGCATGCGCCCGCAAGCTGGCCTCGCGCAAGGATGTCGATGTCACGCTCATCGACAAGAACGACTACCACCAGTTCCAGCCCCTCCTGTACCAGGTCGCGACCTGCCAGCTCGCCCCGGTCGATATCGCCTATCCACTCCACGAAGTGGCGGCCCACGCGGGACTGACCTTCGTCGAGGCCGAGGTCACCGGCGTGGACCCGACGACACGGACGGTCACCACGGCGTCGGGCGAGACCCACCAGGGTGACTACCTGGTCGTCGCCGGCGGTTCCCAGGCGTTCTTTTTCAAGACACCCGGTGCCCGGGAGCATGCCTTCCCGCTCTATTCGCTCGACGATGCGAAGCGGCTGCGGTCGCAGATCCTGACCGTCTTCGAGGAGGCCGACAAGGACCCATCGAAGATCGACGAAGGTGCCCTCGACTTCGTCATCGTCGGCGGCGGCCCGACCGGCGTGGAGGTCGCCGGAGCGATCTCAGAGATGATCAACACGTCGCTCTCGGCCGAGTACCCGGACATCGCCCACCGGGCCACCGTTCGACTGGTGAACCACGGGCATGCACTGCTCGGCGCGTTCTCCGACAAGGCCCACGATTACGCGGCCAGGGTCCTGACCCGCGACGGGGTGCGGCTGATGCTCGGTCTGGGTGTGACCGAGGTCGGTGTGGGTCACGTGGTCCTATCGGACGGCTCGACGATCAAGACCCACTGCGTCGTCTGGGGTGGCGGTCTCCAGGCGGCCCCGGTCGCAGGCGAGGCCGGGCTGCCCCAGGGTCGCGGGGGCCGGATCGATGTCGAGCCCGACCTGCGGCTCGATGGCTTTCCGGGGGTGTACGTCGTCGGGGACATCGCCAACATCCCGAGCCCGGACGGCAAGACCTTCCCGCAGCTTGGATCGGTCGCCCAGCAGTCGGGCGTCTGGGCGGCCAAGAACATCCTTGCCGAGATCGACGGCAAGCACCCCCGCGCGTTCCACTACCTGGACAAGGGGATCATGGCCATGATCGGGCGCGGCGCGGCCGTGGCCGAAGTCGGCGAACACCATCACGGCCTCCACGGGTCGATCGCATTCGTCGCCTGGCTGGGCGTTCACGCCGCGTTGATGTCGGGGGTCCATAACCGGGCCAACGCATTCATCGAATGGGCCGGCGACTACTTCGGTTCGACGCACGGACCGTACGTCCTCGATCGAAGCGACGTCGCCCGGATCGATTGGTCCGACGGCGCTCCCGACGACGCCTCGAACTGAACCGCGTCAACCAGCGAAAGGGGAGTCATGTCCAGCGACGGCCGATACGACGTCATCATCATCGGGAGTGGCGCCGGAGGTGGCACCCTCGCCCGTCATCTGGCTCCATCGGGCAAGCGGATCCTCATCCTCGAACGTGGCGACTGGCTGCCCCGTGAAAAGGAGAACTGGGACTCGAAGGAAGTCTTCGTGGACAACCGGTACGTGCCCAAGGAGACCTGGTACGACGAGAAGGACAAGCCGTTCCAGCCGGGTATCCACTATGCGGTCGGTGGCGCCACCAAGATGTATGGCGCCGCGCTCTACCGATTGCGGCCGGAGGACTTCGGGGAGCTCCGCCACCATGACGGGATGTCGCCGGCGTGGCCGATCTCATATGACGACCTGGAGCCGTACTACACCAGGGCCGAGCACCTGTACGAGGTCCACGGCAACCACGGCGAGGACTCGACCGAGGGCCACGCCAGCGCGCCGTACCCGTACCCGGCGGTCAGCCACGAACCGCGCATCCAGCAGCTCTCCGATGACCTTGAAAAGGCCGGCTACCACCCGTTCCACGCCCCGTGCGGAGTGCGCCTGCTCGAGGACGACCGGCCGAACAGCCATTGCATCCGGTGCCAGACCTGTGACGGCTTCCCGTGTCTCGTCCAGGCCAAATCCGACGCCGAGGTCCTCGGGGTCCGGCCGGCCCTCGAGCACAAGAACGTCACGCTGCGGACCCGCGCCCTGGTGACCCGGCTTGAGACGAACGCGGCCGGAGATGCCGTAGAGCGCGTCGTCGTCGAACGTGACGGCGCGACCGAGATCTACGACGGTGACATCGTGGTGATCTCGGCGGGGGCCGCCAATTCGGCCAAGATCCTGCTCGCCTCGGCGAACGACAAGCACCCGAACGGCCTGGCGAACGGCTCGGACCAGGTCGGTCGGAACTACATGTTCCACAACAGCACGGCGGTCCTGGCGATCTCCAAGGAACCGAACCCGACGATGTTCCAGAAGACCCTCGGGGTCAACGACTTCTACTTCGGGATGACCGGGTTCGAATACCCGATGGGAAACATCCAGATGGTCGGCAAGTCCGATGCGGAGATGTTCAAGGGTGAGAAGCCACTCCAGACGAAGCTCGCCCCGATGTTCTCGTTGACCGACGTGGCGACCCACGCGGTGGACTTCTGGCTGTCGACCGAGGATCTGCCGGCCCCCGACAACCGGGTGACCCTGACGACCGGCGGCAAGATCAGGCTGACCTACACGCCGAACAACCAGGAGCCCAAGAACCGGCTCTACCACCAGCTCAAGTCGATGCTTGGTCACCTGGGGATGCATCCCGATCACCTGCTTCCCCGGACCGGTTACCTCAAGAATGAGATCCCGATCGCGGGTTGTGCGCACCAGGCGGGGACGGTCCGGTTCGGGGCGGACCCGGCGACGTCCGTGCTCGATGTGGATTGCAAGGCCCACGAACTCGACAATCTGTATGTCGTGGATACCAGCTTCTTCCCGAGCATCGGCGCCGTGAACCCGGCCTTGACCGCGATGGCCAACGCGCTGCGGGTGGGGGACCATCTGCTCGAGCGATTGAAGTAGGCCCGCACGAACCTGCGGTGAGATGCGGGGGAACGGCTGATGGCCACGACTGGCGAGGTTCGGGTCGTCTATGGCGCGGGCCTGGTCCAGGGCGTGGCGCTCGTCACGTTCCCGGCGATCAGTTCGATCCTGACCAACCCAGCCGAATACGGACTCTCGAATTCCGCCTATGGGTCGCTGTTCCTGCCCCAGGCGGTCGCGGCGATCCTGGCATCGTTGCTCGGCGCGAACCTGGTCCGACGGCTCGGGATCAAGCGCGTCTTCCAGGTCGGGCTGGCGGCGGACCTGATCTCTATGGGCCTGCTCTTCGGAAGCCAGTTCTTCACCGGATCGGGCTCGGTGGCCTACGTCCTCCTGCTGCTGGCGACGACCAGCCTCGGGATCGGGTTCGGCCTGACCGTGCCCTCGGTCAATCGCTACGCCGCCGTGTTCTTCCCGGACCGGGTGGAACGGGCAGTCCTGTACCTGAACGCCCTGCTCGGCCTCGGGACGGCGCTCGCGCCGGTGTTCGTCGCGATCTTCGTCGGGCTCGGCTTCTGGTGGGGACTGCCGGTCCTCGTCGGGATCCTGCTGGCTGGGCTTTTGCTGGCCAGCGTCGGTTTGTCCCTGCGCGTGGAGGAACCGGAGGCCGCGACCACGACCGGTCCGACCCGTCTCGTCCTGCCACCTCGCTTCTGGATCTTCGCAACCTTCGCCCTCCTGTACGGCATCGTCGAAACGATGAATGGCAACTGGTCGACGCTGTTCATGACCTCGGATCTGGGCGCGTCGGTGACCCTCGCCTCGGTTGCCCTTACCGTGTTCTGGGCGATGGTCACGGTCGGCCGGATCGGGTTCGCCGCGATCGAGCGGCGCTTCCCGGAAACGGATACCTACCGACTCTTGCCGTTCGTCGCCGCGGTCGCGTTTCTGATCACGGCCGCCATACCGAGCGGCGATGCGACGTTCGGCGTGGTCGCGTTCGGATTGGCTGGGCTGGGCTGCTCAGCGCTCCTGCCATTGACCATCTCGTTCGGGCAGGAAGAGCTGACGACCATCGCCGCGTTCACGGCCGGCGGGTTGATCGCGTTCTATCAGATGGGATACGGGCTCGCCGCATTCGGGGTCGGGCCTCTACTCGACCAGTTCGGCCTGAGTTTGGCCACGGTCTATCAAGGCACGGCTGTCGTCGCCGTGGGTATGGGTCTGTTGTCGTTCGTCGTGATCCGCGGGCAACGGTCCGCGGGCCTGGCGTGAAGTCGACGCGCTAGCGCAGAGGAGTCTGGGTCGCCATGGACGCATCAGCTGACGTTCTCGCACAAGGCGCGACCAGGCCGTCGCCGTTCACTCCGATCGCCGACTACGCGTTCCTGTCCGATTGCCACACCGGGGCATTGGTCGCCCCGGATGGCAGTGTCGACTGGCTGTGCGTTCCCGCCTTCGACTCGCCGAGCGTATTCGGCAGTCTGCTCGATCGCGAAGCTGGCGCGTTCCGGGTAGGCCCGTTCGGGGTCGATGTCCCGGCGTCGCGGTGGTATGAGCCCGGCACGAATACGCTCGTGACGACGTGGCGGGTCGCGACCGGATGGGTCGTCGTCCGCGATGCCCTGACGCTCGGGCCGCGCGGGGACCGCGAAGACCGGGTGACGCCGCATACACGACCACCGACCGACACCGATGCCGACCACCTGCTCGTGCGGAGTGTCGAATGCACGGCCGGTGAGGTCGAGGTCGAACTGGTCTGTGAGCCTGTCTTCGACTACGGCCGCACGCCGGCATCATGGACCCTCGTTGGCGGCGCCCGGTCCACCGCCGATGCCACTGGTGCCGGTGTGGTGATCCGGCTCCAGACCGACATGACCCTGGGGATCGAGGACAACCGCGCCCGCGCTCGGCACACGCTCCGACAGGGCGAGCGGATCTACTGCGCGCTGTCCTGGGCGAAGGATCTGGAGGCGCCGGCCACCGGCGACGAAGCGCGGGCCCACCTGGACGCGACCGACAAGTTCTGGCGGGAGTGGCTGCGCGGCGCCCGATCGATCGACCACCGCTGGCGCGCCGCGATCGAGCGCTCCACGCTGGCGATCAAGGGCCTTACCTACATGCCGACGGGTGCCACGGTCGCGGCATTGACGACGTCCTTGCCCGAGACGCCGGGTGGAGAGCGCAACTGGGACTATCGCTACACCTGGATGCGCGACGCGACCTTCACCCTCCAGGCGCTCCACTACCTGCAACTCGACTGGGAGGCGAACGAGTTCATGCAGTTCCTGGCCGACCTCGAGCCGAACGCGGACGGCGGGATGCAGATCATGTATGGCGTCGATGGCCGGCGAGACCTGCCCGAGTCGACCCTCGATCACCTTTCCGGCTACGACGGGGCGCGCCCGGTCCGGATCGGCAACGGCGCATTCGACCAGCGCCAGAACGACGTATTCGGTGCGGTCCTCGACACGATCGCCCTTCACACTCGTCGCAGCAAGCGTCTGCCCCGCCGGCTTTGGCCGATCGTCAAGGCCCAGGCGGAAGGCGCCACCCGCGTCTGGCGCGATCCCGACCAGGGGATCTGGGAAGCTCGCGGCAAGCCGCGGCACTACGTTTCCTCGAAGCTCATGTGTTGGGTGGCGCTCGATCGAGCCGCGAAGTTGGCCCAGATCAGGGGCGACCCGGACCTGGAGGCGTCGTGGCACGCCACCGCGGAGGAGATCCGTGCCGACATCCTGGCTCACGGGCTGACCGACAAGGGAGTGCTGCGCCAGCACTACGAGACCGATTCGCTCGACGCCTCGACCCTCCTGGCCGCGATATTCGGGTTCCTGCCCGGCGATGATCCGCGCCTGAAGGCTTCGGTCGAGGCGATCGCCCGGGATCTGACCGACGACGGCTTCGTCCTCCGATACCGCACTGACGAGACGGATGACGGCCTGTCCGGCAAGGAGGGCACGTTCCTGATCTGCTCGTTCTGGCTGGTCTCCGCCCTGGCCGTCGTGGGCGAGATCGACCAGGCGCGAGACTTGATGGATCGCCTGCTCCGGATCGCCTCGCCGCTGGGCCTCTACGCGGAAGAGTTCGAAGCCAAGACCGGCCGCCACCTCGGGAACATGCCACAGGCCTTCTCGCATCTCGCGTTGATCGAGGCGGCCGCTCGCATCATCTTGGCCGAGCGGCTCGAGGAGATCCAGTAGCGCAGTCGCAGTCGGTCCGATCGGCCCATGTCGGGACGACGGACCGGTCCTGGTCGATGGAGGTGAGGTCGATGAGGAGGTCCGTACCCGCTGGAGGGTCGATCACCAAGCCACTGACGGCGACGAAGCCGGCCGTGCCGGCTCCCACGACTTCGACATGACCGCAGGAAGTTCGCCGGCGACTGGGGTCCGGCCCGGAGATCGCGGCTACGCGCCGTCGGGCGAGCAGATCGAGATCCGAGCCGGGGACCAGCACCTTGTCGTCGTCGAGGTCGGAGGCGGCATCCGCTCGTATGCTGTCGCCGGCCGGGAGATCCTTGACGGATATGCGCTCGATGAGGTGTGTCCGTCCGGCCGTGGGGAGGTGCTCATCCCGTGGCCGAACCGGATCCGTGACGGCACCTACACCTTTGATGGTCGGCGGCACCAGATCCCACTGGATGAACCGGAGCAGTCCAACGCGATCCATGGGCTGGTTCGTTGGTCGTCCTGGACGGTTCGTGAACGCGGGCCCGACCGGGTCGTGATGGGGTACACGCTCTACCCACGACCGGGCTATCCATTCGGGCTCGACCTGCGAATCGAGTACGAGTTGTCGGCGGCCGGTCTCAGCGTCGAGACCTCGGCGACGAACATCGGCTCGAGCGCGTGTCCGTTCGGCGCCGGTGCCCACCCGTGGTTCCTGGCCGGCGCGTCGATCGACGATGCCGTCGTCCTGGTGCTGCCGGCCGACACCGTGCTGCGTTCGGATGCGCGTGGCATCCCGGTCGGGTCCTCGCCGGTCGACGGGACGGAGTTGGACTTCCGCGAACCCCGGCCGATCGGCCCGACCAGGCTCGACCACGCGTTCCACGACCTGACCCGTGGTGCGGACGGCCTGGCCCGAGTCGAGATGCAGCGCCCCGACGGGGTCGCGATCACCGTCTGGCTGGACCGGAACTATCCATTCGTGATGCTCACGACCGGCGACGTGCTGCCGGACGTCAACCGGCGGAGCGTCGCGATCGAACCGATGACCTGTCCACCCAATGCATTCCAGACGGGCGAATCCCTGATCCGCCTCGGGCCGGGCGGAACCTTCACCGGCCGCTGGGGCTTCAGCACGTCGCTGCCGAGCGTTGACACGGGGCGGCCATCGACGAGGTGACACAGCCATCCCACGCCTCACGTATCGTTATGAACGGCGGCCGTCACGCCCCGTCATCGACCTCGTCGAGCAGATCGACACGGAACGGATAAAGGAGTCACGACATGTCCCTCGAAGGCAAGACCGCCATCGTCACCGGCAGCGATAGCGGCATCGGCCGCGCGATCGCACTGGAACTCGCTCGCCAGGGGGCCGCGGTGACGATCAACTACCACAAGAACGAGGATGCGGCGACCGCCACCAAGAAGGAGATCGAAGACGCCGGCGGACGGGCCCAGGTCATCCAGGCCGACGTCTCCAGCATCGCGGACATCCAGAAGCTCGTCGATGGGACGGTCGCGGCCTTCGGCCGGCTCGACATCCTCGTCAACAACGCCGGCATGGAGACCCGCAGCTCGACCCTCGACACGACCGAGCGCCAGTTCGACATGGTCATCGCGATCGATCTCAAGAGCGCGTTCTTCGGTGTCCAGCTCGCCGCGAAGCAGATGATCGCCCAGGGTGGCGGCGGCCGGATCGTCAACATCTCGTCGATCCACGAGGATTGGCCGATGCCCGGGAACGCGCCGTACTGTCTCGCCAAGGGCGGCGTCCGGATGCTGACGCGGACGGCCGGCGTTGAACTCGCCCCGCACGGGATCACCGTCGTCGGGGTCGCGCCCGGCGCGGTGCATACCCCGATCGATGAGGTCACCCTGGCGGATCCGGTCCAGAAGGCGAAGCTCGAGAGCGCGATCCCGATCGGGCGGGTGGCAGAACCCGAAGAGATCGCCAAGTTGGTCGCCTTCCTCGCGTCCGACCAGGCGACCTACAGCACCGCGACGACGTTCGTGGCCGACGGCGGCATGATGCAGGCGAGCGTGGGACTGTAGACCGTGGCCACGGCCGTCCGGCGGCACGAAGCTCCAGATCCGTCCGTGCCCGTGGACCCAGGGCCTCGCTGCCCGCGGAATTGCCTGCCGAGGAGCCCGGCCCGCATTCGCGGCTCGGCGCGACCGTGCGCGCGGGTGGCGTGGATTTTGCCGTCTACGCGAAGCAGGCGACCGGCCTGGATCTGCTTCTGTTCAGGTCGCCGGACGATCCAGGTCCGGCCCGGGTGATCACGCTCGATCCCCGAACGAACCGGACGGCGGGGTACTGGCACGTGCGAGTCGCCGGGATCGGCCCGGGCCAGGTGTACGCGTACATGGCGCGCGGACCATGGGATCCGGCCCATGGCCTTCGCTTCGACCAGGATCGGGTCCTGCTCGATCCGTATGGCCGGGCGGTCGCGATCCCGTCCGGGTACCGGCGCAACGGGCCCGGCGATCGTCCAGCGATCGCGTCCGCCATGAAGAGCGTCGTGATCGATCCCGGCCTGTACGACTGGGAGGGCGACCGGCCACTCGGTCACTCGCTCCGCGACACGATCATCTACGAGGCGCACGTCGCCGGTTTCACGGCGCACCCGAACGCAGACGTCGCCCCCGAGCGACGCGGCACGTATGCCGGGTTCATCGACAAGATCCCGTATCTCGTCGACCTCGGGATCACGGCGGTCGAACTCCTGCCCGTCTTCGCGTTCGACCCGCTGGCTGCCCCGGCCGGTCTCACCAACTACTGGGGCTATCAGCCGGTCGGCTTCTTCGCTCCCCACCAGCCCTATGCCAGCCGGCCCGGGGCCGCGACCGCGGTCGACGAGTTCCGCGACCTGGTCAAGGCGCTCCACCGGGCGAACATCGAGGTCATCCTCGATGTCGTCTTCAACCACACGGCCGAAGCCGGCGCGGATGGTCCGACGATCTCGTTCCGCGGCCTCGCCAACGACGACTACTACCTGCTCGATGCGAACGGGTCCTATGTCGATGACAGCGGCTGCGGGAACACCCTCGATGCGAACGGGTCGATCGTCCGTCGGCTCATCCTCGACAGCCTGCGCTACTGGGTCGAGGAGATGCATGTCGACGGGTTCAGGTTCGACCTCGCCGCCGTCCTGTCCCGGGACGAGGCCGGCCAGCCGATGGCGGATCCGCCGACCCTCTGGGATATCGAGACGGATCCGGTCCTGGCCGGTACGAAGCTCATCGCTGAAGCGTGGGACGCCGGCGGCCTGTACGAGGTGGGCTCCTTCGTCGGCGATCGCTGGTCCGAATGGAATGGCCGGTTTCGCGACGATGTCCGCGCGTTCGTCAAAGGTGATCCCGGGTCGGTCCGGGCGATCGGTCAGCGGTTCCTCGGCAGCCCGGATATCTATGGGCACAAACGACGGGAACCGGGCGCCAGCATCAACTTCGTGACCTGCCATGACGGGTTCACGCTCAACGACCTGGTGACCTATGACCACAAGCACAACGAGGCCAACGGCGAAGACAACCGGGATGGCAGCGATCAGAACCTGAGTTGGAACTGCGGCACGGAGGGACCGACCGACGATCCCGTGATCGAGGCCCTGCGCCGCCGCCAGATCCGGAATTTCCTGACCCTTGACCTGCTCGCGCTCGGGACGCCGATGCTGACCATGGGTGATGAGGTCCGGCGCACCCAGGGCGGCAACAACAACGGCTATGCCCACGCCGATCCGACGACGTGGTTCGACTGGACCGGACCGGATCGCCACGCCGACATCCTTCGGTTCACCACTGGCCTCATCCGACTTCGGCGCGGCATCGCCAGCGTCCTGGACCTCCCGCCCGACGAGGACCTGACTGACCTCCTGCAAGACGCATCGATCCGCTGGGGTGGCGTCCGCCTGGGCGAGCCTGATCTGGCCACCGACTCCCACAGTCTCGCGATGACGATCGAGGCCGACCCGGTCGCACTCCATCTCATCCTCAATGCCTACTGGGAGCCGCTCGACTTCGAGCTCCCCATCCCGGACGTGCCGGCCGACGGGTGGCGCCGGGTGATCGACACCAGCCTGGAGGCGCCCGACGATATCGCCCTCGACCCCGCCCGGGCCACCATCGTCGGGTCGACCACCTACCGAGCGGAAGCTCGGTCGGTCGTCCTGTTGGGTATCCGACGAACGCGGGCCGGAGCAGCCGGGAGGGATGCATGAGCGGCGTCGAACGGGCCCGGATGGCGGACGCGGGACATCCGGAGAACGGCTGGCACGAGGCCAGTCCCTGGTACGAGTGGGGTCCCTACCTCGCGGAACGAGCGTGGGGGTCCGTCCGGGAGGACTACTCCGCCAACGGCGACGCCTGGGATTCGTTCCCGCACGATCACGCCAGATCGCGGGCGTACCGCTGGAACGAGGACGGGATGGCCGGCATCACCGACGTCTTCAACCGGCTGTCGCTTTCGCTCGCCCTGTGGAACGGCAAGGATCCGATCCTCAAGGAGCGGATGTTCGGGCTGGCAAACCAGGAAGGGAACCACGGCGAGGACGCCAAGGACTACTGGTGGTATCTGGACGCGGTCCCGAGCAGTGCCTGGCTGCGCTGGCGGTATCACTACCCGCAGGCCGCCTTTCCGTATGAGGAGCTGGTCCGGGTCAACGGGCAGCGGTCCAAGCTCGAACCCGAATACGAGCTGCTCGACACGGGCGTGTTCGACGACGACCGATATTGGATCGTCGAGGTCCACTACGCCAAGTCGACCCCGACCGACATGCTCATGCGGATCGTCGTCCGCAATCGCGGACCGGAGGAAGCCACACTGCACGTCCTGCCCACCCTGTGGTTCCGGAATACATGGGCCTGGGATCTGGCAGAGGGCAAGCCGAGCCTGACGGCGAGCCGGGATGGCCGGACCATCCGGGCCTCCCACGAGAGCCTCGGCGACTATGTCCTCGAGGTCGGTGTCGGGCCGGACGGCGTGCAGCCGCCGCTCCTGTTCTGTGAGAACGAGACCAATCTGCAGCGCATCGATGGCGTGCCGTCCGTGACGCCCTACCCGAAGGACGGGATCAACGATCACGTGGTGAGCGGAGCGCCGACCGTCGACCCGAACGGCAGCAGGAACGAAGGCGGCAGCGTGGTACCAGGTCACGGTGCCCGCCGGCGGGTCAGCCGAACTTCACCTGCGCCTCCACAAGGCCGAGACGGGGCCTGCGGCCGCCTCGAATTCGAAGCAGCGCGACCTGCTCGGCGCGGACTTCGCCAGGACGATGCACCAGCGCGAGGCGGAAGCCGACGAGTTCTACGAGGACCTTCGCCGCGACGGCGGCACGGACGATGAGCAGGTCGTCATGCGCCAGGCGTTCGCCGGCATGCTCTGGAGCAAGCAGTATTACGGCTACGACGTCTCCCGCTGGCTGGACGGCGACCCGGGGCTGCCGCCACCGCCGGCCGAGCGGCTGGCCGGACGCAACACCGCCTGGCGTCACTTCGATGCGGCCGACATCCTGTCGATGCCGGACCCGTGGGAGTACCCGTGGTTCGCGGCCTGGGACCTGGCCTTCCATGCGGTCACCCTGGCCCATATCGACCCGACCTTCGCCAAGTACCAGCTCCTGGTCATGTGTCGCGAGTGGTTCCAACACCCGAACGGCGCGCTGCCGGCCTACGAGTGGTCGTTCGATGACGTGAACCCGCCGGTCCACGCCGGGGCGGCGCTGTACGTCTGGAACATCGATGGACGCCGCGATCTCGCCTTCCTCAAGCAGATCTTCCACAAGCTGCTCATGAACTTCACCTGGTGGTTGAACCGCGAGGACAAGGAGGGCAACGACCTCTACTCGGGAGGGTTCCTCGGCCTCGATAACATCGGCGCGTTCGACCGGTCGCACCTGCCGGCCGGTGCCGAGCTCGAGCAGTCGGACGCGACCGCCTGGATGTTCTTCTATTGCGTGTCGATGCTTCGCATCGCGACGGTCCTGGCCGATGACCGACCCGTCGTACGAGGACCTCATGACGACGTTCCTGGAACATGCGGTGCGGATCGGCGCGGCGATGAACCGAAGTGGTCTCTGGGATGCGACCGACGGGTTCTACTACGACGCGTTGAAGCTCGATGACGGATCGAGCGTCCCGATCAAGGTCCACTCGATGGTCGGACTCATCCCGCTCCTCCCGTCATCGGACGTCCCGAGCCGGATCGTCGAACGCGGCCAGGGACTCGGCAAGCGGTTCGCCCGCTTCCTCGAAGGGACTGCACGTTTCCGACGAGCGGATGCGCGAGGGCGGCTTCATCACCGGGGAGCCTGGTGACGAGGTGATGCGCCTCAGCGTCGTCCCGCCCCACCAGTTCCTGCGGCTCCTCGGCGAGATGCTGGACGAAGAAGGTTTCTTGTCGCGCCCATGGGTTGCGGGCGCTCTCCCGGCGACATCGGGACGCTCCGTTCCGACTCGATCTCGGCGGCCTGATCGCCGAGGTGGACTACGAACCCGGCGAGTCGACGTCGGGCCTGTTCGGCGGCAACTCAAACTGGCGCGGACCGATCTGGTTCCCGCTCAATTTCATGGTCATCGAGTCGCTCAGGCGTTGGGACGATTGGCTGGGCGCGGAAGCCACGGTGGAATACCCGACCGGCTCGGGGCAACGACTCCGGTTGCGGGCCGTCGCCGATGACCTGGCTCGCCGACTGATCTCCATCTGGCTGCCCGACGAGGCCGGCCGTCGACCGGTGTACGGCTCGATCGAGAAGTTCCAGACCGATCCGGAGTGGCAGGGGATGCTCCAGTTCCACGAGTACTTCCACGGCGATACGGGGGCCGGTCTGGGTGCGTCGCATCAGACCGGCTGGACCGGGTTGGTGGCCCATCTCATCTGTCGCGGCGGCATCCTCGACACGGACCCTTCCGCGCCAGGATCGCGCGACCTGCCGGTCGCAACGAGGGTAGATTCAGGCTTGGGGAAGGAGAACGGAGGCACACGTGGACGCTGAGACGCTGTCACGAGCGCAATTCGCGCTGACCGCCAGCTTCCATTTCATCTTCCCGCCGCTGTCCATGGGACTCGGCCTGATGCTCGTGATCCTCGGGATCATCTACGTCCGGACCAAGGACCCGAAGTGGCGCCGCCTGTCGTTCTTCTGGGTCAAGGTGTATGGCCTCATCTTCGCCCTCGGCGTGGCGACCGGCGTCGTCCAGGAGTTCGAGTTCGGGATGAACTGGGCCGACTACTCCCGGTTCGTCGGCAACGTGTTCGGCAGCCTGCTCGCCGCGGAAGGGGTGTTCGCCTTCTTCCTGGAGGGCGGGTTCCTCGGCCTGATGCTCTTCGGCGGCAATCGGCTGGGCCCGCGCCTGTGGTTGTTCTCGATCTTCATGGTCGTGTTCGGAGCCCACTTCAGCGCCCTGTGGATCATCATGGCCAACTCCTGGATGCAGACGCCGGCCGGCTTTACCATCGCCACCGACCCCGCCCCCACTCGGGCGGTGATGACCGACTTCTGGCAGGTGGTCTTCACCCCGTCGTTCATGCCCAGGCTGCTCCACGTCTTCGCCGCCTCGTGGACGGTCGGGGCGGCCCTGATGATGAGCGTGAGCGCCTGGTACATCCTCAAGAAGAAGCACCTGGAACTCGCGAAGTCCAACCTCAAGGTCGCGCTGCCGGCGTTCATCCTGTTCGCCACCGCCAACATCCTGATCTTCGGCCCGAACCAGGCGATCGAAGTGACCAACGAGCAGCCACTCAAGCTCGCCTCGATGGAAGGGCTGTGGCAGAGCACCTCGTGCGCCCCGATGTACCTCGTCGGCACGGTCGACGTGGCGACCCAGACGACGACCGGGATCTCCATCCCATGCCTGTTGAGTTTCCTCGCCTACCAGGACATCAACGCGACGGTCCAGGGGATCGACTCGTTCGCGCCGGCCCCGATCCCGCCCGTGAGCCTGCTGTTCCAGGTCTATCACTTCATGCTGGGCGTCGGATCGCTGCTCGTGCCGATCGGGTTGCTCGGCGGATTGATGTACCTGTGGAGACGGCGGCTGTTCGAGTCACGCCTCACCCTGTCGCTCCTGGTCATCACCGTGTTCATGGGCGAAGCGGCGATCACGGCCGGCTGGTGGACCGCGGAGATCGGACGCCAGCCATGGGTCGTCTACAACGTCCTCGCGACGGCTGACGGCGTGTCGCCGATCCTCGGCGTGGTCGATGTCGTCTTCTCGCTGGGGGTGTTCATCCTGCTCTACTCGCTCCTGCTCGTCCTGTTCCTCTACCTGCTCAATCGAAAGATCCAGGAAGGTCCTGAGCCGCTCGAGGACGTCGAGACCGCGGACGTGGGCAGCCTGCCCGACACGTTCCGGGACATCTTCAGTCGACGGGGCCACGCAGCCGACCTCGGAGAAGTGGAATGAGCCTCAACGACATCTGGTTCGTGTTGTTCCTCATCATCATCGCCGGCTATCTCATCCTCGACGGGTTCGACATGGGGGTCGGCATCCTCCTCCTGCCGCTGGCTCGGACCGATGTCGAGCGGCGGACGTTCCTGAACAGCATCGGTCCGGTCTGGGACGGCAACGAGGTCTGGCTGGTCCTTGGCGGCGGCGTCCTGTTCGCCGTCTTCCCGCTCGCCTACGCATCGCTGTTCTCCGGCCTGTACACCGCGTTCATGCTCGTCCTGCTCGTGCTCATCCTCCGAACCGTCGCCCTCGAGTTCCGGTCCAAGGAGCCGGGTGGACGTTGGCGGAGCACCTGGGACGTCGTCTTCGGCGGCGCCTCGCTCGGGCTCGCGCTCCTGCTCGGGGTGGCCTTCGGCAGCGTGGTCTCCGGCCTGCCGGTCGATGCGGACGGCAACATCTCGACCGGTCTCATCGGCCTGCTCACGCCGTTCGCCCTCCTCGTCGGCGTGACGACGGTGGCGATGTTCATGGTCCAGGGCGGGATCTATCTGCTGATGAAGACCGAGGGTGAGCTCCACGATCGGATCGCCCGGACCGTGCCTCGCCTGATGGTCGCCTTCTTCGTGCTCAATACCCTGGTGGTCATCGCGATGGTCCTCGTCCAGCAGCAGATCACCGAGCGGTACACCCAGGACATCTGGCCGGTGATCTTCCCGGCCCTTGCGCTCGTCGCGCTCGGGGGCGCCTGGCGGCTGATCCGAGCGGGACGTGCGTTCCCGGCGTTCCTGTGCTCCTCGGCGATGATCGGGTTGCTGCTCATCTCCGGCGGGATCGGGCTCTATCCGGATCTCATCCCGTCCACGCTCGACCCTGCGTACAGCCTGACCATCTACAACGCGGCCTCGGCCGACAATACCCTGACCGTCGCCCTGATCATCGCCCTCATCGGGATGCCGTTCGTGCTCCTGTACACGGCGGGCGTCTACTTCATCTTCCGGGGCAAGACCGTCGTCGACACCCACTCTTATTAGGGCCCTCGGTCGGCGCGCGGTCGGGCCGGGCCAGGGCGGGATCGACTCGGCCCCGAGTCGCGTCATCGCGATCGCTCCGGGCGCAGGACGCCTCCTCGGACTGGCCGTCGCCCTGGGGTTCTGCGCCGCCATCGTCGTGGTGGTCCAGGCGTACCTGACCAGCCACATCGTCAGTTCGGTCTTCCTGGCCGGTGAACCATTTGCATCGGTCGTTCCGGCACTCGCCGCGATCGCGGTCCTCGCATTCGTCCGAGGCGTGCTGTCGGCCGCATCCGACCGGTCGTCTCAGACGGCGGCCCGACGGGTCAAGGGCCGGCTCAGGGCGGACCTCACCGCCCAGCTGTTCAGGCTCGGTCCCGGCTGGGTCGGGCGGGAGCGCAGTGGCGAGCTGACAAGTCTCGCGACCGACGGGATGACGGCGCTCGACGACTACCTGACATCGTTCCACCCCGCCCGGTCACTCGCGGTCGCCGTCCCGCTGCTCGTGCTCGTGGCGATCCTGCTCATCGATCCGCCGACGACCCTCGTCCTCATCGTCACCGGTCCGATCCTGATCCTGCTGCTCGCGGTGATCGGCGGGCGGACCCGGTCGATCACCGAGCGGCGATTCGCCGAGGTCCGCTGGCTGAGCGCCTTCTTCCTCGACATGCTCCAGGGCATGGCGACCCTCAAGATGTTCGGCCGGAGCGAGGAGCAGGTCGACAACATCCGGACGATCAGCCGGCGCTACGGCGATACGACGATGGAAGTCCTCCGGACCGCATTCCAGACCTCGCTCGTTCTCGAGTGGGGTGGTGCGGTCGCCGTTGCCCTCGTTGCCGTCGAGATCAGCCTCCGCCTGATGGCGGGTCAGATCGAGTTCGACCGGGCGCTCGCCGTCCTGATCATCGTCCCGGAATTCTTCCTGCCGCTGCGTCAGCTCGCCACCCGCTACCACGCCGGGGCCGCCGGGCGGGCCGTCGCGGAGCGGGCCATGACGATCCTGGACGCCGAGGCCGGCGGATGGCCGTTCCGAGACCGACGTGGCTGCCTCCACCGCCCCGGTGGGGCGTCGGGCCGAGATCGACTTGACCGATGTTGGCTACACGTACCCGGGCCGGACCGAGGCTGCGCTGCGGCACGTCGACGTGCACCTGCGGCCGGGCCAGCTGGTCGCGATCGTCGGCGCCACCGGTGCCGGCAAGACGACCCTGGCGAGCCTGCTGCTCCGGTTCATCGCGCCGGACCAGGGGGCGATCCTCGTCGATGGCGTCCCGCTGGCGAACGTCGAGTCTCTCCGCGTGGCGAGCCCATGTGGCCTGGGTCCCGCAGCGGCCGCACCTGTTCCACGGGACGGTGGCCGACAACATCCGGCTGGTCCGACCGGACGCCGACGACGACCAGGTTCGCGAAGCCGCCCGCCTGGCCGGCGCGGACGGATTCATCGGCGAGTTGTCCGACGGGTACGGGACCGCGGTCGGTGAGGACGGTGCTCGCCTGAGCGGTGGCCAGCGCCAGCGGATCGCCCTCGCTCGTGCGTTCCTGGCGGACGCGGGCCTGGTCATCCTCGACGAAGCGACGTCACACCTCGACCATGCCAGCGAGACGATCATCCGGGAAGCCGCCGTTCGCCTCGCCGCGGACAGGATCGTCGTCGTGGTCGCGCACCGGTTGCGCCTCGTCGACGTGGCCGACGTCGTGATCGTGCTCGAGCATGGGGTGGTCGTCGAAACCGGGGCGCCCGAGGTGCTCGCCGGTGCGGGCGGTGCATACGCCCGGTTGCTGGCCGCCGCCGAGACCGATCCGGACGTCGTCGCATGACGACCTTCGGACGACTGCTCGAACTGATGGCCGGGCGCCGCCGGTGGATCGCGATCGGGGCGTTGCTGGCGTTCGTGGCGGTCGGCGCGAACGTGGCCCTGATGGCCCTGTCCGCCTACCTGATCTCCAAGGCGGCGCTCGTCTCGAACGTGGCGGAGGTCGCCCTGGCCATCACCGGGGTGCGAGTCCTGGCCATCGGCCGGGCTGCCTTCCGGTACCTCGAGCGGTACGTCACGCACCGGGCGACATTCGAGATCCTCACCGACCTTCGGGTCTGGTTCTATGCCTCGATCGAACCGCTCGCCCCGGCCCGGCTCGCAGACCGTCGGAGCGGCGACCTGCTTGCCCGGATCGTCGCCGACATCGACACGCTCGAGGACTTCTACGTCCGCGTCCTTGTCCCGCCCGTCGTGGCGGCGGCCGTCACCGCGTTCGGTGGCATCCTGCTCGGCGCCTTCGATCCCAGCCTGGGCCTCATCCTGGTCGTCTTCCTCGTGGGCACGGGCGTCGTCCTGCCGTTGCTGTCGCGGCGACTCTCGAAGCTGGCCGCCGTCGACCAGGTCGCCCTGCGGGGGGAATTCGGCGCGATGCTCGTCGACGAGATCCAGGGACTGCCGGACCTCGTCGTGCTCGACCGCGGGGCCGCCCACCGCGACCGACTCCTCGAGGTCGGCCTCGCGGTCGATCGGGCGATCGACCGGCAGGCGACGGTCCGTGCACTCACCGATGCGCTCGCGGTCACCTTCGCCAGCCTGGCCGGAGTGACGATCCTCGCGGTCGGCGCTCAGCTCGTGGCCACGGATCGTCTCGACGGGGTCTACCTCGCGCTGCTCCCGCTCGCCGCCGTGGCCTGCTTCGAGGTCATCGGCCCGCTCTCCCAGGCGTTCGCACTGCAGGAGGTCGATGCCGCCGCGGCGAAACGGTTGTTCGAGCTGACCGAGACCGCATCGGCGAGCCGTGGGCGACTGGGGGCCGGCGACGTCGAGCCAGCGCCGATCGTGCCCATCGGCCACGGGATCGAGATCCGCGGCCTCACCTTCCGCTATGGCCCGGAGGAACCGCTCGTCTTCGATGGGCTGGACCTGTCGGTCCCGAGCGGCACGAGCCTGGCCATCGTCGGACCGAGCGGCTCGGGCAAATCGACGCTGGTGAACGTGCTCCTCCGGTTCTGGGAGTACGAGGCCGGTGACCTCCGGGTCGGTGGTCACGATCTGCGGGCCTATCCGGTCGAGCAGCTTCGGGCGATGCTCGGCGTCGTGGCCCAGGAGGTCCACCTGTTCAACGGCACGATCCGGGACAACCTGGCAGTGGCCGACGCGGAGGTGACCGACGAGCGGATCGTGGCCGCCTGCCGGATGGCTCGCGTCCACGACTTCATCGAGTCGCTGCCGGCCGGATACGAGACACGGGTCGGCGAGAACGGCCTGATGCTGAGCGGTGGAGAACGTCAGCGGATCGCCATCGCCCGCGCGATCATCAAGGACGCGCCGATCCTGATCCTCGACGAGGCGACGGCCAACCTCGACGTCGCCACGGAACGCGAGCTGATGGACGCGCTGGCCCCGTTCATCCAGGGACGGACGACGATCGTGATCTCACACCGTGCGAGCGTGGCCGCGCGGACCGATGCGACGCTGATCCTCGATCAGTGAGCGGTGTCGTCCTCCGGTAGCCGCTCACCGGCCTCGATCCGGATCGGCAGGCGGTTCTCCGCCGGCGTCAGCGGGCACGAGTAGGTCGGCGAGTAGACGCAGTACGGATGGTAGGCAAGGTTGAAGTCGATGACATAGGTGTCGTCGGGTTCGACCTCGATGTCGAGGTACCGGCCCGCGCCGTACGTTTCCTCACCGCTCGTGGCATCAAGGAGTGGCACGAACAGCGACTCGGCACTCCCACCGTCCAGGACGTAGGCGGTCAATCGCTGCGGCGTGCCATCGCGCTCGAAGGTGAACGTCCCAGCCCGATGCGCCGGTCGAAGTCGTCCATCGGACGTCGGGATCTGGAAGGCCGACGGCTCGCCGCCGGCATAGGGCTCGAGCGGGAGGCCCTCGAACCGGAAGGTCTCGTCGACCGGGAAATAGGGCAGCCCGGTGAAGTCGTGGCGGAGGTCGTGCGGGATCGGGCTGGCCGGAGACGTCTGGAAGAACCGATCCTTGTCGCGCCGGAAGGCCTCCACCTGCTCGGCGTACGACTCGTGCTCGTGGTGGTGATGGGTCATCCGAGCGCCCTCCCGACGACTGCCTGTGCCTCCTCGACGATCCGCTCCAGATGGGACGCATCGACGAAGCTCTCTGCATAGATCTTGTAGACGTTCTCCGTCCCGGATGGCCGGGCGGCGAACCAGCCTCGTTCGGTCATGACCTTGAGCCCTCCGATCGAGGCACCGTTGCCGGGCGCGGTCGTCAGGATGTCGGTCACCCGGTCGCCGCCCAGCGTCGTCGCCGACACCTGGTCGGGCGACAGCCGTCCGAGGATCGCCTTCTGGTCCGGCGTGGCCGGTGCATCGATCCGACGATACACGGGCGCTCCGAACCGCGTCGTGAGCTCGAAATAGGCGACACCCGGGTCACGGCCGGACCGCGCCGTCATCTCCGCGGCCAGGAGGCAGGCGATGATCCCGTCCTTGTCGGTCGTCCAGACCGACCCGTCGCGGCGAAGGAACGATGCGCCGGCACTCTCCTCGCCGCCGAACCCGAGGGTGCCGTCGAGCAGGCCGGACACGAACCACTTGAACCCGACCGGGACCTCGAGCAGCCGGCGACCCAGGTCGGCCGCCACGCGATCGATCATGGCGCTCGAGACAAGCGTCTTGCCGACCGCGACATCGGGACCCCAGTCGCGACCGCCGCCGAACAGGTGGGCGACCGCGACCGACAGGAAGTGGTTGGGGTCCAGAAGACCAGCCGACGCGGTCACGATCCCGTGCCGATCGGCGTCGGTGTCGTTGGCGAAGGCGACGTCGAACCGGTCACGAAGCTCGACGAGTCCGGCCATCGCGTAGGGCGACGACGGGATCCATCCTGATGCGGCCATCCCAGTCACAGGTCATGAACCCGAATTGCGGATCGACCCGGTCGTTGGTGATGGTGAGGTCCAGGCCATAGCGCTCGGCGATCGCCGGCCAGTACGCGACGCTCGCGCCGCCGAGAGGGTCGACCCCGAGGCGGAGCCCCGAGCCACGGATCGCCTCCATGTCGATGACGGTCGCCAGGTCTTCCACGTACGTCGTCACGAAGTCGTAGGGAGTTGCCGCGTTGCGGGCCTGCTCGATCGCGACTCGCTCGACGCCGTCGAGATCCGCCTCGAGCAGCCGGTTGGCCGCATCCTGGATCCAGCGAGTGACATCCGTATCGGCCGGTCCGCCGTTCGGCGGGTTGTACTTGAAGCCACCGTCTTCCGGCGGGTTGTGCGACGGCGTGACGACGATCCCGTCGGCCAGCCCCCCTCGGCGGCCACGGTTGTGGACGAGGATCGCATGCGAGACCGCCGGGGTCGGGGTGTAGCCGTCGGCCGCGTCCACCCGAACGTCCACCTGGTGCGCCGCCAGGACCTCGAGCGCCGTCGAGAGGGCAGGGCCGGACAATGCGTGCGTGTCGCGCCCGATGAACAGCGGTCCGTCCGTGCCCTGACTCGCGCGGTATCGACAGATCGCCTCAGTCGTTGCCGCGATGTGTGCCTCATTGAACGCGCCGTTCAGCGCCGACCCGCGATGCCCCGAGGTCCCGAACGCGACCCGCTGGACCTGATCGGCCGGGTCCGGCCGGATCTCGAAGTACGAGCGCACGAGGCGATCGACATCCACGAGCTCCGACGGTTCGGCCGGGCGACCGGCACGCTCACTGATCGGCATCGCACCCTCCGCGCCGATCGTACAGGGCGGCGCACTGCGATTTGCGCCCGATGTCGACGGCGTGCGTGGATCCCGGGAGCTGTGTCAGGCCTCGGCCGCGCTGACGTGCTCGATCGCACGCGGGATCCGTTCGGCGGCTCGAGTCGGTACCCGCGACCGGGATGCGCCGATCGAGACGGCGATGCGGTACACGAGCAGGAAGACCACGAGCACGGCTGAACCGACGTACATCCACCACGCCCACAGGCTGGAACTGTCCGACCCCGACATGACGCCGTGGACGGTCGCGCCGACGAAGGCGAGGAACGTCACGTAGTGCAGGGTCCGCCATGCGCGCTGGCCGATCGTCTTGCGGACATAGAAGCTTCCGACGACGAGGGCCATCAGATAGAAGGCGATCTGCCCGACCGCGACCCAGACCGGTGCGTACGGCGCCATCCCGGGGATGGCGATCTGAGCGAGCGTGAACGGCATCGACTTGTCGAGCGCCAGGAGCATGCCGTGGATCGCTGCCATGCCGAGGCCGATGCTGGCCAGGTCCTGGTGGAGCGAGAAGGTGATCGGCCGATGGGCGATCGCATCGAGCAGCTTGGTCGACAGGAGGAGGCCGTAGATCACGGATCCGGTCATCGCCAGGTAGGCACCGAAGCCGAACAGGCGCTCGAAGACCCACGGCAGCATGGAGCGATTCATCTCCCACGCCACCGACAGGGCGTCGAGGGCGCGGGGCCCGGTCGTGCCGAGGACGATCCCGATAGCGATCGCGGGCAGGCCCCAACGGAGCCATCGGGTGCGAGGGTCAAGACCACGGAACTTCATGACAACCACCGGAATGTGGAAGGATGGACGAGGACTGACGGCTCGTCGGTCAACAGCAGCGCGCCGTCGACGCCGACCCGGTCAAGGAGTTCCAGGCCCGCGTCCGACCCGAGGATGACAACGGCCTTGGCCAGCGCCTCCGCCTGCCGGGCGGAGCGCGCCAGAACGGTGGCCTGCACGACGTCCGTCGTGGCGGAGCACCCGGTTCGAGGATCGATGAGGTGATGCGTCGCTCGCTCGCCCTGTCCCCAGCGGTGGACGCTCGTCCCCGACGTCGCCAGGCCGAACCGTCCGGCGTGGCTCGATCCATCGGACCGCGCGCTGATGCGCAGGACGGCCAGGTCGTGTCCATCGATCGCTGGATCTGCCACGCCGAATGCCCAGGTCCGTCCCGCATCGAGCCGGATGGCGATGTCCCCGTCGGCGTCCACGACGGCGACCCCATAGCGGTCGAGCAGATCGAGGGCACGATCCGCCAGCCAGCCCTTGCCGATCCCGTCGAGGTCGAAGCGAAGGCCTGGAGGACGGTGCACGACGGCGCCGCGCGCTCGTCGTTCGAGCGACCAACGCCGCGACGCGGGCGACGCGCCGCTCCGGCCGGCTTCCGTCTGCGGAGGCCACCGCCTCGGCTTCGAGGCGGGCATCGAGGAGCCCGATGTCCACGATGCCGCCGGTCAGCCCCTCGGCGGACCGGCCCCAATCGAGGATGGTCGCCATCGTCGGGCCGACGGCGACGGCAGGCCGTGGGTCCAGGTTGAGCCGGCTCAGCTCGGATGTCTCGGTGAACCTGGTCAGTCGATCGGCCCACGCCGACATCCGGCGCAGGACCGCATCGGCATCACGGACGCCGGCAGCCGGTCCATCCGACTCGCGCCTGGCCTCCAGGTGGATGCCCACCTGCCCGCCCATGAGCGGTGCCGTGGATGAGACGCGGTGGCCGGTCGGTCAAGGGTCGCGGTGGCCATGTGCCAGGTGGTCATGGCGGTCACGGTTTGCCCGACTGCTTGGTGGTGACCACGACGACCCGGGGCTTCGGGGCGGGTTGCTGCTTGACGACTGCCCGTGGCGGGGCCGTCTGGCCCGGTGCCAGCTGGACGTACCGGGTCACGTGCTTGATCGCGGCCGGGGCCGGATCCGCCGCCACCTGCAGGACGGCGCCGGACGAATCGCCGGAAGCGGTGCCGGCGGCCGGACCGAGCATGGCGGCGAGGACGGCGCTCGTCGTCGCGATCGCCGTGAGCCCGAGGGCGATCCGGAGTGGACCAGGATCGGGTCGTTGCCTGGCGACGATCGGAGCGCGTCCGGGGGACGACTGGTCGGGGCGTGGGTCGGTCACGGCCGCTGTGGGTCGTGGCGGCAAGGCGCCGGACGGTCGGGGCGGCAAGGCGCCGGACGGTCGGGGCGGGAGCGGGCGTCCGCTGGTCAGTGGATCTGCCATCTCAGTCGTCCCCGCCGGACTCGTGCTCGTTCTCGGACTCACCCGAGGACTTGACGACTTTGTGGACCGTGATCGTCTGCTGCTTCGGTGGGGCCGCGACATAGACGGTGTCGACCTGCACGGTCGGCTGGGCCGTCGGGTCGACGGTCGTCGAAACAGCGGCGGTGGCCGGCGCCGGCGCGCCCGGGGCGAAGCCGGCGGCAGCGAGGGCGAAGGTCAGGGTGAGCGTGGCGGCGACTGAGGCTACGGTGACTGCGATCTTGTGCGACATCTGTGATGTCCTCCGAGTCGGGGTTGGTGTCTTGGCCTCAGCCTCGTCGCGGCCCTTTGGATGCCTGTGTGCCCGAGATGAGAAGCTTCAAAGACATGCCGTTGGGCTCTCGACGCCGGCGCCCGTCTGCCTCCAGACTCTGGCGATGCGGATCCTCGTGGTGGAAGACGAACCGAAGATGGCCGGCCTGATCCGGCGGGTCCTCGTCGCGGAGCGGCATACGGTCGATCTCGCTCCCGATGGCGTGACGGCCCTTGGCCTGGCTGAACTCGGGACGTATGACGCGATCGTCCTCGACCGGATGCTGCCCGACATCGATGGACTGACCGTCCTCCGCATGTTGCGATCCAGGTCGGTGGCGACACCGATCCTGCTGCTGACTGCCCTCGGTTCGGTCGAGGAGCGGATCGCCGGGCTCGATGCCGGCGCTGACGATTACCTGCCAAAACCGTTCTCATTCGCCGAGCTGGTCGCCCGCATCCGAGCTCTCGGGCGGCGCCCTGCGGCCTCGACCGAGTCCCATCTCGCGGCCGGGGACCTCGAACTCGACGAACTCAGGCACGCGGTCCAGGTCGGTGATCGGGTCGTGGACCTGTCGGCTCGCGAGTACGCGCTGCTCGGATTCCTGATCCGCCACGCGGGTCAGGTGGTCACTCGACACCAGATCCTCGACGCGGTCTGGGGCGCCGAGCCGGACGTCTACTCCAACGTCGTCGACCTGTATATCCACTATCTCCGCCGCAAGCTCGGTGAGCTCGATCGTGCGGATCGGCTGCGCACCGTCCGAGGCGTCGGCTACACGCTTCGTACCGCACCA
The DNA here is from genome assembly GCA_963823925.1 of uncultured Chloroflexia bacterium. Lineage (GTDB taxonomy): Bacteria > Chloroflexota > Limnocylindria > Limnocylindrales > CSP1-4 > SPCO01. The sequence continues at coordinate 49,208 of CAWGNI010000004.1, forward strand.
TGAGGCCGGCGTGACCGACCCGACCGCTCGGCTGCTCCGTCGCACCCGTCGACGATTGTCGGTCGTCACCCTCGGCCTCATCGCCCTCCTGGTCATCGGTATCGGCGCCGCGACCGCGTTCATCACGCTGGAGGCCCTCGATGCCGATGTCGACCGGGCACTGGCGGCGAGCGTCGATGCCGCGGCCGCCTCGATCCATGACGGGCTGCCCGAGTCGTCCGACAACGGCGACACCGAGGACGTCGTCCCGTCGAACTCGGACACGTTCGTGCTGATCCTGGACCCAGGCGGCGCGGTCGTCTCGAACCCGTCCCGGATCGTCCTGCCCGGGCTCCCGAACGAAGCTGCTGTCGCGGCGGCAACGGTCAGCGGCCGCGACCTGCGAACCGTCGAGGCCGGGGGCAAGGATGTCCGGCTCCTGACCGTCGCGGTCGAGCCGTCCGGGACCGGCGGTCAGGTCGTCGGGTACGTCCAGGGCGGCTTCGTCCTGACCCTCCACGATGAGCAGTCGCAGAGCATCGTGACCGCCATCCTGCTGGTCGGCGGGATCGGACTCATCGGGGCGGCGGTCGTCACCCTGATCGTGACGGGCCGGGCCCTCGTGCCGATCCGCCGGTCCTTCGACGCCCAGCGTCGGTTCGTCGCCGACGCCTCGCACGAGCTTCGGACGCCGGCCGCGCTCATCCGTGCGAATGCCGACGTGGTCGAACGCGAAGCCCTCGTCACGGCCGAGGGCGAACCCCTCGTCGCCGACATCATCGCCGAGGCCGACCGCCTTGGCCGTCTGGTCGGCGACCTGCTCCAGCTTGCTGCGGCCGATGCGACCGGCATCGTCGTGGACGCGCAACCGATGGAGCTCGGCGCACTGGCTACCGATACCGTCCGACAGGCGCATGCGCTGGCGACGTCGCGCGGCACGGCCCTCGTCCTCGACACCGATCCGGCGGTGTCCACCGTGGTCAACGGCGATCGCGACCGGCTCGTCCAGCTGCTCCTCATCCTGCTCGATAACGCGTTCGACCACTCCCCACCGGACGGTGTCGTGACCGTCGGCGTTCGACGCCGATCGAGGTCCGTCGAACTCTCGGTCAGCGACGAGGGCGCGGGTATCCCACCTGAGGAACGAGAGCGAGTCTTCGACCCGTTCACGCGTCTACCGGGCGTTCGCCGGGATCGCGCCGGCGGGACCGGTCTCGGCCTGGCCATCGGCCGGCGGATCGTGATCGCTCATGGCGGGACGATCAGGGTCGATGCAGCGCCCAGTGGCGGAGCGATGTTCATCGTGGACCTGCCGGCAGCGCACGGTCACCCGGCCAGCTGACCCTCCGACGGACATCCGTCGGACGAGATGGGTGTTTTCACATCCAGGCCACACGCTCGGCTCATCGGCTCAGGCGACAGTGAAGTCCGGATCCAGACCGACCTACCAGGAGCGGACATCATGTCGTACGTCATCGCCCAGCCTTGTATCGACCACGCCGACCAGTCCTGCGTTGCCGTGTGTCCCGTGGATTGCATCAGCGCAGACTTGAGCGTCGATCGGAAGTTCTACATCGACCCGGACGCCTGCATCGACTGCGGCTCATGCGAGAGCGCGTGCCCGAACGGGGCGATCTTCCGGGCTGACCAGCTGCCACCGGAATGGGTGGACTTCGCCTGGATCGACGCGGCCTGGTATCGGGATCCCGATGCCGCCCGGGCCGTCGTCGTCGAGCTCGAACCGGCTGCCTGACATGTCCGCCGACACGACCCTCCGACGGCCGCTCCCGGAGCGACGGCTCCCGCCCATCCGAAGCCTGCCGCCGATCGGGGCCCAGGCCCGATCCCGGCCGGCGACCGTTGCCAACGCGACGGTCATCGAACGCGACGATCTGACCCCGTCGGTCGCCCGATTCACGATCCGTCCGGACGTACCGACCGCGCATGTCGAGCCTGGCCAGTACCTGACCCTGGGCCTGCCGGTCGACGGCCGCATCCTGCAGCGCCCGTACTCGACGGCGTCACCCGCCGGACCGCATGACGAACTCGAATTCCTCATCCGGCTGGTGCCGAACGGGGCGCTCACGCCATGGCTCTGGAAGCTCGGGGTGGGGGACCGATTGCACCTCGGCCCGCCGAAGGGCCTGTTCCGACGGCTCCCGGGCGATGACCGGACCCATCTGTTCATCGCGACCGGGACCGGGCTGGCCCCGTTCGTGGCGATGACCGCAACGCTGCTGGGTGGATCGTCGCCGCCGCGGGTCGTCATGATCCATGGCGTCGCCCACGCTCCGGAGCTGGCCTACCGCGAGCGGTTCGAACACTGGCACGCCGGCGGATCGGTGACCTACCTCCCGGCGGTCTCCCGACCCGAGGCACCCGCGAACGCGGGCTGGCGGGGCCTGACCGGTCGGATCGACGCCATTCTCCCGTCCGTTTGCGCCATCCATGACCTGGATCCCGATCGGACGGTCGCCTACCTGTGCGGGAATCCGGCGATGATCGACGCGGCGAGCACGGCCCTTGCAGCCTACGGCCTGGCCGACGACGCCATTCGCAGCGAGCAGTACTGGCCGGCCTGATCGATCAGCTCGCCTCGAGCAGCGGTTCCGAGAACTGGCTCTCGTACAGGTCGTAGTAGAAGCCGCGCTTGGCCAGCAGGCCCTCGTGGGTGCCCTGCTCGATGATCCGTCCGTGGTCCATGACCAGGATGGTGTGAGCGTCGCGGATGGTGGACAGTCGATGGGCGATCACGAAGCTCGTCCGGCCGAGCATGAGCTTGGCCATCGCCCGCTGGATGAGGACCTCCGTGCGAGTGTCGACCGAGCTGGTCGCCTCGTCGAGGATCAGGATCCGGCGGTCGGCCAGGAACGCCCGGGCGATCGTCAGGAGCTGTTTCTCCCCCTCGGACACGTTGGCGGCGTCGTCGTCGACGATCGTGTCGTAGCCATCGGGCAGCGTCCGGACGAAGTGGTCGACATGGGCCGCCTTGGCTGCGGCGACGATGTCGTCGTCGGTCACATCGTCGCGGCCGTAGGCGATGTTCTCGCGGATCGTGCCGTGGAACAGCCAGGTGTCCTGGAGGACCATCCCGAACGTCGAGCGGAGCTCGTCCCGTGACATGTCGCGACTGTCGATGCCGTCGACCGCGATCGTCCCCTCGTCGACCTCGTAGAAGCGCATCAGCAGGTTGACCAGGGTCGTCTTGCCGGCGCCCGTGGGTCCGACGATGGCCACGGTCTCGCCCGGCTCCACGACGAGGTCGAGATCCTCGATGAGCGGGACATCGGGCAGGTAGCGGAACGAGATGTCGCGCAGCTCGACCTTGCCGGTGACCTCCCGGCGGATCCCCGCATAGGCGACGTCCGGGGCCAATTCCGGCTCGTCGAGCAGCTCGAACACGCGCTCGGCGGAGGCGACGGCCGACTGGATCACGTTGGCGATGCTCGCCGTCTGGGTGATCGGCATCGTGAACTGGCGTGAGTACTGGACGAACGCCTGGACGTCACCCAGGCTCATCCGGCCGTTGGCGACCTGGATGCCACCGATGACGGCGATCAGGACGTAATTGATGTTGGCGATGAACGCCATGACCGGCTGCATCGTGCCGGACAGGAACTGCGCTCGATAGCTCGACTGGAAGAGCGCCTCGTTCTCGACATCGAACGTGTCGATGGCCTCCTGCTGGCGACCGAACGCCTTGACGATCGAGTGACCGGTGTGCATCTCCTCGACGTGTCCGTTGAGGGTGCCGGTCCGAGCCCACTGGGCCGCGAACTGGACCTGCGACCGCTTGGCGATGTAGATGGTCACGGCGATCGACAGCGGGACGGTCAGGAGGGAGATGACGGCCAGGAGCGGACTGATCCAGAGCATCATCGCGAGGACGCCGACGATCGTGCACAGCGCGGTGATCAGCTGGGTGAGGGTCTGCTGGAGCGAGTTCGCGATGTTGTCGATGTCGTTGGTGACCCGGCTCAACGTGTCACCCCGAGGATGGCTGTCGAAGTAGCGCAGGGGCAACCTGGACAATTTCTCGTCGACATCTCGCCGCATCCGGTAGACGGTCCGCTGGGTGACGCCGGCCATGATGTACGACTGCATCCACGAGAAGATCGAGCTGAAGATGTAGACGACGGCCACGACGATGAGGACGTCGGCGAGGGCCGTGAAGTTGACGCCGTCGGTCGGGTTCAGGCTGGCGAGCAGGTCCGCCTGGGTCGCATTGCCCGACGCGCGTAGCGCGTCGACCGCTTGCTGCTGGGTCATGCCTGCCGGGATCTGCCCCCCGACGACCCCGTTGAACAGGATGTCCGTCGCGTTGCCCAGGATCTTGGGCCCGATGACGCTCAGCGCGACGCTGATCACCGCGAAGGCGATCACGAAGATGATCTTGGGAGCTTCTGGCCGAAGGGTCCCGACCAGCCGCCGGAACGAACCCTTGAGGTCCTTGGGCTTCTCGGGCGGCAGGCCGACGCCCCGGAACGGTCCGCCACCCATCGGCCTGGGTGGAGGCCGTCGCGCTGCGCTCATGCCGCTTCCTCGGCGCTCAGCTGCGAATAGACGATCTCGCGATACGTCTCGCAGCTCGCCATCAGTTCATGGTGGGTGCCGATCCCGGCGATGGCCCCCTTGTCGAGGACGACGATCCGGTCGGCGCCCATGATCGTCCCGACCCGCTGGGCGACGATGATCACGGTCGCGTCCTGGATCTCCGCCTCCAGCGCCGCACGAAGCAGCGCGTCCGTCTTGAAGTCCAGCGCGGAGAAGCTGTCATCGAAGATGTAGATCTCCGGCCGCTTCACGAGCGCCCGGGCGATCGCCAGTCGCTGGCGCTGCCCGCCGGACAGGTTGGACCCGCCCTGCTCGACCGGCGCATCCAGGCCATCCGCGAGGTCGCGGACGAACGACTCCGCCTGGGCGATCCGGAGCGCGGCCCACAGTTCGTCTTCGGTCGCGTCCGCCTTCCCGAAGCGGAGGTTGCTGGCGATGGTCCCGCTGAACAAGAACGCCTTCTGCGGGACGAGCCCGATCCGGCCCCACAGGTCGTCGCGGTTGATGGCCCGCACGTCCACCCCGTCGATGTCGAGCTGGCCGCTGGAGACGTCGTAGAACCTCGGGATCAGGTTGACGAGGGTGGACTTGCCGCTGCCGGTGCTGCCGACGATGGCCGTCGTCTTGCCCGCCTCGACCACCAGCGAGATATCGGTGAGGACCGGGTCCTGCGCGCCCGGGTACCGGAATTCGACGTCGTGCGAAGGCGAGGGATCCGGCACCCGGTGCGAGCGGCTCGGGCCGTTCCGGATCGCCGATCGTCGGCCGGGTCCGAAGGACCTCCTGGATCCGGTTCGCCGAGACGATGGCGCGGGGCACCATCGTGAACATGAACACGGCCATCATCACCGCCATCAGGATCTGCATGACGTACTGCAGGAAGGCGATGAGGTTGCCGATCGGCATCTCGCCGCTGTCGACCCGCAGGCTGCCGAACCACAGGATCGCGACGGTCGACAGGTTGAAGATCAGCATCAGCAACGGGATCATCAGCGCGAACAGCCGGTTGACCCGGAGCGAGGTCGAGGTCAGGTCCTGGTTGGCGACCTCGAAGCGTTCTTCCTCGTGACGCGTGCGGACGAATGCCCGGATGACCCGGATCCCGCTGAGGGCTTCCCGGGTTACCTGATTGATCCGATCGATCTTGACCTGCATCGCCTGGAAGAGCGGGATCGCCCGCCGCATCATCAGGGTGATGATCAGGGCCATGATCGGGAGGATCACGATGAGGATGCCCGACAGCGGGATGTCCTGACGGAGGGCCATGATCACCCCGCCGATCGCGAGGATCGGGGCGATGATCATCATGTTCAGGCCCATCAGGACGATCATCTGGACCTGCTGGACGTCGTTGGTGTTGCGGGTGATCAGTGACGGCGTCCCGAACGTGTCGAGTTCGGCCCGCGAGAAGCTCTCCACCTTCCGGAAGATCGCGCTCCGGACGTCCCGCCCGAAGGCCATCCCCGTCTTCGATCCCCAGTACACCGCGATGATCGACGCGACGACCACGACCAGCGAGATCCCGAGCATCCATGCACCGGTCGCGAGGATGTAGCCGGTATCGCCCTTGGCGATGCCGTTGTTGATGATGTCGGCGTTCAGCTCGGGCAGGTACAGCGTCGCGATCGCCTGGATGAACAGGAGGACGACGACGAGGGTGAGCGCCCGGCGATACGGTCGAAGGTAGGCGGCGAGCAGGCGGATCATGCCTCCACCTGCCGCTCGTGGATCCGGCGGACGAGTCGATGGAAGCCCGCGAGCTGTCGCGGGCTGAGCGCACTCAGTGCCCGCTTGACGGCATCCAGCCGGACGCCCGCGATGGCATCGAGGAAGTGCTCCCCGGCATCGGTCAGCCGGCACTCGACGACGCGGCGGTCATCGGACCGGTGTCGACGCTCGACCAGGTCGTGCCGCTCGATCCGGGCGACGAACCCGGTCACCGCCGTGGAGCTCAGGCCGAACACCTCGGCGATCCGACCCATCGGCTGCGGGCCTTCCCGGCGGAGGAGGTAGAGCAGGCGGATCTGGCCGAGGGTCAGGTCTGCGGCGGGTCGCGGCGGGACGGGCCGGGGGATGTCGCGGAAGACCCGCAGGAGATCCAGCGACGCCGCGGTCAACTCGTCATTCTGGTCAGCTAGTTCAGGCACGTGAGGATAGTACACGGTCACGTGGAATACCGCCCGTGGCCGGCGTCGCCTATCCTCCGCTGGTGGACTACCGTCGCATGCCGATCGAAGCCGAGTCCCCGGAGCAGTTCGGCTACGACCGGATCCGCCACAACCTCGCCGAGAGTTCGGTCGCCGAGCCGCATCTCGGTGACCTCGGCGTCAGCCTCGATGACCTGGTGCTCCTGTACGGCGACCACCTCGGGCGACCCGGATTGCGGCGGGCCATCGCCGCAGATGGTCCGGGGCTGTCCGCCGATGACGTGCTCGTCACGCCGGGCGCCGCCGCCGCCCTGTTCATCGTCGCGACCGGTCTCCTCGGCCCGGGCGACCATGTGGTCGTCGCCCGACCGAACTACGCGACGAACCTGGAAACGCCACGCGCCATCGGGGTCGACATCAGCTACCTCGACCTGCGCCACGAGGAAGGCTGGGCCGTGGATCCGGCCAGGATCGCGGCGCTGATGACGCCGCGAACGAAGCTCGTGTCCCTGACGAACCCGCACAACCCGACCGGACAGGTGCTGCCGGAGGACACGATCCGGGCGGTCCTCGCGCTGGTCGAGGGCCACCCGACCGCGCGACTGCTCATCGATGAGACGTACCGGGAGATGACCTTCGGTGGCCCGTTGCCGATCGCGGCGAGCCAGTCGGAGCGCGCCATCAGCGTCTCCTCGCTCTCGAAGTCGGACGGCCTGCCGGGCATCCGGGTCGGTTGGCTGATCACCCGCGACCAGGCCCTGTTCGAGCGCTTTCTCGCGGCCAAGGAACAGATCCTGATCACGAACTCCGTGGTTGACGAGGCGATCGCCGAGGTGGCGATGGAGCGGCGGCCGGAACGGCTCGCCGTGATCCGGCCGGCGATCGCCCGGGCCCTGGCAACGGTCCGGGACTGGATGGCCGGGCAGGATCTGTTCGAGTGGGTCGAGCCCTCCGGAGGGGTCGTCGGGTTCCCTCGGTTTCGGTCGGAGGCCGACGTCGACCTCGATGCGTTCTATCGGATCCTGCTCGAGCGACACGGGACGGTCGTCGGGCCCGGCCACTGGTTCGACCAGCCTCGCCGGCACTTCAGGCTCGGCTACGGCTGGCCGGCACCGGATGACCTCGCTGCCGGCCTGGCCGGGCTCAGCGCCTCGGCCACGGAGGCTCGCCGAGGGACCCGCCCGTGAATCAGTCCGGTGCCGGGTCCACCCCGCCCGTGCATTCGACGATCAGGTCCCACAGCCGTCGTCGGTCGGCGGCCGACAGCCGGGTGCCGGGTACCCGGTCGAACGGGCGTGCCCGCCGATCGAGGAACAATCGGCCGGTCAGGCCAGCTGCCTCTGGTGCGGAAGCAAGCCAGATGATGGTGTCGGCGCCTTCGGCGGGCGTGCGCAGGAGTGGACGCATCAGTCGATAGAAGCCGGGCAGGCTGGCTTCGATCCCCGGCGTGTCCGCCCACCCTGGGTGCATCGCATTGACCGTGACCCCCGTTCCCGCCGATCGCCGGGCCCATTCGCGCATCAGGGCAACCTGCGCCCGTTTCGCTCGCGCATACGAGCGCGGCCCGGAATAGGGCAGGGAGTCGCCCTCGAGGTCGTCGAGGTCCAGGGCCTGCGTATACTGGCCGCCGGAGGTGACGTTGACGACCCGTGCTCGGCCGGTGGCGCGGAGCAGTGGCATGAGCCCACCGATGAGGACGAACGGACCGACGGTGAGGACGGCGAACGTGGCCTCGATGCCGTCCGCGCTCTGCATCCGCTCGGCATACAGGGCGCCGGCGTTGTCGATGAGGACATCGAGTCGAGGTTCCGTCGCGACGATCTGCTCGACGGCGGCCCGGACCGAGGCGAGTGACGACATGTCCGCGACGACGATGGGGAACCGGTCCTCCCGATGCGTCCGCGACCAGATCGTCCCGGAGCACGCCCAGCCGCTCCGGGTTCCGGCCGACGAGGATCACCCTGGCCCCGAGCGCCGCGAGCGACGCCGGTCGCCTCGCGGCCGAGCCCCGAGGTCGGGCCGGTCACGAGAACGGTCCGACCGTCAAGCGACCCATCCGCCGGCACCTGCCAATCGAATAGATGGTGACGGACCGAGATCCCGACCCGAGTGAAGCTCCCGACGACGGAGACCTCGAGGGCATCGTCGATGGCGGTCCTGAGATCCATGGGCTACTCCTTGTGGCCCTCGATGATGACCGACCCGAGCCGGAGCAACGATGACCAGACTGCACGAACGGATCGAGACGCCCCTCGCGCTCGATGAGACATTCGACTTCATATCGGATTTCGCCAACGCTTCGGATTGGGACCCGGGCGTCGCCAGCTCGGAGCGGATCGATCCGGGACCCGTCGGTGTCGGAGCCAGATACCGCCTCGGCGTCAGGATGGGTGGCCGGGTCGCCCCGATGGAGTATCGGATCTCCGTCTTCGAGCCTGGTCGCCGGGTCGTCCTCCTCGGCGAAGGGTCGCGCGTCTCGGCGACCGATGAGATCCGGTTCGAAGCCTCTCCGGATGGCCTCGGGACCTCGATCGACTATACCGCCGACATCCGGTTGGGCGGGATCCTTCGACTCGCCCAGCCATTTCTGGGGGGCACCTTCGAGAAGATCGGTCGGGATGCGCTCGCTGGCATGCAGAAGACGCTCGACGCCCGTGCCGGCCGGACCGCGGATCCAGTCTCCGACGGCGACGTCGGGTGAATATCGCCGTCGTCGGCGCCGGGGTGAGCGGGTTGACCGCGACCTACGCGCTCCACCGCTCCGGGCATGACGTCGCCCTGTTCGAGCGCGAGGCCGTGCCCGGTGGCCACGTGGCGACCGTACCGGTCCAGACGCCGGACGGGTCGCTTGCGGTCGACACCGGGTTCATCGTCTACAACGAGCCGACGTATCCACGGCTCGTCGAACTGTTCGCCGACCTCGAGCGTCGAAACGCAGCCGAGCGACATGTCGTTCGCCTCGGTCTGCCGATCCTGCTCGGTCGAGTACGGCTCGCGCGGCCTGACTGGCTTCTTCGCCCAGAAGGAGCCTCGCGATCCGACCCTCCCACCTGCGCATGTTCCCCGACATCCTGCGGTTCTACCGTGATGCCCGGACGATCCTCGACGGACCGGCACCGACCGGGCATGACCCTGGGCGAGTACCTGTGCCGACCGGCGCTATGGTTCGGCGTTCCGTGACCACTTCCTCGTGCCGATCACGGCAGCCGTCTGGTCGACCGCGCCCGGGCGCACGCTCGAGTATCCGGTCGACTACCTGTTGCGCTTCCTCGACAACCACGGGCTCATCGGCGTGGGGCGGTCGCTGCCGTGGCGGACCGTGACCGGTGGGTCCCGGCGATACGTGGAGCGACTCGTCGCCGCACTCCCGGTGGGCACGGTCCGCTCCGGCGACCCGGTCGTGGCGGTCACCCGTGATGAGTTCGGGCCCGCGATCGTGACCGACGGCCTGGGCGGCCGGCAACGGTTCGATGCCGTGGTCATGGCCACCCACGCCGACGACGCCCTCACCCTCATCGCCGATGCGGACGCCTCCGAACGCGCGGCCCTGGCCGGGTTCGAGTACAACCGCAACCAGGTCGTGCTGCACACTGACAAGAACGTGATGCCCCGGCGAGCGGCCGCGTGGTCGTCGTGGAACGTGGATCAACTCGCCTGCGACCCGCCGGGGACGGCGGTGATGATGACCTACCACATGAACCGGCTCCAGGCCCTGTCCGGCCAGACCGAGTACTTCGTGTCGGTGAACCCGGGCGATCGGGTTCGCGACGAGGCGGTCATCCTCGACCGAGCGTTCAGCCATCCCCTGTACACGTTCCAGTCACTCGCGGCGCAATCCGCCATCGGGCGGCTCCAGGGCCATCGGGACACGTACTACGCGGGCGCTCATCTCGGCTACGGCTTCCACGAAGATGGCTGTCGGTCCGGGTTCGAGGTCGCCGAGCGGATCGGGGACGCCGGCCAGGCGGAGCAGGCGGCATGAGGTCCCATCTCCTCGAGGGCGTCGTCCGCCATCGTCGTGCCGACACCGTTCGTCTATGCGTTGGAGCATCACGTCTACTACGCGGCCCTCGATCTGTCCGAACTGGACGAGGTCTCCGATGCGAATCGTCTCCTGACCCGGAACGGACGCAACGTCCTGGTCTTCCGGGACGGGGATCATCTCGAACCGCCGGCCACCGATCGTGGATCGCGGCTGTTCGGGCGCATCTGCGCGGGGAGGGGTTCGAGCCCGACGATTGGCGGATCACGCTGATCACGAACCTTCGTGTCTTCGGCTATGTCTTCAATCCGGCCAGCTTCTTCCTGTGTCGCGACGCGGCCGGTGACCTGCAGGTCGTCATCGTGGAGGTGCATAACACCCACCTCGAGCGCCACCTGTACACGCTTCGGCCGGCCAAGCAGTCGACCGGCTTCCAGGCATCGATGGACAAGGACTTCTACGTCTCGCCGTTCCTCGAGATGGAGGGCCGCTACACGGTCCACGTCCGGGACGAGTCGGCCAGGCTGCGGATCACGATCAACGAATATGAGGCGGGCAGCCTCAAGCTCCATGCCAGCCTTGACCTCGACCGTCTGCCGTTGACCGACCGGAACCTCGCGCGCATGCTGGTACGCCACCCGTTCGTCACCCAGCGCACGATCGGGTTGATCCATTGGCACGCCCTCAAGCTATGGAGGCGGGGGGCGCGGTTCCATCGTCATGGCGAGGCCACACGATGAGTGAACGAACGTCGACGGAACTCGATCTCGCGGGATCGAGCGGGATCCTCGAGCGGTTGGCCTGGCGTGTCGCGCTCAAGGGCGCCGAACGGATCCGGATCGGCCGCCTGACCGCGGTCTTGCCGGACGGGTCGCGTCGCGACTTCGGGGACCGGTCGGCGGATCTCCACGCCGAGATCCACATCCATGATGTCCAGGCACTCGTGCGGATGCTCGTCCACGGCGAGACAGGCGGCGGGGAGGGGTATATGGACGGCCTGTGGTCCAGCCCGGACCTCGAAGCGCTCCTTCGCCTCGCTGCCCTGAATCGCTCCGACGCTCGCCCTGTCGACCGGCTGGTGGCGACTCCCGGCCCAGCTCGGACGGACGATCGCCCACCGAGCCCGGCGCAACACGAAGGGACCAGAGCCGCCGGAACATCAGCGCCCACTACGACCTGGGCAACGACTTCTATCGGCTCTTCCTCGACGAGACGATGACCTACTCGAGCGCCGTCTTCGCGACGCCGGACCAGTCGCTCGCCGACGCCCAACGCAAGAAGTACCGGCTGATGGCGGCCGGCGCCGGGCTCGCCCCGGGGATGCACGTCCTGGAGATCGGGACGGGCTGGGGAGGGTTCGCGCTGTACGCGGCCGGCGAAGTCGGCTGTCGGGTGACCTCCATCACGATCTCGAAGGAACAGCATGCCCTGGCCACGGAGCGGGTTCGCGAGGCGGGTCTGGCCGATCTCGTCGACATCCAGTTGCGCGACTATCGTGACGTCACGGGGACGTACGACGCCGTCGTATCGATCGAGATGCTCGAGGCCGTCGGCGCCGAGTATTTCGAGACGTACTTCGCGGTCGTCGACGCCGCCCTCAAGCCCGGCGGCAAGGCATGCATCCAGTCGATCACGTTCCCGGACGCGGCCTACGAGACACAGCGCCGCGGCGCCAACTGGATCCAGACCTACATCTTCCCCGGCGGGCTGTGCCCATCCCTGGCGGTCATCGAGCGATCGACCGCGCGGACGGGCCTGCTGGTCGAAAGCGTCACGGACATCGCCGCGAGCTACGTGCTGACCCTCCGCGCCTGGCGGACTCGGTTCCTGGAGCGGTTGCCGGAAGTCCGTGCGCAGGGCTTCGACGAGCGTTTCATCCGGATGTGGGAGTACTACCTGGCCCTGAGCGGGGCCGGTTTCGCGACCGGGATCAGCCAGGACCTGCAGATGGTGCTGGCGAAGCGGAGAGGGTCGACGGTGGCCGGCTGGCGCTGACCAGTGGATCGCGCCGATCAGCCGTTGACCTGGACCGCCCCGATGCCGGCCTGGTCGAGCGCCGACTGGAGTGACTGGGCGTACGCCTCGCTGGTGTAGGTGGCGCCCGAGATGAGATCGATCCGGGAGCTCTGGACCTGGAGCGCTTCGCTGGCAAGGATCGGAGCCACGTAGCGGGAGATCTGACCGGATCGGCCGCCCATCGGCATCGCCACCGCCTGGACGTCCGTGATCGATCCGTTCGCGACGGAGACCTGGACCTCGACGTCGCCATACCGAGTACGGACGAGGCTTCCCGTCACCGTCGCCGAGGCGGACTTCGCTGAACCGCCGGTCGCAGGTGCCGGCGTCGCCGTGGCCGGAGCAGAGCCGGTTCGCGAGCCCGAGCCACTCCCGCTGGCCGGGGCCGGGGTCGTGATGACCGCCGCTCCCGATGACCCGGTCGCGGGCGACACGACGGACCCGACCGCGATGGGTTGCGCGTCGGGCGTCTTGAACGACAGAAGGAGGACGAGGGCCAGTGCCGTGACCACGATGGCCACAGCGCCGCGCTTTGGGAACATCGGCGAAGCTCCTTGTTCGAGGGCGACTGGATCATGCGCCGCAGATCCTGAAGGCTTTCTGAGAGCGGACTCTCAGAGTCGTCTCACGGTCCTCAGTCACGGTCCGACGATGGTCAGCCCGTCAGTGACGCCGCCCCGCTACCGTCAGGTCCCGCTGCCCCGCCAGTGGTCGATCAGTTCGATCGAGATCGTCGGCGTGCTGGTCGCGAACGGGCTGCTCATCGGCGCCATGTGGGTGCGCCATGGCGGGCTCGACCAGCTCGGGACGATCGGCGGCATCCTGACCGGGCTCGGCCAGCTCACCGCGTTGTTCGGGACCTACATCGCCCTCATCCAGCTCGTCCTGATGTCGCGAAGCCCGTGGCTCGACCAGGTGTTCGGGATGGATGGCCTTGCCCGGGCACACCGCTGGCTTGGCTTCGCCTGCGTCTGGCTCCTGGGCGGTCACGTCGTGCTCACGACCACGGGCTACGCGATGGGCGATGGCTCCAACGTCATCGCCGAGTTGTGGACGTTCATCGACACGTATCCGTACGTGCTGATGGCCACCGCCAGCGCCGTACTGTTCGGGGCCGTCGCGATCAGCTCGATGAAGGCGGCCCGACGACGCCTGTCCTATGAAACGTGGTACGGCATCCACCTGTATGCCTACCTGGCGATCGCGCTCGGGTTCCTCCACCAGCTCTTTGTCGGGGTCGACTTCATCCACGATCCGGTCGCGGTCGGGTACTGGGTGGCCATGTATGTGGTGACCATCGCGCTCGTCCTGGCCTTCCGCGTCGGCCAGCCGGCGTTGTTGTCGTGGCGACATCGCCTGCACGTGACGAACGTCGTATACGAGGCACCGGGCGTCGTGTCCGTCTACATCGGCGGGCGCGACCTCGACCAGCTTGCGGTCCGATCCGGTCAGTACTTCGTGTGGCGATTCCTGAGCCGGGAAGGCTGGTGGCGCGGCCATCCCTTCTCCATCTCCTCCGCCCCGAATGGCGCCTGGCTGCGGATCACGATCAAGGATCTGGGCGACTGGTCGGATGAACTCCAGCGGCTGCAGGTCGGCACCCGCGTCTTCATCGAGGGCCCATACGGTGCCCTGACCGGCGCCCGCCGGACGCGTCCGAAGGTGCTGCTCATCGCCGGCGGCATCGGGATCACGCCGCTGCGCGCGTTGTTCGAGGCGCTCCCGGCCAGACCGGGCGACATGACCTTGCTCTATCGCACGAGGGACGCGAGCGACATCGTCTTCCGATCCGAGATCGACGCCCTGGCCGAAGTGCGCGGGGCCGATGTCCACTACCTGCTCGGTCCCCGCACCCAACGGCCCGACCCGCTCGGACCGCGGAGCCTGCAGCGCCTGGTCCCCGATATCGCGGACTACGACGTCTACGTGTGCGGCCCGGTCCCGATGATGCAGGCGGTCGAGACCTCGTTGCGTGGGCTCGGGCTGCCGCGACGCCAGATCCACGCCGAACGCTTCGCCTACTGATGGACACGACATCGTCGCCTGGATCGCTCCGACGGGTGGAGTCGGTCATGGGAACGGCGATCAGTGTCGACGTGCGCGAACCGCTGGTCGATCCCGCCGTCCTCGACGCCGTGTTCGAACAGCTCCGCGACGTCGACGCCCGGTTCAGCACCTACCGGCCCGATAGCGAGATCGCCCGTCTTGCCCGGGGTGAACTCTCCGAATGGGATTGCAGCCTCGACGTCCGCCAGGTCCTGGCCGCGTGTGACCATCTCGCGGTCGTCACCGGCGGCGCCTTCGACGCCCGCGGCCATCGACCCGACGGCACCATCGATCCGTCCGGGTATGTGAAGGGCTGGGCGCTCGAGGAGGCCGGCTGGCGGATCGACGAGGCGGGCGGCCGGAACTACTGGCTCAACGGTGGCGGCGACATCGTCGCGCGCGGCGAGGCCGGCCCGGGTCGTGCCTGGCGGGTCGGCATCCGCCATCCGGACCGGCCCGATGCCGTGGCCGCGGTCCTCGACGTGCGTGATCGGGCGATCGCGACCTCGGGTTCGTACGAGCGGGGCGACCACATCATCGATCCGCGCTCGGGCAAGCCACCGGCCGACCTGCGCAGCGTCACGGTCGTCGGTCCGGGGCTGGCCTTCACGGACGCCTACGCGACGGCGATCTACGTCATGGGATCGGCCGGTCTGTACTGGCTCGATGGCCAGACGGGCTACGCGGCCCTGGCCATCACCGACGATGATCGAGTCGTCTGGACGCCGGCGATGGAGCGCTACCTGGTTCGCGAGCCGAAGCTCGACTAGGGGGCCAGCGAATTCGGCCAAGCGAGCCGCACCGGTCTGCGGTCTGGCGGTTCCGCCTACACTCGGCCCCATCGTGCGTCGCCCAGACTTCATCTCGTACCTCGGACCCAATGCCGAGCCGATCGCCCGCCAGCTCGGGGAGCAGCTCACGGATGCGCTCGGGATCGATCTCCGATGCCCGGGAACAGCCTCGTGGAGCGATGTCGAGACCGCGATCGACGCTGATTCCGTCGGTCTCGTCTGGATGTGCGGCCTCGTGACGACGCGGCTCATCGACAGCGGTCGGCTCGACGCCGAGATCGTCGCCGCGCCCGTGTTCCCCGGCGAGCCGGGCCCGACCTATCACGGCGTCGTCATCGCCCGGGCGGACGAGCGTGCGCCGGGCATCCTGGGTCTCGCCGGATCGGCGCTGGCGATCAACGAGACGACATCCTGGTCAGGCTATCACGCCCTTCGCGTCCACCTGGCCGAGGCAGGCCGAACCGATGCATTCTTCGGTTCCGTGACCGAGACCGGCAGCCACGATGGATCGATCGACCGGGTCCTCGCCGGGGTGGCGGACTGCGCGGTCATCGACAGCTCGGTGTGGGACCACCGAGTCCGCCGGGACCCTCGCCTGCACGCGCTTCGGGTCGTCGTCCGGACCCGCGACTGGCCGGCCCCGCCGTTCGCCCTGTCGCGCAGGCTCAACGCATCCCTGCGAGCTGCGATCACGGAGCTCCTGGTCGGGTCGCTCCCGGACGGACTCGACCGGATCGTGCCGGCCGGTTCCGCCGATTACGACTCGATCCGGCGCGGCATGCTGCGTGCCGAGCGGGTCGCCTGGTGATGCCGGTGGATCCGATCTCGTTCCTCCTCGACACGACCGCATCCGATCTTCCCGACGACGTCCGTCATCAGGTCACGCGCTGCGTCGTGGACCTGTGCGCGGCCGTGGTGGCTGGGCGAAACACGCCGATGTCGGCGATCGCCCACGACCACGCCGTCGCCGCGTTCGGTGGGAACGACGCGCGGCTGCTCCTCGACGGCCGTCGGGTCAGCGCCCCGGGGGCAGCGTTGGCGACGGGGATGAGCATCGATTCGTTCGACATCCACGACTCCCATCGCGAATCACTCGGGCACGCCGGCGTCCATCTGTTCGCCGCACTGGTGGCCAGTGCCGAGCGGCGGGTCGCCCGGGGCGGGGCATTTCCGACCGGCGCCGAGTTCGTGACCGCCCTGGCCGTCGGGTACGACATGGCCTGCCGCGCCGGGGAAGCGCTCCACGGGACGGTGGCCGACTACCACACGTCCGGCGCCTGGGGCGCCGTCAGTTCGGCCGGCCTGTACGCTCGGGTGATGGGTCTCGATCGGAGGACGACCCGCGAAGCCCTCGGGATCGCCGAGTACCACGGGCCACGCAGCCAGATGATGCGTTGCATCGACCATCCGACCATGGTCAAGGACGGGTCGGGTTGGGGCGCGATGGCCGGGGTGAGCGCCGGCATGCTCGCGGAGGCCGGGTTCACGGGTGCGCCGGCGCTCACGATCGAATCGCCCGAGGTCAGCGCGTGGTGGTCCAGTCTTGGCTCGTACTGGTACGTCATGGAGCAAGGGTTCAAGGCGCATGGCGCCTGTTGGTGGGCGCAGCCGCCGATCGAAGCCGTGCTGACCCTCGCCCGAACGCACGATCTGCGCTCGGAGGATGTCGTCGCGATCCGGATCGAGACGTTCGAGAAGGCCGTCCACCTCGATCACCAGGATCCGGAGACGACGGAGCAGGCGCAATACTCGATCCCGTTCCCCGTCGCGGCCGCCCTGGTGAAGGCGACGAGTGGTGCCCCGGGTTGGTACGGCCTGGGTCCCGCCGAGATGCTCGGACCCGGCCTCGCCTCGCCTGAGACTCGGCGCCTCGCCCACGCGGTCGAGCTGGTCGAGGCCACCGACCTGACCGCTGCGTTCCCCGAGCGCTTCCTGGCCCGGGTCAGCCTCACCCTGACCGACGGCCGGACGATCACCAGCCCGGACACGACCTTCCGGGGCGAGCTGGACGACCCCTTCACCGACGACGACCTGGCCGACAAGTACCGCTGGCTGGCCGGCACGCTCCTGGCGGGCCCGCGTGTTGCGGCGCTGGAGGCGGCCGCCTGGGGGATCGCCGACGCGCCGAGCATCGAGCCGATGCTGGCGTTGCTGGCCGCGCCGCCGGATCTGCCCCGATGATCCAGCTGGGTCCGTCGACGGTCATCCCGGATCGCCCGTTCACCGGGCTGGAGTGGACTGCCGCCGACCTGCGGATCCTGCATCGGATGCTCGCCCGGTTGCGCCGACATCTGGGGGACGTGACCGGCGAAGTCGATGGCGCAAGCGGTCGAAGTCGGGACGACCGATTCGTCGATCCGGCCGATCAGGGCATCCACCGGATCGTGCTGACCGATGTCCCAGGGGCCGGCCGACCGGGCGACATGATCGTTGTCGGGTTCTTCGGGCAGGCCAGGATGGATGTCGACCACGAGCCCATCGTGGACCTGGAGTCCGCGCTCATCGGGGACATGGCCGCCGAGGAGAACCCGCTCGTCTACTACAACGTCCACTGGCCGAGGATCGGCTGGGGGAACCTGGTCGTATTCGAGGACCTGGACCGGGAGCGCGACTGGGGTCACGATCCCCGGCACGCCGAAGCGGTCACCCGATCGCCGGTCCACTACCACTCGATCCGCCTCCACGTCGGGTCGTTGCGGGGCGGGATCGTCGGCGGCGCCGACATCGAGTTGTATCGGACCCGCTACCTCGACTTCTCCGGGCCGACCCCCTGGCGGGCCGAGCGCGAGCTCCGATGACCCATACCATCGGTCCGATGAACCGAGCGACCATGCTGGCTGCGCTGCTGTCGACGGCGGCGCTGCTGGGCGCCTGCGGCCCGGCCCCGTCGCCGTCCGTCGCTCCGACCGCGACGACCGCGACGGTCCCACCGGCTCCGACCCCGACGGCGAGCCCGTACGCCATCACCGAGTCCGACCTGCGGACGCACCTGGATGCCCTGGCGGCTGTCACGGTCGGCGCCGATGGGTTCCGAACGGTCGGTTCGACCGGGTTCGACGCCGCAGCCGACCTGGTCGCCGCCGACCTGCGGGCAGCCGGCTGGCAAGTGCACGACGACACCTTCACGACTCCCATCTTCGTCGACGACGGCGGGTCGGAGCTCATCGTCGATGGGCAGACCTACGCGACCGGGGTCGACGTGGCGCCCCTGATCTTCGCTCCGGGAGGCGATGTCGAGGGCCGGGTCGTGGCCATCGACTGGGAGACGTCGACGTCGACCGGCAAGGGCTGCAGCGCGTCCGGGTACGGCGACCTGCCAGCGGGAGCGATCGTCCTCGTCCCGCCCGGCGGGTGCTATCGGCGCGACCAGGTGGTTGCGGCCCAGCAGGCGGGGGCCGCGGGGTTCATCGCCGGATACCCCGGCATGGTCAGCGGCAAGGTCCTGCGGCCGACGTTGCTCGACCCCGACGGACTCGCCATCCCGGCGATCGCCGCGACGCGGACCGTGATCGAGCGACTCGCTACCGTGGCGGCGGCCGGTGGCACCGCCAGGCTGGTCACCCACACCTCGACCACGACCGGACCGACCCGATCGATCATCGCCGACCTCCCGGGACGGTCGCCGGACGCGGTGATCATGCTCGGCGCGCACCTCGACTCCGTGTTCGACGGCCCGGGCATCAATGACAACGGATCCGGCGTGGCCGCATTGCTCGAGATCGCCCGAGCGCTCGCCGGCAGCGACCCCGCTGCCACGGTCCGCCTGGCACTGTGGAGTGCCGAGGAGACGGGCCTGCACGGTTCGTTCTCGTACGTCCAGCACCTGGCGACAGCGGAGCGGCAGGCCATCCGGGTCTACCTGAACGCGGACATGGTCGCCTCGACGAACGGCTATGCCGGCGTGTATGACGAGATCGGAGCGCCGGCCGGCTCCCAGGCCGTTCGCGACCTGCTCGTCGCCGCGGTCGAACGGGCCGGCGGGACGCCGGTGACGGTCGCGGTCGGAGGCGCGTCGGACCACCTGCCGTTCCAGCAGGCGGGGATCCCGATCGGGGGCGTGTTCTCCGGGGCGAACGAGATCGTCACCCCGGAGCAGGCCGCCGCGTCAGGATCGACGCCGGGCCTCCCCGCGGCTCCTTGCTACCACCTGGCCTGCGACGACGGCTCCGATGTGGATCTCGTGCGAGCGCGGATCCTGACCGTGGCGCTCGCCGACGTCGCCCTCCAGCTGGCGAACGACCAGTCGGCACTCGGAGCGCGATAGGCCCCGGGCCGGCGTCGCCCGATCAGACGCGGATCGCCCCGGAGCGGATCGCCGGGATGATCTCTGTGGCGACGGCTCGAAGGACTGGCTCGTCACCTGGCGCCGGGCGGACAGTCGAGAAGTCCGTGAAGCCGAGGGCTCGATGGCGACGCACGAAGTCGACATAGGCGTCGGTGGAGCGAAGGACGTCCTCGGACGCCCAGGTGGACCGTCGGATCTCGGATGGATCACGGCCGATCGCGAGACATTCGGTATCGAGCTGGTTGATCCGTGCGGCGATGTCCGCCTCCACGCCGGCGGTGGCCGTTCCGGGTGCGGCCGCGAAGGTGTCCCATTGGTCGGCGTAGCGGGCGGCGATCCGGAGCATCCGGGGTCGGTGGGCGGCGACCAGGATCGGGATCCTCGGACGCTGGACCGGCTGCGGACGGAGCCGGGCGTCGTCCAGTCGGTAGTGGGTCCCCGTGAACGTCGTCCGCTCCTGGCCCATCAGGAGGCTGATGACCTGGACGGCCTCCTCGAAGCGATCCACCCGTTCGGGCGGCGGTGGCAGGTCGATCCCGTAGCGCCGATGTTCATCTTCGTGCCATCCGGTCCCGATCCCGAGGATGACGCGGCCGTCGCTGATGTGGTCGACGGTGACGGCCTCCTTGAGCAGCAGGGCCGGGTGCCGGAAGGTATTGCTCGAGACGAGGATCCCCAGGCGGATCCGGCTCGTCCGGGCGGCGATGGCCGCGAGCAGCGTCCAGCCCTCGAGGCAGCCGTTCTCCGGCGGTCCATCCGTGTCGACGAGGTGATCGACCAGCCAGGCGTGGTCGAAGCCCAGCTCCTCGGCCATCAGCACATCGTCGAGCAGGTGGGCCCATGTCCGGTTCGCCTGGCTGAGGAAGAGGCCGAAGCGGAGCGGCGACGCGCGGGCATGGGCGCTTGGGTCGTGTCGAACGTCACGTGATCGCCTCACAGTCCAGCGCTGGCTCGCACCCGGGCTCCGGATGATGGGTCGCGCCGGTTCGATCCGCAATCAACGTCCGCGCCGACCGGGTTGCGGCCTGTCGCCCGTTCTGTTGCCACCCGACCACGCTTGGCCGAGGGACTTGCCTCAACCGGCGAGCGTGGCTCGACGAGAGCGGCCGGCCGCTCGAAGCGCGACCTCGATGAACGGGCGGATCCGCTGGCCGAGTTCCACGGACGTCTGCCGGAAGGCTGCCGAGCCGCTCCGCGTCCGTACCCTCGACTTCGGCTGGATCCTCGAGTCCCCAGTGGAGCGAGTTGTATGAGCCGGGGAAGACCGGGCAGGACTGGCGGGCGCGGTCGCAGACCGTGATGACGTAGTCGAACGACTGGCCGAGGAACGCATCCACGGATTTGCTTTCGGCGTTCGACCACTCGATCCCGCTCTCGGAAAGCACGCGAACGGTGTACGGGTTGACGCCCTTCGGCTCCGTGCCAGCCGAATGGACCTCGAAGTCGGCCCCGCCGAGCCGGCCGAGCAGCGCCTCGGCGATCTGGCTGCGGGCGCTGTTCCCCGTACACACGAACAGGACGCGGATCGGAGACTCGGTCATCGGCGGTGTCCTCCTGGCGCCCCGGGCCCGGCCCGCGGCGGCGATCGTGGCTTCGAGGTCGATGAGTTCGCTGTCGAGGCGGTCGAGGTCGGTGCGTTGGCGAGCGATCGCCGCCCGCTGCTGGGCGATCAGGGGTGCCAGATCTCGATCGACATCGCCCTGTTCCAGACATGAACGAGCCACTCGGCCGGCGTCCCCTGGCCCCAGCCCGAGCCGTCGCAGGCTGACCAGCAGCCGTAGACGAGCGAGGTCCACTTCGGCGTACTCGCGATACCCGTTGGCTTGCCTGGCTGGCCGCGGAAGGATGCCGACCGACTCATACCAGCGAACGGCCGAGCTCGCGATCCCCGCCCGCTCGGCCAACTCGGATACCCGCATGGCCGAACCGTACACCCTCAAGTGACTTGAAGGTCAAGCGCCCAGTTCTATTGTCTGCCGGTCTGGTCGCGGGCCCCGGCAAGCCCGACAATACGGGCTGGGGTCGCTGGTCGGAGGGTCCTATGCGAGTCATCGTCGTCGGTGCGGGCGGAGCCACGCGAGCAGCACTTGCCCGGATCGGCGAGCGCTGGGACGTCGTGGTGATCGATCCGGATGCGGGTCGTCTCGAGCGCATGGCCGACGTCCGGCCGGTCACGTCGGTGGTCGGGGACGGTTCCAGCCGGGTCGTCCTCGAGCGTGCGGGCGTCGCTGAAGCCGATGCCCTGATCGCCGGGACCGGCGACGATGCGGTGACCGTCGAAGTCTGTCGGCTGGCCGTGGAGGCCGGGGTCGATCGAGTCGTCGCCATCATCGACGACCCCGAGGGGGCGGGGGAGCTCCGCAAGCTCGGGGTCGTGCTGATCTCACCGGCCCGCCTCGCGGCTCGACATGTCGAGATCAACCTGGAACCGCGGCGAGTCGCCTCTGCAGCATTCGCGAATGGCCGGGCAGAAGCCGTCGAATTCCGCATCGCTCCGGACTCGCCGCTGACGGGTCGAGCGCTCCGCGAACTCGGCGAGATGCCCTGGCTGGTGGCCGCGGTGCTCCGCGACGATCAGCTCATCGTTCCGCACGGCACCACCGAGCTTCGGGCGGACGACCTGGTCACGGTCGTCGGCGCTGCCGCGGACTACAGCTCCATGGTCGCGACGTTCACCGGCGGCGTGGCCCACTTTCCGCTCCACCGCGGTCGCAAGGCGGCGGTCTGGATCGGTTCCGGCGCCGAAGCCGAGGCGATCGTCATGGATGCGGCCGCCTTCGTTCGCGAGACGGCGGCGGAGGGATTGGTCGTCGTCCACGACGACCCCGCGGGACTCGACGACGAGCGCTCGAGTGGACTCGATGCCACGTTGGATCGACTCCACCACGTCGCGGATGGGATCGAACCGCACGTCGGGGCGCCTGGCTTGGCAGGTCTCCTGGAGCTGGCCGAGACCGAGAGCATCGGCGTCGTGGTCCTGCCGAAGCCGCGGGGTCGGATCCGGACGGTCCGGGTCCTGCAGGCGCTGAGTCGCGCCAGGATGCCGGCGTTCCTGTCGGCAGGCGTCCGGCCGATCACCGGCATCGTGACGCCTGCTCGTGACAGCATCGGCGGGTGGCGCGCGGCGTGGACCGCCATCGACCTGGCGGCCCGGTCCGGGCTGCCGCTGGAGGGCCTCGGCGTGGTTCCACCGAGCTTCGTCGCCGGCGGCTCCGACGTCGCCGATGTTCGGCGAGCCGTCGCTCGGATCCGCGGGGAAGCCTCCGTGCAGGGCGTCCACGTCGAAGGCCGGATCGAGACCGGCAATCCGGTCCGCGTGTTCGGGGCGATCGAGCCCGACCGCCTGGTCGTTCTTGGACTCGGCAGCGGGACTCGGAACATCCTGATGCCCGGCCTGACCGGCCACATCGTCTCGCGGATCAAGACATCGGTCGTGGTCGTCCCGGACCAGGATCGGTCGTGACTGCGGAGAGCGCCGGCACCCTCATCCTGATCGCGGCCGCCGCCTTCGTCCTGCCGTTGATCGCCGGGACGCTCGGACTCCCGGCCGTGGTTCTCGAGATCATGTTCGGGATCGTGGCCGGGCCGATGCTCGGGATCCTCTACCCGAACGAGCTCACCACCGCGCTGGCCGAGCTCGGGTTCCTGATGCTCCTCTTCCTGTCGGGCTTCGAGATCGACCTGGGCGTCTTCGAGCGCCAGGGGACCCGTCCGATCGCCTTCGGTCTCGCGGTCTTCGCCGCCACGGTCGCCTGCTCGTGGGTCGTCGCCCAGCTGCTGGGACTGAGCATCTTCGTGACCCTCGTCCTGTCCACGACGTCGGTCGGCCTCGTCGTGCCCACCCTGCGGGCGACCCGTCGGATCTCGTCGCCGCTCGGCCAGGACATCCTGGTCAATGCCCTGTTGGCGGACTTCCTCACGCTCCTCGCCGTGACCGTGGTCGCCCTCGTCACCGAATTCGGGTTCGGCCCGCGGTTGCTGGCGCTCCCGGTCTTCCTGGTCGTCGCGGTCGCCACGCTGTTCATCCTGCGGCGGGCCGCATGGTGGTGGCCGGAACGGTTCGGCCGGCTGTTCGATGTCGATGACCCCGACGAGATCGGCATCAGGTTCACCCTCGCGCTCATGTTGATCTTCGTCGGCCTGGCGCTGGCGCTCGGCATCGAACCGATCCTTGGCGCGTTCCTGGCCGGGATGAGTTTCGCCGCCGTCTTCCGGAATCGCGGCGGGCTGGATCGGAAACTGACGGGGTTCGCCTACGGCTTCCTCATCCCGATCTTCTTCATCAGCGTGGGCATCCGGTTCCAGCTCGACGCGATCGCCGATCCGGAGGCGCTGCTCGCGACGGTCGTCCTGTTCGTGGTCGCGATCGCCGTCAAGGTCCTCCCCGCGCTCCTCCTCGTCGGCCGCCGGCATTCGATCCGCGAGGCCGTGGCGGCAGGGGTGCTCCTGTCGGCTCGCCTGTCGCTGATCATCGTCGTTGCCGCCCTCGGCGTGCAGCTCGGACTGCTGGACCCTCGGCTCGAGTCAGAGATCATCATCCTGGCCGCCGCCACCGCGACCGTGACGCCCGTGCTGTTCCGCTGGCTCCTGCCCGTTTCCACCCCGTCCGTCGTGCCGGTGGAGGCCACGGAGCGAGAACTCTGGCGGGTCTAGCCTCGCAGCGGTGAGGCGGACGGCGCGACTCGGTCGGACGGCGCGACTCGGTCGAACGGCCCGACGTGCTCATCGCCATCGGTGAATGCTCCGGCGCGCACGACGGCGACGATCCGCAACGTCTGGGCCGCTTCCATCGGCAGGTCCTCCGGGACCGCGTCCCAGAAGGCGAGATCGGCGGGCACGCCGGGCTCGAGCGGCTCCACGGTGTCCAGCAGCCCGGCTCCGCCCAGGACCTCGATCGTGTCGAAGGGCCGGCCCGCCTCGACCATCGTCCGGATGAGGCGCTCTGCGGCGGCGGTGTCACGCGGGGCCGCGCTGATCGCACAGCCGCCGAGGTCGATGAAGGTCGAGTCGCCCCGCGAGATGGCGCTGACCGTTTCGTCCGACCCGACCGCAAGGACCCGGTCAGCCGCCCAGCCGACCGCCGTCGGGGCCGGCGCATCGATCTGGCCGATCCCGAGGACCGTCCCGCCGGTCGCGATGATGTACTCGTGCGTCACGCGGATGCCCTCGGTCGCGGATCCCAGTCCGCTGAGGCTACTCCGGGTCGGCGTCAAGCGCTGCGGTCGCGGGTCAACGCTGCGTATGACGCCAGGCGGCCAACCCGGCGCCCAGCTGCCAGATCGATGGGATGGCGACGTAGATCCGTTCGAGCAGCCCGAGCCACGGCGTGAGCGGACCATCCAGGGTCGCCGGGACCAGGACCGCGGCGAGGATCACAAGGCCCGCTGCCAGGAGTGTCGGCCGGACACCGGCTCGCCAGCGAGGATCGCGGCGCATCACCCGGGCGAGGACCACGAGGATCAGCGGCACCGTCAGCGCGTACAGGTAGAAGTCGACCAGGTGGAGTCGCCCGACCAGGGTCGATGGGGACGCCCTCGGGATCGGTCGGCAGGAGCGCGAAGCCGAGGATGATGCCGGCCTGGAGGAGCAGCAGCCCGCGGACCAGGGTTCGATCGCGCGCCGTCGAACCCAGCACGCCGGCCAGGCCGAACGCCCACGCTGCCCCGAGCACGGCGCTCACGGTGAACGCGAGCGTCTGGAGCCAACCCAATGGGGCGCCGGCGAGGCTGCTGATCGACTGCGAGATCGGGTCATAGCCCGGCCAGGTCATGATCACGACGGCGCTCAGCGACCACGACACGATCGGTGCGGCGATCCCGGCGGCGATGCCGGCCCGTGCGCGCTGGAATTCCATGGCACGCATTCTGACGACCGGGCCAGGACGTTTGCGCGATGGCACCACCCCTCGATCACCGGAACGATAGGCCCATGTCTGCTCACCACCGTCGCATCGTCATGGTCCTGGTGACCTGCGTCGCGCTTGCGCTCGGACTCGGCGCGTGCTCGACGGGTGCCGCCGCGACGAGCGGGGTCGACGCCACGGTGGCGCCAACGTCACCGGCGATGGCGTCCCCGGCGACGGCCGTTCCGTCCACGGACGCGGCCCCGTCGAACCCAGCGTCGACTCCGTGCCCATCGACGAGGACGACGCTTGCGGAGCTCGGAGCGCTCGCCCGGAACGGACCCGACTCGGGCGTCTGGGTCGGGATGAACCTCGACTGGGCCTCACAGTCCGTGTCGGACGTCAGCGCTGCGCTTGGGGCTCCGCCGGCCACGGTCGTGAGCTTCGTGTCATTCCCGATGACAGCCGACGACACGACCAACCTGACGGCAGCCGCCACCCAGGCTGCAGATGCCGGAAGCGTCCTGATCGTGACCCTCGAGCCATGGGGCGGCCTCGCGTCCGCGACCGAGGCGGCGACCACCGACCTGGCCGAGATGCTGGCAGCGTTCGGAGCGGAGGGTGTCCCGACGATCGTCCGGTTCGCCCACGAGATGAATGGCTCCTGGTATCCGTGGAGCCAGGACCCGGCGGCCTATGTGGCTGCGTTCCGGCGGGTCGCGGACGTCGTCCATGCGACCGCGCCGACGGCCGGGATGCTCTGGGCGCCGAACCAGGGCGAAGGATATCCGTACAAGGGGGGCAAGTACGGCGCGGCGCCCGGGTCGAGCGCGGCGCAGGCGCTCGACACGGACGGGAACGGACGGCTCGGCTCCAGGGACGATCCGTATGCCCCGTACTGGCCGGGCGCGTCCTACGTGGATTGGGTCGGCATGAGCCTCTACCACTGGGGAGATACCTACCCCTGGGGGGCGAACGTCGTGCCGGCACCGGACAAGTTCAGCCAGCTCATCACGGGGACCAGTGGATCAGGATCGACGCCGGACTTCTACTCCGGCTATGCCGAGCGCTACGGCAAACCGCTGGCCATCGTGGAGACGGCCGCGTTCTTCCGGCCCGGTGGCGGTGGCGCGACGGCGCGCGCGATCAAGGGCGCCTGGCTCGGTCAGATCTTCTCGGCCGGGACGAAGGCGGCGTTCCCGCTGCTCCGGATCGTCAATTGGTTCGAATGGCAGAAGTTCGAGACCGAGGTGGACGCCGTGGTCGACTGGCGGATCGCCGCCGCACCAACGACCCGCCACGAGTTTCTGGCTGCGATGACGGACGGGTTCCACCTCGGACCGGCCGTCCCGACGGCATCGGTCGATGGGTCGTGTACCGCGCCGTAGCGGCCGAGGTACAGATTCAGCGATCGGGCAGGACCGATCGACGTAGACGATCGCGAACGGCACGACCATCGCCACTCCCTTCTACCCGCGGTCGGAGCATAGGAGCGGCTATCGTTCGCGCATCTGCAGGAGGTGACCCGTGGATTGGCAACCACCGGCCGTCGGGGCCACAGCGACCTGGACCAGGACGTTCACGGCCGAAGATGTCGAGGCGTTCGCCGAGCTGTCCGGGGACCGGAACCCCTTGCATTTCGACGAGGCATTCGCGGCACGCACCCGCGTCGGGCGGCTCGTGGTCCAGGGCGGCCTGACCACCGGCCTGTTCAATGCGGTCGTCGCGATGCGCCTACAGGGGCCCGGCAGTGTCTTCCTGCACCAGGAGTGGGATTACCCGGCCCCGGTCTTCGTCGCCGATACGGTGACCGCCGAGGCCGAGGTCGTCGAGGCTCGCGAGGACAAGCCGATCACGAAACTCCGTTGCGTCGCCCGGCGAGCGGACGGCACGGAGGTCCTCCGCGGCGAGTGCCTCGTCTACACGATGCAGCCGACGACGTAGGCTCGTGATCGTCCGTCCTGATCGACGGCCCATTCGAGGCGGATCGACTCGCATCACGGGCAGAGCGAACCGGCGCCCGGGGCACAGAACTCGACGCGCCCGCCGATCATGGTCATCAGGACGGTCACATCTCGGAGGTGGTCGGTGGGCACGCTGCGGGGATCGCTGTCGAGGACGACCAGGTCCGCGAGCATGCCCGGCATGACCGTCCCCTTGCGATCTTCCTCGAAGGTCGCGTACGCGCCGGCGCGAGTCATGAGTGGGAGCACCTGCTCGACCGAGAGCCGCTGAGCGGCTTGCCACGGCGTCGGCTCGATACTCGGGTCCAGGACGCGGGTCACCGCGACCGCCACCATCCTCATCGCCTCGCCCGATGGGACGCTGACGCCCTCGAGATCGTCGTACGGATGGTCCGTGCTGGCGACGGCCGGCACGCCGGCCTCGAGCAGGTCACGCCACCGTCCGATCCAGAGAAGACGTTCTGGATCGAGCGTGGTCGCCGCTCTCGAGTTTGGATCCGTGCCGAACCAGGTGAGCTGGAACGAGGCCAGGATCGCCAGATCTCGCATCCTCCGAACCTGGTCGTCCCGAAGGGCGATGACGTGCTCGATGCGGTGACGATGCAACGCATTGTCGGCTCCCGTCAGGGCCGTCTCGTACGCGTCGAGGACCAGGTCGTGGGCGGCGTCCCCGGCCGTGTGGGTGGCGATCTGCCAACCGTCGTCGTGGAGCGACCGGACGAGCTCGGTCAACTCGTCTGCCTCCCAGAACACCTCGCCCTGAAAGTCGGGCTGGTCCGCGTGGGGCGTGGTCATATACATCTTGGTCGTCCAGGCGGGATCGGCGAAGAACTTGACCCCGCCGATCCGCACGCGCGGGCTGATCAGCTGGTGGGGCCGGTAGTCGCCGAACCAGACCCCGAACTTCTGCTCCAGGTAGTTGACCGGCAGATAGCAGTTGACCCGCAGGCGCAACTGCCCGGCCTCGTCGAGGGCACGCAACTCGTCGAGGCGCTCCTGATCGACGAACATCTCGGTGATGCTGGTCCAGCCACCCGCCAGGGCAGCCTCGATCGCGGCTTCGGCCGAGTCGTAGCCAGCCTCCCGGCGGTCGCCGATCCGGTGGCAGTGGGCGTCATTGAAGCCCGGCATGACGACACGGCCTCCGACATCGATGATCGTGGCGCTCGGAGCTGCAGCAAGCGCGTCGGCCTCCGAGCCCGTGAACGTGATGTTGTCGCCCGAGATGGCCACGGCCTCCGCCTCTGGGTGGGTCGGGTCCATCGTCAGGACCGTGGCATTTCGTAGGACGAGGCCCTCCCTCTGCGGGCTCGATGTCGGGACCGGCGAGTCGCTCGCCCGAGGCGCAAGGCTGGACATCCCTGGGGCACAAGCGTCCAGCGCCGCGCCCGCGGCGACGACCGAGAGACCGCCCAGGAATTGGCGGCGTGAAACGGATCGATCCACTGGTGAACTCCAATCGGATCGAGCCTGCGGGGCAGGGTCGGCATCGCCCGACCCCGTCCCCTGGCATGGGCTCGATGACCTGGCTGATCGGTCAATCCCGACTCGCGCGGCTGCGTCTCGTGCAGGAATTGGGGAAGGTGGCGGCCGCCATTCGGGCCGCCGCCGCCTGCGCGAATGTCTACTCGAACTGGATCGAATCGATGATCTGCTGGAGTTCCTTCGCGGGCTTGGGGCCGGCGCCCTCGTAGGTTTCGCCGTCGATCCAGACCATCCGCTCGTTTACAAGGATCATCCACGCGTAGATCGTCGATCCCGTCGCGGACGCGTAACGCGCATTGCCCGCACCGTTGCCGTACCAGAGATAGAACGTGTTCGGGGGGCAGCCGATGTCGTCGCGGATCGTGATCACGACGTGCTTGGCGGGATACCCGCCCACGGTCACGTCGGCGGGTCCGCTGACGAGGTCAGTGCCCGGGATCGAGGCGACGGCCGCGGCGAGTTCGGCCAACGACCCGGCCGGTTGGCTCTCAGTGCTTGCGCACGGAGAAGCGAAGACCCCGATCGGAGGATCCTGCCAGAAGATGAATCCGGCACCATCAGGCGTCAATTCGGTGTTTGAGCCCTTGTCGACCCCGAAGCTGCCGTTGCTCAGCCAGTCGTCGGCCCGCAACTCGAGCGAGACCGGGACGCTGTTGATGGTGAAATCGTGTCGGCCGACGGTCAGTGGCCCCGCGGGCGGAAAGGCGAATGCGATCGGCGTCGGGGGCGGCGTCGCCGTCGGCACTGGGGTCGGCGTCGGGACCGGGGTCGGTGTCGGTGTTGCGGTCGGCGAGGGCGTCGGCGAAGCGGCGACGCCGCCGGTGAGCCCCCCGCTCGCGGGCAGGAGGTTGATGCCGACGACCGCGACGACCACGATGGCCGCAGCAGCGATCGCGACTTTGGCGTAGGTATTCATGTCCGTTGACCTCCGCGCCGGCCACCAGGAGCGACGCTGTGGGGTCGTGTCAAGCGCGGCGAGGACGTTGTCCAGGACACGACTCGCAGACTCGTGCTCGTCCGTGCGCAACCACGACCGAACGACGCGCGTGATGTCACGATCGGCGCTCATCGGGCAACCTCCCGCATCGGTGGTCGCGCATCAGCTTCGAGAGCCGCACGCAGACCGCGCATCGCATGGTGAAGACGTGAATGGGCCGTCCCGGTCGGGATGCCGAGGATCTCGGCGACCCGCTCGAGCGGTAGATCGAGGTAGTGGTGGAGGACGACCACCGTGCGGTGATCGATCGACAGGCGGCGAAACCCGCCTTCGAGCTGATCGCGATCGACGACCGAGCTCAGGCCATCGTCCGTGATCGGCTCATCCCCCGGCAGGAGGTGGAGGTTCGGTGCCCAACGTCGTTCCCTTCGGCTCTCCGCGTAGCAGGCGCGCACGAGGAGCCGGTACGACCAGGCGTCGAAGCGCGCCGGATCGCGAAGTTGCGGGAGATCCTGCCAGATCGCGAGCAGCGCCTGCTGCGTCGCATCCTCGGCAAGATCCCGGTCGCGCAGGATCCTGCGCGCCACGGCGAGGAACCGATCCGCGATCTCCGTGGCGAGGAGAGCGTAGGCTCCCTTGTCGCCGCGTTGCGCTCGGATCACGAGATCGGCATCCACATCTCATCCGCCTGACGGCATCGGTGGGCTCCGATGCACCTCACACGGTATGGGTGAACCGATCCGGCAGAGTTGTCAATCTTTCGTCGGATCGACCTGTGGACCTGGCCCGATCGTCAGACAGCAACGTAGCGTGGTACCTGGTTGGTACCACGCTACGGATCGGCTACTTCGATCGCTGGGGGCCGGCGACATCCCGCCGGCGAACCGTCAGATGACCTGGATCAGCACCGCGATCGCGATCCCGGCGACGCCGGCGAGCCGAAGGCCCATCGAGGACTTGGTCCGGAGTCCATCCAACACGTTGACCGAGTGTGAGGTGCCTGTGTCCCGACGACCAGAGAACCGTGCCTGCGAGATGACCTCGCGACGTCGCTCGGCTTCCACTTCCATCGCATACCAGCTAGTCATCTCACGATCCTCCTTCCGCCTCCGGGGCCGCTCTCTTGGTTTGAAGAGTCTTGACCTCGAGTGATGTATGGAGATTAGACCCGATATCTCTTGATGTCAAGAGGTACGACGTTAAATGACTTGACATCAAGCATGTCAAATGCGACGCTCTCGGCATGGAAGCCATGGACACGGGCGAAGAGCTCGATCATCTCGACCAGATGCTCGAGCGCTGGGCGCGCGAGATCCCGGACATGGACCCGCTGACCGAGGGGATCGTCGAGCGGATCCAGACCTTGGCCCGGAGCTTCGATCGGTCCCTGGATGAGACCCTTGCCGAAACCCAACTCGACCGTCGCGCGTTCAACCTGCTCGGGCGACTCATGAGTCATGGCGACCCGTACCGAATGACGCCTGGCGCCCTGGCGGCCAGCATGCGCCTATCGAGTGGCGCGATGACCAATCGACTCGACCGCGTGGAGGCATCCGGACTCATCCGCCGACTGCCCGACCCGAACGATCGGCGGGGGACGTTGGTCGAACCGACCGAAGCCGGTCATGCCGCATGGGATCGGACCGTCGGCACCCAGGCTCGGCGTGAGGCGATGATCGCCTCCGTCCTTGATGAGGCGGATCGCAAGGAACTGCATCGGCTGTTGCGTCACCTGATGCGCGCCTTTCCGAAGGCCTGGGGCTCGGCCCATGTCAGCCACGATCCGGACCCCGCGGGGGCCGGCGATCAGGCCGAGGCCGGCAAACCCGCGAGCTGAACGGTCGTTCGGGCGCCTGGGCCGAGTGGGCTAGGCCGGTCCTTCGACCGAAGTGACCGCCGCGAGCGCAGCGTTTCGGGCGTCACCGGACGCTCCCAGCCAGACGCGCAGGCCCATCGAGCGGAACATCTGCAGCATCGGCTCGCCGGCATGGTCGAGGATCACGCCCTCGACGCCGTGGTCCTTGAGGAACGTGGCCACCCGGGCATGATGGCCGCCTTCGGTGCCCTGGTCGTGGAGCGTGTCCCATCCGACGTCGATCTCGTCCCAGCGCCGCACGAGGCCATCCTGGATCTCCGCGATCGCGACGCGACGCGCGCGCCCCCAGCGTGGGTCCACAGCCCCGTCCGGGCCGACGGGTACACAGACGATCATCGCGCTGACCCTTCCGTTCGCGGCCCGGCCCGCAGGAACAGCCCGAGCACGACGAGTCCGATCACGGTCAGTACGACAAACACCGGCGTCAACGCATCGGACGCAACGGTCGAGGCGGGATCGGCTGCGTGGCCCATCCACTGATCGACCCCGATGCTGGCCGACTCGATGGTCAGCATCACCAACAATGCGCCGGTAAGGATGAGACCCCATGGTCGGCGTTCGACGAGCAGCCATGCCGCCAGCGTCATCAGCGGGAGGGTGAACGCCAGGTCGATCACCTGGACCGGTCCGGTGGTCATCCCGGTCCCCTCGAGGAAGGCGGGTGGGTCGGCGGCGAGGACCGCGGGAATCGTGGCCTGGAGCCACAGGACGAGGAACAAGACCGCGTTGACCAGGAGGTATCCGGCCACGAGCCGCACCGGTGCATGCGTGCCGACACGTTCGCCGACGGATGCCACCGGCAAGCGCCCACCGAGGGCCACGAGCGTCCAGACCGACAGTGACAGCATCGCGACGTAGAGGAAGAAGAACGCGTTGAACGGCGTCCCGAACAGGAACAGCACGCTCTGGTAGGCGATCGACCCGAGGGCGCCCAGCCATCCGATGACCCAGGCAAGGTGGCCCCGCTCGACCTGGGCGATCGACAGGAGCAGGACGGGGATGGTCACTACGAGCAGGACCGCTGCCGTGCCCTGCAGCGAGCCGATCGACACTTCCGGGCCGCGGATCTGATCGCGGAACAGGAGTGCCGTCGCCGACGCAGCTGCGGTGACCGCCGCGAGCGCCAGAGAGAGCACGATCGGGATCGTCCCGATCCATGTCACGTCCGTCCATCGTGCCGCGGTCGAGCCTCGACCGACCGCACCCGTCATCGTGGCCACTGGGTGTCCTCCTCGGTCCGTGACCGCGCCGTTGTGGGGCAGCCGTCCGGTCGGACCCACCTTCCCAGCGTCGGCTGGTCCGACAGAAGTGCCGGACAGCCCGGCCTCGGCGTCCGGTCGGACCGAATCAGCCGACCCGTATAGTGGCAACGGACCGCACCCCGATCGCTGAGAGGCCCGATTCTGTCGACCGCGCAACCGACCTGCCTCCTCATCGCCGACATCTCCGGGTACACGGGGTACCTCGCCGACGTCGAGTTGGACCACGCCCAGGACATCCTGGCCGACCTCATCGGTGCCGTCGTCTCGGCGCTCCGGCCCAACTTCAAGCTCGCGAAGCTCGAGGGTGACGCCGCGTTCACCTACGCGACGGTCGACTCGATCGATGGGTCGATGCTGCTCGACACGATCGAGCGCTGCTACTTCGGGTTCCGCCGCCGTCGCCGCGACGTCCGGCAGGCGACTTCGTGCGAGTGCGATGCCTGTTCACGGATCCCGGATCTGGACCTCAAGTTCGTCGTCCATCACGGCGAGGCCATCATCCAGAAGGTCGCCGGCCGCCGGGAGCTCCTCGGATCGGATGTGATCGTCGCTCACCGGCTATTGAAGAACAAGGTCGTCGAGGAGCTGGGTATCGATGCCTACGCCCTCATCACCCAGGCGTGCATCGATGCGTCCGACATCGAACCCGCCGCCCTCGGAATGCGGGCACATCTGGAAACGTACGATCGCATCGGCGACGTGCCCGGGTGGGCCCACGACCTCGGGCGTCGGTGGCAGGAGGAAGAGGCACGCGGCCGCATTCGGGTCACGCCCGAGGAAGCGATCCTGACGGTGTCGGTGCCAACGAACGTCCCGCCGCAGGTGGCCTGGGAATTCCTGACCAAGCCCGGGCAGCGGATGACCTGGCAGCCGTGGGTCACGGAGGTCGTCATCAAGGGAGCTCCCGGAGGGCGGCGCGGCCTTGGATCGGCGAACCACTGCCGGCATGGCAAGGACGCCGTCATCGAGGAGATCCTCGATTGGCGCCCGTACGATTACGTCACCGACCGGACGATCCTCGATACACCCGGTGGCCCGGTGAAGCTGCTCCACACGATCGAGCTGGAGCCGACCACGGCGGGCACGACCATCCACATGCGGTTCGCGCCGCCGAAGACGAAGCGGGAACGAGCACTCGCGAAGGACATCGCCTCGGCCTACGGCGATGCCCTCCGATCGCGGATCCCCGACCTCGTTGCCCAATTGGATGCCGAGTACGCGGCCCGCGATGTGGACCGCGTACTCGAGCCGGAGCTTGCCAGACCCAGGCCCGACGGTCCGCTGGCTGGGATCAGCCGTACTGGCTGAACTCCACCAGGTGCCCGTCGGGGTCGCGCGTGAAGCATCGGGTCTCGAGGCCGTTGACGACCGGCGGGGTCAGGAATTCGGCGCCGCGCGACAGCATGGTGCGATAGACGGCCTCGCAGTCGGCGACGCGGATCGTCATCGCGTGGCTGACCGACCGCGGGTCCGTGGGTGGCGCGAACGTCACGTCGGGCTTGTCCGAAGTGGGGTCACCGCCGGTCACCAGCAGCAACCAGCCGGCCCCGAACCGGAGCACGGCCGACGTCCCGCCGTAGTCGCGATACGGTTCCGCGCCGAGGATCGACACCCACCAATGGCGCGAGCGTTCGAGGTCCGCGACGACCAGGATGTGGGTCATCTCGGCATCGGCCTCGGGGAAGCCGGGCGTCGGCGCCGCGTCCGTCATCGATCGCTGCTGTCTCGGGTCGCCACATGGAGCCGCACAGCCCCGGACACGCCCTTCAGTTCGACCGGCCCGATCTCCTGGAAGGTGATGCCTGCCCCGCCCGAGGCATCGACCACGGCCTGGCTGACGATCACCTCACCGGCCTTGGCGTGGTTCGCGATCCGCGATGCGAGATTGACGGTCTGGCCGTAGTAGTCGCCCTCCTGGAAGATCACCGGACCGGCATGCAGGCCGACGTGCGCCGGTGGCAGCCCCGCCTCGACCACCGCATCGACCATCTCCAGCGCGGCCTCGACGCCGTTGACCGGGATCGGGAAGTGGAGCATCACGCCGTCGCCGAGCCACTTGACCGCACGTCCGCTGAACTTGACCGACGTCCGCTGCACGATCCGACCGAGCTCCTCGGCGAGCTGGGCAGCGGCCGCATCGCCGCGCTCCTGGGTGAGTTGCGTATAGCCGCTGATGTCCAGGAAACACATGGCCGGGGGGTGGTCGAGACGACTGTGCAAGCCGGCCTCCGCCAATTGCATCTCGAGTCCCAGGATGATGTCCGCCGGTCCACGCGCGAGCTTGCTGGAGGTGATACATCGCGATGACCGCCTGCTCGATCTGGACGCTCATACGATCACCGAACTCGCCCCCGACGACCTCGTCGGGGCGCTTGCCCGCCTGTACGGCCGGCATGATCACCTCAGCCTGCCAGATCGCGGACTCCGTCTCGGCGAGTCGCCGCATGCTGTCACCCTGGACGCGAATCAGTTGCTGGATCGCAGATGCATGGAACCCGCCGTTCACGGCCGACTCGATCACCGCGGCGTACGGGAGTTCTTCGTCACGCATGCGATCGCTTGGAGTCGGTGCGACCGAACCGGCGGCCTCACGGATGTAGAGGAGCAGCTCGATCGGTGCGCCGGTCTGCTCGGCGAGCTCTGCGAACGTGGCGCCGCTCAGGGCCGAGAAGCGCTCGAACGCGGGTGCATCGAGGAAGTCCAGGGAGACCTGTCCACTCCGGATGGCGGCGCCCAGGCCCTCCAACGGGATGCCTGATGCGATCAGGCTCTTGACCAGGGCAGCCCGTCGAAGGTGGCCCCCGGTGAACTCGTGCTGCGGGCCAGGGGCGACGATCCCGAGGTCGACGAAGCGGCGCAGCTCCTCCGCCCCGATCCCACTGCGCTTGGCCGCCTCGGCCAGGTCGTACGTTTCCATGGACGTACTCTAGCGAGGCGCCCGGGAGCGAGCGCCATCCACGGGCCGGACCCCCGGCCCGGCCGACGTGGCCGGTCCGATCGACCGCTAGACTTGACCGGTCGGCGTGCACTGGCGCCGGTCCCAGCGAGCGGGAGGAACCGTGGACAACCCTGCCATCGTCGCGATCGACGACGATCCGCAGGTCCTGCGTGCAGTCGAGCGAGACCTCCGGGGACGTTTCGGGTCGGCGTACCGGATCGTGGCCGCAGACAGCGGGGCGACCGCGCTGGACGTGGTGCGGCGCCTGAAGCTTCGTGGCTCGGCGGTCGCGCTGTTCATCGCGGATCAGCGGATGCCGGGGATGACCGGCGTCGAATTCCTGGCGGCGGCTCGCGAGATCTATCCGGACGCCAAGCGAGTGCTGCTGACCGCCTACGCCGACACCGAAGTCGCCATCACCGCGATCAACTCGATCCAACTCGACCAGTACCTGCTCAAGCCCTGGGACCCGCCCGAGGACAAGCTGTTCCCGGTCCTCGAGGACGTACTGGACGATTGGCAGGCGGGGTTCCGGCCGCCGTTCGAGGGCGTCCGCGTCCTGAGCCATCGCTGGTCGGCCCGCGCCCACGAGATCAAGGACTACCTGGCCCGAAACCAGATCCCGTATCGGTGGCTCGATGTCGAGGCCGATCCCGAAGCGTCCGAACTGGTCGCCAGCGCAGGCGTGGATGCCTCCAGCCAGGCCGTGGTCGTGTTCGGCGACGGGACGCACCTCGTCGATCCGACCAATGCCGAGATCGCGGCGAGGATCGGTCTGCGTACTCACGCCGCGCTTCCGTTCTACGACCTGGTGATCGTGGGTGGCGGACCCTCGGGTCTGGCCGCCGCCGTGTACGGCGCTTCGGAGGGGCTCAAGACGTTGATGGTCGAGCGTGAGGCCCCGGGCGGACAGGCTGGGACGACGTCGCGGATCGACAACTACCTCGGGTTCCCGGCGGGCCTGTCCGGAGCCGATCTGGCACGCAGGGCCGTGGCCCAGGCGAGCCGCCTCGGGGCAGAGGTCCTCACCCCACAAGAAGTCGTCACGATGTCGCTCGATGACCTGTACAAGACGATCCAGATGGCCGATGGGTCGCAGGTGAGCTGCCAGGCGCTGATCGTCGCGACGGGCGTCGAATACCGCAAGCTGGACCTGCCGGACGCCGATCGGCTGGCAGGGTCCGGGATCTACTACGGCGCCGCGACCACGGAAGCGTCCTTCTACCGCGGCGAGCGGGTCGCCGTCCTCGGCGGCGGCAACTCCGCCGGCCAGGCCGCGGTCTACCTGTCCCGCTTCGCGGAGCACGTCACGGTCCTCGTTCGGACCGGACCGCTGTCCTCCGGGATGTCCACCTACCTGGTCGACCAGATCGAAGCCGCTCCGAACATCACGGTCAGGGTGAACGTCACGGTGGCGGCTCTCCACGGCGGCGAGACCCTCGAGTCGGTGGACGTGGCGGATCGGGTCGATGGAGCGCAGGACACGCTGCCCGTGGCCGCGATGTTCGTGTTCATCGGGCAGGCTCCGCGCACCGACTGGCTCGGCGACCTGGTCGAACGCGACCGGCCGGGTTCGTGCTCACGGGTACCGATCTCGCCCGGCCCGGGGAGCAGCCCAAGGGGTGGCTGCTGGCGCGCCAGCCGTTCCTGCTCGAGACCAACGTCCCGGGTATCTTCTGCGCCGGCGATGTCCGATCGAACTCGGTCAAACGGATCGCGTCCTCGGTCGGCGAGGGCGCCATGGCCGTCCGGTTCGTCCACCAACACCTCGCGGATCTGTCACCCGGGCGTCCATGACCTGCGACGCGAACGACCGCGAGCTGCTTCGGCGCGTTCCGATCTTCCTCGAGCTCTCCGAGGAGGACCTGTCGTCGATCGCCGATGCCGCCGAGCCAGTCGAGCTTGCCCCCGGCGACCAGCTCGCCGGCGAGGGGGACCCAGGTGACGCGCTCTTCGTGATCATCTCGGGCGAGCTCCAGGTCGTGAAGCGGTCACGAACCACGGACGTCCCGATCGCGGTCCTTGGGCCCGGCGAGATCGTCGGAGAGATGGCGATCTTCGAAGCGCTGCCGCGGAATGCCTCGTTGCGGGCCGTCGCTCCGACGAGGGTCATCCGCATCGGCCGCGACGTGGTCCTCGATCTGCTCAGCACGCGGCCGACTGCGACGCTGTCGATGCTGCGGACCGTGATGGGCCGCCTGCGCAGCACCGAGGCGATGCTCCGGGAGCGCGAGAAGCTCGCGGCGCTCGGGACCTTGTCGGCGGGTCTCGCGCACGAACTGAACAATCCCGCGGCTGCCGTCCAACGGAGCGCGGCGCTCCTTCAGGAGGCCCTGGACCGCCTGGCGCTCACGACGACGGCGCTTGGGACTGTCGTCGACGATCGCGAGCATGCGGCGTTCGTGGCCGACCTAGCCGCCGAGGTGGCTCGACATGCCGGCGCACACGCGCCGCTCGACCCGCTCGACGCCAGCGACCTGAGCTGGGAGCTCGAGACCTTCCTGGTCGAGCGCGGAGTCGCGGACGGGGGCGAGCTCGCCCCGGCACTCGTGACCGGCGGCTGGGACCGTGCCCACCTGGACCGCATCGAGACGGAGTTCCCGGGCAAGGCGCTCGGCCGCGTCGTGGCCTGGGTCGCCGCCGGCAGCACCGTCCACGCCCTGGTCGACGAGGTCGCGACCGGCGCCAAACGGATCTCCGAGATCGTCAAGGCGGTCAAGGAGTACTCGTTCATGGATCAGGCCGCGGTGCAGCGCGTGGACATCCGCGCCGGGCTGGACAACACCCTGGTGATCCTCCGTCCCAAGCTCAAGACCGGGATCACCGTCACGCGTGATTATCAGCCGGACCTTCCCGAGATCGAGGCGTACGGGAGCGAGCTCAACCAGGTCTGGACGAACATCCTGGACAACGCGATCGATGCCATGGGCGGGCAGGGTGAGATCCGGATCCGCGCGTACGTTCGCGACACGGATGTCGTGGTGGAGATCTGCGACGACGGGCCGGGCATGCCGCCGGAGATCCGCGAGCGGATCTTCGAGCCCTTCTACACCACCAAGCCGCCCGGCAGCGGAACTGGGCTGGGACTCCACATCTCGCACAATGTCGTCGCCCGCCACGGCGGCCGGATCGACATCCGATCCAGGCCAGGCGAGACGTGCTTCGAGGTCGTCCTGCCGCTCGAGCGCCGCCCAGCCTGATCGGTACCGACGCCGGGCCCGCATCGACACCGATCCGGGGCGATAGCATGGCCTGATGCAGACCTACCGCGTGCCCGGGGCCGTCCTGACCGAACGAGAGCACCGCGTCCCACTCGACCATGCGGATCCGGGAGGCGCCCAGATCGCCGTCTTCACCCGCGAGGTCGCCGATCCCGACGGCGGGCAGGGCAAGCCGTATCTGCTCTTCCTGCAGGGAGGGCCCGGGTTCGAGGCCGCCCGCCCGACGAGCCCGCCGACCGGCTGGATGGCGCGGGCGATCAAGGACTACCGCGTGCTCCTGCTCGATCAGCGAGGCACCGGACGGTCGACGCCGGTCGGCGACATCCCCGGCGAGACGCCGGCGGAGCAGGCGGCCTACCTGACCCACTTCCGGGCGGACGCGATCGTCCGCGACGCGGAGCTGATCCGGGCCGAGCTCGGTGGTGAGCGGTGGAGCGTGCTCGGCCAGAGCTTCGGCGGCTTCACCTCGATGACCTACCTGTCGTTCGCGCCGGAGGGACTTCGGCGGCCTTCATCACCGGCGGCCTGGCACCCATCGGCCGACCCGTCGACGACATCTACGGCGCGACCTACGTCCGACTGCTCGAGCAGAACCGTCGGTTCTTCGAGCGGTATCCGGATGATCGCGCTCGCGTTCGCGAGATCCACCGCCAGATCGAGGGCGAGGACGTCCGCCTGCCGTCGGGCGACCGATTGACGGTCCGACGCTTCCGCCAGCTGGGTCTGTGGCTGGGCGACAGCGCCGGGTTCGAACTGCTCCACCACGTCCTGGAGTTGCCGTTCGGCTCCCGGGCGTTCCTGGCGGACGTGGAGCACGGCGTGCGATTCTCCCGCAATCCGATCTACGCCACGCTGCACGAATCCTCGTACGCGGACGGCGGAGCGACGCGCTGGTCGGCGGATCGGCTGCTGCCCGACGAGGTGCGCGACGGCGAGCTGTTCACGGCCGAGCACGTCTTCCCCTGGATGTTCGAGGACTATGGAGCCCTGCGATCGCATGGCCCCGCGGCGGAGCTGCTCGCGAATCACGAGTGGCCGCGGATGTTCGATCCCGACCAGTTGCGCCACAACGAGGTGCCCGTGTCGGCCACGATCTACGCGGACGACCTGTACGTCGAGCGGGTCTTCGCCGAGGAGACGGCGGCGGCCATCCGCGGTCTCCGTCCCTGGATCACCAACGAGTACCAGCACAACGGACTGCGTGCCGACGGCGAGCGGATCCTCGATCGATTGATCGCCCTGGCCCACGGTCGCGCCTGACCACCGGGCCATCGCGAGCCTATCAAGGCGCTAGGCGCTAGGCGCTAGGCGCTGGTCGCCAGGCCCTCGGCGCGGTCGGCGTCTGCTCTCTCGTCGAGCTCGGGGAGCGAGGATGGCCACGCCAACGGCCCCAGCGACAAGGATGACGGCGCCGACCAGGACGGCATCGCTGACCCCGCCGACGAACGCCTGCCGGGCCTGCGCGACGAGCTGCTTGCCCGCCTCTCCGAACTGGGCGATCTCAGGGGATCCGGTGAATGCGATCGACGCCAGTACCCGGTCGGCGATGGCCGGCGGCAAGCCCGCCACAGCCTCGGCCATGCCGTCCCGGTAGCCCTGGTTGAGCAGGCTTCCGAAGATCGCGATGCCGAGGGCGCTCCCGAGCTCGCGCGCCGTGTCATTCACCGCTGAGGCGACGCCCTGCTTGGCTCGTCGGCAACGATGCGGTGATGGCAGTCGTCGCAGGCGTGCCGGCCAATCCCATGCCGAACCCGAACAGGACGAGGCCGAGCGCGAAGAACCAGTACGGCGAATCGACCTGCAGCCGACTGAACACGACGAAACCGATCGCCATCGAGACCAGGCCGATCGGGCCCAGCCGGCTGAAGCCACCCATGCGCTCGGCCACGATCGGCGCCCTTCGGGCGGTCGGCAACAGGACGATGGGGAGCGGCAACAACGCGAGGGCCGCCTCGAGCGCCGAGCGCCCCGTCACGTACTGCAGGTACTGCAGCGCGATGAAGAAGAATCCGAAGGACGCCATGAACTGGACGGTGATCGTGAGACTGCCGGCGCTGAAGCCCCGCAGTCGGAACAGCCGTGGGTCCAGGAGCGGATGCGCCACTCGCGATTCCCACACCACGAACGCGACGCCGGCCAGCAGCCCGACGGCGAGCGCGGCCAGCGTGACCGGGTCGGTCCAACCCCGGGTCGGGCCTTCGATGATGCCGAAGACAAAGGCCGCGACGGCAACGAGCGAGGCGGCGGCACCGATCACGTCGAGTGCCGGAGGATCCTCGTCCACTGACGAGGGGACCACGAGCAGGACGCCGACCAGGGACGCGGCCGCGAGCGCGACGTTGAGCCCGAAGAACGAGGTCCAGGGAAACCACTCGAGCAGCAGGCCGGTCACGAACAGGCCGAGGACGGCGCCGCCACCGGCGATACCGACCCAGATGCCGATCGCGCGCGGCCGCTCCGCCTCCGGGAACGAGGTCGTGATGACCGACAGGGTGGTCGGCATGATGGCCGCCGCCCCGATCCCCATGAGGATGCGGACGACGATCAGGTGGTCCGGGTCGGTGGCGAACAGGCCGAGGGCGGCCGCGGTGCCGAAGATGACGAGCCCGATCGACAGCAGCCTGCGGCGGCCGAAACGGTCGCCCAGGGCACCGGCGAAGAGCAGCAGGCCCGCGAACACGACGGTATAGGCGTCGACGATCCAGGTGAGCTGGGTCTGGCTGGCCCCGGTGTCGCGCGCCAGGCTGGGCAGCGCCACGTTGAGGCCGGCGACCGCCGAGATCACGGCCATGAGCGCCAAGACCGACGACGGCGAGGATGAGGCGCGTCCGGGCGGGCGACAGCTCCTCGCTCGGCTGGTGGCGTTCTGGTGAGTGGGTCATGCGGACGGTCTCCTGTTCCGGAAGATTTCCCCAACTGGGGAATAAGGTATTCTACGGTCGTGGAAATCGCAAGCCCCGGATCGAACAAGGCGCGCCGCGGACCGCGCTCGGCCGGCAGCGGCACTCGTGAAGCCATCGAGGATGCTGCGCGGCAGCAGTTCGGAGCGCTCGGCTACCGCCGCACGACGCTTCGTGGCGTCGCCCGTCTCGCCGGCGTCGATCCCAGGCTGGTCCTGCACTATTTCGGGTCGAAGCGGCAGCTCTTCATCGAATCGGTGCGACTGCCGGTGGACCCGGACGCGCTCTTCGAGCACCTGTTCGCTGGAGGTCCTGAGACCGTGGGCGAGCGGGCCGCGGTCGCCCTCCTGGCCATCATGGAGGAGCCGGCGACCCAGGGCGCCATGGTCGGACTCATCCGCGCCGCCGCGTCGGAACCGGAGGGGGCGCAGCTCATCCGGGAGATCCTGACGGACCGGATCCTCATGCCCCTCGCTCAGCGCGTGGGCGGGGAGAACCCGGAGCTTCGAGCGAGCCTCATGGCCACCCAATTCGTGGGACTCGCGATGGGCCGGCACATCGTTCAGATCCGTCCGTTGACGACGGCATCACGGCAACAACTCGTCCGCGCGATCGCCCCGGTGTTCGACCACTACCTCACGGGTGCCTGGGTCGAGACCGGCGACTGACGACGCCGCCGCGGTCGCCGGACGCGCGGGTATGGTGTAGCGATCGCGATCCGTGAAACCCGATATGAGGAGCACGCCTGTGGTTGAAGGGGGAGGGGCGACGATCGAGCGGATCGACGTCTTCGGCTACGAGTTGACGTACGCGCACGGCGACTACGTCATGTCCTCCGGGCGGATCGTCAACCGGCTTCCGAGCACCGTGGTGCGGATCACGACCCGGGACGGAGCGATCGGGTTCGGCGAGGTCTGTCCGCTCGGGAGCACGTACCTGCCCGCGTTCGGCGAAGGCGCGCGTGTCGCGATCCGGGAGATCGCCCCGGCACTCATCGGTGCCG
This sequence comes from uncultured Chloroflexia bacterium, assembly GCA_963823925.1. GTDB lineage: Bacteria > Chloroflexota > Limnocylindria > Limnocylindrales > CSP1-4 > SPCO01. Next base: position 92,436 of record CAWGNI010000004.1, read on the forward strand.
ACGCGACGAATCTCGCCGAGATCCATCGGCGGATGGATGACCGGCTGAGGGGTCACGGGTACGCGAAGAGCGCGCTCGACATCGCCTGCTGGGATGTGTTCGGACGTCTCGTCGGCAAGCCGGTCGCCGCCCTGTTGGGCGGCGCCTTGCTGGATGAGCTGCCGCTGTATGTCGCGATCCCGCTCGGCCCGCCTGAAGCGATGGCCGAGTTCGTGACCCGTGAGCGGACCAGCGGGATCCGGAACTTCCAGGCGAAGCTTGGCGCGGACCCGGCCGATGACGCAGCGCGGATCGCGGCGATCTTGAAGGCGACGGGGCCAGGTGACGCCGTGATCGGGGACGCCAACGGGGCGTGGCGGCGGCAGGACGCGATCATCGCCGCGCGAGCGCTCGAAGGTTCGGAGCGATTCCGGCTCGAGCAGCCGTGCCCGACGTTCGAGGAGTGCCTGGCGGTCCGGCGGTTGACGACCCTGCCGATGGTGCTCGATGAAGTGATCGTCGACCTTCCGACCCTCGTCCGCGCGGTGAGCCTGGACGCGATGGACCAGATCAACCTCAAGATCAGCCGCGTCGGCGGTCTGCTCCCGGCGAGGCTCATGCGGGACGCCGCCGTTCGCCTCGGGATCCGACTCATGATCGAGGACGCCTGGGGCGGGGATATCGTGACCGCTGCTGTCGCACAGCTGGCCGCCGGGACGCCAGCGGAGGCGTTGTTCGCCGTTTCGTACATGAACGACTGGACGATGGAGCATGTCGCCGGCTACCAGCCGCGGTCGCATGACGGCGTCGGTCCGGTCCCCGACGGGCCCGGGCTCGGCATCGAGGTGGACGTGGCCGGCCTCGGACCGCCGCTGTTCACCATCGACGCATCGCACTGAACCGTCTCGGTTGATCAGCGGGTCGTACCTTGACGAGACGCCCATACTAGGGGGGAGTATCAGCACAAGGACGACGATGGCCCACTCCGGTCACCACGCAGACTCCGGTCCCGGGCCGCGACCGAGCTCCCCGGATCACCCGGCCGACCACGGCCGACACGAGGGCCACTCGGTCGCGATGTTCCGGGACAAGTTCTGGCTGAGCCTCGCCCTCACGATCCCGACCGTCCTGTTGAGTCCGGAGGTCGCCGGCTGGATCGGCTACACGATCCCGGCGATCCCTGGCGTCGAGTACCTCCCGGCGATCCTTGGCACCGTCATCTTCTTCTATGGCGGCCTGGTCTTCATCCGTGGCGCCCGGGGCGAGTTGGCGGACCGGGCGCCCGGCATGATGACGCTCATCTCGCTTGCCATCGTCGTTTCCTTCGTGACGTCCTGGGCGGGAACCCTCGGCTTCTTTGACGTCGAGATCTGGTGGGAACTGGCGACCCTCATCACGATCATGTTGCTGGGGCACTGGCTGGAGATGCGCTCCATCGCCCAGGCCCGAGGCGCCCTGGATGCGCTCGCGGACCTCCTGCCCGATACGGCCGAACGGGTCACCGATGGAGGGACCGAGGAGGTCCCGATCGCCGATCTCGCGGTCGGCGACATCGTCCTCGCCCGGCCGGGAGCACGGATCCCGGTCGACGGGGTCGTCGTGGATGGCCGCGCCGATGTCGACGAATCGATGATCACCGGTGAGTCGCGCGCGGTCGCCAAGGAGCCGGAAGACGTCGTGGTCGCGGGTACTGTGGCGGCGGGCGGATCTCTGCGGATCCGGGTGACCGCGACCGGTGACGACACGGCCCTGTCGGGGATCATGCGGCTGGTGGCGGCCGCGCAGGCGTCCGCCTCGCACGCCCAGGCGCTGGCCGACCGGGCGGCCGCGATCCTGTTCTACGTTGCCGTCAGTGCCGCGCTGGTCACGCTCGCCTTCTGGTGGGTGCGCGGCGAACCGGTGGCGGCCCTGACCCGCACCGCGACCGTTCTCGTGATCGCCTGCCCGCATGCCCTCGGGTTGGCGATCCCGTTGGTCATCGCGATCTCGACCTCCCTGGGCGCCCGGAACGGCCTGCTCGTCAAGGATCGCCTCGCGCTCGAGCGCGCGCGCAGTCTCGACCTCGTCGTGTTCGACAAGACCGGGACGCTCACCCGTGGCGAGCCTGTCCTCGCCGATTCGACCGACTCGGACAGCCTTCGGCTGGCTGCCGCCGTCGAGGCAGATTCCGAACATCCGCTTGCCCGTGCGATCGTGGCCGGGGCGCGCGACCGGGGTCTGCAGATCCCTGCTGCCGACTCGTTCGAGGCACTACCCGGGCGCGGTGCGCGCGCACAGGTGGAGGGTCGCACGGTCGCTGTGGGCGGCCCGGGGCTCGTGGCCGATCTCGGTCTTGCCACGCTACCCGCGGCAGCGGACTGGGCCCGCGGCGGCCGGACGGTCCTCCACATCATCGACGATGGACGAGTGGTCGGTGCCGTCGCCGTGGAGGACGAAGTCCGGCCGGAGTCGAAGGAAGCGGTCGAGGCGCTGCACCGGCTGGGCGTCCGAGTGGCCATGATCACGGGTGACAGCCAGGCCGTCGCCGAATCGGTCGCGCTCCGCCTCGGGATCGACGATGTCGCGGCACAGGTCCTGCCCGCCGACAAGGCCGACGCCGTCAGGCAGTTCAAGGAAGGCGGTCGGGTGGTCGCCATGGTCGGGGACGGCGTGAACGACGCGCCCGCGCTGGCGACCGCCGATGTCGGGATCGCCATCGGCGCCGGCACGGATGTGGCGGTCGAGTCAGCCGGCATCGTGCTCGTCCGGAGTGACCCGCGCGACGTCGTGGCCGCGATCGAGTTGTCGCGCGGGACCTACCGCAAGATGGTCCAGAACCTGGTCTGGGCAACCGCCTACAACGTGATCGCGATCCCGATCGCGATGGGCGTGCTCACGCCATGGGGCATCGACCTTCCGATGGCGGTCGGGGCGATCGCGATGAGTATCTCGACCGTCGTCGTGGCCGCCAACGCCCAGCTGCTGCGCCGCCTCCGGCTACGGCCCGACTCGGGAACCGAGCTGGCCGCAAGCGCTTCCAGCTGACCCGCCCAGAACCCACGGCGTGAACGTGACCAGTGGCCCTCGCCTGACGGGTCGGCCGGCAGGGGTTCGGCGGCTTCGCGGGGTCGATGCTGGGTTCGGCCGCCTCGGAGAACCCCATGGATGAACCGCACACTCGATCGAAGAACCCACTCCCGAGCTGGGCGCTGCTCATCACCGTGGTCGTTGCCATCGTCGTGGGGGGTGTCGCGCTTGGTGCCGTGATCCTCAGTCACCAGGCGCCCGTCCCGGTCACGGGTTCGACGTTCTTCGGTGGCATGGGTGCCGGCCCGATGGGCGGACGTGGGCCAGCCACGACCGATGGGATCCAGCCCGGTGAGGCTGGTTTCGTGGCCGGCACGTCATCAGCGCCGCGGGTCGTCCAGGTCCTGGCTGGGCCGGGCTACGAGTTCAGTCCGACGAACATCCCAGTCGCCCCTGGCGAGACGGTCACGTTCGTCGTCACGGCAGTGGGGCCGACGGTCCATGAATTCATGGTCGGGCCGGCCGATGCGGTCGCCGCTGATGCATCGGGAACGCCGGAGATCGCGGACATCGCGATGATGCGGTCCGAGTCGCTTACCTACACGTTCGACGGCCCCGGCCCGTTCGCGTTCGCCTGCCATGCGGACGGCCACTACGAGGCCGGGATGCACGGAACGATCACCCTCGTCGGTTGACCGGCGCCGGGCTCAACGGCCAGGCGGATCGATCGCGTCGGCGGCCGGACCCGGGATGCTGCCGTGGATGACGGCCTCGCCCGACTCGTACCAGCCCCGGAGGCTCCCGCGCCACAGGGCCTGCTCGTGGAACTTGCCTGACGGGCTGATGCCGTCGAGACCGCCGGCCGTCACGAGGGCCTCGAGCAATGGAGCCAGCTGGGACCCGTACACGTGCATGCACGGCTCGGGCCGAACGCCGGGCCACGAGTAGCACGACACGACGGTTCGACGCTCTGCGGTCGGGACGCTCGCGGGAAGCGTCTCCCACGCTGGATCGTCGGGGCCGAACTCCCACTGGTCCAGGTTGCCCTGGGGGATGCCTTCGACGCCACGGACGACCGGCGGCTCGGCGTCCAGGAGGTACGGGTCCACGGACAGGTCGCAGATCACGGCGTGCTTCGGCAGCAGCGCAAGCCAGGCATTCGGGACAAGCGCCACGGATGGATCCCGGCGTGCCGTGGCGTCGACGAGCAGGTCGGTCATGAGCAGGCGCGCCTTGAGGTATTCGGGATCGCCGTCAGGTTGCGACCGGCCGTCACCACCTCGACGCCGGGCAATCCGGCCCGCGTGTAGGTCTCGTTCCGGGCGTCGTCGCCGTATTTCGTGGCGAACTCGACGGCATGCCGCCCCACCCGGCCGGCACCCATGATCAGCACCTTGACCGTCGCACGCCGAGGGCCGGCCACCTCCGGCCAGGTCCGTTCGAGCGCGGCGAAGGCGGACGAGATCCCGTTCCAGGCAACGCTGCGGAGGTTCTCCACCATCCGGCGGCCATCGTCATTGCGGATGAGGTCCAGGCTGATCGCGTCGATCCCCATCTCGGTGAGCATCCGCACGCGCGCCGGACGGGTCCCGAAGTGGAGCATGGACACGAGCACGGCCCCCTTGCGCAACCGGTCGTATCGGCCCTCCGGCGCCCGGAGCACGACGACGACATCCTGGCGGTAGCAGTCGTCCTCGTCGGAGATCACCACGTCCGGTGACAACATGCTGTAGTCGAGGTCCGTGTAGCCCATCGCGGATCCGATCCCGCTCTCCACGTGGACCTCCGCCCCATTCGCCGCCAGGAGGCCGATCAACGGGGGCAGGAAGTCGCGCCGTTCACTCGGCTCCCGATGCATCCGTGGGAACCCGACGGTCAGCCGCGTGCCGCTCGCCATCAGTACCTCCTGCCCCCGCGCCGAAGGCTGTTCGCCCCGGCGGTCTCCACAACGATAGCCACTCGCGATCGCCGCGGTGTGTCCGGACCGGTCCCACCGCCTGCCCAGCGATGTCGCCAAGCGCCACGGCCGCGGCGGTGCGATGCTCTTGGCAGCCGCCCACTTCCGAAGGGCGACGATAGTGAGGCGGAGCATGGCCAGCGAGCGTCAGCTCACGATCGGCTTCCCGCGCATGTACAACGAGCCAGGTGAGCGACGGGCCTTCCTGCCGTCGCTCGTCGGTCTGCTCGCGGACATGGATGTCCACGTGTATGTCGAAACCGGCAGCGGAGTCGGCATGGGGTTCTCCGACGACGACTACCTGGCGATGTCGCCGAGGGTGCACATCGTCGACGAGGCCACCGCGTATGGCCAGGCGATCGTGGTCGTCCTGCGGGCACCCGAGGGACGGTACGAGCTGGTCCAGCCGGGCGCGATCCTGATCTCGATGCTCCACTTCGCGACCCGGCCGGAGCGGGTCGAGCTGTTGCGCCGCCTGGGCATCGAGGCCATCGCGATGGACATGGTCACCGGTGACAACGGGCAGCGCCTCATCCAGAACCTGCGTGACGTGGCCCGCAACGGGATCTCCTCCGCATTCGACGCCCTCGAGAGGCGATGGCCGCCGCTGCTCTCGCCCGACCGGCCACCGATCAGCGTGACGATCGTCGGCGCGGGCGGCGTCGGCAAGCAGGCCATCGAGTCGGCCGTCAGGGCGGGCGACGAGGAACGCAACGCGCGGTTCATGGCCGACGGTCTGCCCGGCGTCGAGGTCGTGGTGATCGACCAGAACCTGTCCGGCGACGAGGCCTACTTCCAGCGCCGCCTGGGCCAGACCGACATCCTCGTCGATGCCACGGCCCGCCGTGACACGTCGCGGCCGGTGCTCCCGAATGCATGGCTCGGCTGGCTGCCGGACCATGCGGTCGTCTGTGACCTGGCAGTCGATCCCTATCTGCTCGACGACGACCCGCCCGTCGTCCGCGGGATCGAGGGCATCCCCCAGGGCAACCTGGACCAATGGGAATTCGGCCCCGACGATCCGGCCTGGGACCGCCTGCCGCCCGTCATCCCGACGCTCAACCGGCGGACCGTGGTGTCCTGCTACTCATGGCCGGGGGTCAAGCCCGAGGCATGCATGGAGCTCTACGGTGCGCAGTTGACGCCACTGCTCAAGACGCTCGTCTGGTACGGCGGGACGACGGCGATCGGACCGGACGTCTCGTTCCACGGGCGGGCGCTCTGGCGGGGCAGCCTGCGCCGTTTCCTGGGCGACGATCCGGTGTCCGCGTGAGCGGCGCGGGTTGCCCCAGCCGGACGACGACGGCCTCAGCGGTGGGCGGGCGCCGCGGTCGGCTGGGGGATCGACTCGTCGGCCGTGGACTCGTCGTCGGCCACGCTCATGTCCATCCTGGCGAGCACGCCCGAGCGGTAGTTCGTGGTCGTGCGCGAGACCGCGGCGAATGCCCGCGACATGCCGGCTTCGTCGGCACTGTACGCATACGACGAGTTCCGGGCGACACCGAGTCCCACGCCGGTCGCGTAGGCGTCGACATTGGCGCCCATGAACACGAACTCCCAGCCGGCCTTGCGCTGCTTGTTGACGAGGTCGAAGACCTGTTCGCGGGTGTACTCGTGGGATGAGTTCTCGGCACCATCGGTGATGATGACGAAGACGACCTTGCCCTTGGGCTTGCCGGCCTTGACCGCGTTGATCGATCCGGCCACGGCGTCGTAGAGCGGCGTCCCACCGCGGGGGACGAACGTGTCCCGCGACAGCTTGTGGACCTGCTCGACCGGCACGTTCGTGTAGTCGTGGTCGATCCCCTCCGTGTCGAACTGGGTCAGCGAGAAGCGGGCTCCCGGCAGCTTTGCCTGCTCCGCCAACAGGCCGTTGTAGCCCTCGATCGTCGAGTCGAGGATCGAGGCCATCGAACCCGAGCGATCGAGCACGACGTTGATGAGGATGTCGGTGGACGGCGTGGTGGTCGTCTTCTTGGCCATGGGGTTCAACTCCTTCTGGAGGTACGGCGCGTGGTGCGCAGGTCGCCTGTCAGCCAGGCAGGATCGGCGCTGACCGGCGTCGTGGCGGGCGCCGTGGGCGGCGCGCTGATGGGAGCGGATGGGCTTGATGGGTAGCGGATCGGGTTGACCGCCGGGATCGGGGAGGGGGTGGACCTGCGGAGGGTGCGGTAGGCGACCCGAGTGCTTGGCTCGTGCGCATCGCCGGGCTCTTGCGCACCACCCGGCTCGTGCGCGCCACGGGGCGCCGCGATCTCGTCGGACATCGGGATGGCGCGGGCCAGGAAAGGAGGCGCCATGGTCGACCGCATGGATGGCGCGGGCGCTGGCTCCGCCTCCAGGTGCTCGGCTTCGATGAGCGCATTCGGCGTCCACTTGTAGCGGGACGTGATGACACCGGGCACGAAGGTGCCCAGGATCGCCGCGTGGTAGAGGACGAGGGTCGGCTCCTTGACGTCCTGGTAGCCGCCACGCAGGAAGTCCCGCAGGGTGGTGGTCGGGATCGACCCGGCGGTGCCTTGGGCTCGTCGTTTGTCTGACATACCGATATGATGTGTCAGACATTTCCAATTGTCAAGAGGGCCGTGCCCGACCACCGCCACTTGAACGACAATCGACCCATGGGTATCGAGATCGAGCGCAAGTTCCTGGTCCGGGATCGAAGCATCCTCGACGGGCTGACCGGCACCGCGTTCGTCCAGGGCTACCTCTCGACCGACCCGGACCGGACGGTGCGCGTGCGCCGGGCCGGCGATCGCGCCTTCCTGACGATCAAGGGACGCAGTGTCGGCGCCGCGCGGCCGGAGTTCGAGTACGAGATCCCGCTGGATGACGTCGATGCGCTGGTCGCACTGTGTGTGGGGTCGCCCATCGTCAAGACCCGGTATCGGATCCCCCACGGACCGTTGGCCTGGGAGATCGACGTGTTCGAGGGTGAGAATGCCGGTCTCATCGTGGCTGAGATCGAACTACCGAGCGAGACGACCGCCGTGGACCCTCCGGCGTGGGTCGGCCTCGAGGTGACCGATGACCCGCGCTACTTCAATGCGAATCTGGTCGCCCACCCGTTCCGAACCTGGTCGTAGGGCGGCGGTTCGCGCGTCTATCTGGCGAGGTAGACCCGGATCCCGGCGACGATCCCGTTCGCATACCGGTCGCGGCCGGTCGACAGCTTCATCCGTCTGGCATCGCTCGGGTTCTTCATGTTGCCGAGCTCCAGCATGACGGCCGGCACGTCGGAGAGAGTCAGCCCGGCGAGGTCCGTCCGCTTCTTGATCCCGGTCGACGTGTAGTAGTTGGCGATCGGCACGGAGACGCCGAGGAGTCCCGTCCGGAGCGCCCGGGCGAGCTTCAGGGACCCCGCCATGATGTCCTCGGTGTAGCCGCGAACAAGACCCGGCCGCATGACGAAGAAGCCCTTGTCCGACCGCGCCGCGCCGTTGGCATGGATGCTCACCATCAGGCTGGCGTTCACCGCCGCCCCGAACCGGCCGCGCACGTCCACGCACGGGCCGACGCCCGTGTCGCTCGTCCGGGTCATGTAGACCGTGGCACCGAGTGCCTCCAGTCGCGCCTTGACCCGCCGCGCCACGGAGAAGTTGAACCGGTGCTCGGCGTAGCCGCTCCGGGTCGACGTCCCCACCGTATTGCATGCCTTCCACGCGGTCCCCGACCAGACGAGGCGCGAGATCCGCTTCGGGTGGCTCGCGTTGCCGCCGTCGTGTCCCGGATCGATCGCGATGACGATCCCGGCGAGCGGCAGGGCGGCGGCGACCGGTGGGGCGACCTGGGCCGACCCGACACCGAGTCCGCTGGCAAGGAGGATGGCGACGACGAGCGGCACGAGTCGGTGGCGGTTCATCGGTCAAGTCTACGGCCGGACGTGAAGCGGGAGACGCTCACGCACCGGGTCGACTGGGTGGGGCCACGACGCCAGCCTGGAGCATGGCCCGTAGGTCGTCGCGGACCGCCCAGTGCTCGACGATCCGCCCATCCCGGATCCGGAAGCGATGGGCGTGGTGGAAGTCGATCCTCCGGCCGGTCGGCGGTATCGGCCCACCCGTCCCGGTCAGGGTGCTCGTGGCCCGGACCCAGGCCACGACCTGGTCGTCCTCGGCGATCATCGCCTCGACCTCGACGTGGAGATCCGGCTGCCCACTGCGGATCCACTGGTAGGTCTCGCGGACCTCGGTGGGGCCGAACGGTTTGCCCTCGGGCGGCCATTCGGTCAGATCGAACGCGGCGGGAGCGTGGTTGCGTGCTGCGGGGTCGTGGATCGACTCCAGCGTCGCGTAGTCCTCGCTGTTGACTGCGTCCCAGTAGGTCTGGATGAGCGCCTTGTTCCGTTCGAGATCGTCCACGTTCCTCACTTCCTTGCGCGATCTTGCTCGGCTGCTCAGGCTTCCGACGCCGCTCGACGCTCGACGAACGGGGCGCGCCATTCGGGAGCCTCGAACTCCGGGGCGAAGAAGCTCGTCGAACGGGCGATCCGGCCGTCGCGCAGCTCGTAGACCACGACGATCCACCACAGGGAACCGTCCGGGTAGCGGGCCCGCAGCGTCATCGTGCCGGCATCGCCCCGACCCTGGACTCGAACCACGGTGAACAGCGGCGCGATGACCCGATGCTCGTCGCTCGCTCGGGCTCGCAACGACGAGAGGTGGGCTCGGCCGGGGCGATGCTCCATCACAGCCCGGAGGTTCTGACGTCCTCGGATGATCTCCCCGGACTGCGGGTATTCGTCGACGATATCCTCGGTGAAGACCTCGTCGATGATCTCAAGGTCACCACCCTCGAGCGCTGCCGCATACCGTTCTAACAGCGCCTGGTGATCGACGGGCATCGTCATGTTCCTCCGCTCGACTGCGCTTGTTCTATCCGCCGCGCCTCGTCGTCCGAGAACACTCGCCCACGGATGAGGTCGAGGGCTTGTACCTGGGTCGCGAGGATACCGGCCAGCGCCGCCTGTCGAGCGGCCGGCGGCAGATCCGCGTCGGTGCTGACTTGACGGTAGCCAACGTGGCTCATGTACGCCGAGACCATCAACTGCAGCTCTTCCGGCTCCAGCCACGTCGCGAGCTCCGGGAGAAGGCGGTCGAACGATGATCTCCCGAGCGGCGCAAAGGCGCCGTATTCGAGAGCGACCTCGACGCTCAGCTTGTTCATCGCCAGCTCGAAGTAGACCGCGCGGCCAGCGTTCTTCGCGATCTGCCGGTTCTGGCGTCCGGTCATGTACAGGCCGACGAACAGCCAACCGAGCGCCCCGAAGATCGCTCCGACGAGTGCTGGTCCGAGGACGCCGATATCCATGTCGCCGGAGTCTGCCGGACACTGGAAGTGGACGCAAGAAACGCGGGCGTAGCATCGCCGGCCACGTCGTGGGGGAAGGCGGATGGGCGTGCGACTCGGGCGTCCTTATGGGGTCGTGACGGTGGACGATGTCGTCCGCGGATTCATGGCCGCGAAGATCGCGAACGAGCCGACAGTCTCCAGCTGCACCTGCTCGAACGACGCCCTGAGGATCTCGCCGAGCCCTTCCTGGGTGTCGCCCAGGTTGTCGAAGACGCCTCGTCGATTGTTGGAGTCGAGCAACCTCCTCGCCAACCAGCTATGTCGCCCCGAGGTCCCGAGGATCGACGCGCCGAAGAGAACGCCGGTCGGTGCCAGAACGGCCGCCACGTTGGCGACGGCCGTGGCCTTGCGCGAGAGCGGTCCGGGCAGGCAGTGGATCACGCCGCTGAGGGCGGCGGAATCGAACGGCCCATCGAGAGGCAGCGGTTTGAGGACATCGGCCTCGACGGTCGTGATGTCCAACCGCCGCAGCCGCCGGGAGGCGTGATCGAGGACGTGCGCATTCGGGTCGAGGATCGTGACCGGGCTGCCCACAGGCAGGCCGGCCCGTTCCAGGAAGTAGCCCGTGCCCGGTCCAACATCGAGGTGTCGAGGACGCGCGTGTCGCCGGTATCCCTCGACCAGTCGGCCCGGCGGGCATCGCCATACGACCCGTGTGAAGAAGCCAAGGATCACCGGGTCGTAGATCCTGAGGAAGAACGGGGTGTACTCGCGCTGCCCCCCGTAGGCGGGATCGTCACGTTCCATCGAGGTCGACCGCCCTCCATCGTGCTCACAGCGGTTGGATCAGGCCAGCTTGAACACGCGGTCGGGCGAGGTCAACACCAATCGACCCGGAGGTCACCTACGGCGCGGCACGCACCGACGGCGGGCGCGGAATTCGAGATGGACACCGCCTGATCCACTCCGCAGGCATCGAGGACAGGGACGGCGTCGAGAGCGAACAGGTGGTCGTCGTACGCGTTGGGGTCGAGCGGGCGGTCAGATCCGCCGTTGCCCAGACCATCGAAGACGACGACCGTGTAGTCCTTGGCTAGATGGGGAATCTCGGGATGCTCAGTCTGATACGGCGGCGACGAGCTGGTAGAAACTCACCACCGCCACGGACAGCTGGACGCACAGTGCGAGCGCGTAGGCCGCCACAGAGACGAGCACGAGCGCGTTTGCCGTGAACAGCAGGAAGGCCGTGATACCCGGCACGAACAGCAGTCGGCCACCCCGCGTTCTCAGGCCGCCGGCGCGATAGAGCTGACGGCCTCGCGTTGCCACGATCCACCCGGCGTAGAGCGCGACCAGGGCACTCGACAGGACGATCGCCTGACCGGCGTCGTCGAGCCAGGCGAAGGCGATGACCAGCAGGAGTGCTTCGAACATGACGTTGAAGCTGGTCGAGACGATGGCGCGTTGGCGGATCCGCTGGACCGGGCTCCATGAGCCCTCTGGCGGCGTGAGTGTGGCCGTCACGGCCGCGAACCCGGCGATGACGGCGGCCATCGAGGCGATCCCCAGCAGGAGTGCTTCGCCGACCATGGCCGGCATGCTACATGGCTGGTCGACGGCGGACACGACCTCACGTCTATCCCCTGGGTCTACATGGAGGCGGGGAGGCAACCACCGACTGGCCTTCTCGGGATCGCCCGCGCGCCGAACTCCCGCGCGCTCAGGAACTCCACCGGGCGATGAACTCCGCTGGCGAGATGATCTCGATATCGCTCCACGCCCCGATGTCCAGGAGGTGTCGATCGCTGCTAACGATCACGTCTGCACCAAACGCGCTCCCTGCCTCGAGAACACGGTCGTCTGCCGGATCTGCGGCGACCACCTGAACCGTCTCGATTGGCTCGACCACCAAGGCGATGCGGAGCATCTGGGCGACGGCCGCTTCGACTCGATCAGGAGTCCAGTCAAACTTCAGACCGAGAACGCGGCCGAATTCGGCGAGAAGGGGCAGCGATGTCCCGATCTCGAGGCGCCCCTCCAGGGCGAGGCGGTAGACCGTTTCCGGCTTGCCGCCAGGGAAGACATAGGCCGAAATCAGAACGTTCGTGTCGAGGATGGCCTTCATCCGAACGAGCGACGGGACGCTTCCCGGTTCAGACGGAAGGCAACCCCTCCGTTCACTGCCCTCGCGACTCCTGGATCACACGCTCGACATCGCTCTCGTCTCGGACCCCGGCCCGTCGGGCCGTGGACGCCCCGTATCGCTGCAGGGACTCGAATGTCTGCGTTTCCTGGTACGTGAGGTAGACGGCCAGCATCTCTCGGAACAACTCGCTCTTGTTGCGCCCTTCTCGTTCGGCTAGGCGCTCGAATTCGCGAGCAGTTTCCGGAGGGACAGAAACCGACAGAACAGCGGACGATCGCTTCATGTCATACACTGTATGACAGCCCCCGAAACGAGTCAACCCTCGAACGGCGGACTTGGATATGGAGCGGGAGACGAGGTTCGAACTCGCGACCTTCTGCTTGGGAAGCAGACGCTCTGCCGACTGAGCTACTCCCGCTCGGGAGAGCGAAAGTCTATCAGTCCAAGGGTTGAGGCTTGGGACCGAGCAGCGGTACGGTACAAGGATGGACGAGGTACCAGTTCGCGGCATGGGCCGGGTCCGTATCGACGGAGCGATTGGTCCGTTGCGTTCCAGGGCTCCGATTGCCCTTTCGGACGCACCCACCGTGTCGCCGGAGCCATGACCGGCGGCGGGCGGCAGGGGTCGGCCGAGCCGGTCCCGAGGGCGCTTCGAGCCGAGGTCGTTGAGGCTGCAGGGGGCTACACGCTCGCCGCGATCCGGGGGCTGTTCGAGCCTGAGGGCTTCTCATTGCCCGTCGACTTCGAGCCGACCCAAGGATCGATGCGGATGAGCATGGCCAAGGCTTTCGATGAATCGATTGAACTCCGTTCTGCGGAGGTCGTTGCCGCATACCTCCGGGTCGTAGAGCGCCTTATCGACGACCTGACGGAGACCGCTGAGCGTGTCGACCACCGATGGGCACCCGACCGGCTCAGGCGGATCCGACGCGAGCTCGCGCGCGCCGGCGTGACCACAGAGCCCGACGGCCGACTCGTGCTGGTCAGTCGGTTGGTCGTGAGCAATGCACTTGTGAACGCCCCGACCGAGTCAGGGATTCGCCTCGCGATGACGACCCTCGAGCGGTCGGAGGCAGAGCCGGAAGAGAAAGTCGGAGCCGCGAAGGAGCTCGTTGAGGCGACGGTGAAACATGCCCTCGACGAGCTCGGGGAGGCCTACGCGCCGAACGCCGATCTCCCCGAGTTGGCCCGCGTTCTGCACCAGCGGCTTCGGTTGGCGCCGCAGTCGATCGCGCCGACCAAGCGAGGGGCCACGACGATGGTCAGGATCCTTGGCGGGCTAACCTACATCCCCCACGGCTTGGCTGAGCTCCGAAACGAGGGCTACGGAACCGGGCACGGTCGGGCAACCAGGATCTCAGGCATCCGCCCACGGCACGCCGACCTAGCGGTACGAGCCGCAATCGCATATGCCTCGTTCATCCTCGAGACGATCGCGGATGCGGATGCTCCGTGGCGATTGTGACCGTCAGCGTTCAGCAGGAAGATCAGCCGCGGGCCGGATTCAGCTCGCCTCCTCGAGGCCCCGCGGCGCTTCCTGCGGCCATTTCGCATCCCCATGGCCGCCCCGACCTTGTGGGGATACACCGACCGCACGTGGGCAGCAATGCACCGGCTCTTGGTCGGCTATCTCCAGGCCTGATACCCGATCATTCCCAGCACTAGCAAAGCAATCAGCGTTATTAATCTCCTGGGCCCGTAAGTGCGCGTGAAGAAGTGCCGGGGAAGCGGCGCTAAGGCTCTGCTAGCCTACGGCTCATGACCACCCGACGCCGGCCGCGATGGTCCGAATTGCGTCCGTACCTGCAGACGCAGCCGGTCCAATGGTCATCCACCGACCGCCGCCTCGCAGGCGCTGCGACGATCGAGGACCTCCGCCGGATCGCACGGCGCGTCACCCCACGGGCGGCATTCGACTACACCGACGGCGCGGCCGACAGCGAGGCGAGCCTGCGCCGGGCGCGGGATGCGTTCAGGCGGGTTGAGTTCGTCCCAAGTGTCCTCCGCGATGTATCGCGGATCGATTCGTCGACGACCATCCTCGGACGCTTGGCTTCGCTCCCACTCATCTTCGCGCCAACCGGCTTCACCCAATTCATGAACCACGAGGGCGAGCCTGCTGTAGCCCGGGTAGCGGCGCAGGCAGGGATTCCATACGCGCTGTCCACGCTGGGCACGACCACGCCTGAGGCCCTGGCGATCGCTGTCCCAGACGTTGAGCGCTGGTTCCAACTCTACGTCTGGCGCGACCGCGGCCCAAGCCGCGAGCTCATCACTCGGGCCGAGGAGGCGGGCTATTCGGCGCTCATCCTGACTGTCGACACTCCGGTCGCGGGGCAGCGACTACGCGACGTCCACAATGGCCTGACAATTCCGCCGACGCTTACGTTCAAGACGCTGGCCGACATGGCTCGACATCCGGGTTGGTGGTTCAACCTGCTTACGACCGAACCGCTCACGTTCGCCTCGCTGACCGGTTCGGGTGGGACCGTCGCTGAGCTCATCGACAAGGTCTTCGATCCATCGGTGACCTTCGAAGATATCGCTTGGCTCCGCGAGGTCTGGACTCGGCCACTGATCGTGAAGGGGATCCAGACGGTCGAAGACGCCAGGGCGGTCGTCGATCGCGGTGCCGACGCCATCGTCGTCTCGAACCATGGGGGCCGACAGCTCGATCGCGCGCCGACGCCGCTAGAACATCTGCCCGCGATCGTAGCCGCGGTCGGCGACCGGGCCGAAGTCTATCTTGATGGCGGAATCATGACTGGCGGGGATGTCGTCGCCGCCGTGGCCATGGGCGCCCGAGCATGCTTGGTTGGGCGAGCGTATCTATACGGGTTGATGGCCGGCGGCGAGCGAGGGGTCCAACGGGCGTTCGACATCCTGAGCCGAGAGACGGTACGCACGATGCAACTCCTCGGAGTCACAAACGTTAAAGAATTGACCCCAAACCGGGTTCGTTTGCGTGCGGGCTGACCGAGCAGACCGGGATGGCTCGGCTGGCCGCGGGGCCGGAGCCAGCCGAAACCTCGGCGGCCGTTGACCCAGGAAGTACGCGATTCCAGAATGATCCGACGAATGCCGGAATTCGTCGGTTTGTTCTACCCCTGCACACGATTTCGCCCAATCGCGGTCTTAACCGACCCGCTCCGGTAGCGCCCCGCGGTCACTATCTCTAGCTGAAACTTGCCCGCGGGTTTCGTGGACACCCGACAGTCGGTCGTCTCGTCAATGTCATCACGGATTGGCTGACCGGTCGTCCACTGCTACCATGCCGATCAACGCTGTACCTATCAGAGGAGCCACGATGACAACGCCGATCACAGACGCTGCGCGCAGGTTCCCAGTCCGCGTCGGACCGACGAAGCGATATCTCGTTGACGCGGATGACGATCCGGTGCTCATCCAGGGCGACGCCGCTTGGTCTCTCCTCACCGCGGCAAACCGTGAGGATGTCGTGGTCTATCTCGATGACTGCTCGGCAAAGGGCTTTAACGCCATCATCGTGAACCTTCTTGAGCAGTACTTCGCGCCCGATCCACCGCGCGACCTCTACGGCGAGGCACCATTCTTGACCGTCGGAGATTTCAGCACCCCAAACGAGGCCTACTTCGCTAATGCGGACTGGGTCATCGGCGAGGCCGCCCGACGCGGGATCCTTGTGTTTCTCTGCGTGACGTACCTCGGCCATCGGAGTCCACACGGATACGGCGACCGATACGGTTTCGAGCGGCCCGAAGGCTGGTATGAGGAGGTGCTTGCCAACGGCATCGATGGCTGTCGCGCGTTCGGCCGCTACATTGGGCGTCGTTTCGCGTCCTTTAACAACGTTGTTTGGATGATGGGTGGTGATCGTGCGCCCGGCGAAGCGCTGCCGCACACGCGGGCAATGGTCGAGGGGATCCAGTCAGAGGATGATCGCCACCTTTTTTGTGCCCATGTACAGCCCGAGGGCACGTCCAGTACGGAGTATCCGGACGATCCCTGGCTTGATATCAACTTCACCTACTCCTACCAGGTGCTGCACTTCGCACTGCTTCGTGACTATCTACGGCAGCCCGCACTGCCCAACCTGATGGTCGAGGCGACCTACGAGTGCGACCACAACGCCTCGTCATTGCAGATTCGTCGACAGGCCTATTGGTCACTTCTGTGCGGTGCGTCTGGCCAGTTCATGGGCACACTCGGGCTGTTCGACTTCGCCGATGGCTGGCAGTCGCTGCTGAGCCTCCCGGGCCGCGCAGCACAGGCTCATCTCAATGCCGCATTCGCCGACCAGCCGTGGTGGGACCTCGTTCCTGATCTCAGCCATGGCCACGAGTACACGCGTTGGCAAGACTCGTCGATAGAACCCTTCATCACGTCGGGACTAGGAGAACTCCGAGGCAACGATTTCTGCAGTGCAGCACGGACGCCAGACGGCTCGCTCGCGATGGTTTACATGCCGAACGGCCGACGCCTGGGCGTCGACCTTTCGCAGATGGCGGGACCGCTGGTCGTGGCGACTTGGTTCGACCCGCGCGACGGGGCGCGGAGCCCAGCCGGTTTATGGCGGGTCGACCGTGAGGCAACGCTGACACCGCCGTCCCAGGAAGACTGGCTGCTGGTGTTGGAGTCAGCGGTTCATTGACACCGCGCCCGACATCTTGACCTCGCGCAGTCAGTTGGGCGACCTCGTCAGATCGAATTGACGGGGACACCAGCGACGTACGGAAGTCAGCCGCGCACGATATGACTGCGATACCGTCGATCATAAAAGGATGATGTGGGTCGTGAGAGAAGCAGTGTCGGTTCCGCAGTGGGGAGCCGCCGTTACCGTTGCCGAAGTTGGATACACGCGGGTCGGCGCCGACCGCTCAGAAGGTCAACTGGCGTAGGGGAGGTTAGTGATGGCATCCAAGACCTCGGAGTCGAGGTCAGGACTGATGACATGGGCTTACGATCGGGTTCGCGAGGAGTACGGCACGGCGGTCGGTCTCCACCGATCCGAACTGGTCACGCCGGCCCTCGTCTTGGACTTGCCCCTGGCCAAGAGAAACATAGAGCGGATGGGTCAGCGCATTCGGGACCTCGGTTCGGATCTGAGGCCGCATATCAAAGTCCACAAGAACCCTGAGCTCGCGCGCCTTCAAATGGCGGCGGGCGCCATCGGGTTATCGGTAGCTACGGTATGGGAGGCAGCCGCTCTAGTCGAAGCTGGCCTCGACCACATCTTCGTCGTGAACATGGTGGTCGGAGCGGAGAAGGTCAGACTGCTTGCCCGCCTGGCGGGCAGCGTGGACCTGATGGTGGCGATCGACGACCGCCGAAACGCCGAGGAACTCGCCACTGCGGCCCGGATGGTTGGTACCAAGCTCGGCGTCATGATCGAGATCAACACTGGGATGGACCGTTGCGGAGTCGACACCCCGAAGCAGGCGCTCGATCTTGCACGCTTGGTCGAAGCGATGGACGGCCTCGTGTTTCGTGGTATCACCGGGTATGAAGGCCATTGCTCGATGATCCTTGATCGCGATACCCGACACCGTGCGGAACAGGAGGCCATGGCTTTCTTCATACGCGTCGCCGAGGTTCTCGAACGTGAGGGTGTAGCTTGCCCGATCCGCTCGGCGGGCGGGACCGCAACCTGGGATTGGACGGCCGCGTTTCCGGGGGTCACGGAGATCCAGGCTGGGACGTACGTGGTCATGGATACCGATCACGGAACGATGATCGACGGTTTCGACTTGGCGTTGACAATCCAGGCGACTGTGATCAGCCGTCCCGCCGATCGGATTATTGTCGACGTCGGTAGCAAGTCGATCGGGGACGGCGAATTTACGCACGTTCGAATGCTTGAGCATCCTTATGACGCCATCCGATTCGACGAGGAACATGGGATCTTCGCTTGCGACCCCACGTGCGAACTGAAGATCGGCGATCCTATCGTTCTAGTCCCCGGATACGCGCCGGCGACGGTCAACCTGTACGACGCCTATCACGTGATCGAGAACGACGTCGTGGTCGACATCTGGCCGGTCATCCCGCGCGGGCCCGGCCACCATGGTCTGATCAGGGCCTGAGGGCACCAAATCGCGGCGATGTGGGGTGCCTATTGCCCTTCAGCGGTGGTCCCGGTCAACGCCAGCGCCGCCTCGGCGATGGCAGTCTTGCACGACGCGATCGCAGGGTTCTCTTGGCGCGACCGGCGCCATGCGGCGAGCACCTGGCGGCTCATCGGCAGTGTTGTCGGTCGAATCTGAACGTTTGGACCCGGCCTTTCCACCGCCAATCCGGGGACCATCGCGACTCCGATTCCAGCCTCCACCAATGCGAGGATCACACTGAAGTCCTTGCAGTGAGACCGTATTCGCGGCTCAAAGCCCGACACTCGACAGGCGCGGAGAGTGGCCTGATAGAAGGGGCTCGATTCCATGTCCATGATCCAATCGTCGGACGCAAGATCGACGAGATCCACACGGTCTCGAGCCGCGCGACCCGGCGGAAGCGCAACGCGCATCGGATCCCGGAAGAGCTCCTGTGTGGCGAGCGTTACTGGGAGTGGCTCGGATCCCTCGTACACGTCGATGATCGCGACGTCGATCGAGTCGGTAAGGAGCGCCGTGACGGAGTCTTCGGCCTCGTCGTCTCGTAGAAAGAGTCGCAGCAACGGATGCTTCTTACTCAAGGTGGCCATTACTCGCGGCATCAGCGCACGCGCGGCCGTGGGGAATGCGGCGATCCGAAGCTCACCGACGACGTCCGAACGCATCCGTTCGACCTCTGCATCTGCGGCCGCGATAGCTTCCGATATCGCGTCAGCGTGCCGGACCATGAGCCACCCAGCGGACGTCAGCTGGACGCCGCGGCCCCGGCGTTCAAGCAGGGGCATGCCTGCTTCCATTTCCAGGATAGATAGCTGCTGCGATACCGCCGAAGCTGAAACATGTGACGCAGCTGCCGCCGCCTTGATAGACCCTCGGCGGCCGACGTCGCGAAGGAACATCAGCCTCGCAACGCCAAGCGGCACTTCGGTCCCTCCAAGTCTCATTAGTTTTCCTTGATACAGATAGCATAACTCTTTGCTTGACCTCCTCTAACAGTGCGCAGATGCTCCAGGGAGACGTTTGCCATTGTCTGCCGACTCGGTGACGACACCTTCCTGTCGTGGTCAATGCCAAACGCCGGGAATGTCTTGGGATGCGCTGGCCGAGCGCCTCGCCGAAACATACGTATTAGCCCGATGTGTGGCGCCGCGACTCCCGAGCCGGGCTGGTTACGTATAGGTACCGAAGGAGGAGTCGATCCCGTGGAGAAGAGGTTCGAAGGAAAGGTGGCGCTGGTAACTGGAGCAACGAGTGGGATCGGACAGGCAACGGCGGTCCGCCTCGCTGCGGAGGGCGCCATCGTCGGCGTGAATCAGCGCCCTGCTGGTGACCCATCAGCAACGTTGCAAAAGATCGAGGAAGTCGGGGGCGAAGCATTCGCGGTTGTCGCCGATATGCGCGACCCCGCGCAGGTGGTGGACATGGTCCAAGAGGTAGCTCGACGTGGAGGGCGCCTCGACTATCTCGTCTCAAATGCAGGAATCAACCCGTTCATGGAGTGGGACAAGACCACCATCGAAGACTGGGACAACCTATCGGAGACGAACCTTCGCGGGACTTGGGTCGTTACCACCGAGGCGGCCAAACAGATGATCAAGGAGGGCCACGGCGGAGCCATCGTATGCACGAGCTCGATCTCTGCTCACGTCGCCTCCCCATTCCAATCGGCGTATTGCGCGACAAAGGGAGGGATCTCGATGTGGGCAAAGGCCTTTGGCGCGGCTGTCGGGAAGCACGGTATTCGCGTCAACGCGGTCGAGCCGGGATGGGTCGTGACCAACATGTCGATTCCGATGTTCGATGATGCCGCCGCCGTAAAGTATTACGAAGAGCGCATCGCTCTCGAGCGTCCAGGACAGCCGGAGGAGCTGGCGGCGACCATCGCGTTCCTGCTGTCGGACGATGCCAGCTACGTGACCTCGGCGACGCTGCTTGTGGACGCCGGGTTCATCGTGAACGCGGAACTGTAGATTCGGCGGACGTGGAGCCCTGAGGTTGCGACAGGTCCTGGTTGACAGTATGTCTCCAGGACCAGCACCCACTCCTGGGCCGCCGGTGACGTAACGCTCGGCTGCTAGTCGAACCGTGGCCCTCTCGAATGTTAGTGCCGGTGAATGGATCGCTTGGCGGGCGCGCCATCGCGAGGCGATCGTCCAGCGTCCGTACGAGGCCCTACAGCTCGCCCGCACGAGACAAGACGAGCAGCCACAGTGAAGATCGGCACGGTCATGCGTCCGACTGACCCGAAGCCCTCGGGAGGACGTGGCACCAGGATGTGTGGCCGTTTCCCATCTCCACAGGAGGCGGGTCCACGGTTTCGCAGATCGCCTCGGCGAGGTGGCAGCGGCTTCGGAACCGACAGCCAGCCGGGATGGCGTCCGGCGAGGGCATCTCGCCTTGTAGAACCGGAGCGGTTCGATGACTAGGTTCGTCGAGGGTCGGATGTGCTGCGAGGAGGAGCGCGGTGTATGGATGCCGCGGGTTATCGAAGACGTCAACCGTATCGCCGATCTCCACGATCCTTCCCAAGTACATGACGGCGACTCGGTGTGCCAGTTGGGCGATCACCGCCAACTGATGGGAGATGAAGATCATCGCCAGATGTCGGTCCGACGAAAGCGACGAAAAGAGGTTCAGGATCTGCGCCTGGACAGAAACATCGAGAGCACTGACAGCCTCGTCCGCAATGAGCAAATTCGGCTGAACTGCTAGAGAACGCGCGATCGCCACTCGTTGCCGCTGACCGCCTGACATCTCACGCGGATACCGGCGTGCGTCGGTGGTGGAAAGTCCGACGGCATCCAGCAATTCGGCGACCATTGCGACCTCCGCTGCCCGTCCGTGAACAAGTCCGTGCACGCGAGCGGCTTCAGCGATGGCGTCACCGACACGCATCCTCGGATTGAGGGACGAGTACGGATCCTGATAGATCAGTTGCATCCTTCGACGAATCGTGCGAAGTGCTTCCCGATCTGCGGCTAGGACATCCTGGCCGTCAAAGAACGCCTCCCCAGCGTCGGGCTCCTCGAGGCGAACGATGCAGCGAGCAAGCGTCGATTTGCCACTTCCCGACTCGCCAACGAGTCCGAGGACCTCGCGTTTCGTGACCGCCAAGCTCACGCCGTCCAGGGCGATGATTCTCCCGTGACCATCCCCATGTCGGCCAGAGCGACTACCTCCTGGCGCGAACGACTTCTTGAGTTCGCGGATCGTTAGAAGCTCGTCCATCATCAGCCTCAAGCAAATGGGCA
This sequence comes from uncultured Chloroflexia bacterium, assembly GCA_963823925.1. GTDB lineage: Bacteria > Chloroflexota > Limnocylindria > Limnocylindrales > CSP1-4 > SPCO01. Next base: position 114,153 of record CAWGNI010000004.1, read on the forward strand.
GGCTGAGCCGTGCGCATCTGCCGGTTCATCGAGCCTAACCGGGATGTCGGCACACTCAGGTCTGACCAGGCCGCAGCGAGCCGCGAACGGGCAGCCCGTGGCAAGGCTAGCCAGGTCCGGGAGCTGCCCGGAGATGGACGCCAGCTGCTTCCGTTCGACGTTTGGCCGCAGGCTCGGGACGGTCGCCAGAAGCATGCGCGTGTACGGATGACGAGGCTCCCGCAGGACCTCATCGACGGATCCGCGCTCGAGCAAACTGCCCCCGTACATGACCGCGACGGTGTCGCACGACCGCGCGATGACTCCGATGTCGTGCGAAACGATGATCATGCCCATCCCGGTCTCCAAGCGAAGTTCTTCGAGCAATGACAGAACCTGGTCCTGGACGCTCACATCGAGAGCGGTCGTCGGCTCATCGGCCAAGAGAACCCTCGGGTTGCTCGCGATGGCCAGCGCGATCATCACCCTCTGGGCCATTCCCCCGCTGAGCTGATGTGGGTATGCCTTCAAACGCCCTCGTGCGGGCCTGATCCCAACACGATGAAGCAACTCTTCTGAGCGCGACATGGCCGAACGACGATCGAGGCCAAGTTTCACGCGTAGAGTTTCAGAGAGCTGATCGCCGACCGAAAGGACGGGGTTCAGGCTTGCCATCGGATCTTGGAAGATCATGGCGATGTCGCGCCCGCGAATCGCCTGGAGGTCCTTCGGTGCGGTGGTCACAAGATCACGTCCGTCAAGGAGGACCCGCCCGCCGATGATTCGGCCCGGATCCCGGATGAGACCTTGGACGGCCCGAAGAGTGACGCTCTTACCAGACCCGGACTCGCCGACGAGCCCTAACGTCTGCCCCGCAGCCAACCGAAACGACACCCTTCGCGCCGGATAGATGACCCCTCGAGGCGTCGGGAATGCGACTGTCAAGTCTTGAACGTCGAGCAGGATCGCCGTGCTGGGCTGCGCGGGCGAGCCTTCGTGGAGCGTGAGGTCGGTCATGCAGTCGCGACCGCGTGTTCGCTAAGTCGGTCGGCCACTCCCTCCCCGAGCAGGACGAACCCAACCCCTATCAGGACGACGACAAGGCCGGGCAGCGTCGTGATCCACCACGCCGTGAGGAGGTAGGGCTGACCGCCGGCGATTAGGGACCCGAGCTCCGGCGTCGGCGGCTTGACACCGACGCCCAGGAACGAGAGTGACGCCAGCGCAAGGATGTTCAAGACGACATCCGAGAGCGAGAAAACGATATTGGGTCGAAGCAGATTTGGGATCGCGTGTCGAACGATGACACGCGCATCGGTGTAGCCGAGTGTCCTGGCAGCGAGAATGAACTGACGCTCCCGAAGCACCAGCATCTCGGTATAGGTGATCCTGGCGTAGACGGTCCAACTCACGATGATGATGCCGACATAGACGCCGACGAGGCCGGGGCCGACGAGGCCGACAATGGCAAGCACCAGGACGATAAACGGGAATGCAATCAATGTATCCACGAGCCGCATGAGCACGCTCTCGCGCTTCCCCCCGAAGTAGCCGGCAAACGCGCCGACGGCAACGCCGATGATGAGTGAAACGTACGTCGTGACTACGCCCAGAAGCAGGTCAATCTGGGCCCCATACACGACCCTCGAGAACATGTCCCGACCGAGGTTATCGGTCCCGAAGATGTGATCGAGCGACGGAGGCTGAAGTGCGGCCGTCGCATCGACTTCATTGGGCCCCGGGATCGGCAGGAACGGCGCCGCGATGCTGAGCACGGCAATACCGAGGATGATCGCCAAACCGATCCACAGCCCAATGTCGGCAAATCGCCCGCTCCCCATGCCGCTCAGCGGCAACTCGACCGCCAAGTGGTCCAGCCCCGATGGGCTGGTTTCCCTGGGCATCAAGTCCGGATCCTGGGATCGATCAAGGCGTTGACGATGTCTGTGCCGAGGCTGAGGATGACCACGGCTACTCCCAGGAAGAGCGCGACCCCTTGGATCAATGGGAAGTCCCGAGTGGCCACGGCGTTCACCAACAGACTGCCCAGACCTGGGATGGCGAAGACATTCTCCACAATGACTGACCCACTGATGAGAAACCCAAGATTTACGCCCACGATCGTGACCGTCGCAATCAATGAGGTCCGGAGCACATGTCTTCGGAGGATCAGGCCCTCGGGCAGCCCGCGAGCGCGCGCGGCCTCGACATGATCGGACTGGAGACTCTCCATCATGCTTGCCCGCAGGGTTCGGATGAGCACAGGTGCGAGGTAGAGCCCGATCGTGATCGCTGGGAGCGTCAGGCTCCATACGAGAGGCAGCAACCCCTCTCCGAGTCCGGACGCGGGGAACAAGTGCAGATTGAGGCTGAATACTAGGATCAGGATCAACCCCAGCCAAAATGCAGGCATTGCGAAGGTGACCATCATGACCAACCGAATCGTCTGATCCGGCAGGCGATTTGCCTTGACCGCCGAGTAGGTCGCCAATGGGAGGGCGACTACGAACGAGATGATGGTCGCGTAGCCGATAAGCAGGATCGTCGGTCCCATCCTGGATCCAATCAATGCTGCCACGGGCCGCTGGAGGGCGATCGAATCGCCCAGGTCCAATTGCGCGGCACCGGCCAGAAAACTCAGGTACTGGATCGGCAGCGGTTGATCGAGGCCATAGCGGGATCGAAGAATCGCGACTGCTTCCTCAGTCGCCCGGGCGCCCAACATCGTCCGGATAGGGTCGCCCGGCACGAGTCGAATGAGGAAGAACGCGACGAGGCTGATCCCGATAAGAACCGGAATTGCCTGGAGCCCGCGCGCTCCCAGGTACCTGATCACCCGTTATGCACCGAGCCATATCGGACGAGGACGAAAACGTCCCCGTCCGATACATCGGTTACTGAGTAAGACACACGTCCTGGAGGAGCCACCACCCGGCGGGAATGGTCTCGAACCCTTGAACCTTGTTGCTTACGGCCGTCACCGATGGAGCGATCACCAATGGAACCGAGATCGCGTCGTCGAGAGTCAGCTTCTGAAGCTCCGAGTAGAGCGCCCGACGCTGGTCTAGGTCGGTCGTGGCGACAGCATCGTGAACAAGCTTCGAGGCGGCATCTGACTTGTAGTCAGTGAAGAAGCTCTTCCAGTCTGTACCCCAGTCGTACATGATCGAGGCAAGCTCACTATCGTCCGGGGTGTCACTGGTCACGGTCGTCGCACTCGTGATCAGAGCCGCATAATCCAATTCGTTCTGGACGCTGCTCAGGACGGCCTCATCGAGCGGCTGGATGTCGACGATGACGCCAATGTTCGCCCACGCCGATTGGATCAACTCGGCCGTCTGCTGCGCGACTCCGTCGCCGGCCAGGATGACCATCGGCAGTGTGAAACCATCGGGTGCTGACGAGGTGGCCATCAATTCCTTGGCCTTGTCGAGGTCGTATGGATAGGGTGGGATCGACGAATCCCAGAACTGCGTGACCGTCGTCCCCGTATTCGCTATCGTCGCAAGTCCACCGAAGACGAGGTTGTTGATGTCCTCCTTCGGGGTGGCGTAGTTGAGCGCTTGGCGGACGAGCTTGTCACCCAGGGTCTTCTGTCCGTTGTTGTCCCATGAATGATTGAGCCACACATTGTCCTGGGCGAGCAGCGGTTCGCTGCGCAAGGTGTAGTCGGCAAGGCCCTCGATCGTCGCTGCCTGGGAGATCGGGATCGACTGCACAACGTCGGCGTCGCCCGACTGGGCCTTCAGGATTCTGGCGTTGTCATCTTTGACATATTGGAATAGCACACCGTCGAGGTACGGTTTGTTGTCCACGGCGTAGTGCGGATTGCGAGCGAATTCGAGACTTTGGCCGGGTGCCCACGCCTTGACCATGAACGGTCCGGACCCGATCGGGGCCTGTCCAAATTGCTCCTCACCGAGCTCGGTTACCGCCTTCTGCGGCATGATCGAAGCTTCCATCAGCGTCAACGCGGCCAAAATCGAGCCGTCGACCTGCTCCATGTCGATGCGGACCGTCGACGGATCCACGATGACGACATCCTTGACGTTTGCCGCAAGGAAGCCGGCTGTCAGGTCGATTTCCTGATCTCTGAATCGGTCCAACGAAAACTTTACGTCCTCGGCGGTTACAGGGGTGCCATCCGCGAATGTGCTTGGCCTGAGGTGGAAGGTGTAGCTCAGGCCGTCGTCCGCAGCTTCCCATGATTCCGCGAGCCCGGGCACCGGGTCCTTGCTGGCCGGCGATTGTTCCACGAGTCGCTCATAGATCTGCATCGCAGCGAAGATCGCACCGTTGCCCGACGCGCTGATCATGGGGTTTAGTGAGTCCGGCTCCTTGTCGCGCGCCATCACCAATGTCCCACCCGGCTTGCACGATGCATCGAGACTAGCCGCTGCGGATGGCTCAGCTGATGCGGCGCCAGCCGATGAGGCGGTCGTACCGCTTGGCGACTGTGTGCCAGTGGCCGACCCACATCCGGCGATCGCCAGGGTTGTGATCAGCACGACTGCGCGGGCGGATCCCCGCCTCGGCGCGGACCTGCTGGATGCGAAATGCGTGGTCAACCAATGAGTAAGACGTGTCGATGGCGAGAGCCCTGCCATGTGTGTCCTCCTCGACGATTACGCCAGCAGTTCGCTTCAGGAGCTTTCCGCCGGGACCATGTCCAGCCGTCTACTGCACACCCCAATCAATGAAGTGTCCGACCGGTAGACCAGTCGCAGGGACTGTACGAGTTCACATCCGGCACCGTCAAGCCCCTTGTTCTGGTTAGTATTCCCCTGTATCAAGATAAGAACACCTAAGGTATATAGGGACATAGGCGAACCTAAGAGGTGATGAGCGACCCGGACGACCCCCTTAGCCGGTCGCGGGACGCAGGTAATCAAGCAACGACACCCCGATTGGCCGCGCACCACACGCGCCACCGAGGTCCAGCCGGGCCCCGTGTCGACAAGTGAGCGCGAACTTGCCCTAGCCGGGGAGGCTCCGTCGTACTCGGGGACACCCACAAGGATATGAGCGGCGGCATCGTGATCGAGCGGGAAGACAACCCATGCGGAACCCGAAGACAGTTCGACGAGTCCGTCGCGCTGGACAGATGGCGTGACCCGATCAGGGTCCCATCGAAACAGGATTAAGGGCTGACGTTCGGCCGTATCGCACCCCACATCGTGGTGCGCTCTAGGCGAGGTCCGTGCCGACCGACGACAGGTGGTCTCGCTGTTGACCCAGCACCAGATCTCCGCCTACCATCAAATGGTTGACCAGTCGCCCACTTGGAGCAAATCTGTGAATCAGTCGCCACGTCCGGCCCTGCCGCTCGCGATTGGGCCAAATCATCGCCACTTCGTGGATCAGCGAGGAGTTCCGGTCCTGATTCAGGGTGACGCCGCCTGGTCGCTCATCGCGGGCACGACAAAGGAAGAGGCGGAACGCTATCTCGACGACACCGTCGATAAGGGCTTCACAGCCATTATCGTCAATCTACTCGAGATGTACTGGGCGCCAGACCCTCCTCGAAATGTATTCGGTCACGAACCTTTCTCGACTCCCGGCAATCTCGCGACGCCAAACGAGGAGTACTTCGCCTATGCCGACTGGGTGCTCAACGAGGCCGAGCGCCGAGGACTCATCGTGTTCCTGGCACCGACGTATCTGGGTCATCCCGATCCGTTCTACTACGGTGAGCGATTTCGGCCCGACACGCCGGAGGGCTGGTACGAGGTCGTTCTTGAGAACGGCGTGGAACGCTGCCGCGAGCTTGGTCGATGGCTCGGTGAGCGGTATGGATCCTTCGACAACATCGTCTGGACGATCGGCGGGGACCGCAACCCGGACGATGCAATTGAGCACATGCGGGCGATGGCCGCGGGGATCGGCCAGGTGGACACTCGCCATCTCTTCAGCGCGCACGTACTACCCGAAGCCAGTCCATTCGACAGCTACACCGACGATGACTGGCTGAATATCAACTTCACTTATTCGTACCACTTGGTCCACTTCAAGGCGCTGCGTGAATACTCGCGGCGACCAGTTCGGCCGAACATCATGATCGAGTCGAGTTATGAATTCGAGCACAACGCGTCCGACGTTCAGATCCGGCGCCAAGCCTACTGGTCCATCCTCTGCGGTGCCGCTGGACAATTCATGGGGACCAGAGACGTCTGGGATTTTGGCCCCGGTTGGGAAGAGCAGTTGGACTCCCCAGGGAGGAAGGCTCAGCGACATATGCACGACCTGTTCGCGCGGTTGCGATGGTGGGACCTCGTCCCGGATTTGAGTCGCGGTCGCGAGTATCGAGCTGAACAGGACGACACGCTCCGACCTTTCATAGTCGATGGTGTCGGCGAGCTACGCGGGCTCGATTTCTGCAGCGCCGCACGGACTCCAGACGGAAGACTGGCGATGGCGTACATGCCGCGGGCATGGACCATCACCGTGGACATGACGCAGATGGCTGGACCATTAGTCGATGCTCGGTGGTTCGATCCTGTCACGGGTGAGGAAGAATTCGCCGGCATCTGGCCCGTTGATACTCAAGCCGTATTCACGCCCCGCGCCCAACATGATTGGTTGTTGATTCTCCTGACGCACGAATGAGGGGGCACGATGTCCGCAAGTCACGTTAGGTTCTCGGGGAAGCGCGCGCTAGTCACGGGCTCGAGCAAGGGGATCGGCCGTGCGACGGCTATCCGACTAGCGACGGAAGGGGCCCGTGTAGGTCTCGTGGCGAGAGGTCAAGGCGGCTTGGATGTCGTCGCCGCACAAATCCGAACGAGCGGTGGCGAGTGCATCGTCCTGCCAGCGGACACTTCCGATGAGAGTTCGATCAGTGCAGCCGTCGAGAGGCTCGGATCCGAGTGGGGCGGCCTTGATATCGTGGTGGCGAACGCTGGTATTGAGATCGTCGAGGGCCGAGTCGATCAACTGGCCCTCTCGACATGGCGGCGTCTCATCGACACCAACCTCACCGGTCAGTTCCTCACGTGCAAACACGGTCTTCGCCAGCTCCTGCAAGCCGGCGGCGGGGCAGTCGTTTGCCTCGGATCGAACCTCGGTTCCATCGGGGCGGCCCCTCTTGAACCTGCCTACAGCGCCAGTAAGGGCGGCGTGTTCGCCATGATGCGCGCAATGGCGAACGACTATGCGCCATCGAATATTCGAGTCAACATGGTCGTTCCCGGAGTGATCGATACCCCTATGAATGCGCCTTTGGTGGATGATCCAGCCGCTCGCGATTACTGGATAGATCAGGTACCTCTCAAGCGGATGGGCACCGCCGACGAGATCGCAGGGGCGATCCTCTGGTTGTTGTCAGACGAGGCGTCGTACGTGACGGGCGCGGCCCTCGTGGTAGACGGCGGGATGGCGGCAGTTTGACCTCCAGGGCGCGGCATCAGGTGCGAGCGTTGCGCGCCGCGAGAGTGTCCAGGAGGATCTCAGTCGCGATGTCGAGATGCTTGGCCATGGCGTCAGCAGCGCGCTCCGCGTCGCCTGCCACGACCGCATCAGCAATGAGCACGTGGATCTCCAAGACCCGACTATCCTCACCGTCAGATCGAGATGCCTGTTCTATCCAGTAACGCAGTAGCGATTCGATATTCGTCAGGATCCCGAGCAGGACGGAGTTGCGTGCGATCATGGCGATGGTCGTATGGAAGTGTATGTCCGCTTCGACCCAAGAAGATTCGTCCTTGACTGCCGTCTCCATCCGGCGCACCGCGGCCTCCAGGTCCGCTATGTCAGCCTCCGTCCGGCGTTCTGCCGCCAGTCGCACCGTCGTTGTTTCGATCGAGCGCCGAGCTTCCACGAGGTCAATGACTCGTTCGTCGCCGAGGAGGAGCCCCCATTCCACGACCTTCGGCAGACTGTTCGACCTCAGGCTCCGGAGATACGTGCCATCACCCTGGCGAACCTCGATGATCCCGAGCCACACCAACGGACGCAAAGCATCTCGCACCGCAGATCGGCCAACAGCGAGGTCGGCGGCGAGCTGGCGTTCTGAAGGTAACTTGGCGCCGGGTTTGTAGCCACCAGCCAGGAGAAAGTCGAGGATCTTGCCGGCAATCTCGGTCGATAGCGACTCGCGGCGTTCAACTCTCTCAATCTGAAGTGTCATCGACGTGCCGCTCCCCACCCGAGCAAATTCACGAATTGGTCAACCGGTTTCTCGATACTATCAGAGGGGAGATCCTCGGCGACGACCCGGGGTACGCCAGCGCCTCGGTGTGCTCCACACCCATGGGTCGAATTCTCGATACGCTCTAGTCAGTCCATGAGAACTTATCGATGACAGTAGTTTCGTGAACTTGACCTGTGGAAGTTGCGACTGGCATGCTCGCCCCCGCGTCACCTCGACTCTGTCTGCGCGGCGGCTTTGGCCTCGGGGACCTCGCCAGGTGACCACCGCGCCGGTGTCCCAGGCCGCGACGCGCGAGGGCCAAGTCAGAGGTGTCGTCCGTCAGCGTGGTAATCATCACTCTCGGGAGGCTCCAGTCGGATAATGCCTGTCGAAAGGTCGGGATCCCGAAATGTGTCGGTAGCTGAGTTCGAGGCGATATATGAGTCGGTCAAGAACTGGGGCCGCTGGGGACTCGATGACCAACTAGGTACGTTAAATCTCATTCGTCCGGCGCACGTTCGACGGGCATCAGAGCTGGTGCGTTCCGGGCGTCATGTGTCCATGGCGATCCCTATCAATACCATCGCTGGTCCGGACAACGCGAACCCTGCGATCCATCTGATAAGCCAAGGCCATGATGTTGATCCAGGAGGCCCGGGGCCACGGTTCGCCATGGACTATCTCGGGATCGCCTGCCATGGTGATTGCCATAGCCATGTTGACGCAATCTGCCACGTCTCCTACAAGGGCTTGACCTACAACGGGATTCGTGTCGACGACGCGTTGAACAGCCAGAGGGCCTTGACGCAGGACATCACGAGCTACTCCAACGGGTTGGTCGGACGTGGCGTCCTGCTCGATATTCCTCGGTTCCGAGGGGTCGACTGGCTCGAGCCCGGAGAAGCTGTGAAACGCAATGAACTGGAGGCATGCGAGATCGCCCAGGGTGTGAGATTGGAAGAGGGCGACGTTCTCGTGTTTCGCACGGGTCATCATAGGCGGCGACTTGCTCTCGGTCCTTGGGACAACGGCTATCCACCCGCCGGATTGGGCAAGGCCGGTCTCCATGTCGATTCAATCCCGTGGATGCACGAACGCGGAATCGCGGCCTTCCTGCCCGACGGCGATGGCGAGACTGTGCCAAGCACGGTGGATGAGATGGTCGATCCGATACATGCTTTGCAGATCACCGCGATGGGGATGCTTGCTGCTGACAGCCTTCAGCTCGAGGACCTCGCTCAAGCCTGCGAGCAAGAAGGCAGATTCGAGTTCATGGTCGTGGGAGTGCCCTTGAGGCTGCCCGGGGGCACAGGGTCACCCTGGAATCCGATCGCGATCTTCTGACGTCCAGCTATCGCGCACAGTGGTAGGCCGCTCGGCAAGTAGTCAACATGGCTCGATCGACCGTCGAACTTCGAAATACCGCTGCTCAGCAACAACCCCGCGTCGATGCCTCTCTGTGTCAAGTCGACGCAACATGTCAGATTGACGCAGCCCGGGAGCGTGTCAGCCGGCCAAGCCGATAATCTCTGAATCTCTCAACCCGGCACGGTCACCGGCGTCGGCAACGGCTCACCAAGGACGCCGGCGATCAGATTCGCGGCCGCCATCTCGGCCATCCGGCCACGCGTCGCGCGGGACGCGGATGCGATGTGGGGTACGACGAGGCAATTGTCCAGCGCGAGCAGCGGATCGTCGGGCACGATCGGCTCCGGGTCGGTCACGTCGAGCGCCGCCGCTCCGATCTCCCCGTCACGGAGCGCATCGGCCAGGGCGATCTGGTCGACTACCGGACCTCGCGAGGTATTCACCAACACCGCAGTCGGCTTCATGGCGGCCAGCGTCCGGGCATTGATGAGGTGGCGGGTCTCCTCGCTCAGGTTGACGTGCAACGACACGAAGTCGCTTGCCGGCAACAGATCGTCGAGCGACATGAACGTTGCCCCGAGCGGTTCCGTGACCGCATCCGGCAAGCGATGGAGGTCGTGGTACAGGATCCGCATCCCGAAGCCCATCGCCCGCCGCGCCACGGCCTGGCCGATCCGTCCGAAGCCGACGATGCCGATCGTCGCCCCGTGCACGTCGGGCCCGAGGAGCAGCAGCGGACCCCAGGTGCGCCAGTGACCGGCTCGCACGTATCGATCGCCCTCCGGCACGCGACGGGCCGCCGCCATCAGCAGCGCCCAGGCGAGGTCGGCCGTGGTCTCGGTCAGGACCCCCGGGGTATTCCCGACCGCGACGCCCCGCCGGCTGCACGCAGCGACATCGATGTTGTCGAACCCGACGGCGTAGTTGCTGACCACCTTGAGTTGCGGGCCGGCGGCGTCGAGGAACTCGTCATCGACCCGGTCGGTGAGCAAGGTCAGCACGCCGTCGCAACCCCTGACACGATCGAGGAGCGTGGCCCGGGGCGGTGGCAGCTCGTCGGGCCAGACGTCCGCGTCGCACGCCCCCATGACGGTGGCCAGACCCTCGTCCGGGATGATCCGGGCGACGAAGACGCGCGGCCGTCGTTCGGCCGACGCGGGACCCGGGTCAGCCACGATCCGCCTCGGCCAGGAAGACCCGGGTCCGCCGGAGCGCCTCGATGAGGTTGTCGCGGGAGTTCGCGTAGCTGATCCGGATGTGCTCGTTCGCGTAGCCGCCGAAGGCCGACCCTGACAACACGCACACGCCGGCCTCCTGGAGCAGCCGCTCGGCGAGGGTCGCGCCGCTGAACCCTGTCGCCGCGACAGACGGGAAGACGTAGAAGGCACCCGCCGGTCGGCGGCACTCGATCCCGGGGATCGCGTTCAGACCATCCACGATCAGGTCGCGTCGAGCCTTGAACTCGACGACCATCGCTTCGACATCATCCTGCGGCCCGACGAGCGCCTCGATCGCGCCGGCCTGGGCGAACGGCGCCACCCCGCTGATCGTATTGATGATGAGCTGGCCGAATGTGCGGGCAAGCGACGGTGGGACGATCGCGTAGCCCATCCGCCAGCCGGTCATCGCGAACGTCTTCGAGAACCCATCGAGCACGATCGTCCGCTCCGCCATCCCAGGCAGCGACGCGATCGAGACGTGGTCCATGCCGTCGTACACGATCCGACCGTAGATCTCGTCGGCCAGGACCCACAGGTCGTTCCGGATGGCCAGCTCGGCGATCCGCTCAAGGTCGGTCCGGGTCAGGACGCCGCCGGTCGGGTTGGCCGGCGAGTTGATGACGAGGACGCGCGTCCTGGGCGTGACCAGGGATGCCAACTCATCGACGTCAAGCCGAAAATCGTTGGCCATCCTGATCGGGACGGGAACCGGCGTGGCTCCGACGAACCGGGTCAGCGATTCATAGATCGGGTAGCCAGGGTCCGGTACGAGGACCTCGTCGCCGGCATCGACCAGCCCGAGAATCGCGTACAGCATCACGCCTTTCCCGCCGACCGTGACGAAGACCTGTGACGGCTCGACCGGGAACTGCTTGCGGGCCGTCGCGTCGACCGCGATCGCCTCGCGAAGCGCCGGCAGGCCGGCGAACGGCGGGTAATGCGTGTCGCCGGCGTCGAGGGCCGCCTTGGCTGCCGCCCGGACATTCGCCGGCGTGTCGAAGTCGGGTTCGCCGATCTGGAGATGGATGATGGATCTGCCCGTGGCCTCGAGCGCGCGAGCTCGAGCCGAGACCTCGAACGCGCTTTCCGTGCCGATCGTGTCCATCCGGGCCGCGATACGCATGGCAAGAGACACGCACGGAGCATCGGCGGGCTGAGTGTTGAGGTCAAGTGCGAATCTCTGCACGCTTACGTAAGGTCAGCTGCATCAATTTCTATTGAATTTGCCGCGGGGGCGAATTTCCTTGCCCGACTTGACGACCGGTCAACCACTCGGTAAGTTGGGTGACCGGTCGACCCTTGTGGCGGATTTCAGGACGGGAGCAACGGCTGTGACAAATACCCAACCGTTCAAGATCGTGCAAGTCGCGCTCGTTGTGTCGGACCTCCGGGCCACGATGGCGAAATACCATGAGCTCCTAGGCTGGGGTCCCTGGAACGTCTATGAGTACCGCCGCCCATGGCTAAATGGCGAAGAGCTCCATGGCGAACCAGCTGAATACACAATGCTTGGTGCCGAGACACAGGTCGGTGCGGTCTGGTTCGAGCTGCTCCAGCCGGGCGAGGGGCCAAGCATTTACAAGGAATGGCTCGAAACGCATGGCGAAGGCGTCCACCACTTGATGGTGGACTCCGAGGACTATGAGCTACCGCCGGCATCGGATGACGCAGTGCGCGGAGCCACCGATGAGGAAGTGAAGGCGCTCGACCAAAAGGCAGCCGCAATGCGCGATTTGTTCGCGGGGTTTGGGGTCGGCGTGCTCATGGGTGGGCGACTTGGGCGCGCGAGTCAGTTCTACTACCTCGACACCGAGCCATTGCTCAAGGTGATTCTCGAAGGGTGGTCTGGGCATCCCGCCGACCTCGCGCCGACGTCCGTCTACCCGTGACGCTGCGCGGCGGAGACTGTTCGGTGCACATATGGCCGCATTCCCTCAGGCCGCAATGCGGCACCGATACCCACGCCACGCACCGACAAAGGAGAAATGCACATGACTCCTGACACCGCGATTGATGATCGTGATGAATTGATCGCCTGTTTCCGGATGATGACGAGGATCCGGCTGTTCGAAGAGAAGCTCGAATTGTTGCGGCCACTCGGAAAGATCGCCGGCTCGGCACACTTGTATATCGGAGAGGAGGCAGTCGCAGTCGGGGCGTGTTCCGTCTTGCGTGCCGGCGATCGAATCACGAGCACGCACCGTGGCCACGGCCATGTGATCGCCAAGGGCGCTGACCTGGATCGCATGATGGCGGAGCTCTTCGGCCGGGTCACCGGCTACTGCAAGGGCAAAGGCGGGTCGATGCACATCTGCGACGTGCCGCTCGGGATCCTCGGTGCCAACGGGATCGTTGGCGGAGGGATCGCCATCGCCGTCGGTTCGGCGTTGTCTGATCAGGTCCTTGGACGTGACAACGTATCGGTGACTCTGTTTGGGGATGGCGCAGCCAACCAGGGGGTGTTGATGGAATCCCTGAACCTGAGCGCGATCTGGCATCTACCTGTCATCTTCGTCTGCGAGAACAACCAGTACAACGAATGGATGCCCAGCGAACAGGTGACGGCCGGGCGGATCTGTGATCGCGGCGAGCCATTCGGGATCCCGGGCGCCCGAGTCGACGGGAATGACGTCCGGGCCATGCGAGCAGCCATGACCGAAGCCGTGGCTAGGGCGCGCGCCGGGGACGGACCCACGCTCATCGAAGCTGTGACGTACCGTCACCGGGGCCACGAAGACGGGGAAGAGGCCTTTGGCGCTCCCAAGCGGCCGGCTGACGAGATCCAGGCATGGATGGCTCGTGATCCGATTGCTGCGATCCGGAGCCACCTCACCAATGAGAGATCTGTCGGGGACGCGACCTTCGAGGCGATCATCTCGGAAGAGCAGTCTCGTGTCGACGCTGCCGTAGAGTTCGCCGACGCGAGTGCGTTTCCCGACCCCCGCGAGGTCACCGACGACCTGTTCGCGCCAACCGCTGCGTAAGGGGACATCTGATGCGCGAGACCTACTTCACCAAAGCGATCTCGGAAGCGCTCGCCCACGAGATGGAGCGCGACGAGACGGTCATAGTCATCGGTGAGGACGTAGTCGTCGGGCCGATCGGCGGCACCAAGGGGCTCTACGACCGGTTCGGAGCTGAGCGCGTGCGAAACACGCCGATCTCAGAGCAGGTCCTCGTCGGCGCCTCGGTCGGGGCGGCCGCCTGTGGGCTGCGGCCCGTCTTCGACATGATGTTCTCGAGCTTCATGTATTTGACGATGGACCAGCTCGGCAACCAGGCAGCTCGCCTGCGCTATATGTCGGGTGGCCAGTTCGAGCTTCCAGCCGTATTCATGGCAGGGTCCGGTCCCGGAGGATCGCTGGCGGCGCAGCACTCCGAGACTCCGCACGCGCTACTAATGCATCTGTCTGGCCTCAAGGTCGTCTACCCGAGTACGCCGTACGATGCAAAGGGCTTGATGGCGGCCAGTGTGCGTGACCCGAACCCGGTCGTCTATTTCGTCGATCTGGCACTAGCGGGACAGAAAGGCCCCGTCCCGGAGGACCGGTACGAGATCCCTCTCGGATCGGCGGATGTGAAGCGTCAGGGTAGCGACGTCACGGTCGTTGCCGTCGGGCCCCTGGTCTTGATGGCCCTCGAAATCGCCAAGGAGCTCGAAGCTGAGGGCTACGCCGTGGAAGTCGTCGATCCTCGGACGCTCACGCCGCTCGACTGGCCAACGATCTCCGCCTCTATTCGGAAGACGGGACGACTGGTAGTCGCTGATCATGGCCGCCGGACATGCGGTGCGGCGGGCGAGATCGTTGCCCGTGCCGCTGAGCTGGAATGGGGAACCCTCAAGGCGGCCCCGCGACGCGTGACTTGGGAGGACGTCCCAGTCCCATTCAGCCCGCCACTCGAAGCGGCGATGCTCGTCTCCCCGGAGAAGCTGCGCTCGGCGATCCTCGCCACGCTTGGTGCCGACGCAAGTCGCTCAACGCCGGTCGCTGTCTCGGCTACGTGATGTGACACAGGAAGGTCCGCCGACCGACACCCGCGTTGGCTTGTCGCGACACCGCCGCGCTGTCGTCGAGATGACGACTCTGAGTGCGGCGATCCCCCAATACCCGGTCTTCCTTGACGTCGACCTTGCGGCCGTCGCTCAGCTCAGAGCGTCGCGACCGGACAGGCCCTCATACACGGATATCATCTCGGTCGCGGTCGTGCGTCAGCTTCGTAATCACCCCGGATCCAACGCCTCGTTCGACGGAGACGCGATCGTCGAACACGCCGGCGTCCACATCGGCCTGGCACTTGACGGTCCAAGGGGTCTCATCGTCGTTGTCGTGCGTGACGCGGACCACCTCACGATTGATGGTTTTCGAGGGGAACGCATCCGGCTCACGACCGCCGCGGCCGAAGGTCGATTGCGCCCGGCCGAGATGTCGGACGCGACCTTCGTGATCTCGAATCTCGGCCCCCTTGGAATCGACTCGTTCGCCGCGATGCTAGTGCCACCGAGTGCCGGGATCCTGGCCGTCGGGCGCATCTCTGAACGGGTCCGGGCGGACGACGGGGTGCTGTCTGCAGCACTCGGGGTCACGCTTTGTCTGACCAGCGACCACCGCGTCATCGATGGGGCGGCCGCGGCTCGATTCCTGCGTGATCTCGGTGATTCCCTCGAGAGTGGCGAATCCGCGGCCCAACTGATAGAAGGCTGAGGGTGTAGCAGGCATGGATGTGATTCTGCCCAAGTGGGGTATGACGATGCAGGAGGCGACCGTGACTGGATGGCTCAAAGCCGTCGGCGATGTCGTTGTTAAGGGCGACGAGTTGGTCGAGGTCGAGACGGACAAGGTCAACACTGCGGTAGAAGCGCCCGTCGCCGGGATACTGGTCGAACAACGGGCTGAAGTCGGCGATGTGGTTGCTGTCGGTGAGGTGATCGCGGTGATCACCGAAACCCCATGATGGACGACCTCGACGTCCGGACCCGGATGTTCATCGATGGTACCTTCACCGACGCCGCGTCGGGAGCCACGTTCCCGACTCTTGATCCGGCTACCGGGCGGCACTTGGCGGATATCCCAGCCGGTAGTGCGCGAGACGTCGATCGCGCGGTTCGCGCGGCGCGCGGCGCAATGAATGACGGTCCCTGGAAGTCGCTCAGTCCGGCGGCGCGCAAACAAGTTCTCATTTCAGTGGCTGATGTCATCGACGCGCATAGAGACGAGCTTGCCATGACCGAAAGTATCAATTCAGGCAAGCCTGTGGAAGACTGCCGAACCATCGACATCCCAGAGACCGCCAACACGATCCGCTGGCACGCTGAAGCGATCGATAAGATCTATGACTCGATCGCTCCGACCGAGGATGGCGTACTCGCGATGATCCGGCACGAGCCGATCGGCGTCGTGGGCGCTGTAATCCCTTGGAACTATCCCGCACTGATGGCCGCTTGGAAGCTTGGTCCGGCGCTTGCCACTGGCAATGCCGTAGTCATCAAGCCGGCAAGCTACACATCGCTGAGCCTCCTCCGTATCGCCGAGCTCGCGTTCGAAGCAGGGCTCCCGGCTGGTGTGATCAACGTCGTGACCGGGAGCGGAGACGAAGTCGGCCAGGCGCTAGGTCGTCATCCCGACGTCGACATGGTGGCGTTCACCGGCTCAACCGAGGTTGGGCGTCGATTCCTGCAGTACTCGGCCGAATCGAACCTCAAGCGGATCAGCTTGGAGATGGGCGGGAAGAGCCCTCAGATCGTGATGGATGACGTTACTGAACTCGACGACATCGTCGGCCATATCGCCAATGCGATCTTCTGGAATATGGGGGAAAACTGCTCCGCCGGCGCAAGGCTCATCGTCCACCGCGACCAGAAGGGCCCGATTCTGGAGCACCTCGTCACGATTATTCGAGACGAATGGATTGTCGGGGACCCGATGGATCCCGGGACAAGGATAGGCCCGCTCATCTCCCGACCGCACATGGAGCGCGTCCTCGACTACATCGGAGCGGGCCGGGCCGATGGTGCCCGAATAGTCACCGGGGGACGACGCGTCCGCGAGTCTTCTGGCGGCTGGTTCGTAACGCCCACAGTGTTCGATGGCGTGACGAACGACATGCGGATTGCCCAGGAGGAGATCTTCGGGCCGGTGCTCTCGGTGATTGAGTTTGACACGGAAGATGAAGCGATCCGCATCGCCAACGACTCGCCGTATGGGCTCGCTGCATCCCTCTACACGGACGACGTGAACCGGGCGCATCGGATGGCACATGCGATCAAGGCCGGAACTGTGAGTGTGAACTGTTACTCGGAAGGCGACGCCACGACCCCGTTCGGTGGCTACGGGCAGTCCGGTTTCGGGGGCCGTGACAAGTCCCTTTCGGCACATGGCCAGTATCAGGAAGTCAAGACAGTCTGGATTCGTCTTCGCTAGGAACTAGCGAGGGTGAACGGAGCCCACACGATCAATTGACTTCCATCATCTCGTGATCCCGGCTCTCCCCTAGATAACCTTGCTCCGTTGGATCGACGCATTTCAGGCGGGCATCAAGATCGCAGGCCCTAGACCGTTCTTCCGTACGAACGTAGTCACTCCACAGCCCACACCACGGAGTCCCCACATTGAGTCGAGAGAAAATTCGCTCCCGACAGCTGGTTGACTTTCGTGCTGCAGTTGATCCCACACGACTTTGGATCCTGGGTCTCGATGCGGACGGCGGCCGTGTTGATCTGCTTGCGGTCGAACACACCCCGCCTGCGATTGACTCATCGGAGCTACCTACCCGACTCGGTTCAGATATGGGGGCCGGGACGGGTGACGATCAGTGCGCAGGCTGACTGCCAGCGTAAACCCGAGTATCCGCTCTGGCGACAGCAGATAACTTAGGGAGAAATGGGGTGTCATCCACGAGGAAAGCCACAGCGCAGAGACAGTCGGCTTGGGAAGCAGACGCTCTGCCGACTGAGCTACTCCCGCTCGGGAGAGGCGCATCGTACCAAACGACCGGGCGCTGCCGGCAGGAGGGTAGCGACGCACCACGGCCTGGAGGGCCGTCTGCGGGCTCCGGGCATGGGATTGATCGGTACGCACCAGAGGGCGCAAGTCGTTGCGGCCGCCAGCCGCGCCTATGATTGAGGTGGCACGAAGACCAGGTCGTCGGACGAGGATTGGTGAGAGCGCGAGGCTTCGCCCATCTCGGTCGATCCGTCGAGCAAGAGAACGTCAAACGGCGCAAGGGTCACGAAGCCGTTCAAGCAGCGTCCCGAAAGGATGTCGAGCGACTCTCGGCGAACCTCGATCGTTTGCGCGGAGCTGCTGAAGTTCATGACAAAGGCGAGGCTATCTCGGGTATCTGGACGCTCGCGGATCGCCAGCTCGACCTCGCTTGGCAATTCGAGCCACCCGTCGACTGGCGACCCTACGCCCAGGACGGCGAGGATCGTCGCCGCGGTTTCGAGCGTAAACGCGGCACCGAAGAACAGCGCCGAACCCAAGCCTCGGCGATTGCGAACCAGGGCCGGTGTACCCGCGTAGTAGTCGTCGCCGTACTCGGCAAGGACTTCGGCTTTGTCAGAGTCGAGCCGGACGATCTCATTGAAGCCGGGCGCGTGACTCGGAGCAGCATCAATTCCGCGCCAACGCAGGACTGGTCCCGGTTCCGAACTGAGAATCATGGTGGAGTCCGTCACGGTGACGCCACAGAGATCTGCAACGGGACCGGGGAGCGGCCGATCGCTCACCTTCCCGGTCAGGTCCTTGTAGCCCGTCCGGGCACCGAAGATCACGGTGCCCCCGTCCCGGACATACCCGTCGAGCAATGTCGCGGTGTCCGCTGACAGGATCGCCGCGTGCGGATAGACCAAGAGTCGGTATCCGGCCAGATCGCTGGGTGTGGTGCCAGGGCGCAAGTAGAAGGCATCGACCGGCACGTGCGCGAACTGGAGGGCCGTGAACCAGGCACGCACGCTCTGCTTGGTCAATGGACCGTGCCACACGTCCACTTCGCCGTCCCACTCGTTGTCGTAGTCGGCGAGGATCGCCACGTCTGCCGCAACGGTGGTGCCGGCAATCCGCGGAGCGGCGGCGGCAAGTTCCTGGGTGATCCTCGCGACTTCCTCGATCCGTCGATTCGGTTGATTGTGTTGGTCGTTGATGCCATGCCAGTAGATCTCGGTCCCGACGGTCGCCGTTCGCCATCGGAAGTACAGCACCATGTCGCCGCCATGCGCGATCGATTGGTACGTCCATAGGCGCATTTGGCCTGGCTTCGGTGCCGGTTGCGCGATGCGATCGACCCAGCCGCCCGCGCCCGACTGCTGCTCGAGCACGGCAAACGTGGGCGAGATGCCACGCACGATCGAAAGGAACCAACTCGAAGCGCGATCGCTGAGGGGATCCACCGAGCCGCCACCGGCGGTGGTCGTCGAGTCGGTGTGGTTGACATCAAGGATCGGCGTGCGGATGGTGCTGAAGTTCGGGTACGAGTCGAATGAGAAGAAATCGAGGAGTTCGTCGGTCAGCCGATGATTGTCGAGATGCTTGTACATCCCGTTGGTCGTGATCCATTGGCGCGGCGCGAGCGCGCGTAGGATCTCGGTCTGGATGCGGACGAATGAGATGGCGCTGTCGGAGATGAAGCGTTTCTCGTCCAACAGTTGTTGGGGGTTGTGACTGTCATGGGGTGTCGGACCGGGGAGCCGGATCTCGTCCCACGAGGTGTAGGTCTGGCTCCATGCCACCGTCCCCCAAGACCGGTTAAGGGCTTCCAGATCGGCGCTGTACCTGCAGCGCAGCCAGTCCCGAAACGCGGTCTGGTCGGCCTCGGCGTAGAAGACGTCGACCTCACAGTTCAACTCGTTGTCGATCTGCCACCCGATGACCGCGGGATGGTCGGCGTAATGAATGGCGAGTTCCCGAACCACCCGGGTGGCCAGACGGTGGAACGAGGGAGCGTTGTAGCCACAATGTCGGCGCAACCCGTGCTGAAGCTGGACGCCCTCACGAGTTACATTCAGCGCTTCGGGGTAGGCGGTGGTCAGCCATGCGGGTGGTGTTGCAGTCGGCGTCCCGAGGATGACCATGAGACCGTGCCGCGCGGCATCCGCGATCGCCCGATCAAACAGGTCGAAAGAGAAACGCCCCTCCTCTGGTTCGAAGATCGACCACGCGAACTCTCCCATCCGGACGATCTCGAACCCGAGGTCGCGCATTCGGCGGAAGTCGTCCTGCCAGAGTGACTCCGCCCACTGCTCCGGGTAGTAACAGACACCCAGCGTCACGTGATCGACATGGAGCGACCGATCGCCGCCCTCGGGTCCGGCGTTCCGGGAGCGTCGGGTTGCCGTCATCCCTTGATCGCCCCTGCCGTGGCGCCTGCTCGCCAGGAGCGCTGCAGGGCGAGGAAAGGGACGACGAGTGGAATGCTGGCAACAAGCGATCCCATGATCACTAGCGGCACGACCTCCGGGACGCCGCGCTCGACGACGCGTCGGCGGATACGTCGCAATGGCAGGCGGCGACGTGACACCGGAGCTCGTTCGAGACGTGCCAGAGGACGATGCCCGGGTGGTCGCAAGATCGAGCGGCCAGGTTCTGGACCAATATGCCGGACTTCTCCCGAAAGACCGGCGAGCTCGGGCACCAGGCCTGACGGGCACCCGGCCAGAGCCGGGTGCCGTCAGGGCCTTGCGGCAAGATCTCCGGGTAGCGTCGGGAAAGCCAGGGAGGAGGGCTGGCTTTCCCGGTCGCGAGATCCACGGAGATTCCGCGATCGTAGAGGCGGTTCACAACGTAGCGATCGAGGATGACCAGGGCGTCATGGACGGCCCTCAAGGCCGCGCTCGAGCTGCGCCCGGTCGGCTGCGGCCAGCGCCCGCACGAACTCCTTGCCCAACCCACGCGTTTCGCCCGTTACCAGCGCGGCCTGGCCGCTGAGCGTCCACTCACCCACCGGCATCGCCGCCCTGCTTCGGGATCCGCCTGGCTTCATCGGTAGCGCTCCCGCCGACGACAAACGTCTCCAGCCGCTCCAGCGCTGACACCAGGTGGGCACGCATCGCTTCCGCGGCCCCGTCGGGATCCTGCCGGGCGACCGCATCGACCACCGCCAGGTGCTCGTTCTTCGTCACCGAATGAAGGCCCGCGTGGTAGTAGAGCCGGAAAGTGTGCAGGTGACTGCGCAGTCGGGTCAGCATGTCGCTGATGATCTGGTTGCCCGCGAGGTCGGCGACCATCGCGTGGAAGGTCGCGTCATAGACCATGTCCAACCGGTTCGCCGCAGCCGTGATCTCGGCGCCGGCTCCACCGGCCCGGGCAGCGCGGCGCAGCTCGTTGATCACGTTCGGCTCCGCCTGGGCAGCGACCTTGGCGGCCAATGCGGGCTCCACGAGCAGCCGCAGCTCGATGAGCTCGCGCACCTGCTCGATCCCCATGAGGGGCGCCACCGTGTAGCTGCGCCCTGCATGCTTCACGATCAAACCGTCGGCCTCGACGCGTGCCAAGGCCTCGCGCACCGGTGTCGGCGACACGCCGAGGGTGCGGGCGAGCTCTTCGATGTTGAGCCTGGCGCCGGGTTCGAACGCGTGGGTCATGAGCATATCGGTGACGATCTCGTAGACCGAGCCTGGCAGCGGTTGCCGTTGGGCCAAGCGCTGTCCTGCGGCGGACTCATGGATTGCTTTGATTTGATAACGGTCCATCTCGGCCTTCGCGTGTCGAGTTACTCGACGGCTATGTTACAGCATCCCAATCATCTATCCTATAGACTTTGGGATGGCGTGCTGGCATAGTCACCGACATGCAGGACGCACGGCACGTGCGGCAGATCCGAGAAGAAGGAGCAACACACATGTCGATTCGAATGAAGGCGTTGGTCGTGCTCGGAGCGGGGGCGATGCTCATCAGCGCGTGCAGCAGCAGCGGCGGGGGGACCGCGGCGCCGTCCGAGAGTGCCGCGGCGCCGTCCGAGAGTGCCGCGGCGCCGTCCGAGAGTGCCGCGGCGGCGACCGAGAAGATCAAGGTCACGCTTCTCACCAAGGCCACGGGCGGTTTCTGGGATGCCATGATCGCGGGCGCCAAGCAATACGAGACCGACCACCCGGACGACATCGAGCTCACGACCAACGCCTGCAAGACCAACGACGACACCCCCTGCCAGATCGCGCAGATCCAGGACGCCGTCACCAAGGGAGCGCAGGCCATCGTCATCTCTCCCATGGGTGTCGGCGTCACCGATGCACTCAATGCAAGCCCAGCAGCAGGGCGTCAGAATCGTCTTCGTCGACAACACCATCCCCGGTGTCATCCCGGATGCCGTCGCGGCCACAAACAACGTCAAGGGCGGCGAAGATGCAGGCGCCTACATCAAGACTCAGCTGAAGTCCGGCGACACCATCGGTCTCCTCGAAGCCGTGCGTGGCGTGCCGAACCTCGACCAGCGCATCGACGGTGTCAAGGCAGCGCTCGAAGGTACTGGCGTCAACGTCGTGATCGGGGGCGAGCAGACCCTGTGTGACACCAAGACCGGCGCAACGGTGACGCAGGACCTGCTCACCAAGTACCCGAACCTCACCGCGATCTACTCCGCGTGCGACTCCCCGGCGATGGGTGCCGTGGCGGTCGCGGAGTCCAAGCAGCACCCGCTGCTGATCTTCGGCTACGACGGAGACCCGGAGATGGCCAAGCTCATCCTGGCCGGCAAGACCACGGCCACGATGGCCCAGTCGCCGTTCAAGATGACCAACCTCGGCGTCGAGGCGGCGGTCAAGTCGCTCAAGGGCGAGAACTACGTCAAGGCCATCGACACGGGCACCACGCTGGTGACGAAGGACAACGCGGCCGACTTCACCTCGGCCTGGCAGTAACTGCGCCGCATCGGAGCACAGCTTCGGACGCCCGCTAAAAGGGCAACCGAAGGGCCCGGCACTCCCGGTGAGTGCCGGGCCATGTGCTCCGCATGAGACCGACATCGGCACACATCCCGTCGACGACCTCGTCGCCCTAGCTTCGGAGTACGCCTCGTGACAACGGCACAGGCCGTGGTGGACAGCCACATCCACTTCTGGGACACGGATCGATTCGACTACCCCTGGCTCCAAGGCTTCAGCGAACTGAACCGCCCCTTCGTCCCAGCAGACCTCGAGGTGGGCGAGGTCCAGATCGAAGCCCTGGTCTTCGTCCAGGCCAACCCCGTCTGGGACGTGGTGGACGAGGAGACGGCGTGGGTTCAGGACCTCCGTGGCCGGGACGCACGGATTCAGGGTCTGGTGGCGGGTGTGCCACTCGATCGCGGGGCGGCAGCCGTCAACGCCTCGCTTCAACGACTCAGTCACGAGCCCGGTGTGGCGGGCGTACGTCAGCTCATTCAGGACGAGAATGAAGGCTTTGCACTGCAGCCCCAGTTCGTGGACGCCGTCCAACTGGCCGGCCAGTTTGGGCTGACGGTCGACCTCTGCGTGCGGAACCACCAGATCGCGGAGGTGACGAAGCTCGCCGAACTCTGCCCGGAGGGGACATTCGTGCTCAACCACTTAGGCAAGCCGGACGTCGCAGCTGGCCAATGGACCGGTTGGCTCCACGACATCAAAGCCATGGCACACCTGGACAACGTCCGCTGCAAGCTGTCCGGCCTCACCACAGAGGCAGGCGAAGGCACTCGCGGCACGAACAAGATCCGTCGATACCTGAGGGCAGCTGTCGACGCCTTCGGGCCGGACCGCTGCATGTTCGGCAGCGACTGGCCCAACGCCAGCCTGCACATCGCCTACGCCGGGTGGGTGTCCCTCGTCCTAGACTCTGTGTCGGACCTCGGCGCGCGCGAGAGGGATCGAGTCATGCGAGGCACGGCGCTGGAGGTTTACGCACGGGCCTGGGAGTCGAGATGACGATCAACCCGACCGGCAGCCGCCGGCCGCTCATGCGTAGGGCATCAGGCGATGCCCCTGGGAGCGCGATCAGCAGCGGCCCCGCAGCCGCTCCCACGAGGGGTCCGCATCGATGACGCGATTCGTCAGCATGGAGACCCGGGACATCCGGTTTCCCACCTCCGTTGGCCTGCACGGGTCAGATGCCATGAACCCGGCGCCGGACTACTCCGCGGCCTACGTGATCATCACGACGGATGCCGGAGACGGGCATGAGGGCCACGGCTTCGTCTTCACGACCGGTCGTGGCAACGACATCCAGACCGTAGCCATCCAGGCCTTCAGCAGCTGGGTGGTCGGACGCGACGTCGGGGAGACGCTGGACGGGCTGGGAGATCTCGGTCGTGAGCTGACCGGCGACCCCCAGCTGAGGTGGCTCGGCCCCGAGAAGGGCGTCGTGCACATGGCGGCGGGTGCGGTGCTCAACGCCTTGTGGGACCTGCGCGCCAAACGTGCTGGCCAACCGCTGTGGGAGCTGCTCTCGAGCCTGTCCCCCGAGGAGATCGTCGATCTGGTCGACTTCCGCTACCTCAGCGATGCGCTGACCTGCGATGAGGCCCTGGGCATCCTCCGAGGGGCAGAGCCGGGCCGCGCGGCCCGCACCGCACAGCTCCTGAGCACGGGATACCCCGCCTACACCACCACCCCGGGTTGGCTCGGCTACGACGACGAGAAGTTGGCCCGGCTCTCCGTCGAGGCTGTCGAGGACGGCTTTCGGTTCATCAAGCTCAAGGTCGGCCGCGACCTCGAAGAGGACGTCCGACGGATGGCGATCGCGCGCGCTGCCGTCGGCCCGGACATCGCGATCGCCGTCGACGCCAACCAGCGATGGGAGGTCGCCGAGGCCATCGACTGGATCAACAAGCTCTCCCAGTTCGACCCCTACTGGATCGAGGAGCCGACCAGCCCCGATGACGTCCTGGGCAACGCCGAGATCCGCGCTGGGGTCGCCCCGGTGCTCGTTGCGACCGGTGAGCACGTCGCCAATCGCATCGTGTTCAAGCAGATGCTCGCCGCTGGCTCCCTCGACATCCTGCAGATCGACGCCACCAGGGTCGGCGGGGTGAACGAGAACATCGCGATTCTCCTGCTCGCGGCGAAGTTCGGGGTTCGGGTCTGCCCGCATGCGGGTGGTGTCGGGCTGTGCGAGCTCGTGCGGCACCTGGCGATGTTCGACTTCGTCGCCGTCAGCGGAAGCACCGAAGGGCGTGTCATCGAATACGTCGACCATCTCCACGAGCACTTCCTCGACCCCGCGCTCATCCAGGACGGGCACTACCTCGCCCCGACGATGCCCGGGTTCAGCAGCCAGATGCACCCAGCCACCCTCGAGGACTACCAGTTCCCTGACGGGCGCGCGTGGACGACTCAGGGCAAGTCGTGAGGACCGAGACCAGGGCCGCCCGCTACGTCGGCGGTCACGCCGTTGACGTCGCCCCCGTGGCTCAACGGGCCCCAGGACCGGGAGAGGTCCGAATCGACGTGGCCTTTACCGGCATCTGCGGGACCGACCTGCACATCGTGCACGGGGACATGGATCGGCGCGTCACGGTGCCAGCTGTTCTTGGTCATGAGATGTCCGGACGGATCGCCGAGATCGGACCGGGAGTCAACACGTGGTCGGTGGGCGACCCCGTGACGGTGATGCCCCTCGAGTGGTGCGGCACCTGCCCCGCCTGCCTGGCCGGCCACCAACACATCTGCCAGCGACTCATCTTCGTCGGCATCGACTCCCCCGGCGCCATGCAGTCATCCTGGACGGTCCCATCACGCATCCTCGTCCGGCTGCCTGACCAGATCTCGCTGAGGGACGCAGCACTCGTGGAACCGACCGCGGTCGCCGTCCACGATGTGCGACGGGGCCAGCTGATGCCTGGCGAACAGGTCCTCGTGGTCGGCGGGGGGCCGGTCGGGCTCCTGGTCGCCGTGGTCGCCCGCGAGTCCGGCGGTGAGGTCCTTGTCCTCGAGGTCGACGCCCACCGACGGTCGGTCATCGCCGCCCTAGGCTTCGACGTGCTCGACCCGACCACCGACGACGTGGCCGCGCGCGTCGACGCCTGGACCGAGGGCGCCGGCGTCCCGTTGGCGTTCGAGGTGTCCGGCTCACAACCCGGACTGGACACGGCGATCGAGGCCCTCGCCGTACGCGGTCGGCTCGTCGTCGTGGCCATCCACCCTCAGGCCCGCCCGGTCAGCCTGTTCCGGCTGTTCTGGCGGGAGCTGACGGTCATCGGCGCGCGTGTCTACGAACGCACCGACTACGAGCGCGCGGTCGACCTCGTCGCCGCGGGGGTCGTCCCCGCCGACGCCCTGATCTCCGCGGTGGTGCCGTTGTCGGAGGCCGCCGACGCGTTCGTCCAGCTCGAACGTGGCGGCGGGGTCATGAAGGTCCTCATCGACTGCCGAGCGAGCGCCGACGCGTGAGCCAGCTCTTCGACCTGACCGGCCGGCTCGCCGTCGTTACGGGCGCCCGGCGCGGCATCGGCCTGGCCATGGCGGAGGCGCTCGCCGAAGCCGGCGCCGACATCATCGGTGTCAGCGCCTCCATGGAGGCCGAGGGCAGTGTCCTCGAGCGGCGGGTACGTGCCCACGGCCGCTCGTTCACCGGACTCGCGGCCGACTTCGCGAACCCAGAGGACGTACGCAGGCTGGCCGCCCAGCTGAATGACCTCGGCAAGCCGGTGGACGTCCTGGTCAACAACGCAGGCACCATCGCGCGCGCACCGGCGGCAGAGCACACCGACGAGGACTGGGAGCGCGTCCTGCAGGTCGACCTGACGAGCCAGTTCGTCCTCACCCGTGAGGTGGGCCGCTCGATGATCGCCCGGGGCAGCGGCAAGGTCATCTTCACGGCCTCGATGCTGAGCTTCCAGGGCGGGATCAACGTGCCCGGCTACACCGCCGCCAAGAGCGGCCTCGTCGGGCTCACCAAGGCGCTGTCCAACGAGTGGGCGTCGAAGGGCGTGAACGTCAACGCCATCGCCCCCGGCTATATCGCCACCGACAACACCCAGGCGTTGTATGACGACCCCGACCGGCACCGCTCGATCCTCGAACGCATCCCGGCCGGTCGCTGGGGTCAGCCATCCGATCTCGCGGGGGCGACCGTGTTCCTGGCGTCCGCTGCCTCGGACTATGTCAACGGCATCGTTGTGCCAGTCGACGGGGGATGGCTCGGGCGGTGAGCGGCTCACCCGTCCTCGACCGTCTGGGCGACCTTGGGGTGATCCCGGTGGTCGTCATCGACGATCCGTCGCGAGCCGCGGCGCTCGGCTCAGCCCTCCTCCTCGGCGGGCTGCCGTGCGCCGAGGTCACGCTACGCACCGACACGGCGCTGGAGTCGCTACGCGTCTTGGCCGAGAACCCCGACCTGCTCGTCGGCGCCGGGACCGTCCTTCGTCCAGCGCAGGTCGAGGCGGCCCTGCAAGCGGGCGCCCGCTACATCGTGTCGCCCGGCTTCTCTGCGTCGGTGGTCAGTGAGTGCCAGCGCTGCGAAGTCCCCGTGCTTCCGGGTGTCGCGACCGCCACCGAGATCCAGGCAGCACTCGAAGCTGGGCTCGAGGCTGTGAAGTTCTTCCCCGCCGAGGCCTCCGGCGGGTTAGCGGCGCTCAAGGCGTTGGCGGCTCCTTTCAGAGGACTTTGGTTCGTGCCCACCGGAGGCATCACGGCCGACGGTCTGGCCAGCTACCTCGCAGAGCCGTCGGTCCTTGCAGTCGGAGGGTCCTGGCTCGTGTCGGCGGACCTGCTCGCTGCCAAGGACTTCGCGCAGATCACCGACCTGGCGGCCGCAGCCGTCCGGGTCGTGCGGGGCGCACGCACAGGGCTGGGCGCGTGAGCCTGCAGCTGCGTCCCGCCGGCGACTGCCGCTATCGACGCCGTCGCGCTCGGCGAAGTCATGCTGCGCCTCGATCCTGGCGAGGGTCGGATCCGCACCGCCCGCCAGTTCCAGGTCTGGGAAGGCGGGGGCGAGTACAACGTGGCCCGCGGACTGCGACGCTGCTTCGGGCTGCGCACCGCGGTCGTCACCGCCCTGGCGGACAACGACATCGGGCGCCTCGTCGAGGACCTCATGCTCCAGGGCGGGGTCGACACCTCGCTCGTGCGCTGGGTGCCGTACGACGGGATCGGTCGAGACGTCAGGAACGGCCTGAACTTCACCGAACGTGGGTTCGGTGTCCGCGGGGCCGTCGGCGTCTCCGACCGGGGTCACACGGCAGCCAGCCAGCTGCGCGCGGGCGACGTGGACTGGGACGGCCTCTTCGGTGGCCCGGGCGTGCGCTGGCTGCACACAGGCGGCATCTTCGCCGGGCTGTCGGACACGACGCCCGACGTCGTCATCGAGGCATTGAAGGCCGCTCGACGCCACGGCACCGTCGTCTCCTACGACCTCAACTACCGACCGAGCCTGTGGAAGGCCATCGGCGGGAAAGCACGGGCGCAGCAGGTCAATCGGGGCATCGCGCCGCTCGTCGACGTGATGGTCGGCAACGAGGAGGACTTCGGCGCCTGCCTCGGCATCGATGCCGGACAGTCCGAAGCCGGTTTGATCGAGCTCGAGAGCGACGGCTACCTCCGCATGATCGAGTCAGTCACGGCGGCCTTCCCGAACCTCAAGGCCGTGGCCACCACGGTGCGCACAGTGCGCACGGCCACAGTGAACGACTGGACCGCCCTCGCGTGGTCGCGTGAGACCGGCCTGGTGCGATCGGTGGAACGGCCCGGGATGGAGATCCTCGACCGGGTCGGGGGTGGGGACAGCTTTGCCTCAGGCTTGATCTACGGGCTGATGACGGACCACGACCTCGCCGGCGCTGTCGAGATCGGTGCCGCTCATGGCGCCCTCGCGATGACGACGCCAGGAGACACTTCCTCGGCCACGTTGGCGGAGGTCCTTGCCCTCGTCAGCGGAGCCGGAGCGCGGGCGCAACGCTGATGGCCGCATGGCATCGAAGGTGACGAAGTTGGATCGGGAGAACCTGAACGGAGGCAGAGCTTGTCCAGGCTAGACGGTTTCTCGATGCCGAACATCTGCCTGGGAACGAGCCCGCTCGGCGGTATGCCTGACACGTACGGGTACGACGTAGACGAGGCTCAAGCGGTTGCGACCATCCGTCACGCCCTCGATCGCGGTCTCACCTTCATCGACACCTCGAACGAATATGGTGACGGCGAGAGCGAACGCCGAATCGGTACCGTGCTGCGTGAGTTGGGGGCCAGCGGGCAGCGGGTCTCCATCGCCTCCAAGGCAGACCCTGCGCGGGCCAAGCGCATTCTCGACGGCGACCGGGTACGCGAATCGTTCGCTGAGAGCGCTGCCCGCCTGGGCGTTGATCGACTCGACGTCTACTATCTCCATGACCCGGAGAGGTTCGATTTCGCGGACATGGTCAAACCCGGCAGCTCCCTGGACGCGATCCGCGAACTCAAAGCCCAAGGACTGGTCGGTCTCATCGGCGTTGCCGGCGGCGATCTGGGCGAGCTGCGACGCTACCTTGACACCGGCCTGCTGGACGTCATCTTGAACCACAACCACTTCACGCTTCTGGACCGTTCGGCGAGTCCGCTGATCACGGAGTGTGTCTCCGCCGGTGTGGCGTTTGTGAATGCCGCGCCCTATGCGAGCGGGATCCTGGCGAAGCCCCTCGCGTCAAGCCCGCGCTACGGATACCGAGCACCGTCCCCGATGGTGGTGGCGACGGTCGAGTGGTTGCACCAGATCTGCGGCAAGTTCGGTGTCCCGCTGGCCGCGCTCGCGCTTCAGTTCTCGACCCGCGATCCGCGCATCCGTTCAACCGTCGTCGGCGTAAGCGCACCACAGCGGATCGACGAGCTCATGCGCAACGCCACCCTCTCCATTCCACCGGAGTTGTGGGAGCTTGTTGAGGATCGGCTCGCTCCTCATACCGGATAAGTGCTGACCTTGTGAGTCTCACGGACGAGGCGCGCGCTCGTCGAGACCACCTTCGGCGGCGCCAGCGACGCGGGCTAGGACGAGGCCGTCCCCGATCGCCGCCGCCCTCACAGCCCCGGCATGAACGTCCGAAGCGATCGGCCCGCCTACTGAATGCCTTGCTGCTCGCCCGATGCGGCAGCACCCGTCGACCGCACGGACCTTTGGACGGTGACGGGAGTCGTCAGGGTGCGCTCGCTGCCGACGACACGAGTGGTGCCGGTCACCGCTAGTAGCGCGCGGTGGGCGATGTCGGTGCTCGAGTGGCCGAGCATCAGCTCGATGGTCCCCGAGTCGACGATGCGCCCCTGTCGTCCGCAGTATGCGAAGCGGTCGGCGGAGACCTCGAACGTGACGTCGGCCTGTTCGCCGGCGTCCAGGTCGACTCGCGCGAAGCCAAGAAGCATGATCACCGGCCGGGCCACCTCGGCCACCGGATCGCTGTAGTAGAGCTGGACGACGTCAGCCCCCCGGCGCGCTCCCGTATTCGTGATCGTGGCGGAGACGGAGAGTCGGCCGTCGGTGTGGAGCGTGGTTGCGCTAAGGGAGAGGTTGGAGATCTCGAAGCTGGTGTATGAGAGTCCGTGCCCGAAGGGGTAGAGGACCGGCACCGAGATCGAGCTGGCAGCGAGTCCCGGAAGGCCGTAGGCGGACTGGAGGTAGGTCGAGGGCTGTCCGTAGGGTACGGCCGGGATCTGGACGGGAAGACGACCGCTCGGGTTGACGCGACCGGACAAGACGCCGGCGATCGCCGGCCCTGCGCCTTGTCCGGGCATGAATGCCTGGACGATGGCGGAAGCCGCGTCGGAGAACTCGCCGAGGGCATACGGGCGACCGGACACGCAGACGAGGACGGTGGGGGTCCCGGTCGCCAGTACGGCTCGCACGAGTTCTGCCTGCACCCCGGGGAGGGTCAGGTCAGGTGCGTCGCACCCCTCGCCTGAGGTGCCACCGCCGAACATCCCAGCCAAGTCCCCGACTGCTACCAGGGCGACGTCTGCCCGTCGGACCACCGCGACGGCCTCGGCGATCCCGCTCGTGTCAGTACCGTTGATGGCGCAGCCGGGGGTCGTGGTGATCTGCGTCGTCGGGAACTCCGCGACGACCGCATCCGCCAGGGTTGGAACGGGCACGCCCAAGCCGAGCTCTGGGAAGCGGCGGCGCAGGTGGTTGGGGTAGGAGTAGCACCCGAGGAAGGACCGGGCCTCGGCGGCGGTCGGGCCGACGAGGGCGAGCCGCAACGGGCCGGTCATCGGCAGGATCCCGCGGTTGGCCAGCAGGATCACCGATTCCTCGGCTGCGAGCTGCGCGACGGCCCGATTCTCGGGGCTGTCGAGGTCGGGGGCCGGATCCACACCGCTGAGCGGGTCGTAGTCAGCATCGAGAAGTCCGAGGTCAAGCTTCTGATCCAGAACCCTTCGGACGGACCGGTCCACGACGGCCTCGTTCAGCTGCCCGCCCCGCACCAGGTCGACCAGTCCGGCGCCGTAACAGCGGCTTGCTGGCAACTCCACGTCCAAACCCGCCTCGAGGGCGAGCGCGCCAGAGGCCGCTGGTGAGGCAGCCACCTTGTGCACGTCTGATAGCAGGCTGATGGACCAGTAGTCGGACACCGTGACTCCGGTGAAGCCCATCTCGTCACGCAACAGGGTCGTGAGCAGTTCCCGATCGGCGGCGACCGGGACGCCGTCGATGTCGGTGTAGGCGTTCATCACCGAGCGGGCGCCGCCCTCGCGGACCGCGACCTCGAACGGTGGGAGCATCACGTCACGCAGTTCCCGAGGTCCCATGCTCACGGGTGCGTGGTTGCGAGCCGCGCGCGAGGCTGAGTAGCCGACGAAGTGCTTGAGGGTGGCGATCACCCCGCCGGACTCAAGGCCCCGCACGTAGGCCGCCCCCACGATGGCGACCAAGTAAGGGTCCTCGCCGAACGTCTCCTCGACGCGACCCCAGCGGTAGTCGCGCACGACGTCGAGCACCGGGGCAAGGCCCTGATGGACGCCGACGCTGCGCAGGTCGTCGCCGATACGGCGGCCGATGCGTCGGACCAGGTCCGGGTCGAAGGTGGCGGCGAGGGCAAGGGGTGTCGGGTAGATCGTCGCCTGGTAGGTGGTGAAACCCGTCAGACACTCTTCGTGGGCGATGGCGGGGATGCCGAGGCGCGTCTTGTCCACCAGGTCGCGCTGCATGGCGGCCAGCCTCGCGACGCCCTCGGGCGCCGAGAGCGGCGCGGTTCCGAAGGCCCGGGTGATCTGACCGAGCCCGTTGAGGATCGACCTGTCCCAGGGGGTCTCCTCGAAGGCGTTCTGGAACAGGCCCACCAGCTGCTGGTCCGTCGCAAGATCGGCCCCAACGTTGAACCCGGTAAAGGCACTCCCCAGCTGCGCGACCTTCTCCTCAAGCGTCATCTCAGCAAGGAGGTCGCTGAGGCGCTCATCCCGCGGACGTGACGAGTCCTGCCACGAACGGGACATCGGAACCTCCATGAGAGAACGCTCCTTGTAGCATCCCAATCATCTATCCTATAGACTTTAGGATAGCGTGCTGGCATAGTCACCGACGATGCAGGACAAGGGAGGGCGCGACGTGCTCGACGACGAGTCGGTGACTCGCACTGCTGCCAACGTCGCCGACGTCGCACCAGAGCCTGAGATCGGGAGGGGTCCGGACACGGCCAACGACCGATCGTCGCGCGCGATCAAGGGTGTCCTGCTGGCGCTGAAGGCGGGGCCGCTATTCATCCTGGCGCTGATGATGCTGTTCCTCTGGGCGGCCACCGAGGGCCACGTCTTCATGACGTTCGGGAACATCGGCAACGTCCTCGAGCAGTCCAGCGGTGTCTGCATCATCGCCTTGGGCCAGCTCCTCGTGATCCTGACCCGGGGCATCGACCTGTCGATCGGCTCGAACGTCTCGTTGTGCTGCGTCATGGTGACTGTCGTCTACCGCGACACCAATTCGGCGTGGCTGGCCATCGGGGCCACCTTGCTGACGGGGTTGTCCGTCGGTCTGGTCAACGGGCTGCTGCTGGTGTGGGGGCGTCTGCCGCATCCCTTCATCGCCACCCTCGCCACCTTGAGCATCTGCGCCGGCCTCGCCCTCTACATCGCCGGTGGCTCCACCGTCCTGGGCTCCCCGGAGATCGTGCACCTGCTCGGCGGCGGACGTATCCCTGGGATCCCGGGCGCGGGCGACATCGGATGGTTCCCCTTCGCCACGCTCGTGGTGATCGTCTTCGCGGTCGTCTGTGCCGTCATCTTGCACAAGCTGGTATGGGGACGATGGATCTACGCCGTCGGTGGCAGCCCCGAAGCCGCGGTCCGCACGGGCGTGCCGATGAACGGGACGCTGATCTCGGTCTACGTCATGAGCGGGCTGTCGGGGGCCATCGGCGGCATGCTCTTCGTCGGGATCGCTAACGCCGGCTCGCCGTTCACCGGGCA
Organism: uncultured Chloroflexia bacterium; assembly: GCA_963823925.1. Lineage (GTDB taxonomy): Bacteria > Chloroflexota > Limnocylindria > Limnocylindrales > CSP1-4 > SPCO01. The sequence continues at coordinate 147,148 of CAWGNI010000004.1, forward strand.
GGGCATGGAGCTCAACGCCATCGCCGCGGTGATCATCGGCGGCGGCAGCTTCCTGGGCGGCCGTGGCGGTGTCTTGAACGCCCTGACAGGTGCGTTGATCCTCGGGGTCATGCGCAACGGCCTCAACCTGCTCGGTCTCGACCCGAACTTCCAGTACATCGCGGTGGGAGTGGTCGTCCTCGTCGCGGTCGAGCTCGACGTCCTGCGTGCCCTCGTCGAGAACCGGTTCCGAAGCATGCAGGCGAGGCTCGCATGACTGACGCCGTCCTGAGCGTTCGTGGTGCCACCAAGACCTTCGGGGCCGTGGTTGCACTCGACGGCGTCGACCTCGAGGTCCGCGCCGGTGAGGTTCTCGCCCTGCTCGGCGATAACGGCGCCGGCAAGTCGACCCTCATCAAGTGCATCAGCGGCGTCCACAAACTCGACCGAGGCGAGATCCGGATCGACGGGGCCCCCGTGCAGATCACCTCGGCGGCCGATGCCCGATCAAATGGGATCGAGACCGTCTACCAAGACCTGGCCCTGTTCGACAACCTCAACCCAACGGCGAACTTCTTCGCCGGCCGCGAAGTGGCCGGGCCGTCCTGGTTGCCACGCGGTTTGCAGTGGATGAACCAGAAGGAGATGTCCACCCGTACAAAGGACATTCTCGACCGTTTGCAGATCCGGCTCCCTGACTTCGATGCTGACGTGGCGCTGATGTCGGGGGGCCAGCGCCAGGCGGTGGCGGTCGCGCGAGCCGCGGCGTTCTCCTCGAAGATCGTCATCCTCGACGAGCCGACCGCCGCCCTCGGGCTTCGGGAGTCGGCGCGGGTCCTGGAGCTGGTCGATCGGCTCCGAACCTCCGGCGTCGCGGTCATCTTGATCTCTCACAGCATGGATCACGTGATGGCGGTCGCGGACCGGGCGATGGTCATGCGCCGCGGCCGCAAGATCGGCGAGGCGCCGGCGACCGCGGGCAACCAAGAGCAACTCGTGTCCTGGATCGTCGGGGCCCGAGGGAGCACCACCTTTTGAAGCTTCGCCACCCGGACGCACGGCACGTGCGGCAGATCCGTCGGTCATCCCTGCGCTGCCCGGCTTCGGCGTATCCGGCCCGACTCATGAGAAAGGCTGGAACATCGCCCGGACCGCGCAGGCCTGGGCGGAGCTCATGCGCCGCCTCGGCGCCTCCTATTGCTAAGACATCACATGTATGATTTACTTCGAATTGTCGCCGGGAGTGGTCAAAGAAGTCGACACGAATCTGATGGGAGCAACGATATGTCTTTGCATCAACGAGGTGCGCCCCGCACGTTGATGGGAGTGTCCGCCGCCGCAGCCTCCATCGCACTGGTGATAGCGGGCTGCGCAGGCAATTCGCCCAGCAACGGTCCGACTGGAACCGCTGGCTCTGGAACGCCCACGAGCGGACCGACTGGATCCGCTGGCTCTTCAGCTGGGAGCCAGTACGGCTTCCCCGCCGCCGAGCAGATCGCTGACAGCCCGATCACCATCTGGGTCGACGCCGATCGCTCGGCCATCGCCGAGGCCTTCCAGAAGGACCACCCCGAGTGCCCGCTCAACATCGAGACCTACGACGCCAGCGCCGGGGGTAGCGACACGTTCCACACCAAGATCTCGCTGCTCGACCAGGCCGGCTCGGGCTGGCCCGACGTTGCGTGGTCGGGACAGGTGAACGACGCCAGCTGGAACGCCCATCCACAGAACGGCGTTCAGGCCTTTGCCGCGCCGCTCGACGAGGGCGTCGTTCCCCAGAGTTGGCTCGACGGCTACACGCCGGGCGCGCTCGACCCTGTCACGGTCGACGGCCATGTCTACGGCGCCCGCGACAACCTGGCGCCCGTGGTGCTCTGGTACAACAAGACCCTGTTCGACAAGTTCGAGTACACCGTCCCGACCACATGGGAGGAATACCAGGCCCTCGGCGACAAGGTGGCGGCTGAGCACCCCGGCTACATCCTCGGCTCGATCGGCGATCCCTTCACTGCCGTACTGACCGACATGTGGGCCGCCCAGGCGCCGATCTACACGGTCGACGGCACCACCTTCACCAGCGACTTCTCGGACAACCACACGACCCGCATGATCGCCCTGCTGGACCACATGTTCGCCAACAAGACCCTGACGATCGATGGACTGTTCACCCCCGACTGGGTCAAGAATTGGAAGGACAAGGTCCTGGCGATCCCTGGCCCAACGTGGTTCACGGGAGCCCTCTTCCAGAACAAGGACAACCTCGGCGGGCAGCCAGGCGAGTGGGGTGCCGGCCACGCCCTCCACTGGGCTGACGAGCCAATCGCCACCGGCAACGTGGGTGGCGGCTTCTGGTACGGGTCGAGCCACTCGGCGAACCTCGCATGCGTGGGTACCTACCTGCAGTACGTGACGAGCGGACCCCAGTCGGTCAAGCTCATCACCGGCCTCCCGGCCTACGCCTCCACCGCAAGTGCGTGGTTGGACGCGCAGACCAGTAGTGGCTTCTGGGCCAACTCGGACACGTTCAAGGACGTCGTCGATGAGGCAGCCAACAACATCTGGACTGGCTGGGGTGCCACGCTCCCCTTCAGTGCCGAGCCTCCGTGGGCGGAGATCGTGAATCCGGCTCTTGCTTCCGGAAAGACCATTGCCTCGCAGGTCAGCGCTTGGCAGCAGAGAATGGTGGACGACGCCCAGGTGAACGGCTTCACAGTCGTGACCAAGTAGGCGAAGGAACGCAGCATCTCTCGTACTGACGCCATCGTGCCCACTGCCGCCCCCAAAAAGGAGCGGCAGTGGGCCCCGTTGCGCCTGCGAAGGCGGCCGCGAACCGGAGCTAGCGCGCAGGCATTCGCCGCCTACGTGTTCTCCAGCGGCTACGTGCTGCTGCTACTGGTCTTCGGCGTTCTGCCCATGGTCTATGCCCTGTATCTCTCATTCACCAAGAGTGGGCAATTCGTCGGGCTCGACAACTACGTGAAGGCCGTCGGGGACTTCCGGTTCTTGCCGGCAGTGCAGCACGTCGCGGCCTTCCTGGTGATCTGGGTCGTGACCCTGACCGTGCTCGTCACCCTGCTGGCGCTCATCGTCCACGCCGTGCGCGTCAGGTGGCTTTCCTCTACCACGCGCTTCCTGTTCTTCATCCCCGGCGCATTCGCGGGTGCCGCCAGCGTCATGCTCTGGCTCTTCTTGCTCAATCCCTCGGTCAGCCCGGTGTCCTTCGTCCTGAACTGGTTCGGGTACACGAGCTTCGTTCAAGCCATCGACCTGAACAACCTGCCCCTGATCTTCACGGTCATTGCGTTCTGGACCGGCGCCGGTGCATGGATCATCATCATGTACGCCGCGTTGCACAACATCTCCGACGAGATCATGGAGGCTGCCCGCTGTGACGGCGCCAGCGCCATCAAGACCGCCTGGTACATCCAGCTCCCGCTGATCCGGAGGTGGATCGCGTACATGGTCGTCATCTCGGTCGCCGTCGGGACCCAGCTGTTCGCGGAACCAAAGATCCTCGCCCAGGCGAGCAGGAACCAGATCCCGAAGCACTATTCCCTCAATCAACTCGCATACGTCACCGCTTTCGGCCCGCAAGCGGACTTCAACAGCTCTGCCGCGATCTCGATGCTGTTGCTCGTCGTGGCGGCGGGGCTTGCCGCGTTCTTCGTCTTCCGAGGAGGACTCTTTGACCGCGACTAGAAGATCCGTCGTGCATGTCTGACTTCGCGCCGGGCCGCTGGCTCGGTCGCGTGACAGCTTTCCTGATCGCCGGATTCTTCGCGGTGTTCTTCGTCCTTCCCCTGGTTTGGCTCCTGCTCGCGCCGACGAAGGACACCGCCCAACTCAACGGCTTTCACGGCGAGGCTTCCCTGAGTTTCGGCTCCTTCGAACAACTCGTCGCAAACTGGAACGAGCTGGTCGGGTTCCAGGATGGCCGCATCTGGACGTGGCTCGGGAATTCGGTGTTCTACGCCGGGGTCGCGTTGGTGCTCACGCTCCTCGTGTCAATCCCGGCCGGCTACGCGCTGGCAAAGACCAACTTCAGGTTTCGCCGCGCGATCCTCATCTCGACCCTCATGGTGATGCTCATCCCGAACACGGCGCTCGTGCTGCCGGTCTTCCTCGAGATCAATGCGGTGCACCTCGTGGGGTCGCCGTTGGCGGTCATCCTGCCATTCGCGTTCTTCCCGTTCGGCGTCTATCTGGCGTATATCTACTTCTCCACGAGCGTTTCGCGCGAGCTTCTCGACGCCGCCCGCATCGATGGCGCGGGCGAGTTCGCGGTCTTCCGGCGAATCGCGCTGCCGCTCGCGATCCCTGTCGTCGCGCTCGTGGGCTTCTTCAACTTCGTCACCAACTGGAACAACTATTTCCTGCCCTTCGTGATGCTTCCCGGGTCGAAGACACAGCCCATTCAAGTGGGTCTGGTGGAATTGCTCGCGAATGTCCGGGAGATCAATCCGACCACCGTCGCCTCCAACTCGATCCCGTTTCCACAGCTGGCGCTCGCGACGCTCATCTCCGTCGCACCGGTGCTGATCGTGTTCTTGTTCTCACAGCGATTCCTCGTGGCTGGCCTCACAGCCGGGGCGACAAAGGAGTAGGTTCGCCATCGTTGAGGACGCGAAGATTCGGCATTGCGTACCGCATGGTTCCGGACCCCAGAGGCGAATGCCAGGCAAGGGTTCGACGCGGTGTGGCACCACGACGGAGACGCTTCGGTCAGGTGGCGCCCGGCGCGCGCCTTCGGGCCCACGCCTTCGCGATGTGTTCTCGCATGGCAGTCTCGGCGGTGTCGCCATCGCCCGCGGCGATCGCCTCGCATATGGCGCGGTGTTCCTCGAGCGACATCTGCGCTGCGTCGTCGGTGGTGATGCCCGTGAAGCGACTGCTCTCGCGGGCGCGCTCGAACATGATGCGTGTGATGTTGGCGGCGAGCCGAATTCCCGATTGTTCCATGACAAGGTCGTGAAACGCGGCATCCGCGTCGTTGTACACAGAGATGTCGTCGATGTTTGCCGCGGCAAGGTCGAAGGCCTCACGCAACGCAGCGGTGCGCTCTGGGGTTTGGCGAGCTGCCGCGGCGCGCGCCATGGTCGCCTCCAGGCTCCCACGGACCACCGCCAACTCATCGAGCACCTCCAGGGTCTCGTCGTGGTCGACAAGAGCCGAAAGGACATCAGGATCGAGCACGTTCCACCGACTCGACGGGTTCACGACCGTGCCTCGGCCCTGACTGACGGTCACGAGGCCCTTCTCTTCGACTCGTTTCACGGACTCGCGAATCACCGTGCGACTCACGGCGAACTGCTGGCTCAGGGTCCCCTCTGGGGGGAGTGTGTCGCCGGGAGCCACCGTGCCGGTGACGATCGCTTTCACCAAGTCCCTCACCACGGCGACGCCGAGGTTGGCTGCACGCACCCGGACGACGCTGTCGCCGAAAATGGTCTGCCCCAGTGAAGTGGCCGTGCTTGCCGGATCCGCGTCGTTCTGCGCCATGCCCTCATCCTACTGTCGGGGATCTATGTGCCGCGGCGTCGCAACGGCGAACTGATCGGGAGGCAGGCCCCGGTTTGGTGCGCAGCCTCCTATGCTTGTATGATGTCGTATCAATACTACGCCAATTGAAGATGAACCGCAGTACGGCGAACGGTCCAGGTTGGCCGAGGGGTTCGTCACTGCGACACCTCGATCTCCGCACGAATGAGCAAGGGTGACGATGAAGATCACAGGCTATCGCACGCTGCAGACGATCTATGAGTGGGGTCGTCCTGTGGGCGACGTCAACGGGCACATCGCATCGGGCATCACCGAGGTGCCGGTTGTCATCGTGGACACGGATGAGGGCGTCAGCGGCGTCGGAACGGGCTCGCACCAAGACTTGGAGCAGATCTTCCCGGCGATCGAGGGCGAGGATCCCCGCGCGGTATCCGCGCTCTACGACCGCATGCTCGCGCGCGTGTTCAAGGCGAGCCATGCTGGCGCGACATTCGGAGGCATCGGCACCTTTGATATGGCGCTTTGGGATATCAAGGCAAAACTTGCGGGCGAGCCGCTTTGGCGCCTGCTCGGGGGGCGCGATCGGTTTGTCTCCGGGTATGCGTCCGGACTAGACATCGCGCTCGATGATGATGAACTCGCCCTCTTCTATTCCGACATGGCGGGCCGTGGATTCACGAGCGGGAAGCTCAAGGGCGGCAGTAACGTTGCCAACGACATTCGCCGGCTAGGCATCATTGGCGATGCGCTTCGAGTCAACATCCCGGAGCCGGGCCTCATGCTCGACGCGAATGAGTCCTGGAATCTCAAGCAGGCCGTTCGCTATGTGTCCCGGATCGAAGAGGTTCACGACCTCGTCTGGATCGAGGAGCCCATCCGCCGCTGGGACGCAGAGGGTCACGCGAGGTTGAGCGCTTCAGTACGCGCTGCGGTGGCTACCGGAGAGAACCTCACTGGCCTGGAACAATATCGCCCGCATTTCAACGCGGGCGGCATCGACGTCGTTCAAGCTGCCGCAACCTGGGGTGTGACGCACTTCCTGCGCGTGTCCATCGCGGCACACAGCCGAGACCTGCCAGTCAGCCCGGTGGGCCTCACGGCGAACGCCGCGGTCGCTCACGCTGCCGCGGCAGTGCCAAATCACTTGTCCGCCGAGATCCAAGACGTCGGTTCGCCGTTCGGCGTTTCGATCGACCAGGAGTATGCCGATGGTGGGATCGTGCTCGGCGACCAGCCCGGGGTTGGGGTGTGCGTTGACGAAGCCCTCATCGCCACGCTCGAGCACGCCGAATCGGGGTGGCGAGCGGAGGCAGGCCCACATGTCAGGCCCGCCCGCGCGGGACTGCAGCTCTCGGAGGAACCAGCGTCGGCCGCCCAACTGTAGTTGAGACCTACGAAAGATCCGACCTCTCGACATCGAGGTATTCAAGGAGGCGATTCCCACGCCTGCCCGCCACCCTTGGCCTCCTCCGGAGGTGGCGGGCAGGTTCCCATCTCGCACGGCCCTTGTCGTCGGTCGCACGCTCGAGTCCTTGAGCGCCGATCCAGGGGCCTACTGGCCGCATGTCGTGAGCGACGCGAGATCGGTCTTCATCGTGTTAGCTGTCGTCGTCTTCGAAATCCGGCCACGCCGCGATGTCGACGCCATGGTTCTCGGGTGAAGCGAGCGTCCACCAATGGGGCGCGTGTGTCTCATCGGCAAGTCGTCCGCCCGCTGCGAGAGCCGCCGCGACCCGTGCCTCCGCCTGGTCCGCAGGCACGCTGACGTCGATGTGCGTCCGGCCGCGGCCAGGCTTGGGAGGGCGCAGGCGTTGGAACGAGACGTGCGGATTGCGTCTGTGTCGATCGACAACGTCCTCATCCGCGCCGAGGCTCTTGTACCCGAGTACCGCGGCCCAGAAAGGACCCACATCGCTGCCGGCATCCTGCGCCACGGCGATGCCGATCACCTGGACCTGGGAGGCGTCTGGCTCGACCTGCAACCTCCGAGCCTCGACCGAGATCCGGCGGGCCAGCTCAACATCGCGCTGGCTCAAGGCCCCGTACTCTCCGGAGGCTGTGCGGACAGTCACTCCCTCCGGCCGCAGGTCAACGTCGGGGAAGTGGCCAACGGCCTCGGCAACCTCGGCGATTGCCGCCACGAACCTGGCGCCGTGCTCGAATGACCTGACACGGAAGTAGGCGTGTGCGCCCGAGAACAGGACCCGCCAGTCCTCGACGCCGTCAGCGTCGTGCAAGGCTCGAGCCGTCGTTCTCTTCTCGTTCATCCCGGAACCATAGACCTCGCCGACCGGAGACGTTCACCAGGAACCGAGAGCTGCCTCCCGGTGACCCGCAGCAGATCGAGCTCCACCACAAGCGTCGCCGGCTCGGTCAGGACGCCGCATCCCGCACGCGCGCAGTGTCCACGAACTGCTCGAACCGGACGATCTGTCCGCTGCGCACGACGAAGTGATGCGCGACCCGGCAGTCCAGCTCCTTGCCCGTGACGCGGTGGGTCGCGGTATACCGGGCGAGAACGACGACGTGCTGACCGTCCACGACATAGGTGTCGTCGTGGGCGGTCCAGGCGTTCCACTCGCGCCCGAGCGCCTCCATCACGTTCGTCGTGACGCCGTCCGGCGTGCGATACGTCCCGCCGAGCGGGAACCCGGCCATCTCGGTCCACTCGACGTCGGGCGCCAAGGTTTCCCGGAGCGCCTCCAGGTCTCCCGCCGCGGACGCGAGGTACTGCCGGCGGACGACGTCGGCGGGCGAGGACCCGCTCGACTCGATCAGCCCCACGCCATCTCGCCCTTCGCCACCTTGGACCCCAGGCCCGCGGCGATCGCGAGGCCGGCGTCCGGGTACGCGGCGAGCAGGGCAGCCTCGAGCGCGGCCCCGTCCCGGGACTCCGATACGAGGCTCTCGAAGCGCTCGAGGTACTCGCGGGTATGGCTGATCGCCGTCGTATCGGTGGGGCTACCGGCCGCGCGATGTCCGGCGACGACGAAAGCCGGGGAGAGGGCCAGGAGGTCGTCCAGCACACGGACCCACTCGGCGCGCAGCGCGCTCGCGGCGCTGTCGGCGGTCCAGACGTGGAGGCCCTCGAACAGCAGCACCCCTCCGAAGAGCGAGCGGCTCGCCGGCTCCCACAGGAACCACGAACGATCGCCCAGCAGGTCGCTCCCGCTCCGGACCTCGATCGGCGTGCCGTCGACGGAAAGCGTCGTCCCCGTCAATTCTTCGATCTCGACGAGCCGTGTGGGCAGGTTGGCGCCAAGATGCGCCCAGGCCTTCAGCTTCCCCTCGTAGCTGGCGCGGATGTGGCCGATCACGTCGGCGGGGGCGACGAACCGCGCGTCCGGGAACGCGTCGGCGATGACCTCGGCGCCGAAGTAGAAGTCCGGGTCGCCGGCGCTGATGACGACGGTGCGCAGCGTCCTGCCCGAGTCGAGGACGGCGGCCGCGATGCGGTGGCCATCGGCGCGGGTGAACGCGGCGTCGACGACGAGGGCCTCGGTGTCACCGGTCACGAGGACGCTCGTCTTGTGGAGCGACGTCGGCGCGCTGTCGAGGATGGAGTAGGTCAGTGTGGTCATGGTGTCCTCTGATCGTCTGAGTTGCTGGCTGGCACGGTCACCGTAAGACGTCGGACCCCGTGAGTCACGGTCCTGGCAAGGCGTACTATGGTGAAAATGCGACAAGTAGATCGACATGGCATCCGCCCCGTCCAGTTCGCGCCACGGCACGAGGTCGTGGCTGGGATCGAGGTGCTGACCCTGGAGACGATGCGCCGACGCGCGGGCCTTCGGGAGTTCCTCGGTCCGCAACGCCTGGGGTTCGACCTCCTCATCCGCATCGACAGCGGCACAGCCGTCCACACGGTGGACCTCGTCGCCTACGACCTCGCCGCTGGCGATACGATCTGGATCCACGCAGGCCAGGTCCAGCAATGGGGGGACATCGGCGCGATCGATGGGCCGGTGGTGCTCTTCACACCGCCGGCCCTCGATTCGGATACGCGCCTACGGATCCGCGCTACGGGCATGGGGCTTCGCAGTCACTTCCCGATGGGACCCGGCGGGTCAGGCCAGGCCCTTGGCTGGTCGTATCTGCGCCACTGTGCAGCGCTCGCCGCTGGTGTCCCGGAGGCTCTCGGGGCCGCCCTGGTGGCGCGGTCGCTCGCGACACTGCTCTTGGAGCTGGTGGCCGGGGCGGCTCCCCCTGGGACGGCCGGTCGCCAACCCGGCGAAGGCTTTCTCCGGCTGCGAGAGGCGATCGAGGACGGCTTCACCACCGAACGCCGCGTTGCGACCTACGCGCGAGGTCTTGGCTACTCGACCCGCACGCTCGACCGACTCGCACGGACGAACACGGGCATGACCGCGAAGGCCCTGATCGACGAGCGGGTGGTTCTGGAGGCGCAGCGGATGCTCGTGCACGCCGACGACGCGGTCGCGGCGATCGCAGGTTCCCTCGGGTTCGACGATCCGTCCAACTTCTCCAAGTACTTCACCCATCGTGTCGGCACGACGCCGGCGGCGTTCCGTCGGCGCGCCAGGGGAGGGAAGGCATCCCGATCCGGGTAGGCGGCCAAGGGGATCTCCGCATGCTCGGGCCTGTGCGCCGCGTCTCGTCGGTTCATGGCGACGTCTGGGGCATGCTCCCGGCTGAGTTTGGATTCGGCTATCAAAACTCGCAAAAGACAAGGCGAAACGAGAGCTACGAATTGTGGGGTGGGGGTCGAGAGAGTCGGCTTGGGAAGAGCCTAGCGGCTGATCTGCCTCAATCTTGTCGACGGGATCCGCGACGGAGCGCGTCGCGTCCTCGACATTCGGAGCGAAAAGGGCCTGGAGTTCGATGCCCAGATCGAGCTGATCTGCGATCTGATCGTCCGCCACCGGGTGGTTGACCGGGATGATCGAGGACAACGGCTTCCAGCAATGGCTGCTCGACGCGCTCGCCAAGCGGCCCGAGACCCGGGGGCGGATGTCCGGCCACCAGACCGGGTCGAACAAGGCGAACATCCAGGAGGGCATCCCGCGCCTGGCCCTTGCGTTCCGGTCGGGTCTCTGGATCATCCCGTCGGGTGAACCGGCCTCCCTCCGGATGGCGCGTATCTTCCAGGCCGAGCTCGGAGCCTTCGGCTCCCAGGACGGGCGCTATGCCGGGGTGGGGGAGCACGACGACACGGTCATCGCAGCCTGGCTTGCGGAACGAGCGGCCCTGTGGTTCGAGGAGGCCTGGCGCTTGCCGGACGAGGAGATCGTCACGCTGGAGGACCTGGGCATCGAGCGGGTCCGGATCGGCGACGACTACTAGCTGTGGCGCGCCACACTTCTGACCTGGGCGGTCATGGGATGGGTCGGCGCGGGCGGCCACTGGTCACGCCAGGGGAGCGGGAGAGTGGTGCCTGGGGGCACCGGAAACCGTGTCGCAGCCGCGACCTACGGCCCACGATCTGTTGATGCTCCGAGCCACAAGGGTACAATCGGCACGTCACCGATGGGCCATTTGGACCATGCCCTGTCTGAGTGAGGTGTGAGCTTGCATCGACGTGTGATCCCGCCGGTCGTCCTCTTCGCGGCGCTGCTCCTCTCGGCGTCGCCGGTCGCGGCCCGCGAACCCTACCCGCATGAGTTCCATCACAACATGGGCTACTGCGCGCCGTATCTCGCCCAGCTCCGACTCCCGGATGGGTCGCCCGTGCGCCCGTGGATCAACCACCTGATCCACGATCTGACGACGCAGTTCGGGTCGTTCGAAGGGCAGAAGAATGTCGGCGACCTGTACAGCGACCGTGCGCGTAGCGAGACTGATCAGACCTGCGTCGCCCGCTCCTGAGCCCCGGTTCCAGGCCCAACACCATAGGAGGTCTCACGTGAAGCGAACACTCGTTACCCTCTCCGCCGCCATGCTCCTGTTGTTCGCGACGGTCGGCGCCGCGCAGGCGGCCGGCCCGAAGAAGGACATCGCGACCCCAAGCCGCTCGTGCGCGATCCTTGCGGAGAACCCGCAGAGTGGCTACACCTCGTTCGCCAATTGCATGCGAACGTTCAACCAGGACATGCGGGCCTATCGGTTCTTCTCCGACGAGACAGACCCGTCGAGCCCGCTCATCGGCCTTGACCAGCGGTGCACCGACCTTGAGGGGTTCGGGGTCAGCTACCCATTCTGGTTCACGGAGGGTGGCGCCGCGGCCGGTTGGTACTGGCCGGAGCTGACGGCATACAACCACCACCAGTGTGAGATCACGCTCTTCACCTACCACAAGCTCGTCGGGCTCTAGGCCGACCGTCCCACCGAGAGACCGGCGCGTGCCCCGCGTCGGTCTCGTCGTGGCCGCCACCTATGCAGCCCCCTTTGGGCTCCAGGCCCGGCACGACGAGCCAGCCCTCCGCGCGCCCACAGTAGATGAGCTGCTCGGTCGTCAGACCCGATCGCGCACGTAGATCGGCGAGGATGCTTCTATGTCTGTCAAGCGGCCTCTGCCGAGTGCTCCAGGAGCTTGAACAGGCGCCTCGCGGCGAACCGCTTGAGGCAGCGCTTGACCATGTCGACTGGGACGGCAGCGAGGCCCAGAACGACATCGCGACCGACAACGTGACCGGCGTCGCGGGCAATCCGGTGACAAAGCCAGCGGGCGAGGAGTAGAGCAAGACGGCGAAGCATCATCCGGGTGGTTCCAAGCTTCGGTTTTCCTTTGGCCCCAACCCAGAGGCGAGTCAATCGATCGCTCCACCGAGCCCTTGGCGGCGCTATGGCCGGATAGTCATCGGTTGGAGCCGGGGCGGATCAGGGCTGCCCGACCGCGTCCGATCAGGAACCGATCGGCCAATCCAATCGTGGTCCGTCGAAACCTCCCGAGAGTCGTAGTCCTTGTGAACCATCGGCTCGTGTCTCATCGACACCCTTATGTGCAACGCGGCTGTCATCCGCGTCGCGGGAGCGCCGGCGCGGCTGAAGGTGCTGTTCTGGCGAGATTCCCACATGCCCGACGTCCGCCGTCTGCTCGCGTTGCCCGGCGTTGATCTCGCTCGCCGCCTCATCAAGCAGGTGCTCGACGACGCCGTCCCGGACCTCGCCGCCGGCCTCGCCTACCGCTTCCTGTTCGCGCTGTTCCCGTTCGCGATCTTTGTGGCTGCGCTGGCGGCGTTCACTGCCGGCTGGGTCGGCATCGCCGATCCGACCAGGCAGCTGATCGGAGCCGTGGGCGACAACCTTCCTCCGGACGTGGCAGACCCGGTCCGGCCTCAGCTGAAGGTCGTGCTGAATGAGGGCCGGCCGGGCCTGCTCACGATCGGTGCTCTCGCCGCGCTCTGGGCAGCAAGCGGCGGGATCACCGCACTCCAGAGGTCGCTCAACCGCGCGTACGACGTGCCGGAGACGCGCAACTTCGCCCATCGGACCGGCCTCGCGATCGGTCTCACCCTGCTCGGGAGCGCCGGGATCCTGGTGGCGTTCACGACGATCGTTGGCGGCAGCTTGCTGACCCAGCAGTTCGTGACGAACCTGGGCGTCGCCGCAGGCACGTGGGAGGTCGTATTCCTGGCGCGTGGCCTCTGATGCTCGTGATGGTCGCCCTCGCTGTCGCGGCACTGCTCCGGTTCGCGCCGAACGTCGCGGTGCCTCTGCAGTGGCCTCTGATCGGCGGGATGACCTTCGCGATCGGCTGGGTCGTGGTCACGGCCGTCTTCGCCCTGTA
>CAWGNI010000005.1:0-331372 GCA_963823925.1 uncultured Chloroflexia bacterium
CCGGATGGCCGCAGCAATGCGAGAGTTGTTCTCCCGTGGGCGAACGGCCTCGACGTTACCCGCCGGCCTCGCGACATGTGGATCATCGACTTCGGAATTAACACTCCGCATGCGGAAGCAGCGCTATATGAAGCGCCATACGAATACGTCCGGGAGCATGTCTACCCGGTGCGACAGATGACTCGACGGGCCACCTACCGAGATCATTGGTGGTTGCACGCCGAGCCCGGATCAACAATGCGGGCGGCAATCGCCGGAAAACGTCGGTACATAGCAACGCCAGCGGTAGCTAAGCATCGACTCTTCGTTTGGCTCCCCGCGCAGGTGCTTGCAGATCACGCATTGGTTGTCGTAGCGCGGGACAATGATTGGACATTCGGCATCCTCCAATCCCGGGTACATGAACTGTGGGCGCTCGCGACCGGGACTCAGTTGGAGACCCGACCGCGATACACGCCTACTAAGACCTTCGAGACCTTCCCTATGCCACACCCGACCGGCGAACAGCGCGAGAGAGTCGCGGAGGCCGCCCGCCGCCTCGTCGAGCTGCGCGACGGCTGGCTCAACCCGCCCGGCCTCGATGCCGCCGACCTCGGGAAACGGACCCTCACGAACCTCTACAACCAGCGTCCTACTTGGCTCAACAACGCTCACTCCACGTTGGACGACGCTGTTCTGGATGCGTACGGGTGGATCGACGAGCCCACCGATGAGGCGGTGCTGGAACGATTGCTGCATTTGAATCTCGAGAGGAGCGCACGTGGCTGAGTACACCCAAGAACGATACGGCGAGCTCTCGCGAGGCGTTCTCACAATCCTAAGCACCGAGGCGGAGGGTCTGCCGGCTCGCGAGGTCCTCGAACGATTGTCGAAGCTGGTCCCTCCGACTCCATTCGAAGAAGAGGATCGGCCGGACTATCCAGGGATCCGTCGCTACAGAAGGTCGTCCGGTTCTCGACGATCGGTCCCGTGAAGGCGGGTTGGCTAGTGAAATCCGCGGGGACATGGACGGTCACGGAGCTAGGCCTGCAGGCTCTGACGCTGTACACGCAGCCGGTCAAGTTCTATCGCGAGGCTGCCCATCTCTACAACGCTTGGAAGAAGGGGCAAGCAAAGGACACGCCGGTTGATCCATCCATACCAGACGCACCGAGCGAGGCGGCATTGGGACTCGAGGAGGCTCAAGACACGGCATGGGAGGAGATCCGAAGACACCTTTCATCAATGCCGCCGTATGACTTTCAGGACCTCGTCGGGGCACTCTTGAGAGCGATGGGATATCACGTCGCATGGATCGCGCCGCCTGGAGCCGACGGCGGTATCGACATCCTCGCCTTCACTGACCCACTCGGCGCTCAGGCCCAAAAATCAAGGTCCAAGTGAAGCGTCAGGAACAGAAGATCAGTGCGGACGGACTCCGTTCGTTCGCTGGTGTTCTTGGTGGAGACGATATTGGGATTTTCGTCGCGACGGGTGGCTTTACGAACTCAGCCGAGTCGAGTCGCGGCAACCGGGGAATCGGAAGATCACATTGATCGACTTGAAGAAGGTCTACGACCTTTGGGTCCAGCATCAAGGCCAGATCTCAGAGGAACATCGGAAGTTGATGCCCCTAACTCCCGTGTATTTCCTGGATACCACCTCGTGAGTGCGTCGAGGCATGAGACGTCGACGTGCCGGGCAACTCGAGCCCGACGCGAGGGTAGGGAGATGGGATGACTGCCTTCCCGCGTGGTTCCGAATGGCGGAAGTGGGACCTCCATGTCCACACGCCCTTTCATTGTAAACCAGCAGTTCGGCGCCGACTTTGATAGCTATGCGCGCGAACTCTTGGCACAGGCAACCGCGAAGCAGATTGCTGTCATCGGTATCACCGACTACTTCTCGGTCGACGGCTACGATCGCATCTCTCAACTTGTTCGCGACGACGCGTGGCTCGCCACGCTCGCCCCTGAGATTGCCGACCACGCTCGCTCGCTCCTGATTCTCGCCAACGTCGAGCTGCGCGGTTTTACCATCACAGATGCCGAAGGTCGAGACAGCCGCGTCAACTACCATTTGCTGTTCGCCGACGAGTTGTCCGCCGATGAGATTCGCGAGGACTTTCTGGCCCGCCTTCAGTTCACAGCCGGCGCGACTCCAGGCGGGCCACCTGAACGCTGGGCCCTCACGCAGAGAAACATCGAGACCCTGGGAGCGCGGCTTAAGGAGCAACATCCGCCGTTTCGAGAGATGTCGGATCTCCGTGCCGGCATGAATACGGCGATCGTCAACCACGAGGATGCGACGGCGCTCCTTTCGAGTCAAAGGTCTCGATTTGAAGGAAGGTGCCTACTCGTCGCACCCATCGACGAGGATCTGAGTGACTTGCCGTGGGACGGACAAGGTCACCAGGCACGGAAGGCCTTTATTCAGAGCGTACACATGATCTTCTCGGCGAATCGGGGTACCAGAGAGTTCGCGCTTGGACACTGTCACCCTAGTCTCGACGATTTTGTTGCCGAGTTCGGTGCGCCGAAACCCTGCATTCACGGTTCTGATGCACATGGCTACGACCAACTGTTTGAGCCAGATGAGCGCAAGTACTGCTGGATCATGGGGGATCCAACTTGGCGGGGCCTCCTATACCTTCTAAATGAGCCCGACGACCGCGTGTACATAGGGAATCGGCCCCCACAACTTGATGCGGTGGAGGCGAGGGCGGCTCGCACGATGAGGTCATCGAAATCCACCGGGCCGTCGGCGCAACGACGACCGAGCATTGGTTCGACAATCACGTTTCCCTTAACGCTGGTATCTGCGCGATCATCGGGAACCGAGGCAATGGGAAGAGCGCACTTGCCGAGATCCTCGCGTTGCTCGGCGACACCAAGGGACCGTGTCCTTTAGCTTTCTGACAAGCGATCGCTTCCGCAGTCCACGTGCCGGCAAGGCTAACCAGTTCGAGGCCAGCGTGACGTGGGGTGACGGCACGATCGTCGGCCCGCGCGCCCTCAATCGGGACCCGCTCGGCACGGCCGTGGAACGAGTCCGCTACATCGGGCAGGGCTTCCTTGAGGAGATCTGCAACGAAATGGACCAGGGCGAGAGCAGTCGGTTCTACCAAGAACTGCAGGATGTCATCTTCTCGCACGTCACCCAAGCGGACCGGCGCGGGCAGCCGTCGCTCTCCGCACTTCTGTCGGAAATCGGCGTTGGAATCGAGCAGTCGATCGGCCTCAAGCAGGAAGAGCTCTCTTCTTTGAATAGGAGGGTCCTGGATCTATCAGCCAAGCTCGAACCTGACTACAAGACCGAGCTCACAGCGCGGCTCGACGAGTCGCGCAGGCTTCTCGCGGCGCATGATGTCGCGAGGCCGGCAGAGGTTATGGCGCCCGACGAGGAGGAATCCGAGCACCAGCGCTTACTGCGAGAGACCATCGAAGGGCTGCGCACAACGATCGGCGAAATCGATGCCGCGTTGGCTTCAGCGGGGATCGAGGATCGAGAACTCGCGAATCGTGCAACTCCGCGAATCGGCTACTCGACCGCCTACGCGCGACTCAAGCCGCCGTAGCCGCGATCACAAACGAGGCGGCCGCGGACGCGCAGACAATCGGTATCAACATCGCGGACGTGATCCAGCTCATCGTCAATAGTGCGGCGATCGACGACATCCTCCTCCGGACGGCCGAGCGACGCGCGCAAATTGGGCCGAGTTCGATGCCGACCAGGAAGGCGCAGCACGCCGCCGAGCGATTTCTGTCGCTCAGATGGCCGAGCTGGAGGAGCAACTGTCGCTCCCTCAGCAACGGCGGCAAGAGTTCTTGAATGCAATGGCGCGCTGGGAGGCCGATAGGGCGGCGATTGTCGGTGATCCGACGAGCGCGAATTCGATAGGGGGCCTAGTTGCCCAACTAGCATCAATCGAGGAGGTTCCCGAAGCTCTTGCCTCGACGCTCGAACGGCGGCGAGCAAAAGTGCGCGAGGTATACGAAGAGAAGTCGAAGCTCAAGAACTACTACGAGACTCTGCATGGGCCGGTGAGTCAGTTCCTGGAGTCAAATCCACTCGTGGGAACGGATGCCTTGAAACTGCAGTTCAGCGCTGATGTGGTGGAGTCTGGCTTTGCCGAGAAGTTCTTGGCAATGATCGATCAACGCCGTCAGGGACCGTTCGCAGGGGTTGACGAAGGGCGTGCAAACCTTGACGGAATTCTTCGTGAGGTGGATTGGCAGTCTGCTGCCCAGATCCAGGCATTTCCCGAGCTCGTGGCAAACCTGATGTCGGAAGGCGGAATGTCCCCGCGTCGCCTAAGCGAGCAGCTCCGACAAGGATTTAGCCCTCACGATCTCCTTGACTTTCTCTCGGGCCTCACGTACCTCCAGCCCACGTACACGCTGACTTGGGACGGGCGCGCGGTGAGCGAGTTGTCTCCCGGAGAGCGCGGCAACCTCCTCCTGATCTTCTATCTGCTCGTAGATCGGAACGACATACCGTTGGTCATCGACCAGCCAGAGGAGAACCTCGACAACCAAACCGTCTATCGAACTCTCGTCCCTTGCGTGCGTGACGCCAAAACGCGTCGCCAAATCGTGCTGGTGACACACAACCCGAACCTCGCCGTTGTCTGTGACGCCGATCAGATCATCTACGGCGCGATTCAAAAGGATGGCACCAACGCCGTCACCTACGAAACGGGCTCCATCGAGAACCCAAACATTAATCGACACCTCGTTGATGTCCTGGAGGGGACCGCACCAGCTTTCAACGAGCGAGCCTCAAAGTATCTATTAACCTAGGCGTAGACATAACTTACATTATCGGCAGTAGTGTGGGTGGTCGGACGAGCCGCGTTCGAGTGGTCGCGTCACCTACCCGACGCCGACGGCCGCTAGGACCTGGACAGGAGTTCGTCGAGGACTTCGGGCTCGTGCTGGTAGGCGCTGAGATGGCCGGCATCGTGCCAGACGTGGAGCCGGGCGTTCGGGAGTGCATCGACGACTCGTCGAGCGGCGGACAGCGGCGCATTCCGGTCGCCGTCGCTGTGCCACCAGGTGACCGACGCGTGGATCGCTCCAAGATCGATCTGCCACGGCATTTCCATCGCCACGCTTTCGTCGTACCAACCACCTGGACCCTGGGCAAGCGCCTCGGTGATGGAGACGACGAACCCGCGCTGCCAGTCAGGATCCTCGATGATCGCCCGGTCCATCGCGGTCGACGACGCCATGGCGGCCCGGAAGCCATCGAGCGGGTCGGCCAGGATGGCATCGCGCGTGTCGCTGATCAGCGTCCAGACCTCGTCCAGCCGGCCTTCGCGGATGAGCCGGTACTCGCGGGCGTTCATATCGATCATCTGTTCTGCTTCGGCGGGCTCGATCGGTGCGCCACCAACGAGGATCGTGGCCGCAGTCACTCGGTCCGGGTGTCGAGCGGCGAAGTCCAGGATGTGTGGCGACGCTCCGCTGCCCCCATAGACGGGCAGGGCGTCGATCTCGAGTGCATCCAGGATCGACGCCGTGTCATCGGAGTGTTCGGCGAACAGACGTCCCTCGAGCCTGGTCGAGGCCCCGTAGCCCGGTCGTTCGGTCGTGATCACCCGAAGCCCGCGTTCGATCCAGGGGGTCCGGTCGGAACGGATCGAGAACCTCGACCCGGGGGTCCCGGGCACGCGCAGGATCGGTCGGCCATCTGCCACGCCGGACTCGCTCCAGGCGACGATCCGGCCGTCGGGCCGCGTCAGTCGATGATCGGAGACGTCTGCACCCAGCAACGCCCCGAGGTCCTCTACCGTCATGGGTCGATGATGACACCTCGGCGGGCCGCCGTGCCGCGCGATCCACCCATCACGTCACGATGGCGTCGCTGCACGGCTCGGCTTCTCCAGGAACTGCATGCGGTGGAGTCGGGCGTACAACCCGTCCTTGCTCAGGAGTTCCGCCTGGCTGCCGAGCTCCACGAGCCAGCCATCATCGAGGACCGCGATCCGGTCGGCCGCCTTGATCGTGGACAGGCGGTGGGCGACGATGATCGTGGTTCGACCGACCTTGAGTCGATCGAGGGCATCCTGGACCAGGCGCTCGGACTCGTTGTCCAGCGAACTGGTCGCCTCGTCGAGCAGCAGGATCGGCGGGTCCTTGAGGATCGCCCGCGCGATGGCGATGCGCTGGCGCTGTCCACCTGAGAGCAGCGAGCCACGGTCGCCGACCGTGGTGTCGTAGCCGTCGGGCAGCGCATCGATGAAATCCGCGGCGTTTGCGGCGTGCGCCGCGGCCGCCACCTCCGCATCGGTGGCGTCCAGCCGCCCGTACAGGATGTTCTCGCGGATCGTGCCACCGAACAGGGTCGCTTCCTGCGCGACCAGGCCGATCTGCTCGCGCAGACTGACGACCGTGACGCCTCGGATGTCGACGCCGTCGATCCGGATCGCACCCGACGTCACGTCCCACAAACGCGGGATCAGCCCGGTCAGGGTCGTCTTGCCCGAGCCGGACGGTCCGACGAGGGCAAGGGTCTCCCCTGCCGCGATCACCAGGGAGACCTCGTGCAGGACCGGGCGATCGGGCAGGTATTCGAACGACACGCGATCGAGCTCGATCTGCCCGGCCACCGGCGGCATCGGTCCGGCCGTGGGCGCGTCGACCACGGTGGGGCGGGTATCGATGATCTCGAAGACCCGGGTGATCGCCCCGGTCCCCTCTCGGAATTGCCCATACAGTCCGGCGATCGTGCCGAGACTGGCCGCGATCGCCACTCCGTACAGGAGGAAGCCCGTCAGCGTCCCGATCCCCAGGTCGCCATCGATGACTTGATGGCCCGTGTACCAGAGCAGCGCGGCCAACGCGCCGAAGCCGAGGAAGCCCATCATCGCCCCGAAGAGGGCCCGCCACAGCGCGAGTCGCGAACCGGTGGCCACGACGCTCCGCAGGTCGACGTCGTATCGCTCCAGCTCCCACTCCTCGCGGACGTAGCTCTTGACGACGCGGATCCCCGATAGCGCCTCCTCCGCGGTGGTCGTGCTTCGGGCGATGGTGTCCTGGACCTGCGTACTGACCCGCTGGAGCGGCCGGCCGAAGACGATCGCGACCGCGATGAGTGCCGGGGCGAGCAGGAGCACGATCAGCAGCAGGGACGGACTCAGCGTGAACAGGATGATCACCGAACCGACAAGGCCGATGACCGAGGAGAGAAGGCTGGTCACGGTCTGGGTCAGCATCGTGCGGACGAGGGTCACGTCACTGGACAGGCGCGAGACCAGTTCACCGACACGGCGACTCGCGTGAAAGTCGAGCGACAGGGTCACCAACCGGCCGAACAGGTCGCCACGCAGCTGGGCGACCACCCGCTCCCCCACGACGCCGAGGAGGTATGTCTGGAGGAAGCTGCCCAGGGCCTGGACGAGGAACAGCGCGAGGAGGATGACGACGAGTCGATCGAGCCCCGCTGGATCGCCGCCGGTGACGACCTCGGTCGTGATCCCGGCGATGAGGAGTGGGAACGCGAGACCGATGACGGATGACAGGACCAGGCCGACGATCGCGATCCCGAAGCGGGCGAGATTCGGCCGAAGGTATCGGAACAACCGCGCCCAGGGAACGCCGCCAAAGCCGCGGACCTCACGGACGACGGCTACGGCGTCGACCGGGACGCGGGCGAATTGCTGGGTCACGTCGCGATGATGGCACGCAGCGCGAGCCTGCGCCCCCGGATCCTAGGTGTTGCTCCCGGTGACGATGATGAGTGCCGGACCGTCCGGCGGAGGACCTGCCAGGAGGCCTGCCCATGACGCCGCCGCGGCACCTTCCACGGTGATCCCGAGGGCATCTGTGAGTTCCTCCTGGGCCGCGTGCAGGTCCGCCTCGGACACGAGCCGCATCTCGTCGACCCGACCGCGCATCGCGGCGACCGATCGCGGGACGGCGATCCTCGAGGCGATCCCGTCGGCATACGTGGTAGCGGCCGGCGTGTCGATCGGCCTGCCGGCCTCGAAGCTCCTGGTCATCGCGGGCGCGCCGGATGCCTGGACGCCGACGATACGGCAGGCGGGCAGTTCCGCCCTGAGCCAGGCCCCGACGCCATTGATGAGTGCCCCGTTGCCGACCGGGACGGAAACGACAACAGGCGCTGGAAGCGATCCGGCCGCGATGGCATCGGTCAACTCGACCGCCATCGTGGCTGCTCCGGTCGAGATGCGCGGATCATCGCCATCGACGAGCAACTCGACCGCGTGGTCCGTCGCGTACCGTTCCGAGGATCTCACGCGCCGCGTCGAAGTCTTCCCCCGTCGAGATGATCTCCGCATCGAGGCCGCGCATCGCTGCGATCTTGCGGGGATTGGCGTGGCTCGACGTGAACACGATGGCTGGGATGCCCCGGGCACGTGCGGCATAGGCCACGCCCTGGCCGAAGTTGCCGGCCGAAGCGCAGACGACCGGCCGGTTCGGCCCGATCCTCCCCTCCCCTGCCAGGGCATCGATCACGAACCACGTGCCCCGGCCCTTGAACGACCGGATCGGATTCGTCGTCTCGATCTTCACGATCACCGGGCTGCCCAGTCGGCGCGACAGGGCCTCGTCGACGAACTGCGCCGTATCGAGGAAGACCCGATCGATCCGTTCGCGAGCGGCCCGGATGGCCGCCGGTTCGAGTTCGGGGATGCGGATCATCGCGGCCCCACAGATCGGTGGACGGCCGGGCACACAGAAACGCCCGAAGGAACCACCGGTCCGTAGTCAGCGCCGCCGATTTGCATCCGCGACACCGCTGTCGGTCTGGGGCCCCTTCGAGCAATATCTACGATACCGACCATCGGTCCGCGTGGCTACGGCCTTATCCACGAGTTTCGATCGAACTGAGCGGATGTCGAGAGCGTTGTCCACAGGCTATCCACCAGCGGGGTCGTCGCGAAGCTCGAGCGGACGTGTCTGGCCATCAGCGAAGCTGGGGATCCCGGCCGGACCGAGATCGATCGCCGGCTCGTCGCCGACCTTCCAGCGTGTCCGATCCGGTTCGGATGACGCGGATCGGGTCGGTGGCGATCATACCCGTGGGTTCGATCGTGACCCCGGGGAATTCGACACGTTGGCCGGGATCGATCGGCGGGTCCATGCTCCAGGCGACGGCCGCGACGCTCATCGGTGAGCCGACGACGAGCAGCACCGCTCGCGCTTCGAATGGGATGCCCGCCACATGGCGGATGCCCGTCGTCGTGCGATCGACGTGGTTTCCATGGAGCGTCCGATCCGCTTCCGGATGGAACGTCCAGAGTCCATCGGCCCGGGCCAGTTCGAGGTGGCTGAAGCGCCCGTCCGGATCGGTCTCGAGGAGCAGGCTGTGGCGGACATCCGGACCACGGGCGACGACTTCGCGCCAGCGTCTCCCCTTGCGCCCATCGGCGACCGTCCAGGTGATCGTCCATCCATCGGCCAGGGTGGCCCAGCCTGCGAGTCGGATGAACCGGGTCTCCGTCATCGGTCCGTGCCGGCGACCTCGGCCTCGCGCAGCTCGTCGTTCCAGCGCGCGGCCACCGCTTCGAGTTCTCCGGCGAGTGACGGTGCGACCCGACCCACGACGTGCACGTCGCGGTCGCGATAGTCGAGTTCGATCGTCCCCCGCTCCCGGACCCGGGCGAGCAACTCCCCGGCCGCGTACGGCAGGGTGACATCGACATCGATCCAGAGCGACGCCAGGAGCGCCGCGATCTCGACCCGGAGGGTATCGATCCCGTAGCCCGTCAACGCCGACACCGGCACGGAGCCGGCGATGGCCGGGGCCGGCGTCGATCCGTCGAGCGCCGCCGCATCGATGAGGTCGGCCTTGTTGAACGCCAGGAGCCGCGGCTTGTCGCCGGCGCCGAGTTCGTCGAGGACCGTCTGGACCGTCGCTCGATGCTGCACGAAATGGCGGTCCGCGGCGTCGACGACCTCGATGAGGACGTCGGCACGGGTGACCTCCTCGAGGGTCGCCCGGAACGCGTCGACGAGCTGGTGCGGCAGCTTGTGGATGAACCCAACGGTGTCGGTGACGATCGCCGTCTGACCATCGCCGAGCTTCACCTGGCGGCTGGTCGGATCGAGCGTTGCGAACAATCGGTCCTCGGCCTTCGCGACCTCCGACCCGACCAGGGTATTGAGCAGGGTCGACTTCCCGGCGTTCGTGTAGCCGACGATCCCGACGGTCGGCCACAGCCGTCGGTCGCGACCCCTGGCAGCGGTCTCACGCTGCTGACGGACCTGCTCGACCCGCTCCTTCATCTTGGAGATCCGCGTCCGGATGATCCGCCGGTCGGTCTCGAGCTGGCTCTCGCCGGGACCCCGGGTGCCGATCCCACCGCCCGTCCTCGACAGGTGGGTCCACAACCGGGTCAGGCGCGGCAGCTGGTATTCGAGTTGGGCGAGCTCCACCTGGAGACGCCCTTCGTGCGTCTGTGCGTGCAGCGCGAAGATGTCGAGGATCAGGCGACTCCGGTCGATGACCTTGACTCCGAGCAGACCTTCGAGGGCACGCTGCTGGGCCGGAGACAGCTCGTCGTCGGCGATGAGGACGTCGAACCCGGTCTCCCGCTTGGCAGCGACGAGCTCCTCGGCCTTGCCCTTGCCGATGTACCAATTCGGGTCGACGTGTCGGCGATTCTGCCACTCGGCGCCGACGACATCCGCTCCGGCGGTCGCCGCCAGGTTGGCCAGCTCGGCAAGTGATTCCTCGGCCGTCCAGCCATCCTCGGACCCGGTGTCGACCGCGACGAGGAACGCCTTCTCGATGATCGGGGCGAGGTCGATGAGGTCGGTCGGCATCGGGGCGTAGTGTAGTCGGTCGGTCCGCACGGGCCGGTGAAGTTCGGATACGGGTGGTTTCCGGTGGGTCGTGTCGCTATGCTATGGATTCGTTCAGGCCCAGACCAATCCACGGGGCCTGCGTACAGGGAGGCAACCAACCGTATGAATCGACCGATCGGCGTCACACTCCTCGCGATCGGCGCCGGACTGGCAGGGCTCTTCGAGATCTGGCGTGCCCTCGTCTTTCTCGGCGTCGCAAGCTTCACCTTCGTCGGCAAGGAAGTCTCGTTCCCGGATCCGCAGTGGGGTCAGGCGCTCTGGGCGCTGCTGATCGCCGCGATCTGGTTCTGGGTGGCGACGGGGTTCTGGAATGTCCGGGCGTACGCCTGGTCGTTCGGCATCTTCATCAGCATCTTCACGATCATCTTCGGCTTCTTCGCGATCATCGGTGGCTCGACCATCGAGGCCGAGACGGTCGGATGGCTGCTCGCCATCGGGATCTTCATGTACCTCAACTATCCGGGCGTGCAGAAGCACTTCGTCGATCACGAGATGGAACTGCTCACCCCCGAGCAGCGGGCCGCCATGGCCAACGTCGCAGCGGCCAACGCCGCGGCGGCAGCCGCGATGGCCAAGCCACCGGCCGGGCCGACCACGCCAGCCAGCTGATCCTTCGGCGGATCATCGAACGAGACCGACTCGCCATGCGGGTCGGTCTCTTCATGTCCGGTCCGGCATGAGCGCCGTGGTCAGGTGACCAGCGGCAGGACCTGATCCAGGGCGGCCTGCACGGGCAATGCGTCGTCAGCGTCGTGCCAGACGATCCCGGGCTCGGACCGGAACCAGGTCCGCTGCCGCCGGGCGAACGCGACCGTTCGCTTCGCATCGGCCTCGATGGCCTCGTCACGCCCGAGTGCGCCATCGAGCACCGCCCAGGCCTCGCGGTAGCCGATGGCGGAAAAGGCCGGCAGCGTCGGGTCGAACCGTCGACGGAGCGTGTCCGCCTCGTCCAGGAGCCCGTTCTCGAATTGGGCGCGCGCACGCAGCGCGATCCGGTCGCGGTGGGCGGTCGCGTCCAGGTGCAGGCCGATCCACGCGACGGGACCCGGATAGCCCCGATGCGGCGGTCGCGGGACATCGCCCTCGAGCTCCGCGATCTCCAGCGCACGCACGACCCGGCGCGGATTGTGCAGGTCCACCGTGGAGGCCAGCCGGGGCGCGATCGATGTCAGTCGGGCGACCAAGGCACCCAGCCCGGCCTCGATCAGATCGGTTTCGAGGCGGGCGCGCAGCGCAGGGTCGGATGGGAGAGACGAGGTGTCCAGGCCGCGTGCGATGGCGCGCAGGTACAGGCCCGTGCCGCCGGCGAGGATCGCCACGCCAGCCCGGCGACGCAGGTCGTCGAGGATGGGTCGGACGTGTCCAACGAAGTCCGCGACGCTGAATGGCTGATCCGGTTCGACCAGGTCGAGTCCATGATGCGGGACGCGTGCCCGGTCTCCGCTCGAAGCCTTTGCCGTCCCGATGTCGAGTCCGCGAAACACCTGGCGAGAGTCGGCAGAGATGATCTCGGTGGGTCGCCCGATCGCTGAGATGGAGCCCGCCAGCTCGATCGCCAGTTCGGTCTTGCCGGTGGCCGTGGCTCCGGCCACGACGATGAGCGGCGGCGCGGCGGTCACGTGGTCCCAGACGGAGGATCCGGGGCCGCCACCAGATCACGATCGGTCCGAGGTCGTTCCATCGGGAAGCAGGATATCCCGGTAGGCCATCCGGGACAGCTCACCCATCCGAATGGGCCATGGAGGAGTGCGGCTATCGGCCCGAGACTGCACCTATGGCAACAAATGTCCCCGGGCGACCACGAATCGGATGGTTTCGCGCGACGGTACCCGGCCCGGCCCTCCCTCCGCCTGAATCGAGGCGCCGCGCCTGGGTGATCCGCGCGACCGCAACGACGGCCCTCACGGCCACCCTCCTCTACCTGGTCTGGCGGGCGGGCTGGACGCTTGCGCTCGACGTCTGGTGGGTTTCGATCCCGCTGCTCCTGCTCGAGATCCACGCCTTCCTGGGGCTGGCACTCTTCACGTTCTCGCTGTGGGATGTCGATCGACGTCCAGCGACCTATGACGTATCGAGCCCCGAGGGGCACGTCGCCGTCCTGATCCCGACCTACAACGAGGGCGTTGAAGTCCTCATGCCGACCATCGCTGCCGCGATCGTCATGCGCGTCCCGCACGAGACGTGGGTGCTGGATGACGGCGATCGACCCGAGGTCGCGAAGCTCGCGGCGGAGCTTGGTGCCCGGTACCTGGCGCGACCGACCCATGAGCACGCCAAGGCGGGCAACCTCAATCACGCCCTCGGGATCATCGATGCGGACCTCATCGCGGTCCTCGACGCCGACCACGTGGCGTCTCCGGACTTCCTCGTCAGGACGCTCGGCTATTTCGACGACCCGAACCTCGCCCTCGTCCAGACGCCCCAGGAGTTCTACAACCTCGAGTCATTCGAGCACGAGAGCGGAGGCGCGACCCGGGTCCTTGCCAACGGAAACACCGAAGCGGCAGGCAGGTTCCATGAACAGGCCCTCTTCTATCGCATCCTGCAGCCCGGCAAGAACCGCTGGGGTGGGGCGTTCTGGTGCGGTACCGGCGCGGTCGTCCGGGTCGCCGCCCTGCGCGACGTCGGACTGGTCGCCACGGACACGATCACCGAAGACATCCATACGACCATCCGGCTGCATCGCCGGGGCTGGAAGACCCTGTATCACAACGAGGTCCTGGCTCGCGGCCTGGCGGCCCCGGACGCAGCGACCTATCAGCAGCAACGCCTCCGGTGGGGAACGGGAGCGATGCAGGTCCTCCGCAAGGAGAACCCCATGGTGGTGCCCGACCTGACCCTCGGTCAGCGCCTGACGTACGCCGCAACGCTCCTCGGTTGGTTCGACGCGTGGCGCACGCTCGGCTACGTCCTGCTGCCGATGGTCGTCATCGCGACCGGTGCGGTACCGATCAACGCGGAGGCATCGACCTTCGTCATCTTCTTCGGGACGACCTTCATCCTGTCTCAGATCGCCCTCGCGGCACTCTCGCGCGGCTGCCATCGACTCGGCCTGTCGCTCGTCTTCGAATTCGTCCGGATGACCCCGAACCTGATGGCCACGATGACCCTGTTCTCACGGGATCGCGCGACCTTCAGCGTGACCCCCAAGGGTCGAATCGGCGACGGACGGTCCAGGACACACGTTCCCGGCCTGCTGACGGCGGTCCTGGCGCTGACCGTTTTGGCCGGCGCCTGGTACGCCCTGACCATCATGGGCGTCACGCCCGTGCAATACCCGGTCCCGTGGGCGATCCATGCCGCGTTCGGCTGGATGATGCTGAACGTCGTCTTCGTCTGGCTCGCGATCCGCCGCGTCCGGTCGCCGCAGTACGCCGCCGAGCGCCGCTCGAGCGTCCGATTCGCGACCGACCTCCTCGCCCGAATCGACGACATCGAAGTGACCGTGCGGGACATGTCGCTGACCGGCGCGCGGGTCGAGCTGCCGCTGCCGATCCCGATCGCCGACCACACCCGGCTGTCGGTCGAGTTCCCGGAAGGGCCGGTCCTGGAGTTCGACGGTCAGACGCGGGCGACCTGGGCGGACGGCCGCGGCCGATCGATGGTCGGGTTCGAATTCGACCCTGGGCAGAACGCGGCCAAGGCCCATCTTGCACTCGCACTCTTCGGTTCGACCGACAGCGAGTTGATCATCGCGTCCCCGACGAAGTCGAAGGTCGCGAGGCGCTCGATCCGCGTCGCCAAGAGCGCCCCGGCAGGGACCGCCCCCGCGAAGACCGCCCCCGCGAAGACCGCCACGGCGAAGGCGGCCCGGGCGAAGCCAGCTCCGGCACGGTCCACTTCCAAGAAGCAGCCCGCGGCACGGCGGTCCCGCGCCGGGACCCGTCGGAGCGCGGATCCGGAGCCGGTGACGGCCGTCGATGCGGATCCGGCGTCGGCGGCCTGACTCAGGCCCCGACGAGAGCGCCCCTGAGCGCATAGGGACCGGCGTGCTCGACCCGGACCACGATCTCGTGCCCGACGAGCGATCCGCTGCCTCGCAGGTGGACCAGCTTGTTGCCGCGGGTCCGCCCGGACAGCCCGGTCCCCTCCCCTGCTAGGCGGAACGGCGTCATGACCATGGTCGCGACGCGTGTCGATCGTGTCGACCAGCACGCCCACCTCGCGTCCCAGCCAGGCCCGGTTGCGTTCCAGGCCGATCGACTCCTGGAGATCGAGCAGGGTATTGAGGCGGCGTCGCTTGACGTCCGTGGGGACGTCGTCCTCCAGGTGTGACGCAGGCGTCCCGGGGCGGACGGAGTACGCGGCGGCGAAGACCTGGTCGTACCGGACGGTCTCGAGGAGCGCCAGCGTGTCCTCGAACTGCGCCTCCGTCTCCCCACAGAACCCGACGATGATGTCGGTCGAGATCGCGATCCCTGGCACGGCCGCGCGGATGCGTCCCAGGCGCTCGCGATAATGATCGATCGTGTATTGCCGGCCCATCCGTCGCAGGACGGCGTCCGATCCGGATTGGACCGGGAGGTGCAGGTGCTCACACACGGATGGGCAGTCGGCGAGGGCTTCGATGAGCCGATCCGACAGGTCCCACGGATGCGAGGTGACGAACCGGAGCCGGCCGATCGCGGGCCGGCCATCGGCCGTCCGAAGGCCATCGATCGCGCGGATCAATTCGGCCAGGTCCGGGCGGCCGGCGAGATCGAGCCGACGGCCGGCCCACCGGGTAGCGTCGATGTGCCCGAAGCGTGGATCCGGGGCCAGATCGTGCCCGTACGAATTGACGTTCTGGCCGAGCAGGGTGACTTCCTGGTACCCGGCGGCCGCGATGGCGCGCGCCTCGTCCACGATGTCGTCGAACGGACGGCTGCGCTCCGGGCCGCGGCTGAACGGCACGATGCAGTAGGTACAGGTCTTGTCGCAGCCGTAGATGATCGGCAGCCAGGCGGCGATCGTCGAGCCACGAGATATCGCCCCATCCCGGATCGCCCCTGCCCGGCTGGTCGCCAGATGATCCGCCACGCCGACGACCGATCGACCGACCGTCGTGGTCGCTCCGACGTTGCCCACCGGCGCCTGGGCCGAAGCGAGGCCGAGCCGATCGACCAGTTCGGGCTCCTCGTCGGGCCGAAGGAACTGGTCCACCGCCGGGTAGCGACGCTTGAGGCCTGCTCGATCCGGCTCACGGACGGAGCAGCCGGTCAGGACGACCCGCAGACCCGGGTTGGCAGCCTTGAGGTCGGCCAGCTGGCCCATCCGGCCGATGATCTTCTGCTCGGCGCCCTCACGGATGGCGCAGCTGTTGATCACGATGAGATCCGCGTCGGCGAGGTCGGCTGCCTCCCGGCAGCCGGCTTGCAGGAGCCGACCGACCATCTCCTCGGAGTCGCTCCGGTTCATCTGGCAGCCGAGCGTCCAGACGTGGAATCGAGGCAGGACCCGGGACTCCGGCAGGTACTCGAGCAGACGTGCATCGTCGGGCGGCGACGGCTGGCGCGGTGGGGCCGGGTACGACGCGATGGTCGGATCGAGCATCGGCAGGGCACGGGTCATCGCCGGCCGTCCATTCATCGCGGTGCGCCCGGGGCCGCGGCGCCAACATCGCCCGTGGCGGCTCCGGGGATCCCGAGGGCGACATCGGGGGGTACCCAGAGACCCGCGTGAGCCTCGGCGTAGGTCCCCGTGTCGCCGTGGTAGTCCGTCCCCCCGGTCGGGACGAGACCCAGGTCGTCGGCGACCTCTCCCACGGCACGCACCGTGGCCGCGTCGAACGATCGGTAATAGACCTCGAGGCCGCCGAGGCCGGAACCGATAAGCTCGCGGACGATCTCGATCCGGGTCGGCGCCTCGCTGAAGTGGGCGAGCACGGGCAGACCACCAGCGGCACGGATCGACCGGATCGCCTCGTCCGGTCCGAGTCCGCTCCGGGGCACGTACGCCGGCTTGCCGTGACCGAGGAGCCGGCTGAATGCGTCCTCGACGCTCGTCGCGTAGCCGGCTCGCATGAGCGCACGGGCGACCGTGGGGCGGCCCAACGCCTCGCCATCGTCGATCGTTCGCCCATCGAACTGGTCGTCGACCGCCAGGTCGATCTCACGGAGCCGGGCGATCATGCGCTCGAATCGGATGCGTCGCTGGTCGCGTTGGCCGGCAAGCGACGCCTCGAAGATCTCGTCATCAGGGTCCACGCCGAGGCCAAGGATGTGGAGTTCGCCCTCCCACAGGCCGATATCGCGGCGGACGATCGCATTGATCTCGACGCCGGCGACCAGGGTCATCCCATCCGGGACGACGTTCGCAGCGACGACCTCGCGATAGCCGGCGAGCGTGTCATGGTCCGTGAGTGCGAGGAGCCGGATGCCGGCATCGGCGGCGGCTGCAACGAGGGCAGCGGGAACCATGACGCCGTCGGACCGGACCGTGTGGGTGTGGAGGTCGATCGTCGATGGCGCAGGAGGTCGCACGCCGCCTTCGCTCGGTGCCGGTATCGGATCGTGTCGGCCCCGGGGCGTCCTGGTCACCGCCCTCAGGCCTCGACCAGCCGCTGGATCCGTTCGATCGCGAGGGCTCGCCCGGTCGCGGGATCGATGTCGATCTGGGCAGCGTTGAAGACGACCGTCCCCTGGCCCACCTCGAACCGGGTCGGCAGGGCATTGATGAACCGAGGGAGGACGGTCCGCGGCTCGAACCCGATGACGCTCCAGATCGGCCCGGTCATCCCCAGGTCCGTCTGATACGCCGTGCCACCGGGGAGGATGCGCTCATCACCGGTCACGACGTGGGTGTGGCTTCCCACGACGGCGCTTACCCGACCGTCGAGGTACAGCCCCAGGCCGTTCTTTTCCGAAGTGATCTCGCAGTGGAAATCGACCAGGCGGACCGGCGGGAACGGTTCGGACAATTCATCGAGCAGACGATCCGCTTCGGTGAACGGGTTGTCGATCGGCTGCATGAACGTCCGACCCTGCAGGTTGATGACCGTGATGTCCGTGCCGTCGAGCGCCTGGTACGTCCCCCAGCCGCGCCCCGGCACTTCGTGTGTGCCGTAATTGAGCGGCCGGAGGACGCGGTCGTTCGTCTCGAGGTACGGGTAGATCTCGCGCTTGTCCCAGATGTGGTTCCCGCTCGTGATGACGTCCACACCGCAGGCCAGGATGGCGTCCGCAGTCGACGGGGTGAGTCCCATCCCGCCGGCCACGTTCTCACCGTTGGCGGTCACGAAGTCGATGCCGCGTTCCTCGCGGAGTTCCGACAGGATCTGCTCCACGGCGATCCGGCCGGGCTTGCCGATGAGATCCCCGATCATCAGGACACGGCAGGCGCCGGGCGGTCGGGTCGCGTTGCCATTGGTCGGGTTGCCGAGGCGGGTACGGCCGTGCGCCTGGGAATCGGTCGGCGTCTCGCGGTGTTCACTCACGTCCGGAGCCTAGCAGCACACGCCGCAGACGGTCGTGTCAGCGGCGGGTAGCCGAGGATCCGAACGCCCGACTCGGGACCGACTACTTGGCGTACTCCACGGCCCGGGTCTCGCGGATGACAGTCACCTTGATCTGGCCGGGGTACGTCAGCTGCTCCTCGATCTTCTTGACGATGTCGCGGGCAAGGCGGCTCGCCGTGAGGTCGTCGATCTCCTCCGGTCGGACGAGGATCCGAACCTCACGGCCGGCCTGGACCGCGAACGAGCGCTCCACGCCGGTGAAGCTCTCGGCGATGGCCTGGAGATCCTCGAGACGCTTGACGTAGGAATCCATCGACTCACCGCGAGCCCCGGGACGGGACGCGCTGATGGCGTCAGCGATCTGGACGATCGGCGCCTCCAGGCAGGTGTACTCCACCTCCTGATGGTGCGCCGCGATCGCGTTCACCACCTTCGGGGAGAGTTCGTGGCGCAGGGCGATGGACGCGCCGATCGCGGCGTGCGGACCTTCGACCTCGTGGTCGACGGCCTTCCCGATGTCGTGGAGGAGGCCGCCCATCTTGGCCACCTGGACGTCACCACCGATCTCGGCGGCGATGACCGCCGCGAGGTGACTCGTCTCGACGACGTGGTTGAGCACGTTCTGGCCGTAGCTCGTCCGGTACTTGAGCCGGCCGAGCGTCTTGAGGATGTCAGCGGGAAGGCCTGGGACACCCGCGTCGTAGGCTGCCTGTTCACCCGCCTGGCGCATGATCGTCTCGACCTCCGAGCGCGCCTTGGCGACGACCTCCTCGATCCGGCCCGGGTGGATCCGCCCGTCGGCGATGAGCTTGGTGATCGCGATCCGCGCGACTTCGCGGCGGACGGGATCGAAGCCGGAGAGGATGACCGTCTCGGGAGTGTCATCGATGATGAGGTCGATCCCGGTCGCCTGCTCGAGTGCCCGGATGTTGCGGCCCTCGCGGCCGATGATCCGGCCCTTCATCTCATCCGACGGCAGGTGGACGACCGAGACTGTGTGCTCGGCGGTGTGGTCGGCCGCGACCCGCTGGATGGCGGTCACCACGATGTCACGCGCGCGATCCTGGGCATCTTCTCGGGCGCTTCGTTCGATGGCTCGGGCGATCTTGACCGCATCATGCTCGGCCTCCTCGCGGACAGCCTCGACGAGCAGGCCCTTGGCGTCGTCCGCGGACAGGTTCGCGACACGTTCGAGCGCCGCGACCTGTTCGCCCTGCGCTCGGGCCAGGTCCTCGCGGGCCTTGTCGAGCTCCCGCTCGCGGTCGAGCAGCTTGCGATCACGTTCCTCGAGCATGTCCGTTCGCTGGTCGAGCTGCTCGTCGCGCTGGAGCAATCGACGCTCGAGGCCGGCCATCTCCGCCCGCCGACTGCGCGCCTCATCCTCCGCCTCGCGCTGCATGCGCAGCTTGTCGTCCTTCGCCTCGAGGATGATGTCCTTCTGGCGGGCGCGGGCTTCGGCCTCGATGCGACGCGCTTCGGCGCTTGCCGCCTTCATGGCCTGGGATGCCCAGAGGCCCCGCAGGATGAAGCCTGCGGTGGCTCCGATGACGGCGGCCACGATGACCACCGCCAAGATGAGCACGGGTTCCATATTCTGTTCCTCCCATCCGGCCGATCGTTCGGTCGGAGGACCTTGCTGCGGTTGGACGGCTCGATCGCCGATCGGGCCATGCGGATTGCGGGCGAATCCTCGCCTTGCCCGCCCTGCCCGGTGGGCCGCGATCTAACCTTATGCAGTCGCTCGCGCCATTGACCGGCGCGCGATTCTTCTGTTGCGTAGCGTACGGCGGGTGCCGGTGAGGGTCAAACCACTACCCCAGCCCGGTCAGCCGACTTCGTCGACGGTGGGCGGCTCCGAGGCCACGGTCGCTGCCTGGCTTCGGCAGACATCCGGGTCGAAGCCATTGCGCGCCAGCAACGCGTACGCTCGTTGCTGTCGTTGACGGTCATCCACGATCCGCGCCAGCGCCCGCTGGTGCCGTACCAGCAGGCGTGCTGCGGCCGCCTCATCGGGCGTGCCGGGGTCGTGATCCGCGTCCCCGGCCTTGTACTGCGTCCGACGCGCTTCGAGCAGCTCGATCACGATCTCGCGGTCGATCCCCTTCTGGGCGAGTTCCTGCCGGATGGCCCGTTCACCGCGCGGACGGGCGCGATCACGTGATTCGATCCACGCACGGGCGAACGCCGCATCGTCGAGCATCCCCAGCTCGTACAACCGCGTGATGGCCGCGTCGACGAGCTCAGGGCGGTATCCCGCGTGACGCAGCCGGCCCCGAACCTCCGCCTCGGACCGAGCACGGGGTTCCAGGAAGCGGGCGGCCGCTTCGAGGACGACGGCTGGATCATCGACGGCGCCCCGCCGTTCTCGGCGTTCGGCGATCGAGATCCGTTCGCGTCGTCCCGACCCAGCCACCGGCCGTCAGGCCTCTTCGATCCCCTCGACCGGGATGGCGACATCGTTGATCTTGGCGCGGATCAGCCGGTCGATCTCCTGGGCGATCGGCGGGTTGGCCTTGAGGAATTCCTTCGACGCCTCACGACCCTGGCCGAGCCTCGTTTCGCCGAACGTGAACCAGGCCCCCGTCTTGGTGACGGTGTCCATCGCCACCCCGACATCGAGGAGGCCGCCTTCCTTGGAGATGCCTTCGCCGTACATGATGTCGAATTCGGCGACGCGGAACGGAGCCGCGACCTTGTTCTTGACGACCTTGACTCGGACGCGATTGCCGACGGACTCCGTGCCGGTCTTGATCGTCTCGATCCGCCGGATGTCAAGTCGGACGGACGCATAGAACTTCATCGCCCGACCGCCGGGCGTGGTCTCGGGGTTCCCGAACATGACGCCGATCTTCTCGCGGAGCTGGTTGGTGAAGACGAGCGCCGTATTCGAACGTGATACCGCGCCGGTCAGCTTGCGCAGGGCCTGGCTCATCAAGCGAGCCTGGACGCCCATGAAGCTGTCGCCCATCTCGCCTTCGATCTCAGCCCGGGGAACGAGCGCTGCGACCGAATCCACGACGACACAGTCGATCCCACCCGAACGGATGAGCGTCTCGGTGATCTCCAGCGCCTGCTCGCCGGTATCGGGCTGGCTGACGAGCAACTCGTCGACGTTGACGCCGCATGCCCGTGCATAGCCTGGGATCGAGGGCGTGCTCGACATCGATGAAGGCGACGACGCCGCCGCGAGCCTGCGCCTCCGCCAGGACATGCTGGCAGACCGTCGTCTTGCCGGACGACTCCGGGCCGAAGATCTCCGTGATCCGCCCACGCGGGATGCCGCCGACGCCGAGGGCCAGGTCGAGCGCGATCGAGCCGGTCGGGATCGTGTCGAGGACGAGCTTCTCGCGTGACCCGAGTTTCATGATCGCGCCGCGGCCGAACTGCTTCTCGATATTCGCGAGGGCAGCATCGACCGCCTTGCCGCGCTCGGCGGCGTTCCGCTCAGCCGCTCGTTCTTCGGTCATCGCCATCTGTTCGTCACGCTCCTCATCCGATCCATCGGACCGACCCCCGGAGCGGACGATCTGACGTCCGCCGGTCGATCAGGCTTCCTCTGTGTCGTCCTCTTGGACGACATGGCGTTCCTTGCGGGGCTTGCGGATCACCTCGACGTTCTGCGGTGGCTCCGAAAGCGGAGACAGACTCGCCTGCGTCTTGTTGGCCTTCGGCTTCTTCTTCTCTTTGCTTGGTCGATCCCGAGAGCCCATGGTCCAGCCTCCGCGCCGTCTTGCAGCCTATCGCTCGAACCTTCACGCCGACTTTGCCGTGCCTTCACCGTCACGAACCCGACCCGCGCGTGCGCGTAGTCCTGGCATCGCAGCGGGGAACGTTCCGGCCCGGATCGCGGCTCGGATCCTGCTCATGAAGTCTAGGGTGAAGGTCAGGTTGTGACAAGTTGCGAGCCGGTACGCGAGGAGCTCCTTGGCCCGGAAGAGATGGGCCAGATAGGCACGCGAAAATCGCTGGCAGAGCAGGCACGGACAGTCGTCCTGGACGGGCGCCGGGTCGTCGAGGAACCGCTGGTTGCGGAGATTCAGTCGACCGCCTGGCACCCACAGCTGACCGTTCCTCGCGACCCGGGCCGGCAGGACCGAGTCGAACAGGTCGATGCCTCGATGCACGGCTTCCAGTAGATCCGCCGGTGAACCCAGACCCATCAGGTAGCGCGGTCGCGGGTCGTCGGCGAGCAGCGGGATTGCGACATCGAGCGTCGCGTCACGCTGGGCCGGGGTCTCGTCCCCGGCAAGTCCCCCGATGCAGATCCCGTCGAACGGCAACGCGGCGATCGCTCGCGTCGAGTCCGCCCGGAGACCCGGGTCCAGGCCGCCCTGGACGATCCCGAAGATGGCCTGGTCCTCGCGCGTATGCGCGACAAGCGACCGCTCCGCCCAGCGGTGGGTCCGTCTCCGTGGCCTCGGCGACGACGGCGTAGGGTGAACTCGGGAAGACTGGCTGATCGAAGGCGACCGCGATGTCCGAGCCGAGCGCCTCCTGGACCGCCGTCGCCAGTTCCGGGGTGAACCGGTGGGTCGAGCCGTCGAGGTGGCTTCGGAAGGTGACGCCGTCGTCATCCACAACCCGGAGATCACCGAGCGAAACGACCTGGAACCCACCCGAATCGGTCAGGATCGGTCCATCCCAGCCCATGAACCTGTGCAGGCCGCCGAGTCTCGCGATGCGCTCGTGTCCGGGACGCAGATAGAGGTGGTAGGTGTTGGACAGGATGATCGACGCACCCGTCTCCCGGAGGTCCTCCGGGGTCAGTGCCTTGACCGTGGCATTCGTGCCGACGGGCATGAACTGCGGCGTTTCGACGACCCCGTGGGTGAGGGTCAGTCGGCCGGTCCGCGCCCGGGTCGCACCATCGGAGGGCGGCGGCGTGGTGACTTCGAACTGCGCCGCTCTGCCGCCATGCGGGGCGGTCACGCGCCGGGTGATCCCGGATCTGCCGCGGCTTCCGGTGGGTCCCACAGACCGGGCGTCCCGGGATCGGTGCCACGTGGCGGCGGGATCTCATAGCCAAGGCCGGACAGATGCGCGCGGGCCAGATCGGTCGCGATCCGTCCCTGCGGCGTCCGGTCGATGAACCCGAGGCGCAGCAGGAACGGCTCGTACACGTCCTCGATCGTCTCCACTTCCTCCGACAGGACCGCCGCGAGCGCCGCTACGCCGACCGGCCCGGAGGCGAACTTCTGGACGATCGCGGCGAGCAGTTTCCGGTCGGTCGAGTCGAGACCCTCGTCATCGATCTCCATGGCCCGCATCGCAGCGGTCGCGGTCGCCTCATCCACCTTCCCGTTGCCATGGACCTGCGCGTGATCGCGGACTCGTTTGAGCAGACGATTGACGATCCGGGGCGTGCCCCGACCACGGCGGGCGATGGCGTCGGTCGCAGCCGGCTCGATCTCGACGGCGAGGATGGCGGCCGACCGATCGACGATCGCGGCAAGTTCCGGTTCCGTGTAGAAGTCGAGTCGGTACGTGGCGCCGAACCGGTCGCGGAGCGGGCTGCTGATCCGTCCAGCGCGGGTCGTCGCGCCGACCACGGTGAATGGTTTGAGGCTGAGACGGAGCGACCGGGCTGACGGTCCCTTGCCGATCATCACGTCCAGCGCGTAATCCTCCATGGCCGGGTAGAGGATCTCCTCGACCGCCCGGTTGAGGCGATGGATCTCATCGATGAACAGGACGTCGCGCTCCTCGAGTGAGGTCAGGATCGCGGCCAGGTCGCCCGCCCGCTCGATCGCCGGACCAGAGGCGTACTTCACGTTCACCCCGAGCTCGCGGGCGATGATCGTCGCGAGGGTCGTCTTGCCAAGACCTGGAGGACCGTACAGGAGGACATGGTCCGCGGCCTCTCCCCTGCCTCGGGCAGCCGTGAGCAGCACGGAAAGATTGGCCTTGACCTCGCGCTGGCCGATGTACTCGTCGAGCGTGCGCGGTCGAAGGGTGCCCTCGACGACGAGATCCGCCTCGTCCTCGAGATCAGCCGAAAGGATGCTGGACAGGTCGTCGGCCATCGGGGCGGAGTCTACCATGCCGAGGGTCAAACCGTACAGATGTTCGAAGGCGCTCGCATCGGTCGAACCCCGAACCACCAGCGCTTGGTCCGCGCATCCTCAGTCGCGCAGCAGGCTCCTGAGGGCCGCCTTGACCCGCTCTTCGAGGGTCGACTCCACGCCGACATCGGCAAGGGCCACCCGCGACGCATCGCGCGCCTCGCTGAGTGAGTACCCGAGCGCCTGGAGCGCCGCCACGATCTCACCTTCACTCGCGGCACCGCCCGGGACGGCCGGTCCGGCCACGGCGACACCCGCCGCGGTGACCTTCTCCTTCAACTCGAAGATGATCCGTTCGGCGAGTTTCTTGCCGATCCCGGGGATCGCCACCAGGACCGCCTGATCCTGGGCCATGATCGCGAGCTGGAGATCCGGCGTGGGTCGCGAGCCGACGATCGCGAGGGCCACCTTCGGACCGACCCCGTTGACCGTCAGCAGCAGGGTGAAGAACCCGAGCTCCTCCGCGGAGGCGAACCCATAGAGTGCCTGCTGGTCGTCGCGGACCAGGTGGTAGGTGTGCAGCTTCAAGGTCGTGCCGGGTCGCGCAACCGCGAGGATCGCGGGGGCGGCGAAGACTCGGTAGCCGATGCCGCCGACTTCGATGACCAGGGAATCCGGACCGACCGCACCGACCACGCCCGAGAGCGATGCGATCACGGCACGTTCTACGAGGCGCTGCGCTTTGCGGCGCGTTCGCTGCGCTCGGCCGCGAGCGCGTCGCGGACAGCACGTTCGTAGCCCGTCGATCCACGGGTGATCGGGGCGACCGCAGCACGGTCCAGGACGCCGGCGGTGACCTGCGCCTCGCCTCGGTCCGTATTGGCCGCCCAGGTCGCGATCGCGAGCGCGTCGGCGGCATCGTCCGGTCGCGGCAATTCCCGCATCCCCAGGACGAGCTGGACCATCCGCTGGACCTGTTCCTTGTCCGCCCCGCCGTAGCCGGCGATCGCGCTCTTGACCTCGTTCGGGGTGGCCTCACGAACGGGAACGCCGGCCTGGGCCGCCGCCAGGAGCACGACGCCGCGAGCCTGACCGACCGCCATCGCCGTCTGGACGTTCCGCGAAAAGAACAGCCGCTCGACCGCCATCACGTCAGGCTGATGGAGCGCCAGCAACTCTTCCACCAAGCGCGTGGATCTCGAGCAGACGGTCGGGCAGCGACCGGTCGGGGCTGGTGACGAGGCACCCATGGTCGACTTCGCGGAGGCGACTCCCGATCCGCTCGATGACCCCGTAGCCAAGTGCCGCCGTTCCCGGGTCGATCCCCAGGACCTTCACCCAGTGACCTCGGCAAAGACGTCTTCAGGGATATCGAAGTTGGCGGTGACTCGCTGCACGTCGTCGAGGTCCTCGAGCAACTCGACGAGCCGGAGCGCCTGTCGAGCCTTCGACGAGTCCAGCTCCACCGTCTGCCTGGCGATCATCGCCAATTCTGCGGTGTCGACCTGGATGCCGGCCGCCTCGAGGCGCTTGCGGATCCCCTCCAGGTCTGCCGGGCGACGTGTAGATCTCGATCGTCTCATCGCCATCGGTGTCGACATCTTCGGCTCCAGCGTCGATCGCCGCCAGTGCGATCTCGTCGGCGTCGTGGCTGTCCCGTGGCACGCTGATCAGCCCACGCGGCTCGAATTGCCAGGCCACCGCACCGGATCCAGCCAATTGCCCGCCACTCTTCGCGAACATCGACCGGACGTCCGCCGCGGTTCGGTTGCGGTTGTCGGTCTGCGCTTCGACCAGGACCGCCACGCCCCCCGGTCCGTACCCCTCGTAGATGATCTCCTCGTAGGCTTCGGCTTCGCCGCCGCCGGTCGCCTTGTCGATCGTGCGTTTGATGTTGTCGGCCGGCATGTTGACCGAGCGCGCCTTGTCGATGGCCAGCCTCAGGCGATAGTTGGCGTCGGGGTCACCGCCACCCTGCCGCGCGGCCACGCTGATCTCACGGGCGACCTTCGTGAAGAGCGCGCCTCGCTTCGCGTCGGTGACGCCCTTGGCGCGCTTGATCGTGGACCACTTGCTATGCCCTGACATCGCGGGCCGGAGTATAGCGGACTATCATTGGCGGACCCCTCGAATCTCCCGCGGACGTCCCTCCCCTGCTGCAAGACGAAGGACCGACGAAGCCGATGACGATGAAGAGTGTCGACCTCCCGCATCTCCGCACCGTGGTCCTCGCGGGCCATGCCGGGGCCGGCAAGACGAGCCTGGCCGAGCAGCTGTTGCATCGTTCGGGCGCGATCTCGCGCCTCGGCCGGGTCGACGACGGGACGGCGCATCTCGATTTCGAACCGGAAGAGCAGAAGCGACGTGAATCACTGAGCCTGGCGGTCGGAACGTTCGAGTCCGATGGGACGAGGATCTCGCTCCTCGACACGCCGGGCTATCCGGACTTCGTGGCCGATGTCATCGAAGGCTTCGCTGCCGCTGACGGGGCATTCCTGGTGATGGACGCATCCGGCGGGGTCGAGGCCGGCCTGGAAGCGGCCGTTGCCCAGGCCCGCATCACCACGACCGCGTCCTGTTTCT
The DNA here is from genome assembly GCA_963823925.1 of uncultured Chloroflexia bacterium. Classification (GTDB taxonomy): domain Bacteria; phylum Chloroflexota; class Limnocylindria; order Limnocylindrales; family CSP1-4; genus SPCO01. The sequence goes on from CAWGNI010000005.1 coordinate 26,838, forward strand.
TCATCAACAAGTGCGACCGGGAGAATGCCGACCCGACCGCTGCCCTCGATGCGCTGCGGGCGGCGTTCGGGAACAAGGTCGCGCCGCTCCAGCTCGCCATCGGCGCCGCCGATACGTTCGAAGGCTACGTCGACCTCGTCCATGGGCGGGCATGGCGCCTCGACGGGAACACCGAGGTCGAGATCCCGGTGCCCGACGATCTCGTGGCCGAGGTGGCCCGCCGACGCGACCAGCTGCTGGAGGCTGCCGCCGAGGCCGACGACGACGTCCTGACCAAGTACCTCGAAGGGGAAGCGATCTCGGACCCGGAGCTCGAGGCGTGCCTCCGCAAAGGGGTCAAGGAGTCGATCCTCGCGCCGGTCCTCGTCGGCAGTGCGCTCCAGGGCATCGGTCTCCGCGGGCTGCTCGACGCGATCGTCCGATACCTCCCTTCTCCTGCCGACGAGCCGGCCAGCGAACCCGTTGACAAGGCCGGGTCGACGGTCCAGGTGCCTGCCGACGAAACCGGCCCACTGCTCGTTCGCGTGTTCAAGACCACCGCGGACCCGTTCGTCGGTCGTCTGACCTACCTGCGGGTCCTGTCCGGGACGCTCCATTCGCAGGCGCACGTCTGGAATACCGGCCGGGAGGAGGACGAGCGGATCGGGCAGTTGCTCCTCCTCCACGGCAAGGAGCAGGAGCCGATCGGCGAGCTGGAGGCCGGCGAGATCGGCGCGGTAGCCAAGCTGTCGGTGACCGAGACCGGAGATACGTTGTCGAGCCGCGACAAGCCACTCCTCCTGCCACCGCTGGTCTTCCCGGAACCATCGCTCCTGGTCGCGATCGAGCCACAGAGCAAAGGTGACCTGGACAAGATGGGGCCGGCGCTCGCCCGGATGCTCGAGGAGGAGCCGACCGTCCGACTGGAGCGTACCGAGACCGGAGAGCAGGTCCTGCGGACGATGGGCGAGGCCCACACCGCCGTCATCATCGAGCGCCTGAAGCGCAAGTTCGGGGCCGCCATCGTCACCCACACGCCGCGCGTCCCGTACAAGGAGACGATCCGCGGGAAGACCCAGGTCCATGGCCGCTACAAGAAGCAGACCGGTGGCCACGGGATGTTCGGCGATGTCTGGCTGGAACTGGAGCCGAACCCGGATGGCGGGGTCGAGTTCGCCGAGCGGATCGTCGGTGGATCCGTCCCGCGTGGCTTCTTCGCCGGGGTCGAGAAGGGCATCCGCGAGGCCGCCGAGGGTGGCGTCATCGCCGGTTACCCGCTGTCCGACTTTCGAGCCACGCTCTACGACGGGTCCTTCCATCCGGTCGACTCCAACGAGCTGTCCTTCAAGATCGCCGCGTCGATGGCCCTGAAGGACGGGGTCCACCAGGCCAAACCGGCACTCCTGGAGCCGATCATGTCGATCCGGATCCGGATCCCCGAGGCCTATCTCGGGGAGGTCAACCGAGACCTCAACGGCCGGCGTGGTCGAGTCCTGGGGATGGAATCGGATGGCGATACGCAGATCATCGTCGCGCAGGTGCCCCAGGCTGAAGTATTCAACTATGCGACGGAGCTGCGCTCACTGGCCCAGGGTCGCGGGTCGTTCACGGCGACCCTCGATCACTACGAGGACGTCCCGTCGCACATCGCCGAGAAGGTCATCGAAACCCACCGCAAGGAGATCGAGGCAGCGGGCGGTCACGTCGGCGGCCATTGACCGACCGACCCGCATGGCGAAGTGCTCGCGTGCGCGCCGAGCCCCGTGCGGTCGCAGGGAACGGCGCCGAATATCTCGCCGGATGGCGTGGTAGCGTAGTAGCACACTGATACGCACCAAGGACGACCGGGGGACCATGGCCATGACCGACGAGTGGAAGACGCCCGACGTCGAAGCGCTCTTCGACACGATCCTGCGGCTGGACACGAACGAGGAAGCCGAGCGCTACTTCCGGGATCTGTGCACCCTCAATGAATTGCGCGACATGGCCCAACGTTGGGCGGTCGTCCGGCTCCTCGACTCCGGGCTGCACTACGCGGCGATCTCGCGGCAGACCGGTGCGAGTACGGCGACGATCACGCGCATCGCCTCGTGGCTCCACCACGGGCAGGGTGGCTATCGAGCGATGCTCGACAAGGCTTGATGGATCGACGCCGATGAGCCCGACGCCCGTGACCTACACCTCCCCGAGCGCGCCCGCGACCTACAGTTGGGAGGCGACCGACGAACAGGTTGCGGCCCGGTACGGGCTGGACCCCGGGCAGATCGTCAGGTTCGACCTCAATACCTCCCCCACCCCACCGGCACGGATCCGCGAGCTGCTCACCGCTGGCCGGTTCGAAGCCCCGCTATCCGAATACCCGCCGACCGACTACCGACGTCTCGTCGAGGCCGCTGCGGCGCGGTACGGCGTCGACCCTTCGGAGATCATCACCGGTGCCGGCGCGGACGAGATCCTCGACATCGTGGCCAAGGTATGTATCCCGCCTGGCGGACATGCCATCGTCCCGACCCCGACGTATGCGATGTATACGGTCCTGACCGAGCAACGAGGGGCCACGGCGATCTCGGTACCCCGACTCCCGGCTTCCGATGCCCACGCGCTCGATCCATCCGCGGTCCGGGCAGCCGTCCGGCGGTCGCAGGCGGAGCTCGTCTGGCTGTGCAGCCCGAATAACCCGACGGCGGTCGCAGAGCCGGATGGCACCATCGCCGAACTCCTGACCGGTCTGACCCGGGATGCCGAGGCGGATCGACGTCGACCACCTGTCGTGGTGCTCGATGAGGCCTATGCGGAATTCGTCGGGACCTCGCTGGTCGGGCTCCGGGCCGAATACCCCGACTTGATCACCGTTCGCACGGCCAGCAAGGCGTATGCCCTGGCCGGTCTCCGCGTCGGCTTCGGGATCGCTCGCGCCGAGCTGATCGCCCGCCTCGCTCCCTTCCGCCCGCCCGGATCGGTATCCACGGTGTCCGTCACGCTCGTGACCGAGGCGCTCCTCGATCAGGGGATGCTCACCGCGAACCTGACTCGTGTCGAACTCGAACGGGCCCGGCTGAGCGAAGCCCTTCGCGCTGTCGGTTGGGCGGTCGGGCCGTCCGTCACCAATTTCCTGCTGGTCGACTTCGGGTCCAGCGCCCGGGCGACCGTCGTCGCGGAAGGGCTGCTCTCACGGGGGCTGGTTCCCCGCACGTTCGGAGCCGGCCACCCGCTTGCCGACCACCTCCGCCTGACCATCCGCGATCCGGATGAGAACGACCGCCTCATCGCCGCCGCCCGGGAACTCGACGAGGACGGCGCAAGCCTTCGGGCCGTGACCTAGCCCAGGCGCCGACCGATCTCGCGTCGCCGCTTGCCGATCTTGACGTCGAGCCAGGTGCCCTCGATGAGGACGGGAACATGAGCCGGGTCGACTACCCGCTCACCATTGATCGTCAGGCCACCACTCGCGATCAGCCGCCGAGCCTCACCACGGGAGCCGAGGACGCCGGCTTCGGCAAGCAGGACCGCCGCACCGGCGGCCAGCCAGGCCGGCTCGAACTCGAAGCCTCCCGACGACTCGAACAACGACCGGAGGGCCGCGGGATCGTCGAGTGCTCCGGGCGAGAACCGAGCGGCCGAGTCGCGGGCGGCTCGTTCGGCGGCTTCGGCCCCATGGGTCCGGGCGGTGATGTCCAGGGCCAGGGCGCGCTGTGCCGCCCGATGTTCCGGGTTCGCCCTTCGCGCAGCTTCGAGCGTTTCGATGTCGGTCTGCGGGAACTCCGTGAACCAGCGGAGGTAGGTCCCCACGTCCCGGTCGTCCTGGTTCAGCCAGTACTGATAGAAGGCGTACGGGGACGTCCGGGCCGGGTCGAGCCAGATCGACTCGCCGGCCTCGCTCTTGCCGAACTTCGAGCCGGACGGTGAAAGCAACAGCTTGTACGCGAGTCCGTGCGCCGGATCAGGAGCATCGACCCCCGCATCACCGGAGGTGCGGCGGATCAGCTCCAGTCCGGCAGTGATGTTGCCCCACTGGTCCGCACCCCCCATCTGGAGTTCGACCCCCATCGTCCGGTGGAGGTGAGCGAAGTCGTACGCCTGCAGGGTCATGTAGCTGAATTCGGTGAACGACAGGCCCCGCGCCAGACGCACCTGCACCGACTCCTTGTCGAGCATGTACGGCACGGTGAAGTGCTTCCCCGTATCGCGCAGGAACTCGATCAGGGACAGGTCGCCCAACCAGTCCATGTTGTTGACCATGACCGCGCCGTGGGGTCCCGGGGCGAAGTCGAGGAAGCGCTCCAGTTGCGTCCCGATCGCCGCGACATTCCGATCGAGGGTCGCCTGGTCCAGCAGGTTCCGCTCCGTGGATCGGCCGGATGGGTCGCCGATCATGCCAGTGCCGCCCCCAACGACCGCCACCGGCCGTCCCCCGAGACGCTGGAGCCGCAGGAGTCCGAAGATCGGCACCAGGTGGCCCACGTGAAGCGAATCGGCGGTCGGGTCGAACCCGATATACCCGCGGATGTTCGGATCGCGTGCGAGCCGGGCCGGGAGGCCGGGTGTGGTCGCATGCAGGATGCCGCGCCACTCGAGCTCGGCGAGCAGGCCGCCGGTCGGATCCGATCGCGACGGGCTCGTCACAGGTCGGACCGTCGGGTCGTCTCGAGGATGGCACCGGGTGCCGACCGTGGATTCACGCCTCCTATGCTATCGTGCGGCCTCAGATGCAGACCAGCCTCGCGCGGCGACAGCGCCATCGACGGGCGCTCCAGCGCCGGCCAGCCGGACGTAACGGGACGATCGCCGGACGGATCGCCCTCATCGTCGTCATCGTCATCATCGCCACTGGTGGCCTCGTTGCGGCCGCCGGTATCGTCGTGGGCGTCGGCGCGTACAACTACTACGCGCAGGGGCTCCCCGACCCCGTCACCGCCTTGACCAACATCGATTTCGAACAGCAGACGACCATCTATGACCGGACCGGCACGGTCGAGCTGGCTCGACTCGGGGAGCTCAAGCGGGAGCTGGTCACCTTCGATCAGTTGCCCCCGGAGATCCTCGACGCCACCACGGCGGTCGAAGACAAGGATTTCTGGATCAATCCCGGGTTTGATCCGATCGGGATCGTCTCGGCCGGGATCGATACCCTGAGCGGGAACCCGCGTGGCGCGTCGACCATCACCCAGCAGCTCGTCAGGGCGCGACTGTTGCCCGCCTCGGCCTTCGAAGGCACCACCTACGAACGCAAGATCCGCGAGATCATCCAGTCGATCCGCTTGACCCAGGAGCTTCCGCCGGGCGAAGCCGGAAAGCAACAGATCATCACTGCATATCTCAACCAGAACTTCTACGGGAACCAGAGCTACGGCGTGAAGGCCGCGGCCCGGACCTATTTCGGCAAATCCCTCGACCAGCTGACGCTTGCGCAGGACGCGATCCTGGCGGCCATCCCGCAGTCGCCGACCGGATACGACCTGGTGCGCAACGCCCAGGAGGTCTGCCTCGACCCCAACGTTGCCGAAGGTCAGGAATGCCCGGACTTCAAGTTGGTCGTGCCGCAGGACTCGGAGATCGTCCAGCGCCGGAACAAGGTCCTCGAGCTGATGGAGACCCGCAGCCCGTTGAGCGGTTCCAGGCACACGGTCGCCGAATACGAGGCGGCCAAGAGCGAACCGGTGGAATTGGTCCGCCAGATCTCGGCGGCCTGGAAGGCGCCCCACTTCGTCTGGCAGGTCCGCCACCAGCTCGGGGAGATGTTCTGCCCGGACACCCCCAGCGACTGTCCACAGGTCGACACCGGTGGCTACAAGGTCGTCACCACCCTGGATTGGTCGATGCAGAAGGATGTCGAGAAGTGGGTCTACGCGGCAGCCCGAGCCACGCACGCGAAGAACCCCACGGCGGTCCTGGCGAGCCGCAAGATCCCGAAGGCGGATCGGTCGTGGATCCTGGGCCTGCGCGGCCGGAACGTCAACAACGCCGCGGCAGCGGTCGAGGACTACCGGACCGGCGAGATCATGGCCTACACAGGCTCGGCGAGCTACACGTCGAAGAAGAACCATAAGTTCCAGCCCCAGTTCGACGTCCTGGCCGATGGTTGGCGGCAGCCGGGTTCATCGATCAAGCCCATCAATTACCTCGTGGGGATCGATGACAAGACGTTGACTGCGGCGACGATGATCATGGACGTCACTACCAACTTCGGTGGTGGATACATCCCGACCCAGGCGGATAGCGCCGAGCGGGGCCCGGTCCGGGTCCGGGAGGCGATCCAGTTCTCGCTGAACATCCCGGCGATCAAGGCCACGATCATGACCGGCCTCGACCATGTCCTTGCGCGGGCCAAGGACTTCGGATTGCAGTATCAAGCCGGCACCAGCGCGGTCCTGTCGGAAGGGATCGGAACCCTCGACCTCCACTACATCGACCTGTTGGGCGCGTACAGCATGATCGCCAACGAAGGCAAACTGATGCCTCGGCGAATGATCAAGACGATCTACGACAGCGACAGCCAGGTCTATTGGCCGAAGGCGGGTGACCTTGCGCCTGGGACGCAGGTGGTCGATCCCGGCGCGGCGTACATCGTCACCGACATCCTGTCCGGGAATACCGAGAAGTCGGTAAATCCGTACTGGGGAAAATGGGCGATCTACGACAACGGTGTCCGGCGTCCAGCCGCGTACAAGACGGGAACGACGAATGACGCCCGCGACGTGGCGGCGTTCGGCTTCGTGGCACCGCCCAAGGACCCGAAGGCGCCGGCCCTCGCCGTCGGCGTGTGGATGGGCAATAGCGACAATAGCCCCATCTCCGACAAGCTCTCGCTCGACACGTCCGCCCCGCTCTGGTCGGCGATCCTGGGCGATGTCACCAAGGGCACCAAGATCGCATCATTCAGCCAGCCGAGCGGCCTCGTCACCGCCACGGTGGACGCCTACACGGGCCTGAAACCCGGTCCATTCACCACCAGGACGATCAAGGAACTATTCCTGCCTGGCACGGTCCCCAAGCAGAAGGAGACCTACCGGGTGGCCGCCGCGATCGACGCTGCGAGTGGTCTCCTGTGGCAGGACGGCTGCGTCGGACCGAAGGTGACCCGTGGGTTCTTCGACCTCTCGTCGGTCGAGGCGAACTTCCCGAACTGGCAGAAAGCGGACAAGGCGTGGGGCGCGCGAGCCGCGCGCGGATCCGGCGTCGGCGGCGGTCTCAAGGGGACCCGCACGTCCTACTTCTACAATTCTGCATTCACACCCTTCGGCAGGACCTGGGGCGTCAAGTTCATGCCCAGCAAGGTGTGCCCGCTCGCACCCCCGCCGCCCATCTACTGCGACCCGGCGGCCCTCCCGACGCCGACACCGCCGTTGCCCGGCGTGCCCGCCCCGACCTGCGTGCCCGCCCCGACCCCGACGCCGGTTCCCGGCGGTGCGACTCCGAAACCGGGCGTCGGCCCGAAGGCCTCACCCAAGCCGTGACGGCCGCCTGACGACTCAGAACTCGACGATCGTCGCCCCGTCCCCACCCTCGCCACGCTGGCCGGGCCGGAGGGACGTCACCAGTGGATGGTCCTGTGCGGCCCGGCGGACCGCATCCCGGACCGCCCCGGTTCCCATGCCGTGGATGATGAGCACCTTGTCGAGGCCGGCCAGACCCGCATCATCGAGATAGCGGGCCAGCGCGTCGAGCGCCTCGTCCACTCTCGCCCCCCGCAGATCGAGTGACGACGCGACGGACGCGGCTCGCTCGCTCCGGATCGCGTCTGCTGTCCCCTCCTCGCCCCTGTCCTTCTGTGGGTCCGTCGTCGCGGCGGACCCATCCCCGACTGCAGGAACGAGGTCGGCGACATCGACGGTGACCCGGAGTCCACCGACTTCGAGCGTCGCCCGGCGCCCTCCTCGTTCCAGCGCGACGATCCGTCCGTCCCAGTCGGCGGTCCGGCTGCGAGCGCGTTCGCCGAGATGCCAGGTCTGAACCACGATCGGCTCGACCACCGCGGCGGGTTCGCCCGTGGGCAGGAGCTCGAGCGTCACCTCGGCACGCGCAAGCGCGTCGTCAAGCCCCGGGGCGGTGACCGTCTCGCGCTCGAGCGCAGCGCGGATCGAACCGACCTCTGCGCGAAGCGCATCGACGATCTGTTCGGCCTCGAACCGGGCCGCGGTCACCGCCTCATCCCGTTCACGCCGCGCTCGCTTGCGCTCCTCGTCGGCGACCCTGAGGGTTTCGGTCGCCCGGAGCTCGGCGGCACGAGCGCGGTCCAGCACCTCCCCGGTCTCCCCTTCGGTCGCCTTGATCGCGGCGAGGGTGGCCTCGAACGATCGCTGCGATTCGCTCAGTCGCGAGCGGGCGTCGTCGACGATCGCCGCCGACAACCCGAGCCGCTCGGCGATCGCGAAGGCCTGACTCCCACCCGGCAGCCCGATCGTGAGGCGGTAGGTCGGCGAGAGGGTCTCGAGGTCGAACTCGACCGCCGCGTTCCGAGCGCCCGGCGTCGTGTGCGCGTAGGCCTTCAGTTCTGCGTAGTGGGTCGTCGCCGCGACGAGCGCCCCCGCCCGGATGAAATGATCAAGGAGTGCCTGGGCCAGCGCCGAGCCCTCGGTGGGATCGGTCCCGGCCCCGAGTTCGTCGAGGAGGACGAGCGTGCCCGGCCCCGCCGCGTCGACGATGCGGATGATCGAGCGCAGGTGCCCGGAGAACGTCGAAAGTGATTGTGCGACCGACTGTTCATCACCGATGTCGGCGAATACGTCGCGCCAGATCGGCAGGCGACTGCCAGGCTCCGCAGGAACGTGGAGGCCTGCCTGGTGCATCAGGCTGAGCAACCCGAGGGTCCGAAGGGTGACGGTCTTGCCGCCCGTGTTCGGACCGGTGACGATGAGGGCCGTATAGCCCTCACCGATGCGGATGTCGATCGGGATGACCCGGCCGGTCAGCCCCGGATGACGGGCAGACAGAAGGATCACCTCGGCCCGGTCGGTGGTCTCGATACGGCTCGCGCTCATCTCGGCGGCCAACGCCGCCTTTGCCGCCCACAGATCGAACCGAGCCAGCGCAGCGAGGGTCTCGCGCAATGGGATCGCATTCGCGGCGATCAGCGCCGACAACATGTCGAGGATCCTGGCGACCTCCTCGGATACGGCGGCTTGCGCCTCGCGCCACGCGTTCCCGAGCTCCACGGCGACCATCGGCTCGATGAACAGCGTCTGACCACTGCCCGACGCGTCGTGGACGATGCCCTTGACCCGGCCGCGCGCCTCGGCCTTCACCGGCACGACGTAGCGCCCGTTGCGGAGGGTGATGATCGGCTCCTGGAGGGCGCTGCCAAGTTCCGCGCCGATGAGCGCGTCGAGTCTCCGGCGGAGCCGCTCGTACGCGACCCTGACCGCCGCCCGTAGCCCGCCGAGCTGGGGCGACGCCGTGTCGAGCAGCTCGCCGACGGGGTCGAAGCTGCGGGCCAGCGTGGAGCGTACCGCCGGCAGGGCGTGCAGGTCGGTCCCGACTTCCCGGATGAGCGGGCGACGGTCATCGGCGATCACGGTCGCCAGGCGGGCGGTGGCATCGAGCGTCGTCGCGATCTGGAGGAACTGTTCGGGGTCCAGTCGTCCACCCAGCTCGGCGCGATCGATGGCCGGCCCGATGTCGTGGGCGGCCCCGATCGTGGCACCCGGTCGTTCCTCGAGGAGGGCACGGGCCTGGTCGGTCTCATCGAGGCGACGCCCGACGATGACTGGGTCGCTGGACGGCTCCAGGGACGCCGCCAGGCGCCGGGACGGGCCGAATGATGTCGCGGCAGCCAGTCGAGACTGGATGGCCGCGAACTCGAGCAGCGCGATCGATCGTGTGTCCATGGGCGGTGGGCTCAGCGTCTCACTGCCGGCCCGGAGACCGACGGGTGCCCGACCTCGATGAACCGCCATGGCTTCTCGGCCCAGACCGGGCCGGCGTAGTCGACGCCGATCCGGGGAGTCGTTGCCACGATCGGCAGCGGAGTATTGGAGTCGCGTTCCTCCAGTCGGAGCGGCGAACTCGGATCGCACAGATCCTGCCCGGTCCAGTCGACGTCGATCCCGAACGCGGCGGTCGCCGAGCCCGGTCCGCTTGCGAGGCGTTCGATCGGCAATCGAGACAGGCGATCAGCAGTGGCCGCCACCTGGTCCGGCGTGCGTGCCCGTCGGCGGATGGTCGTCCGCAGGATCCGATCGACGCGCATCTGCTCGACACCTTCGATCGGCGCGATCGCCCGGACGAGCACGGCGGCCGGTTCACCAGCCGGCTCGGTCACCACGTTCAGGCAGTCATGCATCCCGTAGACAAGGTACACGTAGGCTCTGCCGGGCGGACCGAACATGACCCGGTTGCGCGGCGTCTCGCCCGACCGGGCGTGGGAAGCACGATCCTCAGGCCCGATGTATGCCTCGACCTCGACGATCCTGCCGACCCGTCGCCCCGTCTCGTCATCCCGGACCAGCTGTGCGCCGATGAGCCCGGCCGCTGCGGCAAGTGTCGGACCAGCCAGCAGCGAGCGTTCTAGGACGCTCAGTTGAACGGGTAGGAGGCTTCGATGTTATCCGGCACGAACAGGCCGGTCACGACGAAGAAGGCCGGGATCAGCGTGTTCCGGAAGACATCGGTGAACTGCGAGGCATCGAGCGCGTTCCACAGGTCACGCAGGAACGGCAATTCCTGCGGGTCGGGCTGGATACCCGGGATCCGGAAGAAGGAATCCAGGATGATAAGGACCGCACCGTAGATGATCGCGGCTTCCACCAGGCCGAGGACGCCGCCGATGATCTCGTCGGCAAACCGGGCCCGTTTGAACAGTGGCTGCGGCTTGTAGAAGCCCTGTGCGACAAGCGCGAACGCGATCGCCGAGGCGACGAAGATCGTCCCGAACCCGATCATGTAGCTGTATTCCCTGGGGAACTGCGTCCAGTTATCGCCGAGGAACTTCGAGACCGGTTCCGCGAGTAGTGCGGCCAGGAACCAGGAGAACAGGATCGACGCGATCCCGATCAGCCGGCGGATGGTCCCCTGGGCGAACCCGAGGACGAAGAAGCCGATGAAATAGAGGACGACCAAGAGGTCGAACGACGAGAATCCACTCAGGAACCCCTGGAAATCCACCCGGTCCGCCTCCTCTTGTGGCCCCTCGGCAGCGCCGCGGGCGGCGCAAGGGTAGCAGCGGGCGTTCGGACGCCGCAAGGGTGCGTGCGGCGCAGCGGGCAGTTCGAGGGGGTCTGGTGCGATCCGGTCGGGTCAGCGGCAGCTCAGGTCCGGATGCGCGCTCCAAGCTCGCTCACCAGGCTGTCGACGACCGTGGCGATGGCTGCGTCCGCCTCTCCTTCGGTCAGGGTTCGCTCGTCGTCGCGGAAACTGAGCCGATAGGCGAGACTCTTGTCGGACTCGGCCAGCGGTCGTCCTCGGTAGATGTCAAAGAGGACGACGTCCCGAAGCAACGGGCCCCCGTGTCGTCGGATGGTCGCCTCCACCTCCGCGGCTGCACGGTCGGCCGCGACGACCACCGCCAGATCTCGCAGGACGGTCGGCTGACGCGACGGCGCCGCAACGCGGTAGTCGGCAGGCTGTCCCCCGGCGAGACCGGCGATCGCGAGTTCAGCCACATAGATCCGCTCGGCTCGCAGATCGAGGTCGGCGATCAGCGCGGGGTGCACCTCGCCCAGCCGGCCGACCACGTCGCCCCCGGCCGCGACACGCGCAGCCCGACCGGGGTGAAGGTTCGGGTCGTCGCTGATCGGCGCGAACGACGGGACACAGAAGCCAAGCCCGCGGCAGAGCATCTCGACGATCCCCTTCGCATCGTCGAGATCGTATGGACGACTCGGTCGGTCCCGGGCCGGCGGCAGGCCGGGCCCGGTCAGGACGAACCCGAGCCGCCACCACTCGTGGGTGGTCGTGTCGCTCGGTGCGCCATAGCCCTTGCCAACCTCGAACATCGCCACGGCGTCGCGGCCGTGCCTGACGTTCGTGGATACGACCTCGAGGAGACTGCCGATCAGGCTTTGTCGCAATACCGAGTGCTGGCTCGAGAGCGGGTTCGTGACCGCCACCGGCCGGCCCGCCGGACGTTGCTCCGGCTCGTCCGTGAGTTCGCCATCGTGAAGGGCGGGGAAACGCTCGACCTCCGATGGGGCGTTGAGAGCCGCGGTGATGGCCTCGGTCAGGCCAGCCCCGACTAGCATCCGTCGGATCGTGGTCCGCACTGCCAGCGGATCGTGCCGATATGGCGGCATCGGCGTATGCGGCAATGTGGCGGGGACGAGATCGTAGCCCTGGATCCTGATGACCTCTTCGACGATGTCCGCCTCGACGGCAAGGTCACGGCGCCAGCTCGGGACGATCGCGCGCAGGACCTCCGCCTCCCCGGGATCGACATCGAGCGGCTTCGTGCCGGCCGCGACCTGGATGCGTGTCCCGTCCGCGGCGGGCTCGGTCGCGATCCCGACCCGGTCGAGCAACGCCCGTTGTGCCGGGCTGCCCAGGGCCGTCCCGAGCAGGTGGTTCACCCGCGCCGGACGGAACGCGACAGTCGCGGCCGGGCGCTCGACCGAGGCGGTGTCGATGACGCCGGTCGCGACGATGCCACCGGTCCAGGCATGGATGAGGGCCGCCGTTCGGTCCGCCCCGATCCGGGCGAGCCGCCACTCCTGACCCTTCTCGAAGCGAAGGCTCGCATCCGATCGGAGCGCGTATCGAAAGGCCGTTCGCCGGATACTCGTCGGTTCGAAGATGGCCGACTCGACCACGACCTCCGTCGTCTCCGGGCTAATCTCGGAGCCGGCGCCACCCATCACCCCGGCGATGCCGATCGGACCGAGGGGATCGGCGATGACCAGCGTGTCCTGGTCCAGCGTTCTGGCGACATGATCCAGGGTTTCGATCTGCTCGTCCTGCGTCGCGCGCCGGACGATGATCCGGCCATCGTGGACCGCGGCAGCGTCGAACGTGTGGATCGGCTTGCCCAGCTCGACCATGACGTAGTTCGATGCGTCCACGACGTTGCTGACGGGTCGCAGTCCGGCTGCCATGAGGCGCATCTGGATCCGATCCGGCGACGGCCCGACGTGGACACCGCCCAACCAGCGACCGACGAAGCGTGGGCACAGGTCCGGATCGTGGACCTCGACGCTCAGGTGTTCGTCGATCGGCTGGCCGGTCTCGGTGACGTCGGCCGACGGCCAGCGCAGCCGGTTCCCGGTGATGGCCGCGACCTCGCGCGCAAGACCGACGATCGACAGCGCGTCGCCGCGATTCGGTTTCACGTCGACGTCGATCACGACGTCGCCATACAACGCGGTCAGGGCGACGCCGATCTCGGTGTCGGGCGGCAGGATGAGGATACCGTCGCCATCAGCGGTCAGGCCGAGTTCCTCACCTGAGCACAGCATCCCATTGCTCGTGACGCCCATCTTCTCGGTCCGCTCGATCCGCCGATCGCCGGGCAGAACCGCCCCCGGGAGCGCCACCGGGACCCGCTGACCCACGGCGATGTTGGTCGCTCCGCAGACGATCTCGAGCAGTTCACCCGGGCCGACCCGAACGCGGGTGAGGGAGAGGCGATCGGCCCGCGGATGACGCTCCACCGACACGAGCTCGCCGACGACGACATTTCGCCAGTCGGAACCCCACTCGATGACCGCACTGACCTCCATGCCGAGCAAGGTCAGCCGTTCGGCCAGGACGTCGGGTGCCAGGTCGACATCGACGTAGTCGCGCAACCAGCTGAGCGGGACTCTCACCGGAATTGCTCCAGGAATCGAAGGTCGTCCTCGAGGAACAGGCGCAGGTCGGTGATCCCGTGCTTGAGCATCTTCATCCGCTCCGGGCCCATCCCGAACGCGAAGCCCTGATAGCGCTCCGGATCGAGGCCGCCGTACTGGAGAACGACCGGATGGACCATCCCGGCCCCCAGGATCGTCATCCAGCCGCTTCGTCCGCACGCTGGACAGCCACCGCCACCACACACCAGGCACTCGACGTCGAAGGCGACCGACGGTTCGGTGAACGGGTAATAGCCGGGCCGGAAGCGGGTCTTCTTGTCGATCCCGTACATGGCCCCGGCGAACGCCTGCAGCAGACCCTTGAGGTCCGCCATCGTCGTCCCCTCGTCGACCATGATCCCCTCGACCTGGAAGAACTCCGATGCGTGGGATGCGTCGATCGCTTCATACCGGAAACAGCGGCCGGGCAGGAGGGCGCGGATGGGCGGCTCGATCGACCGCATCACGTGGATCTGGCCCGGTGACGTGTGCGTTCGGAGCAGGTGGCCCTCGACGTCCACATACAGCGTGTCCCACAGGTCCCGGGCCGGGTGATCTTCCGGGATGTTGAGCATCTGGAAGTTCTTCAGGTCGTCTTCGATCTCCGGACTTTCGAACACCTGGAACCCGAACCGCCCGAAGATCTCCGCGATCTCGGCCATCGACTCGAGGCTGGGATGGAGCGTCCCGCGCCGGATCGGCCGACCGGGGGTCGTGACGTCGATCGTTTCAGTCGCGAGGCGGTCGGCGAGGGCCGAACCGCGGAGTTCCGCGCTGCGCTCGGCGATCGCGACCTCGAGCGCCGAGCGAACGACGTTCGCGACGGCCCCGACCCGGGGGCGATCGTCCGGCGGCAGCCCGCCGATGCCGCGCAGCACCGCGGTCAGGCGCCCCTTCTTGCCAAGGACGTCGAGCCCCAGGCCATCGAGCGCAGCCGTGTCCTGGGCGGCTGCGATCGACTCGAGGACTTCATCCCGGAGCGTCTCGAGATCGCGCGTCAGGTCTGCGAGATCCACATCCCTCCTTCGCTCGGCGGGGCCGGAATCACGAGCCCTCGATCGTCATGGACGTCGAGGGCATCGAGCTTGGTCGAGTACGTCGGCGTTCGCTGGCTGCGGCCGCGGGTCAGGCGCTCTTGGCGAGCTCGGCGATCCGGCCGAAGGTCGCGGCATCGCGGACGGCCAGATCCGCGAGGATCTTGCGATCGATCGCGACATCCGCCTTCTTGAGACCGGCGATGAACTGGCCATAGGTCAGACCGTTCTGGCGGGCCGCAGCGTTGATCCGGACGATCCACAGTTCACGCATCTGGCGCTTGCGCTGCTTCCGGTCGCGGGTCGCATATGCGAGCGCGTGGAGGAGCGCTTCCCTGGCGGGCTTGACGAGGCGTGACTTCGTGCCCTTGCGTCCTTCTGCATCCTGCAGCAGACGCTTGTGCCGCTTGTGGGACGTGACGCCCCGCTTGACTCGTGCCATGAGGTGGATCGCTCCTAGAGGTACGGAAGCAGGCGTCGGACCTGCTTGGCATGCACGTTCCCGATGATCGTCTTGCCGGCGTAGCGGCGGGTCCGTCGGGACGACTTGATCTCGAGGTGGTGCCCTCGCCAGGCGTTGACCCGGATGAACTTGCCGCTGCCGGTCACGCCGATGCGCTTCTGCGCGGTCTTGTGGCTCTTGATCTTTGGCACCCTTGCCTCACTCTCCTGATGGGACCGGCTGCGCGGCCGGCTTCTTGGTGGTCTTCTTCGTCGCTTCCGTCTTCGTCGTGCCGGTCGCTGCCGACTTGGCCTTGGTCTGGGCCGCTGGAGTCTTGGCTGCCGGTTTCGCCGTCACCGGCTTCGCCTCCGGTGCAGGGGCCTCGGGTGCCGGGCGATCCGGTGCCGCGGTATCCGCTGCTGCCGCGGTATCCGCTGCGGTCGTCGTCGGCGCCGACTCGGCAGCCGTCGCGACCGGGGCGGTCTCGGGAGCCGTCGGAGCGGCGGCGGTTTCGGACGCCACCGGAACAACGACTGCCTCAGATGTCGAAGGCTGGGTGGCCGCCACACCAGGGCGTGCCTCCGGGGTCGGCGTCGGGGCCGATGTGGGGGTCGGCTCCGGCGTCGCGGCCTCGTCTGCCCGCGTGGCCAGGGCTTCGTGCGCCTTCGGCTTGTGCAGCGATGCCATCGTGAGGTGCATCGACTTGCCCTCGAGCAACGGCGTCCGCTCCGCCACCCCGTGGTCCTTGACCCGGTCGACGAACCTCGCGAGCATGTTCCGTCCGAGTTCCGGGTGGGTGAGCTCGCGCCCGCGGAAGCGGACGGTCACTTTGATCCGATCCCCATCCGAGAGGAATTCGATCGCCCGATGGACCTTGGTGTCGAAGTCGCCCACGCCGATCTTCGGCGAGAGACGGATCTCCTTGAAGGTCACTGAGCGCTGCTTGCGCTTGGCTTCCTTCTCGCGCTTCGTCAGGTCGTACTTGTATTGACCGAAGTCGAGGAACTTGACGACCGGCGGCGCCGCCATCGGCGCGACCTCGACGAGGTCCAGCCCGCGTTCCTGCGCCATTTCGAGCGCCTTGGGTGTCGGCATGACTCCCAGCTGGGCACCTTCTTCATCGACGACCCGTACCTGCGGGATCCGAATCATCTGGTTGATGCGCAGGTCTCGACTGATGGTCCATCCCCTTCATCTACATGATGCGTTGGAGGCGCGAGCACACGGCGAACCGCGGACACGGCCGAAGCGGGAGGATAGCACAGGCAGTTCCGAGACGGCCGAGCAGGCGACCCTGGTTCTCCCTCTTCCGTGCGCGCCGGTCGGGCCTGGTTCAGCCCACGGTTCGAGAAGCCGACTCAGCCGCGAGTCGGTCTGCCAGTTCCCACCACGGGACGGCTTCCTGCTGCTCCCCGCGCGCGGCGTTCCTGGCTCTCGGGGCGACCGTGCGGTTCTCGACCTCGCGATCTCCGAGGACCAGCATGTACGGGACCTTCTGCTCCTGCGCCAGCCGGATCTTGTTCTGCATCCGATTGTCGGAGGCATCGACGTCGACGCGCAGCCCGCGAACGCGCAGCACGCCAGCCAACTCCTCCGCCGCGTCGATGTGCCGGTCCGCGATGGGGATCACCACTGCCTGGACCGGCGCCAGCCAGAGCGGGAAGGCGCCAGCGAAATGCTCGACCAGGATCCCGATGAAGCGTTCGAGTGACCCATAGATCGCCCGATGGATGGCGATCGGGCGCTGCGGCTGGCCGGCTTCGTCGATGTAGGTCAGGTCGAACCGTTCCGGGAGCATGACGAGGTCGACCTGGATCGTCGCCATCTGCCACTCGCGGCCGAGGGCGTCGTCGATATAGATATCGATCTTCGGCGCGTAGAAGGTGCCGTCCTTCGGCTTCAGGTCATAGCTGATATCGGCGCGCCGCGAAAGCCTCACGGATCAGCTGTTCTGCCCGCTCCCAGAGCGCCGGGTCGCCGATCGCCTTGTCGGGTTTGGTCGCGAACGCAAAGCGTGGCTCGAGACCGAACCAGCGAATATGCCTCCTGGACCTCGGCAAGCAGCGCCTGGATCTCGTCCATCAGCTGGTCCGGCCGGACATACAGATGGGCATCGTCCTGGATGAACTGGCGGACCCGCGTCAGTCCACTCAAGGTGCCGGACCGCTCGTTGCGGTGGAGCCGACCGAATTCGCTGAACCGCAGCGGCAGGTCGCGGTACGACCGCAGGTGGCTCGCGATAGATGAACGTCGACTCCGGGCAGTTCATCGGCTTGAGGCTGAAAGGTCTGATTCTCGGACTCGATCGAGGAACATGTTGTCGCGTGTACAGCTCCCAGTGACCCGACTGGCGCCACAGCCGTTCGCGACACGACGATCGGGGTGCTGACTTCCTGGTAGCCGCGCTTCGCCTGGAGCTCGCGCATCGCGCCTTCGAGCGTCCGCCAGATCATCTGGCCCTTCGGGTGCCAGAACGCCGAGCCGGGGGCGACGTCGTGGAAGCTGAACAGGTCGAGCTGGACCCCGAGGCGCCGATGGTCGCGCTTCTTCGCCTCCTCGCGCCGCCAGAGGTAGGCGTCGAGATCCTCCTGCGAAGCCCAGGCGGTCCCGTAGACGCGCTGCAGCATCGGGCGCTTCTCGTCCCCTCGCCAGTACGCGCCGGCCGTGCCAGCAGCTTGAACGGGCCGATCTGCCCGGTGAGGCGACGTGCGGGCCACGGCACAGGTCGATGAACTGGCCCTGCCGGTAGAAGGTCGTCGGCGGCACCGGCGCGCCGTCTCGGTCGGCGGCGGCGAGAAGGTCGTCGACGATCTCCACCTTGAACGGCTGGTCGCTGCTCGACCAGGAATGCGCGCGCCTCGGCCGGCGTGCATGCTCACTGAGCTCGAACGGATGGTCGGCCGCGATGCTCTCGCGCATCCGCGCCTCGATGAGCGGGGAGGTCGTCCGGCGTCAGCGGGCGCGGCAGCAGGAAGTCGTAGTAGAAGCCGTCATCGATGACCGGACCGATCCCGAGCTTCGTTCCCGGGAACAGGTCGACCACGGCCTCCGCGAGGACGTGGGCGGCCGAGTGGCGCATCGGCCCGAGCTCTCCGCTCGCGCCATGGTCCATCAGTTCGTCGGCGGAGCCGCGTTCGGGTGACATCAAGGCCGACCTCGATCGCACCTCGATGTCCTGTTCCTGGCTCATCTGGCTGGCCTCCCTGAGAATCACGAAGACCCCTCATCCCTTGACAGGACGAGAGGTCATCTCCCGCGGTCCCACCCGCCTTCGCCACCGGAACCGGCGGCGCACTCGTGGTCGCGCTAACGGGCGACGCCCGGACCGGTTCACCGGCCACTCGCGGGTGGTGCCGCTGCGGGGTGGATCATCGGGCTTGCAGCCATGGCCCGGCTCTCTGGTGGGTCCGCCTCGCGCGGTGCGTCCCGCTCGACGCTTTCACTATGTCCGGCGCATTGCCGGGATGTGGTGGGCGACACTGGACTCGAACCAGTGACCTCTTGCATGTCAAGCAAGTGCTCTAACCAGCTGAGCTAGCCGCCCTCGAACTCGGCTGACGATACCAGACGCCCCAAAGCTCGTCACGCGCCGCGAGTCGTCGGGACGTCGCTCGGGTGGCGCATCATCTTCGGGTGGGACCCGACGACGACTATGTGCTGGTGGATGTCGGCGGCGGTGCGCGACTCGAGCGCTTCGGCGGACGCCTTGTCGATCGCCCATCGCCTGGAGCGTTGGCCGCCAGGGCCGATCCCGCACGCTGGGCCGAAGCCGATATCCGTTTCGACCGTGACCAGGGCTGGAGCGGGCCTGCCAGCTCGGCAGGCCCATGGGCGGTGCGCATCGAGGACCTGATGCTCGAGCTGCGCGCGACGGAAGCGGGCCAGGTCGGTCTGTTTCCCGAACACGCTTCGCTGCTCGGCTGGCTTCGCGATCGCACGCCGCCTGGCGGTGCCGATGGGGCGGTCCTCAATCTCTTCGCCTACACGGGGCTGCTGACCCTCGGAATGGCAGCCCTCGGCGCGTCCGTGACCCACGTCGACTCGTCCCGCCCGACGGTCGCCTGGGCGCGCGAGAACGCGCGGCTGTCGGGACTGGATGACCGACCGATCCGCTGGATCGTCGATGACGCGCGTGCGTTCACCAGCCGGGAGATCCGTCGAGGACGCAGATACCGAGGGGTCATCCTCGACCCACCGAGCTACGGCCATGGACCGGGGGCTCAGGCCTGGCGGATCGATCAGGATCTGCCCGAGCTGCTGCGGTCGTGTGCCACGCTGGTCCAGCCCGATGGCTTCCTGCTCGCGACAGCGCATACCCCGACCCTCGGACCGGACCGGCTCGCGGACCTGGTCGGAGCTGCCGTCGGCCGTCCCTTCGGTGCGATCGAGTCGGGCGACCTCTTTGTCGCGACCGATGACGGTCGTCGCCTCGAGCTCGGGGCGTTCGCACGTTTCGCCGGCGGGGCATGATGGCAGGGATGTCCTCCCCTACCCCGCTGCTCACCAGCACGAGTAACCCGGGCTTCCGAGCTGCCACATCGCTGCGCGAGCGGCGCGAGCGGGATCGCACCGGGCTGACGCTCATCGATGGTGCCCGCGAGCTTCGACGTGCGATCGACGCAGGCATCGAGATCGTAGAGGTGTTCATCTGCGAGGCGATGCTGGCCGGGCCGGATGCGCGAGCGGCATTGGACCGCCTTTCAGCGGGTCCCGTCGTCGTTCGTCCGACGAGCGAGCCACTGATGCGGAAGCTCGCCTTCGGCGACCGGGCCGAGGGCATCGTGGCCGTTGCCCGGATCCCGGCTGTCGACATCGCGGACTTCCGGGCCGGGGATGACGCGCTGCTGGTCATCGTCGAGGGCGTCGAGAAGCCCGGCAACCTTGGGGCCGTCCTGCGGTCGGCCGACGGCGCCGGCGCCGACGGCGTCATCGCCGCATCAGCGGCGACGGATCTGTACAACCCGAACACGATCCGGGCCAGCGCGGGAACCGTGTTCACAGTCCCGCTCGCCGCGGCGGACGCCGCCGCCACCCTCGCCTGGCTCCGCGAGCGACGGATCCGGATGATCGCGACCCGGGTCGACGCCCCCGACCTGTACACCGCGGTCGACCTGACCGGGCCGATCGCCCTCATCTTCGGCGCAGAGGCCGCCGGCCTGACGTCCATCTGGGACACCGACGACGTGCGACCCGTGCGAGTACCGATGCTGGGTGTCGCCGACAGCCTGAACGTCTCAGTGACCGCTGCCGTCCTTCTCTACGAGGCCCGTCGACAGCGCGGTCCCACGACCGATCCAGACAGGAGCTGACCATGGACGCGTTCGACTTCGTCATCATCGGAGCCGGCCCCGCCGGCGAAGCCGCCGCCTACAAGGCGCGCGAACTCGGCGCGTCGGTCGCGATCATCGACCGTCGCTGGTTCGGCGGCAGTTGCCCCCACATCGGCTGTCTGCCGTCGAAATCGCTGCTCGACGGCGCCCGCCGGCATCATGCGAACCCGGAGACCTACGAATGGCCCGCGGCCTCGGCTGCTCGCGATTACATGGTCAACCGCGCGCCGGACGCCGCCGAACCCGACGACAGCGGGCATGCCGATCGCCTGCGCGACGCCGGCGCAGCCGTCTATCGCGGGGTCGCGACGATCAGCGATCGCGGCAAGGTCACCGTCCGCCACGATCGCGCCGTCCACCACCTCCAGGCGAGGGATGTCGTGATCGCGGTCGGGTCGACGTCGAAGCGACCGCCGATCGAGGGGATCGACGAGGTCGACCCGTGGACCAATGAACAGGCGACCCTGGCCCGATCGCTGCCGCGCAGCTTGATCGTCCTCGGCGGGGGTCCGACCGGCTGCGAACTGGCCCAGGTCTTCCAGCGGTTCGGCGTTCCCACGACCATCGTCCAGTCAGGTCCACGCCTCGCTCCGACGGACCACCCCCGCAACTCGGCGGTCTTTCGGGCCACCCTGGAGCGCGATGGCGTCGTGGTTCGAACGGGGGTCCGCGCGGTCCGTGCCCGAGCCCATGGCGGCGCGGACGGCGCCCATGGCATCGACCTCGACGATGGGTCCACGGCCGAAGGGCACGCCGTCCTGCTCGCGGTCGGCCGTACGTTTCCGATCGAGGATCTCGGCCTGGAACACTACGGGATCGACGCCACCGGGCGGACGCCGTTCCCTCACGACGGTCGCCTGCGGATCGCCGATGGCTTGTGGGTGATCGGCGATCCGGCCGGCCCGGAGCTCCATACGCATCAGGCCCACTACCAGGGCGAGCTGGCCGTCCGGATCGCACTCGGGGAAGCGATCACCCCCGATTACCGGGCACTCCCGCGGGCGACCTACACCGATCCGGAGGCATCGTCGGTCGGGCTGACGCTGGACCAGGCGGTCGCTGCCGGCCTCGACGCATTCGAGCAGGTCGCCGACTTTGCGACGAGCACCCGTGGATACGCGCTCCAGGCGACCATGGGCCACGTCACCATCGTGGTCGACCGGGCCACTCGCGAACTGGTCGGAGCGGCGATGGCCTGCCCGGACGCCTCGGCGGCGATCCACGAGTGTGTCGTTGCCATCAAGGCGCACGTCCCGGTCGATGTCCTGACGGAGACGATCCACGCGTTCCCGTCGACCTCCCGGATCTTCGCCGGCCTGTTCGCCGACGCGCTCCGCGAACTGGGTCCGCGCCCGGACGCGGACTGAGACCCCCGATCCGATCAGGACTCGAAGACGACCCTGCCGTCAACGAGAACGATCGTGGGCCTGGCGGTCGCCAGCGGTCCACCCGGCTCGACCGGTTCATCGATCGCGGCGGCCGGGATGACGACCACGTCCGCTCGCTGACCCACGGTCAGACGGCCACGATCGTGTTCGCGGGCCGGCGAGCGCTGGATCGATGCATGCCGCCCGGATGGCTCGGTCGATCGTGAGCGCCTCGTCCGGGCCGAACGGGGGTGTCCCGGCCGGCCACCGGGGGTCCTCACGGCGGACCGCAAGCGCGATACCCGGCCACGGGTCGAACGATTCGACCGGAGCATCCGTACCGAACGCGATGACCGCTCCGGTGTCGGCGATCGACCGCCACGTATAGCCGTTCCGCTCGGCTCGCTCGCCCCAGAGTCGCCGGGCGGTCGCCGCGTCGCTGCCCAGGTGTGACGGCTGGACGCTCGCGGCGACCCCGCCGGAGGCGAACCGGTCGCAGTCGGCGCGATCGAGCAACTGGACGTGTTCGACTCTCGGCATGAACGGGACGCGGCCCGCCGTCGGGATCAGGACGTCCAATGCGGCACGGACCGCCGCATCCCCGATGGCGTGGACCTGGGTGGCGATCCCGCCGCGTGCCGCTCGCTCCACCGCCTCCCGAAGTGCTTGCCGGGTCGGTCGTCCACAGCCCCCGGCGTCGCTCTGGCGCGACCGGGCGGTCCGGCTCAGGCTCGATGTCGGCCAGCAGCGCCGCCGTGCGCGACCCGAGTGACCCATCGGCGAAGCATTTCAGCCACCCGATCCTGGCTCGCCCGGCCGGATCCTCGCCGAGGATGTCGCCGCTCCTGAGGCCGCCCGCGAGCGCCGTCGCCAGTGCGTCCTCGCGCAGGGAGGCCATGACCCGGATCGGCAGTCTGCCGGTCTCCGAGAGGCGCGCGTACACGGGATAGGCGCGTTCCAGGTCGGGGTCGGGTGCGACGCTGCCGGGGTCATGGACCGCGACGATCCCAAGGGCCAGCAGTTCCGCGGCGACGGCGAGAATCGAGAGCTCCAGCTCGGCCGATCCCATCGACGGGACAAGGGTCGACACGAGGCGGGTGGCAGTCTCGAACAGGACCCCATCGGGGCGTCCGTCGCCCGATCGGCCGACGACACCGCCGGTCGGGTCCTCGGTCTGATCGTCGATCCCGGCTGAAACGAGCCCTGCGCGGGTGACCAGCAGCGCATGGTGGTCGTGCGCCCAGAACGCGCCTCTCCGGCCCGGCGCCACGCCCTCGAGATCGTCGGCGGTCGGCCAGACGCCCCACCGATCGGCGTCCCAGCCGTGGCCCTGGAGCCAGGCGTCGCGGTCGGGCAGCGCCCGGTGCGCCGTACCGATCCGGATCAGGCCCTCCTCCAGGGTCCTCGTACCGCTGAGGTCCACGTGCGAACGGGCCTCGGCGGCCGCGGCGAGGTGGAGGTGGGCGTCGGTCATCCCCGGGATCGCGACCTCGTCGGGTGCGAGCGCGATCCGCTCCGTGAACGGATCCGCCCGTCGTCTCGAGGTCCACCTCGGTTCCGGCGAAGGCGATCCGGCCGTCACGGATCCCGATCGCCTCCACCCAGCCGAAGCCATCCGCCCCGGCCAGCGTGGCGATACGACCGGTGATCAGGCTGTCGAGCGGCATCGGATCAGGGGCGCCCGGCCGGCGGGTCTGCGAGCAGGGCAGCGAGTCCATCGTGCCCAAGACCGGCGCCCAGGCCGAGCGCGAGCGCGACCCTGGCCTTGACCGCGCACAGGTGCCCGATCGGGATCGCACCCGCGGCGACCCACGTGACGCCACCGCCGGGGAATGCGTAGACCGGGGAGGGCTGACCGCTCGGGCATCGGCTGGCCAGGACGACCGGGATCCCCGCAGCCATCGCCCGGCTCGCGGCCGCAAGGACGGATGGAGCCGTGTTGCCCGAGCCGGTGCCGGCGACCACGATCCCATCCGCTCCGGAACCTGCCGCGGCATCGACGAGCGTGCCATCCATCGCGACCGTTGCCGTGATGAGGTGGACGCGCTCCGCCGCACGTGACGTGGCGATGGTTCGTCGCGGACCGCGATCGCGCAGGCGGATCAGCTCTTCGTCGTGGACCCGTCCGAGCGAGCCGTGGTTCGGACTCGCGAAGGTGTCGAGCGCCGAAGTGTGCATCTTGACCACGTCATCAGCGGCCTCGATGGTCCCGCCGAGACAGACGACGACCCCGATGTCGCGCATCGACGACGCTGCAGCCACCCGAACCGCGTTGCGGAGATTGACCGGGCCGTCGAACTCCGGATCATCGGACGCACGCATCGCGCCGGTCACCACGACGGGCTTCGGGCCGGTCGTCACCAGATCCCACAGGAAGCTCGTCTCCTCGATCGTGTCGGTACCCTGGACGACGACTGCCCCATCGATCGAGGGGTCGGCGAGCGCTGCCTGCAGGTCGCCGCCGATCCGCAGGAGTTCCGGGAACGTGAAGTGGCTGGCCGGCGTGCGGCCGCGGTCGAGGGGCACGATCTCGGCGATCGCGTCGAGGCCCGGCGTCCTCGAGATGATCGCGGCTCCATCGAGTGCCGGGACGTTGCCTCCGGCGACCGGGTCGAAGGTCGTGCTGATCGTCCCGCCGGTGAAGATGACCGCGATCCGCGCCATCAGCTGCGTCTAATCCCGGTCGGTCGGGTCGGACGGCCCGGCGCGGTCGAGCCCGGTCGCATCAGGGGCCGACGCGTCCTCGACCGACCGCCGGTTCGTCGTGTCCGGTCCACGTGGGCAGATCGGCGCCGAGCGCAGCGGCGATCGGATCGACCGTGTCCGGATCATTGGCCGGCTGGGCCTCCGTGGCGCGCAGGGGCCCGCGGGTCACGACCGACACGATCCCGATGATCAGGACGACCATGGCCATCGTGAAGATGACCGCCGTCGTCCCGACCGAGTCGGAGATCGGGCCGACGATGATGATGGGCAGGAAGCTCGCCACCGACACCAGCATCCCCAGCACGCCGAACACGCGCCCTCGGACGTCCTCGGGAAGGTCCTCCTGGAGCTGGGTCTGCGATGGGATGGCGACCAACCCGTAGGCGATGCCGGCGAAGAAGGCGATGACGACAACGACGGCCAGGAGCGACGTGATCGTCGACAGGTCGATGCCACCGGGCTGGTCCGCCCGCTGCAGGACCCGGCTGATCGGACCTGCCGCGGACAGTGCCGCAAGCAGGATCCCGAGCGCGATCATGGCGCCCTCGATCACCCGACGACGATGGAAGTAGCGGCCGTACGAATTGAGCAACAGGATCCCGGTCACGATCCCGAAGCCAAGCGGCAGGACCACCACCGCGAAGTCCTTGGCCTCGAGCCCCAAGGTGTCCTGGGCGAAGGCCGGCCCAAGGACGCCGAGCACTCCGACGAGGGAAGCCGTGACCGCAAGGTAGATCAGCGACCACGTGATCGACCGATTGGCGCGGATATAGGCGAAGCCCTCGCGCAACTGGACGAACGTCGACCCGAAGGCGCGCTCGGCCGCGCCGACCCCAAGACCCGTGTGCGGGTCTGCGGCGGTCGACGGCGGCGGTGGCGACGCCGGGAGCGTGAAACAGAATACGGCCGCCAGGAAGTACAGCCCGGCGACCACGATGATCACCGCTTCCGGACCGGCCACGTTGACCACCAGCGGGCCGAGCAGGGCGAACCCGAGGGCGAACGCGGCATTCAACGTCAGGGTGAAGATCCCGTTGGCTGCCAGCAGTTGCTCGCGCGATACGAGGACCGGGATCATCGCCAGCTCCGCGGGGGCAAAGAACACCGTGAACGTGGAGATCAGGATGTTGAGTACCAGGATGACGGCGAGATTGGTGCCGGCGAAGTAGAGGGCGATGAACGCTGCGCCGCGCAGGACGTTGGTCGTGATGAGGATCACCCGGCGGTCGATCCTGTCCACGTAGACGCCGGCCACCGCAGAGAACAGGACTGCCGGCACCAGGAAGGTCAGGACCAGCAGGCTGACCGCCGTGTTCGACTTCGTAGAGTTGAAGACGATGACGGTCAGCCCGAACAGGACCATGTTCCCGCCGACCTGGGTGGTCACCTGCGACAGCCAGAGCCGCAGGAACCCGCCGTTGCGGAAGGCGGCCAGCGGCCCGGTCTCGGAGGGTTCCGGGCTGAGGGCGGCGGCCGTCACCTGCGAGCGCCATCGTCAACAGACAGCCCGGCCGCGGTCGCCGTCACCGCCGCAGTCAGCGACGGATCACCGCGGGACACGAAGGCGATGATCCGGCGCTCGACCTTCCGGCGCTCGACCAGCACGTGCCGGTGGCACGTCAGACAACGCATCCCGATGTCCGCACCGAGCCGATCGATCTGCCAATCGGTTCCACCGCACGGGTGGGTCCGGCGAAGTCGGACGACGTCCCCGAGGAGCAGCGCGAGCACCGGCCGGTCAGACATGGGCGGCCCAGCCTATCAAAGCCGCGGGCTGCCATGCGCCGGGACCAGCGTCCGGGTGGTGGCCGGCAGTTCCACGCGATCCATCGGGGTCACCGTCAAGGTGACGGCAGGCAGCGTGGCGGCGAGCTGGGCGATGACGCCGCCGGACCGCGTCAGCGAACCGGTCAGCTTGTCCGGTGCACCGATGGCGTCGATGTCGAAGCTGATGCCGAGCCGGACGCCATCGATCTCGACGACGCCCGCACCGCCGACGGCGACGACCCCGGTGACGACGCGGACGCCGCCGGCCCCGATCGCTTCAGCTCCGGCATTCCGCAACTCATTGATCAGCTCCTCGACGCCAGCGGCGTCGATCGGGCCGCGGACCGCGATCTTGACGCCAGGCCCGCCGACCGCGTCGAGTCCGGCGTAGGCGCGGACTCGCTCGAGGTCGGCACTGATCTCCTCGACCGATGCGCCACCCTTGGCGCGGTTCTGGACGAGCGTGGCCAGCTCTCGTTCGAGCGTCGCCGTCTCGCGACGCAGCTGATCGTTCCGTGAGTTGACGTTGGCGACCAGGACCGTGAGGTCCTGCGACGACAGTTGGGCGAGACCCGTCGGACCGGCCTGCGAGCGCAATTGGACGACGACGAGCACACCGAGGATCGCGGTCACCGCCGCGAGAGCGAGCTGACTGCGCATTCGATACATGGTCAGCCGCCTCCATCGGTCGAACCGGACGGGCTCGCGCTGGGGGACGCGATCGGACGCGAATAGCGCAGGGTGATCGTGCCGGCGAAGGCAGGCATGTCGACCGAGTCCGGCTCTGCGAGCGACACCCGGATCCCATAGCCGTCGCTTCGCGCGCTGAGGAAGTCGACGAACGCTGCGGCACCACTGAGGTGGTCATACAGGTCCGATGGACCGAGTGCGGTGATCTGGTACGGGGGCGTCAGGTATGCGGAATTGACGAGGACGGAGGGACCGACATCGATGACCGACGAGGTCGGGGTGATCCGCTCACCGTTGACTGCGATCGCCTCGGCCCCGGCTTCCCAGAGCGCTCCGACGACCGTACGGATATCCCGGGAGCTCACCAGGTAATCGGATTCGCTGCCACCAGGAGGGACCGGGTCCTGCGAGTCCTCGAGCTGGATGACGATCCCCGGACCCGTCAGCGGGATCAGCCCGGCGGCGATCCTGGCAGCCTGGAGTTCGGTGTTGAGTTGTCGGACACGGTCCTCCGAACCGGCCCCCTGGCCCTCCACGCCCTGGATCTGCGCTCGGAGATCGAGGATCCCTGCCTTCAGCCCATCCTGCTGCGCCTGCAGCTCGGTCACGGTCTCGACCAGCGGTGTTCGCTCCTGGGTCGTGTACGCGACCCGTGGGCGCTCAGAGGCCAGCTGGGCGGCCGTAAGGAAGCCGAGCGCCAGGAGCGCGATCCCCAGGGTGACCTGCCAGCTCGGGATCGCGCGCAGGCGATCGGTGACCCTCATGACCATCCGTCCGATCTCGGCCGGCGCCGTCGAGTCGCGACGACGATGAGGACGGCCGCGAGCCCGGCGACGACGACGATCAGCGCGATCTCGAGGGCCTGCCCGTCGTCGTGAGCCGACGATCCTGACGTCGTCTGGGATCCCACGGCGGTTGCCCGCGGGGCAGCGCTCGCGGCAACGTCCCCGCTCCCGCTCCAGGCAGCCGGGATCGGCCCGCGGCGGCGCAGGCTGCGGTCCGAACTGCTCCGGGGCGGTCGCGCCGACGTCCTCGAACCAGGCCTGTCCGAAGGCCGTCATATCCAGACCGAGGGCGTCAGTGAAGGCCTCGGCGTCCGTCCGGCCCTCCGAATACGAGCGGATGAGGGTGACCAGGGCATCGGAGCCGTAGGTCCTGATCATGAAGTCGACGGCGGCGACGCTCTCGGCGTAGGCGAGGAAGAAGTCCTGGCCGTTCGGGAACTGGCCGGTCAGGCCATCGAGCGGGATGAGCGTCCCCGACCGGGCCGCCGACCTGACCTGGCTGCGGTCGGACGATCCGTACCCTTCGCTCTGGGAGACGGCGAGGCCCTCGTTGAGCCAGCGCGGCGGGCTGTGGTACGGGTTGCTCGAGGCCGTGTCGAAGACCATGTGGACGAACTCATGCGGGATCCTGACGGCGACGAGCGGATCGTCGATCTGGTCCGGCGGGATCAGCCCGAGCAACGTCCGGATGTCTGCGTAGGCCGTCCCGGCCACGTTCTCATGGGCGCCTGGCCCGAGGGCACCGTAGAAGTCGTCCACGTTCGCATAGACGAAGAAGTCGATCGGCTCCGTCTCGGTCACCCCGAGAAGCGCTGAGGTGGCCCGAACCTCGTCCTCGCCCAGCTTGAGCGCCTTCGCGGCGAACGACGCATCGCCGCGATACCAATGAACCCGCACGAGATCGGACGACTTCGTCTGCCAGGTGAACCGGTCGTCGGCATAGACGATCGACAGCGGCGGGCCGATCGCGACGACGGTCTCGTCATCAGCGGCGAACAGCCGCCAGCGGGCGACGACTCGCGTATTCGGGATGAGGTGGGACGGCCCCGACGTGTCGAGGGTGTAGGTCAGGGTCGACGACCCAGTCGAGGGTCGATCGGGCAGCTCCACGACGTCGGGGCCGATGGCATCGGCGATCGTGAGCAGGATCTCGACCCGCCCGATGGGCGCTCCGACGGAGACTGGCTGCTCGAAGTCGATCCCCTGCCCGTAGGTCGATGTCGCACGAGGCGTGCCGAACGTGGCCGGGCCGGCAGCCGCGGTCGACGGGACGATGCTCATCAGCACCACCACGGCGAGGACGGCGGCCACGAGCCGGCGCATCAGTTCGCCCACGCCAGGCCGGCCATCCGGATGATCCCGAGGCCATTCTGACCAGCGCCCAGCAGACCCTCCCGTGACAGTGCCCAACCCTGGTCCATAGACGACCGGGATGACCGGCGCCTCGTCACGAACGATCGTCTCGGCACGGTCGTAGGCGGCCGATGCCGTCGCGGAATCCGCAGCCGAGGTTGCCGCAGCGATGGCGGCGTCGAACTCGGACGAGCTCCAGTGTCCGTAGTTGTTCGTCGAGCCACTGTCGAGGAGGACCCCGAGGAAGTCGTTCCGGCCGGGGTAGTCGGCGACCCAGGCGAGCGCCCACATGGCCGGCGGGTCGGTCTCCAGGCGATCGAAGTAGCCGGCGCCCATCGTCTCGGCCTGGAGGGTGATCCCGAGCTCGCGCTTGACCTCGCCGACGATCGCCGCGTCGAACCCGGCGTAGTCGGTCATCAGGACCGTGGACGGGAAGCCGGCCCCGCCCGGGTAGCCCGCTTCCGCCAGGAGCCGGCGGGCGTCGACCGGGTCGTACCGCGGCAGGAAATCCGCATCGCTCCGGCCCGGGATCCCTGGCGGCACCATCGAATTCGCAACCTGGCCCGCCTCGTCCCCCGCGCTTAACGCAGCCATCCGCCGCCAGTCCACTGCCTCGGCGATCGCCTGCCGGACCCGGACGTCGTCGAACGGGGGCTTCGTCGTGTCGAAGCCGTAGTACTGGACCGAGAGCGAGCTGACGAGCCGGAGCTGCGGTCCGAGCTGCGGGTCGTACGCCAGCCACGTCGCATCGATCGAATAGACCGGCGTGTAGTCCAGGTCGCCGTTGGAGAACGCCGTCACCGGACTCTGGCCGCCCAGGCTGCCGACGAGGGTGATCGACTTGATGGCGGGCGTCCCCGCCCAGTAGTGGGTATTGGCCGTCAACTCCAACCCATCACTGCTCGTCCCGGTCAGGACATACCCGCCGCTCGCCACGAAGTCCGGACCCGGGACCAGCGCATTGGGGTCCGAGTCGATGCTCGCCGGCACGACCGAGAAGGTCGGCCCGGCGACGATGTTCACGAAGTCGGTCGCCGGGCGACCGAGATCCACGACGAGATCGCCGCTGGTGTCATCGGCTCGAAGGCCGACGGACGACGGATCCGTCGACGTACCGCGGGCGTACGCCTCGGCACCGGCGATGTCGAAGGCCAGTGAGGCCAGCGGGGACGGATGGGACGGGTCGATGATCCGCAGCCAGCTGCGAACGACGTCGCTCGGGCGGAGCGGGCTGCCGTCGCTGAAGGTGAGGTCGGGCCGCAGGTGGAAGGTGACCTGTCGGCCTCCATCCGCGAATTGCCACGACGCTGCGAGGGCCGGCCGGATATGCAGGTCGCCGTCGAATGACGTCAGCGACTCGAACAACTGGGCGGTGATCGCCGCGCTGCCCGCATCGCCCTGGGCGGCAGGGTCGAGATCGGATGGCTCTCCGGTCAGGATCCGCAGCGGTCGATCGGCCGCAGCAGCGGATTGTCCGGTGCACGACGCGATCAACGCCCCGAGCATGGCAAGGGCGATCAGATGGCGCATCGCCGGGAGTATAGGTCGGGTCACGGAGATGGCCCTGCGGAGTAGCATCCGCGGGATGCGACGCGTCACGATTCCCGCGTTCCTTCGTGATCTGGGCAAGGATCCGGGCACCCTCAGCATGTTCATCGCGGCGTGCCTGGCGTTGTTCGCAGCCGGGCTCGCACCCAGGGTCTACGCACCTGGACTGGCCAGCGTCCAGTCTGCGGTCCGCTCGAACGATGACACCCAGATGCTCCTCCTGATCGGCGCCGTCATCGGCGCCGGGATGCTGCTCGTCGGCGGGGTGCTGGGCGACGCCGACGGTCGGAAGCGGATCATGTTGGTCGCCCTCGGCGGGATGGCTGCGACCGGGTTCGCCGGGCTGGTGGTCACCGACGGTCTCCTGTTCATCCTCGTCCGACTGATCGGCGTGGCCAGCGCCAGCGTCGTTCTCCCGGTCGCGCTGGCCGGCGTGGCGACGCGGTACGAGGGGATCCCGCGCGCCACTGCGATCGGGATCGCCTATGGAGCGTATGGGGCGGCGATGGCGGCGGGACCCGTCCTGCTCACGCTCTTCGGGCCGACCGGGCCTACCTGGCTCGCGTATCTGGCTGCCGCGGTTTCGGCCGTCGTGGCGCTGTGG
Source organism: uncultured Chloroflexia bacterium (assembly GCA_963823925.1). Classification (GTDB taxonomy): domain Bacteria; phylum Chloroflexota; class Limnocylindria; order Limnocylindrales; family CSP1-4; genus SPCO01. The sequence goes on from CAWGNI010000005.1 coordinate 58,197, forward strand.
GTGGCGCGAGGATCGTGGCACGATCTGCCGTCTCCGCAGCGTCGCGATCGGTGGCCGGTCGTCGCCACCGCGACCTGGGCGTTCGGGATCGTCGTCCTGAGCGCCGGTCTCCTCGGGTTCCAGGGCGCCGGCGCCGACCGGGCCCGGATCCTGTTCACGACGGTCGGCACCCTCTTGATCGCGGCCGGCGTCGTCGCCGAGCGCAGGAGGCGACGTACGGGGATCGGCGGACACGTGGAGCGGCGGGCCGTTGCCACGGCGCTGTTCGTCGGATTCGTGATCGCCTTCGCGCAGGCCTCGACCCTCCTGCAGGTACCCGTCTACTTCCAGCTGATCCTCGGCTATGGCCCGGTGCTGGCCATGCTCGCGACGATCCCGTTCATGGGTGCCCTCGTCGTCGCGGGACCGGTCGCAGGCATCCTGCTCGGCAGGTTCGGACCGCGGTCCCTCATCGCGATGGGCGTGGTCGCCGTCGGGATGGGGAATGTCATCATCGCGCTCGTCCTGCGCCCCGGCGTCGGCTACCTGGGATTCGCCCTCGCCTTCCTCCTGATCGGCGCTGGCTTCGTGATCGCGACGACCGTCCGGACGGCGATCATCTTCGCCAGCGTCCCTCGCGGGTTGCCGGCCACCGCGGCCGCTCTCAATGAGGTCTCGGTCGCGCTCGGGAGCCGGGCCGGACTCGTCGTCGTGACCTTGCTGGTGACACGACTGGCACTCGACGCCTACGCCGTGTCACTCGTCGGCTCGACCCCTGCCGAGGTCGCGACAGCGGTGGACTCGTTCCACGGCATCCTCGTTGCGATCGGGCTGCCCCAGTACGGCGCCCTGGTCTCGGGGATCACTCCGTCGGATGGGGCTGCCTACGCGGCGGCGTATTCAGACGCGGTGCGAACCGTGTTGTTCAGCACCGGGATCATCACCCTCATCGCCGCTCCGATCGCGGCCATCGCGCTCGGGCCCCATGACCCGCTCAAGACCGTTTGGGAGCACCAGGACGAACGGCAGGCCGCCAGGCAGGCCGGGATCAACGCGTGATCAGAAGATCCCGGCGTGACCCGAATCGATCGAGGACTCGGTAGAAGTCCCGACGCTCCCGTCGGTCTCGGTCTCGGGCTTGGTCGGGCGTCGCCGCCCGCCCCCGCTGATCGAAGCGTTCGACGCGTAGGTCCCCGATACTGATGGCCCGGCGGTGCGGACCCCCTTCGCCTCCATCGCGGAGGACGAAGCTCCACCAGATCGCCAAGTGGCGCGTCGTACCGAACTGCTCGTCGACGGGTCCGCGGGCCGCGGCATCGTCACGCCGGAACGCCTGGACCGCGCCATCGATCACGTCGACATCGCCCGGCGGTGCGTCATCGAAGCGACGCAGGTCTGCCGAAACCATGCCCCATGGACCGGCCACGGCCACGGTCGGGTCATCGAGCGCGCGCACCAGCGGTGTCACGAAGTCCCCGGCCGCCTCGACACTGGATCCAAGGACGATGACCACGGGCGCGATAGCCCGTCGTATCCCGATGTTCAGCACAGAACCGATCCCAAGTCGTTCGTTGGTCCACACGACATCGAGGGGTACGGTCGCGTCGCCGTTCCCGGACGCCATGGTCAGACCATCCAGGACGGCGGTCGGTTCGTCGGAAGGATCGTTCGCCACGATGACGACGGACGAACCATCGGGAAACACCCGTTGCTGGCTGACGATCCGTCGGATGCCGTCCAGATCATCGGTCGCGACGAGGACGATCGTCGCCAGTCCTGACGCCGGCTCCGTGAGCCGCGACGGGACACTCGCACTCGACCCGTAGCGGAGCCGGCCGTCGACCGTGACGTCGGGTGACGCGGCGGCCGACAGGGCGAAATCCGTCCCGCGATCGACCACTCTCCAGCCGGCCGCCTCGATCTGGCTCCGCAACCGGTCAGCCTCGGCCCAGTCGAGGGCGGCACGGGCCCGAGCTCGGTCATGTGCCGCGGTCAAGACATCGTCGGGAATACGTTGGCGAGTCACCCGGGCAGGATAGACCGGGCTGTGGCCCCGGGCGTCCGACGCACCGAGGCCACAAGGTTGGTCAGACGGTCAGGCGCCCTGAACCGGCGGACGCGGGGGCTGCTGGGACGGCGCTGTCGGTCGGGCTGAGTCGTCGGTCGCTTCGTTGATGTGCGCGGCCATCTCAAGCGACCTCGCATACCAGTTGCGCGACATCTCCTCGGCTACCGCCCGGCCGCCGAGGCCGAACGCGAGCCCAAAGGCAAGGGCGAGCCCGCCGACCAGGCCGACGAACAGGATGTTGACGAGGTCGGACGCGATCCCGACCTGATACAGAGCGATGATCACGCCGAAGGCGATGACCGCCAACTCGGCGATCCGGCCGAGCAGGTCCGTGTTCGAGAGTCCGAGACTGCCACCTGACGCATCGATCGCGGTCCGCAGGATGCGGCCGATGACCGGCGCTGCGATCACGATGATGACTGCGACGATCAGGTTGGGCAGCCACGCCAGGAACTCGTTGATCAAGGTGCTGACCTGGGTCCAGCCGAGGAAGTTCGCGGCGGACAGGAAGAAGACGAGGTAGATCAGCCACTTGGCGAGTGCGCCAACGTACTCGGACGGCTTTGCCTGGCCCGGGGCGTCCCCGTAGATCGTGCCTGCGTAGCGGGAGAACAAGGAATCGGCCTTGGCGCGGGCCAGGAGCCTGGTGACGACGCCGCCCACGATCCGCCCGACGATCAAGCCGATCAGCAGGATGAGCAGCGCTCCGACAACGGTCGGGATCGCATTCACGATGTCGGCGACCGCCTTGTTGAACAATTCGCTGAGTGTGTCGACCAAATTCATGGATCTCCCTCACTAGATCATTGGCCGGCAGGCGTTGGGCCCCGGCGCCATCGACGGACAGGTGCATGGGCGCACCGGTCTCACCCACCCTACGCCCCCGGGGCAAGCGATAGCGAAGCGCGAGGTACGGGGACCGCCCAGGAGCCCCCGTCAGTCCCGGAGTGGGAACACCCTCGCCTCGATCGGCGCGTAGTGCTCGTAAGTCTCGGTCAGCGCGAGCGCGCCATCGACGGCGACCCCAAGTCGCTGCGCCGCCGCATCGGTGATGAGCGCGTACGCGCCGTGGCCGACGAGGTCCGCCGCGCCCGACTTCAGGAGTCGGTGCGCCATCACGACTTCGGGCCCGGTGAGTTCCTGGTTGCCGGCGATCGACTGGATCACGAACGGTCCGCTGTGCACGATGAACTTGAGATCGAGCCCGGTGCCCCGGGAACACACACCGCAGCCGCATGTCCAGATGTCATGCGCCTTGACGAGCCGGTCCTGGAAGTCCGCGTAGCAATCGCGAAGATGATCGACGAAGGCTGCGCCGTGGGGGACGGACTCCGCCTCGGCGGAGTAGGCGAAGACCGCGTCGCCTTCGAGCTTCGAGAGGGTGAATGGCGGAACCAACCGGCCGACGATCCCACCGAGCAGGTTCGACATCAGCTCGTAGGCTTCCGGGACGTTGTCGGTCGTGACCAAGTCGTCCTGGTGCGCCTGGGCGACGGACTGAAGGAACGACGTGTACCCGCTGATGTCGACCAGCAGGAGCGGGCCGCTCGCGGCTGTGGGCGGTCGGAATTCGATCACGAAACGTCTCCTACGGGGACCCGTCGACTGGGGTGGAGTAGGTGAGGGGGGGGGGGGGGGGGGGGGGGGGGGGGGGGGGGGGGGGGGGGGGGGGGAGGGGGGGGGGGAGGGGCGGGGGGGGCGGGGGGGGGAGGGGGCGCGGGCGGAGGGGGCGGAGGGGGGGGAGGCGCGGAGGAGAGAGAGACGCGCGCGAACGGAGGCAAGGAACGGGAGCAGGAGGAGGCGGAGCGCAGCGAGAGGGCGCACGAAGGGCGCGGACAGGGAGACGGGGAGACGGGGACGCGCGCGCGCGGAGAGGACACGGAGGGCACGACAGAGAGGCGAGGGGCGGTCGCGGGGAGGGACTCGGCGACGGCCGCGCGAAAGCGAGCGCGGAGGCGGCGGCGCGCGGCGACGTGACGCGGACGAGCGCGGACACGGGCGGCGAGACGGAGGGGAGCCGCGCCGCCGTGTGCACCGGGGCGCCGGCGACGGGGCGCGGAGGGGACGCGCGCAGGGTGACGGCCGCGGCGCGGGGGAGGGGGGGGGTTGGACGGGGATGGGATCGGAGTGCGTAAACGGGAACGCGCGCGCCACCTCGTCTTGGCGGGTTCGCTGCCTATTCTGCGGCAAGTGCTGCCCATCGATGCATGGACACGGATCTCGGTCGATGACGCCCGACGGTTCCCGCCTCGTTCGTCTATCGTTTCGCACGGAATCCAGACCCATGCTCCGATGCAATCGAGCCAGCGCCTCGCTTCCGTGAACCACCGATGACCCGAAGACGCATCGAGGTATCGCATGGACCCCGAACCCCCTGAAGCATCACCGGACGATCCGAGCTTCATGCAGCGGGCCGAGGCCCAGGCCGACTCGGTCGCGGGGCGGTTCGACAAGTCCGACTGGATCGAGCTGCTCGCCGCGTTGCTGCTCGCCCTGGCGACGATCGCCGCGGCGTGGTGCGCGTACCAATCGACTCGGTGGGGTGGCGTCCAGGCGAACGCGTATGCGCAGGCAGGCGCAGCCCGCCAGGAATCCGTTCGTGCCTCCAGCGAGTACTTCAGCGCCCTGGTGATCGATGTCCAGCTATTCCAGTCCTTCATCGACGCCAAGAACGCAGGCGACGAACGGCTGGCGACGTTCTATCGCGACCGGTTCCGACCGGAATTCGTGCCCGCCTTCGACGCCTGGGCCGCGACGGTCCCGGCCGGGACGATCCCACCCGGGTCACCGTTCTCGATGCCGGAGTACCAGCCCGCGGCGCAGGCCCAGGCCGACGATCTGGAGGCCCAGGCAGAGGCGTCCAGCGCCGAGGCCCGGGCGGCGAATCAGACTGGTGACAACTTTGTGCTGCTCGCGGTGATCTTCGCCTCGGTCCTCTTCTTCGCCGGCGTTGGCACGAAGTTCAAGGGCTACCGAGTGCGAGTCGTCATGGTCGCGTTCGCGACGGGCTGTTCGGCCTCGCGTTGGTGTTCGTCTTCAGCTTGCCCCAGAACGTCGGGATCTAGACTCGCCGGCCGTGTTCGACGGCCCGCGCCCGGGATGCGCCGGGGCGTTCGGACTGGTTGGCTCGCGACAAGAGGTACGACGGCTCTTGACCCTCGCGACGTGCAAACACGACGATGAACGCCGTAGCGACAATGATGCCAGCCGTCTGTGGATGCGCGAGTCGATCGGGTCGCCGAGCCGCGCGCAGCCCCTGGCCGATCCTCCTCGTCGACCCTGCGGAGGCGCACCATGACGCTCCAGCGAACCACCATCGGTTCAAGGATCGCATCTCATCGGGAGCTCGTCCGAGCTCTCGTGATCGTCGGGGCGGCCATCGTCCTGACGGTCGTTCTCACCGCTGTGTTCGGGGTCCAGCAGGCCGGCCCGTCGTATGACTTCGTCCCTGATCCGGCAGCCGCTGCGGGGCTGCCCTTCTGACGGACCGCCTCCGGACTGGCATGGGCGACCGGCGTTCCAGCTTGGAGCGCCGGTCGCGATCCATCCCCCGTGATGCTCGTCAGTGGGCGGTGTTGTCGACTCCGTTGAAGAAGTAGGCCGGATTACCCGGTGTGTGGGGCCGGTTCTTCATGCAGACGACCCCGTCGCCGTTCTTGTCGATCGCGTCCCACTGCGTCACCCAGACAAATTCGTAGAGGCCCTTGGCGCTTCCGAACCCCGCCAGGACGGCGAAGTCGTTGAAGTCCCCAGTGAAGCCCGTATCCCACCCGTCCGTCTGGTTCCAATCTTCGTCGTACACAGGGATGTTCTCATCCTCGAATCCAGCGACGGTGTTCATCCACCAGAGGACCTTGTCGGCTTCGTAATACCCGGATTGAGAGCTCGGGCAGTTGGCGACAGGACCCTTGGCCAAGGCGACCGTCGGCGCAAGCAACGACGCCACCAACACCAGCAGAAGGACTGTGACTCGGCGCATCCAAACCCTCCATTTCAAGCGATCTTTCCGGCCGACTCGCACCGCGCGTATCGAGTACCCGGGCTGACCACCGTGGAGAAGACTGGGTCGCTGCCCTTGCCGCGACCTTGTCGCTCGCTTGCGCGCAGGGCGGATGGCGCGCTTGTCTGCGTTCAACCGGATGCGGCGATCCGCTCGATCTGCTTCACGTGCGTCCGCTCGTGGATGGCCATCCGGCGCAGGTACCGATGGATGTCCCACTCACGATCGGCCCCTGTCCCCGTGACCAACGCCGACCGCGTCCATGCCTCCGGTGTGGCCAGTTCCAGGCTCGCGATCAGGTCCCGACGTTGCGAAGCAAACGCTTCGAATGAAGGCTGGAATGCCAGTTCGGTGTAATCGGTGCTCCGGATCCACGTCCTGGGATCCACCGCCCGGATCGTGGGCAGATCTTCGCTGAGGATCCGTGCCATGCAGCCGCCCCAAACGTCGGCACAGGCACGCAAGTGCGCCAGGATCTCCGCAGCGGACCACTCCCCTGCCGACGGCGATGCTCGCAACTGAGCGGGTGTGCGTCTGGCGGTCGCGGCCGCGATCCGGGGCGGCGACGACACGAGAACGCGCACGAACTCTGCGCTCGCATCGACCGCCTCAGCCATGTCGTCAGCCTCCTCTCCGAAGAGGATACCGGCCTCGTCGCTGCTATCGTGCCCTCATGCGAGTCGCCGACAGCCACGACCTGATCCGGGTGCAGGGCGCCCGCGAGAACAACCTCAGGAACGTGAACGTCGAGATCCCGAAGCGCCGATTGACGGTCTTCACCGGCATCTCAGGATCAGGCAAGAGTTCGCTCGTCTTCGCCACGATCGCGGCGGAGTCGCAGCGGCTCATCAATGAGACGTACAGCGCCTTCCTTCAGGGCATGATGCCGAGCCAGTCCCGACCGGACGTGGACCTGCTCGAAGGCCTGACGACAGCGATCATCGTCGACCAGGAGCGGATGGGCGCCAATGTTCGCTCCACCGTTGGCACCGCTACCGACGCCAACGCGCTGTTGCGGATCGTGTTCAGCCGGCTCGGCGAACCACACATCGGCACGCCCAAGGCGTTCTCCTTCAACATCCCCTCGGTCCACGGCGCCGGGGCGATCAGCATCGGGGACAAGAAGGCCGTCCGGAAGTCGTTCACGGTCATCGGTGGGATGTGTCCGCGCTGCGAGGGCGTCGGCACGGTCAGCGACTTCGACCTCACCCAACTGTATGACGAGACGAGATCGCTGGAGGATGGTGCGCTGACCATCCCGGGCTACAACGCAGGCGGCTGGAACTACCGCCTGTTCGCAGCGTCCGGATTCGTCGACCCGCACAAGCCGATCCGGGACTACAGCGAGCAGGAACGCCAGGACTTCCTGTACCACGAGCCGGTCAGGATGAAGATCGAAGGCATCAACATGACCTACGAAGGGCTGGTGCCGCGGATCCAGCAGTCGTTCCTGGCCAAGGATGTGGAGTCGATGCAACCGCACATCCGCGCCTTCGTCGAACGGGCTGTGACGTTCAGCGACTGCCCCGACTGCGGCGGCACCCGTCTCAACGAGGGAGCACGGTCGTCGAAGATCAACGGGATCAGCATCGCCGATGCCTGCGCGATGCAGATCACGGACCTGGCCGGGTGGGTCCGTGATCTCGATGCGCCGTCGGTGGCACCGCTCCTGGCCACGCTGGAGCAGACCCTCAATTCGTTCGTGGAGATCGGGCTGGGGTACCTCTCGCTGGACCGGCCGTCGGCGACGCTGTCCGGCGGCGAGGCGCAGCGCACGAAGATGATCCGCCACCTGGGTTCAAGCCTCACCGACATCTCGTACCTCTTCGACGAGCCGACGGTGGGCCTGCATCCGCACGACATCCAGCGGATGAACCGGTTGTTGCTCCGGTTGCGCGACAAGGGCAACACCGTGCTCGTCGTCGAGCACAAGCCAGACGTCATCGCGATCGCCGACCATGTCGTCGACCTCGGCCCTGGCGCCGGCCCCGACGGGGGCACGGTGTGCTTCCAGGGCACCTTCGACGACTTGCGGGCCAGCGACACGCTCACCGGGCGCCACCTCGGGTACCGGGCCCGCCTCAAGCCCTCGACACGTACGCCGGTGGGCGCCCTCGAGATCCGCGATGCGACGCGCAACAACCTGCAGAACGTGAGCGTGGATGTCCCACTCGGCGTGCTGTGCGTGGTCACCGGTGTGGCCGGCTCGGGCAAGAGTTCGCTGATCCATGGGTCGATACCGAAGGATGCAGGCGTCGTGTCCATCGATCAGGCACCGATCAAGGGCTCGTCGCGCAGCAACCCGGCGACCTACACCGGCGTTCTGGATCCGATCCGCGCGGCCTTCGCCAAGGCGAACGGCGTCAAGCCCGCACTCTTCAGCGCCAACTCCGAGGGCGCCTGCCAGGGCTGTAACGGCAACGGCGTGATCATCACGTCGCTGGGCGTGATGGCCGACGTCGCCACCGTGTGCGAGGAATGCGAGGGCAAGCGGTTCGACGCCAGCGTTCTGGAGTACAAGCTTGCCGGCCGGGACATCAGCGACGTGCTTGCGATGTCGGTGGCGGAGGCTCTCGACTTCTTCAGCAGTGCCGAAGCGAAGGTCCCGGCTGCCCGCACCGTCCTGGCTCGGATGGCCGACGTGGGACTCGGATACCTTCGCCTGGGGCAGCCGCTCACGACGCTCTCCGGCGGTGAGCGCCAGCGGCTCAAGCTGGCCATTCAGATGGCGACAGACGGCGGGATCTACATCCTCGACGAACCGACGTCGGGCCTGCATCTCGCCGACATCGAGCACCTGCTCCAGCTGCTCGACCGCCTCGTGGACGCGGGCAAGTCGGTGATCGTCATCGAGCACCACCTCGCGGTGATCTCGCACGCCGACTGGATCATCGACCTCGGTCCCGGGGCCGGGCACGACGGCGGACGGGTCGTCTTCACCGGACTGCCCGCGGACCTGGTCGCCGCCCGAGACACCCTGACCGGCCAGCACCTCGCCGAATACGTCGCGTTGGTCGCCTCCGGCTAGCTGGGACCCCCGGCAGACGGGGTGTGGCAGTCCGCGACCGCTCGAGGCGTTGCCGACGCCGCTAGCCAGCCCCCGTGATCGTGCAGGCAAGCGTTCGGATCGAACCTCGCGGATACTGCCGCATCCTTGCCGTCCGCTTGCATGGGCCACTGCATGCGTTGGATACTGCCGTCTCTCTTCGAAGCCTCGCGGAGTCGCCCTTGTACTTCGCCATTCTCGGAACGCTGGAGGTCCGGGCGGACGACGGAAGCACGATCGTCGTGGCCGCACCGAAGCGGCGCGCCCTTCTGGCGGGGTTGCTCCTGAAGGGTGGACGGCCTGCGTCCATCGAACAGCTGACCGAAGCCCTGTGGGGAGACACGCCACCCCGAACCGCTCACGGTTCCCTCCATGCTCACGTCGCCCGGCTCCGGGCCGAGATCGGTGCTGACCGGATCATCACCGCTCCCGGCGGCTACGCCCTCCCCTTGGATCCCGGCGAACTCGATGTCGACGTGTTCGAACGACGACTGGCGGACGGGCGCGCCGCGATCGAGACCCGTCGGTGGGACGAGGCGGCCCAAGCGCTCAAGGCCGCGCTCGACCTCTGGCGCGGATCACCGTTCTCGGACGCGGACGACGGCCCCATCGTGGCCGGCGATGCAGCATTCACAGAAGCGGCGCGCCTCGAGGAACTGCGACTCGGGGCGCTCCAGGACCGGATCGAGGCGGATCTCGAGCTCGGTCGCCACGGGAGCCTGTCCGCTGAGCTCGAAGCCATCATCGCCCAGCATCCGTTACGCGAGAGCTTCTGGCGACAGCTGATGCTGGCGCTCTACCGGTCCGGCCGACAGGCTGATGCGCTCGCTGCATATCGGCGACTGCGCGCCATCATGGTCGAGGAACTCGGCGTGGATCCATCGCCCGGGCTCCAGGAGCTGGAGATCCGCATCCTGCGCCAGGATCCGACGCTGGCGGGTCCCCTGACCGGATCGATCCAGCCGGCCGTGCGGCTGCCGGTCGCCCGGACGTCCCTGGTCGGGCGCCACGCAGAACTCGCACAAGCGGTCTCGTTCCTCCAGACCCGGCGACTGCTGACCCTCACCGGACCCGGCGGCGTCGGCAAGACCCGCCTCGCGATCGTGCTCGCCCACGCGGTCCTCCAGGAATACCCTGACGGGGTTCTGTTCGTCGACCTCTCCCCGGTCCGCGATCCCGCACGCGTCCTCGAACGGATCGGCGCGATCACGGGTGGTGGCGATCGCCCGGAACAGGTGATCGGGAACCGACGGATGCTCCTCGTCCTCGACAATTTCGAGCAGGTCATCGAGGCCGCCGGTGACGTGGCGACGCTGCTTGACCATTGCCCGTCATTGAGGATCGTCGTCACCAGCCGAGCGCCGCTGCGGATCCACGGCGAGCAGCGACTGGAGGTCCCGCCGCTCACCGCCGATGATGCCGTGGGCCTGTTCGAGCTGCGCGCCGAACAGGCGATCGGGGCCGCCGCCCTGGCTCGGCCGCTCGTCGATGACATCGTCGAGCGACTGGACGGACTGCCGCTCGCGATCGAGCTTGCCGCTGCACGGCTCGGCGTCCTTGCGCCGCGGGTCCTTCTCGATCGCCTGTCAGATCGCCTGTCCGTCCTTGCCGTGGGTCCGCGGGATTCGCCCGATCGACACCGCACCCTACGCGAGACCATCGCCTGGAGTCACGGGCTCCTCAATCCGGCCGCTCAGGCCGCCTTCCGCCGGCTATCCGTGCTTGCGGGCGGCTTCGACCTCGCAGCGGCAACCGCCGTCGCTGCCTGCGACTTCGAGACCTTCGCCGAGCTGGTCGAGCAGAGCCTGGTCCACCAGGTCGGAGATCGGTACGCGATGCTCGAGACCATCCGCGAGTTTGCCGCCGAAGAGCTTGGCAACGGCTCCGATGCGATGTCGGCGCGCGACCGCCACCTGGCGCATTTCATCTTCGTGGCCTCGAATGCACGGACCAAGACACCCGACGGGCGACGCGCACGCGGCAGCGAGTGGCTCGTCATGTGCGACGCAGAACGTGAGAACCTCCGTCGCGCGTTCGACTGGGCGGTGGACGGCGGCGACGAGCAAGGTGTGATCTCCCTGTTCCGGGCAGTCGAGATGTACTGGCTCTTGACGGGGTCCCCGGATGAGGGCGAACGATGGGGCGAGGCGGCGCTCAGATCGAAGGCGGGCGAAGATCCGAGAACGCGGGTACATATCCTCGCCACACTCAGCGAATTCCCTCGATTCTGCGGTGATCCGCGTCGGGCCGCAGCCCTCAAGCTCGAGGCGATCGAGATCGAGCGTAGCCTCGGGGATCACGACGGCCTCTCCATCGTCCTCGACGACCTCGCGTCCGTCTACGCCTCGACCGGCGAATTCACGGAAGCTCGGAGATGTCTGGCCGAATCGATGGCGATCCACGACCTGCGCCCTGATGAGGATCCGAGGAATCGCGTCCACCCACTGTCCAGCCTCGTGGAAGTGGCACTCCTCGAGGGGCGGCCGAGCGAAGCGGCCGCGTGGATGGACGAGCGGGATGCGGCCGAGTCAGGTCGAGAGATCCCTCCCGACTGGTTCGTCCAGTCGGAACTCCTCAGGGCGAGGGTCCGGCGGGCGCTGGGTGACGATGAGGCCGCCGAGATCCACCTCAGGACAACGATCGCGTCCGCAGGCCGGATCGGATTCCGGATGGCCGTGGCCGATGCCGTCGACGAACTTGCCGCGATGTCGGCGGCCGAGCATCCGGATCGCGCCGCTCGCTTCGTCGGGATGGCGGACCGGGTACGGGCGGAGGCCAGGCTGGTCGGCTGGGATCCTGAGGCCCGCGCCCGGACGGTGGCGAACCTCCACGCCGCTGTCGGCGAGGTGGACTACGCCCGCCTGCACGCCGAGGGTCATGCCCTCACCCTGGCGGCCATCGTAGAGGCGACGTCACAGCCGGGCTGAGCAGGCGGATCCAAGGGACACGCCTCGATGCCGACCAGTGGATCCGCCATCGGTCGGGATCCGCGGATGCCGGATCCGCTACGGAACTGGCGTCGGCGCAGGCGTCGATCCAGGTTCCGGCGTCCCGGCCACGACTGGCGGGACCTCGCCGAGGACTGCCTGTCAGGCGATGTTTTCCTGCCACCTCCCCGTTTCCTGCCACCCCCGTTTCCTGCCACCAAGTAGCGCAGTTCGTACTCGGCGGATCGGGGGCCGCGCCGGGCTGCACGTCGCCCTCGGCCGAGCATGGGCGGACGCGATTTCGCCTGACATCGTCGTCCGTTCGGGGCCGATCCTTGCATTCGATGACCCAGAGTCTTGTTCGGCAAGGAATCGCCGACTGCGCCGAAGGCCCGCCGACTGCGCCGAAGGCCCGCCGACTGCGCCGAAGGCCCGCCGACTGCGCCGAAGGGCCCCGCTACGCAGCAGATCCGCCAGGCCGGCCTGCCGATGGCTCGCGGCGGCCGGCTACTGGCGCGCCATGTGCATCCGGAGCTCCGCCTCCGGATCCACGATCAAGTCACCGCTCACGTCAACGACCACCTTCTCCAGCTTGCCGGTGAACGCAAACGGGCTCGAGTACTCGGTGGTGACAGGCGATCCGGGGTTGTGGCCGCAGCTGACGCCACCCGGGTTGAACATGAACGGCGTCGTGTATGGCGCATCGGTGGTGGCCACCAGGGCCCCGTCCACGTAGAGCTGGAGCCTGCCCGGGGCACCCCTGCCGTGCGGCATGTCGGGTTGGCCAGTGGGTTCGAACTCGAAGCGGAGTTCGTGAGGCCCGGCGGGCAGCTGGTCGGACGACGAGACCGAGAAGTGCTCCCTGGCCACGTAGTTGTGGACGTAATGGAGCCGGCCGTCCTTCACGTACAGGGAATAGCCGCCGGCCGCCGTGCCCTGGCAGAACAGGACGCCCTCGGCGCCACCCTCCGGGAGGTCGACGGACGCCGTGATGCTGTGCGGTCGGTTGAACAGGCGCGGCGCGGCGAAGTTGGGGATGGATTGCGTGCCAGGGCGGTACGTGTACTGGTCCCGTGGGAGCGAGACGAGTGGCTTCTCGGCGGCCATCCGCTGGAGCCCGCTGCCGTCGACCGGCATGACTCCGTACTTGCCAGCCTCGACATACCACGTGCCTATCAGCTCGATCAACTTGGCGCGGTGCGCTTCGGCGAGGTTGTGATTCTCTGCCGGATCCTCATCGATGTGGTAAAGCTCCCAGCCGGTCGCATCGAGCTCGGTGAGCTTCTCGGCGGAGATCGGGTTGCCAAACCCGGTGCCTGCCTCGGTGAACGACGGGCCCGGCCACGGGCAGACCGCCCGCCAGCCGTCCTTGTAGATCGCCCGATGGCCGAGCATCTCGAAGTACTGGGTGCGGTGCCGGCTCGAGGCCTCCGGGTCGTCGAGCGCGTGCCCGAAGCTGACTCCCTGGATGGGCGCCTGGGTGATGCCCCGGATCGACGCCGGTGCCTCGACGCCGAGAAGGTCGAGCACCGTGGGGACCATGTCGATGATGTGGGCGTACTGCGGACGGATCTCGCCGCGTGCCTTGATCCCCGCGGGCCACGACACGATGAACGGGTCGGTCGAGCCACCGCGATACGTCTCGCGCTTCCAGCGGCGGAACGGCGTGTTGCCCGCCCAGGTCCAGCCCCATGGGTAGTGGTTGAAGTGGTCGGGGCCACCGATCTCGTCGATGACGGCCAGGCTCTCCTCGAGCGACTCCTGCGCATTGTTGAAGAACTGCGCCTCGTTCGTGGTCCCGGTGGGGCCGCCCTCCGCACTGGCGCCGTTGTCCGAGATCGCCATCACGATCGTGTTCTCCAGGACGCCCTGCTCACGCAGGAAGTCGAGCAGCCGTCCGAGATGATGGTCGGTGTGGCTCAGGAACCCCGCGAAGACCTCCATCATGCGGGCCGACAGCCGGCGCGCCTCGGGCGACAGGGACTCCCACTCGGGCACGTCAGGATCATGGCGCGACAATTCGGCGTCGGCGGGCAGGATGCCGAGCTCCTTCTGTCGCGCGAAGACCTTCTCCCGATAGGCGTCCCAGCCGTCGTCGAACTGGCCCGCGTACCGGTCGGCCCACTCCCTCGGCACGTGGTGGGGCGCGTGGGTCGCGCCGAAGCAGAGATTCAGGAAGAACGGCTTGTCGGGATCGATCTGGCGCAGATCGCTGATGAACTCGATCGACTTGTCGACGAGGTCCTCGGTCAGGTGGTAGCCCTCATCGGGCGTCCTCGGCGCCTCGACCGGGTGGTTGTCGTACACCAGATCCGGATGCCACTGGCTGGTGTCACCACCCAGGAAGCCGTAGAAGCGCTGGAAGCCCCGCCCAAGCGGCCAGCGGTCGTACGGGCCGGCGGCCGTCTCGAACACGCTCGGGGTGAGGTGCCACTTGCCCACCATGTACGTGGCGTAGCCATGCTCGAGGAGCATCTCGGAGAGCATGCCGTTCTCGAACGGCATCACCCCGTTGTAGCCCGGGTAACCGGACGAGAGCTCGGTGATGCAGGCCATCCCGTTGCTGTGGTGGTTGCGACCGGTCAGGATGCACGAACGGCTCGGCGAGCAGAGCGCCGTGGTGTGCATGTTGCTGAAGCGGAGCCCGTCCCCCGCGAGCGCATCGAAGGTCGGCGTCTCGATCGGGCTGCCATAGCAGCCCAGGTGCCCGAAGCCGGTGTCGTCGAGGACGACGAACAGGATATTCGGCGCTCCGTGCGGCGCGCGCACGGGCGCCGGCCAGGCCGGGCTTGACTCGTCGGCGGTGCGGCCGATAACGCCCGGAAAAGCGGTGCCTTCCGGGTATTCCACGATTGGCATCAAGCTCCCCTTCTGGATCCTGCGCTGCGGCGGCGACGGCGAGACCCGGCACCCACTTCGGAAGAGAAGCATAGATGGGCCGAGCCAGCGCCATCTCGATGGCGCGACAGATCGCACGACTGCGCGGGGTCGAGCCCGGCCCGGCGGGAGAGGTCGGCGCAACGTCGTCCGCGGCATCCGGCGCTTCGCATCGCACCTGCGGCGCCACGACGTCCGCCGTGGGCTGCACGTCCGCTATAGTCGGCCACTGGACCCGAGACCGAACACGGCCACCCGGAAGGACGGCACACCCACGCTTTCTTCGATCGGATTGACCCGACCTGTGATCGCTGGATTGGTCATCGGCCTGATCCTCATCGCGGCGTTCGCCCTGTGCCTGACCTCCGCGCTCCAGATCCTGGTGCCGACGAGGATGCCGTTCGGCATGACCGGCGACTCCCAGGCGTTGGCGGCGGTCGAGCAGAAGCTGTCTCTCGTCACCGTGACGTATGCGAACGAGTCGGACGCCAAGCACGCACTGCAACGCGGTGAGATCTACGGCGCGTTCATCCCCGGAACGTCCGGTGACACGCTGCTGCTCGCGCCTGCCAAGAGCTTCTTCGCGGCCGTCGAGCTGCAGGCGGCGTTCGAGGTCCTGGACCGGCCGAGCGACGCGCCGCTCACGGTCGAGAACGTCGTACCGCTACCGCAACGCGATCGCCTCGGGACAGTCGCCGGGCTCTTGCTGCTGCCGACCCTCATCGGGGGCTATCTGGTCGCGTCGCTGCTAGGGGGAGCGACCCGGACGTCCGCGCGGCGGCGGATCGCCGTGCTGCTCGGCTTCTCCGCCGTGGGTGCCGTCCTGGTGGACGTTATCGCGGGACCGCTCATCGGTGCCGTCTCGGGCGACCTCTTCTGGCCCTTGCTGGCGTGTCTGTTCCTCACCACGGCTGCGGTGTCTCTGGCGTCCGCGGCGCTTCAGGGCGTCGCCGGCAAGGTCGGGACGGCCATCGTCGTCCTCCTGTTCATCGTGGTCGGCGGTGCCGGTGCCGGGGGTGCCGGTGTGGCACTCCTACCGGGCCTGTGGCAGGACCTCGGCGCCCTTCTGCCGCCGCGGTCAGCCGTAGAACTGTTCCGCAACGTCATGTACTTCGGCGGCAACGGCATCGTGGTGCCGGTCGCGATCCTCACGGTCTATGCGCTGGCCGGCACCGTCGTGCTGCTCGGCCTGCAGCGGCGTCGCCAGGCCGCTGCCACGCCAAGCGCGTCCAACGCCGCGAGCGAGCCCGAGCCAGCGCCCCAGGCCGGACGACCAGAGGCCGCCAAGATCGCCTTCGCCTTCGCGCTGGCGACGGTCATGTTGTCCCTGTTCGCGCTCAACTACACGAGCTCCGGACATGAGCCGGTCGCGAACGATCTGCCCATCGGGGTGACCGGGACCTCCTCCCTCGTCGATCGCGTCCAGACGCAGTACTCGCTCGCCGTGACGCAATACCCGGACGAGGCGGCGGCCAAGGCCGCGATCGACCGGACGGAGATCTGGGCCGCGTTGATCCCTGGTGACACGTCGAGTGAATTGATCGTCGTCCCTTCGATCAGCGACATCGCTCCGTTGGATCTAGGGATCCAGTTCCGTCAGGCGGCAGCTGAGCTGGGACAGACGGTGACCATCCGCCAGTACGTGCCGGTCCCGCTAGCCCCGAACGATCCGATCGCCCTCGTATGCAGCCTCCTGCTCACGTCACTGCTCGTTGGCGGGTACGTCGGCGCGGCGTTGGTGGCGAGCTCAGCTGGTCCCGCAGGGCGTGGTCATGGCCTCATCCTGCTCGGCTTTGCCGTTGTCGCGGGCCTGATGGTGGACCTCATCGTCACCGTCCTGCTGCAGGGACTTCCGATGGCGTCGTTCTGGGTGGCTTGGCCGATCATGGCGCTCATCGTCCTGGTGGTGGCGCTGTTGGCGGCCGTCCTGCGACGCCTTATTGGACCGCTGGGGATCTTCCTGACGATCATCGTCGTTCTCCAGTTCGGCAATCCATCCAGCGGCGGAGCGAACGGCGTGGCCTACCTGACGGACTTCTGGAACACGATCGGGCCATTGCTGCCGCCACGGAACGCCTACCTCCTGCTCCGCAATACCGTCTACTTCGAGGGGAATGCGATCAGCGGCCCACTTGCCGTCCTGCTCCTCTACACGGTCGTGTTCGGAGTGGCGCTGTACGTGCTGAACCACCGGTCGAACCCTGGCGTCGGACTCGTCGACGACGACGAGGGGCAGGCTGCCGCGGCCGGATCGGCACCAGTGGGCGCGCCCGTCTGAGGTCCCTGCGCAGAGACCAGTGCGACACGAGCATTCGAGGCAACGACAGCTCGTCGCGGGAAGGGCTCAGGGCGACACGGGCGACGCCTGTCCCGGGGCCAGGAGTGGCGGTCCTGCGCCCGCCGTAGGTGCCTGGGCCCGTCCGTCCTGGCTGGCGTGCCGGAGCGGGTCATGGCGATGCCATCAAGGAGGTGACGCTTCCACTGGGTGCCATGGACGGGGGCACTGGCGGATCTGCCGCCCGCTATGAGACCGACGCGGGAACCGCGGCCAGGGCTTCGATCTCGACGAGGAACTCCGGACGCCCGAGTCGGACCACCATGAGTACGGTCACTGCCGTCGCGTGCAGCCCCCAAACTTCGCGAGACGCCTCGAAACCTTCCTGGACGTTTGACCCGTCGATGAGGTGGATCGTTAGCTTGGCGACGTGCTCCTGGGTCGCGCCGGCCTCGGCCAGGACGGTGAGTAGATTTCGGAGCGCCTGAGCCGTCTGCTCCCGCAAGCCAGGGCCGACGACCGCGCCAGTCGCATCGACGCCATTCTGACCGCCCACGACGACGAGGCGGCTGCCGGGCTCGATGACGACGCCCTGGGAGAACGCGGGGTTGCGATGCATCGTGGCTGGATTGAGGTGCGTGAGCGACATCAGAAGACTCCTCCTTGACCGGATCTCCGCGATCGGCGCCAGCGGGTGGTGAGCCGAACCCGGCCGAGCGAAGAGTCAGCATAGAACTCGGCCGGTCGTCGCAGGCAAGCTCGTCAGCCGACCCGCAGGCCGATCTGGCGCCCCCGGACGGACTCGAACCGCCAATACCCACGCAGCGTCCTGGACTGGTATCTAGAGGTCAGCTGACGCTCCCCTACCCTGCGTCGCAGGACGACCTGGTCGGGGCGAGAGGGATAGCCCCGCCACCACCGACCTTCCGATCACGATGCGGCTCGCCGAGCCGCCCGAGCCTTTCGTGCTGGACCGGAGCGCATGACCCGACGGTCACGCCGCCAAGCCGAGCGTGCCACGGACCGTGAGGTCCGTGTGGTCGCCGCGGTCCTCGTCGCCGGGTCCGAGAAGGCAGCCGCCCACCGGCTCGGCCCCTCGCACTCGACCGTGAAGCACCACCTGGCCGAACGCGCGGTCCAAGGTTGGTGCGGAGACGACGGCGCAGCTCGTATGGATCCTGGCGGAGCGGCTGCCGGAGCCCGACGGCCGCCCCCAGGCGGACGGGTTCCAGGCCGGCCGCGATGCTCTGGCGGCTCATGGCACGCGGCACAAGTCGTAGATCGACAGGGAGCCGTGACGCCCCGGATGCCGAACGGCCTATTGACACTCGAGCGAAACCGATCGACTCTCGATAGATGCACAAGCTCACAAGCCGACTTCTCCGCGTGGTTCTTGTCGTGCTCCTGCTCGGATCCGTGCTCGCACAGATCCTGGTGCCCGTGTACGCATCGCAGGTCGGGACCACCTTTCCCGAGGTCGCCTACCTCGTCGTCCCGTACTCAGTGGCCGCCATCCTGTTCATCGCGTGCGGACAGGTGGCGCTGCTGGTGGTCTGGCGGCTACTGTCGCTGGTCGATGGCGGGATCATCTTCACCCGTCGCGCCGTGCGGTGGGTCGACGTCATCATCGTCTGCGCGGCGGTCGCCACGGTCCTGACCGCGATCGTGCTGACTCACATGCTCGGCTTCGTGCCCGGTGGCGGCGGACCGATGATCTACTACCTGGCTGCCTGCATCGCCGGCGGGCTGGCGTTCGTGCTCCTCATGGTCGTCATGCGAGGCTTGCTCCTGTCGGCGGTCGCCAACCGCGCCGAGCTCGACGAGGTCATCTGATGGCCCTCGTTGTCGAACTCGACGTCATGCTCGCCCGACGAAAGATGTCCGTGGGCGACTTCGCCAACGCCGTCGGCATCACCCCGGCGAACGTCGCCGTCTTGAAGAACGGGCGCGCTCGAGCCATCAGGTTCGCCACCCTGGACTCGATGTGCCGGGTGCTCGACTGCCAGCCCGGTGACATCCTCCGGTGGACAGCCGACCCGCCAACCCCCGAGGACATGGCCCAATCGACCAAGTAGAAATCGCGGCCCACTGCCTGCACCCTTGAGGGCAGCGTGCGCTCTGCTCGCCGCCAGTGCGGGCGCAAGGGTGGTCGCCGGATGCCTGCGCAACGCGGGGGCCGTCGCCCGGCTCGCGGTCGCACTCGGCGGCACGCCGGCGGTCATCCCCGCGGGGGAGATCTGGCCTGACGGCAGCCTCCGCCCGGTCGTCGAGGACCTGATTGGGGCGGGAGCGATCCTGTCGGCGTTCGGCCCGGACGCCCTCTCACCGGAGGCGTCGGCCGCCGTGGCCGCGTTTCGTGCCAGTCGTGGCGATCTGCGCGGAGCCCTTGGATCCGCGGCATCGGGCCGCGAACTGATCGACGGTGGCTTGGACGATGACATCGCGATCGCCGCGGAGCTCGACGCGACGGACCTCGTCCCCGAACTTGCCGGCGAAGGCTTCCGCGCGACGGGTGTCCCGGGAAATGCTGAGCGATGACCTCCGGCCTTCAGAGACCGACCAGGGTCTTCGAGCGACGGTTGCTCCTCGAGAGTGGGCCTATGGCCGCGCTTCGTCCAGAACGTCGCGCAGACTCTCCACGGCGCCCAGATGGTCAAGCTTGTCCGGGTTGACGATCGAGCGCACCGTGGCGATACGGCCATCGGCGATCTCGAACGACATCACCGCCATGATCCCGCCGTGCGGGCCGCGGAAGATGACGCCGGGCTGCCCGTTGATCCGATGGGCCTCGAGCGTCGCACCGATCCGCTGGAGCTGGCCTCCCATGCTCGCGAACATCCGGGCGACCTTGTCCGCACCGGCGATCGGCGCCGCCCACTGCGGCACTTTGCCACCACCGTCTCCGTGAACGGTCACATCCTCGGCCAGGAGCTCGATGAGCCCGCCGACGTCGCCCCGATCCGCTGCCGCAAGGAACCCGCGGAGCAGCTCGTCACGCTCGGTCTCGGATGCATCGAACCGCGGCCGGCCGGCGGCGATGAAGCGGCGCGCCCGCACGGCGTGCTGGCGGCATGTCGCGGGCGCTCGCTTCACGATCGCAGCGACTTCTTTGAAGTCGTAGTCGAACACGTCGTGCAGGAGGAACACGGCCCGTTCAAGGGGTGTCAGCCGCTCGAGCAGGAGGAGGAACGACATCGACAGCGTGTCGACCTGCTCGGTCAGTGCCGCCGGGTCACCCGCGCCGCCGTCGGTCACCAGCGGCTCCGGCAGCCACTCACCGACGTAGGTCTCGCGCTGGACGTGGGCCGACTTCAGATGGTCGAGGGCCAGCCGCGTGACGACTGCCGATAGGTACGCCCTCGGCGACTGGACGGCAGTGCCTTCACTGCTTGCTCGCTGGTACCGCACGAAGGCCTCCTGGACGATGTCCTCGGCCTCGCTGACGCTCCCCAGCATGCGGTAGCCGATCGAGAACAGGAGTGGGCGCAAGTCGAGATAGGCGTCGGCAAGGTCATCGCTGACGCGGTTCGAGATCACGTGAGGATCGTCTCCCGGGCAGGACTCGCTGCCCGCGTCGGCAGCGGCACTGGCGTGTCAAGCCCGTGGCGGAAGCCGTCGCGCCAGCTCGGCCAGATCGGCTGCCAGCCGAGCTCGCGCTTCGCCTTCGCGTTCGACGAGCCGCGGCCCTGGGTCATCATCGTGACCGCCACGTCGCCGGCCAGCAGCCGGCCCAGCCACGCGGGGATATGGAGCGGAGGCTTCGCGCCAAGTGCCTCGGCGACCGCCGGGATGAACTCCCGCGACGGCGCCGGGTCATCGTCGACGATGTTGTAGATGCCCCGGCGGCCCCGCTCGAGGGCAGCGACGGTTCCCGCGGCCGCGTCATCGACATGGGTCGACGAGACGATCCCGGCGCCGTTGCCGATCACCGGAAACATCCGCTTGCTGAGAATCTCCTCGAACGTCTCCGACGAGCCCGGTCCGTACAGCCCGCCATAGCGGACAACGATGCCCTCGAGCGGCGCCTCGAGAACTGCCTGTTCGAGGAACTTGATTGCGGCCAGTGTCTCGATCTGCTGCCTGACCGGGTGCGGATCGAGGGGATCGTCCTCGGTCTTGATCCAGGAGCCCCCGCGGCTGTTGCTCCAGCCGGTGAAGCTCTGCGCCACGAACCGCTTGACGCCGCTCGCCTTCGCGGCCGCGAGAAGGTGCTCGGTGCCCTCCGTGCGCAGCCGGTTCGTCAGCGCGAACCAATGGTCGAAGTGGCGGAAGTCGGGCGTGCCCGAGAGGGCGGTCATCTCGTGAATGATCGCATCGGGTTCCGCTCGTGCGACCGCTTCGCCGATCCCGACGGCGTCGAGGCCGTCGACAACGACCGCATGCGCCCCGGTGGCCCGAATGGCGTCAGCCGACGTCTCGCCTGTCGCCGTCCCGGTGACCTCGTGGCCACTCGCCAGGAGCAGCGGCACCAGCCGTCGACCAACAGCGCCACTGGCGCCTGCAACAAAGACCCGCATGGTTGAGCCTCCTTTCTCGTCTCGCCCACGAGACGAGATGGAGGCGTGCGGTGTGAAAGCGTCCTGCTCCCGGCGCTACCCGGTCGGCCCATGCCGACGGTCGCGCGCTGCCGACGGACGAGCGACGCGAGGAGCCCGAGCAACCGCGGGCGCTCGGTCTCGGACTTCTGCGGCGGATCGAGGTGATGGCGCTCATCGAAGACCTCGACGCGAGAGCTGGGAAACGCCCCGGCGAGGGCATCGGCTTGCGCTCGCCACATCCGGTGGCTCAGCCCACCGATTGCGATGTACACCGGGCCGCGGAACGTGTTGAACGCACCGGGCTCGATGGCGTGGCGCTGCATCGCGTGAGTCAGGACCCGCAGCGACGTCGGCTGGCTTGCGGCCTCACGGCGCTGTGCCGCCTCAACGAGGTCGGTGCGGGGCGCTTCCAGCGCGACCGCCGATGTCTCGGGTGAAAGTACTGAAGTTGGCGCCCCCGGACGGGTACGGGGACTCGATTACCGGACCGACAGGTGATGCGCTCGCCTGGTACGCAAGCGCGTGACTCGATTTGTATCGTCGGGGTCGCTTGAGCGGGATGTTTCGCACGCAGCCGGGTATCGTCCGCGCATGCGTGCGACCAGGCAGCCTTCGCTGAAACCCCTGCTGGTGGCGCTGGCCCTCGTCCTCGCCCCGTTGGTCGGCACAGCCTTCGTGATCGTCGCGACGGCGACGCTCGCACCCGACGGCGACCGATACCTGCCGATCCTTGACGAACTGTCGATCCCGGATGACTGGGAGGCCGTGCACACCGAGACCGTAAACGGCGGGTTCATGACCAAGGCACGCGCGACCCGCTACTACTTCGCCAACCTCGATCCCGTGGACAGTGTCTCGGTGGCGAAGGCCGTCGCACGTGCCGAGGGATTCAACATCCGCCCACTCGAGGTTTCGTCCGTCGAATGCGACGACGCTCCGGCTGACGCGAGCGCGTGCCCGCCAACCATCGTCCAGGACTGCCGCTCGAACAACGGTGGGCTCCCGACCGACTGCACCGTCCAGGCCTTCCGCCCGCAGGACTCGAGCGAGGCCTACGTCATTCACCTGTGGATCAATCTAGACCGTCGAGGCTCGTCCTTCACGGTCGGCACGGGCGATGAGCGCATGACCGTCAGCGATCCCGAGCGAGCCTTGATCCGCATCACCGTCGACGCCACGGAGGCGACGCAGTTCGAGCCGACGCCGGGCTCGCCCGTACCGAGTGGGTGACTTGGCGCCCCCGGACGGACTCGGGCCCCCAATACCAACGCAGCGTTCTGGACTGGTATCTCGAAGTGGGCTGAACCGGGCTCCCCTACCCTGTCCGCACGATGTGCTGATCGGGGCGAGAGGGCTCGGGCCTCGGGTACCCGGCAGATCCGCGGGTGCGCGGTGTCGATGGGCGGCATCTGGGGCTCTCGTTCGGCTTCCGGTAGTGTCGGCGCGATAGGCGCGTACAGCATCGTCGTCGATGGTGTGGCGCGCTTCAGCGAGTGGGGCGAGCGGAGGATGCGATGGACCAGGACTTCGACCGGCTCACCACGGACCGACTCGTGATCCGACGGTTCGCCCCCTCCGATGCCGATGCCCTGACCGCCTACCGCTCGGACCCGGAGATCGCGCGCTACCAGTCCTGGACGCCTCCATACCCTCGGGAGCGAGCGGTCGGGTTCATCGAGTGGCTCGGCGAACACCACCCGGACGAGCCCGGCGAGTGGTACCAGCTCGCCGTCGCCACGCGCGAGCGGCCCGACGAGCTGATCGGCGATCTCGCGTTCTCGCCGGACGCCGATGACCCCGCCACAGTCCGCATCGGCTTCACCCTGCGGCGGGAGGCGCACGGCCACGGATACGCCACCGAAGCCGTCCGCGCCCTCCTCACATACCTCTTCGATGCGCGGGGCAAGCGTCGGGTGACAGCGGACTGCGATCCCCGCAACACCCGCTCCAGCGCGCTCCTGGAGCGGGTGGGGTTCAGGCGCGAGGGCGAGCTGGTCGAGGCCTACCTCGAGGAGGACGGGACGAGGTCGAACTCGTTGCTGTACGGGCTGCTTGCGCGGGAGTGGCGGGTGCCGCGCAGGCCCGAGGACTCGTAGCGTCGGGGACTGGAGGCCGGCCGACCACGGCAGCTGCGAGCTGCGAGCAGGGCGAGGCGGTCTCCGTGTGCAGCGGGCTGACGGCTCCATGGTCCGTGCTGTTGCCGAGGCTCCAGACGATCTCCTGACCCATCTCGCCTGACCCCCCGGTCAACTGACCGATACCCGGGCCGGCCGCGCGCGTCCACCCTCGGGCGTGACCCGCATACCTGCTCCGAGCCGCCCCGCTCGCGGCGGGGCGTCCGAATCCCTCGACTCGTCGTGATCGGTCACCAGGGCATCGAGGCCGACGTCCGGGGCAGGGCGGCCGCGCAAGCGGGGAGTGAGCATGGCGTGACGCGGCCGCGTTGCAGGGAAACTGCGTACGACTGGTCGGGGCGAGAGGGCTAGATCCGACCTAGCACCGCCACTTCGCGGATCAGGGTCACGAACGTCCCGAGCTTCGTTCTTGGGTCGCGGAAAGTCACTTAAGGCGTGTCCACCGGCCGGTCCGGATGTGTCACCCCTGATCAGGAGGCGACGAGGAGATGATCGTCATCGGCATCGATTCGCACAAGCACACGCACACCGCGGTGGCATCGGACGGCAACGGCCGCAAGGTCGCCGAGGTCACGGTCGCCGCGACCTCGGACGGCCACCTGGGCCTCGTCCGCTGGGCGAGCCGCTTCCCGGAGCGCCGGCTCGCGCTCGAGGACACCCGTCACCTGTCCCGCCGCCTTGTTCGGCTGGGGTGAGTTGATCGACGAGGACTACCGGCAGCAGATGGCGGAGACCCGGACGATGCTGGCTGAGCTGCCAGACCCGAACAAGCTCCTGGCCTTCGACCGCAACCGCAACGTCATGGTGACGATGGCCGAGAATGTCGCGAGGGCCACCCGACCGCAGCTCCAGGAGCTCGTCCAGCTCCTCGTGGAGCGGGTCAAGGCGGAGGGACGGACCGTCCATCCCGAGTCCATCGAGTGGACCCCGCCTGCTCGCCCGTTCTTCAGGGAAGCTGCGTGGGTATGGCGCCCCCGGACGGACTCGAACCGCCGACGCAGGCCTTAGGACGGCCTCGCTCTGTCCACTGAGCTACGGGGGCGCGCGATCCCATCCTACCGCGGAAGACGGGCGAATCCCCGCCCTCGCCTACAATCGGCCGCGTGACGACCGCTCCCCTCCCCGACCTCGTCCTGTACAGCCGGCCGGGCTGTCACCTGTGTGACGATGCGCGCGAGATCCTCGCCGCACTCCTCGGCGAGCGGACCCGGACCGGGCGACCGGCACCGACCATCGTGGAACGTGATATCCAGTCGGACCCCATCTGGGAGCAGGCGTACTTCACGACGATCCCCGTCGTGGAGCTGGGCGATCAGCGGCTCGAGCTGGCCACGAGCGCGGCGAGACTGCGCCGCTTCCTGGCCGACGCGCTGGACGCCTGACGGGGTTCGATGTCCGGCACCGACCTCACGATCGTCGTCGCACTTGCCGCTGGTGTGATCAGCTTCCTCTCACCGTGCGTCCTGCCGCTCGTTCCCGCATACCTCGGCCAGCTCACGGCCATCGCCGTCGCCGGTTCCGCGGCTGGGGCGCAAGCCCTCGCGCTGGCTGGCGATGCGGCATGCGCTTGCGTTCGTCGCCGGGTTCGGGGCCGTCTTCACGATCCTCGGGATCACCGCGACATTCGCCGCCGGGCCGCTGGTCGACTATCTTCCGGCCCTCCGAACGATCGGTGGACTGGTCCTCATCGTGCTCGGATTGGAGCTCGCCGGCCTGCTGCACATCCCCGGCCTCCAGCGGACCTGGCGCCCGCTTGATGCCGGCGCTGCGGGATCACTCGCCTCGGCGACGGGATCGACTTCGTTCTCCACTCCATCCGCGGGGATGGGCGATCGTCTCGGCAGCCAGCTCGTGACCGCACGCGGCGGGTGGTTGGCCTCGTTCGGGCTCGGCGCGATCTTCGCCATCGGCTGGAGCCCGTGCATCGGGATCATCCTCGGCGGCATCCTGACGATGGCCGCGACATCCGGGACGGTCGCCCAGGGCACCGTCCTGCTGGTCGCCTACACGATCGGGCTCGGGCTGCCGTTCCTGCTCCTCGCCCTCGTGTTCGATCGCGCCCCGCGACTGATGGCCCCGCTCGTCCGCCACGGCCGGGCAGTCTCCTTGATCGGCGGCCTCCTCGTCGCCTTCATCGGTCTCGCGATGCTGTTCGACTGGCTCGTGCTCTTCCCGCGCTACTTCAACTTCAACACGGCCATCTGATGACGGATCGCCCGGATTTCAGCCACAAGCGCGAGCGACACGGGGTCATCGGCCCGTTCAGCGGGCGCCAGCTCGTGTTCGCATTCGTCGCGGTCGTCATGGCCATCGTCATCCTCGTCGGCGTGACCACGCCGCTCGGCAACACCGCCGATGGACCGGCGGTCGTCGACCCGCACGCGACCGCCTACATCCTTTCGTCGCCGCCACCCGTCGGCCTCGCCGTCGGCCAGATGGCCCCGGAGTTCTCCATCACGAACGACGACGGCACGACCTACCAGCTGACCGACCTGGACGGCAACCCCATCCGCCTGGCCGACCTTCGGGGCAAGGCGGTCTGGATCAACTTCTGGACGACATGGTGTCCGCCCTGCCAGTCCGAGGTGCCGATCCTGCGCGATCTATCCGAGCAGTACAGGGACCAGGGGCTGGTGCTGCTGGCGATCAGCGTCCAGGAGACATCGCCGGCGGATGTTGCGGCGTATGCGGCTCGGTACGATCTCGGCTACACGATCGGGTTCGACGGATCCGGGAAGATCTTCCACGAGTACAAGGCCTTCGGACTCCCGACCCAGGTGTTCATCGATCCGGACGGGGTCATCGCCTCGATCGTCGGCGCCCCGCTCGATACGGCCGCCGCGACGACCCAGATCGAGGCGATCCTGCCCTCGAAGTGGGGGTCAGGTACCGGCCTCATAGCGGAACCGGTCGCGGTCACGGACGAGACGGCCGATCGGATGCTGGGTCTCGTGTGACAGGACGACGATCCAGTCCTCGTCCGCGGCCTGGGCGAACAGCTCCGCCTTGCGGCTGACCGAATCGAGCGGGAAGTCGTCGTACGACGTCACCCAGCGTGGATTGGCCGCCCATGGTCGCATCAGCAGGTCGCCGAAGAAGGCGAGCGTCCTCGCGCCGTTGCCAGTCCCTCGCACGATGATCGCCTGGTGTCCGGTCGAGTGACCACCCGTCGGGACCGCGGAGACCCCCGGGACCAGCTCCTTCTCACCATCGACCCAGCCGGCGGCACCCCAGTCGCTCACCAGCCGGAGTTCCGGCTGGACGTACGAGGCCACGAGCCTCGGGTTGTCGCCGAGTGCGACCTCCCATTCAGCCCGCTGGGCGACGATCGATGCCCGCGGGAACGCCTTCGATCCATCGGCGCGGAGCAGGCCGCCGGCATGGTCGAAGTGGAGATGGCTCATCGCCACGATATCGATGGACGCCGGCTGGAACCCGGCCGCATCGAGCGCCGGGACGATGGCCGGTCCCTCGTACGACCGCATCTCCCGCGTCTTGTCGTCGGCCCGCTCCCCGATCCCGGTCTCGACCAGGACCCGGCCGGCGGGCGTCTCGATCAGCAGACAGTTGAGCGCCTGGAGCAACCGCCGCTTGTCGTCCACTTCCTGGTCGACCAGCCGATCCCACAGCACCCACGGCACAGGACCGAACAGGACGCCGGCGTCCGACCGGAACGAACCAGCCTGGATCAGCGCGACACGGACACCGCCGCCGAGGTCACTGGCCCAATCGACTGAATCGTTCATGGCCATCGGCTTACTTGCGTGCCGGCTCCCCGGTCGAGCGACCGGCTTCGAAATCGCGGTGGAACGCCGATGCGGTCGGTTCCGACTGACCCTGGTACTTCGAACCGAGCTCGGCCGACCCATACGGTCGATCGACCGGGCTGGACATCTTGAAGAAGCTGATCTGGCCGATGCGCATCCCGTAGTAGAGGGCGATCGGCAGGTTGGCGACGTTCGACAGCTCGAGGGTCAGATTGCCCTTCCAGCCCGGATCCACGTAGCCCGCGGTCGAGTGGATGAGCAGGCCGAGACGACCGAGCGAGCTCTTGCCCTCGAGTCGAGCGACGAGATCGTTCGGCAGCTCCACCCACTCATGCGTCTGGCCGAGGACGAATTCACCCGGATGGAGGATGAACGGCTCATCGTCCGAGATGGTCAGCAGCTCGGTCAGATCGGGTTGCGGCGCGCGGACATCGATGAACGCGTAGCGGTTGTTCCGAAAGACCCGGAACGAGCGGTCGAGGTGCAGGTCGACCGACGACGGCTGGAGGTCGTGCGCATCGTACGGCTCGATCCGAACGGTCCCGGCCTCCAGCGCGGACCGGATGTCGCGGTCGGACAGGACGCTCATTTGACGAGGGCTCCCGTGCCGCGTTCCGCGTAAAGCGTGTCTACCTCGCGCTTGAGCGCCTCCAGGTCCTCGAAACTCTGATAGACGCTGGCGAACCGGATATAGGCGATCTGGTCGATGCCGCGGAGCTGTTCCATCGCGAGCGCGCCGACGGTCGACGACGGCACCTCGGTCACGCCCGCGGCGCGGAGTTCCGCCTCGATCGCGTCGGCGGCCGTTTCGGCGGCGTCGTCCGGGACCGGCCGGCGAGTCAGCGCCTTGCGCAGGCCGGACACGAGCCGATCGTGATCGAATTCCTGGCGTGCCCCGTCCCGCTTGATGATGACCAACCGCGCGGCTTCGATACGTTCGTAGGTGGTGAACCGCATGCTGCAGGATGCGCACTCGCGACGACGCCGGATCGTGGCCGAATCATCGAGATCTCGCGAGTCGACGACACGCGTCTCCCGGTCACCGCATTGGGGGCAGCGCATCGCTCTCCTGTCCGCCTCATACCACAAGGGATAGTGGTGCCCGGCGAGGATACCACTAGATGGTGTGTCGATCACCGGCGTTGAGCTCGTCGGCGGCAAGTGCGTGGCGGGCGATCGCCTCGCGCGCGTGGACCAGATTCAGGTAGCCTCGCTTGACCGACGTCTGCGCCTCCAGTTCACGCGGCCCGCGACGGGCCGTGACCATGATCGTGGTCCCGTGGTCGACCATCTCGATGGCGCGCTTGGCACGCTCCAGGTCGGCCACGATGTCCGATCGGATCTGAAGCGCGGCAGGCGGGGCACTGAGCGCTCGAGCCTCGTCCAGGTACCGTTCGACGGCTTCGCTCGCGGCCATCACCGTCGGCGCGAGCGTCTCCGGGTCCACCTGACGGCGGCGTACCGCGTCGATCTCGCCGACCGCGCCGCCGAGTGACACGTCGATCCTCGCGGCAAGGTCACGGGTCGCCCCCCGGAATCGTTCGACCTCGCGGCTGCGCGCGACGATCCGTCCCGTCCCCTGCAGAACGACGGCCAGACCGGCCACCAGCGCGATGAACGCCGCGATCGGCAGCAGGACGATGATGTCGCTCATGTGGTCCGTTGCCCCGAGGCCGGGATTCAGCCCGACCGCGCGCGCAACAGTTCGAGCAGCGCGCCACCGACCTCGAACAGGTCGCCGGCGACGAACAGGTCGGCGAACTCGGCGATCGGAGCATCGACGTCCCGATTGATCGCGACGATCGCGCCCGACGTCCGCATCCCGACCTTGTGCTGGATCGCGCCACTGATCCCGAGCGCGAGGTAGAGCTCCGGTTTGACGATCTTGCCCGTCTGGCCGATCTGCTGGCTGTACGGGATCCACCCGGAGTCGACGGCCGCTCTTGATGCCCCGACCGCGCCACCGAGCACGTCCGCCAGGTCTCGCACGATCCCGAAGCCATCCGGCCCGGCGACCCCGCGGCCGCCCGCGACGATGATCCGCGCTTCCTCGATCGGCGCCGCCTGCTCGGCCTCGCTGACCCGTTCCACGACGCGGACCACGGGGAGCGCGGCCGCCGAAGCTCCCGCGCGCTGCTCGACCCGCCCGACCTGTGGGGCCGGGGTCGCCGTGGTCACGTTCGGGCGGATCGTGATGAAGCCGCGGCCCGCCGTGAACCCCGAGGTCGTCTGGAGTTTGCCGCCGAAGATACTCATCTCGACTGCCGGCCCGTCGTCCGTCCAGGTCACGCCGGTGGCGTTGACCAGGACGCCGAGTCCGGTCATGGCGGAGACGGCGCCCGCGAGATCGCGACCGTCGGCCCCCGCACCGACGAAGATGGCATCCGGTGCCTCGGTCGCAAGCAACGCGGCCACGTGTCCGGCTGCGACGGCCGACCAGGCGTGATCCGCCGCAGTCGGATCCGCGACGGTCCAGACCACCGGCAGGTAGGTCGCGAGCTCGGCGGCCGCCGCGGCGGGGTCCGGACCGATCACCAGGCCGATCGCTTCCCGACCGGCCTTGGTCGCGAGATCACGGGCGAGCGTCGCGGCCTCGGCACTGATCCTCGCCAGCCCGCCGTCGGGGCCCGGCTCTGCGACGACCCACAGCGCGCCCATCAGATGATCCTCCGCTCGACGAGGAAGTCGACGATCCGGGTCGCACCCTCCGCCGGGGTCCCGCGAACGATCTCCGTGGCGGCGCGCGCCGGCGGGCTCTGGACCTCGAGGACCGCGGTGGTCGCCACCGCCGCGCCGACTGCCGCTCCATCCAGGCCGAGGTCGGCCAGCGATCGAGTCGTGATCTCCTTGTTGCGGGCGCCCATGATCCCTTTGAGCGACGGATAGCGCGGCTCCCCGAGTGCCTGGGTGCCCGAGATGACGACCGGCATCGGCGCCTCGAGCAAGTCATAGCCCGTCGAGCTGATCCGTCGGACCCGGACCGTGCCCGCTGCTGGGTCCGGCTCGATCCGGGAGGCATACGACAGGAGCGGCAGGCCGAGGTGCGCGGCGACCGCCGCCGGCACGATGCCGCCGACTCCGTCGGAAGCATCGATCCCGGCGAAGACCATGTCGAACTCGAGTTCGCGCAGGGCGGCGGCCAGGACGGTCGCGGTCGAGACCAGGCAGGAGCCGGCAAGCGCCGGATCGGTCACGTGGACGCCCCGATGGGCCCCCATGGCGAGGCCCTTTGCGAAGGGTATCGGGCGCGTTCGCCGGCGCCATCGACAGCAGCGTGATCTCGCCTTCTCCGGCGGCTTCGATGAGCTTGAGCGCCGCCTCGAGCACGTATTCGTCATTGCCATTGACGACGGCCGGGACGGACGCGCGATCCAACCGCTGATCCGGCATCCAGGCGCTCACCGGCCGAGGCCGGGTCCGGAACGGGTTTCACGAGCACAACGATGCGCACGAGACGGCGATCCTCCCTGCGGGTGCGTCAGCCGTCCCGTCCGAGCAAGGCCCGTGCGACGACGAGACGCTGGATCTGTTGGGTTCCTTCGTAGAGCTGGGTGATCTTCGCGTCGCGCATCATCCGCTCGACCGGGAACTCCTCGATGTAGCCGTACCCACCGAGCACCTGGACGGCGTCGGTGGTGACTCGCATCGCCGTGTCCCCGGCCACGAGTTTACACATCGCAGCCCACCGACTCGCCGATGCCGACCCGGCCTCGATCTCCGTGCACGCCTTGTACAACAGCTGGCGGGCCGCCTCCGTCGCGGCATCCATGTCGGCGAGCATCGCGCCGACCATCTGGAAATCGCCGACGCGCTGCCCGAACTGGCGTCGATCCCTCGCGTAGGCGACAGCGAAATCGAGCGCACCCTGGGCGATCCCGACGGCCTGGGCGGCGATGCCGGGCCGGCTCCGGTCGAACGTGCCCATCGCCAGGCGGAATCCGTCCCCTTCCTGGCCGATCAGGTTGGACGCGGGGATTCGCACCCCATCGAACGCGAGTTCCGCGGTGGGGCTGCCTCGGATGCCCATCTTGTGCTCGAGACGGGTGACTTCGAATCCGGTCGTCGGGACCTCGACGATGAAGCACGACAGACGATGGTGACCGGCCGACGGATCCGGGTCGGTGACCGCGAAGACGGTGATGAGATCCGCCACGGAACCATGGGTGATGAACCGCTTGCCGCCGGTGATGACGTACTCGTCGCCGTCACGGACCGCGCGGGTCTTGATCCCGGAGGCATCGGATCCGGCCTCCGGCTCCGTGAGCGCGAAGGAGATGAGGTGCTCGCCGGAGGCGAGCCGCGGGATCCAGCGCGCCTGCTGCTCCGGCGTCCCGGCCATCAGCAGCGGCAAGGCGCCGAGTGCCTGGACGGCGAGGATCAGACCGGTCGTCGCGCACGCGCGGCTGAGCTGCTCGATCGCCAGACAGACGGTCAGCAGATCCGCCCCGATCCCGCCGTGTTCCTCCGGGAACGGCAGGGCGAGGATGTCCTGCGCAGCGAGCAGTTCACGCAGGTCCTGCGGGAACACGCCGTCCTTGTCGACCGCGGCGGCCCTGGGTGCCGACGCGCTCGTCGGCCAGGGTACGGACGGCATCCCGAAGAAGCGTCTGCTCCTCGGTCAGCTGGTAGGTGGGCGGCGTGTGATCGGTCACCATCTGGCATCCTACCAGCGCGGGATGGGCACTCGGGCGGGCGCTCAAACCATGGGGAGGCGTCGTTCGACGGGCGCGGACGCGATCCGTGCCGCCAGGACCTCACTGATATCCATCGCGTTGACAGCACTCCCGCCGTCCGCGGCCGCCAGACCGTCGGTCATCATGACCATGCAGAACGGGCACGACGTGGCGACCGTCTCGGCGCCGGTCGCGAGCACCTGGTTGGTCCGCGATTCGTTGATCCTGGTGCCCCGGGTCTCTTCCATCCACATCCGGCCGCCCCCGGCCCCGCAGCAGAACGTGTTCCTGCCCGACTTCTCCATCTCGGTGATGGGGACCCCGGCTGCGCCGAGGACGTCCCGGGGCGCCGCGATGACGCCGTTGTAGCGAGCGAGATAGCAGGAGTCGTGGACGGTCACGCTTCCCGGCCGGTGGTCACCGGTCGCCGAGGTGGCATCCTCCGGCAAGGTGGCCAGCCGTCCCGAGGCGACCAGCCCGGCCAGGAACGTCGAGTGGTGGACGATCGTGTAGTGACCGCCGGCCTGACCGTATTCGTTGCCGATCGTATTGAAGCAGTGCGGGCAGGCGGTGACGATCGTGCGTTTGCCCATCTCGTACTTGTCGAGCGTCTCGACATTGCCCATCGCGAGCATCTGGTACACGTAATCGTTGCCCATCCGCCGGGCCGGATCGCCGGTGCAGGATTCCTCCTGGCCGAGGATCGCGAACCGCACGCCAGCTGCATGGAGGCAGGTCGCCACGGCTCGCGCCACCTTCTGGTTCCTGGTGTCGAACGCGGCTGCGCAACCGACCCAGTAGAGGACCTCGAGTTCATCCAGCCGCCCTTCGGCTGCCATCGAGGCGACGGTCGGGACCTCGAACTCCAGCGGTTTGGTCCAGTCGAGTCGTGATGACGAGGGCTGTCCCCAGGGATTGCCCTGGTTCTCCATCGCCCGGAAGGCGCTCGTGAGTTCAGTCGGGAACCGTGACTCCTCGAGAACGAGATTCCGACGGAGACCGACGATCTTGTCGACGTGCTCGATGAGGACCGGGCAGGCCTCGACACACGCCCCGCAGGTCACGCAGTCCCAGACCGCGTCGTACGGGATCGCCGTATCGACGATCGGCTGGGCGAGCGTCGCCGCCGACACCGTCGTGTCATCGAGGCCATACGTGTCGCGGACGATCGGCGAATTCGGGATCAGGTCGGTCGTCCGTTCGGCCGACTCCGACATGGCCCGGATCCCCATGATCATCGACTTCGGGTTGAGTGGCTTGCCGGTGTTGAACGCCGGGCAGGCCTCCTGGCAACGACCGCACTCGGTGCAGGTGAACCCGTCGAGGAGATCCTTCCAGCCGAGGTCCTGGAGTGTCTTCAAGCCGAATGTCGCGGTCTCGTCTTCGAGATCCATCTTCGGCAACTCACCCCGCGCTGCCAGCTTTCGGAACCAGACGTTGACGAAAACCGTGTACACGTGGAAGTGCTTGTTCGTCGGGATGTAGAGCAGGAACGCCGCCATGACCACGATGTGGCCCCACCACAGCGCGACGAAGGCAGCCTGGGTGATCGACTCGTCGATCGAGTCGAGCGGAACGGCGAGCGCGTTCGCGATGAACGCTCCGTCGATCGGGCCGTACGTCGCGACCTCGAACACCTGGGCGAACGACTCGGTCCCGACGACCAGACCGATCATCACCAGGACGAGCAGGCCCGCTCGGTTGAGCGAGAGTCGCGTGGGTCGATCAACGAGCCGACGCTTGAACAGGTAGATGAGGACGAGCAGGACGCCGGCCGCGATGACGTTCTGGACGCCGACGAGGAAGACCCACACGACCCCATCGAGTGGCCACGAAGCAACCGCCTGGACCAGCCCGCCGGTAACGATGTTGATGTTGCCGATCAGCAGGAGGGTGGATCCGAGGAAGACGATGTAGTGGATCGATCCAGCCCTGGTCCAGCGGAACATCTTCGTCTGGAGGACGGTGTACCGGAACAACCCCCAGGCGCGGCGTCCGATCTGCGCGTCCGAGGTCGAGGCTCCGGATCGTACGGCCGTGAAGACCCGCAGCCGTCGAGCCAGGACCAGCATGAGCACGCCGAACGCGCCCCAGAAGATCGGGAAGACGAGCGGGTAGGCCGGGACCTCGGCGAACGCGTCGAACATGCGGGTCAGCCTCCCTGTGTCTCTGTACCCCTGGCGTGATCGTACGGCCCGGCCAGGGTCTCCAGCGCGTGATCGAGGATCGGGATGATCGCCTCCAGCGACTCCATGGCGCCGTTGGGGCTCCCCGGCAGGTTCAGGATAAGACTCCCCGCGCGGACGCCGACGATCACCCCGGGACAGGTCGGCCAGCGGTGTCCGGGCCCGACCGTAGGCACGCATCGCCTCGGCGAACCCGGGGATCTCGTAGTCGATCACTGCCTGCGTCGCCTGTGGCGTCACGTCCCGTGGTGTCAGGCCGGTGCCGCCCGTTGTGAGCACGAGCGGGTGCGCCTCCGAACCCACCGATCAGGGCGGCCTCGATCGCCGGCGCGTCATCACTGACCACGACCCGCTCGACGGAGAAGCCGAGGGTCGTCAATCGATCGGCCACCCGCTGGCCCGACTCGTCGACCCGGACGCCGGCGGAGACGCCGTCACTGGCCGTGATGACCACGGCCGAACGATCGCTCACCCGGGACCCTTGCGCTTCGAACTGACGCGACCGGCAGCCCTGGCACCCGGACGCGGGCGGTTCGGAGCCGCATCTGGCGCCGACTGGCGGACCCAGGTCCCGCTCTTGCCGCCGGTCTTCGAGACCAGCCGGAGACCCCGGATCTCGACACCCCGCTCGACCCCCTTGACCATGTCGTACACGGTCAGCGCGGCGACCGAGGCGGCGGTCATGGCCTCCATCTCGACCCCGGTCGGCCCGGTCGTGGCGGCCTCCGCCCGGATGCGCAGGACACCACCGGCTCGATCCGGGGTGATCGCAACGACCAGATCGGTCAGCGCGAGCGGGTGGCACAGCGGGATGAGATCGCTCGTGCGCTTGGCGCCCATGACCCCGGCCAATTCGGCCACCGCGAGGACATCTCCCTTGGCCCCACCGCCATCGATCACGAGGCTCATCGTCTCGGCCGACACGACGACACTGGCTTCGGCGACCGCGCGGCGGGCCGTCGGCGGCTTCCCGGAGACGTCGACCATGCGCGGGCGGCCGGCGCGATCCACGTGGGACAGTCGCCGCCGCTCGGCGCGTGGCTGCGGTCTCGATTCCATCGGGTCCTCCGGGTCCAGGATCAGGCGATCGCCGACATCATGCCCCGTCCAGCCACCACAATGCGACTTCCGTGCCCGCGGGCAGGCGGTCGTCGGCTTCCGGGATCACGGCCAGGGCGTCCGCGGCGGCCAGCGCGGAGATGACATGACTCCCCTGCCCGCCCGCGAGGTGGACCAGCACCCGGCCGCGCTCGTCACGGACGGGAGCGCCGGTCGCGGTCCCGCTCGGCCTCCACCCGCAGGAACGCGCGACGGCCATGACTCTTGGTCACAGCCTCCCCAAGGACAGCCCGATCGACCGGCCGCAGCCATGACCGCCGCCCGGCCAGCGCTCGGATCGCGGGGCGGACGAACAATTCGAAGGTCACCGCAGACGAAACCGGGTTGCCGGGCAGGCCGAAGATCAGGACTGGAGCGCCGCCCCCGGGTCGGTCGGCGATGCCGAACGCGAACGGCTTGCCGGGCTGGACGGCGACTCGCCAAAGGTCGATCCGGCCGATCGACTCGATGGCCGTCTTGACGACATCGAATGGCCCGACCGAGACACCACCGGAGACGATGAGCGCATCCGCGCCACCATCGAGGCCACGCCGGAGGCGCTCGACGACGTCACCGAGCCGGTCGCGAGCGATCCCGAGGTCGATGGGTTCGCCTCCTGCCGCCGTGACGAGCGCCCGGATTCCGGGACCGTTCGCATCAGGGATCCCTGCGGGGCCGAGGGCTTCGCCTGGACCCCGGACCTCATCGCCGGTCGCGAGGACAGCCACCCGCGGGCGACGGTGGACGAGAAGGTCGTCCACGCCCGCCCCGCTCAGGAGCGTCACGGCGGCCGCGGTCAGGGCGATCCCCGACCCAAGCAGTTCGTCGCCTGCTACCAGGTCGCTCCCTACTGTCCGGACGGACGCCCCGGTCGCCACGACGACATGGACGAGACACGCGGCGGGAAGTGGGCCCGCCGCATCGCGCCCCCGAGGACCTGCGTCCCCGTCGCGGGTCAGCGGGGTCGTCTCTTCGACCGGCACGACGGCATCGGCGCCATCGGGAATGCGAGCCCCGGTCGCGATCCGGATCGCGCTCGCTGGCCGGACTTCGCCGTCCGGCGCGGCCCCTGCGGCGATATCGCCGACCACCTCGAGCTTGACCGGCGATGCTTCGGTGGCATCCGCGGTGTCGGCAGCCCGGATCGCGTAGCCGTCCATCGCCGAATTCGGCCATGGCGGCAGGGAGACGACCGCCGACACCGGCGCGGCCGTCACTCGGCCGAGCGCCGCCAGCGGATGGGATCCGCTCCGTGCCGACGGGCGATGCGACAGCGAGCACGGCGTCACGCGCTGACTCCACGGAGAGGAGCGCGTCCTGCGCGGGTCCAGTCAACGGCTTGGCTCGGCGCTGGTCGCGAGCTTGCTCGACGGGGTGGGCGCAACGCTCCGAACGGCCCGGCGGCCCGCGACGACCGCCACGATCAGCGAGATCGCGATGATGAGCGCTCCGACGGCCATGGACGTCTCATCCCAGAACTGGAACGGGAAGAGCTGGACGAGGCGATCGGTGGCCGGATCGAACAGGTACGATCCGGGCGGGAAGAAGATCTCGTGGAAGATCTCGAACACCTGATCGAACGCGAAGATCGACACGACCCCGACGATCACGACACCGACGCTCAAGCCGATGGCGCCGCGACGAACGGCCCGCCAGGTCCCCGATCGATCGGACCGACGACTCGCTGCGACGAGGACGACGATCGAAACCGCCGCAAGGACCCACAGACCGCGGAACACGGTGCGAACGTCCGCCATGTGGGCCGCCTCGCGTTCGTTCAGGACCGGCGTCCCATCGATGGTCACGTCGAAGTCGCCCCCGAACACGAGGTCGGCCAGGATGGCGTCGGTCGCCGTGCGCAGCTGTTCGGTGGTGAACCCGGTCCAGCCCGTCGCATCCGCCCGCCCCTGTTCGAACGCGACCCATTGCGGCGTCAGGAACGGGATGATCGCGATCGTCACGATGACGACGGCTGTCGCGATCCCGATAGCTATCGACGTGGCGCGTCCGCGGAGCGTGTTCACGGCAGCATCCTAGCCCGTCCCGGCGGTCTCGCCCGTGCGGCCTATGCCTCTTCCAGGGTCTTGGCCTGATCCCACCAGCCCTCGATGGTGAGATCCGACGGCGGATCAATGTCGAGTTCGGAAGCCGCCTCGCGGGTGCGGTCCCGGAAGTCGCCGAGGTCAAGTTCCAGGATGTCGTGGAGGCCCTCGATCCCGGCCTGGATCATCATGCGGTGCTCAGCCGGGCCGAAGCTCGCCAGGTTGAGCATGAGCGCCTCATCGCGCCACATGAGGACGTCCGTCGTGTCGGCGCCAACCTGGTCGGCCAGCGTCTGGCGGCGAGTGGGCGTTTCGGACCGCTCGAGGAGCAAGCCGGTCGTGAAGATCCCCTGGTTGTCGAGCCGGCCGATATGGGCAGGCTCGATGCGCGTCAGTTCATCGATCGGTGGCATACGTGGATGATGCCACGGCTGGTCATGGTCGGGGATGCATCGCCGCGTAGGCCGCGCTGCTCATGTCATTGCGGACGAGGGGCAGCGACAGGACGGTGCCCTGATGCATCGCTGCGTAGGCCGCGCTGCTCATGTCGTTGCGGACTCGCGGCAACGACAGGACGGTGCTCGGGCGAGTGGCCGCGGTCGCACGGGCCATGACCTGGGACAAGCCGAGTCCTGCACCGATCCCCACCATGAACGTCGCTGTGAGCAACACCGTCACGATCGCCGGTCGAAACCCCTGGCGTGGTTTCGCGATCTGGGTCGTGGTCATCGCCTGGCCCTCCTATCGAGCTGGATCCGGCGGGTCTCAAGGATCTGGGACCCGGTACCAGTTCCGCTTACACCTACCGACGCAACTGGCAGGACATGCGTTTGCATGTCTCTTCTCGATCGTGTTGCCGGGACGGCCATTCGTCGTCACGCTGACCTCCGCCGAAGGATTTCCCGAAGATCGCGCAAACGGCCAGGCGCTCTCGAGCGTCGAACATGACAGGAGCGGATGGGAGGGCGTGCCACGCAAGTGACCGCGGGCGTCGGGCAACCGGCGATCGGAGAGGAGGATGCGCTGGTGTTGCGCGCGCAACAGGGCGACCGGGTCGCCTTCGAGCTGCTCGTCGCACCGCGTCTTCGACGTCTGCTTCGCCTGACCGCCTCGATCGTCTCCAACGAGGCCGACGCATCCGACGCCGTCCAGGAAGCGTGCCTTCGGGCATGGCGGGAACTGCCCCGGTTGCGCGATACCGATCGTTTCGAGGCATGGCTCTGGCAGATCGCCGTCAACGCCTGCCGCAGCGCGCTTCGATCCAGGAGGCGAATGCAGGTCCGGGAGATCGATGTCGAGTCCGCGATCGAGGGAGCCCATCTGGTCAATCCGAAACCGCCGTTCGATGACGGGGTCTCCGAGGTCGACCTCGTCCGCCGCGCGTTTCGGAGGCTCGACCCGGACAAGCGGACGATCCTGGTGCTCCACCACGTCGAAGAACGATCCATCGCCGATATCGCCGATCTCCTCGCGATCCCGGAGGGCACGGCGAAATGGCGCTTGTTCTCTGCCAGGAAGGCACTGACTCAGGCACTCGAGGTCGAACGCCGATGACCGACCGAGAGCGCGCGACGATCACCGACGAGGCGGTCAGGACCGCGATCGTCGAGGACCCGACTGACCAGACCGTCGAGATCGTGTGGCGTTTGGTCACGGATCGGCTCGATGCGACAGTGCAACGCCGACACGGCTTCGTTGTTTGGCCGTGGACGCCGCGACTCCCCGGCGTGCGCGGATCAGGTGCCAGGCTGCATGGCGTGTCGGTCGCGGCGCTGATCGTCGTGATCGTCGTAGCATCGATCGGAGCGATCGGGCTCGCCGCCACCTCGCGCCAGCTTCCGCCGCCCAATGGCTTGGCAACCTCCGGGTTGATCGCCTTCGATGAGGGTGGCGATATCTACGTCGCTGATCCCGATGGGTCCGGGCGCCGAGCACTGATCACCGGTCCGGCGGACGAGATCCAGCCGACCTGGTCACCTGACGGGACGATGATCGCGTACCTGTCCCTGGCGCCCTCGGAACCGTACGCCCTGGTCATCGTCGCCGACGCAGATGGCACAAACCAGCGGACCGTTGCCAGCAAGGCGGTCTCGTTCGACACCAGCGGTGCATCGGATCTGCTCCCGTACGGGATTGCCTGGTCGCCAGACAGCCGCTCGATCGCATTCACAACGAGCGAGACGGGTCAGACCCGGATCGTCGTGGCGCGAACCGATGGCAGCGACAGCAGGATCGTGACGAGCGCGAGCCTGAACGCGACCGACCCGAGTTGGTCGCCGGATGGCACCCAGCTTGCCTTCCGGGGAGGCCGAGCCGATACGGAACGAGGCATCTACCTCATGAATGCCGACGGGAGCGACATCCGTCGTCTCACGCAACACACGGATGACCCGTTCGGGGGCATCTACTCCTACTTCCGCCCGCTCTGGGCGCCCGACGGAACGCGTATCGTCTTTTCGATCTTCACAGGCAATGTCAGCACGCCGGAAGGACTCACGGATACCTGGCAGATCCGTGTCGTTGATGTCAGAGACGGTTCGGAGCACGTCGTGAACGACGATCAGGCCGACGCCCAGTTCCCAGCGTGGTCTCCAGACGGGA
Source organism: uncultured Chloroflexia bacterium (assembly GCA_963823925.1). Lineage (GTDB taxonomy): Bacteria > Chloroflexota > Limnocylindria > Limnocylindrales > CSP1-4 > SPCO01. The sequence continues at coordinate 98,409 of CAWGNI010000005.1, forward strand.
GCCGGATCGTATTCATTCGTTTTTCGCCCGCTGGCACGGGACGCGCCGTCGTCGTCAACGCCGATGGATCGCACAAGACCATCCTCCCGACCCCTGTCGACGGCGTGCCGTATTGGGCACCGGATGGAACGGCGATCGTCACCCGAGGCCAGTATGGTCAGGATGGGTGGGGCACCGTCGTGATCATCGACCTTGCGACGACCGACGCCGTGGTGCTGACGCCACAACCAGTATCGACGGGGTCGGATGCATTGACCGTTGGCGAGGTCAGCTGGCAACGCCTCGCGCGCTAGCCCTCAGTCGGTGCGTGGGCCGCGGTCGGCGATGACCGCCAGAACGCCGGCACCGAACATGGCGGCCACGCCGAGACCGATGATCGCCACATTTCCTCCTGCCAGGATGCCGAGGAAGACGAGGATGATGCCGACCGCGACGAGCGCGAACAGGGCGACGAAGGACATTCGGGGCTCCTTGGGCGGTTCAACCTAGCTCGGTGGCTCGGGTCACGGACGCTGGCGAGGCCACGCTGGTTCCGGAATATGGCGCCGGGTTCAAGCACGATCCAGATGTTGCCTAGTCGGTCGGGCGACTCTTTGCTTCGAGTGCGGCCTGGATCGCCTCGTGCAACCGCTGGCCCGTCGGCTGGCCGACGAGTGCGGTCACAGCGTGCGGGCCCGTGTGCTCCTCCCAGCTCAGTTCGAGCCCGGGCGATGTGAGCACGATCGGCGTATCCGGGTGGAGCTCCCGAAGGGACTCGATCAGATGCTTGGAACCGTCTGCATCACCGCCTGCCCAGGCGTCGTAGATCAGGACGTCCGCGTGATCGGCAAGGTCACAGGTGTGCCCGGCAAGGACCGGGCAACCACCCCACGTGGGGCCCCCGCATTCCGTCACCTCGTACCCGAAGCGGCGAAGTGAGTCGACCTCCTGGCCAACCAGGTCGAGGTCGTGGTTCACGACAAGGACGTGTGTCATCGGACGGCCCTCACGAACCTTGATCCTGCATGCACGATGCGATCGATAGTTCAGCGTGCGCGCAGAAGCGGAACGACGCGGAGGTGCAGTGGTCACCCATCGAGGGGCCATTCGGCCCGTCTGGCGATCGAAGCATCCGGCTGAGCCAACGTCCGGCCGGAACGAATCAGCCCTGGGGACTCTCCGGGATCACGCCGAGCTGCTGCATCATGCCCATCATGTCCATGACGCCCCAGTGCTCGCACACGCGGCCGTCACCATCGAACCGGAACATGTCGATGAGCTGCACGTCGACGTGTTTCCCGGTCGCCGGCATGCCCATGATCTCGCCCTTGTGGGTCCCCGTGTAGCGCACACGCGCGACGACCTTGTCGCCGCTCCCGAAGACGTCCTCCGCCTCCATTCGCATGTCGGGGAAGCCGGCGATCTGCATCCCGAAGAAATCGCGCACGCCCGCCTTCGTCGGCTCGAGACCCGGCGTCTCCTCGTGCTCGATGAAATCCTCGGCCATCAGGTCGGCGAACGCGTCCAAGTCTCTGGCATTGATCGAGTCGTACATCTGTCGCACTGAGGCCGTGTGATCCATCCTGCACCTCGCTGGTTCGACGGGGACAGCCGAATCATAGGCCGAAGTCGGCGTGTCGGCACGGCCACCGCCCGGCGACTTGGCCTTGACGGCAGCTGAACCGCCGTTTAGCCTACTGAACATGAGTTCAGCCCTCGACCCCGGTGACCTTACCGCCCGCGCAACCATCCGGAATGCCGCGTTGCGGCTCTTCGCCGACCGTGGCCCGGATGCGGTGACCGTACGCGAGATCGCCACCAGGCCGGCGTCTCCCCGGCGCTCGTCCTCCACCACTTCGGGAGCAAGGACGGGCTGCGCGCCGAGGTCGACGCATTCGCCGCGCAGGCGTTCGACGCGATCTTCGAGGCCATGCCGACCGATGAGCTCGTTGAGATGCTCGCTGGCGGGGCGGCGCAGGGCTCGCTCGCCGAGGCATTCGCCCGGGGCTTCCCGCCCGGCTCGCCACTGCCGGCCTACCTTGGTCGGCTGCTGCTGACGAACGACCCGGCGGGAGCCGCGCTGTTCGGACGCTGGTATGCCACGACCCGGCGCCTCCTTGACGTGATGGTCGAGATGGGCGCCGCTCGGCCGAGCGAGGACCCCGACATCCGGGCCGCGTTCTTCCTGGTCAACGACCTCGCACTCATCCTCCTGAGAAACCCGATCGCCATGGCGATCGGGGCCGACCCACTCACCCCCGGTGGGATCGAACGGTGGGCGCGGGAGGTAAGCATCGTCTACGCGGAGGGCGCGTTCCGTGCCCCGCGGAAGGAGAAACGCCCATGACCGCGCCCCAACCCGTCATCCGTACCCAGGGGCTGACCAAGACCTTCGGATCCGGTCCGCGCCCTCGACGGGCTCGACCTCGAGGTTGCTCCCGGAGAGATCCATGGCTTCCTTGGCCCCAACGGAGCGGGTAAGTCGACGACGATCCGCATCGTCCTCGGCCTCATCCGCGCCAGCGGCGGTCACGTCGAGCTCTTCGGCGGCGACCCGTGGCGCCAGGCCCCGATCCTCCACGAACGGCTCGCCTACGTCGCGGGCGACGTCGCACTCTGGTCGGGCCTCACCGGCGGCCAGTGCCTCGACGTCCTCGGCTCGACCCAGGGCGGGCTCGACGAGGCTCGCCGGGCCGCCCTCATCGAGCGCTTCGACCTCGACCCGACCAAACGGATCCGCGACTACTCCAAGGGCAACCGGCAGAAGGTCGCGCTCATCGCCGCCCTCGCCGCCAAGGTCGACCTCCTCGTGCTCGACGAGCCGACCTCGGGGCTGGACCCGCTCATGGAGCAGGCCTTTCAGGAGGTGGTCCGCGAGCGGCGCGAGGAGGGCTGCACGGTGCTGCTGTCGAGTCACATCCTCGACGAGGTCGAGGCCCTTGCCGACCGGGTGAGCATCATCCGCCGCGGCCGGACCGTGACGACCGGGACCCTCGCCGAGCTGCGACGCCATACCCGCACTCACGTTCACGTGGTCACCGTCGACGCGCCCGCCGGACTCGCCGACGCCCCGGGCGTCGCCGACGACGTCTCCCAGCAGCTCGACGGCCACATCGACAGCCGGTTCACCATCGACGCCGAGCACCTCGACGCCGTCGTCGGCCTGCTGCACGCCGCACAGATCCACACCCTCACCGTGACCCCGCCGAGCCTGGACGCACTCTTCCTGCGCGCCTATGGCGGGGAGGCGGCACCGCTCGACGCCACCGAGCTCGGCCAGCCGGACGAGGCGCGGCGATGAGCGCGACCGGCCTGCGGGCCATGCTCGCCGTCCAATGGCGGACCCACCGCCGCGGAACGCTCATCTGGATGTTCGCGCTCATCGCCGGCATGGTCGGCACGGCTGGATCGATCGCAGGCCTCTACACCACCCCCGAGAAGATCCACACCTACGCCCAGGCCGTCACCACCGGTGACGCCCTCGTCGCGATCAACGGCAGGGTCGAGGGTATCGACAGTCTCGGCGGGATCATCCAGGACGAGTTCGGCTTCCTCGCTGCCTTCCTCCTCCCGCTGCTCGGGATCAGCCTCGTCGACGCAGGCTACCCGGGGGGAGGAGGAGGCCGGCCGGCTCGAGACGGTCCTCGCGGGTCGGGTCGCGCGACAGGTCCCGGTGCTGGCCGGGCTCATCCTCGCCTCCGCCGCCATCTTCGTGACTGCGATCGCGTTCGCCCTCGGACTCATCACCTTCGGGGTGCCCGCGACCGGAGCAGTCCTCTACGCCGCCTCCCTCGGCGCCCTCGCCTTCGTCTTCGCCGGGCTCGCGGCACTGCTCGCCCAGGTCACCCTTCACTCCCGGGGCGTCTACACGTGGGGCCTGATCATCCTCGCCCTGGCCTACCTGCTGCGGGGAGTCGGAGACGTGACGAACACGTGGGTCACCTGGCTCTCGCCGCTCGGCTGGGCCGAGAAGGCCGCGCCTTTCGGGGCGATGCGCTGGTGGACCCTTCTGATCCCCCTCGCCGTCGGCGGGTCGCTCGCCCTTCTCGCCATTCTCGTCGCCGGACGGCGCGACCTCGGCAGCTCCCTCGTCCGCGGGGGCGCCGGACCGACGCGGGCGACGTCATGGCTGCGCGGCCCGCTCGGGCTGGCGACCGCCATCCACCGTCCGGCGATCCTCGGTTGGCTGGCCGGTGCCCTGATCCTCGCGGGCATGATGGGCGCGCTCGCGCAGCAGTTCATCGACGCCATCCTCGGCAACGCGGCCATGGCCGAGGCCCTGGGGTTGTCGGGTGCGCAACCGACGGATGGGATCGTCGCCCTCACCCAGCTCTACCTCGCCATCATCGCCACGGGGTACACCGTCCAGGCTGTCGGCAGCCTGCGCGGCGAGGAGACCGCCGGACGTCTCGAGCTTCGGCTGTCCGGCACCCTGTCCCGCATGCGCTGGCTCGCCACCCACGGGCTCGTCATCGTCACTGGCCTCGTCGTCATCGTCGTCGTCTCCTCGGTCGTGCTGGCCGCAGGGATGGCGTGGTCGATGGGTACCGCGGTGCCCCTGGGCCGCATCCTCGGCGCGGGCGCGGCATACCTGCCGGCTGAGCTCCTCGTGGGCGGGCTGGCGCTCGCGCTCTTCGGCCTGCGACCAAGGGCGTTCCCGGCGGCCTGGGCGGCATTCGCCTTCGTCGCCTTCATCGCCTTCCTTGGTCCGGGCCTCAAGCTGGCCGGCTGGGTGCTCGACCTCTCCCCGACGACCCATGTCGGCAACCCTCCGCTGGGCACCGTCGAGGCGCTGCCGCTCGTCGTCCTGTGCGCCATCGCCGTGTTCCTCGGCGCCGCCGCGGCGGTCGGCTTCCGCCGGCGAGGTGTGCCGCAGATCTGAGCTGGCGCGGGGGCCGCCCCACTCACGGGACCGCGCTACCCCTCCGGCTTGTCGCCGAAGATCGTGTAGTGCCAGCCCTTCTCGGGCTCACCCGTGAGTTCGAGCATGACGTGCTTGACCCGGGTGTATTCCTCGAACGAATAGGCGGACATGTCCTTGCCGCTGCCTGACTGCTTGAACCCGCCATGCGGCATCTCGGACGTCACCATGAGGTGGTCGTTGACCTGGACATGCCCGAAGTCGAGGACGCGGGCGGCTTCCATCGCGACGAATACGTCGCGCGTCCAGATCGATGCCGCCAGACCGTAGCGCGTGTCGTTCGCAAGCTCCAGCGCTTCGGGGACGGTGTCGAACGGGATGACCGTCAGCACGGGACCGAAGATCTCGTCCTGCACGATCTCACTGTCCTGGGCGCAGTCGGCGACGATGGTCGGACGATAGAACGCCCCATCCGGCAGGCCGGCGACCTCGGGCCGGTATCCGCCGACCACGATCCGAGCACCGGCCGCGACGGCGCGCTGCACGAAGCCGTCCACCCGGGCGACCTGGGCGTCCGAAATCAGGGTCCCAAGGTCGGTCGTCGGATCGAACGGGTCGCCGACTCGGACACCGTCGAACAGCTCCGCCGTCCGGGTGACGAATCGGTCGTAGACGCTGCGGTGGACATAGGCTCGAGTCGCTGCCGTGCAGTCCTGTCCGCCGTTGATCAGGGCACCCGCCGTCGCGCCGCGCGCCGCAGCTTCGATGTCCGCATCGGCACAGACGATGAATGGTGCCTTGCCACCAAGCTCGAGATGGACCCGCTTGAGGTTGGAGGAAGCGAGCGCCTGGATCTTCTTGCCGGTCCCGGTGTCTCCCGTCAGGGAGATGAGGTCGACGTCAAGGTGGGCGGCAAGAGCAGCCCCGACCACGTCGCCACGCCCGGTGACCACATTGAGGACCCCAGCGGGCACGCCGGCTTCCAGCGCCAGGTCCGCCAGCCGGAGCGTCGTGAGTGGCGTGGCGGAGGCCGGCTTGAGGACGATCGAGTCGCCCGCCGCGAGGGCCGGTCCGACCTTCCAGATCGCCATCCACATCGGGTAGTTCCACGGACTGACCTGGCCGACGACACCGATCGGCTCGCGCCGGACGAAGCTCGTGTGCGTGCCCGTGTACTCGTACGCCGCCTTGCCCTCGAGGTTGCGAATCTGGGTGGCGAAGAACCGGAGGTTGTCGCTCGCGAACGCGAAGTCCGAATCTCGGCGGAGCTTGTAGGCGGATCCCGTCTGGAGGGTCTCGAGCCGGGCAAGGTCGTCGGCGTCCCGGTCGAGCAGGTCGCCCAGGCGGTTCATGATCGCCACCCGGTCGGCGAGGGCCATCCGATGCCAGCGACCATCGCGGAATGCCGTGCGTGCCGCCGCCACGGCCCGATCCACGTCTGCTTCTGTCCCGTCCGGGACGCGCCCCACAAGCTCCCCGGTCGCCGGGCTTCGAACCTCCAGCCAACGACCGCTGACCGAGGGCACTAGTTGACCATCGATGGACATCGGGTAGTCCGCAGCGACCTCGACGGTCATGACCTAGCCTCCGGGTGTTGGTGATCGGGCCGACGTGACCGAGTCTAGCGTGACCATGGCATCCAGCCTGGACTTACGATGATCCGCGGATCCGATCCAGCGCCGAGCGGGCGAAACCGGCGAGCGCCACGTCCTCGAGGGGCGGGTTGATCAGACCGGCCCGGGCGTCCCGGAACGCCCGCTCGAGACGGCCCACGAGGAAGCCCGGTCCGCCCGCGATCCGGAGCGCCTGATCCGTGGCGTCGGTCGCGGCCTGGGTTGCGACGATCTTGGCCAGGCCGATGTCCGCCGCGGCATCCGCGAGACCGCCCGGATCATCCGCCGCGATCGCCACGTCCCAACGTCGAGCGACGTCGAGGATGACGATCCGCGCCGTCCGCAGGCTCAGGTCGATCCGACCGATCCGAAGCTCCACGCTGGGGATCTCGGCGACTGACGTCTTCCCCGCCCCGGGCCGCCGGGCGAGCGCCCATCGCGCGACCTCGGACCGGGCGCCCTCCCCTACCCCGAGATAGGTCGCTGCCACGGCGATCCCGAACCATGCGCCTGGCACCGCGCCTCTCGGGTCAGGGTCGCCCACCGTCCGGCGCAGGGCAAGCCCGTCAGCCGGCACCGGGACGTGATCGAGGCCGAGGCGCCCGGACGCAGAACCGCGCATCCCGAGGGCCTCGAACCCCGGCCCACGACGGACGCCCGGTGCCGACAGATCGACCAGCCAGCTCCCGACCTCGGGTGGTTCGGCCGAGGCGACCCTGGCCGACACGAATGCGTGAGTCAGGTTCGGCAACCAGGTCGTCCACGCTTTCTCGCCGCTGAGCCGCCAGCTCCCGTCGCTCTCGACCTCGGCGACCGTGCCAGGGATGGCACCTCGGGACGGGGATCCACCGCCCTCCTCGGTCGCGGCATTGTTGATGAGCCCTCCGTCCTCCACGATCGCCCGGAACACCCGCGCCCGGAGCACCGCCGGGACGGCGTCCGAGTCGACAAGGGTGCCGACGACGTGGACCTGCATCGCGAACCCGAGCGCCGTGGACCCGTCGATCGCCCCGAGCGCCATGAGCACCTCGGCGGCATCCGACATCCGAGCGCCGAGCCCACCCACCTCCGACGGCACGACCAACCGATGCAACCCGGAAGCGACGATCGCTGCTGCTGCCCTCGGATCGAAGTCGTCGCCGAGTTCCAGCGCCCGAAGGCGCTCGATCGCGTCGCTCAGTGCCTCGTCGATCGCGCTCATCGGCCGGCCTCCATGATCACCATGCGGACGCCGCGTCACGCAGCAGCGCCCATGCTCGTTCGACGTGCTGCACCTCGGTCCGGAGGTTGCCGATGGCGATCCGGATCGCGAACGTATCGTCGAGGCGCGTGTGCGACAGGAAGACCTCGCCGGTCCGGTTGACCGAGTCCAGGATCGCCGCATTGGCTGCGTCGAGCTCGGCCGCGTCCAGCTGCCGGTCTGCCGGTCGCCAGCGGATACAGATCGTCGAGAACGGGACAGGTGCCAGCCGTTCCCAGTCCGGGTCGGCATCGACCCAGGATGTGAACGCCTCGGCCAGTGCCAGATGCGCCCCCAACCGGGCGCGGAGTCCCTCCAGTCCGAACCAGCGCAGCTGGATCCACAGCTTGAGCGCACGGAACCGGCGTCCGAGCTGGGGCGTGTACTCGCTGTAATCGCGGCCCGGCGCGACCTGATCGATCGTGCGGAGATACTCCGGAACGAGGCTGAATGCTGCCCGCAGCTCGTCCATCCGGCGAGTCAGCAACAGCGATGCGTCGAGGGGTGTGAACATCCACTTGTGCGGGTTGACGACGATCGAATCCGCCCGCTCCCAACCCGCGAATGCCTCTCGCCGTTCCGGCAACATGGCGATCGGTCCGGCATACGCTGCGTCGACGTGCAGCCACAGCCCTTCGCGCTCGGCGATCTCCGCGATGGTGGCGACCGGGTCGACCGAGGTGGACGAGGTGGTCCCGATGGTCGCGACGACGGCGACCGGACACCGGTCGGCCTCCCGGTCGGTCGCGATTGCCCGGGTCAAGGCCGCCGGGTCCATCTCGAAGCGTTCGTTCGTCACGACCCGAACGAACGCTTCTCGTCCCAGGCCGAGGGTCATGCACGCCTTCTCGATCGAACTATGCAATTCGGTGGATCCATAGACGCGCAGCCCGGTCCCGAGGTCCGAGCGACCCGCGAGACCCCTCGAGGCAGCGTCCGTGCCAGCCGCTTCACGTGCCGCCGCCAGGGCGATGAGGCTGGACGTGGAGGCGGTGTCGGTCAGCAGCCCATCGAAGCCGACCGGCAGACCGAGCGCCTGGCGGAGCCAGTCGACGACGACTTCCTCCAGTTCCGTCCCGATCGGTGACGTCCGCCACAGCATCGGGTTCTGGCCGAGAGCAGCCGTCAGCATCTCGCCGATGATCCCGGGCGCCGAGGCACTCGTGGCGAAATAGGCCATGAAGCCGGGGTGCTGCCAGTGCGTGGCGTTCGGTTCGATGAGGGTTCGATAATCGGCCAGGATCGCATCGATCAATTCGGGCGTCTCCGGCGCGGCCGCGGGAAAGCGCGACCGGAGGGTTCCCGGCTCGATCGCCGGCATGACGGGATATGCGGCCACGCCTTCCAGATAGTCGGCCATGAGGTCGACCGCGACGTGGGCAGCGGCCCGAAACTCAGTCGTCGGCATGTCGCCGAGCGGGGTCGGATCAACGAGAGGCATCACGGCAAGTCTATGAGGTTCGAGCCGCTCAGACGGAATTGCCGATCTCGTTCAGGATGTCGCGGATCTGGTCGCCCGATGCGGCCAGCAGGACCAGCGGGACGACGACGAACAGGATCACGAGCAGGGCCAGGCAGCCGACGATCGCGAGACCTGACCCACCGGGCGCCGGCTGGACGATCACCGACCGGGCCCAACGGTCGTGGAGGCCCTGGCGGAGCGGATGCACAGCGGTCGTCACCAGCAGGACGATGATCCACAGACCCCCGATCAATGCCACCGACGGTGCGATCGACGGTACGAACGCGAGGATCGAGACCGCGCCGCTCAGCGCCAGCCAGCGGAGCAGGGCGTCGTTGACCGACAACGTGCCGGCACTGACGGCACCCAGGATCCGCAGCCGGATCAAGCGCATCCCGAGCGTCGCCTGGAGCCCACTCGTCCACAGGCCCACGAAATACAGGAAGTCCACACCGATGAGGGCACCGCTGACGATCATCGCGATGGTCTCATCGCGGTCCGGCGAGAAGAGACCGAGCGCACTTGAGATCGTGATGTTGAGCGCCGACAGCATCGCGAGGTCGATGAAGTAGGCGACGACCCTGGAGAAGACTCCAGCGATGACCACGCCTTCGGTGCCCGCCATCGCCGGCTGTGGCGTGGGCGGCGTCCAGACCGGTGCTTGCGCATCCGGCGTGGGCGTTTGGCTTCCCTGCGCGCCCGACCCTTCACTCCAGCCGACCGGCTGGGCCGAGATCAGACCCTTCGGCGGTTCGGCCGGCGGCTCCGCATCGATCGGAACGCGAGCGGTCGCTGCGTCCGGTCCGTCGTCGTCGGGCGGTACGGACCGGTCGCGCGGCTCCTGATCGGATCCGTCCGTGGGTATCGCAATCTCCCTCGTCGTGGTCTGGTCATCCTACCGGCCCCGACGGTTCAACGGCGCCAGAACCTGCGACGGGCCACCGGAGCGGTCGGTCGGACGGCCTCGAAGGCGCGGGTGCGCGCCTCCAGAAGATCACTGATCTCGCGCCGCAGTGGTCGGCCCGTCGGCGTCCGCGACAGCCAGACGAGATAGTCGTCATCGGCAACTGCCACGTCAGCGAGCGACCACCCGGCGTATCGCCCGAAGTCGAGGATCGTGTGCCCGTCCCGCGCTCGCCGAGGCATGGCCGTCGGGCGGGCTGCCTGCGCCTCTTGTGCCCGGAGCTCCGCGTCGTAGCTCGCCCGGCGCTCCGGCTTACTCAGGATGCCCCACGCGTCGTTGAGCCTTGCCATCACCGTCGCGTCGCCACCGGCATCCGGATGACTTCGACGGGCAAGTGAGCGGTAGGCGGTCCGGATGGTCACGGGACCAGCGGACCGGTCGACCCCGAGGGTCGCGTAATAGTCAGCCATCGATCAACCCCGAATCGCATGGTCGGGTCGGTCTCGCCATTGGCCCAACGCGTCGAGTTGGCGACCGGATCGACGCCGCGCTGGCGGGGCTGGTAGGCCCCGTGCCACCCTGCTGTCGGCGGAGAGTAGGACTATCGGCCGCGGATTACTAGTGGTTTTGGGTGGGTCCGGGCATCTTCCGGTGCGAACCATCAACGGGCTCGTCTGGGATGCGAACCAACGCGTGCGCACGCACGTCGAGCGGTCTGGGTGGGTCGGGGTAGGTTGGGTGTATCCGCCAAATTCGTCCGGAGCTTCTAGGCGGATGGAACGACGACGTCCCGGTCCTCTGGGTGCCGTTCGAGGTAGGCACGCACGTAGGGGCACAGGACGATGACCCGAAGCCCACGTCGACGCGCATCTCCGAGCGCGAACCGTGCGAGTTCGGCCGCGACGCCCCGACCGCCGAAGGCAGCTGGGACCTCGGTGTGGACGAGCGCCAGCCGGCCGCGCTTGTCGACGTACTCGAGGATGCCGGCGAGGGCGCCATCGAGGTGGGCCTCATAGCGCTGGGCGTGTGGAGCGTCCGTCACGACGATCATCGACGGTCGCGGAAGCGGCCACGGATCGAACTGCGCAGCATCCGCGAACCCTAGCCGACACCGAGTCGCCGCGTTCGTGATCTGAGCGTGCTCATCGCGCAGTGATCACCAAGGCCCGACTGCCTGGGGGGAGACAGTCGGGCCAGGAACCAACCCTATCGGCCACGACTTGCGATACGACGCGGGAAACGGGTAAGAACCGTGAACACGCACCGGGTGACCTCAGGGGACCGGCTGGTCGACTGTCGACGTCGCGCCCGGTCCTGCATCGGGGAGGTAGACCCCGCGGCCGAAGTCCGAGTCGAGCACGTTGACGAATGCCACCCAGACGGCCGCGATGATGACGAGAACGACCACCAACATCGTGATCGTGCCCCGATACGACGGCGGTGTGTGCGGGTCGGGAGGGGTCATCCACGCACCTCGATCACGGCACGATCGACGATCGGACCCGTAGGATACCTCCCCGAAATCGGGCCGACGATCGGAGTATTGACCGCCGCATACCGCAGGCCCACCATGGACGCAACGGGCGAACGTCGGTCAGCAGGGTTGAAGCAGTGGCGATCACGCGGCGCGCAGGGCCCGCGCACCAGGTCGCGGAGCGCGACGTCCACGCTGAGACGACCCCGGAACAGTCGCCGGAACGTGGTCAGCCGACACCCGCACGTCTCGCGGTCGTGGCCATTATCACCGCCTTGGCCGTCGCCGCATGCGGCGTGACCCCTCCGACGGCGGCGCCGTCCGGCGACCCTCTGACCTGCCCTCCGCAACGCCGTCAGGCGTCCCGGACAGCGGCCTGCGCATCGACGATGCGGCGTACCTGGCCGGGGACGGCTTCATGTTGTCGGTTGGTGAACCTGGAGCGGACTGGATCGCGCCGTCGACGGCGCCGGTCATGCCGAATGGGCAGCTGGCGGTCCGCGTCGCCTTCCTGCCCGCCTCGTGCACCGATGGCGACTTCACGATCACGGCGGACGCGGCACCTGAAGACGCCTGGGAGACCACGCTCCGGGAGGACGACGGGTACGATGTTCACGTCCTGGCCCGCGGCGCAGGTGCCAGAGTGCGCGAACGGGCAGGGCATGGACCTACCTTCGGGTCGCCTACCACCCATTCACCGGGCTCGGTGATCATCCACCTCGATGCCACGATCTCGAATGTCATCGATGCCCCGAGCGCGGTCGAGGTCCTGCCGGTGTTCTCAAGCGTCGATGCCACGCAGCCTGACGCTCGTATCGGACGGCTCTGTGAGCATGGGGCTCGGCCACGGTCCGACCAAGCCGAGGAGCGCGAAGGCGCAGTTCTTCGCCTCGTTCCCATTCAACGCGACGACACTGCCCGATGGGACGGCGCCGACGACCTGGGGACTGGAGGTTACCGGTTGCGGTCCCGTCAGCGGCAAGCCGATCGTCATCACGGCGCGGGTGGGCAGACTCGGCGCCCATCGAGATCGGGACGTGCATGGATGGAGGCATGTCGTCCGAACGGCTGTCCTGGTCGACCCCACCCGACGGGACGAAGGTCACCCTGCTTCTGGCGGGTGGCACGACGAAGTCGCACGTGCGTGTGTCCGAGTTCCAGTGGCGCGGCGACCGTCCCTGATGTGCCTGCGCCCGCACCTGGCGAAGCCCCAGCGCCTGTCACCGATCGGAGGATCAGACCACGCCGAGGCTTCACATCGACGATGACGCTCGCGCGGGCCTGCCGCAACACATCGCGACGGTAACTGTGCGCATGCTGGCACCACATTTCGAGCATGATCCCAGGCCTGGGTGTCACGCCCGAGGGCACATGGCTCGCGCAGGCGGGTGTCTGATGCGAGGCGCATGATGGCTCGGTGACCAGCAGGCCGTCGGTGAACCTCCAACCGGTGCCCTCCCGTCCCGGAGGGTTGCCTGTCGTCCTTTTCGTCCTGACCGTCGGCGTCGCCGCCGGCGTACTGATCGGCCGGGCGCTTCCGGCCGCCCCAGCGGCCGCGGCGATCCCGTCGGCTTCCGTGGCTGCCGCCACCGCGTCCAGCAATGACCAGGGTTCCTTGATCGTGCGTGCATCAGTGGCTCCAGACCTGGTGGAGGCCTACCAGGCCGCGCGGGTGACCTCGGCCGAGCTGGCTCCTGTCGTCTGTACGACCGGCACCGGCCTGGCCTGTCAGCCGGCGGTGCCAGAGGTCGTGGACATCGAGAGTGCGAGCGGGGCACCGATCGACATCCCGACGCCCGACGAGCTATGGACGCGACTCATCCCTGTCCACCTCGACGGGGCCGGCGCTGCGGTGGACACGATCGTCGCGGTAGGCCATTCGGTCGACAGCAGCTTCTTCTTCAGTTCCGTTGATGAGGCGGGCTGGCTGTATAGCTTCGCCTCCGCCGCCGACCGTGGTTTTCCCGGAGGCGCCGTGTTCGCGGACCTCGGTCACCTGGGTCCTGGCCAGTATGTCGTGCTGATCCGCTCGAACTCTCTCTTCGGCGTGAGTCCGGAATGGACCGCTGTCGGGCTCGAGGTCGCCGGGTAGGCGCCATCCCACCCGGGCCGGCCGTTATCGGTCGCCCGACCCGACTGGATGGCGATCGCAGTGGCGCGGTCAGCCGGTCGACACCCAGAATCGCAGCTTTCCTGAGCGCTCGTCCTCAAGGACACCGCCGTTTCGCTCGATGACCGCTCGCGAGGCGACGTTGTCGACGTCGCACGTGATGAGGGCACGCTCGATGCCGAGCCCCTGCGCGACGATCAGCGCCTGCCGCAGCATGGCGGTCGCGTGGCCCCGGCGTCTGGCCGACGGCCGGACGTCGTAGCCGATGTGCCCGCCAGTCTCCCGAAGGTTCGGCGTCAGTCGATGGCGGATGCCGACGCGACCCAGGAATGCTTTCCCATCGGTCCACCAGAGCTCCGTGCTGGGGACGAATCCCGCGGGCCGCGGCGTTTCCTCGAAGCTCTGCGCGCGGATCTCCGCCGTGAACACGGAGAAGGATTCGTCGCTCGCCCAGGCCCCCGGTCGATCACGAACATAGTGCCCGATGACCGAGTGATCGTCGGGCCCGCCCCGCCCCTCCGCACCGAACTCGTCCATCGCCGCTGCGAATGAGGTGCGAAGTCGTGGATCCGGCAGCATCAGCTCAGGCACGGCAGGTCGAGGTCCAGGCGTCGAGCCTACCGAGAGCCAACGACGATCGCGATCGCCAGGACGACGAACAGCACGACGCCCGCGAGCACGATCCAGCTCGTCCACTTCGCAAGGGTGCGGGACCGCTTCTGCGTCATCGCAGCATCCTAGCAGCGCCTCCCGGCGGCAAACCCGTGGAGCCTGGCAGCCCGACGCGATCATGGTCGTGGCCGTAGGCGTGGCGTATCTCGGTTCGCTGGCCGTGGTGCGCGCGAGGCATTGACGGGCTCCGCGCGAACGCTGTGGCGCGATAGCGGCGTCGGTCGCCGCGGTGCTGCGTGTGGGTACTCGACGCCCTCGACGCTCAGTTGAGTGACTCCCATGCCGCGATCCAGTCATGCTCGATCATCAACTGGGCATCGGCCAGAGACAGCGATCCATCGCAGACCTCGGCGAGGAGAGCGGATTCCAGCTCGTCCTTCTCCTTGCTGCCGATGATCGAGCCATCCGGCAGGGTCGTTTCATTGGGCTGCGGCCAGAGGTTCCGGACGTCGCGGCCAGCCCCGCCAAGCTCGAGCGGCACCAGGTAATCCTCCCGATAGTGGCTTGAGGTCCGATCCGCATAGCCATATTGGAGGATCTGGGCGGCCTTCAGGGCGGCGTGGGCGGTCGGCGGTCGGACGGTTGCGGCCCAGCCGGGCATACAGACGGTCGTCGCCAGGTTGTCCTGCGTGGCCGCGGGGTTGATCGCGCCCGGAGTGATGGCTGGATCAGGCAGGCCGACACGCGAACGCGCCGAGATGCTCGGCGACAGACCGGTGGTCGGTACCGTCGTGATCGGGGTCTGGACGTTCGTGCCGGCCATCGTCGGGTTCATCGAAGGCATCGGCGATCGATAGGCCACCACCACTCGGGTTACAAGTTCCCCGGAAACCGTCGCAGCACCCGCTGAAGCTCCGCAGCCGTCAGCGGTCGCTCGGTCCGCTTGCGCCATCCACGTCAGCATCCGTATCCAAGGAATAGCGGATCGCCGGCGGTCAGCGCCGGGTCCACTCCATCGCCCCATAAACCAGAGTGCACCGTGCTGACCGAATCAGGCTTCGGTCACCTGTCCGCCGGGGGGCGGCACGCACCAGCAGTCTCCGCCGGTGGAGCGCTTTCGAGCCAGATGACGGCAGCATCGCCTGGATCGCTGCCACCGCTGCGGCATACGCCGCGCTGCGTCCGGGTATGCCGGCGCCGAACCGAGTGTTCTGGGGCGCTCAGTTGCGGCTTATGGCGCCTGCCGGCCCGTACTATCGGGCGACTCAGGATTCAAGGCGCGTGACGGATAGTGGCGGCATGTGCACGATGCGATCCCGAGGATGACGCGGCCGTGGCTACCGCCGGCTGCTGTCAGGTCCAGGGCCCCGGTGCGCACCATCCGGCAGCAGGGGGAACCTTCGTGAAGCGATATCTCGCAGCGCTTTCGGCTGCCATGCTACTGATGGCCGTCATGGCCTCGGTGGCGGTGGCCAAGACGACGAAAGTGGACATCTGCCACTACCACTCGGTCACCGACAGCTATGCGCTGATCATGGTCAGCGACAACGGCAAGGCCGTCGCCGCCCACCTGGCCCACGGCGACGCCTTCCCAGGCGATCCTGTGCCGACCATGGCGGGCTACGTCTTCGACGCGGCCTGCGCGCCGGTTCTGGCTGATACCGATGGCGCTGATACCGATGGCGACGGCGTCCCGGACACCTCGGACAACTGCCCGACCGTCGCGAACGCCGACCAGTCCGACCGCTATGGCTCACCGAAGGGCGATGCCTGCGAGGACGACTCCAACGGCGACGGCATCCTCGATGTCAACGAGACGGATATCTGCGTCAGCATCGACGGCGTGACGACGGTCGGACCCACGGGCAAGGCTTCATGCTATTCCGATCACAGCACCGGCTCGAACCCGAACATCGCCGTAGCCGTCGGTGACGGTGCCTACGCAGACGCCGACACCGGCGACAACAACACCGCCGTTGCGTCCGGTGTTGGTGCCATCGCAGACGCCTACGACGGCGACAACAACTACGCCACCGCGACCGGCACCGATGCCAGCGCATATGCCTTCACGGGCGACAACAACTACGCCACCGCGACCGGCACCCATGCCACCGCATACGCAGACAACGGAAACGACAACTACGCCTCCGCGACCGGCACCGATGCCAGCGCAATCGCATACCGCGGCGACAACAACCACGCCACCGCGACCGGCGCCGATGCCTACGCACTCGCTCAAAGCTCCACCGGTTGCACCGCCACGGCCGGCGCCGGGTCCGTTGTGACCTGTCCCTGACAAGCGCAGACCACAGTTGCATGTGCGAAGGACCCCCGCTCCGGCGGGGGTCCTTCTCGTTGGCTCGATGCGGGGCCACGTCGGCGGGCCTAGCCGAGATCGAGGGCGGCGGCTCGGAGCTGGGTTCGGGCGCATTGTCGTCCGACCACGACGCGAGGGAAATGGGGACGCGTGATCGCAAAGGCGGAGCTGGTCGTCGCCGCCGGCGCCGGGCGAACGGGGCTGTATACCCATTCTTCGTCCGATCGGCACCACCGTTGCTACCACCAGACACGAAGAAACCGGCCCGAAGGCCGGTTCCACGTTCAGGATATGGTCGGGGCGGCGGGATTTGAACCCACGACCACCAGTCCCCCAGACTGGTGCGCTACCAGACTGCGCCACGCCCCGTGTGCCGGAGTCTAGCACCGGCTCGGCAGTCCTCTTCGTGAAGCAGGCTCAATCTGCCCGCTCCCCCAGCCGGGCGACCCAGCGGCCGTAGTCGGCCAGCTCGTCCTTCGACTCGCGCGCAAGCAGGTCGACCAGGCAGCGCTGGACGCTCTTGCCCTCGAACAGCGCGCGATAGACCTCGCGAGCGATCGGCAGCTCCACTCCGAGCCGAGCGGCCAGCTCGAGCGCGGCCTGGACCGTATATGCGCCCTCGGCCGTGCCGGGCATCGTCGCCTCGATCTCGGCCCATTTGCGGCCCTTGGCCAGCTCCATACCGAGACGGTGATTACGTGACAGTGGCGATCCAGCCGTCGCGATGAGGTCGCCCATCCCGGCGAGACCGGCGAACGTCAGCGGGTTCGCTCCAGCGGCCATCCCAAGGCGGGTCATCTCGGCCAGTCCCCGAGTCAGCAATCCGGCCTTGCCGTTGTCGCCGAACCCGAGCGCTTCCGCGGCCCCCGCCGCGATGGCGATGACGTTCTTGAGCGCGCCGCACAGCTCAACGCCGAGGATGTCCTCATTCACGTACAGGCGAAAGCGCCGCCGGGCCAGCCGCCCAGCCACACGTTCGGCGAGCGGCAGGTCCCTCGCGGCGACGACGGCCGATGCCGGCAGGTTGCGCGCCACTTCGGCGGCCAGGTTCGGGCCCGACAAGGCCGCCACCCGCTCGGGAGGAACGCCTGCCGCCTCCGAGACGACTTCGCTCATTCGCCGGAGGGTGCCTTGTTCAAGGCCCTTGACCACGGAGAGGAGGTCGGCGCCGGGCGCAAGATCCCCGGCCAACGACTCGATCGTCCGACGGAGGTGGGCCGAGGGCGCCGCGAAGATGACGAGGTCGGTCGCGGCTCGCAGCGATTCGGGGTCGGCGGTCGCGATCAGGTTCGACGGCAGCTCCACGCCGGGTAGCCGAAGCTCGTTGCGACGAGTCGCCCTGATCCGATCCGCGGTTTCAGGGCTGTGGCACCAGAGCGTCACTGGCTCGGCCCGGGCGACGACCCGGGCGAGCGTCGTGCCCCACGCCCCGGCCCCGACTACCGCGACCCGCGGCCCATCCATCAGGTCGCCTTCGGGCCCCGCGTGGCAGGCGTGCCCTTGCGACTCGATGCCTTGCTCCGGCTGCCACCGGGCTTGGCCGGGGCGCTCCGTGACTTCCTCTTGCGCGGCAACTTGACCGAGACGCGATCGCGGAAGACGAGGCGGACAGGCGTCCCATCGAATCCGAACCGATCGCGGAGCTGATTCTCGAGGTACCGGCGGTAGCTGAAGTGGACGGCCGACGCATCGGACGCGAAGAACACGAAGGTCGGTGGGGCCACGGCCGCCTGGGTGGCATAGAACAACTTGGGCCGGTGGCCACGGACCGGCGGCGGCGGTGTCCGTTCGGTGGCCGCACTCAGGACACGGTTCAGCTCACCGGTCGAGATCCGCTTGCGCCGCTCGCCCCAGATCTCGATCGCTGCTTCGAGGACGCGGCCGACCCGCTGGCCGGTCTTGGCGCTGATCGATACGATCGGCGCGAAATCCAGGAACGGCACCTCGGACCGGATCCATTCGACGTACTGGTCGAAGGTCCGATCGTTCTTGTCCTCGACCAGGTCCCACTTGTTGACGGCGATGACCAGGCCCCTGCCCTCCTCGACGACGTAGCCGGCGACGTGCGCGTCCTGGCTGGTCAGGCCCTCGACAGCATCGATGACCAGCACGGCGACATCGGCCCGCGACAGCGCGTGGAGTGCTCGCAGCGTCGAATAGCGCTCGGCGGCCGGTCCGCCCGCGACCTTGCCGCGGCGCCGGATGCCGGCCGTGTCGATGAGGACGATCTCACTCCGGCCCCATTCGAGCCGGGTATCGATCGCATCGCGGGTCGTCCCGGGGACCTCCGAAACGATCGCCCGCTCCTCGCCGAGGAGCGCGTTGAGCAGGCTTGATTTGCCGACGTTCGGTCGCCCGACGAACGCGATCGCTGCGGGCTCGCCGTCCTTCTCGGCAGCCATCGCAGCGTCCCACCGGGCCGCCTCGGCATCCACCCCGTCGAGGTCGGGGGCCTCCACGCCATCGCTGTCGTCCGCGTCACCTGCCTCGGGGTCGCCGACCACGAACGGCTCGAGTCGACCGGACGCGATCTCCTCGGCCCACACGTCGGCCTCGACCTCACGCGCCTTTCGGGCGACTTCCGCCTCGCTCTCGGGCGGCAGTGCCCACACGACCGCGTCGAGCAGGTCCCCCGTCCCCCGCCCGTGCGACGCCGAGATTGCATAGGTCTCGTCCCACCCGAGGCGATGGAACTCGGCGCCATCCAGTTCGCGCTTCTCGTTGTCCGCCTTGTTGACCACGACGATGACCGGTGCCGTCGCCCGCCGCAGGATCCTGGCCGCCTCAAGATCGGCCGGGGTGATCCCGGTCACTGCATCGACCACGAACAGGATGGCGTCCGCCTCCGCGATCGCAAGACGAGCCTGCACCTGGACGCGGGCTTCGATCGGATCGTCCGGGTCCAGTTCGAGTCCGCCGGTGTCGACGATGACGAACCGGCGACCGTTCCACTCGGCGTCGCCGTAGAGGCGATCACGCGTCGTCCGTGCCCGATCCTCGACGATCGCGGAACGTTGGCCAACGAACCGGTTGAACAGGGTGCTCTTGCCGACGTTGGGTCGGCCGACGATCGCGACGACCGGGATCCCGCCTCGGGTTGCCTGCGCCACCGTCAGGCGACGCCGGACGTGGAGACCTGGTCGGTGTCTCGAATCGGTGGCAACGACGTGGTACGTCCCGCCGGCGTGGCGGCACGGTCGAGTGTCGCTCGAGCCATCTCGGCGGCATTCGACTTCGCCTCGGCGGTCCCCGCCAGGACGAGGATGCGCTCGGTCACGTCGCGCAGGTCCTCGATCGGCGTGGATGTCCCGCCGGTGACCCCGACGACCCGGGCGTCGCCGAACAGCCCGGGATCCTCCAGGTCGCGCACGCCCTCGATCTGGATCGCGGCGGTCCCGGCGATCTCGCACAAGCGGGTCAGTTCCTTCGTGTTGGCGCTGGACCGTCCACCGACGACCACCATCAGGTCGACTTCGCCGGCGGCTTCGAGGGTGTCCTGCTGGCGCCTGATCGTCACCGGGCAGACGGTGTTCACGATCTTGAGTTCGTGGGCGCGGGAGACCATGAACGCGGCCAGTCGCTCGAACTTCCAGGGCGGCTGGGTCGACTGGGAGATGAGGGCCATCCGCTTCCGGCGCGGGATGGCAGCCTCCCATTCTGATTCCTCGTCGACCACGATCGCATCCGGCGCAAAACCGAGCAGACCGACGACCTCAGGGTGCTTCGGCGTCCCGAGGAGCACGATGGTGTAGCCATCGTCGACGAGGCGGACGAGCTCGCGCTGCTCCTGGATCACCCAGGTGCACGTCCCGTCGATGACCTCCAGGCCTCGATGCTCGGCGCGCTCCATGACATCCGGCCGGACGCCATGGGCACGGATCACCACGGCGGCCCCATGATCGACATCGTCGAGCGAATCGACCGTTTCGATCCCGAGATCCTGGAGATCGCGAACGACGCCCTCGTTGTGGACGACCTGGCCGAGGGTGTGCGTCACCTTTCCGGCCGCCGACGCTTCCTTTGCCATGTCGATCGCCTCGCGGACGCCATAGCAGAAGCCGGTGCGCTTCGCGATGCGGACTTCTTCGACCATGCCCATGCCCCGATTATCACACGGGATCCGGCAGATCCCCGTAGGCACCACGTTGAGCGGGTGGCAGCAGCTCGGCGATCCGCCGCATGATCAGGTCGGTGACGAGGGGTTTGGCCGCCCGCCGATCGGTTCCCGACGGCAGCAGGTCGGCCGGCACGAAGGGGCGGCCGACGCGGGCCGTGACATGGCCCCCGGGATGCGGGAACTTCTGACCCTTCGGCCAGACCCGACTCGAGCCGGCGATCCCGAGCGGGACGATCGGTGCGCCGGTCCGGATCGCCAGCACCGCGACGCCGTCCTGCGCCTGCTGCAGCGTTCCGTCCGGGCTTCGGGTCCCCTCCGGGAAGACGAACAGGATGTTGCCCGCATCCAGGATGCGCTGGGCCAGCCGAAATGCCTCGACATCCGCGGCTCCGCGATCGACCGGGTGGACGCCGCCGTTGGCCGCCGCCCAACCGACCAGCGGCCAGTCGAACAGCTCCTTCTTGCCGAGCCAGTGGATCCTTCGGCCCAGCGTCGGCATCAGCCACGATCCCAGCACGACGGCGTCGAGGTTCGAGGCGTGGTTCGAGGCCAGGATGAGCGGGCCGGCACGAGGGATCTCGTCGATCGCGCCCTCCACCGTGATCCGGCTGACCGCCCGGGCGAAGACCCGGCCGCCGGTCGTCAGCAACGTGATCAGCGGCGTGATCGAGCTGTCGATGGGATCGTTGGGCACGTCAGCTGGCCCCGGGTGCAGCCGCACGTCGTGCCTCGACGTCGCGGATCGCGCCGATCACTGCGTCGACCGTGTCCTCGAACCGGTTGCCGTCGGTGGAGATGATCCGGGCGTCGTCCGCCGTCCGGAGCGGGGCGACGGCGCGGGTCGAATTCGAGCTTGTCGCGCCGCCGCAGTGCCTCCAGGATCTCGACCGCCTCCGGGCCGGCCGGATCAAGGTCGCGTTCCCGGGTGCGTCTCCGCGCTCGCTCCTCCACGGATGCGTCGAGGAAGATCTTGAGATCGGCGTCAGGGAGTACGACCGTGCCGATATCCCGGCCGGCCATGATGATCCCGCCGTCCGCCGCCAGTGTCCGCTGCCGTTCGAGCAGGGCGGCCCGCAGCTCCGGGATCGCCGATATGGCCGACACGGCGACGTCGACCTCGGGGCTGCGGACATCTTCCGTGTGATCGATCCCATCGACGTAGACCCGGGCGAGCCGTCCTTGCGCGTCCGCGGCGAGATCCACCTCGTCGACGAGGCCGCGCATCGCGTGCGGGTGCGATGCCGTCAGACCCCGGGCGATCGCCAGCCAGGTGACCGCGCGGTAGAGCAGCCCCGTGTCGCAGAACCGATAGCCGACGTCGAGCGCGGCGGCGGCCCCGACGCTGCTCTTGCCGGACGAACCTGGTCCGTCCAGGGCCACGACGAGCCTGTTGTCCACCGAAGCGTCCATCCCGGGCAGGATACCCGTCGACCCGTCCGTCACGTCGCCGCAGCTTGGGCGAACCGTTCGAAGTACGCCAGAGCCGCGGGATCGGCCGTCGACCCGGGAGCTGCCACGGTCGCGAGCGGCTGCCCGAGCAGCAGGCGCTTGACCGGCACTTCCATCTTCTTGCCGCTCAGCGTCCGCGGGATCGCCGGGACCGCGTGGACCTCATCCGGGACGTGGCGCGGCGACAGCTCCGATCGGACCGCTGCGGTCAGGCGGGCGATGAGCGCGCCATCGAGGACCGCCCCATCAGCCAGGACCACGAACAGCGGCATCCAGTAGCTCCCGTCCGGCCGCTCCACGCCGATGACCAGGCTGTCGACGATCTCCGGAAGCCGCTCCACCACGCCATACAACTCGCTCGTCCCGAACCGGACGCCTTGTCGATTCAACGTGGCGTCAGAGCGGCCCTCGATGACAGCGCTGCCCCGGTCGTTGATCCGGATCCAGTCGCCATGACGCCATACCCCCGGGTACATCTCGAAGTAGCTCTCGCGGTAGCGTGACCCGTCGGGGTCGTTCCAGAAGGCGATCGGCATGGACGGGAGCGGCGCCGTGATGACGAGCTCGCCCGTCTGTCCGATCACCGGCGCGCCGCTGGGATCGAATGCCTCGATCCGCGCGCCGAGGGCTCGCGCCTGCAGCTCCCCGGCATGGACCGGAAGGAGCGGGCAACCACCGACGAATGCGCTGACCACGTCGGTCCCACCGCTCATCGACGCGAGCCAGACATCGGGCTTCACGGCGTCGTACACCCACCCGAACGCGCCCACGGGCAGCGGCGATCCCGTCGACCCGATCGAACGAAGCGCGGCAAGGGCGTGCGAATCGCCCGGCCGTGACCCGGACTTCATGCATGCGCCGATGAAGGCCGCACTCGTGCCGAACAAGCTGACCTGCGCTTCATCGGCAAGATCCCACAGGACGTCGAGGTTCGGGTGACCCGGACTGCCGTCGTACAGCACCGGGACGCCGCCGACCAGCATCGATCCGATCAGGAAGTTCCACATCATCCAGCCGGTCGTGCTGAACCACGACATCCGATCGCCCGGCCGGACATCGAACATCAGGCCGATCGCCTTGGAATGCTCGAGGACGACGCCGCCGTGGCCGTGGACGATCGCCTTGGGCAGACCGGTGGTCCCGGACGAATACAGCACCCAGAGCGGATGGTCGAAGGGCACGTCCTCGAAGTGCAGTGCTCCAGGAGGCCCGGCCACCAGCTCAGCCCAGGACGACGTACCGGCGCCTTCGGGCGACGCGTCCGGGTCGAGGTACGGGATCAGGACGGTTCGCTCCAGGCTTGGCAGCGCCTTCCGGATCCCGTCGATGACGGACCGCCGGTCGAACGGCTTGCCGCCGTAGGTGTAGCCGTCGACGGCGATCAGGACCTTGGGTTCGACCTGGACGAACCGGTCGATCATGCTCTGGGCGCCCATGTCCGGTGAGCAGCTCGCCCAGACCGCCCCGAGACTGGCGCACGCGAGGAAGGCGATGACCGCCTCCGGGATGTTCGGGATCATCGCGACGACCCGGTCCCCGCGCCCGACCCCGAGCCGCCGCAGACCGGCCGCCGCTGCCGCCACGGCCGTCTCCATCTCCGCGCCGGTCATCCCGGTCAGGGATCGCCGCTCCGACCGGAAGAGCAGCGCCGTCTCGTCGCGGGCGATCCGCCTGAAGACGACGTCTGCGTAGTTGAGCGTCGCGCCTTCGAACCAGACGGCGCCGGGCATGGTCGCCTGGCCCAGAACGCGCGACCACGAGCCGTGAAGCGGGATCTCGTAGAAGTCGACGACCGACGACCAGAATGCCTCGAGGTCCTCGACGGACCAGCGCCACAGCGCACCGTAGTCGGCGAACCGCAGGCCGCGCTCCCGCTCGAGCCAGGCGAGATAGGCCGTCATCGTCGAGGCCGCCTTGAATGCATCCGACGGCTCCCACAGGAGCGTGCCTTCGGCGAGCTTGGGCGACTCGCTCACGACGAGGAGGACGGCATCAAGCGGGCGGCGTCGCCGGCCACCGGGCGACCGCCGAGCAGGACCAGCCAGATCCGTGCGTCGTCGAGGAGGATCTGCGGACGTTCCAGGGGATCGCCGTCGACCACGACGAGATCGGCGGTCCTGCCGGGCTCGACCGTCCCGCGGTCCGTGCCCAGTCCGACCGCCTGGGCCGAACCCCAGGTCGCCGCCCGGATCGCCTCGCCCGCGCTCAGGCCCGCCTCGGCCATCTTGACCAGTTCGGTCGCGTTGGTGCCGGGTGGACCGCTGTCGTAGCCCATGGCGAGGGTGACACCGGCGCTCCGCGCCGCCAGCAGGGTCAACCGTGCCTCCTCGGCCTGGCGCTTCGCCTGTTCGACGAGACGGGGTGTGAACGCGTCGGCGAAACGGTCTGCAAGGTCGTCGAAGGTCGACAGGGTGGGAACCAGGACGGTCCCCTGTGCCGCCATCCGGTCGAGCATCTCGGGCGCTCGATGGAGCGACAGGCCGTGCTCGATCGTGTCGACCCCGGCCTCGACGGCGATTTGCGCACCGCCCAACCCTTCGGCGTGGGCGGCCACGCGGAACCCGATCCGGTGCGCCTCGTCCACGACCGCCGCGACCTCCTCGGCGGTCATCTGGGCGGGCTCAGGATCCTCACGATCGACGGAGCGGGCACCCGTCGCCATGATCTTGATGTAGTCCGCTCCGTCCCGGATCTGTTCGCGAACCGCCTTGCGCATCTCCCACGGACCGTCTGCCTCGCGATACATCGTTCCGAAGATCCGGGCGCCCGGCGAGGTCGCACTGACGATCTTCGCGCACGACAGGATGCGCGGACCGTCGAGCAGGCCGAGCTCGATCGCCCGCCGCAGGACGATCGCCTCTCCATCGAAGCTCCCCACGTCGCGGACCGTCGTGATCCCGGCACGCAACAAGGCACCTGCGGCCTTTGCCAGGATGAAGTAGCCGAGCTCACGCGGCCTCGGATCGTCGCCGTGCTTCTCGGGCGGTGGCCCGAACCCGGGGCTTCGCTCCGTTTCGCTGGTCACGTGCGAATGCGCATCGATCAGGCCCGGCAGGACGGTCCGACCGCCGAGATCCAGCGCGCCCGCCGGTGGTTCGCCGGCCGAGGAGTCGACTCCGGTGATCCGGCCACCCCCAAGCGTGATCGACGCACGCTCCAGCGGCGAGCCGCCACGGCCATCGACGAGCCGCACGTTCCACAGGACGGTGTCCATCGTCATGACGGATCGGGACCCGGCCGCCCCGCGGTCCGCGATCGTGCGCCGGCTCGGCTCGTGCCGGCCCCGGCGCCAAGACCGCGGATCTCAGGAGCCCGGAGACGGCGTGCCCGACCGCTCTGCAGGTCATCGAGCCGGACCGGCCCGATCCGGACCCGGACGAGGCGGTCGACCGGCGCACCCACGACCCCGAACATCCGCCGGAGCTGGCGCTTCCAGCCTTGGGCGAGGATCGCTCGGTACCACACGAGGTCGCCCGGTGGCGGCGCGATCAGCTCGATGAGGCGGCGCGTCTCGATGTCGGTCGTGGGCCGCAGTCCGGTGACAGTCGCCAGACCCTCGTCGAGTTGGATACCCGCCTTGAGTCTGTCGGCCTGTTCGCGGGTCAATGGGCCGCGCAGGCCGATGGCATATTCACGTTCGACCCCATGCCTCGGGTGGAGGACGCGGTCCGCCCACGCCCCATCGTTGGTGAGGACGAGCAGGCCTTCCGAGTCCTGGTCCAGGCGTCCGACCGGGTAGAGCCGACCCCCCTCGGGCAACATCGCGGTCGGGATCATGTCGAGGACGGTCTTCGAGGCATGCCGGTCACGGACGGTCGACGTGACCCCGCCCGGCTTGTGCAGCAACAGGTATTCGGGTGCAGAGGCGGAGCCGATGATCCGCCCGTCCACGGCGATGACCGCCTTGGCCGGATCGACCCGCATCCCCAACTGCGCTGGGCGGCCATCGACGGTCACCCGCCCGTTCGCGATGAGCACCTCGCTGGCACGGCGGGACGCGACACCGGACGCGGCGAGGACCTTCTGAAGCCGCTCGACTGCCATCAGGTCAGCTCCTCGTCGGTCTGTTTCGCCCGACGCCGGCGACTCCCCGCCCTCGTCCACCAGTCGTGCGGCGATCTCGGCATCGAGCGGCGGCAACTCGTCAAGGCTGGTCATCCCGAACCGCTCCAGGAAGTCGAAACCGGTCCCGTACAGGAACGGCCGGCCGGGGGTGACCGAGCGGCCCAATTCGACCACGAGTCGGCGGTGCAGCAACGTCCGGATGGTGTAGTCGGAGTCGACACCGCGGATCCGTTCGATCGCCGACTTCGTGACGGGCTGTCGGTAGGCGACGATCGCCAGCGTCTCCAGCGACGCCGGCGACAGCCGGACCGCGTCGGTGCCGACGTAGCGGGCGACCAGCGCACCGACCTCGGGCGCCGTCGCGAGCTCGACCCGGTCTCCATCGACCAGCAGACGGATGCCACGAGATCGAAGGGACACTTCCAGATCCCCCAATCGCGCGTCCACGGTGGCTCGATCCGTCCCGGCAAGACCGCCGATCTCACGACGCGAGAGGGGCTTCTCGGCCACGAAGAGCAGGGCCTCGAGCGCCGCCTCGGTCAGCTCGATCGGGGCCGGCTCACTCGGGGTCAGCTCGATCGCGGCCGGCTCGATCGACTCGCTCATGCGAACGACTCGAGCGACTCATCGATCGGGGCCGGATCGGACCCGGCACCGCCAGCCAGGGCGCGCTCGGCCGGCGTCGTTGCCCGGGCGACGATCGGTCCCCACGGATCGGCCTGCTCGACGACGATCTCGCGGCGCTTCATCAGCTCGAGCATCGCCAGGAAGGTGATGGCGATGACGACCCGGTCGCGGACCCCTCGCAGGAGGTCCTGGAGGACGACGACCGGCGCGTCGAGCAGGGCGGCGCGGATGATCTCGGCACGCTCGGTGATGGTGATGACCCGGGCCACCACGTCGGCCGCCATCTCGGGCGGTGGCGTGATCGCCACGAGACGGTCGAGCGTCTCGGCGAGGATCGCAGGATCGAGCGGGGGCTGATCGGCGGGCCGCGCTCCGGCCATCGCGGCGGCCCGGGCCGCGCCGGGCTCGCGCCGGAACAGACCGATCCGATCGATCGCGGTCTCGGCCAGTCGGACGCCCCCGTCGCGATAGGCGCGATAGAGGACCAGACGAGCGCGGAGTTCGGCCTCCGGGTCGACGCCCTCGTCGACCAGGGCGGTCGGGTCGGTCGGGTCGGTCTGGCGCGGTAGCATCGCCCGGCTCTTGATCAGGATGAGTTGACTGGCCACCGCGACGAAGGCGCTCACGTTGCCGAGCCGGTCCGACTCGAGTCGGCCGAGGGCGTCCAGGTAGGCATCGGCCAACGCTCCGAGCGGCACGGTCAGGACGTCGAGCTGTCGGGCCTCGATGAGCGCCAGGAGCAGCGCCAGCGGCCCGTCGAATTCCCCGACCTGGACCACGGTGCGGCTTTCGGGGCGCCGTCCTTCGCCGAAGTGGACCGCCGGTTCGGTCGCGGGCAGTCGGTCGGTCAGGTCCGTCGCCATCACCGGCACGCCGGGCGATCCACCGGCGGTCATCAGTTGGCCTCGTCCGCGATCCGCAGCAACTCGCCGAAGTCCGGGTCCGTGGGCGCCTCCTGGTGTCGGATCAGCTCGACGGTCCGGACCGAGCAACCGGCCTGTGCCGCAAGCGTCGCGGACGTCTCGGCGTGGGTGCGCAGGCGCTCGAGTGCGGGTCGATAGCCAGGCACGACGCTCACGGCGGTGCCGATCCACGACCCGTATCGAGCGGCGAGCGTGTAGGCGACCCGCGGCCAGACACCGGTATCGCCCTTGCCGGCGTCGTGCAGCAGACCCGCGATCAGCAGGTCGGGATCGGTCACTCGCTCGGCACGCAGCGATGCCACGACATCGAGGCCGTGGCGCCGGTCGGCGACATGCATCGAGTCGAAGAGGGCGAGCTGCTCGGGCGACGTCCGGTCCACCAGCGCCGCGCGCTCCTCGGGCCGCACACGGGCCCGGAGATGCGCCCGGAACTGGCGGGCCCTAGACGCCCACCAGGAGGCCAAAGAGACCATCCAGGATCGGGAAGATGATCCGTCCGCCGATGGAGTTGCCCGGCGGGAGGAACAGGACCGCGATGAGGATCAGGAAACCGTACTGCTCGAGGAACGGCCGGATCTGGTATTCGGTCCGGCGATCCATGAACGCGAACATGACCTTCGACCCATCGAGCGGCGGGATCGGGATGAAGTTGAAGATCATCAGCAGCAGGTTGATCTGGATGAACAGCGACAGGATGTTCGCGAGCATCGGCACGCTGTCGATGAGTTCCGGATTGGCGACCATGTAGCGGAGCGGGATCGCCGCGGCGGTCGCCAGGATGAGGTTCGACAGCGGCCCGGCCGCCGCCACGAGTGCTTCGCCACGACGACCGCCCTCGAGGTTGAGTGGATTGACCGGCGTCGGTTTGGCCCAGCCGAAACCGAAGGCCGACCCGCTGGCCGCGGATCCGATGAAGGTGAGCGCCAGCAGCGAGCCACCGATCGGGTCGAAGTGGGCCAACGGGTTGAGCGTCAGCCGTCCGAACAGCTTGGCCGTCCCGTCGCCGAGTCGGAACGCGACCAGGGCGTGACTGAATTCGTGGACGGGCAAGCCGACCAGCAACATGATGGCGACGACGATCGCCGCGGGGATGATGTTATCCAGGGACAACCGACACCTGCGCTATGGGGGATCGGCCCTATCGTAGCGGCCTCGGGCGGACGAGTCCGCGAGCGGACTACAGGCGCCCCAGCAACTCCGCCTTCTTGCGGTCGTATTCCTCCGTGGTGATCGCCCCACGGTCACGCAGGTCGGCGAGGCTGGCGAGCGTGCGCGTCACGTCATCGGGGTCATTGCTGGGAGCTGCGGCCACGACCGGAGGCGGCGGAGCGCTGGCGGCCGCTGGGGCGCTGGCCGGCGCCGGATATCCCGCGGAACTGACCGACGCGGCGGGCGCCCCGGCGGACGATGAAGGCGCACCCGTACCGGACCCGGCCGAGCCACCCTCACGGATCGGCGGCGTGGGCGCCCAGCCGGCCCGTTCCATGTCCACCTCGTAGTCATGTTTGGCGTCGAGCATCCGCTTCTTGAAGTCGATCGGGCCGCGGATCATCCGCATCTTGTCGATCCCGCTCTCCGACGCGGTCAGCACGGTGAGGTCACCGAAGTCGAACATCCGGCCGAAGATGGACTGGGTCAGGACCGCGTCATTGATCTTCTCGAGGGAGCTGTCATTCGCGGTCCGGTTCAGGACACCCTCGACCTGGATGACCCGCCGGTTGGTCAGGACATATTCCTGGTTGAAGTAGCGAAGACCCGTCCAGATCGCCACCGCGATCCCACCGAAGAACAGGATCGCCGTGATCCAGCCGAGCAATGTGCGAAGACCCCCGGAGATGCCGTCCGGCCCGAGGTTGCCGCCGACCCAGAACAGGACGACCGCGATGACGAGTGCCAGGATCGTGTACCGGCCGCCCCAGATGAAGATGAACGGGTGTTGCCGGTTCCGATGGAGGATCTGCTCGCCTTTGGACAGCAAGCCGTCGGCGTAACTCATGCTGGCAAGTGCCTCCCTCAGGCCCGCGGGTGGGCCCGACTATAGACGTCGCGGATCCGCTCGCCGGTCAGGTGCGTGTAGAGCTGCGTCGTGGTGATACTCGCATGGCCGAGCAACTCCTGGACGATGCGCAGGTCGGCTCCTCCCTCCAGCAGGTGGGTCGCGAATGAATGGCGCAACGTGTGCGGGCTGACCCGATCACCGAGGCCGGCTCCGTCGGATGCTCGCTTGACGGCGGCCCACGCCTGTTGACGCGCCAGGCGGCCGCCCCGATCGCCGAGGAAGAGCGGCCCGCCCCGGAGCGGCTCCACGTGGTGGAGGGCAAGCAGCCCGAGCCGTGGCCCGGCCATCCAGCGACCGAGCCAGTCGAGCGCGACATCCCCGATCGGGACAAGGCGCTCCTTGTCGCCCTTGCCGATGACCCGGACGAATGACCCGTCCACGGACAGGTCTTCACGGTCGAGGCCGATCGCCTCGCTGATCCGCAGTCCAGCCGCGTACAGCAGCTCGAGCAGCGCCCGGTCGCGCAGCGGCCGGGTCGCCGCTTCATCGCCCGCCTCGCCGGTCGCCTCGAGGAGGCGCTCCACCTCGTCGATCGTCAGGGTCTCCGGGAGCAGCCGCGACGGTCTGGGAAGATCGAGGTGGGCCGCGACATCGGTGGTGATGACGCCCTCGCCGTAGGCGAACCGGTAGAACCCCTTCAAGGCGGCCGCCCGGCGGCGGAGGCTGCTCGGCGCCAGGCCCGGATCGCCCCGTCGACCACGGCGCGTCCGGGTCGCGAGGTAGCCGATGGCGGCATCGGGCGAGACCGACCATGCCGCGCGAACGCCGCGCGACGCCTCGTAGTCCCGAAGGTCCGCGCGATAGGCGCGGATGGTCGCCGGAGCGAGGCCGCGCTCGACGTGCAGGTAGGTCAGGTAATCGTCGATGGCCGTGTCGAGGTCGGACATGGGCGAGGTCTCAGCCCGTCTGGGCGATCCCGACCCGCCACGCTTCGGCGCGATCGAGCAGTTCGCGCGCGGTCGCCGGCGCCGAGGTCCCTCCCGATCCACCGAGCATCTGGGCGAGCTCCATGATCCTGCCCTCGCGATCGAGCTCGGTGATCTCCGTGACGGTCCGGCCGTCGCGCTCCCGCTTGGCGATCCGAAAGTGCGCGTCGGCATGGGCGGCGATCTGGGGCAGATGGGTGACGCACAGCACCTGATGGCGCCGGGCGAGCGCCCACAGGCTGCGTCCGACCGGGTCACCGCCTCGGCCGCCGATCCCGGTGTCGACTTCATCGAAGACCAGGACGGGCGTCTCATCCGCCTCCGCCACGATGCGCTTGATCGCCAGGGCGACCCGGGACAGCTCCCCGCCGGACGCGATCCTGGCCAGCGGTCTGGCCGGCTCTCCAGGGTTCGGCGCGAGCTGGAAGACGACCTGGTCGGCGCCGCTCGCGTCGAAGACGACCGCGTCCCCGTCGACCTCGATCGCCGGTTCATCATCGCCTGCTGGTCGTCGCCCGAGCCAGACCTCGAACACGCCGGCCGGGAAACCGAGTTCCTCGAGCACGCTCCCGACGGCAGGTCCGAGTTCCAGCGCGGCGGCTCGCCTGGCTTGGGACAGGTCGGCCGCGACCTCCGCCACCCTGGTCAGGAGGATGGCGGCTTCGCGTTGCCGGCGTGCTCGCTCCCCGTCCAGGTCGCGCAGGCGCTCGAGCTCGGCGGCCGCCTGTTCCCCGTGTGCGATGACCGCGGCCTCGCCCTCGCCGTAACGGCGCTCGAGCGCGTAGATCGCGCCGAGCCGGGACTCCAGGGTCGCGATCGCGGCTGGCTCGTGATCGATCCCTTCCACGAGCCCTCGGATCTCCGAGGCGACGTCCTCCAGCTCCGCCTCAAGACCAGCCAATCGTTCGGCGGCCGTCTCGAAGCGGGGATCGACCCGCGACAGACCACGCGCCTCGCGGGCGGCGATCGCCGTGACCTCGCGCGCGCCTGAGCCGTCGGCGCTCAGCGCGTCGCGGACGGCGGCCGCTCCACGGGCGATCGTCTCCGCGTGCTGGGCCGCAGCCAGGCGCATCCGGATCGACTCGGCCTCACCCGGCTGGAGTCTTGCCTCGGCGATCTCGGCCACCTCGTATTCGAGCAGGTCGACGCGACGGGCCAGCGCGGCCGGGTCGATCGCGAGCTCGGCGAGCGCTGCCTCGTTGGCCCGGAATCGTTCGACCGCATCCGCCATGGCGTCCCGAAGCGACCCGTGACGTCCGAACGCATCGAGCAGGTCGCGCTGCCGGCGCTCATCGAGGAGACGCTGCTGGTCGTGCTGCCCATGGATCTCGATGAGCGGGCCGACCTCGTCCGCCAGGCGCGAGGCCGTCGTCGCCACGTCATCCAGGCGGGCCGTCGAGCGTCCATTGGCACCCACCTCGCGGACGGCGATCAGGGGTTCCGGAAGGCGGTCGAACAGCGCTTCGACCCGGGCTGCCTCGGCTCCGTGGCGAATCACCCCGGTGTCCGCTCGTGCTCCCCGGATCAACCCGAGCGCATCGATGAGCAGGCTCTTGCCCGCGCCGGTCTCCCCGGTGATGACGTTCAGGCCGCCATCCAATCGAAGCCGAAGGCGATCGATCAGCGCGAGATCCTCGACCGTCAGTTCGAGCAGCCGACCGGTTGGCGACGCGGATCCATTCACGACGGCAGGAGCGCCACCTTCTGGCGGAGCAACTCCCAGAACGGTCGTGCGCCGGCAGGTTCGATCAGTCGGATCGGACGGTCGACCGCGCGGACCTCCACGACATCGCCGACATCGAGCGACAGGTCCTCCCGGCCGTCGACCGAGATCAGCGCCTCGAAGGCGTCCACCACGGTGCATCGAACCACCTGGCTCGGCCCGACGACCACCGATCGGATGGACGACAGGTACGCGGCGATGGGGGTGACGATGAGATTGCGAGCGCTCGGATCGAGGATCGGGCCTCCTGCCGAGAATGAGTAGCCTGTCGACCCCGTGGGGCTTGCCACGACGAGCCCGTCCGCGACGAACGTGGCCAGATGGGTGTCGTCGATGGCGACGTCGAGCCGGCACACCCTGGCCAGGGCTCCGCGGGCGACGACGACGTCGTTGAGCGCGACCAGGCGTTCCGTCCTGGTGCCGGCCCCGCCGCGGAAGATGTGCGCTTCGATCACCATCCGCTCTTCGATCCGATACTCGTCGGCCACGATCAGGCCGAGGACCTCTTCCAGGTCGCCGGCCTCGGCCTTCGACAGGAACCCGACCTTGCCGAGGTTGATCCCCAGCAGTGGCACGTCGACATCGGCGACCGCTCGAGCAGCCCGCAGGAACGTGCCGTCGCCGCCGAGCACGACGAGGGCGTCCGTGGTCGCCAGTTCGCGGACGAGACCCGCTGTGTCGCCCGACGGGAGCTCCCATTCGGAGATCCCACGGACGTTGCACCAGCCCGCGGCCCTCGCACTCAGTTCGACCGCGGCGTCGATGGTCGGGTTGTAGGCGAAGCCGATGCGAGTGACGGTCATCCGGCCGGGACCTCCAGGGCTGATCCGATCTGATCGTCGATCTCCGCGCAGCTTGGTCCGGCCGCGAGATCGACCAGGAATTCGCGATTACCCTCCGGTCCGGTGATCGGGGAGGCGATCAGCCCTCGAGCGCCGAGACCGTGGCCCCGGGCTGTCGTGATGGTCCGTTCCAGGACCTCTCGGTGGATCGCCGGGTCGCGCACGACGCCATGATCCGTTCTCCCGCGGCCGGCCTCGAACTGTGGCTTGACCAAGGCCACGATGTGCTGGCCGGGACCCGGGCGGAGGGTCGAAACGACCGGACCGAGCACCTTGTCGAGCGAGATGAACGAGACGTCGATGACGGCGAGATCGATCGGTTCGGGAAGACTGGCGGCAGTCAGCGATCTCGCGTTCGTCCGCTCCATCGACACGACCCGCCTATCGCGCCGCAAGGCATCGACGAGTTGTCCGCGGCCCACATCGACTGCGTAGACGCGCGCCGCGCCGCGCTGCAACAGCACGTCCGTGAAGCCACCGGTCGAGGCGCCGACATCGAGCGCGACCAGACCCGCCGGATCGATCGCGAAGGCATCGAGCGCAGCCGCGAGCTTGTGGCCGCCGCGGCTGACGTACGGCTCCGGGAGCGGTGACGGCTACCGGAGTGTCGGCAGCGATGAGGTCGCCGGACTTCCGATCAGCGCGAGCCGAATCGCCCTCCCCCACCCTGACCTTGCCGGCCAGGACGAGCGCCTGGGCCCGGG
Organism: uncultured Chloroflexia bacterium; assembly: GCA_963823925.1. Taxonomy (GTDB): domain Bacteria; phylum Chloroflexota; class Limnocylindria; order Limnocylindrales; family CSP1-4; genus SPCO01. The sequence goes on from CAWGNI010000005.1 coordinate 132,416, forward strand.
TGCGCGTGGCAGCGAATCCGCGCTCGACCAGGAGTTGATCAAGCCGGACGCGGCGGGAGCGAGTCGTTGTCACCACCGTATCGTGGCACAGCCAGCTTCACCTGCACGTACCGAGCGCCAGGCGTCAGCGAGACCGGGGCAGATCCGCATCCGCCCATCCTAGAGGGCCAGTAGCCTCCGAGCGCGACGTTGCCGGTTCAGCTGGCGGCGACTTCCGACCGGCCGGGCGTGGCGTGCAGCGTCTCGAGGGCCTCGCGGACCTGCGCCGCCAGGCCATCCGCGTCGAGGCGCAGGACCCGTCGAAGATCGGCGACAGAACCGTGGTCGACGAACCGATCGCCCGGGATGCCGATGATCCGGACCGACAGGTCGCGGTAGGCGGGATCGGCGAGCCGGGCCTCCTCGACGAGTTCCAGGATGCCGCTCCCGAAACCACCGGTCACGACGCTCTCCTCGAAGGTCACGACCATCCGCTTGCCGCGCGCCTGGTCGAGGATGAGCTGCCGATCGAGTGGACGCGCGTAGCGAGCGTTGATGACCCCGACCGACCAGCCTTCACCTCCGAGCACGATCGGCGGCCGCCGTCGGCCCGGGCGACGATCGGGCCGAACCCGACGAACAACAGGTCCCGGCCCTCGCGCAACAGTTCGCCACGTCCGACCGGGATCACCTCCGGGTCGACCGGTGCGAGGCCGAAGCCCGCGTCGCGCGGATAGTGGAGCGCGAACGGATGATCCTGCGACAGCGCGGTCCGGAGCAGCGACCGCAGCTCCTGCTCATCCTTCGGCGAGGCGATGACAAGATTGGGAAGCTGGCGCTGCGCCGGCAGCGTGAACATCCCCTGGTGGCTGGTGCCATCTTCCCCGACGAGGCCGGCCCGATCCACCGCGATGAGCACCGGCTGGTCGTTCTGGCAAACATCGTGCACGGTCTGGTCGAAGGCTCGCTGGAGGAAGGTCGAATAGAGGGCCACGACCGGGCGCATCCCGCCGAGGGCCAGGCCCGTCGCGAGTGCCACGGAGTGCTGCTCGGCGATCCCGACGTCGAACATCCGGTCCGGATACGCGGCCTGGAACCGCGCCATTCCCGTACCGGTCGGCATGCCGGCCGTGATCCCGACGATCCGACGATCCGTCCTGGCCATCTCGATGAGTTCTTCGGCGAAGACGGCCGTGTAGTTCGGGTGCTTGACCAGTGGGCCTCGGACAACCGTCGGAGGGGCCGCATCATCGCTCATCGATTCGGCCGGGATCGGCACGACGGGATCTCCGTCCATGGTCATCGGTGGCAGTGCCGCACCATGGAACGCGACCTGGTCTCGCTCTGCCGGTCGGAAGCCACGACCCTTCTGTGTCCGGACGTGGACGATCGTCGGGCCAGGGAGGACGATCGCGCGGCTCAGCGTCTCCGACAGGGCATGGAGATCATGCCCCGGCACGACGCCGATGTAGGTGATCCCGAGGTCCTCGAACAGCTGCCCCGGTTGGGCGAAGTTGACCACGGACCGGCGCAGGCGCTGGCTGAGTTCGAGGATCGTCGGCCCGAAGACCGGGATCCGCTCCACCGTTCGATCGTAGGCGCTCTTGCCATGCTGCCAGGCGCTCGACAGCTTGATCTCGGACAGGTATTTCGAAAACGCGCCGACCGTCGGACTGATCGACATCTCGTTGTCGTTGACGATGATGAGCATCTGGCTCTGGCGGTGGCCGATGTCGTTGAGCGCCTCGAGCGACAGGCCGCTCATCAACGCCGCATCACCGACCACGACGACGATCCGCTCCAATCCATGACGCAGGTCGCGAGCCTCGGCCAGGCCTTCGGCGATCGACAGGCCGGTCCCGGCATGGCCGCCGTCGAAGACGTCGTGCTCCGACTCAGTGCGCCGCGGGAAGCCGCCGACCCCGTCGAGCTGCCGAAGCGTCCCGAACCGTTCGAGGCGACCGGTCAGGAGCTTGTGGGGATACGCTTGATGTCCGGTGTCCCAGACGATCCGGTCGCGCGGCGACTCGAGCAGCCGATGGAGCGCGATCGTGAGCTCGACGACCCCGAGCGAGGACCCGAGGTGGCCACCGGTGCTCGCGACGGTCTTGATGATCGTCGCCCGGATCTCCTCGGCGAGCTGGGTGAGTTCGCCCTCATCGAGTCCACGAAGGTCTGCAGGGTCCTGGATCGATGGGAGGATCGGCACGTTGCGGGGCGCTCCTGGGTGGGTACGGCGGACCTGGGTTCCTTCGCGGGGACGGATCAACCGTCCGACGTGTGATGGTCGATTCGGTCGACTCCGGGGATGCGACCGCATCGGCAGTGTAAACCTGTCCGCTGCAGGTCGCTCGTTTTCGGTCGACCCGAACGTCGCCGGTGCGCGCCTCGCCGGCTACCCGCTGGTCCCCTCCTCTGTCGCCTCGTCCGGTCGGACATCGCGCGTCTCGAGCGCCCCGCCGGCTCTGGCCACGAGTTGCTGGACGCGCAGTTCAGCGTCGCCGAGCAGTGTTTCGCACCGTGCCTGGAGGGCCACTCCCCGCTCGTACAGGGCGATCGATGCCTCGAGCGGCTGGCCGCCCGCTTCGAGCTCGGCGACCACCCGCTGCAGTTCGGCCAGGGCGTCGTCGAACGAGAGTGTCTCGATCTTCTGATCAGTCGTCGTCGGCACGGTCGGCCTCATCCTTCGGCTCGGTGAACCGGTCGATGCGTGGGGCAAGGAGCATACCAAGACCGACGCCGACGAGGGCCATGACGGTCACGACGATGAGGAAGATCGCGCCGACGATCGCAACGTCCACGTCACTGCCGGTCCCGGACGCTTGGGGCGTCCCTGTCGTCCGGGTCGACCGTCGCGGGGAGATCGCCGCCGGCCACCCGAAGTGACAGGTGGGTGCCGGCCGGGGCGTCCTCCGGTCGCCGGACGATCCTCCCGTCAGTGGCGATCCGAACGATCGCATACCCGCGATCGAGCGTCGCCTGTGGCGCCAGCACCGACAGGGCGGCGCGAGCGGAGGCGAGGGACGCCTGTGCGTCGGCGACCCGCCGAAACGCCAGGGGCGCGAGCCCACTGGACCGCTCGAGCCGGGTCCGATCACGGACCAGGCGCCCGGGCAGGGTCGGCCCCAGGCGGACCGCCAGTCCGGCCTGTCGTCGGCGCCGTTCGGATACCTCGTCGTCGATCGCCCGGGTCGCGCGGTCGACCAACCGGCCGATCCGTTCGCGGGCGCTGGCGAGCTGCGCGGTGGGGCTGAGTCGGTCCAGCGCGCGTCGCTCGGCCGAGACATCGCGCGCGGTCGCACTGAGTCGAGTCGAGATCGCGCCGTCCAGCCGGCGGCGGCCGTCGCGCACCGAAACGATGATGTCGGCCCGATCGGGCACCGCGATCTCCGCGGCAGCTGATGGCGTCGGGGCCCGGACATCCGCGGCAAGATCGGTCAGGGTCACGTCCACCTCGTGCCCGACACCACTGATGACCGGCAGGCGGTGGGCCACCACGGCCCGAACGACCGACTCGTCGTTGAATGCCCACAGGTCCTCGAGCGAACCGCCGCCGCGAGCGACGATCGTGACGGATGGGGCTTCGTCCGGCCGACCAGCCGCAATTCGTTCCGCAGCGTGCCGTTCGACCCGTCCGAGGGCTCCGACCAGACTCGCCGGAGCCCCATCGCCCTGGACCCGGGCGGCGACCAGGACCACCCGTGTCAACGGCCAGCGCCTTGCGAGCACGTGACAGATGTCCTTCCAGACCGCACCGCTCGGGCTGGTGATGACCGCGATCGTGCTGGGGCGATCGGGCAGCGGTCGCTTTCGGGCCGTGTCGAAGAGTCCATCGGCCGCCAACCGAGCCTTGAGAGCCTCGAGCCGAAGGGTCAGATCGCCGAGACCTGCAGGCTGGATCGAATCGACGTACAGCTGTAACGCTCCCTGCGGCTCGAACAGGTCGATCCGTCCGTGGGCGACGATCCGCAGACCCGCCTGCGCCTCGAATGCGGACCCGAGCCGCTGGTCCCGGAACCAGACGCACTGGAGCTGGCTGCGGTCGTCCTTCAGGGCGAAATAGCCGTGACCCGCGGACGAGATCGTCACCCGGCCGATCTCCCCTTCGACCCACAGGTCGACGAGGCGCGGGTCCGTCCTGACCGCGCTTCGGATCGCCCGGGTGACCTCGCTGACGGCCAGGATCCGGATCCCGATCGGCCCACTCGGTGTCGGAGCGGAGATGATCGAGTCCCAGCTCGGCAAGGCCCAGTCCGGCGGTTCCCGGTCAGTCATCCGCCCACCCGCTCAAACGCGGGTCTGGTACTCCCCGGTCCGGGTGTCGATCCGGATCGTGTCTCCCGGTTCGACGAAGATCGGCACCTGGACGATCAGCCCGGTCTCCGTCGTCGCCGGCTTGCGGGCGCCGCTCTGCGTGTCGCCGGCGAAGCCGGGTTCGGTCTCGACGACTGCCAGGTCCACCGTGATCGGGACCTCGACCCCGATCGTCTCGCCCTGGTAACTCGTGCGATCGAGCGTCATGCCGTCCTTGAGGTACGGCGCCGCGTCGCCCAGCTGCTCGGTGGTCAGGACGAACTGGTCGTACGTATCGGTGTCCATGAAGTGGTGGTCATCGCCATCCCGGTAGAGGAACTGGACCGGCCGCTTCTCCATCGACGCGCGCGGCCACTTCGTGCCGGCCTGGAACGAACGCTCCACCGTCTGGCCACGCTTGATGTTGCGCAAGGTGATGCGAACCTGCGCGGATCCGCGGCCCATCTTGATGTGGTGGTAGTCGAGGATCTGCCAGAGCTCGCCGTCGAGCTCGATGGCGACGCCCTTCTTCAGTTCACCGGTGCTGATCATGCGGCTCGGACTCCTGGGGACCGGTCGATCGGCGGCGGGAGATGCGCCGGTCGAGGGGATGGGTCGGCGCCGATCGTAGCAGAGAGATCCGGCTCGACCGGCCGTCGTGGCACGGTCACCCGCCGACGACGATGACCTCGCGGGGGAAGTGGGTCAGGCGTTCGACCCGCCCGGCCTGCGCATCGAGCATGATCAAGTCCTCGATCCGTACGCCCATGCGCCCGTCGAGATAGACACCCGGTTCGACCGAGAACACGGTCGGGCTCGGCAGCGCCGTATCCGCGGCCAGGCGCCCGAGCGACGGCGACTCGTGGGTCGCGAGGCCGATGCCGTGCCCCGTTCCGTGCCCGAAATGGTCAGCGTGTCCAGCCGCCGCGATCACCTCGCGGGCGGCCGTGTCGATCGCGCGTCCGGACGGGAGTCGACCCTCTGGGGCCAGCGGGACCGCGTCCTCCACGCGCCGGATCGCCGCGCGCTGCGCGTCGGCGACCAGCTGGTAGATGTCCAGGTCGGCAGCCGTCGGGTCCCCGACGAACAACGTCCGGGTCATGTCGCTCCGATACCCGCAGACCTGGGCGCCGAAATCGAACAGCAGGACCGTCCCGTCGAGGACGGGTCGGTCGCCCGGCGCGCCGTGCGGCAGGGCCGCCTCCGGGCCGGACAGACAGGCGACATCGAATGCCAGTGCCTCGGCGCCGCGCGTCCGCATCAGCCACTCCAGGCGCAGGGCGAGGTCCGCCTCGGTGACGCCCGGCCGGATCTCGGGCAACAGCGACGCCAGCGCTCGGTCGGCCACGGCACAGGCGGCCTCGATCCGCTCGATCTCGCTCGGCTCCTTGATCGCCCGGTCCGCTTCGACCCAGGCCTCGATGGCGACCAATTCGACATCCGGAGCGGCGGCCGCCAGACGCTCCCAGAGCGCATGGGCGACGAAGCCGGCCTCGATCGCGACCCGATGCGCTCCGATCCTCGCCATGAGTTCCGGCCAGCGCGCCGGTAGATCGTTGTACGCCTCGACCAGCCGAGCCTCCGGGGCCTCGCGTCGGACCTGGAGCGTGTAGCGCGAATCGGCGAGCACGATGACGTCGTCTGCAGTGACCAGGAAGCGCCCGGAATCACCGGCGACCTGCTCCTCCCCGTCGGCGAGGGTGAAGCCGGTCAGGTAGCGCATGTGCTCTCGACGAACGCCGAAGTAGGCATCGACTCCGGCCGGCCCGAACCGTGAGCGGAGCCGCTCGAGTCGCTCGGGACGGGCGGCACGGTCCGCGTCGAGCCAGCTGTCGATCTCGGAGCTCGACGCGGGACGGCGGAAGTCGTCCGGTGTCGGCCACCCAGCTGTCCCGGACGACTGACTCATTTCTTCGCGTACTTCTTGATGTTGGCCTGATGCTCCTTGAGGGTCTTCGCGAACGCGGTCGTCCCGCTCCCGTCGCCCTTTGCCAGGAAGAAGAAGTAGCCATCCTTCGTGTCGGGCTCGAGCGCAGCATCGATGGACGTCAACGTCGGCGTGCAGATCGGCCCGGGCGGGAGCCCGGCACTCGTGTAGGTGTTGTACGCGATCAGGTCGGCCGGCAACGCATCGTTCGTCAGACCGCCCTTGATCGGCGCCCAGAAGACGTATTTCGGCCAGCCCGCGACCGGGATCTTGGCGAGTTGGAGCGAGTCATGGACATAGAAGATCGTCGGATCCGACTGGAGCAATCCGGTCGGCCACTTCTGCGGATCCAGGCGGTTCTCGTAGACACCGGCGATGAGCGGCTTCTCTTCCGGGAGGAGCGCCTCGCGTTCGACGATCGACGCGAGCGTCATGACTTCGTAGAACGTCAACCCCCGGTCCTTCGCCACGGCCATCCGCTCCGGACCGACGTTGGCGACGAACTTGTCCAGCATCAGCCGGACGAGCTCCTCCGGCGTCGTGTCGGGCAGGACCCGGTAGGTCGCGGGCCACAGGAACCCTTCGAGGGACGCGCCCTTGGGTGCATCGGCACGGAGCGCCTTGAGCCACGGATAGTCGTTGATGAGCGCAGGCGGCGGTGACTCGACGAGCTTGTAGAACGCGGCCGCGTCCATCTCGAGCGGCAGGGTCTCGAGCAGCGCGGTGATCTGCTCCAGACGAAGACCCGTGCGAAGGGCGATGTCGACGTATTTCACCGGTGGTGGGGCGAGGAGGGCGCTCACCAGCTGATCGGGTGTCATGTTCTCCCGAAGGACGAACGTCCCTTGCTGGAGTGCACCGGTCAGGCCGCGCACGGTCGAGATGAACACGAACGCGCGACGGTCGCCGATCAGGCCGGTGTCCTCCAGGCGCGTTGCGATCGAGCTCGCGGTATCGCCGGCATCGACGAGGAATTCCACCTGCGTCGCGGCGTCCGATGCGGGCGTCGTCAGGGCGGTGCCCAGATCCTCTCGAACGATGTCCTCGACGAATGGCCAGCGGAGCGCGGCGGGGTTGTCGTCCGCGATCGCCATGACCGCGCTATTGACGGCCGGCCGGAGGACGGTGAGCGCGACGCCCAGCACGATGCCCGCCAGCACGAGCGCGAAGATCAGGAACTTCAGGAGGCCGGCCAGACCGCCGCCCAGGCCACCACCACCACGCCCGCCTCGACCTCGCCGGATCGGCTCGGAGAATTCGGGGACGGTGGCCGTTGCGTAGGCCTCGGGATCGTAGGGTCGGACCGTTGCGGGGCGTCCGCCCCGTGGGCGTCCGCCCGAGCGGATCGTCATCAGTCGGTCTCCACGGGTCGAGGTTCTCGAGGCATGGACGAGCGGTGTCTGGCGCGTGTGTCGAGTTCGTCCTGGAGGATGATGGCGGCGGCCTCACGGTCCACCCGGGCCCGATAGGCATCGCGCCGGGTCTTGCTGGGTGGTCCACCCGAGCGGCCTCGCTTCATCGGTCCGAGGCGGCTTTCAGCGAGGTGGCTGGTCAGTCGTTCGTCGCGATAGGTTACCGGAAGATCCAGGAATGCTCGCAGGGCGTCCACCCAGTCCCGGGTCAGGGTCGCCTGGGGGCCTTCCTCGCCGGACGCCTCGAGTGGCAGTCCGACGATCAGCTCGTCGATCGATTCGCGGGCGATGACGTCCCGCAGTGCGGTTCCATCGGCGGCGATGTCCCGGCCGCGTGGAAGTGTCGACAACGGCCGGGCGACCGCACCCTCCTCGTCACCGGTGGCGAGCCCGATCCGGCGCGTGCCGAGGTCGATCCCGAGCAGCCGGGTCACGGGTTCGGCGACGGCGCTGGCGTCTCGATCGTCACGGGCTGCCCGATCGTCAGGTCCACCCGGCCCTCGAGGCTGGGCACGGAACCGGTCCAGTCCGGCGAGATGGTCAGGTCCACGACGCCATACGGCTCGAGGATCGCCCGTGCCTCGTCCTCGGGCTTGCCGAGGACCATCGCCTCCAGTGTCGCCGGATCGAGGATCGCGGTCTCCTGCGCGGTCGCGGTGACCGGGAACGTGACGACCTGGCCCACGACGATGGCGTCGCCGATCTCGATCGACACCGATCCTTCCACCAACGCATGATCGGGATCGATCGTCGCCCGGAGACGTTCCTCGGCGATCGCGGCGACCGGCGTCGGGTCCGCGCTGACAACGGTCCCGGTGGCCGACGAACCCAACGTGAACTCGGTGACCTCCTGGCCGACCAGGGTTTCTGGCGGTACCGTCGGCTCGGCCGGCCCGAGCTCCGCAGTCGCCGGGAAGACCCGGTTGCCATCGCCCGCCAGGCTCGGATCCGCGACCGCAGCGTCGAACGACGCCTGGAGCGACGCCTCGAGCGCGATCATCGCCGCATCGACGTCGTCCTGGCTGACCCGTGGGATCTCGACCCGGGTCCCGCCCGTGGTCGCATCCGGGTTCGTCACCTTGAGGAAGACCGAGCTCTCATCCCGGGGAACGCCGACGATCTTGTTCGGATCCACATTGCCGTCCGGCCCGCCGGTGGCCGCGGTGATGCCGACGCTGGCCCTGGCAGGAAAGATGGTGAACCCGATCAGGTCAGCCTTGCCGACGGTGATCGTGGCATCGGTGCGGAACTTGACGCCATCACTGGTGCTGACGACGCTCCCCGCGGCGATCCGATTGGTGCTCGTCGGGTCGAGGTTCTCGAACCGAACCGTTCCGGTCGCCTTCGTCAGGTCCACCCGAACGCCGGTGGCCGAGAACGTGTCCTCGACCGTCACCGGAACGGTCAGGATCTCGGCCGGGACGACCGGCGGGTCGGACGCCGGTCCGGTCGCGTCAGGATCGGCGACGACCCGGACCTCGATGGGGCCGACGGGCTCGGGGCGAGGCGTGACCACGATCGTGGCCGATGGCAGCAGCAGGTAGACCCCGGCGGCCCCGACGAGTACCGCGAGGGCCAGGATCCCAGCCCCGATCAACCAGGGCGTCCTGACGCTGCGCCCGCCCCACGCGGCGCTGGTCGTGACCCGCCCACCGTCGGTATCAGGCTCATGGACCGGTCCGGTGGGTGGTGGCACGACCGGCATCGCCGGTCCACGCGCGACCTCCGTGCGCGCCGTATCGACGACGGCTTCGGCCGCGGCCGGACCGGCCGGCGTCGCGGCCGCGACGATCGTCGCCGGAGGTGCCGGCTCGTCCGCCGGCGCCTCGTCGATGCCGGCCAGCGACGCCTCGTACTCGGCGACGCTCGCGAAGACCGGCAACCCGGCAGACGCCGCGAGCGCCCGCGTGGCCGGATCGGCCGACACGAGGGATAGACGCTTCTCGTGCGTGAGCGCATCCCGGGACAACAACCGGAAGTTGATCCGCGACGTGGCGACACGCGAGCCGTAGGGCAGGACGACTGCCACCCGGGTGGCATCGGCTTCCCGGATGCGCGACGCAGCCGAGGTGATCTCGTCGTCGACTTCCAGGTAGATGATCGGGCCGGCCATGGGTCAGACCTTCATCGCCCGAAGGACGCGGCGCAGGGCCACATCGAGTGGGTCATCGGTGGTCTGCAGCTCGATCGCCTGGTAGGCCAGGCCGAGCGGGGTCACGTCCTGCTGGTCCACCAGCAGGTCGGTGCCGTCCACGATCGTCTCGATCTGATCCGGGGCCATGACGACCACCTCCGGTGGGCGCGAGAATGGCAGCCGCTCGTAGAACGTCTGCGAGGCGAGTGCCGCCCTGATCTCCGGCAGGCGCGAGCCGCCGCCACACAGGAAGATCCGCCCCGGCAGCAGGTCGCCGCCGGACAGTTCCTCCATCACCAGCTCCACGCCGGCCGCCCAGACGCGAACGTCATCAGCCACGATCCCGGCGACCTCCTTCGCGTGGTCGATGGGCAGTCCCCTGGCATAGTCGACCTTGACCAATTCTGCTCTCGGGAACGGCAGGTCGAGTCGGTCGGCAAGGCTCTTGGTGAAGGCCCTGCCACCCAGCGCGAACATCCGGGTCCCTTCGATACCGCCCTGGCGGACCAGGGCGACGTCGGTCGTCCCGCCGCCGACATCGACGAACAGCGCCCCAGCCTGGCGGATCTGATCGTCGCCGAGCACACGGGCGACGGCATACGGCTCCGCGACGATCTCGAGCAGCTCGAGATCCAGCTGCGAGGCGACACTCTGGAGCGCCCCCAGGTGGACCAGCGGTGCGAACGCGTTGAAGATCCCGATCTTGATGTGGCGACCCTGGAAGCCGACAGGATTGGTCAGCGAGTAGCCGTCGATCGACGCCCCGGTCACCGCGGCGTGCACGAGGCGGACATCGACGTGCGGCAGGCCGGTCTCCCAGGTGATCGCGCGCTCTGCTTCGTGGAGCGCCTCGCGCTGGACCACATCGATCAGCTTCTGGAGTTCCGACTCCGAGATCGGTTGATCCGGCCGTTTCCGTTCCTGGCTGTGGGTCGTGGTGAAACCCTTGACGAGCTCTCCGGCGATCCCGATGACGACCTGGGTCGGGCGGAAGCCGGCCATCTCTTCCGCTTCCTGCAGGGCCACGGCGCAGTTGTCGACAACGGCCGCGATGTCGGCCACCGTCCCCGATTGCATATGGGCGAGCCCCTGCCGTTTCCGGCCGACGCCCCGGACGGTCCCGAGGCCGGCGGCGTCGATATCGAAGACCAGCGCCTTGGCGAACTCCGTGCCCACGTCGAGGGCCGTGCACGCGGCCAGCGCCTCCTCCCCGTCGCGCTGCCAGATCCGCCGCCAGAAGGCCATCAGACCCCGCTTTCGAGGTGGCTGCGGATGGCCGTCAGCGCGTCGGCCAGCCCGTCGCGCCGGGTCCCGCGGCCCTGGGCCATCCCGGGGCGACCGCCGCCGCGTCCCTCGAGCGCCGGCATCGCGGCCATCACGAGCTCAGCAGCGGAGATCCCACGTTCGACGAGGTCATCCGACGCGGTCACGAAGAGCTGCGGCTCATCGGCATCGAGGGCCAAGGCGACGACCCCGGACCCCAGGACCCCGCTCAGATCGCGTGCCGTCGCCTTGAGTGCATCCATCGACACGAACGGAAGTGCCGCCGCGACGAGTCGGACGCCCGGGGCCACCTCCTGCGCGGTCGCGGCCAGGTCGGCGGGTCTGGGCAGGCCGGTGGCGGCACCGGCCTTCAGCTGCCGCCTCGTCTCGCGCAGCTCCTCCTGGAGGGCTGCGATGCGATCCTCGACAGCCTCGATCGAGCGCGCCCCGAGCGTCCCGGCTGCTCGCTCCAGCGCGTCGAACCGCTCGCGAACGAGCCGATCGGCTCCGACACCAGTGACCGCCTCGATCCGGCGCATCCCCGATCCGATGCTGCGCTCGCCGGTCACGACGAATCCGCCGATCTGTCCGCTCGCCCGGCAGTGGGTCCCGCCACACAGCTCGAAGCTGTAGTCCTGGACCCGGATCGTCCGAACGGTCTCGCCGTATTTCTCGTCGAAGAATGCGTCCGCTCCCCCATCGATCGCTTCGGCCATGCCCATGTACTCGATGCTGACGGGCCGGTCCTCGCGGATGATGCGCCGGACCTCGTCCTCGATGGCCCTCGTCTCTTCGTCGGTGAGGCCGCGATCGAGCGGGAAGTCGAAGCGGAGGTGGTCCGGGTCGACGAGCGAACCCGCCTGGCGAGCGCGCTCGCCGACCGTGTTGCGCAGGGCGCGGTGGAGCAGATGGGTCGCGGTGTGGTTGCGCATCGTGTCGGCCCGTCGCTCGGGGTCAACCACCGCATCGACGGTCGTGCCGACCTGGAGGCGGCCGTGAAGGGTCCCCCGGTGGACGATCAATCCCCCGACCGGTCGCTGCGTGTCGGTGACCGTGAAGAGCGGACTGCCACCGCCCGGTTCGTGCAATTCGCCGTGGTCGCCGACCTGCCCGCCACCTTCGGCGTAGAACGGCGTCCGCTCCAGGACGACCTCGGCCTCGCCGTGACCGGACAGCTCGTCGAACTCGACGCCATCGCGGACGATCGCGACGACCCGCCCTTCTGCCGTGGTCGTCTCATAGCCAACGAAGGTCGTGTCGCCGACTCGTGCCTGGATCGCACCGAACACGGCCGCCAGGGTCGACTGCTTCGAAAGCTGCTCCTTCGTCCCGGATCGGCTCCGCTCGCGCTGTTCGGCGAGGGCAACGTCGAACCCGTCGCGGTCCACGGCAACCCCGAATTCGGCGGCCAGTTCGACGGTGAGGTCGATCGGGAACCCGTACGTGTCGTGCAGCCGGAACGCGACATCGCCGGCCAGCCGCGGCGACGCGGCCGGGAGGGACTCGGCCTGGCGTCCGACCACACGTTCCGGATCTCCCGGGACGATGGCTCGGATCTCGGTGTCGAGCAGCCGCGTCCCGGCGTCGAGCGTGCGCGCGAACTGGGCCTCCTCCCGGCCGACGACCGCGAGGATCTCGTCCCGCCGTGCGACGAGATGGGGATACGCCTCACCCATGACCTCGATCACGACCTCGGCGGCATCGGCCATGAACGGCTCGTCACGGCCGAGGAGCCGGCCGTGACGGACGGCCCGACGGAAGAGCTTGCGGAGCACATACCCGCGTCCCTCGTTCGAGGGCATGACGTCATCGGCGATGAGGAACGTCACGGCTCGGGCATGATCAGCGATCACCTGGTAGCTGAACCGCTCCGACTCGAAGGTCGCCGGGTCGTGCCCGAACAGTTCGCGCATCCGAGCGTGGATCGGCGTGAACAGGTCGGTGTCGTAGTTGGTCGGGACCTGCTGGAGGACGCTGGCGAGACGCTCCAGGCCCATACCCGTGTCGACGCTCGGGAACGGCAGTGGCACTCGGCCCTCCGGACGCTGGTCGAACTCCATGAACACGAGGTTCCAGATCTCGAGCCAGCGGGGACACTGTCTCGCTGTGATCGGGGATGCACTCGGGCCCCTCCGACAGGTGCGCACCACGATCAAAATGGATCTCGCTGCAGGGTCCGCATGGACCGGTCTCGGCCATCCGCCAGAAGTTGTGGTCATCGCCGTTGTCGACGTCGCCCCAGCGAGCCATCCGCTCCGGTGGGAGGCCGATCTCATCACGCCAGATCGCCCAGGCAACCTCGTCGTCCGTGTAGGTCGTGGCCGCCAGCCGCTCGGCTGGGATCCCGAGGTCCCGGGTCAGGAAGTCCCACGCCCAACGGATCGCATCGCGCTTGAAGTAATCCCCGAACGACCAGTTCCCGAGCATCTCGAAGAACGTGTGGTGGCGCGGCGTTCGACCGACCTCCTCGAAGTCGTTGTGCTTGCCGGCGACCCGCAGGACACGCTGATAGTCGACCGCTCGGGTGTACGACCGCGTTTCGGCACCGATGAACACGTCCTTGAACTGGACCATGCCGGAATTGGTGAACAGGAGGGTGGCGTCGCCGGCCGGCACGAGTCCGGCGCTGGGCACGATCGTGTGTCCGCGTTCGGCGAAGAACTCGACGAAGCGATGGCGGATCTCGGCGGCGGGCAACGCCACGATCCGTGGATCGGTGGTCGGGACGGGTGATGGCATCGCTGGCAATGGTAGCGAACCGACCGACTCGAGCAACGGGGTCACTTGCGGCCGGTCCGTATCCTCGGGTGACCCGCCAGCAGCAGGAGACCCGATGAACCGCCGCCGAACCGGATATCTGGCAACAGGAGGAGGGCGTCGATGTCCCTGATCGCGACCGGGCTGGTCCTTGTCGTAGCCGCCATCCACGTCTACATCGTGGTCCTCGAGATGGTCTGGTGGCGAACCCCGCGGGGGATGCGGGCGTTCGGGACCGACCAGCCATTCGCCGACCGCTCGGCGTCACTTGCGGCCAATCAGGGCCTGTACAACGGCTTCCTGGTCGCCGGTCTCATCTGGGGCCTGCTGGCGGCCGATCCGGTGGGCTTCCAGGTCACCGTCTTCTTCCTCGCCTGCATCGTCGTCGCCGGCTGCTTCGGGGCGCTCACCGTGAGCCGTCGGATCCTGGTCGTCCAGGCGCTACCGGCGTCCGTGGCCCTCGTGGCCGTGCTCCTCGCCGGCAGCGGCAGCTGACGACCACCTGGCCAGGTTCGAGGTCGCGATCGGCGCTCGACCTAATCGATCGCGGCCGTCTCCGTTGGCCGGGTAGCTTGGCGGCGACGCCGCCGGGACCACACGGATGATCCGGCGATGATCGCTCCAAGGATCGCGCCCAGCGTCAGTCCCCGCAGGAACGAGCCGTTCGTCCGGCCCTCGCGGTGGCCGCTCATGCCTGCCGCCTGGCGGGACCGAGGATCGCCACCGCCGAGGAGATGGCGATGCCGATCCATGCACCGATCGAGGCGGAGACCAGGTGGAAATCCCCGATCGTCCAGAGGCTCAGCCCGAGTCGACTGCCGAGGGCATCCCCCGCCCACGCACCCAGGATCGCGGCGAGGACGATGATCGGCAGACGGCCCCCGGCGTTACCACGCACCAGGATGTAGAGCGAGGCGTGGAAGATCCCGACCAGGATGGCGAGGATGATCGCGGGTTCGATCGTCACGTCGCCGCTCCCACCAATGCCGATCCCGTCCGAGCCGCGTCCGTGACGCCGACATCCGGTCGAGCGATCCGACCGCCACCGAGGACGATCTCCCCGTCGTACAGGACGGCCGCCTGCCCGGGAGCGGCTGCCCAGACCGGGGTGTCGGTCTCGACGATCCAGTGGCCGCCGCGGCTCGGCTCGGTCGGCGTCGCCGGGCGCACCGTCGACGGGATCGGCTGCGCGCGATGCCGGATCCGGATCGCCGCCCTGAACGGCGCGACACCCACCGGCGCGTCGCCGGCGACGAAGCTGACCCGCTCGAGATCGATCGTCGTCGTCTCCAGGTCCTCCCGGCGTCCGAGCGTGATCGTGTTCGTGATCGGGTCGATCCTGCTCACGTAACGCGGAGCGCCCAGTGCCACGCCGAGGCCCTGCCGCTGCCCGACGGTGTATCCGGGAGACCCTGCGTGGTTCCCTACCCGCTCGCCATCACGATCCAGCAGCGGCCCCGGTTCCGGCACCCAGCCGGCTCGATCCCGGAGCGCGTCGCGGTAGTCCCCGCCGGGTACAAAGCAGATCTCCTGGCTCTCCGGCTTGTCGGCCGTCGCGAGGCCGAGCGACCGGGCGACCGCACGAACCTCCGGCTTCGTCAGCTCACCGAGGGGGAACCGGGCGTGGTCGAGCTGGTCCTGCCGCAGCCCGTAGAGGAAGTAGGTCTGATCCTTCTCGGGGTCCCGGGCCCGAAGCAGACGCGACCGTCCATCCGATCCGATGTCTCGACGAGCGTAGTGGCCGGTGGCGACCGAGTCGCACGAGTACAGGTGGCGAGCCCGACCGAGGAGCGCCCCGAACTTCACGTACGTGTTGCAGTCGACGCACGGCGATGGGGTCTCGCCACCGAGGTAGGCGTCGAGGAACGGCTGCAGGACGCCGGCGTCGAACTCACGCTCCAGGTTCATGACGTAGAACGGGATCCCAAGCTGCGCCGCAACCCGCCGGGCGTCGTCAGCGGCATCGAGCGAGCAGCAGCTCTTCTTGAACTCGGAGTACGTGTCGGCCACATCGTGCAGTCGCATCCAGACTCCGACGACGTCGTGGCCCTGCTCGTGGAGCATCGCGGCCGCGACGGAGGAGTCGACGCCACCCGACATCGCCACCAGGATCCTGCTCACGCAGACACGCCCTGCCCAAGCGGATCGGCGACCACGGCCGCCGTGCCCACCTCGCATCGATGCGAGGACCCTGGGAACGGTGTCGCAGGCCGTGGCGACCTCCTCGTCCGTGGTCGTTCGGCCGAGCGCCAACCGAAGGGCGCCGCGGGCCTCCTCCTCCGGGTAGCCCATCGCGGTCAGGACATGACTGACCTCCGTCGACCCCGTCGCACAGGCCGACCCGACGGAGCAGGCGATCCCTTCGAGGTCGAGCGCCATCGCGACCGATGCCCCGTCGGTATCACGGGCGACGAGCGACAGCAGTCCGGCAAGACGCTCCCTGGGGTGCCCCGTCAGCTCGACGCCCGGCACCCGCAGGATGGCCGCGGACAGCCGCTGTCGCTGGGTTCGGAGCCGGCGGACGGTGTCCGGGCGGTCTGCGCAGCTGAGCGCATAGGCCGTGGCGAAGCCGACGGCCCCGGCCACATCTTCGGTGCCCGCTCGACGGTGGCGCTCCTGCGTCCCGCCCTGCTGCTGCGCGAGGATGTGGGTCCCGTGCCGCACGTACAGGGCGCCGACACCTTTCGGACCCTCGAACTTGTGCGCTCCGAAGGACACGAGGTCCGCTCCCAGGGCATCCACGTCGATGTCGAGG
Organism: uncultured Chloroflexia bacterium; assembly: GCA_963823925.1. GTDB lineage: Bacteria > Chloroflexota > Limnocylindria > Limnocylindrales > CSP1-4 > SPCO01. Next base: position 148,936 of record CAWGNI010000005.1, read on the forward strand.
TACGGGGCGGCCTGGACCGCATCGACATGGAGGGTCACGCCCTTCCGGCCACGGACCCGCTTCGCGATCTCGGCGATCGGCTGGATCGTCCCGACCTCGTTGTTGGCGAGCATGATCGACACCAGGATCGTCTTGTCGTTGAGGTTCGCCTCGAGCTGGTCGGGGTCGACCCGACCGTAGCGATCGACCGGAAGCTCGATGACCTCGAAGCCGAACTTCTCCAGGTAGCGGAGGCTGTGGCCGACGGCATGATGCTCGACGGCCGACGTGACGATCCGGTGGCCCCGGGCCTTGGCGGCCCACGCCGCACCCTTCAGGGCGAGGTTGTTCGCCTCCGTCCCACCCGAGGTGAAGACGATCTCACGTCCCTGCGCGTTGATCAGGCCAGCGACCGTCTCGTGTGCCTGGTCGAGCCCGTCCCTGGCAGCCCGGCCGTAGGCATGCATCGAACTCGGGTTGCCGAAGGCCTCGGTCAGATACGGCAACATCGCCTGGAGCGCCTCGGGGCGGAGGGGCGTCGTGGCGGCATGATCGAGGTAGATCGGCATGGGCCCGATCGTACACCGTACCCAGCCGACGACCGTCAGTCAGGCCGACGGCGGTCAGCCCGGTGCAGGCCCGTCTCGCTCCGCTGACCGGCGGAGGTCCTCGGCCCGACCGATCTCACGCCGGCGGTCGTGCTGGGAGAGCGCTCGCTTGCGCAGGCGGATGGATTGCGGGGTCACCTCGACGAGCTCGTCCCCGGCGATGAATTCGAGCGAGGTCTCGAGCGTCAGCTGGCGATGCGGGGTGAGACGGAGCGACTCATCGTGCGAGTGGGTCCGGATATTGGTGAGCTTCTTCTCCTTGGTCGGATTCACGTCCATGTCGCCCGACCGGCTGTTCTCGCCGACGATCATGCCCTCGTACGTCTCCACCCCCGCCCCGACGAAGAGCGTGGCCCGCTGCTCGAGGTTGAACAGGCCGTAGGCATTCGAGGTACCAGCGCGGTCCGAAACCAGGACGCCGTTCGTTCGATGGGTCACGTCGCCGGCCCACGGCCCGTACCCTTCGCCGATCTGGTGGAGCAGCGCGGTTCCCCGGGTGTCGGTCAGCAACTGCCCGCGGTAGCCGATGAGCCCGCGAACCGGCAACACGTACTCCATCCGGACACGGCCGTCGGCGTCGGTCGACATCTGCTCGAGCCGGCCCTTCCGGCCGGCCAGGGCGGTCTGGATCTCACCGATGTACTCCGGCGGGATGTCGATGGTGATCCGCTCATAGGGTTCCTGGAGCTCGCCACGGACCTCGCGAAGCAGGACCTCCGGGCGCGAGGCCGTCAGTTCGAACCCCTCGCGCCGCATCTGTTCGATCAGGACCGCCAGCTGGAGTTCGCCACGACCGCGGACTTCGAATGCCTCGCTCGACTCGGACGGACGGACCTCGATCGAGACGTTGCCGAGGACCTCTTTCTCGAGACGGGCCTTGATCTGGCGACTGGTGACGTACTTGCCCTCGCGCCCTGCGAGCGGCGAGGTGTTGACCCCGAAGGTCATCCGCAGGGTCGGTGCATCCACGTCGAGGCGCGGCAGCGGCCGGGGGTCGGACGGTTCGGTCAGGGTGTCCCCGATCGTCACCTCCGGGAGACCGGCGACGCTGACGATGTCGCCGGGGCCTGCTTCGTCGATGTCGACCCGATCGATGCCGTGCGCGGTCTGCAAGCTCGTGACGATCCCGCTCAGGGTGATCGTTCGCCCAGGCTCCACGGCGCCGGTCGTATCCGCGGCCTCGTCACGCACGACCACGATCCGCTGGCCGGTCCGGATCGTCCCGTTCCAGATCCGCCCGACGGCCATCCGCCCCACGTATTCGTTGGCGGACAGGTTCGTGACCAGGAGTTGCAGCGGATGACCGGGTGTGTAGGTCACCGGCGGGGTGACCTCGACCAGGAGATCGAGGAGGGGCCGGAGATCGGTCCCCGGATCGGTCAGCTCGCGCGTCGCGGTCCCCGCCTTGGCATTCGTATAGACGATCGGGAATTCGATCTGATGCGAGTCGGCGCCGAGGTCCATGAACAGCTCATACACGTCGTCCAGGACTTCCGCTGGCCGGGCATCGCCCCGATCGATCTTGTTGAGCGCGACGACGACGGGCAGGTGCCGCGCCATCGCCTTCTGCAGCACATAGCGCGTCTGGGGCAACGGTCCTTCGGCGGCGTCAACGAGGAGGAGGACCGAGTCCACCATCAGCAGCGAGCGCTCGACTTCGCCACCGAAGTCGGCATGACCCGGCGTGTCGACGATGTTGAGCCGGACGCCGGCGTGGTCGACGGTCGTCTGCTTGGCGAGGATGGTGATCCCCTTTTCCCGCTCCAGGTCGCCCGAATCCATGACCCTGTCGACGACGGCCTGGTTCGACCGGAAGGCACCGGTCTGGCGAAGCATCGCGTCGACGAGGGTGGTCTTGCCATGGTCGACGTGGGCGACGATCGCCACGTTGCGCAGGTCGGCACGGGTCGCGGTCGCGCCGACCTGGTCGGTCGGGTCCTGGGTCTGGGTGTCGGGCACGGGCTGGTACTGCTCCACGTCGTGATGGGAACGCGGATTGTCCCATGGAATCTGGACCACGGCCATCGCAGCCCGTATCCTGCGGTCGTGTCCACCCTCGAACGCCGCACTCCCCGCCCGGCCGGGCGACCGCTGGTCGTGCCGCGATGACCGTCGCGGCCGTGATCCTGTCCGCCACCGCCGACGGCGCGCTGACCGATACGCTCGGCCAGCCACGGGTGCGCCGCCTGGCCGACCTTGCCTGGTCCGGCGGGGCGCTCCCGGTGGTCGTCCTGTCGCCCGATCCGGACGGCGCCGTGGCCGCGGCCCTGTCCGGCTCGGAAGCGGTCCTCGGCTCCCCCGCCCCGGTCGAGACCGGGCCGGTCGGTCAGATGGTCCGCGGAGCCGAGCTCGCGCTGGCCGACGTCGTCGATACGAGCGCGGTCCTGCTCTGGCCGGCGCGGCTGACCTGGGTCGGGCCGGAGACCATCACCACCTTGATCGAACCCACGGCACCGACCGTGACCGGATCCTTCGCCCGGCCTGGCATGGGGACCCGGGCTGGCCGGTCCTCATCCCGACATCGGCACTCGATGCACTTCGGTCGGTCGCGCCGGATCGGATGCCACCCGACGTCATCGAAGACCTGATCGCCTCGTATCCGGCTGCCGTCGTCGAGGTCGGCGACCCCGGGGTCGTGATCGACGCCGAGACGCCGTTCGCCGAGCTCCCGCCGTACGAGGCGCCGCCCGAACCCCTTGCCGGCCACGTCCATGAATGGGGCGCCGATGTCGTGGCCGAGGCCGGGCTCAGCGAGCCATCCGCAGGCTGACCGGGGCGACCGGCGCGCGGACGTCAGACACCTGGCGCCGGCGAGCGGAACCGTTGGATCCCGTCGCGCATCCGGGCGAGCGGGACCGTCGCTGCGGTGATCCCGCCGATCACGAGTCCCACGCCGAGCAGCTGGGACGCTGACGGCGTCTCTCCCAGGAGGACGACCGCCAGCCCCATCGTCAGCACCGGCTGTGTCAGCAGGATGATCGAGGTGACGATCGCGGGTAGCCGCGGCAACGAGAGCGAGACGAGGATGTAGCCGGCCGACTGCGCGGTAACGCCGAGCATCACCAGCCAGAACAGGCTGGCCAGCGGGGGCGTCAGGTCGAGATCGCCAAGGAGTTCGCCGACGACGAAGGCGGACAGGGCAACGAAGACCGTGGCGACCGCCACCAGTCCGGCCGGCTGCCTTGGGTCCCGTCCGCCCCGCCGGATGATCAGCAGGTAGCCCGCGTAGCAGAAGGCGGTCGCGATCCCCAACACGACACCCAGCTCCGGAGCAGCGCCGTAGGCATCGGCCCCGACGACACCCGAGATGAGGATGACCCCGGCCAGCACCACGGGCAGGGCCAGGAGGGTCGCACGCGACGGACGCTCGCCCATCAGCAGCCAGGCGAAGAATCCGACGATGATCACCTGGAGATTTCCGAGAACGGTCGCCAGTCCGGCACCGACCGCTCCGATCGCGTGATGCCAGAAGGTCAGGTCGCCGGCGAAGAACACGCCGGCGATCGCGGCCAGGCGGACCGTGCCGCTCGACAACGGACCGAAGCGGCGACGCTCACCGAGGGCAAGGAAGACCAGGATCGGCAGGCCGAAGATCGCGCGATAGAAGGTACCGGTCGAAGGCGAGACCGCCGCGTACAGGTAGAACACCCCGGAGAACGCGATACAGGTAGCGCCAAGCAGCGCGGCGAGGCGTGGCCGCAGGGCGAACCAACCGAGGATGCCCGGACCCGAGCTCAGGCTCGTTTGGGAAGCCCGACGAAGCGGAGGCCCAACTCGTCGTACTGGCCGGGTTCCGGTACGGACGGGGCATCGAGCATCGGATCAGCACCCGACTGGGTCTTCGGGAACGCCATGACCTCCCGGATGTTCGTCTGGTGGGCGAGGAGCGCCGCCCACCGGTCGATCCCGAGCGCGATCCCTCCGTGCGGCGGCGCGCCGTACTCGAAGGCGTCGAGCACCGCACCGAACTTCTCCTGCATCGCCTCCAGCGTGTGACCCTGGAGCTGGAGACTGCGCTCGAGGAGCTCGCGACGGTGGATCCGGATCGAGCCGCCCCCGAGTTCCCAACCGTTGAGGGCCAGGTCGTACTGGAGCGCCCGCGCCCGGCCGGCCGGGTCGTCGGCCGAGGGCAGGGCCGGGTCTCCGGAGGCGGTGACCAGCAACGACTCGTCTTCAGGCAGGACGCCGGAGAATGGATTGTGGGTCGCGTGCCATCGGCCGAGCTCCGGATCCCACTGGTACATGGGAAACCGGTGGATCCAGACGTAGGCGAGCACCTCCGGGTCTGCCAGACCGAGGCGGTCGCCAAGCTCGACGCGAAGGCGACCCAGGACGTCGGCCACGATCGCCGGCTGATCCGCGACGATCAGGATCAGATCCCCCTCGTCGGCCGCGGTCTGGTCGATGATGGCTCGCATCGTCGTATCGTCGAGGAACTTGGCGATCGGACCCTTGACGTTGCCACCCGGCTCGAGCGCCAGATAGGCGAGACCCTTCGCCCCGAAGCGACGGGCCCGCTCGGTCAGCTCGTCGATCTCCCGCCGGGTCATGCCCGCCAGGCCCGGGGCGACGATCGCCTTGACCCGCCCGCCGCCGGCCAGCGTATCGTCGAACACGGCGAAGCCCGACGCTGGCGATCCATCCGACCCGACGAGGACCGACCCGAGATCGACCAGCTCCATCCCGAAGCGCACGTCTGGCTTGTCCGAGCCGAACCGCTCGAGCACCTCGTCGTAGGTGAAGACCGGGAACGGGATCTGGAGGATCGGCCGATCCGGGACCGTGACCCGGGAGACTTCGATCGTCATCGCTTCGACGAAGGCCATGACCGTGGCTTCGTCGACGAAACTCATCTCCAGGTCCAGCTGGGTGAATTCCGGTTGCCGGTCACCACGGAGGTCCTCGTCGCGGTAGCAACGAGCGATCTGGATGTATCGATCGATGCCCGCGACCATCAGCAGCTGCTTGAGTTGCTGCGGGCTCTGGGGCAGGGCATAGACCGTGCCCGGCTGCAACCGACTCGGGACGATGAAGTCCCGAGCCCCTTCGGGCGTGCTCTTGATGAGCGTCGGCGTCTCGACCTCGACGAAGCCGTTCGCGTGGTGGACCTCGCGGATCGCCTGGACCATCCGGCTGCGCAGCATCAGCCGTGCCTGCATCGGTTCACGGCGAAGATCGAGATAGCGGTACTTGAGTCGGACGATCTCATCGACCGGCGCGTCGGGCTCGTTGATGTAGAACGGCGGCGTCTTCGCCTCGGAGAGGATCTCCACCTCCGTCGCCTGGAGCTCGACTCGCGCCGGTCGGGAGCTTGGTGTTCTCCGTTCCCGGCAGCCGCGGAGCGACCGAGCCGGCGACGGAGATGACGAACTCGGGGCGGATCCGGCTGGCCTGCTGGTGGGCGGTCGGGGCGTCCGCCTTGTCGATGACGACCTGGGTGATCCCATGACGGTCGCGCAGGTCGAGGAAGATGAGTGGTCCGTGATCCCGACGCCGATGGACCCACCCGGACAACCGGACGTCCGCCCCCGCGTCGCTGGCCCGCAATTGGCCACACGTGTGCGTCCGGTACGGGGTCGCGAGGCTCGGCAGCTCGTCAGTCATGGCCGCCGTATCGTAGCGGCTCCAACTGCGCTCGGGGTTCGGTCAGTCGCGACCGCGCAGCAACGAGATCCGGAACGGGCGGAGTTCACCACGGGCGAATCCGCCCGCGATCACCGGGTCCTCATCCATGATCCGTCGGGCCGTCTCCTCGTCGGGCGCTTCGAAGATCGCGATCCCGGTATTGGTCGTTCCGAGCGTCGGCCCGACGAGGATGATCGTCCCCTCGGCCAGCAATCGCTCGAACCGGGCGAAATGGACGGCCCAGACCGCCTGCTCCTCCGCGGTCATGGTCGCGGCGAAGTCTTCCCGCGGTGGATGGATGAAGTAGATCCATTCGCTCATCGGGCGGCCGGCTACGCTCGGACGAGGGTGGCCATCGCAGCCAGGTGATCCGGGGTGGTCCCGCAGCACCCACCGATCACCGAGGCCCCCGCGTCCCGCATCGTCGACGGCCGCGTCGGCCATCGACGCAGGGTCGGCGCGATAGACGGCACGCATATCGACCAGTTCCGGCATCCCGGCATTCGACTTGGCGACGAGGATCACGTCCGGATCCGCCGCCCGCATCCGCTCGATGACGCGGATCAGTTCATCGGGACCGTTGCCGCAGTTCCCGCCCACCGCATCCGCGCCCCATGCCGTCAGCGAGGCGAGGGCCTGTTCCGGTGAGACGCCCATCATCGTGTGGCCCCGAGTGTCGAAGGTCATCGTCGCGATGAGCGCGATGCCGGGTGAGATGCGCCTGACCCCCTCGATGGCGGCCTGGATCTCCGGCAGATCCGACATCGTCTCGATCCAGATGAGGTCGACACCGCCGGCCACCAGGGCGGACGCCTGCTCGGCGAAGATGTCCACCGCCTCGGCGTAGTCGAGCGTACCGGTCGGAGCCAGGATCGCCCCGCTGGGGCCGATGTCCCCAGCCACCAGCGCGGTCCCACCCGCCGCATCGACTTCATTGCGCAGCAGGATCGCCGCGGTCTGGTTGAGTTCCGTGACCCGATCCTCGAGTCCGTGCAGGCTCAGTCGCATCCGGTTGCCGCCGAACGTGTTGGTCATCAGGATCTGCGAGCCGGCGTCGATGTAGCCGCGATGGATCCGGCGGACGACGTCCGGCTTGGAGAGGTTCCAGACCTCCGGCGGATCGCCGAACATGAGCCCGTTCGCGAAGAGCATCGTCCCCATCGCTCCATCGGCGACGATCGTCCCGCCGGACCCGATGAACTGGAGCCAGCGCACGCTGGCAGCACCGCCGTCCGCGCGGCGCCGCTCCTCGACGCCCGGGAACGCCGCCGGATCGAACGGTGCCGGTTCGACCGACGGGTCGTGCATCACCCGTCTCGTTCTCATCAGACTCGGCCCTTCCTGCGGCGATGGCGCGACGAGTGTACCGCCCGGTGCCTAGAATCCGGTCCCTATGCCGCGGAACTCCCCTTGATCGACCCAGCCGAAGCGATCGTCATCATCGCCGCCGGGATGGCAGCCGGGACGATCAATACGATCGTCGGCTCGGGTTCGCTCATCACCTTCCCGACCCTGCTGTTCCTCGGCTATCCGCCGCTCGTCGCCAACGTCTCCAACACGGTCGGCCTGGTACCCGGCAGCCTGAGCGGCTCGATCGGCTACCGGCGGGAACTCGCCGGGCAACGGACCCGAGCGATCCCGCTGCTGGTGGCCGGGGTCCTCGGCGGGCTCACCGGCGCCGGGCTGCTCCTGGTCCTGCCGGCCAGCGCATTCGAGCGGATCGTGCCGATCCTGATCCTGGTCGCGTGTGGTCTCGTGGCCATCCAGCCACGACTGTCCGTGTGGGTGACGGAACGGCGCGCCCTGCTGGGCCACGCACCGAGGCACGGCGGCGGTCCGATCCTGGTGATCGGCGTCTACCTGACCGGGATCTACGGCGGCTACTTCGGGGCGGCCCAGGGCGTCATCCTGATCGCCCTGCTCGCCATCCTGGTCGACGACGACCTGCAGCGCCTCAACGGCCTCAAGAACGTCATCGCCACCTCGATCAACGCGGTCGCCGCCATCATCTTCATCGCGGTCGCGCCGGTCGCCTGGGGTCCGGCGATCCTGTTGGCGATCGGCTCGACGATCGGCGGCCAGCTCGGGGCGCTGGTCGGACGACGCCTGTCGCCGGTGGCCCTTCGCGGCGCGATCATCGTGGTCGGCACGATCGTGGCGGTTCGCCTCCTCATCGGCTGACTGGGTGATCATGGATCGCCGAGTTCCGGTCGCCGCGCGCCAGACCACAGGACGAGGCCGGACACGACGACGTCGACGGAAGCCGAAGGGATCGGGAGCAGCGCGCCATGTCCCACCCGTCAGCTCTCCGGCGCGACCCCGTGCCGATGCGCGCCGTTCGCGCGTTGGATCTCCCGCGCGAGGTCCGACAGCGCGACGAGCTTCTGCGTCCCGGCCGGCAGGTCCCTGAGCCCGACCTCGCCGGCCGCCAGCTCATCGCCGAGGATGACCGCGAAATGGGCCTGCTCGCGGGCGGCCGACTCGAGTTGCTTGCCGAGCTTCCGGCGGCCCAATTCGGCTCGGGCCGGGATCCCGGCATCGCGCAACGCCGTCGCGATCCTGAGACGGCCGGCCGTATCGTCTGGATCGGCCCCGACGACGACGGCGACCAGGCCGGGCTCGGCGGACGTGGCTCCGCCCTCGCCGAGCGCCAGGATCAGGCGGTCGAGGCCGATCCCGAGGCCGATCCCCGGCGTCGGCCGTCCCCCGAGCAGCTCGACCAGCCCGTCGTAGCGTCCGCCGCCACCGAGCGCCTGCTGCTGGCCCTCGCGGCCGGCGATGTAGAACTCGAATGCCGTTCGTGTGTAGTAGTCCAGGCCACGGACCAGGCCGGGCTCGAGCCGGTACGCGATCCCGACCGCGTCGAGATGCGCTCGCAGCCCGGCGAAATGGTCGGCGCAGGCAGCGCACAGGTGATCGGTGATCCGGGGGGCCGCCGCATTGATCGGATCCATCGCCGGGTCCTTGGAGTCGAGCAGGCGAAGGACGTTCCGGCTCAGGCGGTCGCGCTCCACGGGTGGCAGGGCGTCGCGGTGACCGAGGTAGTAGTCGGTGAGCTCGACGACGTACGCGGGCCGACACGCGGCGTCGCCGATCGAGTTGAGCAGGACCTCCACCCCGGCCAGCCCGGCATCGCGGTAATAGCGCAGGCCGAGCTCGATGATCTCCGCATCGATGGCCGGCCCCGGGTCACCGATCGCCTCGACATCGAACTGCCAGAACTGCCGATAGCGTCCGGCCTGCGGGCGGTCGTACCGAAACATCGTCCCGATCTCGACCAGCTTCACCGGCTGGGGCCAGGTCTGCATCCCGTGCTGGACGTACGCGCGGACGATCCCCGCGGTCGGTTCCGGCCGCAGTGACCATGACTCTGCCTCGTCCGTCCGCGGGGCGATCCGGAACAGTTCCTTCTCGACGATATCGGTGATCGCGCCGACCCCCCGCTCGAACACGTCGGTCAGTTCGAACAGCGGGGTGTCGATCCGGCGGTAGCCATATCGGGCAGCGAGGTCCGCCGCCAGGCGCTCGAGCCGCGTCCAGAGCGCGGTCTCCGGCGGCAGCAGGTCACGGGTCCCGCGCGGGGCTCGGAAAGTCGGCATCGGACCGAATGCTACACGGGCTGCAGGGCGAGACTCAGCCCACGTCGCGTTGCACGCTGATGACGTCCTTGAGCGTCTCGATACGGCTCATGACCCGGGCGAGCTGCGAGACCGAGTGGACCTGGATCGTCGCGGTCACCACGGCCGTTTGATCGGGCGTGACGCCGACGTTCGCGGCGATGATGTTGACCTTGTTCTCCGCCACCACCTGGGTGATATCGCTGAGCAATCCGGTCCGGTCGAACGCCTCGACCCGGATGGCGATCGGATACTGCTCCGACGGTGCTGCCTCCCACTCGACGTCGATGAGCCGGGTCACCTCGCGCTCGTTGATGACGGTGGGACACGTCTGGATGTGCACGGTCACGCCCTTGCCCCGGGTGATGAACCCGACGATCGGATCACCGGGGATCGGATGGCAGCACTTGCCGAAGCGGACGAGCAGATCGCCGACGCCCTTGACCCGGACACTGCCGGTTCGCTCGAGTCGCTGCGGCGGAGCGACGGTCGGCAGGGTGCTCTGGACGTCGTCCACGACCCCCAGGCGCATGACCACCGCCTGCGCGCCGATCGCCCCGTATCCGATGGCCGCGTAGAAGTCGTCGACCGTGTCGTGGTTGTACTGCTTCGCCACCTCGGCGATCTGGTCGACGCCGACGGCGGAGACCGAGGTCCTGGCCAGGCGGCGCAGTTCCCGCTCGAGCGATTCGCGGCCGTGGACGATGTTCTCGTCACGATCCTTGCGCTTGAACCACTGCCGGATCTTTTCGCGGGCATGGCTCGTCCGGACCACGTTCAGCCAGTCGCGCGAGGGACCGTGCTCGCCCTTGGTCGTGACGATCTCGACGATGTCCCCGTTCTTGAGCCGGTAGTCGAGCGGCACCAGCCGATTGTTGACCTTGGCCCCGATCGTCCGGTGGCCGACGTCGGTGTGGATGCGGTAGGCGAAGTCGAGCGGGGTCGCGCCTGCGGGCAGGTCCTTGATGTCGCCCTTCGGCGTGAAGACGAAGACCTGGTCCTGGAAGATATCGAGCTTGATGCCCTCGACGAACTCGGTCGCATCCGACTCGGACACGTCGCGCTGCCAGTCCATCAGCTGGCGGAGCCAGGCCAGCTTGGCGTCGTACTCCCGGTCGGACTTCGTCCCCTCCTTGTAGCGCCAGTGCGCGGCGATCCCGACCTCCGACACCTGGTGCATCTGGTGGGTCCGGATCTGGATCTCGAGCGGCTTGCCGTCGAGCGCGATGACCGCGGTATGGAGCGACTGGTACAGGTTGTTCTTCGGAACGGCGATGTAGTCGTCGAACTGGCCCGGGATGGGGCGCCAGATCGAGTGGACGATGCCCAGCGCCGCGTAGCAGTCGCGGACATCGTCGACGAGCAACCGGATGGCGTAGACGTCGTAGATCTCGCCGAACTCGGCGCCCTTGCGCTGCATCTTCTTCCAGATGCTGTAGATGTGTTTGGGTCGACCTTCGATGTCCGCCTGGATGCCGGCCGACTCGAGATTCGGACGAAGCTCGGCGATCGCCCGGTCGATGTAGGTCTCGCGGCCGGTCCGCCGCGTGTCGAGCAGGTTCGCCAGGTCCCGGAAGCGCTCGGGATCGAGGGCCTTGAACGCGAGATCCTCGAGCTCCCACTTGATCTGCCAGATCCCGAGCCGCTCCGCCAGCGGCGCGTAGATCTCCATCGTCTGGCGGGCGATCCGCTGCTGCTTGTCGAGGGGCAGGACATACAAGGTCCGCATGTTGTGGAGCCGGTCGGCGAGCTTGATCAGGACGACCCGGATGTCCTGGGCCATCGCCAGGAGCATCTTCCGGATGTTCTCCGCCTGCTGCTGCTCGTGACTCAGGGTGCTGAACTTCGACAGCTTGGTCACGCCGTCGACGAGATGCGCGATCTCCGGGCCGAAGTCCTCCTCGACCTCGGTCAGGCTGTATTCGGTGTCCTCGGGCGCGTCGTGGAGGAGGGCCGCCTGGATCGCCGTGGTGTCGATCCCGAGCTCCGCCAGGATCTGCGCCGACGCGATGGGATGGATGACATACGGTTCGCCGGTGGCGCGCTTCTGGCCCGCATGGGCCTCGACCGCTCGATCGAAGGCACGCCCCACCGGTCCAAGGTCCGCGCCCGGATGCGCCGCCGTGACCGTGGCGAACAGGTGCGCGCGCAGCGCTTCGAGATCCGGGCCGTCGCCGGTCGGGTCCGGACTGACGACCGGAGCACGCCGGGGCCCGCGACGCGACGGCGCGTTGGCGGTCGTCTTCGGCTGGGGCGTCGTGCTCGCCATGCGGGCAAGGATACCCTCAGCCGAACCCGGCACGGTGCAGCGCGGCTTCGACCTCGCTCCGTTCGTCCCACGGGACCGGACCGTCGGGCCGATGATCGACTGCTCGTGGCCCTTGCCGGCCAGCAGGACGATGTCGCCGGGGCGGGCCCGGTCGATGGCGGCATCGATCGCCGCACGGCGGTCGGCGACCAGCAGGAGATCGTGATCGCGGCGTTTGCCGGCCGCCTCCGCCCCGCGAGCGATCGCCTCGATGATCGCGGCACCGTCCTCGCCACGCGGATCCTCGTCGGTCACCACGACGATCCGTGCTCGCTCCCCCGCGATCCGACCCATCAGCGGGCGCTTCGCCGTGTCGCGTTCGCCGGCCGAACCGAAGACGGCGATCACGCCCCCGCCGCGCGAAGCGGCCAGCGGGGCTAGCAGGTCGAGGACCGTCTGGAGCGATGCCGGACTGTGGGCGAAGTCGACGATGACCCCGAACGGCTGCCCGACATCGATCCGCTCCATCCGGCCCGGCACGACTTTCAAGCCGGCGATCCCGGCGCGGACTGCCGTCGGATCGAGACCGACGGCCTCGCCAAGTGCGATCACCGCGAGCGCGTTGTGGACGTTGAACCGGCCGACCAGCCGGATCTCGACCAGTGCCCGCGCCGGACGGCGAGTCGTAGGCGACCCGAAGATGCTCCTGATCCTCTTCGACCCGGGTGGCGCGTACGTCGGCCGATGGATCCGTCCCATAGGTCACGACGCGTGCGCCCGATTCCCGGGCCACCCCGATGAAGACGCCTGCCGACGGATCATCCAGGTTGACGATCCCGGTCGACGGCCAGGCCAACTGCTGGGCCCCGGGTCCGTCCGCGGCGGGTCCGGCCCGCTGGCCCAATCGCTCGAACAGACGCAGCTTGGCGTCGCGATACGCCTCCCAGGTCCCGTGCAGCTCGAGATGTTCGTGGGTCAGGTTGGTGAGGATCGCCACGTCGAACGCGACCGCGTCGACCCGGGCGAGGGCGAGGCCGTGCGACGTCGTCTCGAGGACCGCGGCTCGATCGCCGGACCCGACCATCGCGCGAAGGGCACGCTGCAGGGCCGGTGCCTCGGGCGTCGTCGCGTGCTCCTGGTTGCCCTCCTGGACGCCGCCGATCCGAGTCTCGGCCGTGCCGGTCATGCCGGTCCGGATCCCGGCGGCCTCGAGCGCCGCGACTGCAAGCGTGGCGGTCGTGGTCTTGCCGTCGGTCCCGGTGATCCCGACGACAGCCAGCTCCCGGCTCGGGTCCCCGTACCACCACGCGGCCGCGGTGGCCAGCACGTGACGCGGATCGTCCACGATCAACTGCGGCAGCCCGACCCCCGGGACAGGATGGCCGACCACGACTGCGGCGGCTCCGGCAGCTTCTGCCCCGGCGACGAAATCGTGGCCATCGAGGTGGGCGCCCGGTATCGCGACGAACAGGGCTCCCGACTGGATCTCGCGCGAATCGTGGGTCACCCCGTTGATCGAGACGTCGCGGAGGCCGGCCGGCCCGATCGCCCGGTCATCGAGTCGGGCGCCCCGTACCTGGCCATCCCTGGTCAGGCGCTCGACCAGGCCCGCAAGGGGCGCGGGGGCGGTCGGCTCGGCCGCGATCAGGAGTTCCTCGATCGTCCGCGTCGTCATGGCCTGCCCTTCATGGCCTGCCCATCATCGTCGTCCGCCGAGGCGGGCGAGGCGGCTGCTGAGCCGGCCCGCCCGATAGCCGCGCCCGTCGTAGACCCGCTCATGGGCTCCGGTCAGCGCCAGCCATCGACCACCGAAGGACGTCTTGTGCTGGTATAGCCCGTAGAGCGGATCGCCCCGCCGCGGTTCGCCGCGGGCACCGGCGACATCGACGCCCCCGAGGTCCATCTCGCCGCACCGTTCACGGATCGCCAGCTGGATCGCTCGCCAGCGGAGGAGATGAAGTGCGCCCGGGTGGGTCGCTCGCAGCGCCGCGTGATCCCCGGAGTGGACGGTCGACAGCCGGCCGCCATGCCGGTACAGGATGAGGCCGGCCAGCGGCTCGGAGGCGGTCGATGCCGCTCGCGCCTCCAGATAGACGAGGTGACCAGCCTGAAAGGCCGCCTGCCACCACCCGACGAACGACGCCCGTGGTCCGAAGCTGAACCGGCGCCGCTCCCCGGTCTCGAGCAACAGGTCGTAGAAACGGTCAAGCGCGCGGGCCACCGGCTCCGCCGGGTCGATGAACCCCGACCCCACCCCGTCCGGCCCGATCCGGACATCGAACCGGACGACGGCGATGCCGGCGGTCTCGGCGCCGCGGACGCGCTGGCGGGTCGATTTCGTCACCGCCCGGAAGACGGACTCTTCATCGGCCGACGCTCCAAGTGGCAGGGTCACCCGATGGCGGGACGGCTGGATCTCCTCGATCGGGTGGAAACCGGCTGCCTCGATGGTGACCCGGAACTCGGGAGCGTCCGCGGGCACCTCCGGATCCGCCGCGAGCACGTCGATGCCTTCGGCAGCCAGGACCGTGCCCACCGCGATCAGCCGGCGGGCGAGCCGCTCCGGGTCGGCCCCCATCGGGACCGGACCACGCGGGATGTAGGCGCTCCCGCCGTGGACGATCGGCCAGCGCCGGGTGAGCGCCAGGATCCGGCTGTCATCGTCGCCGACGAGGAACCGTGGCGACCAGCCGTACCGACGTCGATGCTCGGCCCACGCGCGGGACTGGTAGACATGCCCGCCAGGGTCGTTCACCGCCCGTACGTCCCAGTCGTCGAGCTCGGCGGGACGGGCATCCCGGATCGCCGGAGCGCTGTTCGCCAGGCCGCTCAATCGGCCGCTCCGTAGGCCGCGGCCCCGGCTTCCCCTCGGATCCCGTGACGCCGCCTCGCCCACATGGCGCTACCCCGGCGGGCCAGGTCGTAGGCCCGCCGACCGAGCGGATCGAGCACGAGGTCCCAGGCGCCGATGTATCGGACTTCGCGACCGCCGAAGCCGGTCTTGAAATGCGCGATCCCGCCGGTCGCCAGCCCCCACAGGTCGTAGCTCGTCGCGCCCGCCTCCCTGGACGAGCGGATCGCCTCCCATTTGAGCAGGTAGTTGGCGCGCGACTCGGCTCCCGCCGCGGTCATCCCGCCGTACGGCTCCACGACCCGGGGGCCGCAGCGGACGAGCAGGAGCGTCGCCTGGGGGACCCCGTCGGCCGTCTGGGCGAACAACAGCCGGGCATCCCCCGACGGAGCGAACGCCTCCCAGACATCGCGGTAGGCAGACTCGGCCCGGATGAGGAAGCCCGCCCGGTCGGCGGTCTCTCGATAGATCCGGTAGAAGTCGGCCAGCCGGCTCGCGTCCCCGTCGACGACGACGACGCCGCTGCTCCGCGCCTTGTTGACGTATTGGCGCCACTTCTTGCGCAGGTCGCCCCAGAGGGCGGCCTCGTCGGCGGTGAGGTCGATGATCCTGGTCGCGTTCGGCTGGATCGGCGAGGCGGGTCGCCATCCGGCGGCATGCAGGTCGCGTCGGAGGGCCCCATCGGGATCGCGGGGACCATCGGCCTCGATCTCAGGATCGATCCGCAGGTGGCTGATCCTCCCGGCGGCGGACCGGAGTCGATCGCGGACCGCTGCGCTGAAGCGCTCGATCGAGGCTGCGTCCCAGGCCGCCGCGACCGGACCTCGCGGTGCGTAGGCGAACGCCCAGGGCATCGGCCTGGGACGACGGACCAGCACCTGCGCTCCGATCGGAGCCGCGTCGGACCCGCCCGGTACGTCCGCCATGAGCCGGTGCGCCGCCCAGCCGTTGACGGCCTTGACCTGGGCCCACGCGCTCGTCTGGAGATACGACCCCGGGTCGCTGGCTCGCACGAAGCGGTCCCATCCCGTCGCGTCGTCGACCGTCACGGACGGCTCGGGCGGCGGAGCAGGTCACCCATGATCGCGACGATAGACGGCAGTTCGGGGATCCGCAAGGCGACCGAGGCGAGGCCGTAGACCGCGCCGAAGGCGAGGCTGACCAACATGATCGGGACGACCTGGACCAGCCGGCCCGGGTTTTCCCCGAGGGATCCATCGACCACGCCGAGCACGACGACGCCGGCGACGCCGGCCACGACACTTCCGGCGATTGCCTCCAGCCCCACACGTCCCAGGCCGGTCAGGGACAGGTGGACGAGGCGTCGCTCGAGGATCGCCAACAGGACCAACGCCTCCAGCCACGCCGCAAGGGCGATCGCCAGCGCGATCCCCGGCAGGCCGAGGGGACCGACCAGCATGACCGCCAGCGTGGTGTTGACCGCGACGGCACCGATCGCCGCCGCCACCGGTGTCGCGGTGTCCTGGCGGGCATAGAACGCCCGAGCCAGGACGGCGATCATCGCGTGCGCCGTCAGCCCGACCACGAACCCGACCAGGGTCAGCGCGATGAGATCGAGATCGCTCCGGGTGATGCTCCCGCCACCGAACAGGAGGTCGACGACCGGCTGCCGGACGATGGCCATCAGGACCGAGAGCGGGATCATCACGTAGATGAGGAGGCGCAGCCCCCGGGTCAGCAGGGACGCGAACGCTACCTCATGGCCGACCGCGGCATCGCGGGAGAGCGTCGGCAACAGGACGATCCCGAGCGGCACGCCGATGATCCCGAGCGGGATCTGGAGCAGCGCGAACGCGAAGTTGAAGTCGGCCACCGCGCCGGTCCCGAGCAGGCTGGCCAGCGCGGTCACGACGATGAACGTGATCTGGGTCACGCCCAGGCCGAGCGCGCGCGGCGCCATCAGGGTCAGCGCCTTGCCGGCCTGCGGATCCGCGAGATCGATCCTCGGTTCGTAGCGGAACCCGAGACGGGCGACCGGGCGCAGCTGGACGAGCAGGTGCCCGAGCGAACCGGCCACGACGCTCAGCGCCAGGCCCTGGATCCCGAGGCTCGGCCCCAGGATGAGGGCGCCTCCGATGATCGCGAGGTTGTAGACGATCGGTGCGAGGGCCGAGGCCGCGAACCGCCCACCGGCGTTCAGCACACTCGTCGCGACCGCCCCCATGGCCAGGAAGATCGGACTGAGGAGCATGATCCGGGTCAGCTCGATCGTTCGGTCCAGCTTCGCGCCTTCGAACCCCGGCGTGATCAGCGGCACGACGATCGGTGCCAGGATGAACAGCACGACCGAGAGCACGACCAGCCCGATGAGCATGAGGTTGATCACCGACGACACGACCCGCCATGCGCGAGCGCGTTCGTCGCTCGTGAACAGGCTCGAGATGATCGGGATGAGCGCGGACGACAACGCCCCGGCGGCGACCAGCTGGAAGATCAGGTCGGGGATCCGGAAGGCGGCGAAGAATGCGTCGAGCTCGGTCGCCGGGAAGGCGTTCGCGATGACGACGACACGGACGTAGCCGAGGACTCGCGAGACGAGGAACGCGCCGGAGACGATGGCCCCGGCACGCGCCAGCGTGCTGGCCGAGCTCACGGTGTCGGGGCGCGACGCGCCCGCGGATGAGCCTCCCGGTAGGCAGCCTGCAGCCGCCCAGGCGAAACGTGCGTGTAGATCTGGGTCGTCGCCAGGTTCTCGTGCCCCAGCAACTCCTGCACGACCCGCAGGTCGGCTCCCCCGTCGAGCAGATGGGTGGCGAACGAGTGACGCAGCGTATGCGGCGAGACCCCGGTCGGCAGGCCGGCCCGGGCGCACAGCCGGTCGAGTCGGTAGCGCAACCCACGGACCCCGAGCGACCCGCCCAGGTGGTTCAGGAAGATCTCGACCGGTGGGGCGTCGGGTCGCGGGCCGCGGGCGACCAGCACGGGCCGGCCATCCTCGAGATATGCGGCGAGTGCGGCACGTGCCGGACGACCGAGCAGCCCGATCCGTTCCTTCCGACCCTTGCCCATGACCCGGATCTCACCGCGCCGCAGGTCGAGCGAGGCGAGGTCGGCCGCCGCCAGCTCGCTGATCCGCAGGCCCGCCGCGTAGGCCGTCTCGACGAGTGCCCGATCGCGCAGGGCGAGTGCCACGTGGACCGCCGCCCGCCTGGGATCCTGGCTCGGCACGGCGGCAAGATCGGATTCCACGACCTCGAGGATCCGACCGACCTGCTCCACCTCGAGGACGCGTGGCAGGCGACGCGGCAGTCGCGGCGTCGCGATGGCGCCCCACGGGTCACCCGGGGCGAGCTCGTTCCGGGTCGCCCATCGATGGAACGCACGGATCGAGGCCAGCCGCTGGGCGACGGACGACCGGGCATGGCCATCGCCGAGCACCGCGAGATAGGCGCGGAGATCCGGTCGGGTCGGCCGTCGCCAATCGATGCTGCGATCGGCCAGCCAATCCAGGTAGGCTCCGACGGCTGTCGCATAGGCGCGCCGGGTATGGGGCGAGACGTCTCGTGCCGCCAGCGACCTCAGGAACGGCCGCAGGACCGCGTCCGTCGTGCCGCCGGCCGGCGCGGCGCTCACGCGTCGGCGGCCGGCTCGACCGGGCTGGGGCGCTTCGTCGCGCTGCGACCGCCGGTCCGGCCGCCGCGAGCTCGACCGCCGGCCTTGGTCGATCCAGGTGCCCGGCCGCCACCCCTGGTCCGTGCGGGCCGCGCCAGCGCCTCCGGGTTCGGCGGACCCCCCGGATAGCGCTCGCCGGGCACGATGTCCGACGCCGGGGAATCGCTGGTCGACCCACACACGAGACAGAGCGCCGCCTCATCCTTGCGGGCGAGCGGCCCGTCATCGGCGTCATGCACGCCACCGAGGGGCTCGTGGTTCGTCGTGTAGTCGCACTTCGGGTAGTTCGAGCACCCCCAGAACACGTTGCCGGTCCGGCGGGCCCGCCGTGGGACGAGATGGCCATCGTGGTTCTTCGGGCAGTCGACCACGAACGGGAGCGGATCGGGCGGCGGCGGCCCGTCCTTCTTGATGTAGTCGCAGGCCGGGTACCGGGAACAGCCGACGAACGGACCGAACCGGCCGCGTTTGCCGACCAGCGTCCCTTCCCCGCACTTCGGGCAGACCTCGCCCGTCCCTTCCTGGGCCGGTGGCTCATCACCGGGCAGCGGGCGGCTCTCCTTGTGCTCCGGGTACAGGGAACAGGCCAGGAACCGGCCATTGCGGCCGAGGCGGATGACCATCGGGTGGCCGAGCGAGCAGACCTCGTCGGTCGGCTGCGTCTTGTACTCGTCGTTCCCGATCTCCTGATCCTTCTCGGCGACCCGATCCCGCAACGGCCCGTAGAACGCCCGAAGGAGCGGGACCCATTCGCGTTCGCCATCGGCGACCTCATCGAGTTCCAGTTCCATCCGCGCCGTGAATGCCACATCGACGTAGTCGCCGAAATGCTTGACGAGGAGATCCGTCACGATCTCGGCGACCAGTTCCGGGTGGAGCCGTCGGTCCTCGACCCGGACGTAGCCCCGATCCGTGATCGTGGAGATCGTCGCCGCGTACGTGGACGGCCGGCCGATCCCGTGCTCCTCGAGTGCCTTGATCAATGTCGCCTCGGTGAACCGGGGCGGCGGCTCGGTGAAGTGCTGGGTCGGCTCCACGTCGGTCACGGTCGTGGCCGCGCCCTCGACAAGGACCGGTAGTCGACCACCCGCCTCGTCCTCGTCATCGGCGGTCGCATCGTCGCGACCTTCCGTGTAGACGATGGCGAAGCCGTCGAACAGGACCTTGGTCGCGGACGCACGGAGCTCGTATCGCCCGTCCGCAAGTTCGATCGTCGTCGTCTCGAGCTCCTTCGGAGCCATCTGCGACGCCAGGGCGCGCTGCCAGATGAGGCGGTAGAGGCGAGCCTCGTCCGACTTGAGGAAGGCAGTCATCGTATCCGGGTCGCGTCGGAAGCTCGTCGGGCGGACCGACTCGTGCGCTTCCTGCGCTCCCTTTGCCTTTGTCTTGTAGACCCGACCCTTGGGCATCGTGTACGGCTCGCCGTAGCGCTGGCCGATGACCTCCCGGGCCTCCCCCATCGCCACACCTGCCAGCGCAGTCGAGTCCGTGCGCATGTAGGTGATCAGGCCGACATGACCGTCCGGCGTATCGGCGCCCTCGTACAGGCGCTGAGCCACGGACATCGTTCGCTTCGGGCTGAACCCGAGGCGGCGGCTGGCTTCCTGCTGAAGGGTCGACGTGGTGAACGGTGCGGCCGGCGAGCGCTTCTGGGTCTTGCGACCCAGCTTGGTCACGATCGGCTTGAGGTCGCGGATCGCGGCGACGTGGACGTCGGCGGCCGTCGCATCCGGGATCTCCGGGGCCGCCCCGTCGATCCGCACGAGGTCGGCGCTGAACGGCTCGCCCGCGGCCGTCTCCAGGATCGCCTGGATGGTCCAGTACTCGCGGGCGGTGAAGGCCTCGATGGCGCGTTCGCGCTCGACCACCAGACGGACGGCGACCGACTGGACGCGCCCGGCCGAGAGGCCCCGCTGGACCTTCTTGCCGAGCAGCGGGCTGAGCGTATACCCGACGAGCCGATCGACGATCCGGCGCGTCTGCTGGGCATCGACGAGGTTCTGGTCGATCGCCCGCGGGTTGGCGAACGCCTCGCGGATCGCCGATTCGGTGATCTCGGAGAACGTGACCCGGCGCGTTCGGTCATCGGGAACGTGGGCGGCCTCGGCGACGTGCCAGGCGATCGCCTCCCCCTCCCGATCGAGGTCGGTCGCGAGGTAGACCATCTCCGCCGACTTCGCCGCCTTGGTGATGTCCGCGAGCTGCTTGCGTCGATCCTCGGAGATCACGTACTCCGGGGCGAAGTCATGATCGACGTCGACACCGAACTTGCCCTTGCCAGGGTTCTCGGGCAAGTCCCGGACGTGGCCATAGGACGCGAGGACCCGGTAATCCGAGCCCAGGTAGCGCTCGATGGTCCGCGCCTTGGCGGGAGATTCGACGATGACGAGGTTCTTTGACACGGCGCGGAGTGTAGCACCGGGTCCTCGACCGACCAGTCGGGTCCGCTCAGACCTCTCGGATCCGGCGCAGGAATTCCTCGTCGATCTCGAGTTCGGCTTCGGGCTCCGGCTCCGGCGGCCGTTCGGTCGCCCGATCATCGGCATCGTCGCTCACGGCCACCGCGCCATCGCTGCCCGAGATCGCCCCCGGCGGGATCTCGAGGAAGCGCATGTGCAGGTACGGGAAGAAGAAGACCGACTTGCTGTCATCGACGAACACCGGTCGCTTGCCGTTCATGCTCCGGAGGTTCGTGCAGCGCAGGCCGACGTCACCCGGGGAGGGCGCCTCGTAGAGATCGGCCAGCAGCGGCTGCTCGCCATTGAGGTGGAGGACGACATTCCTGATCACGGATCGATGCTCGCACCTGCCGGTGCACGGCGTCACTACGCCGATGGTCCGGTCAGGGGTGGTAGAAGTCGACCACCAGGCGGACCCGGCCGCCGGAGACCCAGACGCCGATCCCGACCCGATCGTAGGCAGGGTTCATCATGTTCACGTAGTGACCGCCACCGTACGACTTCTCGCTCTGGAAGAAGAGATGCGAGCCCAGGACCGCGGCTTTCGCGGCGCCCGATCGGCAGCCGAGGTTCTCCGCCCAGCGATAGTTCGTATATCCCGCGCGCTTGAGCCGGTCACCCGGTGTCCCCCCGATGAAGTGGTCGCACTGGTTGTTGACGGCCAGGTGCTTGGCGTACGGCCGACTGACGTTCCGGCTGATGCCGCTGTCCAGCTTGAGTGGCGCGACGTTGCGGCCACCCGGGCTGCTGCACTTCCCGGTAGAGGTGACCCAACCACCCGTCCTCGTGCAGTTCATCAGGCCGAGGTAGTACGTCTCGACGGCCGCCCAACTGCCTCCACCAGCGACTGACCGCCACCGGATCCGCCCCCGGATCCGCCCCCGGACTTGGTCGGCGGCGGCGGCGAGGGAGCCGTGCGCGGCGGCGCGGCCGGTCGCTTCGCCGTCTTGAAGCTGACCTGGCGGTCCTTGATCAGGCCGACGCCGGCGGCGCTCCGAGCGGTCGAGGTCACCTCCATCGCCACGACCGTGCCGAACGGCAGCAGGGCGTCCGGCGTGAAGACCAGGACCGTGTCGTGCTCCGCCCAGGTGACGTTGCCGGTCAGCGCCTTGCCGTCAACGGACGCGCTGAAGGCGCGGGCCGTGGTGCGCCGATCCATCGGCAGCGTGAAGCGCACGGACAAGGCGCTGGCCCGGTCGATCGCGGTGGTGTCGGCTCTCGGTCGGAAGCGGACGATCGCCGGGGCGTCGACCGTTCGGACCGCCAGCTGGATGGTCTGGAGCGGGGCGCCATCTGAATCACGGACGCCCGACACGATGACCTGATACGCGGCACCGGGTTGCAGCGACGTCGTCGGAGTGAAGGTGAAGCGCGTCAGCCCGTTGACCGTGTCGGTGGCCTCGACCGTCCCGTCCACCGGCGGATCCAGCCTGATCGCCGACGTCACCGACGCGGGATCGACCGGCCGAACGAACGAAACGATGAACGAGCTGGTCGTCGCGACCTGCCTGCCGACCCGCTCGACCGCCGCGATCGACCCGGTCGTGGCCGCACGGGTCAGGAAGGCGGCCCTGGCCGGACGCATCAGCGGCTGGCCGGACCTCGCGAGTGCTCCCGGTTCGACGGTGACCGACTGGAGCGACGCTGCCGGCCAATGGTCGCGTGGCTCGAATGGTGAGCACCCTGCCGCTGGCATCCCAGGACAGATCCACGAGGACGAATGGGACCACGTCGATCGAGGCCGCGACGGAGGTCGCATCCATCGGGGTGCTGAACCCGATCGTCATCGGATCGGTCAGGGACTTGTTCGTGGCGAACGTCGTCGTGAAGGCGGCCTGGGTCAACGGGAGGACCGGTGTGGGGGCCGTTGCGGCCGTCGTAGCCGGTCGTCCGGCGCCGATGACGCCGACACCGAGGACCAACGCCAGTCCGACGGCGAGGCCTGACTTCGTGACGATCGACCGGCGAACGACGACACCGATGTAGATCACGATCAGGATCGGCACGGCCAGGAACGCGGCGGCGGTCTGACGCAATAGACACTCCTGCTCGGGAGCCTGGGGATGGCAGAGAGTCGCGTGGCCACCTTCGGGGCGTGACCAAGGCGAGCGTAGCATCGGTCCGCGGTCCGGGCAAACGGTCCGGCGTTCCCGTCTGATCCCGCTGGCACGTTCAGGCGACCTCTCGCGGCCGCTGGTGAAGCCGGCCGGGATCCGCCGCGGCGAGGGCTCCCGACGCCCGGAAACGGCCGTGAACGCCCACCACCAGACCTCGGTATTCGAGGATGGTCAAGGCTGCCAGGACCGTCGCGACAGGCCACCCGGTGACCGCTACCAGCTCGTCGACCGTCGCGCGGCCGAGCACGATCTCGCGCCCAAGACGAGCGGCGACAGGGCCGACGCTCGACAGGGTGGCCGCGACGTCGCTCGTGACGCCTGGCTCGGTCAGGTGATCGGCGAGCCCGAGATCGTCGATCAATTGCGGGATCCCGGCCACGATCCGGGCGCGGTCCGGGAACTCGCGCAGGAACGCCAGACAGCCGGCCGACGCGGGCGCATCGATCGATCCGGGCAGCAGGAAGCACTCACGGCCCTGCTCGAGCGCCCACGACGCAGTGATGAGGGCCCCGCTCCGGGCCGGTGCTTCGACGACCACCGTCGCCTCCGCCAGCCCGCTGATGATCCGGTTCCGGCGTGGGAACGTCCCCCTGCTCGGATCAACGTCAGGACCCAGTTCGGACACCACGGCACCGCCGGAGGCGACCACCAAATCGGCGAGCCGGGCATGCACGCGCGGGTGGATCTTCGCGTGCCCGGAACCGATGACCGCGACGGTCGTCCCGCCCGCCTGGATGGTCGCCGCGTGCGCGGCGCCATCGATGCCGACCGCCAATCCCGAGATCACACTGGCACCGACGGCGACGAGATTCGCCGCCAGCCGTGACGCGATCATCCGGCCCCGGTCCGTCGCGCGGCGCGTCCCGACGATCGCCACGGCCCGGTCCTTCGCCATGGCGCCCGGGTCGCCGAGGACATACAGCAGGTGTGGCGGCATCTCGATCTGGGTCAGCCGGAACGGGTACTCCGGGTCCTCGACTGTCAGCACCACGAGTCCCAGGCCGTGGATCCGCTCAAGCGTGGCGGTCGCCGTCTCGGCGGCCCCGGCGATCGCCCTCGCGACAGCACGGCTGGGGCCCCGCCGGCGTCCATCGACCCAGCCGGGATCCTCCACGGTCCCCAGTCGCTCCACGCCACCGGGCGACATCGCTTCATGGAGGATGGCCGCCCCGCTCCCGTACCGACGAAGCAACACCCCGAAACCCACGGGTCCGAGTCCATGGACACCCGCAAGGACCGCCCACGCATCCCGTTCATCGGGTGTCGGGTGCGGATGCGCGTCGGACATATCAGTGAGCCGTCGCCATCGTCGCCGATCGGCCGTCGGCCGGTCGATAACGGGCCGCCTCGTCGAGATGTTCGACGCATACACGGCTCGCGCCGGCGAGGTCCGCGATCGTCCTGGCGACTCGCAGCAGCCGTTCCGTTCCTCGGCCGGTGGCCAGATTCGACGTCGGCGAGCTGGACAAGGTGTCGTTCGCCGTCCGCCTGCAGGGCACACGCGTCACGCAGGCGCCGGCCGCGCAGCCGCCCGTTCGGGACCCCGCGAGATCGTCGGCGTCCGAAGTCCTGCGCGGCAATGATCCGTTGACCGACGGTCGCCGAATCCTCAGGGTCCGGCCCGCTGATCAGCGCGGCCGGTGCGACCCGAGGCATCGCCAGCCAGAGATCGATCCGATCCCGGAGCGGCCCGGAGATCCGGCGCTGGTACCGCTCCGGAGCGAGCAGCGGGCAGGCGCAGGGACGATCGCTCGATCCGGCGAACCCGCACGGGCACGGGTTCATCGCTGCGACGAGTTGGAAACGGGCCGGGAAGGTCGTCGCCCGTCCCACCCTGGAGATCGCGATCCGGCCCTCCTCGAGCGGCTGCCGAAGCGCTTCGAGGACATCGCGATCGAACTCGGGCAACTCATCGAGGAACAGGACACCTTCATGGGCGAGCGTGACCTCGCCGGGGGCCAGGCGTGGACCACCACCGACCATCGCCGCGTAGGAGAGCGTGTGGTGAGGGGCCCGGTACGGTGGCTGGCGGTGCAATCCCTTGATCGGTCCTTCGCCCGCTGCCGACGCGACGATCGTCGTAGCCAGAGCGGCAGCATCGCCGAGCGGGGGCAGGAGCCCCGGGATCGTCCGCGCCAGCAGCGTCTTGCCGGATCCAGGCGGGCCGATCAGCATCAGTCCATGCCTGCCCGTGAGCGCGATCTCCAGCCCACGCCGAGCCTCGAGCTGACCGCGAACCTCCGACAGGTCAGGGGCGTCCCGACGATCTGCGGCTGACGGGTCCACGTCTGACGCCTCCGGGCCTGCGCCATGGACCCATCCGACCCGGGGCGAGGACGTGACGACCCGCCCCCTCGATCCGGATCGAACCACCCGAACCGCATCGCCCAGGGACTCCACTCCCGTCACGAGCAGCCCGTCCACCAGTCGCGCCTCGTCGTATGCCGGGCCGGCGACGACGACCTGCCGGATCCCGCGGCGTGACAGCGCGGCGACCATCGGCAGGATCCCCGGCACTGACCGGACCTCGCCGCCGAGCGACAGCTCGCCGATCAGACCGATGGCGTCGTGGCGGGCCAGGATCTGTTCGGACCCGAGCAGGATGCCGATGGCGATGGCCAGGTCCAGCGAGGCACCGGCCTTGCGAAGATCCGCTGGTGCCAGGTTCACGGTGATCCGCCTGGGCGGGTGGACGAACCCTGAATTGCGCAGGGCACCCCGGACTCGCTCTCGAGCCTCCTGGAGCGCCGCGTCCGGGAGACCGACGACGGTGAAGCCGGGAAGGCCGGATGCGACGTCGACCTCGACCCGGATGAACCGACCGGCGAGACCGTGCAGGGTTGCGGACGGGACGATGGCCAACACGACCGAAGGCTACGGTCGAGCGATCAACCGCAGCTCATCCCGTGATCATCCCGTGTTCATCCGGTTCGCATCACCGGCCGTTGGCTACCGCGCCGGCGCCGTCTCCGGAGCTGGCTGGGGCTTGTCCACCGTCCGGGCGAACTGCAGGAGCGACCCACCGAGCGATGAATCGGCCTTGGTGAACATGAACGGCGAGCCCGAGTTGAGGGCGCTGATCGCGCCTCGGTACTCATTGACGATCTGGTGCTCGATCGTGCGCTTCAGGGCGCCTTCGGCATTCTTGACGCTGATGCCGGTGAACGCATTCGATCGGTTGAGGACCAGCTCCACCTTGCTCGGGGGATAGCCGAGGTGGTCCATCGTCTCGAGGATCAGGCGCACATTCTTCAGGCATGACAGGTCGGCGGTCATCACGACGAAGACGGTGTCCGCGGCCTCGAAGACGCCGAGGTTGATGTCGTCGAGGCGCTTGTCGATATCGATGAGCGTGTAGTCGTACAGGGTGCGAAGCTGCTCGGCGATGTAGGGCAGGTGTTCTGGGTGCACGAGTTCGGCCGTCTCGGGTGACGGCGGAGCCAGGAGGAGGTCGACCCCCGAGTCGTGCTTGACCATGACCTGACGGATGAGGTCCGTGTCGATCGAGGGAGCGGTCACGACATCGACGATGCTCTTGCGGTCGAGACCGAGGTCGAGGAAGACCCGGTGGTCGCCGAACTGCAGGTTGCCGTCGACGAGGCAGACCTTTCGACCGAGCTCCCGGTGCAGGGCGATGGCCGCATTGATCGCGACCGTGGTCGTCCCGACGCCACCCTTGGCGCCATAGAAGGCCAGGACGCGGCCCAGCGGGGGCCGGGCCAGGAGCTCCTCCTTCGGGGCGAAGCGGGCGAGCAGGCTCTTGATCCGCGCCAGGAGTTCGGCCGGGTGGAACGGCTTGATCAGGTAGTCGTCGGCGCCGGCTCGGAGTCCGCGCACCTTCTGCTCGACCTCTCGCTCGGCCGTCAGCATGATGATCGGGACGTGGCTGGCGCTGCCCTCCTCGGTCCGGATCTTCGTCGCGACCTGGTAGCCGTCCAGCTTGGGGAGCATGACGTCCAGCAGGATGAGATCCGGCTCCTCCGCTCCCCACAGCCGGAACCCCTCTGCGCCGTCGGAGGCCAGGACGACCTCGTAGCCCTCCTGCTTCAGCGTGTACTGGAGCAGTCGCTGGACGTTCTGGTCGTCATCGACGACGAGGATCTTGGCCGCCATCAGTCCTCCGCTGGGCTCGCTGGGCGTGGAGTGTCAGAAGACGGGGTCCCCGACCCGTGGATTATAGGTGCGTGCGCTGCCCGGGCAAACGCCGCGCGCAGGTGGCCGGTGACGGCCTCCTCGTAGACGGCTGGCGCCGTCGCGTGTGCTCGCGTGTGATCGGCTCCTGGGACGACCAGGTGTCGGGTCCCCACCGGCGCCGAATCGGCAAGTCGACGGGCATCCTCGATCGGCACGGTCGCATCCGCATCGCCGGAGATCAGGAGCAGCGGGGTCCCCTCCAGGAGCCCGACGACCCGACGCGGCTCGGTCTCGCGGGGATCGCCACCGAGTTTCCGGGCCGCCGCGTCGAGGAGCCGACCGGCGAGCAGTCGCCGGGCTGGCCCCGGCAGGCGTGATCCGATGGCGACGACGAGTTCCGGCGTGACCGAATCCGCCACGACCGCGACGATCAGCGGCCGGGGCGCCGGGGGCACGTGGGCCGCCGCCGCAGCATCCACATCAGCGCTCGCCAGCGTTCCGTCACCGAGGACCGCCACGGCAGCGATCGCGGTGATCCCACCCATCGACCAGCCGACCAGGGCGACGCGCTCGACGCCGCGCGCACCGAGCCAGGAGAGCGCTCCGGCGACGTCCTCGATCTCGCGCATCCCGAAGGTCGTCGGTGCCGGGGCCGAACCGCCGTGCCCGCCGAAGTCCACCCCGAAGACGCCGGCGGTGCGGCGCAGGAAGGGTCCGTACTCGACGAGATCGGGAGCAGCGGAACCGGACCAGCCGTGGAGCGCGACGATCGCATCGTGGGGATCGGGTCGCCAGTCGTCGACATCACCGGCCGGCTCCTCCGCCGACGCAGGCAGCCATCGACCGGCCAGCGGCGTGCCGTCGCGGGAACGGAACCGGACCACCTCACCACCGAGCGCGTCGAGGCTTGGCCCGAGGGTGGCCTCGTCGGGCGATGTCCGCTCGCCGGCGAGCAGCCGATCGGCGCCGCGCCCGAGGACGATCCGAAGCGTCACGATCGAGGCCGTCACGGCCACGACCGCCAGACCGATCCTTCGGATCATCCGGATATGGCCGGGGGGATGGACGGCTGGCCCGGCATCGACGTGAGCGACTCGAAGATGAGCCGGCTCCATGTCTCGAGCCGACCCGCGACGGCCGCCACGGTCGCGGTGTCGACGAAACGACCGGTCAGTTTGTCGGTTTCACGGATGGACACGGATCGACCCGTCGCGTCCGCGACATACACCGCGCCAAGGTGGACGGCGCCGACATCGGTCGTGTCGTCGTTGAGCAGCGCGACAAGGCGGAAGTCGGGCACGAAATCGGCGATGACCTCCTCGCCCCACTCGCGCCGCAGGCCGCCGAGGACCCCGTCATCGCCGGGGTTCAGGTGGCCGCCGACCCCGATCGAATAGCGGCCGTGGAGCCGCGCGTCGCCACCGGCCTCGGTCCGCTGCATCAGGAACCAGCGTCGGCCATCCCGGAGGACGAGGTACGGGATGATCTGCTTGAACGACCGATCGCGCTCCATCTCGACCCGCGGTCCGTAGCGGCCGAGTCGCTCCAGCGCCGCGATCGCGTCACCCGGCACGTCCGTCCGGAGGCCGTACCAGTCGCAGCCACCCGGGATCGCGGCGCGGGGCACGACGAAGACCTGCTCAGCGGTCATCGGCCGCTTCCAGGGCGGCCCGGGCAGCCGCCAGTCGCTCGCGGATGGCAGCCTCCGAGGGGCCGCCGGGTCGCTCCATGTCGGCGATCCAGGCGTCGATGACCGCCCGCAGGTCGCGCAGGCTCGCGGTCAGCGCAGCGGCGTTCGTCACCGCAATGGCGGCGCCCATCGCCGGGTCGCCGCGGGCGACCCTGGTCGCATCGCGCCAACTGCCGGCTGCCAGGGCCGACGCGACGGACCACGGATCCGAGCCTGCGCCAGGCTCGCCGACGACCGATTCGACCAGGGCCGCTGCGACGACCAAGGGCAGGTGGCTGATCGCAGCGACCGCTCGATCGTGCGTCGTCGCATCCATGCGGATCGGCCTCGCCCGACAGGCGACCGCGAGATCCTCCACCCGAGCGGCATCTGCCTCATCCGCGACCGACCCGGGCACGATCACCCACGGTCGGTCGACGAACAGGTCGGCGGTCCCGGATCGATAGCCGGCCGTTTCCAGGCCCGCCATCGGGTGGCCACCGACGAACCGTAACCTGCCGGCATCGGCCCGTGCGACCAGCATCGCCTTCGTGCTGGCAACGTCGGTCACGACAGCACCCGGGATCAGGTCGGCTCGCCACTCCCCCGCCAGCGTGTCGAGCGTGCGCAGGCAGGCCGTGGCGGGACCGGCCAGGACCACCAGGTCCGCTCCGGCAAGGACCTGCCGCGGTTCGCTCGCGACGGCGTCGATCACCCGATCGGCGAACGCCCGCCGTGGGCCATCGCCCGACGGAGACCACGCCGCCATCGTCCAGGACTCGCCCTGCGGGTTCGACCGCACGGCCTGGGCGATCGCTCCGGCGATCAGTCCGAACCCGATGAAGGCGACGTGCATGGACCCGAGTATCGCAGTCCTCGAGCCACGGAGCGTGGTGGCCGGTCAGTCCTGCCAGCCCGGGTGATCGTTGCTCGCCGACGGTGGCGTCCCACCCCCACCCTGGTCGCCGCGTCGCTTGGCGACGCGGCGCTCGTTGACCCGGCGCTCCTTCGGGCGACCAGCCTTGCCGGCACCGGCCTCGGGGTCGGCTTTCGGCGGACCCGGATCATCCGGCGGGTTCTTGCGCCGAACGCCCTGGCGGCGCTGGTTCTCGCGACGCTCCTCGTGCAGGAATGCGCCACACCTCGGGCAGCGCCGCTCCTCCGCGAAGAGCGATTCGAGGGGCGCCACCGTATAGATCTGACGACCACAGGACCAACAGGTTAGGCGCGGCACGTCGATCGGCTTCGATCAGACCTGGGGAAGGCCGGCCAGGGCGGCCTCGACCTTCTCGCGCGGGTACTCGTAGTCCTGCAGCGAGCCGTCCAGGTAGCGCTCATACGCCGACAGGTCGAAGTGGCCGTGTCCGCACAGGTTGAACAGGATGACGCGTGCCTCACCGGCCTCCCGCGCAAGGAGCGCCTCGTCGATCGCCGCACGGATGGCGTGGGCCGGTTCGGGCGCGGGCAGGATCCCCTCCGCTCGAGCGAACTGGACGCCGGCCTCGAAGGTCGACCGCTGGTGGACGCTTCGAGCCTCGATCAGTCCATGCTCCTTGAGCAGGCTGACGAGCGGGGACATCCCGTGATAGCGCAGTCCGCCGGCATGGATCGGTTCCGGGATGAAGTCCGAGCCGAGGGTGTGCATCTTGACGATCGGCGCCATCTTGCCGGTGTCGCCGAAGTCATAGGCGTAGACACCGCGAGTGAGGCTCGGGGCGGCTTCGGGTTCCACGGCGATGATCCGGTGGCTGGCGCCGTCGCGGAAGTTGCGCCCCAGGAACGGGAAGGCCAGCCCGGCGAAGTTCGACCCGCCGCCGGTGCAGCCGATGACGATGTCGGGTGACTCGCCAGCCATCCCCATCTGCTCGATGGCCTCCTGCCCGATGACGGTCTGGTGGAGGAGCACGTGGTTGAGCACCGAGCCAAGGGCGTACTTGGTGTCGTCGCGGGTCGCGGCGTCCTCGACGGCCTCACTGATCGCCATCCCGAGCGAACCCGGGCTGTCCGGTGTCTCGGCGAGGACGGCGCGACCGTAGTTCGTCGTGGGCGACGGGCTGGCCACGACCTCCGCGCCGTAGGTCTCCATCAGGACCCGCCGATACGGCTTCTGGTCGTAGCTCGCCCGGACCATGTAGACCTTGACCTCGAGACCGAACACCGCGCCTGCGAAGGCGAGGGCACTCCCCCACTGACCCGCCCCGGTCTCGGTCGCCAGGCGGGTCACGCCCTGCTCCTTGTTGTAGAACGCCTGCGGGATGGCGGTATTCGGCTTGTGGCTCCCGGACGGGCTGCCACCTTCGTACTTGTAGTAGATGTGGGCCGGCGTATCGAGCACCCGCTCGAGTCGGTGGGCCCGGTAGAGCGGACTCGGGCGATACAGGCGATACGCATCGCGGACCGGCTCCGGGATCTCCACGTCACGCTCGGCCGAGACCTCCTGGCCGATCAACGCCATCGGGAAGAGCGGGGCCAGGTCTTCCGGCCCGATCGGCTGCCTGGTACCCGGATGGAGGGGCGGCGCGGGCGCGACCGGCAGGTCCGCGGCGATGTTGTACCAGGCGCGTGGGATGCGCAATTCGTCGAGGACGAACTTGGTCTGCCGCGGGTCGGACGACGCCATCTGGGCCTCCTGATCGTTGTCTGGCGGCGGCCACCACGACGGCCGGGAACGGGAGCCTATCGTGCCGGAGGATCCGAACGCAAACGGCCGTGCCGCATGCTCACGACAACGCCGCGATCTCGAGCGGTTCGTAGCGTGCCGGTCCGCCGCCGGTCACGCTCTCATACAGCCCGATCCGATCGGCCCGGAACCGGATGTCCAGATCGGCCGCCAGATCCGCGAGGTGGGCGCCGATGGCCGCCCCGGCCGGGACGCCGTCCGACCGGGCGAGGGTCAGGTGGGCCGCGAAGGGCTTCGCCCCCGGGCCCCATCCCGCGGCTTCGAGGGCGAGATCCACGACCCGGGCGAGTTCCGTCAGATCTGCCGCACCGAGCTGGATACCAAGCCACAGTGCGCGTGGGCGATGCGCCGACGGGAAGGCACCGGCACCGCTGATGGACACCTCGAAGCCCGTCGTCGTCTCGGCCGCGACCCGAACCGCATCGAGTGCCGGCTGGACCCGCTCCTCGAGGGTGGGTCCGATGAATCGAAGGGTGATATGCAGCCCGTCGAGCCGGACCCAGCGGACGTCCCGCCCACCAGCCTCGAGCTGTTCGGATCGCACCTGCGAGACCAGATCGGCCACCAGCGTCGTGACCTCGGCCGGCAGCGGCACGGCGACGAACAGTCTCCGGCCAGGGAGGTCAGCGCCCGGCCAGCGGGGTCGACGGCCGCCGGATGTCACTCGCCCGGCTGGTGCGTTTCGCTGACCCAGGTGGCCCGATCCGTCCGCAGCACGTCGAGCGCCTGGTCACGGTCTCGCCAGCCAAGGACGTCGACGGTCTTGTCCTCCAGGGCCTTGTAGGTCTGGAAGAAGTGCTCGATCTCGACGAGTCGGTGGGGCCGGACCTGCTCGAGCCGATTGATGTGCTGCTGATGCGCATCACCGATCGCCACACACAGGACCTTGAAGTCGAAGCCCTTCTCGTCTCGCATCTCGAGCCCGCCGATCGGCCGCGCCCACACGTGGCAGCCGGTGAATGTCGGCTCGTCGATGATCAGCAGCGCATCGGTATGGTCGCCGTCGTCGGCGCGGGTCCCTTCGATGAACCCGTAGTCGAAGTTGTAGTACACGGCGGACGACAGGACGCGATCGAGCCGGAAGACACCGGCGACTTCGTCGAATTCGTACTTGTTCCGCGACCCGCGCGGGATCTCGACCACGATCTCGACGATGTCCGGGAACTTCGAACTGACCACCTGCGCAGTCTATCCCGGGCGGGCGATCTGACGCGGAGTCGGCCTAGTCGTTGTAGAGCCGCTCCTCGATGAGCTTCTCCTGGACGGTCCGGCCGTTCGGGTCGAAGCAGCTGAACTCGAAGTGCTTCTCGAATTCGATGTCGACATTGTCCTGGCCACCACGGTTCTTCTCGACCGAGATCACGACCCAGTCGCGGAACCGCTGCGCCTGGTATGGATTGAACTCGATGTTCACCTTGGCGACGATGTGGTACTTCTCGTTGAGGATCAGGATGATGTCCGCCTCGTAGTTGATCGCCGACGAGCCACGCAGGTGGAAGTTGCGCAGACGCGATGCCTTGAGCCCTTCCTTGTCGGCCGCGACGATACAGACCATCGGGACATCCTCGGACAGGGCGATGTCCTTGAGCCCGTTGACGAGGTAGGTGACCTTCTCCGTCTCGTTCTCCGGTTCGGGGATCTGCGGCACCTTCTGGAGGTAGTCGACGAAGACGACGAGACGCCGATCGCCCGACAGTTCCCGGTGCGACTGGACGAGCTTGCGGAGGTTGTCGATCGTGCTGGCGGTCTGCGAGCCGCGCATCAGGAACAGGTTCTGGCCGTACCTGGCGATCCGGTCCATCGACGGGCGGAGCCGTGGGTTGTTGGCCATCTGGGCGTTCGCCTCGCCCTCGGCCATCCAGGTCCCGAGGATCTCCTTGCGGACGTCCTGGATCTTGATCGCGCCGGTCTTGTGGGGCAGGTGCGCCAGGGCCGACTCCATCGCGATGAGGCGATTGAGCAGGTACTGCTCGTCGTGCTCGAAGCAGACGTACAGCACGTTGGCCTGTCCGCCGGACGCGACGTTCCTGGCCATCTGGAGCGCCATCGTGGTCTTGCCGGTGCCCTGCGCGCCGCCGATCAGGAGCAGCTCACCGGCCCGAAGTCCGGAACCGATGGTCTTGTCCAGGGGCGTGAAGCCGAGAGGAACCGGTTGGTATTCGCTGACCTGGCCGGTGGTGACCTTGTCGTTCAGGTCGACCAGGACATCCAGGGCCGATTTGGGCGCGAGGCTGCCGTTGGCGGTGTCGAGGCGCCAGGCAGGCTGGACGCTAGGTGTTTCGGGAGCGTCGGTGCTCAAGAGATCGTGTCCTCCCCGATGGTGACGATGGCCGTAGCGTAGCACCAGGATGCCCTCGAAACACCCGCCCATACCCTACAAATCTGCACAGCCGTCGATCCCCGTACAGCGCCCTCATCAACGCGGGAGATCGACCAGCTCATCGAACATCCGGGCGAAGGTCCGGATCCCTGTCTCGTAGTTCGTGAGGTCCATCCACTCATCAGGAGCATGGGCGTTGTCGTCGGGCTGGGTGATGCCGAGCAGGACGACCGGGAGGCCGAGGATCGTCGAGAAGCTCGCGCAGACCGGGATCGAGCCCCCTTCGCGGATGTAGACCGGTGCGCGACCGAATGTCGCCTCGAGCGCCCGTGCGGCCGCCCGGGTCGCCGGATGATCCATCGGCATCAGGCTCGCGAACCCCCCGCCGAGGGACTGGACGGTCGTGGTCACTCCCGGAGGTGCGATCGCTTCGACGTAGCTCTCGAACGCCGCGAAGATGCGATCCGGGTCCTGGGCTGCGACCAGCCGGCAGCTCACCTTCGCATGCGCGTGCGCCGGGATGATGGTCTTGCCGCCTTCCCCCTGGAACCCGCCCCAGATGCCGTTGACGTCGAGAGTCGGCCGTGTCCCCCGTCGCTCCAGGGTCGTGTAGCCGGTCTCCCCGACAAGGGCCGGGAGGCCCAGGCTCGCCTGGTAGGCCGCCTCATCGAACGGCAGGTCGGCGAGCGCCGCACGATCCGCATCGGTCAGCGGGACGACATCGTCGTAGAAGCCGGGGATCCGGATCCGTCCATCCGGCCCCTTGAGCGCGGCGACGATCTGGGCCAGGGCGTTGGCCGGGTTCTGGACGGCCCCACCGTAGCTCCCCGAATGGAGGTCGACGGCAGACCCGACCACGTCGATCTGGGCGTACATCATGCCTCGGAGGCTGAGCGTGATCGCCGGCAGGTTCCCATCGAAGAAGCCTGAGTCGCTGACGATCGCGACATCGGCCTGGAGCCGCTCTCGCTGGTCACGCAACCACGGATCGAGGTGGATCGAACTCGACTCCTCCTCGCCCTCGAACACGTACCGGACGTTCACGGGGAAGCGCACCCCGCGTGGCGAGGATCGCCGCTGCCGCCATCAGGTGGGCGTGGACCTGCCCCTTGTCATCCGCAGCGCCACGGGCGAGCATCCGGTCGCCAACGACCACCGGCTCGAACGGCGGGGAGGTCCACAGGTCGAGCGGGTCGACCGGCTGGACGTCGTAGTGCCCATAGATCAGGACCGTGGGGGCATCGCCGGCATGGAGCCAATCGGCGTACACGATCGGGTGACCGCCCGTCTCCAGCGCCTCCGCGTGGTCCAGGCCGGCCTCGGCGAGCGCGTTCGCGAGCCAACCGGCAGCTGCTCGACAGTCACCGGCATGGTCCGGCAGCGCGGAGATACTCGGGATCCTGAGGAACGACTTGTAGGACTCGAGGCGAGCGTCGCGAGTCGC
Source organism: uncultured Chloroflexia bacterium (assembly GCA_963823925.1). Classification (GTDB taxonomy): domain Bacteria; phylum Chloroflexota; class Limnocylindria; order Limnocylindrales; family CSP1-4; genus SPCO01. Next base: position 184,320 of record CAWGNI010000005.1, read on the forward strand.
TTCGAGATGAGCTTCGATGGCGGCGTCGAGGTTGGGCATCCGTCCATTCTACGGACGAACGCCCTTCCCCGAAACGAACCTGGCGAGACTCAGGCCGGTTGTGGGTTCGGCTCCGCGACCGGTTGGCCGGGACCGACGATCGTCGGGATCCCGTGCACGTCCTCCTTCGGCGGCATGTCACTGAAGAGCAATTCGAAGCCCTCGGAATCGACCGTCTCCTCGGCAACCAGCTTCTCCGCCAGGGCGACCAACTTGTCGCGGTGGACGGTCAGGACTTCGGTCGCTCGCTCGTAGGCCTTGTCGATGATGACGCGGACCTCCTCATCGATCGTCCGGGCGACCTCGTCGCTGTAGTCGCGCTGCTCGCCCATGGAACGACCAAGGAAGACCATCTCGTCCCGCTTCCCGAACGAGAGCGGTCCGAGCTTGTCGCTCATCCCGAACTCGGTGACCATCCGGCGGGCCAGGTCGGTCGCCTTCTCGATGTCATTGCTGGCACCGGTCGTCGTATCACCGAAGATGAGTCGCTCGGCCACATTGCCGCCGAGCAGACCGGCGATCTTGTCCTCGAACTCGGTCTTGCTCTGGAGATACCGATCCTCCTGGGGCAGCGCCATCGTGTAGCCGAGGGCCATGCCCCGGCTGATGATCGTCACCTTCGAGACCGGATCGCACTTCGGCAGGATCCGCTGGACGACCGCGTGGCCGCCCTCGTGGTACGCGATGATCGCCTTCTCCGCGTCAGAGATCACCCGCGATTTGCGCTCCGGGCCGGCGACGATCCGCTCCAGTGCCTCCTGGAACTCGGACATCCCGATGACCTTCTTGTTGCGCCGTGCAGACAGGATCGCCGCCTCGTTGACGAGGTTGGCGAGGTCCGCGCCCGAGAAGCCCGGGGACTGCCGAGCGACGCCTTCGACGTCCACGCCCTTGTCGAGCGGCTTGCCCTTCGTGTGGACCCTGAGGATCTCCGACCGGCCCTTCATGTCCGGCCGGTCGAGGATGACCTGGCGGTCGAACCGACCCGGGCGCAGGAGCGCCGGATCGAGGACGTCAGGCCGGTTGGTCGCCGCGACGACGATGACGTTCGTGTTGGTGTCGAACCCGTCCATCTCGACCAGGATCTGGTTGAGGGTCTGCTCGCGCTCGTCATGGCTGCCGCCGAGCCCGGCGCCGCGCTGGCGTCCGACCGCGTCGATCTCGTCCACGAAGACGATGCATGGCGAGTTCCGCTTGGCCTGGTCGAACAGGTCGCGAACGCGGCTGGCGCCGACGCCGACGAACATCTCGACGAATTCCGAACCGGAGATGCTGAAGAACGGCACACCGGCCTCGCCGGCGACGGCGCGGGCCATCAGGGTCTTGCCGGTTCCCGGGGGGCCCGACCAGGAGGACGCCGCGTGGGATCCGCGCGCCGAGTGAATTGAACTTCTCCGGGTACTTGAGGAACTCGACGACTTCCTGGAGTTCCGTCTTGGCCTCATCCACACCGGCCACGTCGCCGAAGGTCACGACCGTCTTGTTCCCAAGGAACATCCGGGCGCGACTCTTCCCGAAGGACATCGCCTGGTTGTTGGTGCCCTGTGCCTGGCGCATCATGAAGAAGATGAAGCCGCCGATGATCAGGAGCGGCAGCAGCCCGGTCAGCACCAGCCCGAGCCACGATGTGTCCGGCGTCGGGTCAGCCTTGAAGACCGCGGAATCGAGCTGGACGCCACCGACCTTGGCGGCCGCGAGCATGTCCGGGTAGACCTGGGTCAGGACGCTCGGCACCACGACCGTGTAGGTCGATGGGACGCTGTTGACCGTGACGGTCAGCGTCTCGCCCTGCTGGACGACCTCTTTGACCTTGCTGTTCTGGACATCGGTGAGGAATTGCGAGTAGCCGACCTGGTTGGTCGGCGTGCTGCCCTGGATCCAGGTGAACAGCAGCGCAGCGGTGCCGACCACCAGGACCAGCATCACGATGCCATTCCTGAAGAACTTGGGATTCAAGGGAGCCTCCGGGTCGAGCGAGCGATGACCGTACGTCATCGGATGGGGCGAGTATACCGTCGAGCGTCATGAAGACCCCATGACAGAGGTCATGGGTCTCGACTATGGATACGGACGCGGGACCCGTCCGGATGGTGGCGCGCCGCTACGTAAAGGAATCGACATGGCGAAACGACGGCGACACCGACGTCAAAACAGGCGAGGGTGGTAGCGGAGGGCGGATTTGAACCACCGACCAAGGGCTTATGAGTCCCCTGCTCTACCACTGAGCTACTCCGCCACGCACTCGAAGGATACCGAACTGCGCCGCGATCCGGCAACCGACCGAACCTCATGCTGGACCGACGGGCGGTCCGGTCGATCCCTCAGTCGGACGACCCGAACAGGATCGACAACCAGCGTTCGAGTGGGCTGACCGAATCCGCCGCCCCGAGCCGGACCGAGGCCGACCCCGGAGCGTCCGGCGCGAGCGAGGGCGCATCGGCCGCGAGACTGAACGGGATCTCGTGCGGTCCTCCCAGGCCGTGGGCGCGTGCCTGCTGGAGGACGTACGGGAGTTGCTGGATCTGGGCGAGTTCGCGCTTCATCCCATCGATCTCGACGCGTCGCTCCGCATTCGCCACGACCATGGCCTCCGCCCGATTGGTGGCCGCCGAAGCCTCACTGACCTGCCGAGCGAACACGACGAGGATCCAGGCCGCGAGCAGCGCACCCAGGACGATCGCCATCCGGCGTCGGGTGATCCCGGCGATGGGCAGGGTCGCGAGATCCGGTTCGGTCGTCCGTCCACTGAAGAACGCGACGATCGAGGACGCCGCCCCCGGCTCGCTCGGATCCGGCGGATCGGTGGCATCGGCGTTCGGCGTCGAGCGGGTCGGGCGAGCCATTGCCGGGAGCGTCAGCTACGACCCGTGGGCGTGTCAAATCGCACACCCATGACAACAGAGCTGTCACGACGCTCACCCAGCCTCTGCTAGACTTTCGCCGTTTCGAACAGATGTTCGGTCATTGGAGGGCCGATGCGAACCTACGCTCCAGCCGAACCCGGCGTGGTCCTCGCGAACCTGCTCGCCGAGCCATCCATCGCGCGCGGTGTCGTGCATCACGCGATCGTGCCTGCGCGCGCCGCGATCCACCGCCCGTTCCCCGCCTGGCTGGACCGCCGGATCGTTGCCGGCCTGGCCAGTCAAGGGATCGCCCAGCCGTACCTGCATCAGGCCGCGGCGATGGATGCGATCCACGGTGATCGGGATGTCGTCATCGTGACGCCGACCGCCTCGGGCAAGAGCCTCTGCTACGCGGCTCCGATCCTCCAGGCGATCGCCGAGGACCCGGCCGCTCGGGCCCTGCTCCTGTTCCCGACCAAGGCGCTCGGTCAGGACCAGGTGGCCGCCCTCTCCGAGATGGCGTCGGCCAGTGACCTGGCGGTCTCCGCATCGACCTACGACGGAGACACGCCTGCTCCCATCCGATCGGCCATCCGGAGTGCCGGGCAGGTCGTCGTGACCAATCCGGACATGCTCCACGCCGGGATCCTGCCGCATCACACGAAGTGGTTCCAACTGTTCGAACAGCTTCGCTACATCGTCATCGACGAACTCCACATGTATCGCGGGGTGTTCGGTGGTCACGTCGCGAACGTCATCCGGCGCCTGCTCCGGATCTGCGCCCACTACGGCAGCCGACCGGTCATCGTCTGCTGCTCGGCGACCATCGGGAACCCGGCCGAACTGGCGGAGCGCCTGATCGGCCGGCCGGTGACGGTCATCGATCAGACCGGGGCGCCGGCCGGCGAGCGACACCTGTTGCTGGTCGACCCACCGATCCTCGACCCGGCCACCGGCGCTCGCGGGTCATCGGTCATGCTCGCGCAACGGTGGGCGCTGCCGTTCCTCCGTGCCGGGCGGCAGACGATCGTCTTCGGTCGCTCGCGGGTCGCCGTGGAGCTTCTGCTCACGGGACTCCGAGAAGCGCTCCGGGAACACCTCGGCCCACGTGCTCGAGTCCGCGGATACCGAGGCGGGTACCTGCCGACGGAGCGACGGGCGATCGAGCGCGGCCTGCGCGACGGGGAGATCCTGGGCGTGGTGGCCACGAACGCCCTCGAACTGGGTGTCGATATCGGCCAGCTCGATGTGGCAATCGTGACCGGGTATCCGGGTTCGATCGCCGCCACCTGGCAACGATTCGGACGGGCCGGCCGTCGCGGCGGGACGAGTGTCGCCGTGCTGGTGGCGTCCGGAGCACCGGTGGACCAGTACATCGTCCACCACCCCGATTTCCTCCTCGAGGGTTCGCCGGAAGAGGCCCGGCTGGATCCGGACAACCTGCACGTCCTGCTCGCCCACCTGCGCGCGGCCGTCTTCGAATTGCCGTTCGAGCCTGGTACGTCCTTCGGTCCGGGCCCGGCGGATGACCTGCTCGCCTTCCTCGGCGAAGACGGGCACGTTCGGCAGGCGGACGACGGCCGGTGGTACTGGTCGAGCGAGAACTTCCCGGCCTCGGAGGTCTCTCTCCGGACGGCCGCCCAGGAAAACGTCGTCATCATCGACACGACACCGGATCGGCCCCGGGTCATCGGCGAGGTCGATCTGTTCGCGGCCCAGACCCTCGTCCACGAGGACGCCATCTATCTGCACGAATCGGTCCAGTTCCACGTCGACCGGCTCGACTGGGATGAGCGCAAGGCCTACGTCCGGCGCGTCGACGTCGATCACTACACGCAGGCGGATCGAGCCGTCACCCTCAAGCCCCTCGAGGTCTTCGCCGAGGCGACGGTGACCGGTGGACGGCGCCTCCACGGAGAGGTCATGGTCGCCAGTCTCGCCACGATCTACAAGAAGCTGAAGTTCGTCACCAACGAGAATCTCGGCTGGGGCCGGATCCATCTGCCGGAGATCGAGCTCCAGACGACCGCCTACTGGCTGACTGCCGATGCGGCACGTGACGGCTGGCGGCGGCACGACCTCGACATCGCCCTGATCGGGGCCGGTCGTGCGATCCAGACCGTGGCGAGCGTGCTGTTGATGGTCGACCCGCGCGACCTCGGCCTCGTCAGCCAGGTCCGATCGCCGCACTCGGAACGACCGACCATCTACCTCTATGAAGCGGTCCCGGGCGGGATCGGCCTGGCGGAGCGACTGTGGGAGCGTCATGGGGACCTGGTCGCGGCGGCAGCCGCGCTGATCACCTCGTGTGACTGCGACGCAGGGTGTCCGGCCTGCACCGGACCACGACTCGAACCGGAGATCGATGCGCGAGCACTGGCGCTCCGCCTGCTCGGCGAACTGGGCGCGCCGGTCCCGACGCAGCCGATCAGGCTGGCTCCGTGACGGTTCCCGTCGCGGACCGGGCCAGCCTCGCCCGACGCCTGGAGCGCTACCGTTCGTCGACCCGGGGGACCAGCCCATCGCCGGCGGTCGCGACGCGGCCGGTCGAACTTCCGCATGCCCCGATCCGGCGCGACGCGCTCGCCCGGCGGCTCGCCATCGCCCTCGAGGGCGAGGTGGTCCAATCGAAGCGCGGGACCTACGTTCGCTGCGAGACCGCACCGCGCACCATCCGACTCGATCGATCGCGCCTCGCGGACCTCCCGGGTCTGCCGCCGCCGGACGTCCCGCTGGTCTGCCTTGACACGGAGACGACCGGCCTCGCGACCGCTGCCGGGACGGTGGCCTTCCTCATCGGCCTCGGATGGTGGCGGGATGACGAATTCCACCAGGTCCAGCTCGTGTTGCCCGATCACGCCGACGAACCGGCGTTGCTGACGGCTCTGGAGCGGTCCATCCCCGCCGATGGCTGGCTCGTGACCTACAACGGCCGAGGGTTCGACTGGCCGCTGCTCGTCGCCCGATACCGGATGGACCGCCGCGATCCGCCGACACATGGCGGGCACCTCGACCTGCTGCCGGTCGTCCGCCGACTCTTCCGCCACCGACTCGAGGACGCGCGCCTGCGCACGGCCGAGGCTGGCTTGCTCGGCCTGCACCGGCATGAGGACATCGACGGGTGGCAGATCCCCGGCCGATATCTCGGGTTCCTGCGTGGAGGCCCGGCGGAACCGCTCGTCGATATCGTCCGACACAACGACCAGGACGTCCGGTCACTGGCTCGACTGCTGGTCCTCCTGGCCGACCGATACGGCACGGCCGCGGCACGGCAGTCCGTTCCCGCCGGCGACCTCGGCGGCCTCGCCCGCGCCTACGTCCAGGCCGGACGGCTCGATGATGCGCTCGAGTGCTACGACACGGCGGCGACGGCATCGCCGGCGATCGGACCGATCGGCCTGCCGACGGCGCATGCGATCCGGGAGCCGGCTCGAGCGCCGGATGGGGTGCCCTGGTGGTCGGCCAGGGTGCCGGCCGATTTCGGCGGGCCGGCGCGCCGCGTGCTCGATCCGGGGCCGTCGGTCAGGTCGGCAGCGTTCGCGATCCCATGGACGACGGAGCGGATCGCCGTCGAGCGTGCTCACCTGCTCCGACGGTTGCGCCGCTGGGAGGAGGCCGGCGACGCCTGGGCGGCGCTGGCTGCAGGGCCGGGTCGGACGGCAATCGTGGCCGCGATCGAACTCGCCAAGATCCGGGAGCATCGGCTGCACGATCCGGGTGGCGCGCTGCGCGCCACGATGGACGGCGTTGCCCGGGTCGAGCGACGGCGTCGACTCGGCCTGCCCGAACCCCGTCTGGAGGCGGACCTGCTCGCCCGAGCCCATCGGCTGCGGCGGATCATCGAGACCCGCGCAGCGCGTCGCCCCGGTGCGCCCGCCCGGTCGAGCACGCTCCAGTCAGCGCGGTCCGTCGGCCCCCACCTGGCTGACCTCCGCCGGTAGGACCGCGCGCCGGATCCGCTCCCGGGCACGCCGAACGAGCACCGCAGACCGATCCGGTACCCCGTCGAGCCCGGGCCCTTCGACGACGAGGGACCCAGCGGCCGCGGCGAACCGCAGATCGAGCCGGTATCGCGATCGGTGTCGTCCGACGATGGCCGGCCGCAATGTCGAGGCGTGCAGCGCGGCCAGGAAGGTGTCGCCGGCCCCGGTCGGATCCGTCTCACCCGAGGATGCCGTCGGACGGTAGCGCATCGTGCGGATCGACCCATCTGCCTCGAGGTGGACGAGCAGGCCACCATCGCTGCCCTGCGTCACGAGCAGCGCAGCCCCGGCATGGAGCATACCGGTGAGCGCCGTCACGGGCGTCCCGACGGGCACGTCGTGATGGCTGACCCCGACCAGGTCAGCGCGCCGGAGGATCGCCGAAGGTGCTGGTTCCCGACGGCCGACTCGCTCCCCGGCGACGAGTCGCCGGAGGAATCCCTGCCAGGCGACCGCAAGGATGGCGCCGTCCGGAACGCGCGCTGCCCAGTCGTCGCTGATCTCACCGGCGACCGGCACGATCGACCAGCCGGGAGCCGCGAGCCAGGACTCGGGGATAGGCCGGGACGGGCAGGGGCTCACCGGTCTGGACCGCGGTCTGGATCCGACCTGCCCCGGTCTCCCGATTGTCGAAGATCGGCCCCTCGGAGAGGGGCACGAGCATCAGGTCGACGCCCGCGCGTCGGAGCTGGTCGAGCTCACTCGCGGTGGCCGCGGTCGCATCGACGCCGACGACGGCCGCCGTGCGCAGCCCGAGTCGGGCCGTGGTCAGGGACGCATACGTGACACCACCCCCGAGCCGCCAACCACGCGGGTCGTCGGGCGCGACGTCACGACACGCTGAGCCGATGTGCACGACCTCGACAGGCGGCGGGGCCATGGGACCTCCGGGCGTATACTGCCGCCTCGCGACAACCGAATCACGAGGCGAACGTGTTCTTCTACGAACTCCATGAGGGCGACAACGAGGTCTACTCCGACGCCGTCGTCGTCAGTGAATCCGAATGGGAGCCGGACGAGTTCTTCGAACTGGTCCAGTCGATCCGGCGCCGGATCCAGGACACGTTCGTCCACGATACCCTCGTCGAGTCGATCGCGGTCGAACTCGAACGCGAGCACGGGTTCGTCTTCGTCAGCGACGATCGGCTCGTCGCCTCGGTGCACGTGTCCACCGACGACTCCGACAACTTCCTGGCCGAACTCGAAGTCGACCTGGCCGACGCCGAGGAGGATGACGACGACCCGGCCCAGGCGCTCGACGAGGGCAAGGCGTTCAACACGGTCGTCGCCGAATTCGATCCGGGATCGGGCAGACTGAACTGATCAGCGCGAGAACAGGATCTCGAGTACATCCCCGTCGCGAACCCGATAGCCCTTCCCCTCGGACCTGAGCCGCCCGGCCTTCCGCGCCTCGGCCATCGACCCGAGCTCGACGAGGTCCTCGTAGGCGACCGTCTCGGCGCGGATGAACCCCTTCGCCAGATCCGTGTGGATGACACCGGCAGCATCGACGGCGGTGGATCCGTCGGCGATCGGCCAGGCGCGCACCTCATCCGGCCCGGCGGTCAGGAACGAGATGAGGCCGAGCAGCCGGTAGGACAGGTCGATGACCCGGCCCAGGCCAGACTCGGTGATGCCGAGCTCCTCCATGAAGACGGCTGCGTCCTCGGGCTCGAGCTCGCCCAGCTCCATCTCGATGCGGGCCGACAGCGCCTCGACCATCACGTCCCGGTGGTCGTAGCCCTGCGCGGATCCTGTCGACGAGCGCGGGCGCGGCAGCGATATCGGACTCGCCCACGTCGAGCAGGACGAGGACCGGTTTCTGGGTCAGGAAGCGGAACCCGCGGATCGCCTTCTCGTCATCGGGATCGAGGTCGAGGTCGCGGATCGGCGAACCACCTTCGAGCCCCGTGTGGATCCGGCGCAGGACGGCATCCTCACGCTCAGCAGCCTCACGTTCCGCTGGATTGCCATGCCTGGCGCTCGTCTTCAGTCGTTCGATCCGTCGCTCAGCCATGGCCAGGTCAGCCATCAGGAACTCGAGATCGAGCCGCTCGATATCCCTGGCCGGGTCGACGCTGCCGTCGGGGTGCGGGTTGCTCGGGTCCTCGAAGGCCCGGACGACATGGAGCAAGGCGTCCGAGTCACGCAGCCGGGCAAGATGGTCGGGCGGCAGCTCCTCCGTGCCGATATGACCCTCGGTCGATGGCGGCAGAGCGGGCAGATCGACGTACGTGACGTCGGCCTGGATGATCTTCTTCGGCTTGAACATACCGGCCAGGACGTCGAGGCGCGCATCGGGAACCTTGACGACCCCGACATTGAGGGTGACGCCGCCGTAGCCGCCGGTCTCGGCGTGGCCACGGGTGAGGGTGTTGAAGACGGTGGTCTTGCCCGAGCCGGCAAGCCCGACGATGGCGATCTGCATCGTGCGATTGTCGCCCGGATCAGTAGCCGGCGCTCGGGTCGACCAGGTTGAGCATCGTCTCGCCGGCCGCGAAGCGCCGGAGGTTGTCGCAGAACAGTTCGACACTGCGGTCCAGCACGCGGCCACTCGACCACGCGGTGTGGGGCGTGACGATGACGTTGGACAGGTCGTAGAACGGGGACGTCGCCGGCAGCGGTTCGTCGCGGAACGTATCGAGGACCGCCCCACCAAGGGCGCCATCCTCGAGCGCCCGGAGCAGCGCCCGCTCGTCGATCAGGCGACCGCGGGCGACGTTGATCAGCCAGGCCCCCGGCTTGAACATCGCCAGGGTCCGGGCATCGATCATCTCCTCCGTCTCTGGCGTCAACGGCGCCGCAAGCACGACGAAATCGGACTCGGCAAGCAGTTCCGGCAGCGACTCGGGACCGCCGACCCGATCGAGCATCACCGCTCCGAGAGGACGTCCGTCGTCGTCCCGGTCGGCCGGCCGCGGTTCCGTGCCGGCATGGCGGCGGACCGCCACGACCCGGCAACCGAACGCGGTCGCCAGGGCCCCGACCGCGCGCCCGATGGACCCGAGGCCGACGATGCCTACCGTGACGTCTCGCAGTTCCGCGCCCTCCAGCGGCTGCCATGTTCGCTCTCGCTGGAGTTCCAGCAACTGCGGCAACCGGCGACTGACCGCCAGGATCATCATCACGACGTACTCGGCGATCGGTCGACTGAAGACGCCGCGCGCGTTGGTCACCACGATCCGGCGCTCCATCGCGGCCGGCGTGAGCGCTCCCTCGACACCCGACGTCGCCGAATGCACCCAGGCGAGACGTGGCGCTCGCGACAGGACGCGGTCGAACGCATCCGGGGTCAGCCAGCCGCGAAGCATCACCTCGACGTCATCGAGTGGGCCGTCGGCCAGGCCCTCCACCGAGATCGTGACGATCCGGGCACCCGGAGCGGCAGCCCGGATCCGCTCGAGGTCCCTCGACCGGTATCGTGCCGACAGGATCGGACTCAGCGCGACCGCACTGGGCACGCCGCCGGGTCCGGATCCGGGACCCGCCGTCAGGGGACCTGGTGGCGGCGTCCGACTCATGTCGAGCCACCGTCGAGCACTCGGGCGACCCAGCGGTCGGGTGCGTCGATCTCGGTGTCCCGGGGCAGCGTCTCCGGCCCTTCCCACAATCGAGTCAGCGCGTCCGGTCCGCCAAGCTCGGCGATCTTGCGCACGAACTGCTCCCCCTTGCGGTACTGCTCGAGCTTCAGATCCATCCCGGTCAGGCGAAGGATCGCCCGTTCGAACCCGGTCCGCTTCGTACGTCGCTCATGGAACCGGGCGCTGATCCGTTCCACATCCGGGACCAGGTCGCGACCGACCTCATCCATGATGTAGTCGCTGAACCCTTCGAGGAGGCTCATCACCGCCTGCGTCTCGCGGAAGATCGCTTTCTGCTCCGGCCCCATGAGTCGTTCCATCCAGTGCTCGCCGTCCGCCTCGCCCCGCAGGGAGCGACCGAGGCCACGGACCGCCTCGCGGCCGAGTCCTCGCGCGTCCTTGCTGAATAGCTCCAGCTGCCGCTCAAGGCGGCCGGCGAGGTACGGGCGCAACCAGGGATGTGCCTCGAACTCGAACGCGTGCGTCGTCTCGTGCAGCGCGATCCACGTCCGGAACGGACCGATCGGGACGGCCAGCGCCCGTGCGGTCGCCCGGATGTTCTCCTCGACGAACAGGAGCCGACCTGGGGCCGCTTCGGTGGACAGCAGGGCCAGGTCGTACTGGCCGAGGACCCGGGTGCCCATGAAGGCGAGGAGGTAGCCGAGCTGACGCGTCGAGACCCACCGGTTCGCCAGGGCCATGGTGGCCTTGGCCAGGCCGCCGCCCGGCGGGACGACCTGGTCGAGCAGATCCGCCTCGAGCTTGCCGATGAGCGCAGCGAACGCGCCGGTGTTCGCTCGGACCCAGGCTGCCCGATCGACGACGCCGGAGCGCTCGACGACGCCGGGCAAGGTGCATCCGAGCGCCTGGGACAGGGCGGGGACGATCCGGGACATCGCTTCTTCGTAGGCTGGCTCCGTGGCGCGCAGTTCCGCAGGCCCAAGGCTGCCTCGAGCCGTGCGCAGTCGCGAGATGGCGATCCGCTCGACTTCCGGCCAGTCCACGAGGCCGCGCCGGGCGGATCGTTCGGCTCGCCGGCCGGCGACCGTCGCGGCGGCCCCGAGCGCGGACCCGATCAGGAAGCCGGCCTGCCAGACGCGGTCCTCCCGCCACGAAGGACGCCCCGTCGATCGGCGCGAGCCCGTGGTCATCGGGCAGCCACCGACAACTCGATGTGGTCGACCTCGGGGAATGCCGCCCCGAACAAGCGTCCCGCCAGGCCATGGAACGAGTCCGCATCGCCCGTCGTCAGCTGTCGATGGGTCGGCAGCGCGGCCCCGTCCGTCTCAAGACCGTTGACGAGCAGGATCTCGGCCACGGCGGACGCCGTCGCCATCGCCGAATCGACGATCGCCACTTCGTCCCCGACGAGCGCCCTGATCACCGATCGCAGCAGCGGATAGTGGGTACAGCCGAGGAGCAGGGTGTCGATCCTCGCATCCGGACCGTGGCCAGCACCGAGGAATGGCGCCAGGGCGTCCGCCACGGCGGCGGTGACCGCCGTCCCGGTCAGCTCGCCGGCTTCGACGAGTGGGACCAGCGTCGGCGTCGCATGCTCACGGACCTCGACCGCCGGGTTCTCCACCCGGATCGCCTGACGGTAGGCATGGGAGCGGACGGTCGCTGGCGTGGCGATCAGGCCGACCCTTCCGTTGCGCGTCGCGAGCGCGGCCGCCGTCGCGCCGGGGCCGATGACCCCAAGGACCGGCACCGGGTAGCGTCGCCGGAACCGGTCGATACCGACCGCGGTCGACGTATTGCAGGCGACGACGATCGCCTTGACGTCGTGCTCGACGAGGCGATCGAGCGATTCGGTGGAGAACCTGAGCACGTCCTCATCCGAACGGATCCCATAGGGGGCCCGGGCGTTGTCACCCAGGTAGATCGTCGATTCCGCGGGGCTCCGCCGGACCATCTCACGCAGGACGGTGAGGCCGCCGACGCCGGAGTCGAATACCCCGATCGGACGTGCATCCGTCATCGAAACCTCAGGACCGTCCGGCCGCGACCGCTATCCGTCCAGCGTCCATCAGCTCGCCCGCCACTCGCAGGAGATCCTTGGTGATCGGAGCATCCGGGCTGGCCAGAACGAATGGCACGCCCTCGTTGTTCGCCTGCAGGACGAGCCGCCCGTCGGACACGACCGTATGCTCCGGCACCCTGCCGAGCGCTCGTTCGAGGTTGGTCGCATCGATCCCACCCGACGAGTCGGCCCGGTTCACGAGGTACCGAACCTTGGACGCCGGGTAGCCGATCGACCGGAAGGTATCGGCGATCGCGACCGTGTTGTGGATCGTCGTCGAGTCATAGGTGACGATCTCGACGATCGCGTCGCTGGCGTCGAGGAAGGTCAGGTTGAGGTCATTGAGTGAACTGGACATGTCGATGACGATCGCCTCGTAGACGCGCCGCAGCAGGGACAGGACCTTTTCGACGTCGCGCGACGTCAGCATCTCGGCCATCTCGATGCGCGGCGGGGCGAGCAGGATGTCGATCCCGGACGGATCCCGCCAGAGCACGTCGCCGAGGTCGGATTCGGCGATCCGGTCGGTCGGCAGGTCCAGGATCGAGGGCGCATCGACGGGCACCTTGAGCAGCGACCGCAGGTCCCCGAATTGCAGGCTCCCATCGATCAACACGGTCCGCTGCCCAAGCTGTCCAAGGGCGACGGCCAGATTGAAGGCGATGGTCGTCTTGCCCACCCCGCCCTTCGGCGCGAAGATGCTCAAGACCCGGGTCGAGACGACCTCTTGCAGCGCCTCGAACTCCTTGCGTGCGTTGGCGATCCGGGTCATCAGGTCGAAGCCGGAGAACGGCATCGCGATGACGCCGTGGATCCCCTTGAGCGGGTCGACCTCGATCGGGTTCTGGGGGACGGTCAGGACGATCACCGGGACCGACAGCTCGGCCTCATGGATCTGTTCGACGAGCTTGGGCCCCTTGATCCGCCCCTGGAGCAGTGCGTCCACCAGCACGATGTCCGGACGGAGTTCCTGGATGGTGGCGACCGCCCGGCTCCCGTCGGTCAGGACGTCGAGCAGCTTGACCCTGGCCTGCGCATTGAGCAGACCCCGGATGTACTGGGCGACCTGGGGGACGTCCTCGATGACGAGCAGGCGCGTCTGGTCAGTCGATGCCATTGGCCGGACGATACCACGAGGCCCACGACGCCCACCCGGCCCGGAAGTCCGGGTCGCGCGATGACCCGACCCGCATCCTTACGCCTTGACCGCGATGAGGACGGCGCGGTCACTGCCGGGACCGAGGGATCCCATCTCGTAGCCGCCGGCGACCATCTCGACGGTCAGGCCGGCCGCCTCTGCATAGCCCCGCAACTCATCGGCGGTGACCAGGCGGAGCCGATCGCGGCGGACCCAGCGCCGCGGCGTGTCGCCCTGCCGGCCTTCGTCGAACAGGGTCGTCATCGTCACGCTGGCGGTGGCGGCATCATGCAGGGCCGAGGCCGCCTTGGTCACGACGGCGCCCGTCTCCGGATCGATCCTCGGCCATTCGAGGATGACCCGGCCGTCGAACCGGGCGAGGTCGTCGGCATCGGGCAACCAGACGTCGACCACGGCCAGCCCACCGGGCGCGAGATGTTCGGCCATCGCCCGGAGGGCGGCCGTCTGGGCGACCCGGTTTGGCAGGACCAGCAACGAGTTGAGCGCGATGAACGCCAGACCGAAGCTGCCCGCTTCGGGTAATCGGAGACCGACCATGTCACCTTCGACCAGGGTCAGGCGGTCCTCGACGGCCGACTCACGGATCCGCGCGCGCGCACGATCCAGCATCGCCGGATCGATGTCGACGCCGGTGACCCGGTGACCGGCTTCGGCGAGCGGGATGGCCAACCGGCCGGTACCGACCGCAAGCTCGAGGATCGGACCGTCGACCCTGGCGGCCAGCGCGAGGTACAGGTCGAGGTCGCCCGGGTCATCGACCAGGTCGAGATCGTACAGGCGAGCCAGCGCCGCGGCGGTGGTCGGGTCCGGGCGCTCGAACGGGCTCGATCGGATGGTCAACCCTCCCAGCGCACGCGGCCACCGGCCTTGCGGCGGACGGCAAGCGCGCTGATCGCCTCGAGGGCGGCGCGATTGGCGGCGGCCGCGGTCGTCTCTGCGTGATCGTAGGGTGGCGAAACCTCGACGATGTCCATCCCGGCGAGGTCGACGGCGCCGACGATCTGGCGGATCGCCCGGAGGACCTCGCGGGTGAGCATGCCGCCGGGTTCGGGTGTACCGGTCCCGGGGGCCATCCCGGGATCGATGACATCGATATCGAGCGACAGGTAGATCGAGTCGGCGCCGTCGAGGGCCTCTCCGATGGCGTCGGCGATGACCGCCTCAGCACCGCGCTCCTCGATCTCACGCATGAGGTGCCAGCGCAGGCCCTGCTCCTGCATCCAGGCGAACGTCTCGGGCGGAGGCCAGTAGCCGCGCAGGCCGACCTGGACGAAGTTCCGACCGTCGACGGCTCCGGACTCGATGAGCCGGCGCATCGGCGAACCGTGGCTGGCGAGGACGCCCCACGCGTCGCTCGCAGTATCGGCATGGGCATCGAAATGGACGATCCCGATGCTCCCCGGCCGGCGCACGTCCGCGACCGCCGTGGCCGACGGCCAGGTGATCGAATGGTCGCCTCCGAGCACGATCGGGATGGCACCCGTCTCGGCGACCTCGTGCACCTTGCGGTAGATCATCGCGTGGGCGCGTTCGATCCACGACGGGATGATGTTCGCGTCGCCCGCGTCGACGACGGTCAGGACGTCGAACGGCTGCACGTCCAGCTGGAGCGAATTGATCGACCCCGACGTGTTCTGGGCCTCGCGGATCGCCCGCGGCCCGAACCGCGCCCCCGGCCGGTGGGTCACGGCATCGTCGAAGGGAGCGCCGATGATGGCCACATCGACGCCGAGGCGCCGGAGTTCGACCGGATCGGTCACCCAGGGCAGGTTCATGAAGGTGGCCGGTCCGACATAGGTCGGCAGGTCGTAGTCGTCGTAGGTCTCGAACGCGGCGTCCCAACCGTTGCGGCGAGCAAGGTCGGATGCGATCCGCGGATCCTTGGGGCGTTCAGCCACGGGATGCCTCCCGAGACGGTCGCGGCGGGCGTCCGCAGCGGCACGAGGTCCGTCTCATTGGGGGCGCCGCCGGTTCGAAACCGATCGTCCAGCGGGACGCGCCGTCATCGATGGTAGCACCGCCCATCTCCCGCGACCCGAGTGCCGAACCCCGTCAAGCCGGATCAGGCGGGCTCGCGGAAGGCCGTCCACGCGGCTTCGACGAGGTCGGGGTCCGAGAACAGGTCCACGGCCGTCTGTGCGACGAGGGTCGCCGCAAGCAGTGTCGTCTCATCCGCCCGGGGCGTCGCAGCGGCGTCGCGGAAGCGGATCGAATGGCCCGGTGTCCCCTCTGGGGCGATCGCGAGATCGGGGTGGATCGTCGGGCAGACCCAACTCACGTTGGCCATGTCGGTCGATCCCGCGTTCGGGTCGTCACCCATGTCCTCGATCCCGTACGCGGCCATGTTCGCCCGGAATTGGTCGGCCAGTACCCGGTTGTTGCGCATCGTCCGGGCTCGGCCGGAGAACTCGACCTCGACCGTCGTATCGGTGGCGAGCGCCGCGGCCTGACAGAGCTGGCGGAACCGCTCGCGCATCAGCTCGTAGTCCGCCTCGTCTTCGCTGCGGATCATGAACCAGGCCGCGGCACGATCCGGGATGATGTTGGCGGCAGTACCGCCGTCGCGGATGATCCCGTGGACGCGGGCCGTGGGTCGCAGCTGCTGGCGCCACAGGCCGACGGACGCGAACAGCAGGATGAGCGCGTCCAGCGCGTTCTTGCCGAGCCATGGGTCGGCCGAGGCATGCGACTGGAGGCCGTGATAGACGACCTCCACATCCTCCGATGCGAGCGGGTGCGACTCGACGTGGGAGCGGTCGCACGGGTGATAGAGCAGCGCGGCATCGAGGCCGTCGAACAGCCCGTCGTCGATCATGATCTGTTTGCCGCTTCCATATTCCTCGGCAGGCGTACCAAGGAAGACGATCTCGCCGGCCAGCCGATCCGCGATCGCGGCGAGCGCGATCGCGGCCCCGACACCAGAGGCCGCCATCGTGTTGTGGCCGCAGCCATGACCCAGCCCCGGCAGGGCGTCGTATTCCGCAAGGATCCCGATCCGCGGACCGTCGCCGGCCGATCCCCGTCGGACCGCCCGGATGGCCGTCGCCAGGCTCCCCGCCGGGTGTTCCACGGCATACCCGTGGCGGTCCAGGATCGCGGCGATCCGGGCTGCCGCGCGGTGCTCCTCGAAGGCCGGCTCAGGGTCCGCGTGGATCTCATGGGACAGGCCCAGGATCTCGTCCCGGGCGGCCTCGACCGCCTCCGCGACACGCAACTTGGTCTCGGCGAACGGGGCGGCGGGGTGAGTCGTCAGCTCTGGCACGCGTGCTCCTGAAGCTACGGCGGTGGACCCGGTCAGCCTAGCCTCTCGGCCGGTCGCCGGCTCAGCGGTCCGCGGACAGGGTCGCCTCTGCGACGATCACCAGGGCGATCATGAACAGCGCGATCGGCAGCTCCAGCAAGCCCTGGATCCGCAGCACGATCATCACCGCGACGACGATCCCGACCCACGCCGATCGCCGAACAGCCCTGGCCCAATCCCCCCGATAGGCGATCCGGCGATGCCGGCCGAAGACCGTCAGCCACAGCAGCGGGGTCAGGGTCAACGCCACGGCCGATCCGATCAACAGGGCGCCGATGACCCCGGCACTCGGATCGGAGATCGGATCGAGGGTGGTGACCACGACGCCGACAAGGATCCAGGCGATGCCGGCAGCCGCCAGGAAGCCGAGATTGGCGGCCCGGTCGCGCGCGTCCATGGATCGAGTCTAGGGCCTGGCATCGGTCGACGGCCACGGATAGCCGGTCTAGCGGGCACCCTTGGCCGGGCAGATGTCCCGATACGCACAGTACGAGCACGCGACGTAGTCCGGCCTCGGGGTGTAATCGCGGGCCCGGATCCCCGCCGCGGCGACGGACATCCTGGCCCGCGCCCGAGCCAGTCGCTTGTCGTCCACCGGCACCTCCGCGACGAGCCCTGACCCGAGGAAGTGGAGACCAACGGTATCGGGCAGCCGACCGGTCATCGCCTCGAACCCCATCGCATAGATCTGGAGCTGGAGCGAATTCGCGGGCACGGGCCCGGGCCTTGGCCGGGTCCCGGACATCGGACGACTTGTAGTCAGTGATGGTGACCCGCTCCGGGCCGAGGATGCCCAGGGTCGGCGCCACGACATCCGCCGACTGGCCGTCGGGGATCGACGGGAGCGTCGTCGGTTCGTCCGTTGGGGCTCGGTCGAGCGGCACGACATCGACCCGATCCCAGCGTCCGCGGACCCGATCCCCATCGAGCATGAAGCTGAATTCGCGTTCCACGTAGGTCGGGATCACGGCATCCGGCTGGAGTTGTGCGTCGCGGAACCGACGGAGCGCGATCCGACCCGCATCACGCCGGGCGTCCTCGTGTTCGCGACTCATGAACCCCTCGCTCGACCACGCCGAATCGAACACGCCCTCCAGTTCCTGCTCGGTCATGACCTGTCCCTTGGCATGCCGCTGATGGAAGAGCTGGACCGCCTTGTGGAGCGCGGCTCCATAGACGATCGCGTGGTGGGGCGCGAGTGGGACTCGGAGCACGTGGGCGAACTTGTATTTCAACGGGCAGGTCAGGTAGTCGTCGATCTGGTAATAGCTCAAAGCCAGGGGTTCCGTGATCGGGCCGGGCGGTCGCGACTCGACCGCGGTGGCGGCCTCGAACGCTGCGAGGCGCTTCTGCGCCGTCGACGAGCGGACGGCCACGCCGGCCGACGGCGAGTCGACCGGCAGGTCGAGCGCCTCGAGCGCAAATGGCGAGATGCGTCTGGCCCTGGCCCCGCCATAGTCCGCGGCGTGCGACAGGATGAGTTCATCCCGTGCCCGGGTCATGGCCACGTAGCACAACCGCCGCTCTTCGGCCAGGGCGTCCGCCCCGACGGTCGGCGAGGCCCCGCCCAGTCCTGCCGGCAGGGCCAGCGGCTCCGCTCGACCGCTCGCCGGGAACCGGCCGCTGACCATCCCGGGCAGGAAGACGACGGGGAACTCCAGGCCCTTGGCCTTGTGCACGGTCAGGACCGCGACCGCGTTCGCGTCGGGATCGAGGTCGGCGGTGGCCGGGTCGTCCCCGGCCTCGATCAGGGTGGCCAGGTGCTGGGCCACGAAGATCGCCCGGTCGTCGGCCAGCAGGGCCGATTGGCCCCGGACGATCTCGAAGAAGCGAGCGATGTTCTGGAGCCGCTCCTCCGCGCCAGGGGTATCGGTCTCGACGAGGGTCGCGAGCAAACCGCTGTCACGCAGGAACCGATAGAGCACGACCCCGGCCGGTTGCTGATGCGCGAGATCGACGTAGGTGCGCAGGTCCGTCACGATCCGATGGACCGTCGCGCGCGTCTCCGACCCGATCCGCAGCAGGTCGGGCTGCCGGTCCGATTCCTCGAGGACCGTCCAGATCGAGCGATTGCGACGCCTGGCCGTATTCACGATCGCGGTCAGGTCCGGGCCACCGAGCTGATAGACGTCGGACGCGCAGAGGGCGTACAGGTCCACGCTCGACTCCAGGTCGGCCACCACCCGCAGGAACGCGAGGAGGAGTCGGACCTCCGGGCGGGCATACAGGCCGGAGGTCCCTGAGAATCTCCACGGGATGCCGGCCATGTTGAGTGCGCGCAGGATCGGGTCGGCGTGGCCGTTGGCGCGCAGGAGGATCGCATGGTCGCGAGGCGCGGCCCCGGCTTCGACCCGACGGCCGATCTCGGCAGCGATCCAGTCAGCCTCGTCCGAGCTCGAAGCCAGGACCTCCAGTCGGACCGGTGCCGGCGTCGGTGACACCCGCTGCGCCCTGAGTCGTTTGTCGATCCCGGTCCGGGCTTCGAGCCGGTCCGGGTCGTTGAATCGGATCAGCCGGTAGGCGGCATCGAGGACCGGCGACAACGATCGGTAGTTGCGGCGAAGGACCACCGTGACTGGCTTCCGGATACCGGTCCTGGAAGGCGAGGATGTTGTCCACCGCCGCTCCCCGGAACGCGTAGATCGCCTGGTCGTCGTCCCCCACCGCGGTCACATTCCGGTGGGCATCGGCCAGGATCGCGACCAGGGCTGCCTGAGCCCGGTTCGTATCCTGGAACTCGTCGACCAGGATGTATCTGAACCGCGCTGCGATCTCCGTCCGGGCGGCCGCTGACGTCCGGACGAGACGCAGGGCGAGCGCGACCTGGTCACCGAAATCGATACAGCCGTTGGCGGCGAGGAGCGCCTGATAGGTCGCATAGGCTCGGGCCACCTCCACCTGCTGCCGAGCCGTCTCGGTCGCCGCTGCCAGGTCGTTGGCGATCTGCGATGGGTCGGCCGGATCGCCATCGCGGACGATCGCCGCCAGCGCCTGCGCCTCCCCCGCTACTCGATCCGCATGGGCGAGATAGTCCGTCGGCGAGATGTCCTCGTCCTTGCACCGACTGAACAGCGTGGCGAGGGCCGACAGGAACCGGGTCGGGTCGCCGAGCGGTCGGTACGCGTCGAGATCGAACTCGAAGAGATGCTCGCGGAGGAAGATGACGACCTCGGCGCGGGTCAGGACCCGAACATCGGTCGGAAGCCCGAGTTCCAGCGCATGGTCCCGGATCAGCCGGTCACCGAACGCGTGGAAGGTCGAGATCGCCGTATCCGTGTAGCCATACGGGACGAGCTGATCGACCCGAACGGCCATCTCCGCGGCGGCCTTGTCCGTGAAGGTCAGGGCCAGGATCTCGGACGGTCTTGCCCGGCGGGTGGCGATGAGCCAGGCGATCCGCCGGGTGATGACCTGGGTCTTGCCGGTCCCGGCGCCCGCGACCACCAGTACGGGCCCCTCGCCGTGGGTGACCGCCCTTCGCTGTTCCGGGTCGAGACCGTCGAGGAGCCCGGCAAGTCCCCCGGACGTGTCGGCATCGACCGTCGTGTCCATGACCGGGACGAGTTCACGCCAGGCCGGCAACTGGTCAAGCTGCTGCGGCTCGCGACGACGTCGTGGTCGGCTGCGGCGCCGTGCTGATCGGGGCGTCGCCGGCTGATCTCGTGGGGGCCATGCGCGGAGCCTCGCCGCCCTACGTGACAGCTAGCCTGTCAGGCCATCGCCTGCTTGATCGC
Organism: uncultured Chloroflexia bacterium; assembly: GCA_963823925.1. Lineage (GTDB taxonomy): Bacteria > Chloroflexota > Limnocylindria > Limnocylindrales > CSP1-4 > SPCO01. Next base: position 204,983 of record CAWGNI010000005.1, read on the forward strand.
AGACGCCTCCTCGTCGGAGACGCCGGCATCCGCGCGCCCGGCCACGATCGCCTTCGCATAGACCCGTGTGCCCGAACGAGCATGCAGTGAGGACAGGACCCAGCCGTCGCCGCCGGCATCGAGCAAGGCAAGGGCGAAGCTCTGATTCCCGCCCGTCTCTTCGAACGGGTTGTAGCGAACCAGTCCGACCCGCTGGAACGATCGTCGTTGCGCCGCCTCGAGGACCGCGGTCCGCGCGGCGACTTCATCGAGTTCGCGGGCGACGGCGTAGACCTTGTCGAGATGGGCGTCGAGGACGGCCTCGAGGCTGTCGCCCGCAGAGCCGCGGGTCAGACTCGCCAGGCGTGTCTCGACCCGGCGAAGTCGCCGAGCCATCAGCCCGACCGCGACGACGAGGATGATGACCGCGATCGCCAGGGCGACGACGATCGGGCCGGTTTCGGATCGCGTGAGTGCGTCGACGTCGATCGCCGTTTCCTCCTGGGGGCCCGTCGTGGGAGCGGGCCCGAGTCTAGCAGGGGCGCCTTTTCGCGACCGCACCGAACAGGATGCTATCCTCTGCCGTCGGTGACACGACGCGGCGAGCGTGCGCTCGCGCCGCCTCGCGACCGACCAGATCTCGTACGGAGGCCCTCCGCAGACCATGGCCAAGCGATCCCGGGGCACCACGTCCCGACCCGGACAGCGCCCCCCGCTCCAGCGTCGTCCCGCCCGCCCGGCCAGTGCCGTGGCCGCGACGCCGCCGGCGAGCTCGTCCGACCGGCCTGACGCCTCAGGAGGAGGCTCGTGCCGCGGAGCTCGAGGCGGAGATCGTCGCCGATGAACGACAGGCGGACGAACAGAGTCGACCGGCACGCGCGGTACGACCGACCGCGACCCCGCGGACGACCTCGACCCTGGAAGTGTCGGCAGCGAACGAGTACGCGTACGTGTCCCGCGATGTCCGCCGGATCGCGATCGTCGGCGGTTCGCTCTTCGCCATCCTGATCGGCCTGTGGGTAGTCGTGCAGCTCGTGGGGCCGATCGCCATCTGATCGATCGGTCGCTACCATCGGCGCATGCCATCCGCCCGGCGACCGACCGGCGCTCGTCCCGAAGCCCTCTTCAAGCCGCCACCGGAGCGGCAACCGCTGGCGGCCCGGATGCGCCCCCGAACCCTCGACGAATTCGTCGGTCAGACGCACCTGGTCGGAGAGCGCGGGCCACTTCGTCGGAGTCTTGCCCGCGGCCACCTCGCGTCACTCCTCCTGTGGGGTCCGCCGGGCACCGGCAAGACGAGTCTCGCTCGGCTGCTTGCCGGCGAGGTCGGCGCGCACTTCACCACCCTCTCGGCGGTCATGTCCGGGGTGGCCGAAGTCCGGGCGACGATCGCTGAAGCGCAGGAACGTCTCGACCTGAACGGCATCCGGAGCGTCCTGTTCCTCGACGAGATCCACCAATTCAACAAGGCCCAGCAGGATGCGCTCCTCCCGCACGTCGAGGACGGCACGATCACCCTCATCGGCGCCACCACGGAGAACCCCTACTTCGAGGTCAATGCCGCGCTCCTCTCCCGGATGCGGGTGTGGCGGCTCGAGGCGCTGACCGACGACGAAGTCGCCGCCGTCGTCCGTCGCGCGCTCGCGGATGCCGAGCACGGGCTGGCCGGCCCGCTCGGCCCGACGGGCGGTGTCGCGCTGTCGGAGGCAGCGTTCGAGCACCTCGTCTCGCTCGCCGGTGGCGACGCCCGGTCCGCCCTGAACGTCCTCGAAGGCGCCACGGCGCTGGCCGAGGATGAGGAAGTCCGCGACGCCGCGGGTCAGGTGAGTCCCCGGCTTGAAGACGTCGAGGCGGCCGCCCAGCAACGGGTCCTCGCGTACGACCGCGCCGGGGACGGGCACTACGACACCGTGTCGGCCTTCATCAAGAGCCTCCGTGGCAACGATCCAGACGCGGCCCTGTACTGGCTGGCGGCGATGATCGCTGCCGGCGAGGATCCGAAGTTCATCGCCCGCCGCCTGATCATCAGCGCCTCCGAGGACGTCGGCAACGCCGATCCGAGGGCACTCTCGGTCGCGGTCGCGGCCGGTCAGGCGCTCGACTGGATCGGACTGCCCGAGGCCCAATATGCCCTGGCCCAGGCGACGGTCTATGTTTCGTCCGCCCCGAAGTCCGACTCGGTCGGCCGAGCGTACGGCGCGGCGATGTCGGACGTCCTGAAGCACGGATCGCTCCCGGTGCCGAACCACCTTCGATCAGCGGGCGACCGGCGGATGAAGGCGCACGGCATCGGCGTCGGCTACAAGTTTCCGCACGACTTCGAGGGCGACGATGTCGAGCAGCAATACCTCCCCGACGAGCTGGTCAGCCAGCGCTACTACGTCCCCGGCGATCAGGGATACGAGGCGACCATCGGTGCACGGATGGAAGCTCGCGCCCAGGCCCGTACGGAACGGCCGAAGCGCAAGCAACGCGCGAACCGCCCGATGGCTTCGATGGGCGACGGCATGAAGGCCAGCATGGAGCAACGGCGGCGGCTATCCGAGACGCAGAAGAAGGACGCTGGCTAGTCAGCGTCTGCAGGGTTGACGCGTGTGGCTACGGTGAGTCAGGGAGGTGAGAATCATGCCGTCGTCCGCGCCAGCGAACTCAGGAAGGCATCGTCCCGGGGCAGCCGCCCTTGCCCTGGCCATGGTCATCTCGATCGGCGCCTGCGGCGGCGGAGCCGCGGTACCGACCGACGCCGCATCGACGGCGACATCAGACCTTGCCGTGGATCCGACGCCGACCGCGCCGACCTCAGCTGAGCCGGCCGCGCCGACGGCCGAGCAGACCGAGGCTGGTGGGCAGGACGCGGGATTCGAATGCTCACTTGACGCGTTTGCATCGTGCGGCGGCAGCGCGACGCTCACGCTTGGCGGCGAACCCGTCGTGTTCGATTTCTTCGCCTGTTTCACCGGAGACGATGCCTCCCGGGCCTTCGGGCACGATGGCACGAGGTTTGCTGCCCTGGGTCAGCGCTCAGGCAGCGGAGGGCCTGACACGGTCGGGATCGGCATCGTCGACCACGGGGCCATTGACATAGAGGAGCTTGTCTACAGCCCGAGCGGGGCGTCGAACACAGAATGGCATCGCGACTCGGACGGCCAAGGAATCACGGTCGAAGGGGACCACGTCGCGTTCGACGGCGATCTCGTCGAGGCCGTCGGTGGGACGCTGACCGGCCAGCAAATCGCCGCGTCCCTTGACGCGACCTGCGGCGCCTGATCCGAGCTATGCGCGGAACCGATGCCTACTGGCTGCTCGTGACGGCGGGGACGCCACCAGCCTGATCACTCGCCTCAGCCGGCGCGAGATCCGGGCCGAGAAGCAGGACGCCGGAGAGCAGGCGCGGTTGACGGATCCCGGCCATGGGGCCATGGTGGGGTGGCATTCGCCTGCGCCGGGCCAGCATCCCGTCGGTCCGCAGCGCGCGAAAGATCGGACTCCATCTTGTCTCGAACCTCCTTCTCGGCGCGCGAGGCGCGCATCGTCGTGAGTACCGACGGCTACTTCGACGTCTACCCGGCAGCTGTCCGAACGAACGGCGACAAGCCCGCATACCGCGGTCGCCTGGCCGAACTGGGTGCCGGTATCCGCGGCACGGACGATCGCCTCGCGGTCCGTCCGGACTCGGTGGCTCTGTCCGACGCAGTGACCGCATGGTCGGCGGTCAACGGGGCATCAGCCCTGGCCGGCGGCCTCGGTGGCGGCCGCGACGGCGACGAAGCCGCCGCGTGAAGCGCCGCAAGGTCACCTATCCGGTCGCCAAGACGCACACGAAAGGCGCTCCACACGTCGGCGCCGGGCCTGACGCCACGACCGTCCGCCCGAACCTCGCCACGATCAACGTGACCGCGATCAGCGGCCAGAAGGACCTCGGCGTTGGTGCCCGGGTCAGGATCATGGGAACCGGGCTCTACGCCGGCGAGGAAGCCGTCATCGAGCGATTCGCGACGACGGTCATCCCGGCCGCCACGGTTCGAACGAAGCTGGGTCGGACCCGGCAGGTCCGGACGATCGACCTGGAGTTGCTCGCCGCATCACGCTGACCGCGCGACTGGACGACAATCCGGGGATGCCGCGCAAGCCGACCGTTCCCGCACCCGCCCCCGAGGACGAACCGCTCGTCCAGCCAACTCCGGCCGAAGGGTTCGCCGGCCTCGGCCTGGACGAGCGCTTCCTCGCGACGCTGACCGCGCTGGGGTACGAGGAGCCGACGCCGATCCAGCGCGAAGCGATCCCGCCACTCCTCGCTGGACGGGACCTGCTCGCCGAGGCTCCGACCGGCACCGGCAAGACGGCAGCGTTCGCGCTCCCGATGCTTCAGCGGCTCCCGATCGGAGCGGCCGCCCCGGGATCCGCCTCTGCCCTGATCCTCGTCCCGACGCGCGAGCTTGCCATGCAGGTCGCGGAGGCGCTCAGCAAGTACGGTCGTGCCCTTGGGGCGCGGATCCTGCCCGTCTATGGCGGGCAACCCATCAGCCAGCAGTTGCGGGGCCTGCGCTCCGGCGTCGACGTCGTGGTCGCCACACCGGGCCGGGCCGTGGATCACCTCAAGCGCGGCAGCCTGCGCTTCGATGGCGTCGCGATCGCCATCCTGGACGAAGCCGACGAGATGCTCGACATGGGTTTTGCCGAGGACCTCGAGATCATCCTGGGAGCGACCCCGGAGGCTCGCCAGACCGCCCTCTTCTCGGCCACGATCTCGCCGACGATCACCCGGATCGCGAAACGGCATCTGCGCGAACCGGTCCGGATCCAGGTCCACGCGGAACGATCGAGCCCGGATGGCACCGCGCTCGTCCGTCAGGTCGCCTACGTCGTCCGACGCAACGACAAGCTGGCCGCCCTCTGTCGCATCCTCGACGTGGAGGATCCGACGTCTGCACTCGTCTTCGCGCGGACCCGTGGCGAGGTCGACGACCTGGCAGAGGCGTTGAGCGCGCGCGGACACGACGCCGGCGCCCTGCATGGCGGCCTCTCCCAGGAAGGGCGCGACCGGATCATGGGTCGCTTCCGCGATGGCTCGCTCGATGTCCTCGTGGCCACGGACGTCGCCGCTCGTGGCCTCGACATCGACCACGTTTCCCACGTCGTCAACTTCGATGTCCCGTCGAACCCCGACGCCTACGTCCATCGGATCGGCCGGACCGGACGCGCCGGTCGCGAGGGCGTGGCGATCACCCTGGTCGAGCCACGAGAGCATCGGCTTCTGCGCAATATCGAGGGGGCCACCCGGTCCAAGCTGGAGATCGCCCGTCTGCCCACCGTCGCCGACCTGCGCGAGCGCCGGACCGAGATCCTGCGGGGCAACCTCCGCGAGGCCCTGCTCGCGGACGGCTACGACCGGTTCCGTGGGGTAGTCGAACCGCTGTCCGAGGAATTCGACCTCGTGGACATCGCCCTGGCCGCGGTCAGCCTGATCGATGGCGCCTCTGTCCAGGACGCGGACGAGGTCGAGTTGTCGTCGCCACCGCTCGTCGCTGGGCCGCCACCCCGCAGCGCCGGGGTCCGTCGCGGTCCACCGCCGCGCGGCGTCCGGCCCGGAGGACCACCATCCAGGTCGGCCGGAGGCGCCGGGCGCAGTATCGACCGCCCGGGTTCGAGTGGCCCATGGGTCCGGCTGTTCGTCGGCGGGGGCCGTCGTGCGGGGATCCGCCCGGGCGATCTCGTCGGTGCCATCACCAACGAGGCGGGCGTGCCCGGCAGTGCAGTCGGGGCCATCCAGATCAGCGATGCCTTCTCGCTGGTCGACGTCCAGGCTGCCATGGCCGATGACATCGGGCGAGCCCTGGCCGGGGCAACCATCCGAGGTCGACACCTGCAAGTCCGCCGGGACGGGTAGCGTCGCATGCGTCGCGCGGAGGTCGAGACGCTGTTCGACTTCCTGTACTGGCTGCGCGACCGGGTCCTCGCCGCTGCGGCGGACCTGCCTGACGATGACTTCCTTGCGACCGAGAGCATCAATGGGAGGGACCTGCGAGCGACGCTGATCCACGAGCTCGACGTGGAATGGAGTTGGCGGGAACGGCTGCAGGGCATCGCACCCGCCGATGGATCCCCCACGGAACTGATCCCGGACGACTATCCGACGGTCGCCGACATCGCCGAACACTGGCATCGCGACGAGGTCGTGATGCGGGCATGGCTGGCCGGCCTGTCGGACGACGCGCTGGCAGCCGACTGCAATGTCGAGGGCAAGAGCGGCTACCCGCTCAGCGCATTCGTCACCACATCGTGATGCACGGCGTCGAACAGCTCACCGACGCCGCGATCCTGCTGACCCGGGCCGGCCACTTCGCCGGGCGACCTCGAGTTCCTCGACTTCTGGGATTCGAGACTCGAGCGGCAGTCGGACGCCTGAAGCTCCCAAGCGTGCCATGACGACCATCCGCCTCCTGATCGATCGGGTCTTCCCGCGCGGGGCGATCGTCCTGTCGGTCCTGTCGCTGGCGTACTTCGCGATGGGCATCGTCCGAAACCGGGTCTTTGCCAATACGTACGGCGCCGGCACCGAGCTCGATGCCTACAACGCCGCGTTCCGGATCCCGGAGATCGCCCTCGACGTGCTCGTCGCGGCCGGACTGGCGGCTCCCTTCGTACCGATCTTCAACAGCCTCCGCGAACGGAGTCCTGAGGACGACGAGCCGGCCAACGACTTCGGGCGGACCGCCCTGACCGGTGCCGTCCTGGTCATGGCAGTGGCAAGCGCCGGCTTGTTCCTCATCGGCCCCTGGCTGGGCGACATCGTCGGCAAGGATTTCGATGCCAGCACCAGGGCGTTGTACGTCCAGCTCCTGCGGATCAACTGCGTCGCCCAGGTCCTGTTCGCCGCCTCGATGGCGCTGGGCGAGATCCTGGTCGCCCATCGTCGGTTCGTCTTCTACGCGCTTGCCCCGATCCTCTACTCGGCCGGCATCATCCTCGGGACGGTCCTGTTCGCCCCGACCTACGGGGTCGTCGCTTCCGCCTGGGGCGCCGTCGCAGGAGCCACCGCCCATCTCGCCATCCGCGCGATCGGGACGACGCGCACGTCCTTCAGGATCCGACCGGGCCTCGGGGTCCGAACGGCCGCCTTTCGCGAATTCATCCGGTTGATGCTCCCGCGGATGGCCTCCGTGCCGATCGAACCGCTGACCCTCACCTACTTCACGGTCGTCGCGGCCAGCCTTGGCGTCGGCAGCGTGTCGTCGCTCAACTTCGCGCTCGACTACCAGGTCCTGCCGGTCAGTCTGATCGGCGTGTCGTTCTCACTGGCCGTCTTCCCGGTCCTGTCATCCGCCTTCGCCGCAGGGGATGGCCGCGGATTCCGCTCGGTGCTGACCCGGAACGTGGTCACGATCGCGTTCCTGACGATCGCTGCCTCGATCGGCCTCTTCGTGCTGTCCGGGCTGCTCGTCGACGTCTTGCTGGGGGGCGGAGCGTTCGGGTCCGACGACGTCGCGCGAACGTCGACGCTCGTCGCCGCCTTCGCCCTGTCGATCCCGCTCGACGCACTCGCCTACCCGCTGTCGCGCGGCCTGTACGCGACGCACGACACGCTCCGGCAGGTCGTCGCGTCGTTCGCCGGGCTCGCTGTCGTCGTCGTGGCGACCCAGCTCCTGATCCCTGCTGCTGGATTGCTGGCCATCCCATTCGGGTATGGCATCGGACTTCTCGCCAAGGACTCGCTGCTCGGCCTGTTCGTCGCCGACCGCGCCCGACGGATCGCGGTCAGGGTGCCGGCGCGACCCTGACCGTCGGGACCACCGCGATGAACAGGCCATCGCGGTCCGGATAGGCGCCCTCCGGGCGCTTCCAGGGCAGATAATTCCGGACCATCTCGGCAGCATCCTGGAACGTACCGGGTGGGTCGGACGGTCCCCAGATGCTCGACACATCCGGATACCAGGGATCGAGGATGTAGGCACCGTCGACCCTGGCGTTGGCGAAGACGGTCGGATCGGCATCCGCGCGGAACCCCGTCATGACCCAGGTGTGCGCCCCGCGCCAGGCGAGGAGCAGGACCGGCGAGTTCGTCTTCTCGATCGCCCTGGCAGCGTCGCGCAGCGCACCCTGGCGACTCTCGTAGGCTCGGACCTCGTAGCCGCTCGCCCCATAGGCATCGAGAGCCAGGGCCATCGCCGATGGACCCCAGTCCCCGTTGTGGCTGTCGCGATAGCTCTCCCAGCGATGGACTCGACTCTGGATCTCGCGCTGCTTGGGCGGACGAGTTGTCGGCCAGACCGAGGACGGCCAGGGTCATCTGGACGCCGGCGGCCGCACACCAGGTGACCTCGATCTCGTGGGCGAAGACCGACTTTGGTTTCGCGACGATCTCGACGTCCACCGGGACACGGGCTGGCGTCGGTTCGGGTGTCGCGGTCTCGACCGGGGTGGCGCTCGCGTCGGGCCCAGCGGTCGCTGGAGGCGCCGACGCGCCGGTGCTCGAGGTCGGGCTCGGTGCGGCCGTCTCGTCAGTCAGCGGCGGATCGGTGACCAGGACGGTGACCGGAGCGGATCGATCCGGGACGGGACCGGCGAGGAGCCGGTCGACCTTGGCGAGGGCCCGCTGGTAGAGGTGGCCCGCGCCCAGCGTGTCGGTCGCGATCGCCCCGGCACCGACGACGGCCCCGAAGACGACGACCACGAGCACGGCCACCAGGGCAAGGCGAGCATGTCGGCGGCGGTGGGCGGTCATCGGGCTGGCGCCATGATGGTGATCCTCGGAGGTCTCGGAACGCTGGATGGACGCGGCTCGAAGCGCCGACGTGACGGACTCGTTCCATCGCCGCGTGAGAGCATAGGCCAGGTGCGGCCGATCGCCCGCCGACCACCGACCGTCAATACAACACGACCTTCCAGGAGGCTTCCGTGGACCGCTTCGAGCCCAACCTCCGCATCCCCGGCCCGACGGGCCTGCCACCGTCCGTCCGCGCGGCCGGTGCACGTCAGATGGTCAACCACCGCGGGCCGGAATTCGCGGCCATGCTCGACCGGATCCTGACCGGGATGAAGCCGTTCTTCGGGACGACGAGCGACGTCGCGATGATCACGACCGCGGGCACCGGCGGTCTCGAGGCGGCCATCGTGAACACGCTGTCGCCGGGTGATCGCGTGCTCGGCGTCTCGATCGGCTCGTTCGGTGACCGGTTCGCCAAGATCGCCGGAACCTATGGCGCCGACGTCACCAAGATCGAGGTCGAGTGGGGTCAGGCCGCAGATCCGGCGATCCTCCGCGCCGAACTCGAGCGCCAGCCGGACTACCGGGCCGTCCTGTTGACCCACAACGAAACCTCGACATCGGTGATGAACCCGATCCCGGAACTCGCCGCCGTCGTGCGGGAGGTCGCACCCGACGCGCTGATCCTGGTCGACAGCGTATCCGGCCTCGGTGCAGTCCCGTTCGAGATGGACGCCTGGGGCGTCGACGTGGTGGTGACCGGTTCGCAGAAAGCCTGGATGGCCGCGCCCGGCCTGGCCATGGTCGCGGCTTCGGCGCGCGCCTGGACAGCCATGGAGCGAGCCACGATGCCGCGGCTCTACCTCGACCTCCGCGCCCACCGCGACAGTCACGCCACCGGTCAGACCCCGTTCACCCCGGCGATCGCGGTCGTCTACCAGGTCGACGAGGGACTCCGGCTGATGGCCGAGGAAGGCGCCGATCGGATCTTCGCGCGTCACGAAGCGTGCGCCGCGGCGACCAGGGCGGGCCTCGTCGCCCTCGGCTTCGACCTGTTCGCCGATCAGCGATACGCCTCGCGCACCGTCACCGCAGCGCGCGTTCCGGACGGACTCGACTGGAAGGCCTTCAACGCAGCCGTCAAAGCGCGCGGGGTCGTCCTTGCCGGGGGCCAGGGCAAGGTCGCCGGCAAGATCTTCCGACTCGGCCATCTCGGCTCGGTCACGCTCGAGGAGATCCTCGGTGCGATGAGCACGCTCGAGATCGTGTCGATGGAGATGGGACGTCCGGTCCATGCGGGAACCGCGGTCGCGGCCGCCCAGGTCGCGGCCCTCGACTCGCTCGGGATCACGACCGCCACCGCCGCCGGGGCCGGTGGATGAGGGTCCTCGTCGCGGAATCCGTCGCCCGGGAGGGGATCGAACGTCTCCGAGTCGAACACGAGGTCGACGAACGGGTCGGCCTGTCGCATGCCGACCTCTGCGAGATCCTGCCCGACTACGACGCGCTGATCGTTCGCAGCCAGGTCCAGGTCGACGCGGAGGCGATCGCGGCGGGGACTCGTCTCGTCGTGATCGGCCGCGCGGGTGTCGGCGTCGACAATGTCGACCTGGACGCCGCGACCCGGGCTGGGATCGTCGTGGTCAACGCCCCGACCGGGAACACGATCGCGGCCGCCGAACACACGCTGGCGCTCCTCTACGGCCTGGCCCGCCGCATCGCGCCGGCCGACGCCTCGATCCGGCGGGGTGAATGGAAGCGAGCGCAGTTCACCGGCCTCGAGCTGCGTGGCCGGACGCTCGGGATCATCGGGTTGGGCAAGATCGGCCAGGCGATCGCGGTCCGCGCGCTGGCGATGGAGATGACGGTCATCGGCGTCGATCCGTATCTCACCGCGGACGCGGCCGCGAACCACGGGGTCGAGCTCGTCGAGTTGGACGAACTGCTCGGCCGGGCCGACGTCGTGACCGTCCACGTCCCCCTGACCCGGGCGACCCGGGGCCTCATCGGCCGCGAGGCGATCGCCAAGCTGAAGTCTGGCTCCATCGTCCTCAACGTTGCTCGTGGCGGCGTGGTCGACGAAGCGGCCGTCGCGGAGGCCCTGCACGCGGGGCATCTGGGCGGCGCCGGCATCGACGTGTTCGAACAGGAGCCCCCGACCGATTCACCGCTGCTCGAGGCTCCGAACACCCTCCTGACCCCCCACCTCGGGGCGTCGACGGCCGAAGCCCAGGTGCTCGTCGCCGAGGAGATCGCCGACCAGGTCCTCGAGGTGCTGGCAGGACGGAGCGCCAGGTATGCGGTCAACGCGCCGCTGCTCACGCCGGAGACGGCCCGGGCCATCGCGCCATACCTCCCACTGGCCGAAGTCCTCGGGCAGTTCTTCGGCCAGTTCTCGCGCGGGGGCGTCCACCAGCTGACGATCGAGCTGGCCGGCGAGCTGGCAGCCTACGACGGCGCAGCCCTGGTCGCGGCGATCCTGCGCGGGCTGCTTGAGATATCGATCACCGAGCGGGTCAACCTGGTCAACGCCGGGGCGCTGGCCAAGGCCCGTGGGATCACGGTGATCGAACGCAAGACCCCGGACGCCGGAGCGTTCGCGGCGCTCATCACTCTGTCCGGCGAGACCGATGGACGATCAACGGTCGTCGCCGGGACCGTCGCCGGCGGCGAGCCGAGGATCACTCGCCTCGATGACTATCGGCTCGACATGGCCCCGGCCGACAGCATGCTCATCACCCGACACCGAGACCGTCCCGGTACGGTCGGGAGGGTCGGGCTCATGCTCGGCGAGGCCGACATCAACATCAGTGCGATGCACCTCGCCCGAACCAGGCCTCGGGAGGACGCGTTCATGATCCTGGCCCTCGACGACGACATCCCGAGCGAGATCTCCGAGGCGATCCGGACCCAGGAGGGGGTCACGGACCTGTGGGCGATCCGGCTGGGCACAGCGCGGTGACGGCCCCTGCGCGACTGATCCCCGCCGGCCTCAACGCCACGCTCGTCCTGGTCCGGCACGGCGAGTCGACCTTCATCGCAGAGGGGCGCTTCCAGGGGCAGGCAGAGACGCCGCTGTCCGAGACCGGGGAACGTCAGGCCGGACAGGTCGCCGATCGATTGGCCGCCCAGCAGGCGCCGCCTCCGCTGCCGATCCCGTCCGGGGCTCCGCTGGCGCTCATCCATTCACCGCTCGTCCGGACGACCCAGACCGCCTCGGCGGTCTCACAGGCGATGGGACGAGCCGGCAGATCCGTGCCGGTCCGGGCTGATGCCGGATTCGCCGAGATCCACCAGGGAGCCTGGCAGGGTCTCCTGCACACTGAGGTCGCTGAACGCTACGGGCCCGAACTGGCGGCGTGGCGCCAGGACCCGCACGTGGCATCCGCACCAGGTGGCGAAACCCTGGCCGACGTCCAGGTTCGGGTCGGACGGTCGCTGGCGTCGCTGTCGGCAGACCTCGCCGCGGTGGGCACGTCGGGGCCGCTCGATGGCCCCCAGGTCGCCGGCTATGCCGCGGCACCAAGCAGCCATCCCTGGTCGGTCGTGGTCGGCCACGATGGCGTCTTCAAGGTCGCCCTGCTGACGCTGTTCGACCTGCCCCTGGACCGGTTCTGGATGTGGTCGATGGACCTGTGCGGGATCACGATCGTCGAATTCCGGGCCGGTCGACCGGTCCTCCGAGCGCACAACAGCACCGCCCACTTGACGGCGGGGACGACCCATCCGAGCGACCAGCCCACAGCCGACGCGCGGGTACGCAGCGGCGCGCTCTGAGCCTGGCGACCGCGGCTGCCGGACTGCGCCGGCGTCAGCGGCGCTTGCGCCCCTGTCGTCGGAGCGCGAGCCTGAGCAGGCTGACTCGCAGCCGCCGCTGCGCCGCCTGGATCGTTGCCAGCCGCTGGTCGTCGATGATCCGCCGCCCATACGCCGACTCGACCTTGGCCGTGGCGACCGTGTGGAGCTCCGGCCGAACGTCGGGCAGGACGTCCCCGAGGGCCCCGGCAGTATTCGTAGACGGTCTCCGCCGGCCTCGGCCCGAAGCCGAGACGGGATGCGATCCGGACCACGGTGCCGTACGCGCCGTCGGCGTTGACCGGACTCCGTGGGCCACGCCGCCAGGCGAGGAACGACACGACGAGGATGACGATGAGCAGGAGGATGCCCACACCGACGAGCGGACCCAGCGAGCCGCTGGTCCGCGGATCGATGCTTCCGCTCGGCCCGTTGGTGCCCTCTCGCGGGTCGCGACGCGACGGCTGGGCGAAGGCCGACCCCGACGGGCGCGGCGTCCCACTCGCCACGGGCGGGCCCGACGGCAGCGGCGCCAGTTGCGAGACACCCGCCGGCGTCGGATCGAACTGGACCCAGCCATAGCCGTCGAAGTAGACCTCGACCCACTCGTGGGCGTTGCCCGCCGGGATCCTCTCCGCCGCGCCGCTTCGTGCTCCGGGGAGGAAGCCTTCGACGATCCTCGTCGGTACCCCGAGGTCCCGCAGGATGGCGGCCATCGTCAGGGCGTAGTACTGGCAGAACCCGCGCCGGTAGTGCGCGAAACACTCGACCGCACTGACGCTCGCGCAATCGAGATCGCGGATGTCGGTCACATAGCGAAAGCTCGACGACAGTTCATCTGCGGTGGCCTTCGCCAGATCGTACGGATCGTCCGACCCCGCTCTGGCGACGATGGTGTCCTCCAGGGCGTAGGCGAATTCGCCGAACATACCCTCCGCCGGCAACTGGAGATAGAGGCGCTTGATCTCATCGGGATAGTTCCGGCCGGTCGCCTGAAGGGCCGACTCGTTGAGCTGGCCCGGGGCGTTGCCGTCGACCAGGACCTGTGCCGTCACCGAGTAGTCCCCGCTGCCGCCAGCTCGTTCCAGATAGGCGAAGTTGCCGTCGCTGCCTGTCGTGAACAGTCGGGACGGAACGCTCACGGTGTCCGCACGAGTCGGGGAGATGATCGGTCGATTGCCGGAAGTCCACCGGCGAGACGGAGATATCGACCTGGTGCAGCGCTGTCGGATCGGCCTCGACGGGCAGCTGCTCGAGGACCGAAGCCCCGACCGCCAGGGTCATCGAAGTCGTATCGCTGTTCCCGCGTCCTTTGAGATCCAGGTGGTCGTACGTCTCGGCGACCCAGTAGTACGACACCGGGTCGTTCGGGTCACGATGGATGATCATCGCCAGGCCCGGGTCCTGCGACCAGACCTGCCCGAGCGCTCCAGGCCCGAAGACCAGTCCGAGCGAGCGCGTGGATCCGCCGTTCGGAAGGAAGGCCGAAAGGGCGCGGGACACGGCCAGGATGTTGTCCTGGACGCCATCCCATGCTCCCGCCAACGGAGCCGACGCTGCGGTCTGGGTCAGGGCGAACGACGCGACGACGGTCACCGCGATGAACATCGTCCCGCCTCGCAGATAGACGGCCGAGATCGTCCCGGGATCGCCGATCCGGCGCCGGAGCCACTCCGATTCCTCGTCGTACACGTGCGATCGGATGAGGATGAGCAGGGCCACGATGCTGAACAGGACCAGGTATGGCAGCTGGTCGTTCTCGGTGATCGACATGTTCGCGATCAGGGCCACGCCGACGACGACGATCCCACCGAGTGGCCGGCGGTGACCGAACACCGCATAGGACGCGAACATCGAGGTCGCCCAGACGAGGAGTCCGAAGCCCAGGACGTGGTGGAGATACTGCGACGTCGTCGACTGGTGGCGGACGGCGATATCCAGGTACGCCTGGACGATCGCGTCCGCGGTCGCCGCATACAGCACGTACAGATCGTGGGGCGAACTACCCAGGGGATGTTCGACCAGGCCCACAAGCAACGGGACGAGGAGCGCCGCAAAGATGGCACCGATCAGGAAGGTCAACCAGCGGCTCCAGCCCACCTTCGGGCCGACGAAACCGAAGAGCACCCCACCGAGCGCGGCGTACATGAGCAGATCGAGATAGGCCGGCCGACCGAGGACGTACCGCGCGTCATCGATCGCCCACGCCATCGTGACGCACATGATCGCGACCAGTGCCAGGGTCAGCCATCCCTCGGCGGGTGCCACCCGCAGTCGCTGCCTCATCGGGTCAGGAGCTCGCCGAGCGGCCGACCGGGCGTGATCACGTGCGAGCGCAGTTCGTATTCGGCCAGGGCATGCTGGAGCGCCCGCGAGCGCTTCACGGCGAGGGCATCCGCCGCAGGGTCGGGCTCGCTGCGTGGCTCGCCCCCCGCGGCAGCCGCATCGGCCGCGAACCGTTCATAGGCGGCGGCATCGACCGTGACCACGACGCAGGCGACCCCGCGGTTCCGAAGCGAGAAGAGCGGCCGGACCCAGGCAGGATCGAGCGATGCGGTGATGATCACGGCCGTCATCCCACGGCGCAGTCGCCCGACGGTCGTGATCAACGTCTCGACCAGCGGGGCACTGCCGTCGGCTTCGACGGCCGCGAGCAACTGCATGATCTTGAGGTGCTGACGGCCGCCCCGGTCCGGCGGCAGGAACGCGGCGCGACCTGCGTTGACGGTCATCCCCACAGCCCGATTCTCCTGGAGCGCACGGTCCGCGATCGAGGCCGCCGCCCGGACGGCAGCCTCGACCGTCGACTCATCACCGCGTCCCGCCTGGATCCCCCGCTGCAGGTCGAGGATGATCCAGGCATCGGCCGTCTGCTCGAGGTCGAATTCCTTGACCTGGATCTCGCCGTGCCTGGCCGTCGTCTTCCAGTGGATCCGGTTCATCGCGTCGCCCGGCGCGTACGGGCGAACGGACGTCGCCATCGGCGTCGTCTGGAGCGTCCGGACCGGGGCCGCGTGACTGCCCTCGAGCGCGGCTGTCGGCAACCGCCATCTCGGCAGTGGCTCGAGGCGCGGGTAGACGACCACGGAGATCCCCTGGCCGACGGTCGCCGAGGCTTCGAAGAACCCGAACGGGTCGCCCGTCCGGATGTGGAGCGGTTCGATCCTGAAGTGGCCGCGTCGCGACAACGGTGCGCGGATCAGCCAGGAACGATCGGATCGACCGCCGAGCGTGATCGCCCGGCCCGGCAGGCCACCCGGCAGCGTCGTCGGGTTGTGGATCTCCAGCCACGGCTTGGGCATCCGGCTCGTGTTCCGCAGCGTGTAGGTCACCCGCATCCGGTCGCCCACGTGCCCGTGGAGCTGGCTCACCGCGTAGCCGGCCTCGAGATCGGACAGGCCAAGCCGGACCAGGACGTACGAGCCACCGATCACGAGGATGGCGAGGTAGAGCAGGTAGAACAGGAACGGCAGGGCGGTCGAAAACGCCGCCACGACGAGGAGGACGGCGACGATGAGCAGTTCGAGCTTGCGGATCACCGGCCCTGGCCTCTCCCGATTCGTCGCGTGGTACGCGCGCTAGGCGCTCGTTCCGGCCGGCCGTCCACGACTCACGCCGCTCAGCTCGGTCGGGCCCCCGCCCGTCGGGCGGATCCCGTCGATCGGCGTCGATTCCAGCAGTTCCCGGATGACCTGTCCGGCCTGGATGTCGTGGATCGATGAGCTGGTCTTGATGATCAGGCGATGGGCCAGGGCCGGCTCGGCGAGCGCCTTGATGTCGTCCGGGATCACGTAGTCGCGCCCGAGCAGACCGGCCATCGCCTGGCCGGCACGGTACAGCGCGATCGAGCCACGGGGCGAAGCGCCGAGATAGACATCGGGGTGGTTCCGGGTCCCATTGACCAGCCGGACGATGTAGTCCGCGACGGTCGAATCGACGTACACCTCGCGGACCGCCGCCTGCATCTCCCGCAGATCGTCGATGGTCAGGATCTCCTCCAGGTCGTCGAGCGGGTGGATCCGTTTCTGCTCGTCGAGGATCACGATCTCTTCGATCGGCTGCGGATAGCCCAGTCGCAGACGGAGCATGAACCGGTCGAGCTGGGCCTCGGGCAGGGCGAACGTGCCTTCGTACTCGATCGGGTTCTGTGTCGCGATCACGAGGAACGGATCCGGCATCGGATAGGTCGTCCCGTCGATCGTGGCCTGGCGCTCCTCCATGCACTCGAGCAGCGAGGACTGGGTCTTGGGCGTCGCCCGGTTGATCTCGTCCGCGAGCACGACCTGGCTGAAGATGGGTCCGGGCCGGAACTCGAACTCCTGGGTCTTCTGGTTGTAGATCGACAGGCCGGACACGTCCGAAGGCAACAGGTCCGGGGTGAACTGGATCCGCCGGAAGGACCCACCGAGACTCCGCGCGATCGCCTTGGCCAGGACGGTCTTGCCGGTCCCGGGGACATCCTCGATCAGGAGGTGCCCGCGGCAAAGCAGGGCCACGAGGGCGAGGCGGACCTCGAGATGCTTGCCGACGATGACTCGTTCGACATTGGCGAGGACCTTGTCCCCGGTTTCCTGGATCTTCGTCATCGGCCTCTCTCGCGGGTCTGGGGTCGTCGGGGGAGGTGTGAGTCGAGAGATAGTACGCCCGGAGCGCCAGAATGGTTCCCGTCGACATGGATCTCGTCCTGGATGGCAGCAAGGTCCGACCCACGACGGTCCGTCATCGTCGCGTCATCGACGCCCGACAGACTCCAGCGACATGATCATCCTGCTGCCCGCCGCGTTCATCGCGGGTCTGTTCACGATCATCGCCCCATGCACGCTGCCGGTCGTTCCGCTGGTCCTGGGATCGGCATCCGGGGGTGGCGCCCGGCGCCCGATCGGCGTGGTGATCGGGTTCGGCACGGCCTTTGTCCTGACCGCTGTCGTGTTCGCCGCCGGTCTGGCCGCGCTCGGCCTGACCACCGATCGACTCCGCGCCCTGGCCGTCATCGGTCTCGCGTTCCTCGGCCTGCTCCTGCTCCTGCCCCGTCTGGCCGACGCAACGTCGGCGGCGGTCGCACGGGTGACCGAACCCGCAGATCGGATCGTCGTCCATCGGGGCCGCTCGGATGGCTTCCTCGGTGGCCTCGTCATCGGGGCCGGACTCGGGCTCCTGTGGGCACCATGCGTCGGCCCGATCATGGCCGGCGTCATCGCCCTGGCCGCCTCGGCCGGGGCGACCCCGGAGGCAGCGGCCGTGGCGCTCGCCTATGTCGCCGGGGTCGGCCTGCCGATGCTGATCATCGCGCGCTGGGGACGGTCGGTCGTGCGGCGCCCGGATCCGATCGGCCGGCGGATCGTCGGCTCCCTCATGCTCGCCAGCTCGGTTGCCGTCGCGACCGGTCTGGACTATCAGGTCCAGGATGCCGTCACCGCAGCCCTGCCCGACGGTTACAGCGCCGTCCTCTACAGCATCGAGACGGAGCCGGTCGTCCAGGATGCCGTCGCCGACCTCGGCCGCGCCGTCCCGAGCGAGTGGGGACGCGACCGGCGATACGGGCTTCAGCGGACCCGGCAGGATGCGGCCCTCCCCATGCCGGTGGCGGATCACCTCCCATCGACGATCCCACTCGAGGATCTCGGCCCAGCTCCGGATGTCAGCGGGATCACCGCCTGGATCAACTCCGCACCCCTCAGCCATGGCCGCCCTGCGCGGCCAGGTCGTGCTGGTCCACTTCTGGACCTTCGCCTGCTACAACTGCCGCAACGTCCAGCCATACGTCAAGGCGTGGTACGAGCGCTATGCGGACGCGGGCTTCACGGTACTCAGCGTGCACACCCCGGAGCTGTCATTCGAACGGGACCTCGCCAACGTCCGGCAGGCGGTCGTCGACCAGGGCGTGCGTTTCCCGGTCGCCTTCGACCCCGACTACACGACGTGGAACGGCTACGCCAACCACTACTGGCCCGCGTTCTACTTCGTCGACAAGTCCGGGAGGATCCGCCACGAGCACTTCGGCGAGGGTGACTACGACGGGTCTGAACGAGTCATCCGCGAGCTCCTGGCCGAGCCGGCACCGTCCACCTGATCGTCAGCCCCGGATCAAGGTCATCAGGCCCACCCACAGGGTCATGACACAGCCGACCGCGCCCATGATCGTGAGGAAGAGCTCGCCACCCACCCAGGACGCAGCGGCGACCGCGCCGAACAGGATCGCCAGGACGGCGGCGACGGCCGCCAGACCGATCCGCTCGATCATCGGGCGGGTCTCCGTCGGCCCGCCGTCAACGGGATCCGGCGGATCGTTCGGCGCCGTCACCGGCCGACTCCGAGATACAGGCTCATCAGGTCACCCGCGATCGGCGCAGCCACTTCCCCACCCCGCCCGGCCTGCTCGACGAGGACCGCGATGGCGATCGTCGGGTGGTCGGCCGGCGCGAACCCGATGAACCATGAGTGAGGCTCCCCGGACCCACCGAGCTCGGCCGTCCCGGACTTCCCCGCGGTCGTCACGCCACGCACCTTGGCGCCCGGTCGTGAACTGTCGGCCGAGTGGTCCTTCGACGGCCTGGATCATCGCCGCCTTGATCTCGCGGGCATCGGCGGCGGGCAGGATCTGACCCATCGAGGTCGGCCCGATGGTCCGCGCCCCGCTGCGGGTGCCGGTGATGGCGGTCACCAGCCGCGGGGCGAACAGGTCCCCGTCGTTCGCGATGGTCGAGGCCACCAGGGCCATCTGGAGCGGCGTCACGAACGTCTCGGCCTGCCCGTACGACGCGTTCGCGAGTTCCACGTCATCGGTGAATCCACCGGGCTCCGATCCGTCGCCGTTCGTAACCTGCGAGACCGCGGTCGGAAGATCGAACGGCAGCGGCGACCCGAACCCCATCCGATCGGCATAGTCGACGAGTTCTCCACCCCCAGTGGCAAGGCCGGTCAGGGCGAAGTAGATGTTGCACGAAACTTCCGTCGCCGCCACCAGGTCGAGCGGTGTCGAACCCGTCGACGGATGATGCCCGTCCCGGATCCGGAACCCATCGACGAGGAGGCCCTTCTTCTCGGCCGGCGGCTGTTGCTCGAACGTCGTGGCGGCGGTGATCGCCCCCGAACCGAGCGCAGCGATGGCCGTCACGATCTTGAAGACAGACCCGGGCACATACCGGCCGAGCGTCGCCCGCGGCAGGAGTGGCATGCTGGGATCGCCCTGGAGCCCCTCGAAGGTGGCCCGAGCCGTCTGCGGGTCGGCGATCCCGGAGGCATCGTAGGTCGGGGTGGACGCGAGGGCCAGGATCTCGCCATTCCGCGGATCGAGCATCACGACCGCGCCGCGATGCTTCCCGAGCGCGGCGACCGCCGCCCGCTGGAGCTCGAGCGACAGCGACAGGGTCAGGTCCTTCGGATCGTATCGGTCGGCTCCGAACTTCCCGAACGCGTCCGAGAATGTGTCGCCGGACAGACCGGTCAACTCGCTGTCGTACGCACGTTCCAGGCCGGCCCGACCGTAGATCGGCGAGGCGTAGCCGACGACCTGACTGATCGCCTTGCCGGCATACACCCGATACGACTCCCCGTTCGCGTCGGTCCGGTCGTCGGCGAGGACCGTTCCGTTCCGATCGCGGATGAGCCCTCGGGGCACGGTCCGAGCGGCGGCGATCACCGCGGCATCGTTTGGTGACCGGACCAGCGACGGCGCCGCGACGACGCCCCAATAGCCGGCCGCCGCAGCCAGGAGCGCGAAACCGACCGACACGACCACGGCCACGTTGATCGTCGCCCGACCGATCTGGTGGCGGGCCCGGCCCGTCTCGAGCATCAGGCCGCCGCCGATCGACGACGGCGCCAGCGCGACCCGATTCGCGGGACCGGCGGAGGCTCGACACCCTTGTCGGACAGCGCGAGCAACAGTCCGACCACGAGCGAGTTCACGAGGATCGACGAACCTCCGTAGCTGATGAACGGCAAGGTCACTCCGGTGAGCGGCAGGACCTTGAGGTTCCCGGCGGCGATGATGAACGCCTGGACGCCGATCACGAGCGACAGCCCGATGGCGAGGAGCGATCGGAAGTCGTCAGCGGCTGCGGCCCCGATGCGCAGGCCGCGCTCGATCACGACCAGGTAGAGCCCAAGGATCGCGATGACGCCGACGATCCCCAGCTCTTCACCCAGGGCCGCCAGCGGGAAGTCCGTATGGACCTCCGGGATCGTGATCACGCCGCCGATCTCGGGCAGGCCCGCCCCAAGGCCGACGCCGAACAAGCCTCCCCGGGCGAAGGCGTGCAGGGCCTGGACGATCTGATACCCGGTCCCGAGCGGGTCGGCGAATGGATCGATCCAGACGTCGACCCGCGTCCGGATGTGCTGGAAGAGGACCGCCATCAGTGCGCTGCCCAGCACGAACAGGATCAGACCGAAGACCACCAGGCTGATCCGCCCGGTCGCGACGTAGAGCATCGCCAGGAAGACCCCGAAGAAGAGCAGCGCCGCGCCCAGGTCGCGCTGGACGACGACGATCCCGAGCGCGATCGCCCACATCACGACCATCGGCGCCAGATAGGCGAAGGGGGGCAGTCGGAACGGGCCGAGCCGACTGTCCTGCTCGACAAGGAGGGCTCGGTTCTCGCGACAGGTAGCCGGCCAGGAACACGACCAGGATGACCTTGAGCAACTCGGACGGCTGCCCGGCGATCGGGCCGACCTGCAGGGTCAGGCGTTGCCCGTTCACGTCGGTGCCGAGGACGAACGTGAGCAGCAGCAGGCCGACACCCACCGCGGCCCAGGTGTACTTGTAGCGACGAAGCCACAGATCGGACCGGACCACGATGCCGACCGTGGTCGCGACGACGATCCCGCAGACCAGCCAGACGAGCTGGACCTGCGCCAGGCTCAGGGTGACGCCGAGGAACGTCTGCTCGACCAGATCCTGAGGCAGTCGCTGCATCAACAGGAGGGAGATCCCACCGAGCATCGCCACCGCCGGCAACAGGATCTGATCGGTCCGCCGGCCTGCCGCGACCTGGGCGAGATGGGCCACGGCGAGAGCCACGAGGTAGAGGATCGTCGCCGTCGTGTCGTACAGGCCGAACCGTCGCTCGACCGTGAGGCTGAGCGAGATGCTGCCGATGACGACCGCCAGCGCGACCAGCGCCAGGAGACGGAACTCCAGCCACCGCGGCCGTGGCCGGATCGGACCGAGGATCCTCGTTCGCCCCTCGGTCCGCCCGGCACGCGCCGTCATCGTCGTCACGGGTTCACTCGCTCGAGGCGCATCCGGACCTGGCCGATCTGGAGTTCATCCCCGAACCCGAGCGGGGCGACTCCATCCACGCGAAGCCCGTTCACGTATGACCCGTTCGTGCTGGCGAGGTCCTCGACATACCAGCTCTGGCCTCGAAAGGTCAGTACGGCGTGGTCCGCGGACGCGAATGCGTCGTCGATGACGATGGCGTTGTTGACATCGCGCCCGAGTGGCGTGATGACGTCCAGTCCGAACGATCGCCCGGGGACGGGCTCGCCGCTTGGGGATTCGAGGATCACCAGCCGCCCATGACGATCGGCCGGCTCACGGGTGGCGGCCCGCAGGTCCCGCAGGAGCGCGCGGATGACACGAGCCAGGAACAGGTAGAGCAGCGCCAGGAACAACAGTCGGACGGTCCACAGGACGATGGTGAAACCGTCCATCAGGCCGACGCTCCGGCGACCTCGACGACGAGCACGGCACCGCCGACCTCGAGCCGGTCTCCGACACCCAGGACGACCTCGGTCACGGGGACGCCATTCATCCGTGACCCGTTCGTGCTGCCAAGGTCCGCATAGACGAGGGTCCCGCGACGCCCCGCGATCCTCCCATGGTGTCGCGACACGCGGGTATCGCGGATGACGACGTCATTGTCGCTCGCGCGTCCGATGGTGAGACCAGCCGGGCCGACGACCGCCTGACGGGTCTGACCGTCGGGGTCCATGACCCGGATCACGGCCCGCGGCGCGGTCGGACGCGGGATGGTGAAGACCCGGGTCACCGATGGGTCGCCGTTCACGTCGCCGTCCACCGCCTGCGGCTCGAGCACGACCGGTCCGTGTCCGGGCCGCCCGACGACCGCCTCGGCGAACCGGGCATGGACATGGATGTCGGTGCGGTCGATCCGCGGATCGGCGACCAGGTCGACCTGGGGTCGGTCCGCGACCGTATACCGATGGTTGCGTGCGAACGCCAGGGCTCCATCGGCCAGTTCCGACGCGAGGACCGGGGACATCTCGCCGAAGTCGGCCAGATCGTCCGGGTTCAGATGGACGATGTAGCGGTTCGGGACGAGGGTCCGATCCGACGTGGTGAGCCGCTCGCTCTCCATCGCACGCTCGATGCGGCGCTGGAGCTGGACCGGCTGGAGTCGAGCCCGGAAGAGCCGCGCTGAAGGTCGTTCCAACAGGCGCTCGAAAAACCGTTCGACAGCATTGAGAGGCGGCATGGTCGGTGGCGGAGTCTAGCAGAGGGTCCGAAAGACGCCGGTTCCTGCGTGTTCCGCCCCGGACATTCGGCGCCCTCAGGGAGTACCCACGGGTGGACGGGGGTCCTCATGGGCCTGCGATATACTCTCCACCCGCTCGCCCCGGGCCATCCGGACGAGCGTGAGCCAAGCGTACCCGGTGACCCGATGACCGAGATCCTGACCGAATCCTTCTGCGAACGGTGTGGCACGCGCTACACCTTCGAGTCTGCGCAACCGCGGAAGCGCCTGACCGGCGTCCGGGTGTTGTCTCGCGGCCTCAAGAACTTCGTGATGGCCGACGGCACGTCCATGGACGAAGCCATGGCCGCCGCAAGGAGCGAGACCGATCGCGAAGCGACCGCGTCCCAGCTCGACGCCTTCCACAAGACGTTCAACTTCTGCATGTCCTGCCGGCAGTACACGTGCCCCAACTGTTGGAACGAGGCAGAAGCACGCTGCCTGACATGCGCGCCACACCTCGGCCAGGAGATCCTGCCGGCACCCTTCCCCGACCTCCAGCCCAATGCCGTCACGATGGGCGAGGAGGTCCTGACCGATCACGTCGCGGCCCCGACGAACGGCTGATGACGAACGGCTCGAATGGCACGGCTCCCGCCGACGCTGACGACGGGGAGATCGATGTGGCGGGGCGGCTCGCTGCCTTGACCGGACTCGCTTCGGTCGAGACGCCCGTTGCGGACGTCGAGGCGCCCGTCGCGGACAGGCCGGTCAGGCCAGCCGAGATGGTCGGACTCGAGACGACGGCCGTCGCGCCGCAGACCGGACCGCCGGAGCGAGACCTGGCGGCCGAGCTCGAGGCGTACGAGCGTGACCTGGCAACGACGCCGGTCGAGGCCGAGATCGTGGCGGCTGGCGCTCAGGAAGAAGTCGCGGCTGTTGTCGAGGTCGAGGCTGTTGTCGAGGTCGAGGGCGCGGCCGAGGTCGAGGCCATGGCTGTCGCAGACGCGCCCACACCGATCGCCGAGCCGGCGGCCGTCGTGGAGCCAGAGGCCGAGGCCGTCGAGCAGGCCGCGACCGAGCCCGTTCCGCAGGCCGAGGGCATCGAGCCGGAGGTCGAGGTGGTCGAGCCGGAGGCCGCCGTCGAACCGGAGGCCGAGGTAGTCGAGCCGGACGGCGTCGCCGCCACAGCGGTCGAGCCCGCCGACGAACCTCCGGCGACGGCGGACGACGTGATCGCCCAGCCCGTGTGGCACATGGTCGCGCCAGATCCAACGGCGGACTCGGGCCTCGCGGACCGATCCAACGAGTCACCGGAACTCCCGGCGGCCGCGACAGCGACGCCGACGACCGAGCCCCAGTGGCCGACCCGACCTGCCTGGCTGGGTGGTACAGCTGCGAACGGCCTGCCGTTCCTGGATCGGCCGGCCGCGCCACAGGGTGGCATGGAGGCCGTCTGGGCGGAGTCGACGAAGGATGTCGTCGACACGGCGGCCCCGACCAAGGCCGGCGGCGTCCAGCCGTGCGTCAGTTGCGGGCTGTCACTGTCCGCCACCGCCCGGTTCTGTCGACGTTGCGGGACTCCCCAGGCGGGCTGACCGAGCCGCTTCCGGACCTTCCTCCCGGACGCGCACCCATGCCGCTCCATACAACAACGCCTGGATCGTGAAGGAAAGCCAGGCCAGGGCAACGAACACCGACGCGAGCGATCCGGCCAGGGCTGCCACGCCCACCAACCTCGGCACGAGGAAGGTGAAGACCTGGCTGAGGACGACGATGATGAGTCCGACCACCGCCGCCGGGATGAGTGCGGAACGCCAGCGCGGGGCACGCGGTGGCAGGGTTCGATAGATCACCAGGACCGAGCCGATCGACATCAGCGCAAGGACCGGTAGCGAGCCACCCAGATCGGTGAGACCGCTGACCATCGGGATCTGCGGCGCCACGGCGTCGAGCGCGGCGGCCAGCGACGTCACCACGACGAACCCGACGATCCCGATGACGAGGATGGCGACGACGACGAGGCCGCGAGCGGTCCGCCGGACCATGTCCCGCTGGGGGTCCTCCCAGTAGATCCGGGAGAAGGCCACATCGAGCGCAGCGTAGAGCTGGCTGACCGTCCAGACGAGGCCCACGATGCCGAGGATCGAGGTGAACGCGGCACCCTTCGTCATCGCATCGAGTGACCCTTCGATCAGATCGGCGAGCGGCGGGAAGGCCTCGATGAGCCGCTCGGCGACGGTCGACCGGACCGCTGCGTCACCGGTGAGCCAGCCCGCCACCCCGAGCACCAGGAGGGTCGTGGGGATGGCTGCGAACAACGATGAGAAGGCGAGCCCATTGGCCAGCAGGCCGCCGGCCGCCCCGCCGTAGATGTCCAGGACGGCCATGACCCGGGCGATGCGCGGCTCATCGAGGACTCGTGCCAGGAGAGCGGCGGGGTCGATCGACCACGGGAGTTTCAGGAGTCCAGGTCCCCGAACAGACCCGGCTGGAGATCCGCTGCCCGAACCCGCCTCGGAGCCGTCACCAGGGCCCGCACCTCACCCCTCCGCACGAACCGACGACCACCGAGCTTGATGCTCTGCAGCCGGCCCGAGCGCGCCCAGCCACCGATCGTATCGGTCGTGAAGTGAACGTTCGAGGCGGCCAGGATCTCGGAAGCTTCCGCGAGCGTGATCCAGTCCCCGGCGGCCATGCGTGTCAGTCGCTGGTTGCGGCCGGGCCCGCGGCCGTCGAGGTCGACGCCGGTGTCTTCGCAGGCCCGCCTTCCGTGGTCGTGCCGTCGGAGTGCGAGTCGGCAGGTCGATCTGACGAAGCTGCCTTCGTCGGCTCGCTCGACGTCGGATCGGCCGTCTTCGGCTCGCTCGTCTTCGGCGTGGCCGTCGCGCTCCGCTCCTTCTTCGCCCAGCCGGATCCCTTGTAGTGGATCGCCGGTGCGCTGATCGCCTTGCGGATCGGCCCACCGCCACACAGGGGACAGGTCGTCGGTCGCTCCGCGTGGACGCCGTGGATCACCTCGAACCGGCTGCCACAGGCCGCGCAATCGTAATCGTAGGCGGGCATCGGGCGACCTCAGCCGCGCAGGAGGCGCATGCCGCACTTGGGGCAGTAGAAGGCTCGCTCATGGGCCGAGGCGAAGCCGCAGTGCGCGCAGACGAGCCCGCCCCGGCCGGCCGCCGGGACCGGTCGCTCGATCGGGGTCAGGCCGAGGGCGTATTGGCTCGCCAGGATCGCGTTGAGGAGTCCACCGAGGATCCGGCCACCGGTGCGGTCGGTATCGCCGCGGACTCCCTTGCCACCCCAACCGACGACGGCCCGGCAGATCATGTCGCCGGTCGCCTCGTCCCAGTGCGCGGCTACCCCGCCGACGATCGCGTTGTACTCCGGATAGCCCGACGTGTCGACCTCCCCGTCAAGCAGCGCACACACGAATGTGTCGAAGGCCAGGTCGACGGCGTCGATCGACTCGAGGACGACGAGGGCATGTCGGGTGACCGGCGAGTGGACGTGGTGGGCATTCAACCACTGCATCGCTTCTGACGGCATGACGATCGTCGGCGTGGCCTGGCTGAATTCGATCGGGAGCGGCTCGACCACCTCGATCTCCGAGCGCGCCAGCCCGACGAGCATGCCGGGCAGCTCTGCGATGGCTGCCGGGCCTGCCTTCAGGCGGACGCCCTCGCTGCTCTTGCCCGCGTAGTACAGCTTCAGCTGATGATCCTGGGCGACGATCTCTTCCGGCATCAGGGAGGACCTGGCCGGCGCGGCCGCCTGCTCTGATGCGGCGTCGGCGCCGCCTCGGCGTTTCAGGAATTCAAGCGGCACAGGGCCCCTCCGAGGATCGACGGATGTCACGGCCATCGTAGCAGGGGCCGCGGATCGTCTGGGAGAAGGTGACACGTCTTCGTGTCCGCATCGGAGCATCGCACCCGCGGAGCCGCTCGGCCACCAGCGTGACCGACGCTCGCGAAGCGGCACGCCCCCTTGACAGGGCCACGGATCGCGTCTTTGATAGGTGTTAGTGACGCGCGTTACCCCCCAGCTAGCGCCAATCGTCACACCGGGATGGAGGGACCGATCGGTCGCCAGATGCGCAAGCGCACGACCAGCGCCGATGTCGCCGCAGCAGCCGGCGTCTCGCGGACCACTGTGTCGTTCGTGCTGAACCAACGAACGGACGTCAAGATCCCGGCCACCACACGACGCCGGGTATTGGACGCCGCCACGCGACTGGGCTATGAACCCAATCCGTGGGCCCGCCAGCTGGCGGGCGGCCGGAGTCATGCCGTCGCCCTCGTCCTCAACCAGTCGCTCCAGCAGGTCGCCAGCGACGCTACGCTGGCCGAGACCCTGCGCGGCCTGTCGGAGACCGCCAGTGCCGGCGGCCTGCGGGTGATGGTCGAGCTCAGGGCGCTCGATGGTCCGAATGCCTCGTTCCGTTCACTCCTTGGCGCCCAGCACGTCGACGGGCTGGTGCTGTCGGGTCCGCGCTCTGACGACGCATCGCTGGTCGAACTGTTGCGCGGTGGGTTCCCGGTCGTCCTCCAGGGTTCATTCCCGGACGACACGGTCGTGAGCGTCGATGTCGACAACGTCGCCGGCGGACGGATGGCGGTGGAGCACCTCCTGTCGCTCGGTCACCGTCGGATCGCCTGCATCACGAATGCGCCGCTCGCGTATACGGCGTCCCAGGATCGCCTGACCGGCTACCGGAATGCCATCGCGGCGGCCGGGATCGCCTTCGAACAGGACCTCGTGGAGGAGGCTGACTTCGACGCCCCGAGCGGCCACCAGGCGATGACCCGACTGCTGGCGCGGACCACCTTCGACGCCGTCTTCGTGGCCAGCGACGTCGTCGCCGTCGGGGCCATCGGCGCACTGCGCCAGGCCGGCCACCGCGTGCCCGACGACATCTCGATCGTCGGATTCGACGACATCCCCCTCGCTGCGTACCTCGATCCGCCACTCACAACCGTCCATCTGCCTGCCTACGAGCTCGGACAGGCGACCGGACGAGCGCTCCTGGAACGGCTCGCCGATGAGGCGATCCCGCACCGGACGCTACTTCCGACCGAGCTTATCGAGCGTGCCTCGGCGACCCGTCGAGACCACTGACCATCCGCCCGTCAGAGCAGGCGGCCTTACAGCCCGAAGGAGCGATCCGACGACCGGGTCGCGGTTTCAGGGAAAGGAGATAAACGGTATGGAGGAGCGTATCGGTAGGCGATACAAGTTCGCCACGATGTTCGCGCTGATCGCCCTGGTGGCGGCGGCATGTTCATCAAGCTCGGCGACCTCGACACCCGCGGCTACGACTGCAGGCAGCGCCGCCCCGAGCGCGGCGATGAGCGCGGAGCCGTCCAGCAGTGGCGAGGATCTCACGGGACAATCCGTGACGGTCATCGCCACTTGGGGTGGCAGCGAACAGGATGCCTTCATGCAGATGGTCGCTCCGTGGGAGCAGGCCACTGGCGCGAAGGTCAATTACACGGGGACCCGGGACATCAACACCGTTTTGACGACCGGCGTCGCGTCGGGCGTCCTGCCCGACCTCGCCGGCCTGCCAGGGCCAGCACAGATGGTCCAGTGGGCCGACAGCCTGGTCGATCTGGGCGGGGTCCTGGACGTCCCGACGTATACGGCTGAGACAGCGCCCGCGCTTGTGTCGCTCGGCACCGTCAACGGCAAGGTCGTTGGCGTGTTCATCAAGACCGCCGTCAAGGGCCTGATCTGGTTCAACCCGCAGACCATCACCATCGACACCCCACCGGCGACCTGGGACGACCTGCAGGCGACGATCACGGCCGACAAGAGCAAGGCAGCCGCCCCGTGGTGCAACGGCGTCGAGTCGGGTGCCGCGTCCGGCTGGTCGGGCACGGACTGGATCGAGGACCTCGTCCTTCGCCAGGCCGGACCCGATGTCTACAACCAGTGGTGGGCTGGGCAGGTCAAGTGGACCGACCCGGCGATCAAGCAGGCCTTCACGACGTTCGGTGACGTGGTCAAGAACAGCTACGGCGGCAGCGACACGGTCAACGCGACCAACTTCGCGAATGCCGGCGATCCGTTGTTCACGAGCCCGCCCGGATGCCTGTTCCTGCACCAGGCCAGCTTCATCACCGGCCTCGGCGGCTTCAAGGACGCCACCGCCGGAACCGACTACAACTTCTTCCAGTTCCCGGACATCAACGCGACCTATAGCGGAGCCGTCGAAGGCGCCGGCGATCTGTTCGGCATGTTCCACGACACGCCGGCAGCCCGCTCGCTGATGGCCTACCTCGTCACTGCTCCGGCCCAGGACATCTGGGTCAAGATCGGCGGCGCACTGTCCGCCAACAAGAACGCCACCGACTATCCGGATGACATCAGCAAGCGCTCAGCGGAGATCCTCACCAACGCCAAGATCTTCGTCTTCGACGCCTCCGACCTGATGCCTTCGGCGATGTCGAGCGCGTTCAATTCGAGCATCGTCCAGTACATCAAGGATCCGGGTCAGCTCGACACGATCCTGGGCAACCTGGATACCATCCAGGCCGACGCCTATACGGCCCAGTAAGCCACCGTCAAGATCGGTGGGGGCGCCCGTGACGGGCGCCCCCACCGGCCGACCGCTCGGAGGGCCCAACGATGGATCCGCGTCTCGTCACCGCGATCGCCGTGGTGGTCGGCGTCCCAGCCGTCCTGTTCGGGTACATCATCCTGACCGAACAGATCCTGCGTCCCGTGCCGGACCGCCGGCGGGTCACGATCAGGCCGTGGCTGTGGCTGGCTCCCGCACTCGGCTTCCTGATCATCTTCCTCGTCTATCCGACGATCGGCACGATCATCCGCAGCTTCCAGAACTCGGCCGGCACCGAGTTCATCGGCCTCGACAACTTCATCTACTTCTTCAACAGCCCGACCACGCTCGGGGCGCTCAAGAACAACCTCCTGTGGGTCATCCTGCTGACGCTGTTCTCGGTCGGCTTCGGGATGCTCATCGCCGTCCTGGTCGACCGCGTCCGCTACGAGTCGGTCGCGAAGGCGGTCATCTTCCTGCCGCTGGCGATCAGCATGGTCGCGGCCAGCGTCATCTGGCGGTTCATGTTCCTGTACAACGCGCCGGGCGAAGCGCAGACGGGGACGCTCAACGCGTTCATCGGGCTGTTCGGGATCGGGCCCGTGCCCTGGCTGCAGGTGCAGGACTTCAGCTTCAACACGATCCTGCTGATCCTGGTGATGACCTGGATGTGGACCGGATTCTGCATGGTCATCATCTCGGCCGCGCTCAAGGGCATCAGCGTCGAGCTGATGGAGGCCGCCCGGGTCGATGGGGCGACCGAGTGGCAGGTGTTTCGGCGGATCGTGTTCCCACTGCTGCTGCCGACGATCGCGGTCGTGGCGACGACCGTCGTGATCACCGCCCTCAAGGCGTTCGACATCGTGTACGTCATGACCGGCGGTAACTTCGACACCCAGGTGATGGCGCAGAGCATGATCCAGGAGATGTTCACGAACGGGAACTTCGGTCGCGCGAGCGCGGTCGCGGTGATCCTGCTCCTGACGGTCATCCCGGTCATGGCCCTCAACATCCGGCGCTTCCAGGCGCAGGAGGCGATCCGATGACCGCGTCTGCTGAGGTCACGCGGACCACCGCCGTAGCGGTCACACCCAAGAAGGGCCCCTCGAGGTGGGGCCGGATCGGGCTCCATGTCGCGATCGTGGGACTCATGGCCATCTGGCTCATCCCGACGATCGGGCTGTTCATCAACTCGCTCCGGCCGCCAGCCGATGTGAACAACTCCGGGTGGTGGACGGCGATCTTCCAACCGAGCCAGCTGAGCATGGACAACTACGCCCACGTCCTCGCGCAGAGCGATATCGGGACCCAGTTCGTCAACAGCCTGTTCATCTCGATCCCGGCCACGATCATCCCCGTCCTGGTGGCGTCCTTCGCGGCGTACGCCTTCGCCTGGATGACGTTCCCCGGCCGGAACATCCTGTTCGTCGTCGTGGTCGGCATGCTCGTCATCCCGCTGCAGACGGCGCTGATCCCGATCCTCCAGCTGTTCGGCCCGCGGGGCCTGAACATCGCCGGGTCGTTCCTCACCGTCTGGCTGGCCCATACGGCGTACGGTCTGCCGTTCGCGATCTTCCTGCTTCGCAATTTCATGGGCGGGCTGCCCAGGGAGATCTTCGAGTCGGCGGCGATCGATGGCGCCAGCCCGGTCACCTCGTTCCTCCGCCTGGCCCTTCCGATGAGCGTCCCCGCGATCGCGGCCCTGGTCATCTTCCAGTTCCTGTTCGTGTGGAACGACCTCCTCGTCGCGCTGGTCTTCCTCGGAGCCAGCCCACAGAACCTGCCGTTGACCGTCGGCATCTCGAACCTGGTCACCTCACTCGGGGGCGGCTGGGAGTTCCTGGGCGCCGCGGCGTTCATCTCGATGGCGCTGCCGCTGCTGGTCTTCTTCACGCTCCAGCGCTACTTCGTTCGCGGTATCACCGGCGGTTCCGTCAAGGGTTGACCGTCGAGGGACACCAGCGAGGGTGAATGGGCGGATGCCTCCTCCGCCCGCCCGTTCATCCTCGCAGTCGTTCGCGCAATCGGGCCACCTGGTCCGTCAGTTCCGCCTCGCGTCGTCGGGCTCCGTCCACGACATCCGGTGGCGCCTTGCTCGTGAACGCCTCGTTCGCGAGCCGCAGTCGGACCGCATCCAGCCAGCCCTCCGCTTCTGACAACTCGCGCTCCAGGCGCGAACGCTCCAGATCGGCGACGTCGTCGTGCGCCGCCTCCACCCGGATCGCCGCCTCGATGGCACCGCCGGCAAGGACGACGGTGAGATCGCCGGGCCGCGTCGCCGCCTTGAGCGCCTCCGGCGTCAGTTCGCGGAGGAGCGGGCGGGCGCGAGCAAGCCGCTCGATCCCGTGCCGGAGCGCCTCGAACGTCGCGCCCATCGATGGCGGCATGCAGACGAGGGTCTCGAGCTGGTCGCCGGCGGGCAGCTTCGCGGACGCCCGCGCGTTGCGGATCTCGCCGACCAGGTCCATGAGGGTGCCGACCTCCCGCTCGATCACCAGGTCCCGCTCCCCGACCGCCGGCCAGCGCGCGACGATGAGCAGACCCGGATCGGTGGCCCGGTGCGGCATCGCCGCCCAGATCGCCTCGGTCACGAAGGGCATGACCGGATGCAGGAGTCGAAGGTACGTGTCGAGCACGGCGACGAGGGTCCACCAGGTGGCCTCGCGGATCGCCGGATCGAGCCGTTCATCGGCCAGCCGCACCTTGGCCAACTCGAGTCCCCAGTCGCAGTACTCGTTCCAGATCGCCTCGTACACGAGCCGGGTGACTTCGCCGAAGGCATACCCGCGCATCGCCTCATCCACGGCCGCCGTCGTCGCGGCGGCTCGCGATAGCAACCATCGCTCGGCCGGTCCGAGATGCTCCGTCGCCGGGTCGCGGCGCATGGCATCGACCGGGACCGTTGACGGACGGGCGCCCAGGACGTACCGGGAGGCGTTCCAGAGCTTGTTCGCGAAGTTGCGCGCGTGCGCCAGCTTGGCCGGTCCGAACCGCTGGTCGTTGCCCGGGGTCGCGCCATGGATCACGGCGAACCGGAGCGCGTCGGCGCCGGCCTCGTCGATGACGCCGAGGGGGTCGACGACGTTGCCCTTCGTCTTCGACATCTTCTGGCCCAGCGGGTCCCGGATCAGCCCCGAAAGGTAGACGGTGTGGAACGGCTCCTCGTCGGTCAGCGCGAGGCCGAGCATCATCATCCGGGCGACCCAGAAGAAGATGATGTCGTAGCCGGTCTCCATGACCGAGGTCGGGTAGTACGTGGCCAGGTCTGCGGTCGGCTCCGGCCAACCCAGGGTCGAGAACGGCCACAACCCGGAGCTGAACCAGGTATCGAAGATGTCCGGATCCTGCTGCAACTCGTCAGCAGACCGGCCGCAGACGGCGCAGGCGTCGGGACCGCTCGGCACGGACGAGACCGTGACGTGGCCATCCGGGCAGTACCAGGCCGGGATGCGGTGACCCCACCACAGCTGGCGGGACACGTTCCAATCGCGGATGCCGGTCAGCCAGTGCTCCCAGGTCTTTTCGAACCGATCGGGCAGGATCCGGGTCCGGCCGGAACGGGTCGCCTCGAGCGCTCGCTCGGCCAGCGGGCCGGTCCGGATGAACCACTGCGTCTTCAGCCGCGGTTCGACCACATCGTTGCTGCGCTGGCAGCGGCCGAGGACGAGCTCGTGTGCCGTCGTCCCGACCAGGTCCCCGGCTGCCTCGAGGTCGGCCACGATGGCCCGTCGCGCCTCGAACCGGTCGAGCCCGTCGTAGGGCGTCCCGGTCCCTTCGATCGACCCGTCATCGGCGAGGATGGATGGCGCCGCGAGGCCATGGCGGATGCCCGTTTCGTGGTCGTCGTGGTCGTGGGCCGGGGTGATCTTGACGGCCCCCGTGCCGAACGCGCGGTCGACGATCCTCGTCGGCGATGATCGGGACATCGCGGTCGACGAACGGGATCCGGACCGACCGTCCGACCAGGCCGGCATAGCGGGGATCGTCGGGGTGGACCGCGACGGCCGTGTCACCGAGGATCGTCTCCGGCCGGGTCGTGGCCACGGTGATGCTCGCCGCACCGTCGGGCTCGCCGGTGGCGGGGTCGATGAGGTGATAGCGGATCGACCACAGCGTCCCGGTCTCCGGGGTCGAGATGACCTCGAGGTCGCTGACGCTCGTTCGACAACCCGGGCACCAGTTGACGAGCGCCTCCGACCGGTACGCGAGACCGGCCTCGTACAGACGGACGAAGGCGACCCGGACGGCCGTGGCCGATCGGTCGTCCATCGTGAACCGGAGCCGTCCCCAGTCCGCAGAGGCGCCGACGCGGCGCTGCTGACCGAGCATGAGTTCGCGGGTCGTCGACACGAATGCCTGCATCCGCTCGAGGTAGCGCTCACGACCAAGGGTCTGACGGCTCTCCCCCTCGGCGGCAAGGATCCCGTCGAGCACGAACTGGGCCGCGATCGAGGCGTGATCGAGCCCGGGCAGGAAGAGCGCACGATGGCCGCGCATCCGGGCGTGGCGGATCATCAGGTCCTCGACCGCGGTCCGCTGCGCATGTCCGAGATGGAGCGACCCGGTGATATTGGGCGGTGGCTGGATGATCGTGAACGTCGGAAGATCCGGATCGGCGGTCGAGCCGGCCCCGTCCGGCGCGAACACGTCGGCCGCCAGCCAGCGCTCGTAGATCGCGCCTTCGACATCGCTCGGCGTATAGGTCTTCGGCAGGTCCGACATCATCGCCCCTCGACAAAGAACAGCCCGCTCGTCCAGCGGACGAACGGGTCGTGGTACCACCTGCTGGTTCGGCCGACCGGGGCCGATCCGCTCATCGCGGCCGGCCGATCCGGGGCCCTCATGACGCGCTAACGGGCGTCTCCCGCACGGCTCGCGAGCGACCTTCGCGACGTTGGACCCGCGCGGCTCGCACCGTCTCCGCGCTCGCTTTCGGCCATCCCGACGCTACTCTTCCCGGTCGTCGCCGTGAGAGCGGAGTCTACGCGCTCTCGCCCCGCTCCGCCAACCACTCCTCGTAGTTGGTCTCGTCGACGCCCTTGTCGACGTCCGACTTGGTCAGCAGCAGCGGCAGCCGTCCGGCGCGGATGGTCTCCTCCGTGATGATGCACTTGCGCACGTCCGACCGGTCCGGGATGTCGTACATGACCTCGAGCAGCGCCTCCTCGACGATCGACCGAAGGGCCCGGGCGCCGGTCTTCCGGCCGAGCGCGACCTCCGCCGCAGCCTGCAGGGCACCGGGGGTGAACACGAGTTCGACCTTGTCCAGGGACAGGAACTTCTCGAACTGGCGGGTGACCGCGTTCTTCGGCTCGGTCAGCACCCGGACGAGGTCTTCGGCTGAGAGCGCGGACAGCGTGACCATGACCGGCAGCCGACCGATGAATTCGGGGATCAGCCCGAACTTGAGGAGATCCTCAGGCATGAGTCGCTCGAGGAGGCGGCCCCGCTCGACCGCCGTCATGACCGATTCCGCACCGAACCCGATGGAGCGTTTGCCGACCCGTTCCTCGATGATCCGCTCCAACCCGTCGAAGGCGCCGCCGCAGATGAACAGGACATTGGTCGTGTCGATCTGGATGAAGTCCTGATGGGGGTGCTTGCGTCCGCCCTGCGGCGGCACGTTCGCGACGGTTCCCTCGAGGATCTTGAGCAGGGCCTGCTGGACCCCCTCGCCGGACACGTCCCGGGTGATCGAGGGGTTATCCGCCTTGCGCGCGATCTTGTCGATCTCGTCGATGTAGATGATCCCGCGCTGCGCCCGGGCGACATCGAAATCCGCCGCCTGGATGAGCCGGAGGAGGATGTTCTCGACATCCTCACCGACGTATCCCGCCTCCGTCAGCGAGGTCGCATCGGCGATGCAGAAGGGCACGTCCAGGACCCTGGCGAGCGTCTGGGCCAGAAGCGTCTTGCCGGAGCCGGTGGGCCCGACCAGGAGGACATTCGACTTCTGGAGTTCGACCTCATCGACCTGGTGGCCGGCGTTGACCCGCTTGTAGTGGTTGTAGACGGCCACCGACAGGACCTTCTTGGCCCGTTCCTGGCTGATGACGTACTGGTCGAGGGCATCCTTGATCTGGTGCGGGTTGGGCAGTTTGGCGCTGGACGGCTTCGGCTTCGGCGTCTCGAGGAGCTCCTCCTCGATGATCTCCTGGCACAGGTTGATGCACTCGTCGCAGATGTAGACGCCCTGTCCCGCGATGAGCTTGCGGACCTGCTCCTGGCTCTTCCCGCAGAACGAGCAGCGATACGGGACCTTGGGTCCCTTCGTGCTGGTGCCTGACGTCGTCACGATCGCATATCCCCGGCCGCTACTGGTCCTTGCTCTTCTTGGGCGCCTCGGTCGACTCCGTCGAGTCCACCGCGGCCGAACCCTGGCCGCCGTCCATGGCGGCGTCATGCGCCTTCGCGATCAGGGAACTGCTCTCGACCGCGTAGACCGCGTCGATGATGCCATAGTCCTTGGCGTCCTCGGGGCTCATGAAGTGGTCACGGTCCGTGTCCTTGACGATCGTCTCGATCGTCTGGCCCGTGTGGCGCGCCAGGATCTCGTGATTGCGCTGGACGAGATACTCCCACTCCTTCATCTGGATGACCGCGTCCGCGGCATTGCCTCGAAAGCCGCCCGGATCCCTGGTGGATCATGATCCGGCTGTTCGGCAGCGCATACCGCTTGCCGTTCGCCCCCGCCGCCAGCAGGACCGCTGCCATCGATGCGGCCATGCCGATGCAGATCGTGCTGACCGGTGCGCGCAGGTACTGCATCGTGTCGTAGATGGCCAGGCCGGAGGTCACCTGACCCCCGGGCGAGTTGATGTACAGGCTGATGTCCTTCTCGGGATCCTCCGACTCGAGGAACAGGAGTTGGGCGATGACAAGGTTGGCGAGGTGGTCCTCGATGGCATCCCCGAGGAAGATGATCCGCTCGCGCAGGAGGCGCGAGTAGATGTCGTAGGCGCGCTCGCCTCGACTCGAGGTTTCGATGACCATGGGGACGAGCATCTTGGGACTCCCTGGTTCGGATGGCACGGATCGGGTGATCAGCCGGCTGGCGTCGGCACGTCGTCGATGACGGTTCCGGGATCGGTCGCGTCGACCGCTGCGTTGGCCGACGCCTGACCATCATCGATGGCCGAACCCGGCGCGTCCTCGAGATGCGGCAGCGGGGCGTGTTCCGGGTGGTCGGCCAGCCATTCGTCGATGAGGCCCTCGACGACCCGCGTTCGGCGGAGCGTGCTCCGGATATAGGCTCGACCCGCGCTCCGAGTCGAAATAGGCGAGCAGCCGCTGGTCCTCCGAGTAGCGCTCGCGACCCCGGGCGACCTCGGCATCGACGTCCTCGTCGGGAACGACCACGTTCTCCACGTCGGCCACCCTGGACAGCACGAGCAGCGTCCGGACCCGCTTCTCGGCGCCCGGCCGGAACTCGGCGTGGAGGTCGGCGTCGGTCTTGTCGACCGCCTTGAGGTACGCCTCCTCGGCGATCCCCTGCCGGGCGATCGTCGCTCGGAACTCGTCGTGCATCACCTCGACCTCCTGGTCGACGAGGATGGCCGGCAATTCCAGCGTGGCGTTGGCGACGGCGTAGTCGATGATCTTGTCGGCGAACCCGTGACGGGCCCGATCCACCGCGTTGCGTTCCAGGCGCGTCCGGATGTCTGCCCGAAGCGCCGCGAGATCACCGAACTCGCCGAGCGTCCCGATGAAGTCGTCGTCGAGCTCGGGCAGGATCTTCTCCCGCAACTCCCGGATGACGACCTCGAAATGGGCTGCCTGACCGGCCAATCCGGTCTCCGGGTAATCCTCCGGGAAGGTGATATCGAACTCGGTGGCGCCGCCGACCTCGAGGCCGATGAGGTTCGCCTCGAACCCCGGGATCAGCCGTTCCTGGCCGAGGATGAGCGGCATCCGCTCCGACGTCCCACCCTCGAAGGGCTGGCCGTCGCGGGTCCCGACGAATGAGATGACAGCATAATCGCCGTCCTGCGCTCCACGACCCTCGACCGCGGCC
Source organism: uncultured Chloroflexia bacterium (assembly GCA_963823925.1). Classification (GTDB taxonomy): domain Bacteria; phylum Chloroflexota; class Limnocylindria; order Limnocylindrales; family CSP1-4; genus SPCO01. Next base: position 242,461 of record CAWGNI010000005.1, read on the forward strand.
AGGGTCGCGTTCTGATCGCGCAGCTCTTCGAGGACCGTATCCACCCGGGCGTCATCGATGACGTCGATCTCCGGCTCGAAGTTGAAATGCTTGTAGTCGCCGAGCTCGACGTCCGGGCGGACCTGGACGGTGGCCTTGAAGATGAGCGGCTCGCCCTCCTCGGCCTGGACGACCTCCACGTCAGCATTGGTCAGCGGCAGGATGTCCTCCTCGACGAGGGCGTCGCGGTAGGCATCCTGGACCAGGTGCTCGACCGCCTCATCGAGCACGACGCCCGGGCCGAGGTGGCGCTCCAGGACGGGCCGAGGGGCCTTGCCAGGCCGGAACCCGGGCACCCGGGTCCGACGCGACAACCGGCGCACGGCATCGTCGGTCGCGCGGGCCAGCCGGTCGGGGGGAAGCTCGATCTCGAGCAGGACGGTGGAATTGGGACCTGGGGTCCGGGTGATCTGCATCGCCGGGCCAGTATACGGGGGAGCCGGGTCCTGGTAGGCGAGAGAGGGATCGAACCTCCACGCCAGCACGCGATCGGCAGAGCAGCCGACCAGCCAAGGGTGCCGCGCGCCGGGGGTGCCGCGCGCCGGCTGATATGACAAGTCGTCATGACGGAACGCTGTCGGAGGCGCATCGTGCCGGCGATCGGCAAATGTGCCCGCCATCCGCTCCATCGCGCGCCACGCGCAGGAGCCGACCGAAGTGTCGTCGGGGGACGATCGCGGGCGAACCGGGAACACGCATCGATGGGCCCTGACGAGTTAGTCGCTACCCCGACCAGCGCCAGACCGTCCGCAGGAGCGGGCGGCTCCGGCGGGGGCGCCCAAGCGGCCGTGCCGGCAGGCATCCTCCCGTTCGGGACGCATCCGCGCCGGCTCGCATCCCTTGAGCCTTCGGAGAACCGCCTCCGGACCGCGCTCGAACCGATCCTCGACGGTGTCACGATCCAGTCAGCCATCCGGGACGAGCATGGCCGGATCGTCGACTTCCGGGTCGACGATCCGAACTCGGCGATCGGCGCGATCCGCGGCACGGCGGGCGGCCTGCCGGCGGGTCGCACCCTGCTCGAGCTGTTCCCAGCCCACCGCACGAACGGGTTGTTCGACCGATATGTGAACGTCGTCGAGACCGGTATCGCGTTCACGGCGGACGCCTTCCGGTACGTCGACCCCGATGCGGCCGGTGGCCCCCTCGACCAGCTCCTGGACTTGCGTGCGGCCAGGATCGGCGACGGCTGCGTGCTCTCGGTCCGCGATGTCACCGATCGCCACCGCGCCGACCTCGTGACCCGGAGACTTGCGGCGGCGATCAACCAGACGTCTGACGCGGTGGTGATCACGGACACGAACGGCGCGATCGAGTTCGTCAATCCGGCGTTCGAGCGGGCCACGGGCTACTCGTCCGACGAGGTGTTGGGCCAGAACCCCCGCATCCTCAAGAGCGGCATCCAGGGTCCTGCGTTCTACGCCGCGATGTGGGCCACGCTCGCGAGCGGGAACTCATTCACCGGCGACCTGACGAACCGGCGTAAGGATGGCAGCCTCTTCCAGGGGGAGACCGTCCTCTCGGCGGTCCGCGACGAGGCCGGTGGGATCACGAACTACGTCGGGATCATGCGGAGCGTGACCCGTGAACGGGCACTGGCGGCCACGCAGGAACGGATCGCGCGGGAGCGTGCCCTGATCGCGGGAAATCTCGCCCAGCTCCAAGTCCTGCCGACGATCGGGGCCACGGCCAGGCTGATCTGCCAACAGGTTGCCAGCATGACCGGGGTCGCGAGCGCGTCCCTCGCCTACTTCACCCCCGAGGGAGCGGTCGCGTCCCTTGCTCTCGTCCGGTCGGACGGTCTGCCCGTTCGGCTGCGGGAGATGCCGTCCCAGCGCAGCCAGACCCTGCGAAAGCGCGCCGAGGAGGGGCCGTGGGTGGAGGAGTGGGATCGCCGGCCCTGGCACCCCCACGGCCGCCTGTACGCGGATATGACCGTCCGGGGCCTCGCGTACGCGCCCATACGCCACGGCGCCCTCATCGGCCTGCTGACGATCGCGTCGGCTGAAGTCGATGCGACCGTGCGGCTCACCGAGATCCTTCCCGCGCTCATCGAGTTCGCGGACTTCTCGGGCGCACTCCTCGGACCTGCGATCGTCGATCTGACCGAGATCGGCATCGCGCGCGACCGCATCCTCCAGATCATCGCCGACGCCGCCTTCCGGCCGGTCTTCCAGCCCATCGTCGATCTGGCGACGGGTGAGTATGCCGGTTACGAGGCCCTCACGCGGTTCTCGTGCGGTGCGGCCCCCGATGTCGTCTTCGCCGACGCTCGGGCTGCCGGACTCGAAGCCGAGCTGGAGCGGGCTACCCTGGCCGCCTCGATCTCGGCGGCAGAACCGCTGCCGCCGGGCGCATGGCTCAGCCTCAACGTCTCGCCCGACCTGGTGACGGAGGATGACGGTCTCGGCGAGCTCCTGCGCCGAGCGAATCGTCCCGTCGTGCTCGAAGTGACCGAGCACATCGCGATCACCGACTATGCCGCCCTCCGAGACGCGGTCGGCCGCTTCCGCCCCGAGGTGCGCGTCGCGGTCGATGACGCCGGCTCCGGCATCGCCAACTTCAACCACATCGTGGAACTCCGACCCGACTTCGTGAAGCTCGACATCGGGCTCGTCCGATCCGTCGACACAGACCTCACCCGCCAGGCGCTCGTGGTCGGGCTCCTTCGCTTTGCCGGTGAGTCGGGCAGCCAGACGGTTGCCGAAGGCATCGAGACGGAAGAGAGCTGACGACGCTGTGGAGGCTCGGCGTGACCCTCGTCCAGGGCTACCTGGTGGGTCGGCCGGCTCCCGCCGCCGAATGGGTGCGCATGCGGACGCTCCTCGAGCAGCGACGCGGGGCGGGGCCCCCGACGAACCCGACGCGGTCGTCGCGGCCACGGCTACCGCGACGTCCAAACGGCGCGCCATGGCTGCGGTGTCGGCTCATGCGACGACCGAGGCGACTCCTCGGGGGGCGCGGTTGAAGGGGCCGGCCGTGAGGGCCATGCTCGCGATCGCGCGGAATGGGGCAGCCGGCGAGGTCGAGGGTCGCGGAGAGGTGGAACGTGGTAGCGCAGGCTGAACCGCAGACGTACGTCGGCTCGGAGACGCGCTACCGCGGCCTGCTCGAGGCGGCCCCCGACGCGATGGTCGTGGTGGACACGCGCGGCGAGATCGTCCTGCTCAACGTCCGGGCCGAGAAGCAATTCGGCTACGGCCGCGACGAGCTCATCGGCCAGCCGGTCACGCAAATCATCCCGGCAGGCTTCGCGGAACGGATCATCGCCGACGACCTGCGCTCGGCAGCCGACGCCTTGACCCAGGTCATCGGCACCGGGATCGAGCTCGTCGCCCGGCGTCGGGACGGCACCGAGTTCCCGATCGAGATCATGGTCAGCCCTCTCGACAGCGCCGACGGCATCCTCGTCACGGCAGCCATCCGCGATATCAGCGCCCGGCGTGCGGCCGCGGACGAGCTGCGGCGCACATCCTCGTATCTCGAGAACCTGATCGACTACGCGAACGCGCCGATCATCGTGTGGGACCCCGACCAGCGGATCACCCAGTTCAACCGTGCGTTCGAGCGGCTGACGCATCGCTGGGCCGACGAGGTCATGGGTCAGCAGCTGGGCACGCTGTTCCCCGATCAGTCTCGCGCGAAGTCGCTCGCGACGATCAAGCTCGCGGTCCGGGGCACCGGCCTGGATAGCCACGAGATCCCGATCCTTCGCGCGGACGGTGAGGTGCGGGCCGTCCTGTGGAGCTCGGCGAACATCTATGACACGGCGAGTGGCGGCGGGCTCCTGGCCGTCATCGCGCAGGGTCAGGACGTCACGGAGCGCCGAGATGCCGAGCGCCGCGTCGTCCAGGCGGAGGCCCGCTACCGCGGCCTGCTCGAGGCGGCCCCCGACGCGATGGTCGTGGTGGACACGCGCGGCGAGATCGTCCTGCTCAACGTCCGGGCCGAGAAGCAATTCGGCTACGGCCGCGACGAGCTCATCGGCCAGCCGGTCACGCAAATCATCCCGGCAGGCTTCGCGGAACGGATCATCGCCGACGACCTGCGCTCGGCAGCCGACGCCTTGACCCAGGTCATCGGCACCGGGATCGAGCTCGTCGCCCGGCGTCGGGACGGCACCGAGTTCCCGATCGAGATCATGCTCAGCCCTCTCGACAGCGCCGACGGCATCCTCGTCACGGCAGCCATCCGCGACATCAGCGCACGCAAGGCTGCCGAGGAAGAGCTGCGGGGAAAGATCGAGGAACTGGCCCGGTCCAACGAGGAGCTGGGCCAGTTCGCGCACATCGCCTCCCACGACCTCCAGGAGCCGCTGCGGATGGTGGCCAGCTACACGCAGCTCCTCTCCCGACGATACAAGGGCAGGCTGGACCCGGACGCCGACGAGTTCATCGCCTTCGCGGTGGACGGGGCCGGTCGGATGCAGCGATTGATCGAAGATCTGCTCGCGTACTCGCGCGTCGGCACCGACGGTGCGGAGCTGGTCGACGTGTCGAGCGAAGAGGCACTCCGACAGGCGCTGGTAAACCTCCGCACGCTGATCGAAGAGAGTGGCGCCGTGGTGACGCACGACCCCCTGCCCGCCGTCCGCGGGGACGAGACACAGATCGTCCAGGTCTTCCAGAACCTCGTCGCGAATGCCCTCAAGTACCGCGGGAACGACGTCCCGAAGGTCCACGTCTCCGCCGCGATCGATGGCGTCGACCGGTGGAGGTTCGCGGTGACCGACAACGGCATCGGGATCGACCCCAAGCATTTCGAGCGGATCTTCGAGATGTCCCAGCGATTGCACACCCAGGATGAGTACCCCGGCACCGGGATCGGACTGGCCATCTGCAAGAGGATCGTCGAGCGGCACGGCGGGACCATCTGGGTCGATTCGCAACCGGCCCACGGCTCCACCTTCCGCTTCACCCTCATGGCTACGGATGCCGACGCATGACGGCGCGGGTGAGGTCGATGGTGATGCGCCTGCTCCTCGTCGAGGACAACCCGGGCGACGCTCGCCTCGTCCGTGAGATGTGCCGCGAGCAGGGGCTGTCCACGGACGACCTGACCCACGTCGACACCCTGAGCGGAGCCGAGGCCCACCTGGCCGATCACGAGGTCGACCTGATCCTGCTCGACCTTGCATTGCCCGATGGCCGGGGCCTCGAGGTGCTCCGACGGGCCCACGCTGCCGCGCCACGCGTTCCCCTGGTCGTGCTGACAGGTCTCGATGACGAGGCGATCGCGGTGAAAGCGCTCCAGCAGGGCGCGCAGGACTACCTGATCAAGGGCCAGCTCGAGACGCGGGGGCTGATGCGGGCCCTGCATTACGCGATCGAGCGCAAGGCCATGGAGGAGGCCCTCTTCGCCGAGAAGGAGCTCGCCGTCGTCACGCTCAACAGCATCGGCGACGGGGTGATCAGCACCGACATCACGGGCACCATCACGCTGCTCAACGTCGTCGCCGAGACGATGACCGGCTGGTCGCGCCAGGAGGCGGCGGGACGTCCCGTCGCTGACGTGTTCCGGGTGCTGGATGCGATGACGCGCGAGACCGTCGGGGACGCGATGCAGGCAGCGATGCGAAACGACCGCACCGAGCATCTCCCGTCCGACCGGCTCCTCCTTCGTCGCGACGGCTCCGAGATCGCCATCGCTGACACGGTGTCCCCCATCCACGACCGTCAGGGCAGCATCGCGGGCGCGGTGATCGTCGTCCGGGACGTGAGCGAGGCGCGGGATATGGCGCTGCGGATACGCGCCGTCGGTGACGAACTCGAACGGAGCAACCGGGAGCTGGACGACTTCGCCGCGATCGCGTCGCATGACCTGCAGGAGCCGCTCCGGAAGATCCAGGCATTCGGCGATCGGCTGGCCGAACACTCGTCGACCGTGCTCGACGAGGAGGCACAGGACTATCTCCGCCGGATGACCGATGCCGCAGGCAGGATGCAGACCCTGATTACCGATCTCCTCGAGTACTCGCAGGTCGCCATCCGCCCTGAGCCGCCGCAGCCCGTCGACCTGGGCCAGGTCGTTACCGAAGTGCTGTCCGACCTCGATGAGGGCATCAGGTCCAGTCATGGGAGCGTCATCGTCGGCCCGCTTCCGACGGTATCGGCAAGCCCGCTGCAGATGCGCCAGCTGTTCCAGAACGTGATCGCAAACGCCCTCAAGTTCCATCCGGAGGGTGTCGCCCCGGAGGTGCACGTGGATGCGAAGGCGCGTGACGATGGCGGCTGGGCACAGGGGCGCTATCACCACTCGCCGGTCTGGGCGATCTCGGTGCGAGACAACGGGATCGGGTTTGACGAGAAGTACGCCGACCGGATCTTCGCGCCATTCCAGCGCATCAACGGACGCCAGGCATTCGGGGGTGCCGGGATGGGCCTCGCGATCTGCCGCCGGATCGTGACGCTCCGCGGAGGGTCGATCACCGCCTCGTCGCACCCCGGCGCAGGGGCGACGTTCGTCATCACGCTTCCCGGCAGCACGCCTGCCGCCCACGCAGGCGGACCTGCGGCATGAGGAGCGCCGCCGCGGCAGGCATCCTGTGCGTCGAGGACGACCCCGACGATCGTCTGCTGGTCGAGATGGCGCACCGGGAGAGTGGCGTCGTCAACCCGTTGGCATTCGTTGCCGACGGCGACGAGGCGCTCGAGTACCTGCGCCGGTCCGGCCGCCATGCGAGTCGCGCCGACGAGAATCAGCCCGGGATCATCCTGCTCGACCTGAACATGCCGGGCACGGACGGCCGCGAAACCCTCGTGATCGTCAAGGCAGACCCTGCCCTGCGGCGAATCCCCGTGATCGTTCTGACGACCTCGTCCGCCCCGCGTGACATCGCCGCGAGCTATGACAACGGAGCCAACTCGTACATCGTCAAACCCACCGCATTTGCAGGCCTTGTCCGCCTCTTCGAGCGCCTGTGCGACTACTGGTTCGAGAGCGGATCGCTGCCACCGGAGGGCACAACATGAAACTGCCGTTCACCACGAAGCCCCTGCTTCACGTTCCGGTGTGGCCGAACCGTCCGGACGCCCCGATTCGCGTCATGTTGGTCGATGACGACAAGGACGAAGAGTCGACCACGAGGTCGTTGCTTGCTCGCGTCGAGCTGGCCGAGTATGTGCTCGACTGGGTCCCGACCTTCGGTGAGGGCCTGGCGTCGATCGCCCAGGAGCACCACGACGCGTATCTCATCGACCACAGCCTCGGGGCCAGGACGGGGACCGAGCTGGTGCGCGAGGCGCGCGACGCGGGAAGTCTCGCGCCCCTGATCATGCTGACCGGGCATCGAGATCGTGCGACCGACCTGGCGGCGCTGGAGGCGGGCGCGACTGACTTCCTCGTTAAAGGGCGCACCGATTCGGCGCTGCTCGACCGAACGATCCGCTACTCGATCTCCCATGGCGCGATGGTGTGGACGCTCGATCGGCTGCGCAACCAGATGGCCGGACTGGAGGAGATCGGTCGAACCCTCGTGCAGGAGGGGCCGACACCGGCGATCGTCGGGCGCGTGGTGGAGCTGATCGCCGATCGGTTCGGGTTTTCGCAGTTCGCGCTCTATCTCGCCGAGGGTGATGTCCTGAACCTCGCCGGGCAACGCGGATATGCGCACCCCCTGCGGAGCGTGGCCCGAGATGACGCGAGCGTCGAGCGGGTCGTCCATGCCCGCCAGCCACTGTTCGTCCCGAGCCTCACTCCGGACACGGACGGGGCCAACGCCGGTGGTGGCGTTGCCACCGAGCTCTCGGTCCCGCTCATGGTCGCCGGGGACCTGATGGGGCTGCTGAACATCGCGTCGCCGCTCACGGCGCCCATCGGCGAAGCCGATTACTCGGCAATACGCCTGATCGGGGATCGCCTTACCGCCGCGCTCGAGGTGACGCGCGAGCGCCGACACTCGGACGAGCGGCTGGCGAAGGTCCGCCGGCAGTTCACCGGCGTTGACCAACCGTCGGACCAGGACGCGCTGATCGACAGCGAGACGATGGCGTACCGGCGCTCCCTGCTCGAACCGCTGCTCGAGGTCGCGATCGCGACAGCGGGGCCTGAGGGGATGAACAGCCTGGGGGTGCTGCTTGTCGGGTGCTCCGAGACGACCTTCGACCTCGTGGCGCGGTTGGCCGAGGCGACGAATGCCACGTTCGCGGATCGCCCGCGTGTGCGATTCGCACCGGCACAGCTTGCCGTGCTTGTCGCCGCGACCGACCCCGAGGAGGTGAAGTCCAGGGCCACCGATCTCATGGCAGTCGCGAAAGCCTCCGGCCTCGGGGTCTGGTGCGGCTACGCCTCGCCGGCCGCGGACGCGAGCGCGATCGATGTCATCGCGACGGCCGAGGCCGCGCTGGCTGCCGCTCGGCGCGTCGGACCCGGAACGGTCATCGCATAGTCGCTGCCGCCCCGCCAGGGAAAGCCGGCGCAATCCCGATGCGATCCGTTGGTGGGCGAGGAGGGGGTCGAACCCTCACGCCGCTCACGCGGCACCGGCTCCTAAGGCCGGCGCGTCTGCCATTCCGCCACTCGCCCGTCGGTCAGTCTAGCGCGGTCCCCTCGCCCGCGACCGTCCCTGGATCGGCCGCGCTGGCGGCGTCCGACGGTCCCCTCTGGCCGGCCCGTTGGCGGATCTGGGCCAAGCGCGTCTGGAACCCCTCGTCGTCCGTACTGAAGACCCACTTGCCACCGAACTTCGCGGCGTTGTAGAGCATCGGACGGACGACGGACAACAGGAGGAGCGTGCGTAGCCGGGCTCGATCCCTGCCCGCCTGCTTCGCGTACGCCGCGAAGTCGCGCTCGAGCGCGCCGCGGACCTTGGCCCCGTCATCGCCGAGCGCGCGGATCGCCCGCTCCACGTCATCGGGGAGCATCGATTCCGGCAGCGGATCCGGTGCCCCGAAGATCGCCCGCTTGCCCGCCCGAAAGACCCGCTGCGGGCCGCGCAACACGACGAACGCGGCACCGCCGGCGAGGCCGGCGGCCTTGACCGGGCTGCGCCGGATCCTTGCCGGGATGTCGACCGCCGCCCGCGCGGAGGCCTCGAGCGTATCGAGTTCTTCGCCGAGGATGGCCCGGGCCGCTAGGACCCGATCCCGGGCGGCATCCGTTTCTTCAGCCACTCGAGCGTCTCCTTGCTGGTATCGATGGTCTGGGTCGGATAGAACCGCAGTCGCAGGGCCTCGGTATCGATCCCCGTCCGGTAAACGTCGATGGCCATGAGGGCCATCCAGGTGATGTAGCCGACGGTGATCCCGATCCCCGCGCCGACCTGCGGTCCGAAGGTGATGGCCGTGAACGCCCCGACCACTGCGCCGAGGAGGGTCAGCAGGACGGCCGCACCGATCCTGCCGCCCGCCGATCCGGTCATCCGGATGGCGACGACGACGCCGGCGAGCAAGCCGACGAGCCCGCCGATCGCCGTCCCCACGGCCAGGGGAAGCGTCCCGGGATCGACGGCGAGGTTCATCGACTCGCCGATCCTGGTGTACAGCTGGTTCGGCAGTTCGAGGCCGAGGACGATCCCGACGACGACCCCGACCGCGATCGCCACCAGCAGTGCCCGACCGATCCGACCGGCCGCGACGCCGATGGCCACCAGGACGGCCGCCACGGCGATGTCGAGGAACATCAGAACGCCGTGGACGACGCCCCAGCCCATCGACCCCAGGAGGACCTGCCCGATCGACAGGGAGATGCCGATGACCGCCAGGAAGACTGCGAAGATGACGAACAGGAGGGCCAGCGCAGCGAGCGCCGCGACCCGACCGACCTCGCCGGCGATCGCCCCGGCCTCCGCCTTCGCCAGGTCGACGTGGGCGACCGCCAGCGCCACCAGGGCCTCGCGGGTGGCACCGATCTGCGCGCCCAGGCCAGGCGGACGCTGGTGCGGCCCGCGCGGGGGCGGTGGCTGCGGTGGGGTCTGGGCGGGATCGTCCAGGATCGTGCTCCGCTGCGTACTGGGTGGGTCGACGTCGATGATAGCAGCGGCACACAGCCCGCCTCGGCCGTCCGCGGACCGCGGAGGGCGCTAGGCTGGCAGGTGATGGATGGCCCGCAACGACGACTCCGCACGGCCGAACTCCTGAGCATCGGCACGGAAATCACCGTCGGCGAAACCCGCGACACGAACGCCGGCGAGCTGGCCCGTTCGCTGACCGGGGCCGGTGTCCGGGTCACCCGGATCACGGCACTGCCCGACGATCGGGAGACGGTCGCAGCGGCATTCCGCGACGCCCTCGCGGCGGTCGACCTGGTCGTTTCCACGGGTGGGCTCGGACCGACCCCGGACGACCTGACCCGCGAAGCCATCGCCGACGTCTGGGAGGAGGCGACTGGTCGCCGATCCGCTCCTCGAAGCCTGGCTGCGCGACCTCTGGGCCCGGCGCGGGATGGCCCTGCCGGAGATGAACCTGAAACAGGCGTGGAGGATCCCGTCGGCGATCGCCCTCGCGAACCCGAACGGGACCGCACCCGGGTGGCTGGCGACGCGGCCGGACGGCCGCGTCGCGGTCGCCCTGCCCGGGCCACCGCGCGAGATGCGCCCGATGTGGACGAACGAAGCGCTTCCGAGGTTGGCCGCCCTCGGCCTGGGGGCCGACATCGCCTCCCGGACCTACCGCCTGACCGGTATCGGGGAGTCGCAGGTCGCGGAACTCCTGGGCGAGCCACTCCTCCGCTCGACCGATCCGATCGTCGCCACGTATGCCCGGGTCGAAGCCGTCGATGTCCGTGTCTCCGCGGTCGGTCGCGACGACCGAACGGCCGCGTCCCTGGTCGAGGAGACGGGGGTCGATCGTGCTGGATCGGGTCGGTCAGTACGTCTGGGCGACCGGCGACACGACCTGGGGTCAGGCGATCGGGGCGCGTCTCGACGAGCTCGGCTGGGATCTGGCCGTCGTCGAGATCGGCACGACCGGGACCGTCGGCGGCCTGCTGGCGGACGTCCCCCGGCTGCGGCTCGTCGAATCGTCGGCAGCCGACGAGGGCGCGCCGACCGCGGCGGATGGCCACGTCGATCCCGACCAGGATGCCGATCTCACCACCGCCGCCGGACGGTTGCGCCAGCGTGCCGGGACCGAGGTCGCCATGGCGGTCCGGGCACGGCCCCGTGGCGACGACATGGCGGTGTCGATCGCCGTCATCACGCCGCGTGATTCTCGACAGGTGCGACGCGCCGTCTTCCTGTCCGGGACGATGGGTCGGTCACGCGCGGCGTTGGCCGCGGCGGCCGTGCTGCTCGAGTCGCTGCCGCGCGACGGAGAGGCCGGATCGTCGGATCCGGGTCCGCCGAGCTAGGAGATCGTCAGGACCGGCTGGGTCGAGCCCTGGGCCGCCCGGACGCTCATCCGTGCCGCGACCAGGCTGGCGATGGCGGTCATGGCCAGCCCGGCCGGTCCCGGCTCACGCTGGGCCACGGCCGGGACGCCAGACGTCCCCGCCCTGGCGGACCGTGACATCGAGCGGGATGCCACCAAGGTAGTCGAGGCCATTTTCGGCCGCGAAGCGCTCACCACCGCCACGACCGAAGATCTCGGTCGATTCGCCGCAGTGCGGGCAGACGAACGAGGTCATGTTCTCCACCAGGCCGATGACCGGCACGCTCATCCGATTGAACATGGCCAAGGCCTTGCCGACGTCGGCCAGGGCGACGGCCTGCGGCGTCGTGACCAGGACGGCACCGGAGATCGGCACCGCCTGGGCCAGGGTCAGCTGCGCGTCCGATGTCCCGGGTGGGAGATCGATGACGAGGTAGTCCAGTTCGCCCCAGTCGACATCCCGCAGGAACTGCTGGATCGCCCCCCCGACGAGTGGACCCCGCCACACGATCGGCTGGCCCTCCGGGACGAAGAACTGGATCGAGATCGCCTTGACGCCGTGACGTTCGAGCGGCGTGATCTTGTTGTTCGCACTCGCCTTCGGCTGCCCTTCGAGCCCGAGCATCATCGGGATGTTCGGGCCGGTGATGTCGGCATCGAGCAGGCCGACCGAAGCGCCCGCCTGGGCGAGGGCCACCGCGAGATTCACGCTGACCGTGCTCTTGCCGACACCGCCCTTGCCCGAAGCGACGGCGATGATGTTCTTGACGCCCGGGACGAGCTGCTCGGCCTGTCGCGGCTGCGCCCGGCGGACCATCGCCCCCCAGGTGATGTCGACCTTGGTCGCGCCGATGGCGCCGAGTGCCTCGTTCGTCGTTCGCTCGATCTCATCCTTGAGCGGACAGGCCGGCGTCGTGAGCTCGATCGTCATCGACAGGGTCGACCCGTCGATGACCACGTCCTTGACCATGTCGAGCGCGACCAGGTCGCGGCCCAATTCGGGTTCCTGGACCGTGCGCATCGCTTCGATCACGGCATCGTTGGTCAGGTCGGACATCGTTGGGCGGGTCCCTTCACGTCGCGGAACAGGGCCCGGTGCCCTGTGGGGAGGATTCGCTCGCCATCGTACCGCGGGCCCGGATGGCACGCGTCGGCAGGCGTACGGGCAGATGACCCATCCGCGGATTTCGTGTGCCGATGGCGCGATCGATCACGAATCTCGCAACCGGATGGCGCAGAAGCATCGGCGTATCGCGTCGACGGGCATCCGATTCTTGACACTCGCGTAGGCCCGACCATATTCTCGCGAGGCCCGAGACGCGCGAAACGCGCTCACTCCGCCAGAGGAGCCGAATCGAACGTGCCCACCGTCGACGTCAAGCTAGTGGATGTGGTCAAGAAGTTCGGTGACGCGGTCGCCGTGGACCACATCGACCTGGAGGTGGTCGACGGCGAGTTCTTCAGCCTCCTCGGTCCATCGGGCTGCGGCAAGACGACCACCCTGCGGATGATCGGTGGGTTCGAGGCACCGACGTCCGGGCTGATCGAGCTGCAGGGTCAGGACGTCACCTGGCTGCCGCCCTATCGGCGCAACGTCAACACGGTCTTCCAGAGCTATGCGCTGTTCCCGCACCTGACCATCTTCGAGAACGTGGCGTTCGGGCTTCGCCGGAAGGGCGTCAGTTCGAGCGAGGTCGCTGAACGCGTGACCGCCATGCTCGAACTGGTCGAACTACCCGGCTACGAGAAGCGGAAGCCGAACCAGATCTCCGGCGGGCAAGCCCAGCGAGTGGCTCTCGCCCGTGCGCTCATCAACCGACCGGCCGTCCTCCTGCTCGACGAGCCACTCGGTGCCCTGGACCTGAAACTGCGCCGCCAGATGCAGGTCGAACTCAAGCGGATCCAGCAGGAGGTCGGGATCACCTTCATCTATGTGACCCACGACCAGGAAGAGGCGATGACGATGTCCGATCGGATCGCCGTCATGCACCAGGGCCACTACGAGCAGATCGGCGATCCGGCGAGCCTGTACGAGCGACCGACGACCCGGTTCGTCGCCGGCTTCCTGGGGATCAGCAACCTGTTGACCGGGACCGTCGAGGGGACGGACGGCGACCACGCCACGGTCCGATTGCGCGATGGCACGTTGGTCCGCTCCCCGAGCGCATCGATCGATGGCCAAACGGAGGTCAGCGTCGGCGTGCGCCCGGAGAAGATCCGACTTCGCGAGCTGTCGGACGAGGTCCCGGCCGGCCACAACCAGTTGACCGGTGTCGTCCGCGATGCTTCGTATCTCGGCGTGAGCACCCAGTACCAGATCGAGGCGAGTGGCGGCGCGGTCGTCACCGTCTACGAACAGAACGTCGAACGAGCCACCCGCTCCGAGCTCTGGACGCGCGGCGAGCAGGTCCGACTCAGCTGGTCACCTGATCACAGTTTCGTCGTTCACGACGCGATGTCCGAGGTCGAGCCGACCTGACTGCAATCCCCCATCCCCGGCCCCGCAGAGGAGAACCCGATGACCGACCCAGCCAAGACCCAGTTCGAACTGACGCGGCGACGCTTCCTCCAGGGAACGACGGTCACCGGCCTGGCAGCCTTCCTTGCCGCCTGCGGGACGAGTGGCACCGCTGGCACGACCAGCGCGCCGACGAGCTCGAGCGCGGCCGCAGCAAGTACGGCGCCGCCGACCGAAGCCCCGAGCCCCACGCCGATCGACAAGACGATGGCGGCGGAGCTCCAGTTCGCCAACTGGCCGCTCTACATCGATACCGACGACAACGACTCCACGAAGCACAAGACCCTCGAGGACTTCACCGCGGAGTACGGCACGGTCGTGAAGTACTCCGAGGTCATCAACGACAACAACGAGTTCTTCGGGACGATCAAGGCGCCGCTGGAGGCGGGACAGCCGACCGGCTGGGACCTGATGGTCCTGACCCAGTGGATGGCCGCCCGGATCATCCGCCTGGGCTGGGCAGAGAAGTTCGACGTCGCCGACATGCCGAACTACACGGCGAACCTCGAGGACATCTACCTGGCTCCGGACTTCGATGCGACGAACGAGTACCACGCCCCGTGGCAGTCCGGGATGACGGGCCTCGGGTTCGATCGCAAGGTCACCGGCGACCTGACCAGCTCGGACGCGTTGTGGGACCCGCAATGGAAGGGTCGGATCACCTATCTGTCGGAGATGCGCGACGCCGTCGGACTGACCCTCGAGAACCTGGGGTACGACCCGCTGACCGTCACCACCGACCAGTTCGATGAGGCCATCGCCAAGCTCCAGCAATCGGTGGACGATGGCATCGTCCGGGCGTTCACCGGGAACGACTACGCGGAGGACCTCGTGGCCGGGAATGTCGTCCTGGCGATGGCCTGGTCGGGCGACATCATCCAGAAGCAACTCGAGAAGGCCAGCCTGCGGTTCTCGATCCCGACCCAGGGCGGGATGCTGTGGTACGACAACATGATGATCCCGCTCGGCAGCCCGAACGTGTACACGGCATCGATCTTCGCCGACTACGTCTACCGTCCGGCGGTCGCGGCGCAGATCGCCGCCTGGGTGAACTACATCTGCCCGGTCAAGGGAGCCCAGGAAGAACTGGCCAAGATCGACCCGGACCTGGCCAAGAACCCCCTGATCTTCCCGCCGCCGGAGATGCTCACCATGGTCAAGCCGTTCAAGTCGCTCTCCGAAGAGGAAGAGACGTACATGAACGATCAGTTCTCGACACTCACCGGCGTGTGACCGCGCTGCGCCAGCGCTGACCGAGCCGAACCGGGGCCGACGGAGGTCGAGTGGGCACGTTCCTGCATCGCAATCGCCACGCGATCCCCTACCTCTTGCTGGCGCCGGGATTGCTGTGGCTGGTGGTCTTCTATGTCTACCCGGCCTTCCAGATGTTCATCACCTCGTTCTGGTCGGGACGCTGGAGACCGGCTTCACGTTCTCCCTGTCGAACTGGACGACCTACCCGGAGGCGCTCGATCGCTATTCGACCCAGTTCGGCCGGTCGATCGTCTATTCGCTCACCGCGACGTTGCTCACGTTCCTCATCGCCTATCCCCTCGCCTACGCCATCGCCTTCCGCGGCGGCCGGTACCGGAACCTCATGCTGTTCCTCGTGGTCGCGCCGTTCTTCACGAGCTTCCTGCTGCGCACGGTCAGCTGGAAGATCATCCTGGGCGACGACGGCCTCGTCCTCGGTCCGCTCAAGGACCTGGGCATCCTGGACCCTGGCTTCCGGGTCCTGGCGACCCCCATCGCGGTCATCTCCGGGATCACCTACAACTTCCTTCCGTTCATGACCCTGCCGATCTATGTCTCCCTGGAGAAGATGGATCGGCGTCTCACCGAGGCGGCGGAGGATCTGTATGCCGGTCCCTGGCGGCCAGGTGGCACGATCGCGGGCGGGATCGGCGGGGCGATCGTCGGGGCGCTGATGGGGTTCGCCTTCGACTTCTCGCTGCCGGAGGCCATCGCCGCAGGTGCGATCGCCGGCGGGATCGGCGGGACCGTCTTCCTCAACGAGGCGTTCGTCCGGGTGACCTTCCCGTTGTCGCTGCCGGGTGTCTTCGCCGGATCCCTGCTCGTCCTGATCCCCGCGATGGGCGACTACGTGAATGCATCGCTGCTGGGTAATCCGTCGACGAACATGATCGGTAACGTCATCCAGAGTCGCTTCCTGACGAATGGGGACTACCCGACGGCGTCCGCGCTCAGCTTCATCCTGATGATCGGCATCCTCTCGATCGTGGCCGTGTATGCACGCGCCCTCGGGACGGAGAACCTCACCGCCGGGCGGAGCGTGTAGGCGTGACGGCGGCGGCGGCACCCACCACCCCATCGCGACCGACGCGACCGCTCGGCGATCGGATCCGGCGGTTCCTCGATCGGTACCTGCTCTCGCTGTACGCGATCCTGGCGATCGCCTACCTGCTCCTGCCGGTCGCGGTCATCGCCCTGTTCTCGTTCAACGACCCGATCGGTCGGAGCAATCTCGTGTGGCGAGGGTTCACCCTGCAGTACTGGCAGGACCCGTTCGGGGTCCCCGGTATCGGCAGCGCCGTGATCGTCTCACTCCAGATCGCGTTCCTGTCCACGATCATCGCCACGATCCTCGGCACGCTCATCGCCCTCGCGCTTGTCCGCTACCGATTTCGGGCGTCCGGTCCGGCCAACCTGCTCATCTTCCTGCCGATGGCCACGCCCGAGATCGTCCTCGGAGCGTCGTTGCTCACGATGTTCGTGGCCATCAGCCGTCCGCCGTTCTTCCCGCTCAACGAGCTCACCATCCTGATCGCGCACATCATGTTCAACATCAGCTTCGTGGTGGTGACGGTGCGGGCGAGGCTGTCCGGTCTGGATCGACACCTCGAGGAGGCCGCGATGGACCTCGGGGCGACCGAGCTCGTCACCTTCTGGAGGATCACCTTCCCGCTCATCCTGCCCGGTATCCTTGCCGCATCGTTGCTCGCATTCAGCCTGTCCATCGATGATTTCGTCATCACCAACTTCACCGCCGGCAGGACGGTCACCTTCCCGATGTACATCTGGGGTGCGGCACGGATCGGGATCCCGGTCCAGGTGAACGTGATCGGAACCGCCATCTTCGTCATCGCAGTCGCGCTGGTCGCGATGTCCGTCGTCTTCCAGCGACGCGGCGATCGACCGGCCTGACCGGAGGAGACAGTCATGGTCGACACGGCCAAGTCCCCGGGATCCAGCGCAGAAGCGGAACCTCGCCCAGACCATGCGGTCGTGCCGGCCGTGTGGAGCCGGATCACGAACCTCGATGTCGATCGCGGCGAGGGATCGTGGCTGATCACCACGGACGGTCGGCGCTACCTCGACTATTCGTCCGGGATCGGCGTCACGAACACCGGTCATGCCCATCCTCGGGTCGCGGCCGCGGTCGCCGCCCAGGCATCCAGGCTGCTCCACGGCCAGCAGAACATCCTGTATCACGAGCCCGGGCTGCGGCTCTACGAACGCCTCCAGCACGTCCTTCCGGGGGGACCGTGGCAGGCGTTCCTGTCCAACTCCGGGGCGGAAGCGGTCGAGGCTTCGGTGAAGCTCGCTCGCGTGGCCACCGGGCGGCCGGCGATCATCGCGTTCCGCTACGGGTACCACGGCCGGACGGCGCAGACGATGGCGCTGACGACCGCGAAGGACGTCTATCGCGCCGCCTTCGAGCCGCTGCCCGGATCCATCTATCACACGGCCTACCCGTACTGCTACCGGGCGGCCGGCGGCGCGCACTCGCCCGACGCCTGCACCTGTGACTGGGAGGCGCAGCTCGACCTGACCTTCCACCAGTTCATCTATCCGGACCGGGTGGCCGCGATCATCATCGAGCCGGTCCTCGGTGAGGGCGGGTACATCGTCCCGCCGCCGGAGTTCCTGCCGCGTCTCCGCGAGATCACCCGCGAGCACGGCATCCTGCTCATCGCCGATGAGGTCCAGACCGGGTTCGGACGGACCGGCGAGATGTTCGCCGTCCAGCACTGGGGCGTCGAGCCCGACATCCTGGTCATGGCCAAGGGGATCGCGTCCGGCCTGCCGTTGTCCGGGATCCTGGCCCGTCCGGAGCTGATGGCCAGCTGGAAGCCCGGTACCCACGGTGGCACGTACGGCGGGAACGTGGTGTCGTGCGCCGCCGCGAACGCGACCCTCGATGTCATCGCCGAGGAAGGGCTGGTCGCCAACGCCCGGGCGCGGGGTGCGCAATTCCTCGCGGGTCTCCGCGAACTGGCAGCGTCGCGCGCTTCGATCGGCGACGTTCGTGGACTCGGCCTGATGGTCGCCATCGAGCTGGTCAAGCCAGGTATCGGCGACGGCCGCATCCCGGATCCGGACCTGACCAGGCGGATCCAGGCGGAGGCACTCGGCCGCGAACCTGATCGTCCTGACCGCCGGAACGTATGCCAATGTCATCCGGATCATCCCGCCGCTGGTCACGACCGGCGACGAGGTCGACCTCGCGCTGTCCATCCTCGCGGAGAGCCTGACCGCTGCCGGCGCCTGACGGATGACCGTCGGGCGTCGAGATGACCCCGACCTCGTTGCTGCCCGAGCACGCGTCGCCAACGTGCTGGAAGGTCTCGCCCGGATCGATCTGCAGGTCATCGTGGTCGCGCCCCCGGATGCCGAGCGTCGCGCTGCGGAGACCACGGCGAGGAACGCGGCGATCGCGGCAGGTCGGGGCGACCTGTTCGACGAGGCCATCAGTGCGGCGCGCGACGCGACGCTCCGCCTGTTCTCGCGAGAGCGGGTTCAGCGGCACCTGGGCGCTCACGGAGATGGCGATGTCGGTCGCCCGCGCTGACGACCGCGTGGCCGCCGCTGCCGCCTTCGAGGAAGCGGCGATGGCCGCGGTGGTCGACGATCTCGTGGACCCGGATACCCTCGGCATCCTTCGGGCGACCGCGGACGAGCTCGCCGGCTCGACCGGCATGTCGCCCCCCGGCTCCCTGTCCACGCTCGCGACGCCGGACCGAACGGTCATCCAGGGTCGTCCGCTCACGGTGGCCGTGGTCGTCTACGTGGCGGTCTGCGTGCTGGTCGGGGCCGATCGTCGGGGTCGGTTTCGGCCTGCTCATCCTCGTCGGCGGCCTCGCCCTGATCGCGGCCATCGCGCGCCGACTCGGGAGATCGACCGGCTAGGGTGCCGCCTCGCCGATCGTTCGTCGCCGGATGACCTCGTGGAGCCGGCCGTTGGTCGCGAGGAACGTGCCGCTGTCAAGGACCCGGCGCCCCGCGAAGTCGGTGGCCCGACCGCCGGCCTCCTCGACCAGGATGAGCGGCGCGGCCGTATCCCAGGCGGACAGGTCGACCTCGATCATCGCCTCCGCCGCCCCTTCGGCGAGCAGTGCATAGCCCCAGAAGTCCCCGAACCCGCGTTCCCGCCAGGCCTCGGCCAGGACCCCCTCGAACCCGGGCGCACGACCGGAGGCGACGATATCCCGGCCCGATCCGTGGAATACCTGGGCGTCGGACGAGCTCCCCCACCGCCGAGACGCGCAGTCGGCGCACGGGCCCGGTCACGGTTGCGCGCCCATGCGCCGCCCGCCCGCCAGGCCCACCAGCGCTCGTCGAGGGCAGGTGCCGACAGGACGCCCGCCTGCAGCTCGCCGTCTCGCTCGACGGCCAGGAGCGTCCCGAACAGGGGGACGCCGCGGATGAAGTTGTGGGTCGCATCGATCGGGTCGATGTACCAACGGACGGATGCGTCGCCGGCCGAGGTGCCGTACTCCTCGCCGACCAGGCCATGGTCCGGGTAGGCGTCGAGCAGTCGTTCGCGGATCATCGTCTCGATCGCGGTATCGGCCTGGGTCACGAAGGTCCGGTCGGGCTTCGTGTCGATCTGGAGGTCGCGCCGGAAGTGGTCACGGGCGATCCGATCGGCCTCGTCGCAGACCTCCATCGCCACATCGAGCCAGCCCCGAAGCTCCGACGTCGCTGCCTCGGCGGTGCGAGGCCGACCACTCCGGTCCGAAGGCGAGGGAGGCGTCGTCGGACGATCCGGTCACGCCCGGATCCTCGATCCGTCCGGGTCGTACAGCGGCTCGCGAACCACTTCGAACCCGATCCACTCGCCAAAGACCTCGATCTCACCGCGGAGCCCGAACGCGGCCCGATCCGGCGGCAGATAGGCGTACGCGATCGAGCGTTCGACGGCGAAGCCGTAGCCGCCGGACGTCACCCGGCCGACGACGGCGCCGTCGATCCGGACCGGTTCGTTGCCGAGACAGACCGACCGCGGGTCGTCGAGGACGAGGCAGCGAAGCCGCTTGGTCGGACCGGCCGCCCTGGCAGCGACGAGCGCGTCCCGACCGATGAACTCGGGCTCCTTGTCGAGCGCGACCGCGAACCCGAGACCAGCCTCGAACGGCGTCTCGTCAGGCGTGATGTCGGTCGACCAGACGCGATAGCCCTTCTCGATCCTGAGTGCGTCGATGGCCCGGTAGCCCGCCGCCACCATCCCGTGCGGCCGGCCGGCCGCCACAGCGTCTGCCACAGCGTCAGGCCGAATTCGGTGGGCGCGTACAACTCCCATCCCAGCTCGCCGACGTAGGTCACGCGGAGGGCGAGGACCGGGACGGATCCGACCGTGATCGCGCGCGCCGTGAGATACGGGAAGGCCGCATCGGAGACATCGTCCCGGGTGACGGACCCGAGGATGTCGCGGGCCCGCGGTCCCCACAGGCCGAAGCAGATGCGGCCGGCGGTCAGGTCGTTGATGGCCACGCTGCCGTCCTCCGGGAGGTGCTGGCGGAGCCAGCCCAGGTCGTGCTGACCGACGGCGGTCCCGGTCACGAGCAGGAAGCGGTCCTCGGCGACCCGGGTGACGGTCAGATCGCACTGGATGCCGCCGCGGCGGTCGAGCAGCTGGGTGTAGACGATCCGACCGACCGCTCCCTCGATGTCGTTGGCGCACACGCGCTGGAGGAAGTCGAGCGCTCCCGGTCCGACGACCTCCAGCTTGGCGAATGACGTCTCGTCGAACAGGCCCGCCGCCCGGCGGGTGGCCAGCGCCTCGGCGGCGATCGCCGTGCGACCAGTGCATCCCGGCCCAGCCGGCGCGGACGGAGCGGCTCGAAGACGTCGTCGGCGTTCGAGTCGAACCAATTCGGGCGTTCCCAGCCCGACTTCTCGCCGAAGGCGGCGCCGAGACCGACCAGCGTCTCGTAGGTCGGCGACGTCCGGAGCGGCCGGCCAGCCTGGCGCTCCTCGTTCGGGTAGTGGATGTCGTAGTACGTCGCATACACCTCGGTCGTCTTCGCGAGGGTGTAGTCCTGGCTGCGGTAGGCTGGCCCGAACCGGCGGATGTCCATCTTCCACAGGTCGAGTTCGGGTTCACCGTCCACGATCCAGGACGCCATCTGGCGACCGATCCCACCGGCCCCGGCGATCCCGTGGGCGCTGAACCCCGCGGCGACGAAGAACCCGCGAACCTCCGATTCACCAAGGATGAACTCGTTGTCCGGGGTGAAGGCTTCCGGGCCATTGATCATCCGGTTGATCCCCGCATCGGCGATGGCCGGGACGCGCCGAACCGCACCGTCCATGATCTCCTCGAACCGCGGCCAGTCGGGGGCGAGGAGCCTTCCGTTGAAGTCGGCCGGGATGCCGTCGAGTCCCCACGGCGCGGGATGGCGCTCGTACCCACCCATGCACAGGCCGCCGACCTCCTCCCGGAAGTAGACGAGATTGTCGGGATCGCGCAGCTGGGGCAGACCCGCGTGGACGCCCTCGATCGGCTCCGTGAACAGGTATTCGTGGGCCATCGGGATGATCGGCACGTTGACCCCGGCCATCCGACCGATCTCGGCAGCGAACATGCCCCCGGCGTTGACCACGACGTCGGCCCGGATCTCCGAGCGTTCGCCGCCGGCCTCGACGGTCACCCCGGTGACCCGACCACGCTCCACGCCGATCGCAACCACCCGCGTCTGGGTCCGGATTGGCCACGCCCCGCTGGCGGGCGCCGGCCGCCAGGGCGTTGGCAAGGCCGGATGGGTCGAGCCAGCCGTCGGTCGGCAGGAAGACCGCGCCGAGCACGCCGTCGGTCGACATCAACGGAAAGCGGGCCTGCGCCTCGTCTGCGGTGATGAGCTCGAGGGGCAGGCCGAACGTCTTGGCCCAACCGGCCTGCCGCCGCAGCTCCTCGAACCGCTCCCGGCTCGACGCCAGCCGGAGCGAGCCGACTTCATGCCACGAGGGATCCGTGCCGGTCTCGGCGGCCAGGCGCCGATACAGGTCGGATCCGTACATCATCATCCTGGTCAGCGTCACCGAACCGCGAAGCTGGCCGACCAGCCCGGCCGAGTGGAAGGTCGACCCGGACGTCAGCTCGGCGCGATCGACCAGGACGATGTCCGTCCAGCCTCGCTCAGCGAGGTGGTAGGCGATCGAGGTGCCGCCGACTCCTCCACCGATGATGACCGCCCGGGCGTGCTCTGCCATCGACCTCGCCGCTCCCATGGGTACTCGATTGACAGCGCTCAGGGTAGCGGCTGGCCCTCGCCCCGGCAGGGCCCCGGTGCGCTACCCTCCGCTCGTGCCTCCGACCATCCAGCAGGTCATCGCCGCCATCCCGGACTGGGCGGACGGGATGGTCTCGGTCGAGCCGATCGCGGCCGGGTTGACCAACACGAATCACCGGGTCGTGGCCGCTGGCACGCCGTACTTCGTGCGCATCCCGGGGGCCGCAACGGAGCTGCTGGCGGTCGACCGCGCGAACGAACTCCACAACACGCGAGCGGCCGCCGACGCCGGCGTCTCGCCCCGCGTCGCGTACAGCCTCCCCGAGTGGGATGTCTTCGTCCTCGACTGGGTGGAGGGTCGGACGATGTCGAACGAGGCGTTCCAGGCTCCAGGTGAGCCAGAACGGATCGCGGCTGCGCTGCGGCGCCTCCATGCTGGTCCCCGTTTCCGCGACGACTTCGACATGTTCCGACTGTCCGAGCGATACCTCGCCCTGGTCGACGAGCGGTCGATCCCGATCCCGGACGGCTATCGTGCCCATCTCGACCGGATCCCGCCGATCGAGGAGGCCCTCGCAGCTCACCCGCTGCCGTCGGTGCCCTGCCACAACGATCTGCTCGCCGACAACTATCTCGACGACGGGGCGCGGCTGTGGATCGTCGACTTCGAGTACAGCGGCAACGGCGACCCGACCTTCGAGCTCGGCAACACGGCCCAGGAGCTGGGCTTCGACGAGTCGCGTCAGGAGGCGCTCTGTGCCGCCTACTTCGGAACGGCCACTCCGGCGCTGCTCGCCCGGATGCGCCTGCAGATGATCATGTCCGACGTTGGCTGGACCCTGTGGGCAGCCATCCAGGCCGCCATCTCGACGATCGACTTCGACTTCAGCGGCTGGGCCGACGAACGCTGGTCCCGAGCGGCCGCGATGCTCGATGGACCCGATCTCGAGGCCTGGTTGCGAGCCGTCCACGGATAGTCCCCCGGACATGGAGCGGCCCGGTCGACAGAGATCGACCGGGCCGTCAGCGCTCGGAGCGAGCGGGACTCACTCGGGCGGGATCTCCTTGAACGCGTACTCCACGTTGATGCCCCTGGACTTGCGCATCTGCTTGGCGATGAAGTACCAGGCGGCGGAGAAGAGCAGCACGCCACCCACGACGGTGTAGGCCAGTTGACTCACCAGGCCGAGCTGGTCGTTGGTCAGGAACAGATACAGGAAGACGACGCCGAAGGCGGCGCCGAGCAGGCCGACGATCGTGACCAGTGGGAAGCCGCCAACCGTGTACTTCGCGCCCGGGGAGGCCTCATAGGCAGCCTTCGCACGGAACGGCAGCAACGCCCCCGCGAGCGCCGTTACGACGAACACGTAGCCGCAGGCGAACGTCACGCCCAGGGTCAGGGACGCCCAGCTCGTGGCGTTATCGCCTTCCCCGTAGGAGAAGAGGTTGTACAGGAGGATGACCGGGATGCTCGCGAGGAAGTAGACGACATGGGCGTTGACCGGCGTATGAAGCCGGGCGCTCACCCGACTGATCCACTCCGGGAGCAGGCGGTCGAACGACATCGCCAGCATGACCCGGGTCATCCCGATGTAGCAGTTGTGGACGATCTGGTGGCCGTTGAGGATGAACCCGAAGGCGATCAACAACGTCACGATGACGTTGTTGGCGAGGGCCGTCGCGATGATGTTCGGCCACAGGTACGAGCCGGCCAGGGTGGCCTCCCCGACCCCACTCCAGTAACCGGCCCCGGCGACGTACAGGAACTGGGTGCCGACGGTGTTCTCCAGGACGAACGCAAGGAGGGCGAGGAGCAGGCCGGTGAGGATCAGTGACCCGATGATGATGTACGCCTGGTCGCGGAACGATCCGGCGCTCTTGATCTCGCCATTCTGCTGGCTGCTATAGGTCGCCCACTGCAGCGACGTCCAGGCGATCGGCGCGATGAGCAGCGTGGCGAGCAGGCTGAACGCCGGATTGAGGTCCACCCCGGCGCTCGTCGCCGCCGCGGTCGCGTCGGCGGTGAAATTGGCCGAACCCTCCGATCGCGGCCGAGAACGCGTCCAGCTTGCCCGGGACATCCGCCGTCGGCGTCAGGAACAGGGTCAGGAGCATCGTTCCGAACGAGACCAGGATCGCGATCCACATCACCCGCTGGAGACGGATGTAGTTGCGGAACCCGGACACCAGGATGACCAGGGCCAACGCCGCGTTGACCACGCTGGTGATGATGATCCCGGTCGGCGTCGTGAACCAGGTGGAGATGTCGACCAGTGAGGCGTTCCCGGTCGACGCCGCCAACCCGAGGAAGAGCGGGGCGAACCCGAGGGTCGCCAGGAGCCAGCCCGACAGGGCGACCCATTGCAGGATCCAGATCACGAAACCCGAGAACACCACGGTGAACGCGATGCCGCCACCGAACACCCGGCTCTGGAAGACGTAGTCGCCGCCGGTCCTGGGGAAGGTCGTCGACAACCAGACATACGACAGGGCGATCGGAATCTCGAGCAACATCGCCAGGAGGATCCCCCAGACGAGCTGGCCGCCGGGCAGCGCGCCGGGCGCCCACAGGTAGGTCCAGGGGAAGATCAGACCCATCGTCAGGACGTTGTAGATGAATGCCGACGACGGAGACATCACGCGAACGAGACCCGACGACTTGCGCACGAAGACTTCGGGCGCCGCCGGGGCAGTAGCTGTCGCCATACGTGTTGACCTCGTTGCAGGGTTCGAGCCTGATGTCGGCAGGGCTCGGCTGCCGCGCGGCCAGGCCGCTTCGGTCCCCCTGGTGAGATCCTCGATATGCCCTCCCTTCCCCACCCTGAACCACTCCGTTCGCTCCGACTCAGCCGGTCGTCATCTGATATCCCTTGACCGTGCCGTCGGCGATCTTGATCAGGCAACCTCGCAGGACCCCTTCGCCGTACTCGCTGCCCGGGTTGAGGGTCAGGGTCCGGCCGATCCTGGCTGCTCCCTGCGACTCGTGGATGTGGCCGTGGAGGCCGAGCATCGGCTGATGCTCCTCGATCGCGGCGCGGACCGACGTGCTACCGGCCCCATAGAGGACGGGCTGCCCGCCTCGAACGATCTGGGATGGCGGGTCGGTGGTCCAGTCGAGCTGGGGGCAGGTGTCGAGGGTCGACTCCACCGGGGGCGCGTGGAAATTGAAGATCGCGTGTTCGAGATCCGGAAGGCCGCCGATCAATTCATCGATCATCTGCGCCAGCTCCGCCTCGGGTGCCTCGCGGGGCGTGTTCCAGGGCGTGGGGTTCACGTACGGAAGACTGATCATCGCGTGTCGGTCGTCGAGCGGCACGACCCGTCCCTCGCAACCGACGAAGGAGCGGGTGCCCGTCGACGGCAGCGCCGACATGACCTCGAGCAGGTCGTCATTGCCGCCGGAGACGTAGCACTGGATCCCCGACGGCCCGAGGCGCTCCTCCGTGATCGCGATCCAGCGTTCGAGGCGCTCTGTCGCCAGATCCTTCCAGAGGCGATCGACCGCGTCGGGGTCGTCCCGGGTCGCCTGGTAGGCGTCCTCATCCATGACCGTGTCATAGAATCCGAGCGACGCGATCCGCTCGCGAGTCTGGGCGACCTCCGCCTCGGTTTCCAGGGTCTCGACGCGACCGTGGATCGTCGCCCGATAGCGCCCGCCGCTCGACCGGATGATCGGGATCGCGAGCTTGCCCATGACGTCGCCACCCATCACCACGACATCAGCGCCATAGAACGCGGCCGCGTTGACGAACTTCCGCCACGTGCGCTCAGAACCATGCACGTCGGTGGCGAAGAAGATGGTGGTCTCGTGGGCCGGCGGACGCCGGCCGAACCAGGGCACCGTCCTCCCGCCTCAGCCGCGCATCCTGAGACCGCGCGGATCGACGAGGACGTCGGCGCTGACGGTTGCCGGGACTCGCTGATCGAAGACATCCACCGTGAGTGGCGATCCCTCCTGAAGCTTCGCAGGAAGATACACGTAGCCGATCGTCCGCGAAAGGGTCGTTCCGTAGGCGACGCTTCGGACGCGACCGACGACCTCACCTTCGATCCGCACCGCTTCGCCCCCGAACACCGGGAGGAAGTCGTCGCGATCGTCGATGACGAAGGTGCGCAGGCGGATCGCCTCGGGATCCGGGGCGGCGGCGGACCGGGCCCGCGCTGCGATGACGGCATCCCGACCGATGAACTGCTCCTTGTCGGTCCGAACGAACATCCCGAGGCCGGCCGCGTCTGGCGTCTCTGACATCGTCATGTCGGTCCCGAAGTACCGATACCCTTTCTCCAACCGGAGCGAGTCGAGCGCCCGATAGCCGAACGGTCCGAGGTCGACGGCGAGCGCCCGCTCGCATCGCCGCGTCCCAGACCGAGACCGCGCGCTGCGCATCGGTCGCAAGCTCCCAGCCAAGTTCGCCCGCGTAGCTGATCCGCGCCGCCAGGACGGGCACGTTCGCGACGACGATCGACCGGGCCTGGCGGAGCGGCAGGGCGGCATCGGCGACCGAGTCGGGGTCGACGACGATCTCCGCCAGGACGTCCCGGGCGAGCGGGCCCCAAAGGCCGATGGTGGCGTGGTCGGCCGACACGTCTCGGAGCCGCACGTCGTCGTCGTCGATGGCATGGCGGAGCCAGGCCAGATCGGATGCCAGTGTCCCGGCTCCGGTGACGACCCGGAACCGGTCGGCCGACACGCGGGTGATCGTCACGTCGGCGACCATGCCGCCGAACGCGATCAAGGAAGGCGCTGTAGATCACGCTGCCGACCGGCCGATCGACGTCGTTGGCCGCCACGCGCTGGAGCAGCGTCAAGGCGCTCCGGGGCCGTCGACATCGATCTTTCCGAACGAGGACAGGTCGATGATCCCGACCCGCTCCCGGACGTTCCTCGCCTCGGCGCAGACCCGGCCGAACCAGGGTGGCTCCGACCAGCCCGAGGCGGCCTGATCGCGACCGGACCGGCGCCATGGTCGGCCCGGTTCGTGGTGGTCGGCCCGTTCCCAGCCGGCCTTGGTCCCGAACACGGCGCCGGTCTCCTGGAGGCGCCCGTGCAGCGGCGACAGCCGGCGGGGCCGGCCGGACACATCCGCGTCATACGGATAGCGGAGGCGGTAGTAGTCGGCGTACATCTCGCGAGCCAGGCCGGCGGCGAAGGTCGGGTCTCGATACGTGTCGCTGAACCGCCAGGCGCGGTATGGGCCGACGTCCACGTCCGGATCGCCGGTCGTGATCCAGCCGGCCATCGCTCGGCCGATCCCGCCGCCACCGCCGAACCCATTGAGCGACAGGCCCGCGGCCACCCAGAACCCGGGGACGCCGGGGAGCGGGCCGAGGAGCGGGTTCGCATCGGGGGTCATGGCATCGGGATGGCAGACCAGTCGGATCGCTTCCGCATCAGCCAGGAACGGGAAGCGACGGATCGCGCCGGCCATGAGCGGCGCGAAGCGCTCCCAATCGGGGGCCATCGAGCGCGCCGCATGGTCCCACGGGACGCCATCCTCCCAACGCGAGACCGGGTCGAGCTCGTAGCCGCCGAAGAGCATCCCGCCCTGCTCGCTCTTGCCGTAGACCAGGTTGTCCGGATCGCGGAAGCAGGGCATGTCCCTGGGCAGTTCGTGCCCGGGCACGGCGCGCAGCGCCACGTGTTGATGATCGACCGGGGTCGAGGCGACGAAGCCGCCGACCATCGCCGCGACCTGCGGGGCCCACATCCCGGCGGCGTTGACGACGATCTCCGTGGAGATCCGGCCGGAATCGGTGATGACGGCGGTCACCTCATGGCGTGGGCCAAGCTCGAAGCCGGTCACCCGGACCCCGGTCTGGATCCGCACCCCGAGCGCCCGCGCCGCGTCGGCGACGGCATGCGTCGCACCGTGTGGGTCGAGGTGCCCGTCCCCGACCAGGTGGACGGCACCGTACAGCGACGTTTCCGATATCGCAGGCATGACGCGACGAGCCTCCTCGGCACCGATCACCCCTGCGTCGAGTCCGATCCCGCGTGCTCGACTGGCCGCTCGCTCGAGCTCCCGGAGCTGTGCGGGGCTGGACGCCAACCGCAGGCTTCCCACAGTCTCGAATACCCCGAGCCGGCGGTACAGCTCGATGCTGTAGCGGCGGAAGCGCATCATCGTCGATGACGGGTTGAAGGCGGTCACGAGCCCGGCGGCCTGACAGGTGGACCCGGCCGTCAGTTCGGCCTTCTCAAGGAGCAGGACGTCGGTCCAGCCCTCGAGCGCGAGGTGATACGCCACGCTGCAGCCGGTGATCCCGCCGCCGATGACCACCACCCGAGCCTGATCGACCGTCATGCCCGGGAACGATATGGCCTCAGCGCTCCCGTTGCGCGGCATTCCTGCACAGGCCGATCCGCTCCGCTACGATCGCGCGGTGACCGCTCCGCGTGACCAGGCGGCGTTCTCCATCGACCGGGCGACGCTGGAAGCGGAGGTGGCCCGGATCATCGGGTTCGCCGAGGAGGCCGGGATTCCCCTGCGGGTCCTCGGCTCGATCGCCGTGTCGATACGTTGTCCGGCGGCGACGGCGCTGCTGGCCCCGTCCAAGCGCACGTACGCCGACATCGACATGGTCGCGTACCGGCGAGGCGCGAAGGAACTGACCGAGCTGCTCGTCCGACTCGGCTACGTCGACGACCGCGAAGTGTATGCCGCATCGGAGGGCGCCCGGTCGATCCTCCACCACTCGGACCGGCACGTCCACCTGGATGTCTTCTACGACCGGCTCGAATTCTGCCACGTGATCCCGCTGGCCGGCAGGCTCGAGGATGAGCGCCCGACGATCCCGCTCGCCGAGCTGCTGCTGTCAAAGCTCCAGATCGTCAAGATCAACGAGAAGGACATCGTCGACACGATCATGCTCCTGCTCGATCATCCACTCGGCGATCGAGGTGGAGACACGATCGACCTGGAGCGGATCGCCCGCCTTACCGCGGCGGACTGGGGCCTTTGGCGGACCCTGACCCAGAACCTCGAGAAGGTCGCGACGATGGCGGCGACCCAGCCACACCTTGACGGGGCCGCGCGCGACCGGGCGATCGCGGCGGTCCGCACGATCAAGGCCCGGATCGACGGGGAGCCGAAGCCGATGGCCTGGCGGATGCGCGATCGGATCGGTGATCGGCGGCAGTGGTGGACCGACGTCGACGAGGTCCGCTAGGGTCAGTGGCAGGTTCCCTGACCCGTGTCGGAAACCTCTCCGGTCGTGGAGATGAACTGCCACGCATAGCCCGTCGGTCGCAGGTCGAAGCGGATGACGCCGTGGACCCCGGCGACCCGCAACGCGCTGTTCGCCGCCGTCGTCGAGAATGACCGCAGGGCCGCCCCGCCCGTGCCGACGATGAACTCCCGGATGCCGCCGCTGCGTCGACGTGCCCACCCGGGTCCTGCAGCTGGAACCGCTCGTAGTCGTGATCGTGCCCGTTGACGACGACGTCGGCACCCGCGTCGTAGAGCGCCCGCCAGAATGGAGCGACGGTCGGGTTGCTGCCGTGGACGCCCGAGCTCCAGCGCGGGTGATGCCAGATCGCCATCGTGCACCGGGCGCTCGAGGCCGCCAGATCACCGGCCAGCCATCGACCCTGGTCGGAGTCCGAACCGCAACCGCCGACCACGGAACACGACGAGTCGAGGACGATGACGTGCCAGGTCCCAAGGTCGTACGAGTACCAGCTCGTACCATCCGGAGCGGCCGCCGACCCGAAGTAGCCGAAGTAGCCGGCCAGTCCGGGACTCAGGTGGTCATGGTTGCCCGGCGCCGGCCGGGTCCGGTCGACGAAGCGGCCCCAGCTCGAGTCGTAGCAGTCCCGGAACTGCGCGGCGGATCCGGTCGGATAGGCGTTGTCACCGGCCGTGAAGACCGTGCCCCGGATCCCGGTGATGAGGTCTGCCGTGGCACGGTCGGCGCTCGACCCGCACTCCGCGATGTCGCCCGCCCCGACCAGGACCGCATCCGGACCGGCCGTCGGCGCGTTGACGGACGGCGTCGGCTCGATGGTGGCCCCGGCCGCGGGAGTTCTCGTCGGCCCGGCCGTCGAGGCATCGGATGGGACCGCGCCGGGCGGCGTGGCAAGCCCGCTGGCGGGCCCGCTCGCTGCACTGGGTGCCGTCGACGAGGCGGGGCCGGCGCCGATGAACGAACCCAGCCCGAACAGCAGAGCCAGCGTCGCCACGAACGTGATCGCGCCGAGGGCGACCCTGCGAGCGGGGACCGATCGGTGCGGAGTCGGGTCCGTCGCCCATCAGTCCGCGGCCAGCTCGAGGAGTGCTCGCTCGAAGCGCGCGGTTTCCGCCTCGGTCAGCAGTCGGTCGAACCGCGCCGAGGCATAGGCGACAAAGTCCATCTCGAGCGTGCTGATCGCCTGCTGCAGCACGCCCCACATCGCTTCGCGGAAGTCCGACACGATCCGCATCAAGGTCAGTCGCGCTAGCTGACGCGCATCGGCGCGCCCGACATACGCCTCCAGGAGGATCGCGTCCTCATCGGACGTCAGCTCGTGGTTGGCGCTCAGATTGCCCAGGTCGAAGAACGGGTCACCCATGCCCGCGTACTCCCAGTCGATGATCCGGATCCGGGCGCCGTCATCGATGAAGTTGGCGTTGAGAAGATCGTTGTGGCACGGCCGCAGCTCCATCGGCTCCGCGACCAGCGCGGTCTCGATCCGTCTGGCGACCGCCAGCGCCCGTCCGTAGTCCGACGGGATGGGCACGTCGCGTGCCATCGCCAGGGCCCGGTAGGCCTCGACGATCCGAAGCGGGACGAACAGGCCCGGGATCGCGGGGCCGTCATGGACCCGGCGCAGCGAATCGGCGATCCGGGCGAGCGTCTCGGGGGCGTGGACAGCCTGCTGGTCGACCGGATCGCCGACGATGAATCGGGTCACCAGGTAGCCCTCCGGCCGGATGAAGGCGGTGACCTCCGGACCGACCCCGACGCCGGCCGCGGCGATCGTCGCGGCGTGCTCGACCTCACGGCTGATCCCGAGCAGGTGGGTATCGTTCCCGGCCAGGCGGATGACCCAGCGATCGCTCGTCCCGGCGGCATCGACCCGGAAGTTCCGGTTGGTGATGCCGCCGGACAAGGCGGTCAGCCGGAGCTGGCGACCCGCGAACTCCGGCAGCCGGCCCAGGGCACGGATGAGCCCTTCACGAGGGTCCTCGGGCGAGACCTCCATGGTGGCCACCCGGGCGCGGGTCAGCCGGCAGCGGCGAGGGAGCGCAGACCGTCGGGGATCGGTCGGTGCGTCTCGACCGGCTCGACGAAGCGGTCGACGATCGAGCGAGTGCCGTCGACGCGCAGCTCCGTGAACAGGTACGAGATCTTGCGTCGCTGCGCGGCGAGGATCTCCTCCTTCGTGTCGAGGTCCCAGAGCTCACGCTTGAACGGTCCGATCGCCTTCTTGCGCGCCGTGTAGACGAACTGCTGATCCGTCTGGTCGACCTTGCGCTCGCCGCCGGCGTTGGCATAGCACCACGCCTCGATCCGTTGGTGCATCGCATCCGGAAACGCCGGGTGCTCGTAGAGGGCGTTCTGGAAGCCGGTGGCCAGGTGGATCTCGGCGGTCTCGACGGCCGGGAAGCGATGGAACAACTCGTCCGGCAGGGTCGAGGCACCGTGCTGGACCGCGCCGGCGAGGCCGTACTCGCGGGCCACCACACCGAGCTCGCGGAGGACCTCGAAGTCGAGCTTCACCTCGGCGACGCCCCCGCCGGGCAGGGGGATGCCGCCGTGCGACGTACCCGTCTGGACGCTGACCTTGGAGATGCCTCGAGCATCCGGGGCCAGGCGGTCCAGCTCACGCCGGTAGCCATCGAGATAGGCGCGCAACTCGGCGACCGTCGAGTTCTGGGTCCCGACCTCGCCGATCTCGCCACCGACGCTGACGGTGACACCGTCGACCTCGAGCGTCCTGATGAGCGCCGTCAGTTCGGCCGCGCGCCGGTAATTCTCGTGCTGCTCCTCGTCGACATTCGGCTTCGACAGGTCGACCAGGGTCGAGGAGTCGATATCGATGTTCCGGTAACCCGCATCGATGGCGAGACGGCACGCCCGCCGGATCTCCTCGGTCATCGACTCCGGATCGGCCGCGTACTTCTTGGCGTTGAACTGGTAGTGGTCACCCTGGATGAAGACCGGACCATGCCAGCCCGCAGCGATCGCGCCGGCGAGTACGGACGTGGCGTAGTCCACCGGGCGCTGGAACGTGTAGGTCTGCTCGCTCCGGGCGAGTTCGAGGATGACCGCACCGACCTCGGCGGCCGCGGCCGCCTCGAACACGGTCCGGGCCATGTCGAACGTCTGGGCTCGCAGGTTGATCGCCGGGACGGTGAAGCCGCTGACGTCGCCACGGGCTCGGGCGTCGTACAACCCCTGGATGCTGGCAGACCTCGCCCCAAGCGCCTGGCTCGCTTCCCAGATGAGCCACTGGACCGCCGAGATCGTCGCCTCGTCCGTCGCGAAGGCAGCGGTCCAGGCGAGGTCGCGGATGGTCGTGGATCGGAACACCGGCTCGTCGTCGATGACGAGCCGCTCGACCGCAAGGTGGGCGCTCGGGCTCAGCGTCTCGAGGAGGTCAACGGTGGAATTCGAAACGTGTGGCATCGGAATGGGTCTCCTGTCGATCGTGTCGCCTTCATGGTAGCGACCGCCGCCCGACCAGGCCCATCCGCGCGGGTCAGAGGGTCGGCTTGACGACCATCAGGAACACG
This sequence comes from uncultured Chloroflexia bacterium, assembly GCA_963823925.1. Classification (GTDB taxonomy): domain Bacteria; phylum Chloroflexota; class Limnocylindria; order Limnocylindrales; family CSP1-4; genus SPCO01. The sequence continues at coordinate 275,516 of CAWGNI010000005.1, forward strand.
ATCACGACGATCAGCAGACCGAGGAAGATCCCGCCGCGCTGGACCTTCTTGACCGTCGCCGGGATCTCCGGTGACGGCGGCGACCCGGGCGCGGGTGGCGTCGAGGTGAGCTCGATGAGGTGGTGGAGCGCATTGCGCTGGACCGTCAAGGCGTAGATCAAGGCGATCGCGTACAGCAGGATCCCAAGGCCGAGCCACAGGTTCTTGACGTCGAACTGGCCCGAGATGATCAGCAGGACACCCGTGATCCCCTGGAAGATCGCCAGCGGGTAGACGAGGCCGTTGCCGATCGCCGCGACCTGGCGCGAACTGAAGTTCGCGTGCTGTGGCTCTCGCCCGGCCATCGCCCCCATGATCGAGTACGCGAACGTCGGTCCGAACGCGAGGATCGCCCCCATCACGTGCAGGAACAGCAGGTAGGGGACGAATTGCGAGAGTTCCAAGACATACCTCCGTACGGTGCGACGAACTCGTTTCCCGGAAGGATACGGGCTACGACACTCGCTTTGTCCGACGGTTGACGAAGTCGACCAGGACGTACTCGCCCAACCGCTCCGGCGTCGCGTAGAACGCGCGTCCGCGATTCAGCCTGGTCATGTAGGCCACGAAGTCGGCCAGGGCCGGCGTACCGCTCGAGCATGAACGTGTTGATCGTGATCCCCGACCGGGTGCAGCGCACGACTTCGCGGAGCGTTTCCTGGATCGTCCGTCGCGTCGGTGGATAGTTGAATTCGACCTGACCGTCCTCGAAGTGGGCGGTCGGCTCTCCGTCGGTGATGACGACGATCTCCTTGTTCGCGGCGGGGGTCCGCTCGAGGATCCGCCGGGCGAGGAGCAGGCCGTGCTGCAGGTTCGTGCCGTACTCGGAGCCGTGCCAGGTCAGCTCGGCGAGTGCGCCGGGTCGGATCTCCCGGGCGTAGTAGGCGAAGCCGATGACCGTCAGCTGGTCACTCGGGTACTGGGTCCGGATCAGCGTGTCGAGCGCCACAGCCACCTTCTTGGCAGCGAGGAAGCAGCCGCGAAGGAGCATCGATCGGCTCATGTCGACCAGCAGGACCGTGGAGGTGCGGGTCAGCTGCTCCGTCTGGAGGACCTCGAAGTCGGACGGTCGGAGCTGGAGCCGATGCTGTCCGGCGGCGGCCCTGATCGCGGGCGCGTTCTCCTCGCGGCCCAGGGCATTGAACATCGTGCCGCGCAGGTCAAGGTGGAAGGGGTCCCCGAACTCGTACGCCTTGGTGGCTTCGGTGCGCTCCCCTCCCCGCCCGGCGCGATCGAGCCGGTGGCCCCCGAACGCGTCGCGTCGGAGCCGCGAGAACAGGTCATCGAGTACCTTCTGGCCGATCCGCCGGCTGCCGCGCGGCGTCAACTCGAGGCGATCGCCGTCCCTCGTGAGGTAGCCTGCCGCCTCGAGTCGCCGGGCGATGTCATCGAGTGCATCGAGATCGCGCAACCCGTCATCGCCCAACAGGTCCTGCACGTCGGCGCGGTCGATCGCCGCCAGGTCGGCCGCGGAGCCGACGTCGGACAGCGCGTCGCTCAGTCGATCCATCGCATCGAGCCGGCTGATCTCCGCCAGCGCGCTGCCGAATCCGAGCGACTCGTCCCCTGAGAAGGGCACGCGATCGCCAAGCCCGCCCGGGACGAGGAGATCGAGGTTCGAGGCAAGCTCGGCAAGGTCCACCTGCAGGCGATCGTCGCGCAGCAGCGCGTCCATCATCGACTGGAGTTCGGCACGCTGGTCGGGCGTCATCGACCGGAGCAACGACTGCATCGCCGCCATCCGTTGGGCGAGCTGGTCGATCACGTCGTCGAACGTGCGGGCGCCCGGGAAGAACCGGCCGTGCCTGGCCAGGAACTCGCTGACGTCGGGCTCGCCGCCCCCGATCCGCTCCCGGATGAGGGCGTTGAGATCGCGGACCATGTCGCGATTCGCGGCGAGATCCTCCGGGCGCATCGACCGGATGGCGTCCGACATGCCGGACACGAACTGGTCAAGGACCTGGCCTTGCAGGCGGTTGACCAGGGCGTCGAACCGCTCCCGGGCGGAAGGCTCGAGGAAGTCGTATTCCTGGAGGCCCCGGATCTGCTCCCCCACGTCGGACGGCAGGGCGTCGAGCTGATCGAGACGTCGTGCTGCGGCTCCGCGGAGCATCGAGCGGAGCTCGGCATCCTGCGCGACCGCGGCATCCGACGCCGCAGCCTCGTCCGGCATAGCCGCCTCGTCCAGACGGCGTTCGACTCCCGCCCGCTCCACGTCGACGATGTCGTTCAGCTCCTGGCGGATATCGCCGAGGACGTCGCCCAACCCATACCGCTCGAGGATCTCCTCGCGGCGTCGCTCGAGGCGCTCCATCAGGTCACGAAGGCCGGGCAGGTCGCCGCGGGTCGGATCGGCGGTACGCCAGCCCCGTTCCATGAGCCGGCGGAGGGCCTCGGCAAGATCGCCTTCCGCCATGACATCGTCGGCGAGCGCATCGAGGAGTTCGTCGGCCTCCAGATCGGCCACCTGCTGACTCCCGTCCCAGGCGGTGAATCGGGCGGCCCTGGCGAGCGAACCAGCCGCCGAGCCCGGGGCGTTCCGACTGCCGTCGACCGGCCCGCGATCCGTCGCTCGACCCGGCCGCCTCCGGTCCGATGTCGCGGGGATCCGGGCTGTACGCCGTCACCGGTGGTAGACCGTCCCTCCGGCGACCCGGTCCTTGTTGAGTCGCCTTGCCAGATGGAGGCCTTCGAGGAGGAACTCGACCGCGGAGGCGACGACCGCGGGCTCTTCGGCTCCGTCGGTCACGTCGAACGCCCCGAGGCGATCGACCGCCACGGACAGGCCCGGGACCTCGCGGGCCCAGGCGACGTATTCGCGCGACGGGATCCGCTCCCCGGTCTCGACCGTGAACCCGTCCTCGAACGCCTCGACGACGCCATCCAGGTCGTCGATCGAGGCGTGACGGTTGAACGTCGCGTGGAGCGCCCGGGTGATGAGCCGCTCGACGATCCGCTCCTCCGGCGCATCGTCGCCGGCCGTCTCCAGCTCGACCTTGCCGACGGTCGAAGCGACGATCGCCCCGAGGTCGGAGACACGGGGCGAGCCGACCGGCTCGCCGAGCCGGACCGCCCGCTTGAGGGCCGCCGCCTCCAGGACCTCGGCGTTGGCGACCGAGACCCGAACGCTCACGCCGGACCGCTGGCTGATCTCAGGCGAGCGCCGGGCGAGGTGGGTCAACTCGGCGACGAGTTCCTCCATGAACGCCGGGACGACGACGATCGGTACGCCATCGGCCGCCTCGAATCGCTGCTTCTCCTGGCGGACGATCGCCATCTCGTGCTCGAGCGAGCGAGGATAGTGGGTCCGGATCTGCGATCCGAGGCGGTCCTTGAGCGGCGTGATGATCCGGCCGCGCGAGGTGTAGTCCTCGGGGTTGGCCGACGCCACCATGTACAGGTCGAGTGGGAGCCTGACGACGAAGCCACGGATCTGGACATCGCGCTCCTCGAGGATGTTGAGGAGCCCGACCTGGATCCGTTCGGCAAGGTCGGGCAATTCGTTGATCGCCACGATCCCGCGATTGGCCCTCGGGATGAGTCCGTAATGGAGGGTCAACTCGTCCGACAGGTAGCGGCCCTCGGCCACCTTGATCGGGTCCACCTCGCCGATCAGGTCGGCGATCGTGATGTCCGGGGTCGCCAGCTTCTCTGCATAGCGCCGGTCACGAGGCAGCCAGGCGATCTCCGTCGCGTCGCCGTCACGCTCGACGATCGATCGTGCCGCCGGGCTGACCGGTGCGTACGGGTCGTCATTGAGCTCGCCACCATGGACGACCGGGAGCCACGCATCGAGCAGGCCGACGAGCGTCCTGGCGAGCCGCGTCTTGGCCTGGCCGCGTTCCCCGAGGAAGACGAGGTCGTGGCCGGCGAGGATCGCGTTCTCGATCGCCGGAACGACCGAGTCCTCGTACCCGACGACGCCGGGGAAGATCGGGTCGCCAGATCCGAGCAGACCCAGCAGATTGGACCGAAGCTCGTCCTTGACCGATCGCGATCGCCAGCCGGAGGCCTTCAGCGCGCCGAGCGTCGCCGGCTGCGAATCGGGTCGTTCGATGGGATCCACGGCGTGCTCCCGGGTACTGGCAGGGCTCGGAGGGCGAGCCTAAGCGTCCATCCGCGGAGCGTCAAACGGCTCGGCCGGGCGGTATGCGCGGATCGCATCACGGACCTCGCCGGCATCGATGGCACCACCCGCCAGCAGGTGGTCGAGATACGCCTGCCGACGGTCCAGCTCGATCTCGAAGTCGCCGGCATGGCGACCGACGCGCCGCGCCAGTTCCGGCGTCACACCCCAGCCGAAATGCTCGAACCCGTCGCTCTCGGGATCCCAGGTCGCGATGACCGCCGGGCCGAGGCGCTGCAGATGTCCGTGGACGTCCCGGGCGATCGGGCGGACGAAATGGGCGGCCGTGACCCGGCGGCGACCGTCGACCAGGCGCCGTACGACGAGCACGACGCCAAGGTGTGAGCATTCGTCGTCCGACAGGCCGACGGGACCCGCCCCGAGGGCCGCGAACACGTCCTCGAGCGAACCCGCCCGCATCGTGGCCGCAAGGCCATACCCGATCGATGCCGCCCGCACCGCGATCCTCGCGACCGCACCCGGCGTGGCCCGTGGCCCCTCGTCGGCCAGTCCGGCCGCCATCAGGACCGTTCGGTCCGGCCGGACCGGATCGGTGTCCGCCTTGAGGTCAGCCTTTCCGGGCCAGCCGAGTTCGGACGCCTGGGGCAGCCACGAGAACGACTCGGCTGGACCGGCGAGTTCGACGATCGACACGACCGATGGCAGGAAATCCAGGAGGGCGGCCAAGACCATCGATGCTCCAGCCGGATCGTCGTCGGAGGCGACCACGATCGGGACGCGGCCATCGATCAGCAACCAGAGTTGGGCGGCCAGCTCGCCATCGACGGTCCCGTCGCCGATGAGCCGGACGATCGAGCGCGCCTGGGAAGCCACGCCGGGAGCGTACGGGCGGGTTGACCCAGGGTCAAACGCCGCCGGCCGCGGTCGGCGAGACTGAGCGAGTCATGTCGATCGACATCCAGCCACTCAGCGCCGATCGGTTCGCGGACCTGGCAACCTTCTTTGAACAGGGCGGCGATCCGAAGTGGTGCTGGTGCACGTACTTCCGGTTCCGAGGTCGGGACTGGACGAACTCGACGCCGGACGGGAACCGCGCGGCGCTCGAGGATCTCTCCACGCGGGAGCTTGCGCCTGGACTCGTCGCCTACGTCGATGACCGGGCGGTCGGTTGGGTCAGCCTTGCGCCACGCCAGGACTACGAGCGTCTTGCCTATTCGAAGCTGCTCGCTCGGCTGGACGACATCCCGGTCTGGTCGATCGTGTGCTTCGTGGTGTCGCGCCAGTCGCGAGGTCAGGGCATCGCGACGGCCCTCCTGGACGCGGCGATCGAGTTCGCGCGGTCGCATGGTGCAACGACCGTCGAGGCGTATCCCGTCGACACCACTGCCGGCCGCGTCCCGGGCGCGAGTGCCTATCACGGCACCCTGGCCATGTTCGAGCGGGCCGGGTTCAGCGTCGTCGAACGACGCCAGTGGAATGCCACCAGCCCGATCCGACCGATCGTCCGTCGTCATCTCTGACCGCGCCCGACGACGAGCCGGAGGGAAACCGTCGGGGATCGCGATGCCTGTGCACAATGGGCCGACGGATACGCAAGGAGTGACGATGATCCACGAACACACTGACGGCGACGAGGTCCTGACACCAGCCTATTCCGGCCGCCTCAACCGAAGCCCGACACCGAAGCACAAGCTCCCCGATCACGAGTCACCTCCCACGGACGTCTACCGGTTCATCCACGACGAGCTGCTCCTTGACGGGAGCTCCCGCCTGAACATGGCCACGTTCGTGACCACGTGGATGGAGCCCGAGGCCGACCGGCTGATGGCCGAGACCTTCGACAAGAACATGATCGACAAGGACGAGTACCCGCAGACGGCCGAGATCGAGCGGCGCTGCGTGAACATCGTCGCGGACCTGTTCCATGTCCCGGGCAGCGGTGAGGCGATCGGCGTCTCGACGATCGGATCCAGCGAGGCCGTGATGCTTGCAGGCCTCGCCCTGAAGTGGAAGTGGCGTCAGCGTCGCCAGGCCGCGGGCCTGGCGACGGACAAGCCCAACATGGTGATGGGCTCGAATGTCCAGGTCGTCTGGGAGAAGTTCTGCCGGTACTGGGACGTCGAGCCGCGCTATGTCCCGGTCGCGCATGACCGGTTCGTCGTGGCTCCCGACGATGTCATGGCCCGGGTGGACGAGAACACGATCGGTGTCATCCCGATCCTCGGCACGACGTTCACCGGCGAGTTCGAACCGATCCAGGAGATCCACGACCGGGTCGTCGCCTACAACCTCGAGCACGGTCTCGACATCCCCATCCACGTCGATGCCGCCAGTGGCGGTTTCGTGGCGCCCTTCCTGCACCCCGACCTCGAGTGGGATTTCCGACTCCCGCAGGTCAAATCGATCAACGTGTCGGGGCACAAGTACGGGCTCACCTACCCGGGCCTCGGGTTTGCCATCTGGCGCTCGAAGGACGACCTCCCGAACGAGCTGGTGTTCCACGTCAACTACCTGGGCGGCGACATGCCCACGTTCACCCTCAACTTCTCCCGACCGGGCAACCAGATCGTGGGCCAGTACTACAACTTCGTGCGCCTCGGCCGTGAGGGGTACACGCGCATCATGGAGTCGTTGCGCGACATCACCCTGTTCCTGTCCGGCGAGATCGCCAAGATGGGGCCGTTCGAGGTGATCAGCGACGGCAGCGCGATGCCCGTCATGGCGTTTCGAATGAAGGGCGAGCAGCCGTACACGGTGTTCCACGTATCGGACCACCTGCGCACGGGCGGCTGGCAGGTGCCTGCGTACACGATGCCGGCCAACGCCACGGACGTCGCCGTGTTGCGCGTGGTCGTCCGGGAAGGCTTCAGCATGGACCTCGCCGAGGCGTTGGTGGAGGCGCTCCGGAAGACTGTCGACCATCTCACCCGGTTCCCCCCGTCGCACCCGCCCGAGACGGCGGCCTTCGCCCACACCTGATCGGGTGAGGGGCGCAGGTCGGCCATACCTGCGATGACCTGGCGGCGGGAGGTGCGCTGGAACGCGCACCTCCTCGGCTGGCGGGTCGGGGCGCTGTTCGTCGTCGGCTCGTTTCTGTTCGCGCTCGGCTCGTTCCCGCCGTACAGCCAGCTGGTCGACCCTCGCGTCGACGCGATGACGTTCGCGCTCGGATCGGTGTTCTTCACGGCGGCCGGCTACAGCCAGTTCATCCAGGTCCTCAACGACGGATCGGCGACGTTCCGATACATCGGCGTCCGTCCGCACAGCCTGGACTGGTGGGCGGTAGCCGTGCAGCTCGCCGGCACCGTCTTCTTCAATATCAGCACCTTCGGTGCGCTCGTCGAAGGTCTCACGACCCAGCAGGTCGACCGCCTCGTCTGGGCGCCGGATATGTTCGGATCCGTTGCGTTCCTGGTGGCGAGCGCGTGCGCATGGACCGCGCTGGTGGGCTTCCGCTGGGCCGTCCGCGCCGATGACGTCAACTGGTGGATCAACCTCCTCAACGCGATCGGCTCGGCCTTCTTCATGTCGTCGGCGATCGCCGCCGTGGTCCTCCCCACCACGGGCGAGGTGGCCAACATCGTCATCGTCAATCTGGGCACGTTCGCCGGTGCCGTGTGCTTCCTCGTCGGCGGGTATCTCCTCTGGCCGCCGGCCGACGCGGGTCGTCGACGCGGCGACCGAGGCCCGTCGCGATCCGTCCGGTAGCCCGCACCCAACCGCTCGCCGCCAGCCTGGCCTCGCCCCGGCTCCGGGGTCGTGTGGCAGGGCAGGCTGGGGCTCGGTTGACATCGACTCCACGGTCCGGCTAGACTGCCGACCGGCTCGCACGTCGCGGGCATGGATCAGGCAAGAAGGAGGCGGCTCGAATGACGACACCGTTCCTTCGTACCCGATGCGTTGCGCCCATCAGTGGCCCCGCAATCGGGAGATCTGTGCCCATCTCGAGTTAGCCGCCGGCGGCAGGACCGCCATCCGGACCAACCACGAGCCGTGGGCCAGATCGGGCCCCCGGCTTTTTTGATGCCATTCGCTGTCCGACCCGGGCAGCCAGGGCGCCAGAGCCGCGAGGCCCGCCGACCACCAGGTCGGAGCGGACCCGCGGCTCTCGTCATTCCTCGCACCGTCGATCCCTGGAGACCATCATGACCGCTCTCTTGAGCCCCGAACTGAAGAACGACCAGGCCGACCAGCCCTCGCTGTCGGTCGTGATCGACCCGCCGGCTCCCGCGCCGTCGGCCGTGCCGGCGCTCCTCGTCGAGGACGTCAGCAAGCGGTTCGTCGTGGGACGGAAGAAGCAGTCGGTGACCGCGATCTCGCACGTGTCGATGCGCCTCGAGCGCGGTGACATCCACGGGGTCCTGGGCGCCAACGGCTCCGGCAAGTCGACGCTCATCCGGTTGATCTGCGGCCTCCTGACCCTCGACGAGGGTCGGATCGAGGTCTTCGGCCACGACATCGTGCGTGACGAGATGGCGGTCAAACGCCTGATCAACCGAGTCAGCGTGGACGCAGCCTTCTTCAAGAAGCTCAGTCCGATGGAGAACCTTCTCTTCGCGGCCCGCCTCTACGGCCTCGATGGCTCGACGGCGAAGCGTGAAGCGATCGTGATCCTGGCTCGACTGGGGATCTCGGAGAAGCGGATCGACCGTCCGATCGAGCAGATGAGCCGGGGGATGCAGCAGAAGGTCGCCATCGCGCGGGCGCTGCTGACCAGCCCGACCCTGCTGCTCCTGGACGAACCGACCACGGGTCTCGATCCGCGCTCCAAGCTGGACGTCCAGTCGTTCATCGAGGAGCTCAGCCAGACCCACGACGCGACCATCGTCCTGACGACCCACGACCTGGCCGAAGCCGAACGGCTGTGTGGCCGGATCACGATCATCGACGACGCTCGAGTCGTGGCGGAGGACACACCGAACGGACTCAAGACCCTCATCCGCGATCGCGTGGCCGGCCCCGCGACGCTCGAAGACGTGTTCATGACCTATACCGGCAGATCGCTCGACGACGACGTCGAGGACGACGACGCCGAGACCGACTGAAAGGAGGTGAGACCCATGAACTTTTCCCCGGAACTGCACGGCCAGCTGGCCAGGGAGCGGATCGATCGCGAGATCGCCCAAGCCGCGCTCCTGCGCCACGTCCGTCAGCCAACCCCGTCCATCCGCAGGGCGGTCGGCCATCGGATCATCGCATTCGGTGCCCGGCTAGCCGCGGAGCCCGCACTCGAGCCGGTCCGGTCCCGCTAGGGCCGGACCGGCTCCACCACCCAGGAGATCCTCCCGATGACCGTCGTCACCCATGAGTTGAAGGCCTCATTCGCCTTCATCGAGCGCAACTTCAATCTGACTCGCCGCTACTGGGGCTGGGAACTCGCGTTCCTGGTCTACTCGGTCGCGGGCGCGCTCTCGATCTCGCTCATCGGTGCGTCACAGGGCAACGAGACGCTGCTGCTGTCGCTGATGATCGGTGCGATCTTCTGGAACTACCTGTCGGTCGTGTTCAGCTGGATCGCCGAGACGATCACGGTCGAGCGCTGGGAGGGAACCCTCGAGTACACGATGATGGCGCCGATCCAGCGCTGGTCGCAGCTGCTCGGATCGGTCGCCTACGCGATGGTCTATGGCCTCGTTCACACGTCGGTCATCTTCGTCGCGCTCATCCTGTTCTTCCCGCAGCTCGACCTGAGCCAGGCGAACCCTGGGACCGTGATCGCGTTCATGATCCTCGGCTCGTTCAGCTTCGTCGGCATCGGCATGATCGCGGCGATCCTGCCCCTGCTGTACGTCGAGCGCGGCGCGCAGATGACGTTCGTGCTGCAGTCCGTCCTGTTGCTCGTCAGCGGGGTCTACTACTCGGTCGACATCCTGCCGCCCTGGATGCAGGTCCTGTCGCGCCTGTCGCCGGCGACCTACGTCCTCGAAGGCGTCCGGGCCGGGCTGATCGATGGGACGCCGGTCAGCGCGCTGACCGGGCTCGTCTGGCCGCTCGTCGTCATGGGTGTCGTGTTCATCCCGTTCGGGCTGTGGGCGTTCGGCCGGGCCGAGCATTACGCCAAGCGGACCGGCAAGCTGAAGCGAGTCGGCTGAGATGGACCCCTTCGACCGACTCGACGCGCTGGGCTGGGATGCCGGCTGGGCGGATGCCTACGCGGCCGTCGCGAGCGCCGGACATCGCCCGGCACGCGTCGTGGCCGTCCATCGCGACACGTCGATCGTCCGTGACGACACCGGAGACCGCCCCGCGACGGTCTCCGGGTCGTTCCGGTTCGGCGCGCTCGGGCATTCGGATTTCCCGACGGTCGGTGATTGGGTCACGGTGGACCGGGATGACGTCATCGTCACGATCCTGCCGCGCCGGACCGTCTTCCGGCGGATGGCCGCCGACGGCTCCCGGCGCGGGACCCGCATCGACGACGAGCAGGTCATGGCCGCCAATGTCGATGTCGCCCTCCTCGTCGCCGGACTCGACAACGACTTCAACCTGCGCCGGATCGAGCGCTATCTCGCGGTCGCCTGGTCGAGTGCGATCACGCCCGTCGTCGTGCTCAACAAGGCGGACCTCGCCGACGACGTCGATGGTCGCCTGGTGGCCGTCGACGCGATCGCGCCAGGGGTCGCCGTGGTCGCGGTGTCCGCCTGGACCGGCTCGGGTCTCGACGCCCTCCGAGGCGCATCTCCTGCCCGGGACCACGGCCGCCATCCTCGGCTCGTCGGGGGTCGGCAAGTCGACCCTCGTGAACGCACTCCTCGGCGAGGATCGCCAGGCGACCGGTGAGGTCCGTGCATCCGACTCACGTGGCCGCCACACGACCACCCATCGCGAATTGTTCGAGCTGCCCGATGGCGCCCTGCTCGTCGATACCCCCGGGATCCGGGCCCTCGAGGTCCTCGGCGCCGACGACGGCGTCGACACCGCGTTCGACGACATCGTCGACATCGCCACCGACTGCCGTTTCAGCGACTGCCGTCACGACGGCGAACCCGGTTGTGCGGTCACCACCGCCCTCGCCGACGGTCGCCTGACCGCGGATCGACTCCGCAGCCACCAGAAACTCGAGCGCGAGGCGGCCCGACTCGCCCGCGAGGGCGATCCGCGGGCGCGGGCGGAGCACCGCCGCACCTGGAAGCTCATCAGCAAGTCCGTCAGTGAGCACATGGAACGCAAATACGGGAGGGACGACATGACTGCGACAACGACCGGACCGACCAGCCCGCTGGCCCTCGACGGCCTGCCCTCGATCCCCGGCCTCCAGGCCCGAGCCTGGCAGGGCGTGGAGGACTACGAACGCCTCGCGGCCCTCCTCCGGGCGGCGAGCCAGGCGGACGGGATCCCGTGGCTGCCGACCGCAGAGCAACTGCGTCTTCGGAAGGAGGGTAGATCCCGATTTCGATCCCGCCCGCGATTTCGTCATGGTCGAACTCGACGGAACGGTCGTCGCCTCCGCCGGATCGGAGTCGGTCGTTCGCGACGGCGAACAGACCTTCCAGATCTACGGCCATGTCCATCCGGCCGTCCGTCGCCGAGGGATCGGCAGCGCGCTGCTTGGCTGGAACCTCCGACGGGTCCGAGACCGGGCGGCTGCGATCCAGCCAGGTCGGCCGATCGTCGTCCAGGCGGGCGCGGATGAGGGTGAGCACGGCGCCATCGCCATGCTGGCCCGTGAACGATTCGAACGCGTCAGGCAGTTCTACCTGATGCGTCGCGACCTGGCCATCCCGATCCCGCCCGTGGCGATGCCCGATGGGCTGGACGTGCGAGCGGTGACGCCCGACCAGCATCGGGCGATCTATGACGCGGAGGTCGACGCGTTTCGCGACCATTGGGGTCATCGGGAAGGAACCGATCACGATTTCGAGGCGAGCTTTGCCCACAAGGAGATCACGACCGATCTGTGGGCGGTCGCGTGGGACGGCGACCAGGTCGCCGGCATCGTCGAGAACTGGATCTGGCCGGATGAGAACGCCGATCTCGGCGTCGAACGTGGATGGCTCGAGACGGTCTGCGTCCGGCGCCAGTGGCGTCGCCGCGGCCTGGCGCGCGCGCTCACCGTCATCTCGCTGGAACGACTGCGAGCAAAGGGCATGACCGAGGCGATGCTGGGCGTCGACGCGACGAACCCGAACGGAGCAGTGCAGCTCTACGAGGGCGTCGGGTTCGCGATCCACCGACGCGAGGGCGCCTACCGGCGTACATTCGAGGCATGACGATCATGGACCTCGGGCAGTCGCCGGTCCCTGGTGCGGTGGGTCGCCCGTTCGGCGATCCATCGGACTACGCCCTGCTGGCAGAACTGATCGCGACTGCGAACGCGTACGACCAGATCCCGTACTTGCCGACCGCCTCCGACCTCCAGGTCGACATGGAGAACACGGAGGGGGTGGACCCGGCCACGGACGTCATCCTGGTCGAAGCCGAGGGTCGGGTGATCGCCGCGACGGGACTGGAGCGCGCCATCCGGGACGATCACCCGATCTACGACATGTGGGGCTCCGTCGACCCGGGCTTCCGGCGGCGCGGACTCGGACGCTGGCTCCAGGCCTGGGCGATCGCGCGAGCCAACGCCCGAGCCGCGGTCGAGGATCCCGACGACGAGGTCGGCCTCGGATCCTTTGCCGAGGATGCGGAGATCGGCCATCGCAGACTCCTGACGGACGTCGGCTTCGAGCCCGTCCGACACTTCTTCCTGATGCGCCGACGCACCCTCGATGACATCCCGGACGCTCCCCTCCCCGACGGCCTGGAGATCCGGACGATCCGGGAGGACCAGCGTCGCCAGGTCGTCGATGCGGAGAACGAGGCGTTCCGAGACCATTGGGGCCATCGGGAGATGGGTGACAGCGACTTCGCCAAGACGTTCGGTCGGGACGGTCTCGACACCGACCTGTGGGTCGTTGCCTGGGAGGGCGACGAGGTTGCCGGCGTCGTCCAGAACTGGGTCTGGGCGGAGGAGAACCAGCGGCTGGGTGTCAAGCGCGGTTGGCTCGAACACATCAGCGTGCGCCGCCCATGGCGTCGCCGGGGTCTGGCCCGAGCGATCACCGCTGAATCCCTGCGGCGCTTTCGTGCGGCCGGCCTCGACGAGGCGATGCTCGGCGTGGACTCGGAGAACCCCAACGGTGCGCTGGGGTTGTACGAGGGCCTCGGGTTCGAGATGCACACTCGGGCGGCAGCCTACCGCCGACCGCTGTAGCACTCATCGCCGGGGGCTCCGCTGACCTGGGTATCATCAGGCATGGCACCGGCCCGCTCCTGCCAGCGACCGTACCGCGCCGCGCATCGCTCGATGCAGGTGTCCACGGCCCGCGACGCCTCCGCGGCGGGCGCGATGACATGAGATTCGAAGCCCTGGGCGCCCTGGTCGTGCTGTCTGGCGGACAGGCGATCCCGTTACGCCCCGCCCATCGACGCCTCCTCGCATCATTCCTGGTGAACCCGGACGTGCCCCTGCCGATCGATTCGCTGATCGACCGGATGTGGGGCGAAACACCGCCGGCGACCGCGGACCGGGCGATCCATGTCCACCTGTCCGCCCTCCGACGCCGGGTGCCCGGACGTCATCCAGCTCCATCGGGACGGGTACCTGCTGCATCTGGAAGGACACGAGTTCGACGTCCGCCAGTTTTCCACCCTGGTGGCACGCGCCGGACGCCGACTGGCCCAGGGCAGGTTCCGGGATGCCGGCGACATCAGCGCCCGCGCCGCGCGGCTGTGGCGCGCCGAGCCATACCCGGAACTGGCGGACGTCGAGGTGGCACGCGGCGAGCGCGACCGCCTGGTCGAGTTGCTCATCGCCGCCCGGACCACCCAGGCGCGTGCGCTGAACCTCCAGGGCCGTGTCTCGGAATCGATCGCCCTCCTCCGCCAGCTCGTGGCCGAACAGCCACTCAACGAGTCACTGTGGGAGGAACTGGTCCTGGCCTACTCCATGGCCGGCCGCGCCGCCGACGCCCGGGCGACGCTCAAGACGGCTCGCGAGACGCTCGACGCGGAGCTGGCGGTCACGCCTGGTCCGCGTCTCCAGGCACTCGAAACGCGAGTCCATAACCACGATCCTGCCCTGCTCGACTCACTCGGCGCCAACGGGGCTCATAACGTCCCGTTCGTGGACTCGAGCTTCGTCGGTCGCGAGGACGACCTCGCCGCCGTCAGCGCGGCTGCGGACCGTCATCATCTCGTCACCATCACCGGACCGCCGGGCATCGGAAAGACCAGACTCGCGATCGAGCTCGGGTCCCGACGCCTCGACGCACATCCTGCCGGTGTCTGGCTGGTCCGGCTTGCAGGCACGCGGACGGAAGCCGATGTGCTTTCCACGATCACTTCCGCCCTGGCGGTCGATGAGCGGGTCGACGACCTCGACGAACTCTACCGCCTCCTCGCGCCGCGACCGGCCGTGATCATCATCGACAACTGCGAGCATGTGATCGACGCGGTCCGCCGACTACTCGGGACACGCCTCCACGGCGACCGGGTGCGGATCCTGGCCACCAGCCGCAGTCGTCTTGGCATCGCCGGCGAGACGATCTGGCCGCTCCGACCGCTGACCTTGCCCGAGGTCCGCGACCACATGTGGGAGTCCGCGACGCTCCAGATGCTGGCCGATCGCGTCCGGGCCGCGGATCCGACGTTCGACCTCAGGGATGCTGATGCCGACGAGTTGATCGCTCTCTGTCGGCGGACCGGTGGGATGCCACTCGCGGTGGAACTCGCGGCACACAGGGTCGTCTCGCTCGGTCTGCGCCGGGCCGCCGGACTGACTTTCGCCGGACGGGCAAAGCCGGCCGACACAGGCGAGGGTGACGCGGGCCCCCGGCACGAGGGATCGGTCGCCGACGCGATCGCCCGGAGTGTCGCCCTCCTCGACACCGTGGATCGGCAGGTCCTGGCGATGACGGCCGTCTTCGTCGACACGTTCGCGGCCGGCGCCTTCGGGAACGTCTGCGTCGGTACCGACGACCCGAGAGCGATCGACGACACCCTCTGTCGACTCGTCGAGGCATCACTGCTCGTGCCGGAACGGGCCCGCGACGGTTCGGTCCGGTATCGGATGCTCGAGCCGGTGCGCGACTTCGGGCTCCGGAGACTGACCTCCTCGCATCAGGCGCGAGCCGCCCGCGATCGACACGCCGACTGGTTCGTGGCGGCCGCCCGAGCCACCGATGCCGCGGCCTTCACGTCGACGGAGGCGACCGCCCTGAACGAGGTCGAGGCCAGCATCGCCGACTATCGCATCGCGATGCGTCACCTCCTCGACACCGACCGGGCCGGCCAGGCGGCCGAGATCGCGGCCGGTCTGGCGCAGTTCTGGATCAGTCGCTTCCTCGCTTCGGAGGGCCAGCGCTGGCTGCGGGAGTGCCTCTCCTTCGCCAGCGACGACGCGAGCCGGATCGACATCCTGGCCGCAGCGAGTGGGATGGCGTTCTTCGTCGGCCACTACGACGAGTCGGCAGCGATGAGCGCGGAGGTTCGTGACCTGGCCATCCGGCTGGGCGACCGGCGTCGCGAAGCGCGCGGCCTCTACGGCATGGGCCGCGTCCAGATCCACCGTCGGCCGAGCGAAGGCGTCGCGCTGATCAACCAGGCGATCTCGAAGTACGAGGCGGCAGGCGACCGGGTCAACGCTGCAGAGTGCCGGGTGGTCATCGGGATGCAGGCCGCCTATGCGGCGGATCGGGACCTGGCCGAAGCCATCCTGATCGGCGCCACCGCCTTCCTGGAGGCGGAGGACTACCCACGGATCGCCTCGGTCGGCCATCGGCATCTCTCGCTCGCGGCGTGGCACGACGACGACGAGGCAGCAGCGAGAGAACACCTCGACCGGGCACTGATCCTTGCCGAACGGGCCAACGACCGCCGGGTCCGTTCGGGAGCCCTGGCCCAGCGAGGTCTCGTCGAGGCGAAATGGGGCGAACCGGCCGAGGCCGCGAGGGCGATCGTCGCAGCCCTCGATCTGACCGCACGACAGCACGCGATCTACTTCGTGCTCAATGCCTTCGGCGCGCTTCCCCTCCTCATCGACCGGGAAGCCTGGCAGATGGCGGCACAGTTGCTCGACCAGTTCGATCGCGTCCATCGCGAGTACGGATGGATCCCGCTGGATGATCGCAACGCGGCCACACCCGGCTACCGGGCTCGGATCGCTGCCGGCCTGGCAGCGACCGGCGACCAGCCGGAACTGTCGTCCGTCTCTACGACCGTGTTCGCCGGCCAACTCGTCGAGGAGTTGCGGCTGATCGCCGGTCAGTCTTGACCTCGTCGGTCGACATCGTTGCTGAACGCCTGCTCATTCGCAAGTGATCTCGAACGTCCCCGGGACCGATACAGGCGGCTCCTGGCCGGACGTTTGCTGCAGCTCGACGAACAGGGCCGACCCTTCGGCGTGGCCATCCGCGAGCGTCGACGACTCGATGTGACTATCGGCGTAGGTGACGCCACCCGTGAAGGGTCCAAGGCCGGCGTTCCAGTGCAGGCCATCGACATAGTCACTGATATTGATGTAGGGATCGCCGTCGTTGGCCAGGTCCGGATGAGGATCCTGCCAGTCGTCGGTCTGGATCAGGAATGCCGCGCTCGCCCCACCGCCGACCGCCGGGTCGAAGTCGCTCGTGCCGCCGGAGAAGGTGATCGCGCCGTCGTCTCGATAACCACAGACACCATAGGGTCCGGGCAGGAAGGTGTACGTGTGGCCGGCGACGTTGACGACCGCTCCAAGCGCGCCGCCGGCCGCCGGGCCATCCGATGCCGGGGCGGCCGTGCCGCCCGGCGTCGAGATCGAGGTCGGCTGGGACGGACCGGCTCCGAGATCCGGCGCCACCGACGGTTCGGTCGTCGATCCGCTGCTGCACGCACCGACCATCAACGCGATGCCGAGGAACACGGACCCATTCACCTTGCGCCGCTGTCTCATCCCTGTCGCCCTCCGTGCATGTCCGCGATGCCATCCAGATAGGCCGCGATACTGGGGACGGCCGTCAGCACCCGTTCGAAGTAGACGTTGACCGCAGTCATGGCGTCGTCGCGGACGGCGGCGATGTCAGCGGCCCGTTCCGTGGCGTCGGCGCGACGGCTGATCGCGTCCCGCAGGTGGAGCAGGCGGCGGACCATCTCGGCTTCGTCACGCCCCTCGAGAGCCGTGATCGCGGCCATGATCAGCTGATCGAGCTGGCCGACCATCGCGTCCGTCTCGAAGGTGTCGCCCGCATCGGCCGCTTCATCGAGTGTCCGGAGGAGCGCGGCGACCTGGTAGAGCGCCGTGACCGGCTCGTCGAACAGCTCGCGGACGTAGGCAGCCTCGGCGTAGCGGCCGGTCAACCGGAAGATGTTGTACATCCGCCGGGCGGCCTTGCCGTAATTTGGTTCCTTGACCGTGTACTTGTAGACCTCCTCGGTCAGCCGCTCCACGTACTCCGCGACCGCGTCGGCGCCAAGTTCCTTGACCAGCTTCGTGAACAACGGGATCGACTCCGTCTCGAGGTAGACCTCCTGGAAGTACGGGTCGAGGTAGCCATCCAACGGGGTGATCGTCCCGTCTGGAGCTTCCCAGGTCGGATCCAGCACGTTCGACACGTTGGCGAGGCCACCGCCGACTGGATCCGCGATGACCCAATCGAGCTTGCACCAGCCCGGATCCAGCGCGGCGTCGCTCCAACCCAATCGGTCTCTGCGTGCCATCGGCTCGCTACGACGTCGACGAAGCCGGCTTCGACCTGCTCCGCTGTCCACGAGACCGGCGATCCGCGTCGCACGGCCACGCCGTCCGCGACACCGTCCTCGGGCCAGCTTCCGAACTTGACCTCCTGGAGCCGGTGCCCGTCGTGCCCGACCGTGGATCGTGCCTTGTCCCGGATGACCGTCGCCAGGATGTCGCAAGCCGCTTCCCGCGTGTCGGCCCGGATGTGGATCCGCTCGAAGAAGTCGGCGTCAGCCGGGAACCGCTGGATCCGGCTCTGTGCAGCCGACCCGGACAGTGCGAGCGCCGTCGTGACCTCCGGGGGCCGGTCCTCGAACCCGACGATCGCCGCCATCCGGCGAAATCTCGCGAGATCGACGGGGTCATAGTCCACCATCGTGACTCGGTGGCCATAGACGCCCGAGTTCACGTCGATCTCGACGGTCCCGGACGCATCGGCCGACATGGCCGCGATCCAGCGCTCTGCCTCGTCTCGGTCCAGCTCGATGCCCATGCCCGCCGCCGAGTCAAGGAGCCGGGATGTCGCCTCGGCGCCGCTGACGGGATCGTCTCGCTCGCGCATGAAGTCGGTGCCGCGCTACGGCCGAGGACAGCTGACTTCGAAGGTCCCCTTGACCGGCACCGGATCCGCCGTGAAGTCGAAGACATCGACGAACGTGGCCGTCCCTGAGGCCTGATATCCGTCTGACGTGTAGCTGTCGACCTGGCTCATCCCGGGCTTGATCTTGGGCTGGTACTCGCCGGCCTGTTGGTCGGCGCTGAACTTGGCATAGGGATCGTCGATCGACACGCGGACGCCCGGCGGGTCCCAACCCTCCGACGACGTCTCCCAATCCTCTGGCGGGAGATCGATGTTCACGCTGGGGTCGCCACCGACGCTCGAGGCGCCGAGGGCGCCGCCCATGGTCACGCAATAGAGCCCGCTGAATTCATAGCGTTGATCGCCGATGACGACGACAGCCGTGGCGTCCTTGTCGCGGAAGTTGGCGAGCGGGTCGGACGGATCGACGCTCGGCAGACCGGCTGGCCCGCCGGCCGAGGGCGCTACCGCCGGAGCGGATGACCCCGCGCCGGGCGCCGAGGATGCCCCGGGCTCAGCCGCGCCGCCGCTCGATGAGCAGGCGGCGGAGATCAGCATCACGCCGATGGTCAAGATCACGGTCCGTCGCATCCCGCCCTCCATTCTCATCCAGGTCGACGCTCACGGGCGCCGGAGATGCGGACCCTACGGACGCGGAACAAACGCGGACCAAACGCGACACTGACGCGCCAGGTCTCCGCGGATGCGGGGTTCGATCAGGCGAAAAGGCGACCGCCGTCGCGGACGAGTTCCATCCAGGCACGTTCACGACCGATGGTCGTCTCGTTCCCATGGCCTGGCAGGACACCGATGCGATCGTCGAGGTGGGACAACCGGGCGATGGATCCAGCCATGGCCGAAGCGTCACCGCCGGGCAGGTCGATCCGCCCCCAGCCACCCTCGAACAAGGTGTCGCCGCTGAACAGCAGGCCGTCGTCCTCGGCCGACAGGCAGACCGAACCCTCCGTGTGTCCCGGTGTGTGGAGGACCCGGAGTCGGATCGATCCGAACCGGACGAACCCGCCCTCCGCCAGCTCGACGGCCGGGACGGATGGCACGATCTCGAACGGTGCCCAGAGTGGCTGCGGATCGGTGAGTCGGATGCGATCGGCAGGGTGGACGGCGATCTCGGCCCCGGTCGCGGTCGCAACCGCTGTGTTGTCCCCGATGTGATCCCAGTGCCCATGTGTCGACACGATCAGCTTCAGCGTCCACGAGCGAGCCGCGAGCTCATCGGCGATCCAGGCGAGCGACGGCGTCGCGGTATCGATCGCGATGGCCTCGCGCGAGCGCGGGTCGGCCAGGACGTGGACATTGGTCGCGACCGGGCCGACAACTCGGCTCAGGCGCTCCATCAGCGGCCGCCCCCGACCGCGGTCAGGCTGGCGTCTCCAGCTTCGTCCGCATGCAATCGAAGGTCTGGCCGATCATCTTGTTGGCGGTACCCTCGATCAAGCGGGCCCCGACGCTCGCCAACGTGCCCGACAAATTCACGTCCGCGTACCAGTCCATGACGGTGGCGCCATCCGGGCCGTCCGACAGGCGCATCTCGGCGGTGGCGTCCACGGCACTGCCGGGCGCCTGGCCGTGGGCCTTGATCAGCGCACGATCCGGCGGCTCCTGCTCCGCGAAGGTCATGTCCACGACGAACCGGGCGCTGATGAAACCGATCCCGACCTTCGCGGTCGCCTTGAAATGGGTCGCGTCGATGACCTCGATCTTCTCGACGCCCGGCCCGCACTGGCCGACCTGTTCCGGGTCGATGACGAAGGCCCAGACCTTGTCGCGGGATGCCTTGATCGGAACGGAGCCTTCGAAATGCATGGGTCCTCCAGGGACGTGGGTCAGTCGTGCATCGACGAGTACGAGGTCGACTCCAGGTAGGTGGCCGGCTCCTTGATGAAACGGGTCCGGCAGCCGATGGAGCAGAACGCGTAGACGACCCCGTCGTGCTCGGCGAGGTGGCGTGCGTGGGCACGTTCCACGGTCATGCCACAGACCGGATCGAGCAGGACGATGTCATCGACGACCGACTCGCTCGGGACCGGGCCTGGGGCGACCCCGGCGATGGTCGCCGGACCGGGTGATGCGACGAAATCTGCCCGACCGCGACGCACCTGCACGAGCTCGGCAAGGATCGACAGGGCGACCTCTTCGGCCGTCTCGGCGCCAAGGTCAAGGCCTGCCGGGGCCCGCAGCGCCGCGATCCGGTCGTCGCCGACCGTGGTCTCCTCGCGAAGCCAGTCGCGAACAACGGCCGCCCGGGTGGGCGATGCGACGAGTCCGACGTAGGCGACCTCCCGGGTCAGGGCAAGGCCGACCGCCTCTTCGTCCCAGATCCCCTGGCTGGCGACCACGACGAACGGGGTCGCATCCGGATCAAGGCCGCGGATATCGGCCGACTGGTGGACCCTGGCCGTCCGGGAACGCATCCGGGTCGGCGATCGGATCGATGACGGTCACCTGCCAGCCCGCCGCGGAGCCGAGGCCGGCCAGGGCACCCGCGATCGGGGTCGTGCCGACGACCCAAAGCATCGGCTTGGGGAGATGCGGTTCCACATAGATCTCCAGCGTGCCGCCCGAGTGGCAGGTCATGACCAGTTCGATCACGCCATCGGCCCGGCGGCCTTCGCCGGGCCCATCGCGAGACAACCGGAGCAGGCGCGGTTGCCCGTCGGCTACGGCCCGGAGCGCCTCACGGACGACCACGGGCTGGGCGCAACTCCCGCCGACCCAGCCCTCGATCGTGCCATCGGGATGGATGATCCCCGACGAGCCCGGTCGGGCCGAGGTCGGCTTCCGGACGGCGACGACGGTCGCGACCGCGAACGATCGGCCGGCAGCCTCCAGCTCGGCAGCCCTGGTGAAGACGGAGCCGTCCATCAGACGCGGCCGCCTGTCCGGGGACCGTCGATCAACTGATCCCCTTCTCGTGGAGGATCGCCCAGATCTTCTGGGGCGTCATCGGGATGTCGACGTTGCGAACCCCGAGATGCCACAGCGCATCCACCACGGCGTTGGCGATGGCCGGCGGAGCGCCGACCGTGGCCGACTCGCCGACCCCCTTGGCGCCGATCGGATGATGCGGCGACGGGGTTGTCGTCTTGCCGGTCTCCCACGACGGGACCTCGACCGCGGTCGGGAGGAGGTAGTCCATGAACGTGCCGGCCATGTTGTTGCCGAGTTCGTCGTAGGTGATCTGCTCGTACAGCGACGGAGCGAGACCCATGGTCAGGCCGCCGTGGATCTGGCCGTCCACGATCATCGGATTGATGATGTTGCCGCAGTCGTCCACGGCGACGAACCGACGGACGTGGACCTGGCCGGTCCCCTTGTCGATATCGACGACGCAGATGTAGCTGCCGAACGGGAAGGTCAGGTTCGGCGGGTCGTAGTAGTCGACCGCCTCGAGGCCGGCCTCCATCCCCTGCGGATGGTTGGTGTAGGCCGCGAAGGCGATCTCCTGGATCGTCTTGAAGCGGTCGGGCGAGCCCTTGACGCTGAACTTGCCGGGCTCCCACTCGAGATCGTCCTCGTTGGCTTCGAGCAGGTGCGCAGCAAGCTTGCGGGCCTTTGCCTGGATCTTGCGAGCGGCCATCGCCGTCGCGGCCCCGGCGACCGGCGTCGACCGCGACGCGTAGGTGCCCAGGCCGTACGGCGCCGTGTCCGTATCGCCGTACTCGATCTTGATGTCACCGACCGGGAAGCCGAGCTCCTCGGAGATGATCTGGGCGAACGTCGTCTCGTGGCCCTGGCCCTGGGACTGGACACCGATCCGGGCGATGACCTTGCCGGTCGGGTGGACCCGGATCTCGCACGAATCGAACATCTTGATGCCGAGGATGTCGAAGTCGTGCGACGGCCCGGCCCCGACGATCTCGGTGAAGCTGCTGATGCCGATGCCCATGAGTTCGCCCTTGGCGCGCTTCTCCGCCTGCTCCTTGCGAAGCCCGGGGTAGTCGATCATGTCCATGGCCAGCTGGAGCGCGGCCGGGTAGTTCCCGGAGTCGTACGACCAGCCGGTCGGGGTCTTGTACGGGAACTGCTCGGGCTGGATGAAGTTCTCCATCCGGAGCTGCGCCGGATCCTTGCCGATCTCGTGGGCCAGGATGTCCACGATCCGCTCGACGGCGTGGACCGCCTCGGTCACCCGGAAGGAGCAGCGGTAGGCCACGCCTCCAGGCGGCTTGTTCGTGTAGACGCCATCGACCTCCACGAACGCGTTCGGGAAGTCGTACGAGCCGGTGATGACGTTGAACAGGCCGGCCGGATACTTGGACGGGTCCGCTGCGGCGTCCGTGTAGCCGTGGTCGGCGATCGTCTTCGCCTTGAGCGAGGTGATCTTCCCGGCCTTCGTCGCGCCGATCTCGACGTGCATGTGGTAATCGCGGGCGAACGAGTCCGCCTGGAGGTTCTCCGAGCGGTCCTCGATCCACTTGACCGGCTTGCCGGTGAGGAACGAGGCGGCGACGGCAAGGACGTAGCCCGGGTAGACCGGCACCTTGCCCCCGAAGCCACCGCCGATGTCGTGCGTCTTGACCCGGATGTTCTGCTCGGAGATCGGCAGGCCGGCTCCCGCGGCGACGAGGGCCAGGACCGTCCGGATGGCGTGGGGCGCCTGTGACGTCATGTGGAGCGTGAGCTGCTCGCGGACCGGATCCCAATCCGCGACGCAGCCGCAGGTCTCGATCGAGGCGACGTGGATCCGCGGGATATAGATGTCCTGCTCGAGGTGGACCTCCGCCGCGGCGAGATCCGCATCGGTCGCCTCGCGGTCGCCGGACTCCCAGTGCCAGATGTGGTTGTTCTGCTTGTCCGCGCCACGGTCCGGCCGGAGGACGAACGCGTCGGGCTCGAGCGCCTTGAACGGGTCCACGATGACGGGCAGCGGCTCGTAGTCCACGAGGACGGCGGCGACCCCATCGGCGGCGGCGTACCGGGAGGTCGCGATGACGGCGGCGACCTCCTGTGACTGGTACATCACCGTGTCCACGGGGAGCACCATCTGCATATCGCCCGCCAGCGTGGGCATCCAGTGGAGCTTGTAGCCCTCCAGGTCCTTGCCGGTGACCACGGCAGCGACACCCGGGATCTTGAGCGCCTCGGATGCGTCGATGCTCTTGATCGTGGCGTGGGCATACGGACTGCGGACGATGTCCAGCCACAACTGACCGGGCAGGTTCACGTCTTCGATGTATTCGCCCTGGCCGCGGATGAACCGCGGGTCTTCCTTGCGCTTGACCGAGTGACCCATGCCACCGATCTCGGCGCTGGTGCGGGGCTCTGCCTGTGTCGTCATCTCGTCACTCCCCGCTCAGCCGGCCGCGACCGGCGAACCGGTCTGCGTCTCGGCGGCGGCAGCCATCTCCGCGGCCGCCTGCTGGATGGACTTCACGATGTTCACGTACCCCGTGCAACGGCACAGATTGCCGCTGATGCCCTCGCGTATCTCCTGCTCGGTCGGGTCGGGGTTCTCGGCCAGTAGCCAGGCGGACTGCATGATCATGCCGGGCGTGCAGAACCCGCACTGCAGTCCGTGCTGATCCCAGAACGCCTGCTGGAGCGGGTGGAGGGTCGGCTCCGAGGCCATCCCCTCGATCGTCTTGAGCTCCCGGCCATCGGCCTGGACGGCCAGCATCGTGCACGACTTGGCACTGTCGCCATCGACGTGGACGGTGCAGGCGCCGCAGTTGCTCGTGTCACAACCGACGTGGGTGCCGGTCAGGCCAAGCGTGTCGCGGATGTAGTGGACGAGCAACAGGCGAGGCTCGACGTCCAATTCGTGGGTCTCGCCGTTGACCGTGACCGAGATGTGCTGGGTCGTCATCGGTGGCCTCCTTACGCGTTCGCTTGCGCGCGCTCGGTGGCGCGTCGAAGGGCCCTGAGCGTCAACTCGGCCGCCATCGCTCGTTTGTATTCGACCGGACCGCGTACGTCGCCGAACGGGCGACTCTGTGTTCCGGCCGCAGCGCCGGCCTCCCGGAACAGGTCGTCCGATGGCGCCTTGCCGACCAGGACCGCCTCCGCATCGGTCGCGGCGAACGGCGCCTCGGCGACGCCCGTGATCCCGATCCCGGCCTGCGCGATCAGGCCATCGGAGCCGAGGACGACGACCGCAGCGACGGCGACCGTGGCGAAGTCACCGACCTTGCGCTCGAGTTTCTCGTAGGCACCCCCGGCCCCCGGCGGGCGACGAGGCAACCGAACCTCGGTCAGCACCTCGGTCGGCTCGATGGCCGTCTGGAACGTGTCGACGAAGAAGCCGCGGGCGGCGACCGTGCGCTCGCCCGACTGACTGCGACAGACCAGCGAGGCGCGGGTCGCGAGCAGGACGGCCGGCCAGTCCGAGGCCGGGTCGGCATGGGCGACCGAGCCGCCGATCGTGCCCCAGTTGCGCACCTGGGGATCGCCGATGACCGCGGTCACGTCGCGGAGGAGTGGATATCGGTCGGCGACGACCGCCGCCTCGTGGATCTGGCGATGGGTCGCCCGTCCTCCGATCCGCAGGTCATCGTCGGTCTCGACGACCGTGTCCATGCCATCGATGTCGCGCAGGTCGACGAGCAGGGCCGGCTGCGCGAGCCGCAGCTTGATGAGCGGCAGGAGGCTGTAGCCCCCCGACAGGATCTTGGCCTCCCCCTCGCGGTCCTTGAGGATCCGCAACACCTCGTCGAGATTCGCCGGCCGGACGTAATCGAATTGGGCTGGGATCATCGCGCTGGGCCCTCCTCCCCGCCGCAGGCGGGTTCGATGTCGGCCCATCCGGCCCGGATGGGCGCAGTGCGGTTGGCGGCGACCACGGGTCCTCGCGACGTCTGTCCTGGACCGCGACGTGGCGGGTCCGCGACTCGGGGAAGCGTTACCGGAAAGTATCGACCCGGTGTCGTTCGCGCGTCAACGTCATCTCGCCAGTCGCGCCCGTCGGACCGGTCGTCATCCCGGCTCCCAGGTCACGACACCGAGATCGATCGGTCCTCGGCCGCGGATGGTCCACCCCTGCGCGTCTTCGACCGCCAGGTCGTCGAGCGTCGATCGCAGCGCGACACCCTTCGGCCCGGCCGGGTCGATCCAGAGCTGGCGGACGGCGAACGCGCTGAGCGAATCGCGCGATTCGTAGCGGCGGGTCTCGGCCGCCACCCGCTCGAAGGTCGGATGCCGCCCGCGCGCGACGAGCAGGTCGACCAGATCGGGCAGGGCGGGCAGTGCCGCTCTGGCCTCGCCGTGCACGGGGGGCCAGAACGGATCGGCGGCCGAGGCCGGCATCTGCTCCATCATCACCGCCACGCAGGCGCGACCCGCTGCCGCCTCCATCGCGTCGAGAAAGGGTCCGATCGCCTCGATGTCATACCCGACATGGGCGATCAGCGCGACGTCCGAGGCCAGATCCCCGATCGGGCGGTCTGGCGGCGTCGGCCAGCGGCTTTCGACCGTCGTGACGTTCTCGATGCCCTGCTCGTCGGCGATCTCACGCAAGGCCCCGAGCATCGACGCGGACGCGTCGAGCGCCGTCACCCGTCCACCGGATGGCGCCAGGGACAGGGCGAGCGGCAGGGCGTACCGACCGGCGCCGGCGCCGATGTCGAGCCAGGATTCGGCCGGTCGGGTCATCCCGAGGAGGCGCTCGAGCACCGGGTCATCGGTTCGTCTCGGATCGGCCCGGAACATCGAACTGACCGGCGCATAGAAGTCGGTGCCGTCGGGGACCTCGCGGACTCGATCGACCTGGGCACGGTTGGCCCGGACCCTGGCGGCCCATGCGGCTTCGGCGATGCTGGCCAGGTCGGCTTGCGTATCCATGTCCGGATTATCGCCCGGGACGGGGACGACGAGAACGAGACCCGGCCGAGACGCGATGATCGGGCCCAGTCCACGGTCGCCCGTGGCGTCGGCCACGATGCCAAACGCCGATCGTCCGATCAGGACGGGATTGCGCCCCTGCCCATGCTCGAACCCCGGCACCACGATCGGCCGGTCCTCGTCGCCCGCGGCCTCGATGAGCGACGCGATGACGTCGACCGAGAGCAACGGCTGGTCGCCCAGTACGAGCAAGACGGCGGATGTGTCTGCGCGGACGGCGCCGATCCCCAGGCGGAGCGAACTCGACAGACCGTCCGCCGGCCGGGGATTGACGACCCGTCGCTCGGCCCGCCAGGAGATCACGGCCTCGACCGCCGCCGCGTCGTCGCCGAGCACGACCACGACCTCGGTGAGTCCAGCCAGGGCCAACGTATCGAGGACGTGCTGCAGGATCGGCTTCCCGCCGAACCGGGCGAGCAACTTCCGACCACCGAAGCGCGACCCTGCACCGGCGGCGAGGACGACCGCCGCGATCCGTTGCATCACCGCGCGATCGCCTGCTCCTTCATCGGCCGGCCGGAACCGCCGTAGCGCTCGGCGACGATCTCGGCCAGGATGGCCAGGGCCGTTTCCGCCGGGGCTCGCCCGCCGAGATCCAGACCGACCGGACCCCGTAGTCGAGCCAGCTCCGTCTCGCTGACGCCAGCGGCCAGGAGGCTGGCCCGCCGATCCGCCTGGGTCTTGCGCGACCCGACCGCGCCGACGTACCGGCAGCCACGGCGAAGCGCCTCGACGATCGCCGGCTCATCGAACTTGACATCGTGCGACAGGACCGCGACCGCATCGTTCGGGCCGAGGCCGATCTCGTCGGCCACCTCGTCGGGCCACCCGACCACGAGGTCGTCCACGTCGGGGAACCGCTCCCGGGTCGCGAATGCCGCCCGACCGTCGACGACGACGGTCTCGAACCCGAGCTCACGGGCCAGGCGCGCGAGTGAACGGGCGACTTCCACGCCCCCGACCATGACCAGTCTCGGCCGGACGGGGAAGACCTCGATGAAGAACGACCGATCGCCCAGGTCCACGGTCCGCGACAGACCTCGCCGCAACGCCACTCCGGCCGCATCGATGAGCGCCGCGTCCAGCTCCTCCGAACCGGTCGTCCCGGTCAGGCGCCCGTCGTCGGCGACGACCAGTCCAGGTTCGGGTGGGGCGCCATCGCCGGGCTGGTGGGGACCGAAGACGCCCGGCGGCGAATCGGCAGGGAGCGGCGTGATGACGGCCGAACCATGGCCGCCGGCTCCGACCGACCGGCGCGCCGCTTCGATGACCGCCATCGGCGCTACCGGTTCCACGAGCACGTCGATCGTCCCGCCGCACGCCAGGCCCACGTCCCAGGCCTGCTCATCGCTGATCCCGTACCGGATCACTCGCGCGTGGCCCGTGGCCCTGGCCCGATCGATCTCCTCAGCGGCCGCGCCCTCGACGCATCCGCCGCTCACCGACCCGGCGATCCGGCCATCCGTCGCATAGAGGAGCACGGCGCCTTCCGGGCGCGGGGCGGACCCGAACGTCCGGACCACCACGGCACGGCCGACCTCCGTCGGCGCGGTGCCAGTCGATCCCCAGTCGCTGAGCGTGTCCAGCAGTTCCTTCATCGCAATGGCCTCGCCGCGTTCCGGTCGATCGTCTCACCACCGACCAGCGACGGGGGCAGACCGACGGCCGGGCCGCCGAGCCCCGGCATCGCCGCGTGGGCCGCCGCTTCGCTGCCACGTCTCGTGTCGCTGGCCCTGACACCACCCAGGATCTCGCCGAGCCGCTCGAGCGAAGCGACCGTCCCGGCGGGCAGGAAGTCGTCGACATAGGGGTACGCCGCACGCATCCCACCGGCGAGCGGCTGGTACCCGGGCGTGCCTGCAAGCGGATTGAGCCAGACAAGGCGGTGGCAGTTCCGGCGCAGCCGGGCGGTCTCGGCGGCCACGAGGGCCGGATCGCCGCGATCCCAGCCGTCGGACACCACGATGACCACGCCCGAGGTCCGAAGTGACCGTCGTGCCCACTGCTGGTTGAACGTCCGGAACGACTCGCCGATCCTGGTCCCGCCCGCCCAGTCATTGACCAAATCGGCGACCCGGGCGAGCGCTCGATCACGATCACGGTCCCGCAGCAGGCGCGTCACCCGGGTCAGCCGCGTCCCGAAGACGAACAATTCGGTCCTGACCTCCGAGGCTGCCGAGAGAGCCTGGACGAAGCGCAGGAGCAGCCTGGAATGGCGTTCCATGGAACCCGAGATGTCGCACAGGACGACGAGCGATCGAGGTTCCCGGACCTGGCGTCGCCAGACCCACGACAGCAGCTGACCGCCCGTCCCGAGGTTCCTCCTGAACATGGCGCGTGGCGCGAGCCTCCGCCCGTGCGAATGCAGTTCGTAGCGACGCGTCCGGCGCCGCTCCAGGCGTGGGACGAGCAGATCCACGAGACGCTCAGCCTCGCGCAATTCGGCCGGCGTCATCCGGTCGAATTCGCGATGCCGAAGGACCTCGCCCTGCGAATACGCATCCGGGGCGACGACGATGCCCTCGATCGGCCCGGTCTCGTCGTCGTCGCCGTCCTCGCCGGTCGGGATCGGGGTGCCCCGTTCGTCGGGCGCCAGCTGCCCCTGGGTCCCACCGTCCTCCGGCGGCGTCGCGCCGGGCAGCTCGTCTTCGGCCGGGGCATCGTCGGGCATTCCCATGGTCGGCGGCTGGAACTCGTCCGAGAATCGTGATCCTCGCTGCCGCCACCATCGATCGAATGCCGCGTCATAGACCGCGCGCTCGTCGCGCCGCCGGACGAACACCGCGGCACCGGCGGCCCGGACCTGCTCCCGATCCGAGAGGTCGACGAGGGTCAGCGCTCGTGCGAAATCCACGGCGGCGCCGAGATCGATCGACAGGTGCACGACGCGCAGGGACCGGCCGAACCCGACCGCTTCGCGTAACAAGCGGCGGCCATCCACCTCCGGGCCGAACGGAGCGCGGACGACGGCTGGATCGGACATCGGTCGGGGGCGCCGGCGGGTCAGCCGGCCGAGGCCTCGTCGAGATAGCGCCGGGTCCCGTCGCCGCGCACCTGGCGGATGTCCTCCTCGTACTTGAGGACGACACCGAGGGTCTCGTCGACCAGTTCGGGGGCGAGTTCGCGGGCACCGAGCGACAGGAGGGCGGCTGCCCAGTCCAGCGTCTCGGCGATCCCGGGCACCTTCGTCAGATCGGCCTCGCGCAGCCGGTGGATGAAGCCGACGACCTCACGGGCGAGGCGTTCCGGAGCGTCCGGGACCTTGGCCAGGACGATCTCGTATTCCTTCTGGGCGGTCGGATAGTCGATCCAGTGATAGAGGCATCGGCGCTTGAGCGCGTCATGGACCTCGCGTGTCCGGTTCGAGGTGAGGATGACCCTGGGCGGTGTCAGCGCCTTGATCGTGCCGATCTCCGGGACCGTTACCTGGAAATCGGACAGGATCTCCAGGAGGTATGCCTCGAACTCCTCGTCGGCCCGGTCGATCTCATCGATGAGCAGGACCGGGGCGATCCCATCGGGCGCCTCCAGCGCCTGGAGGAGGGGCCGCCGGATGAGGAAGTCCGCCCCGAAGATGTCGTGGGCGGTGGCGCGATCCGCCTCACCGCGGGCCTCGAGCAGGCGGATCTCCAGCATCTGGCGTGGATAGTTCCACTCGTAGACCGCGGTGTTGACGTCCAGACCCTCGTAGCACTGCAGGCGGATGAGCGGCGCACCGAGCGATGCGGCCAGGACCTTGGCCAACTCGGTCTTGCCCACGCCAGCCTCGCCCTCGAGGAGCAGCGGCCGCCCCAACTCCAGGGCGAGGAAGACCGCCGTCGCCAAGGAGCGGTCGGCGATGTAGTCGCGGCCGCGGAACTCGTCCTGGATCGCCTCGATGGATCGGGTCCCGGCGGGTCGCGCATCGCGGTCGGTCATGAGGCGAATCTACACGTCGCGACCGGGTCGCATCCATGCCACCTCCGCGACTCGACGCGCGACCCGGTATGCAATGGGCGACCCGCAGCTCTCGGTGTGCGTCAGTCTTTGCCGCAGACCTCGGCGTGCTGATCAGGGGGAGCCTCCCTGAGGTACGGATCGGCGGGCGGCCACAAAGGCCGCCCGCACGACTGGTCTAGCCGCCGAAGGTGGCCGACTCGGCCATGGCTCGCAGCTCACCGACGAGCTCCGCCGGTGCCGCCGGGCCGTAGGTCGCATCGAGGATCACGATCACGCCGTTCACGTCCAGGATCCACAGCTCGTCGACCTGGCCCGCTCCCTGCGCGTTGCGCGTAGGTTCCGTGTCCCCCCCGGCGGCATAGAAGCCGTACAGCGACTGATCACAATCGGCGAATCGTTGCTCGCGGGTCGAGTTCGGCAGGTCGTAGGTCATCGGGACGGTCAGCGTGATCGCCTTGCCGGTGTAGCCGCCCACGGTGACGTCCACCGGTGCCGTCGGGTCGCTCGACGTCAGGGCCGCGAGAGCCGCGGCGATCTCGTCGGGCGTGGTGGCAGGCGTCTCCGGGATGGTCGTGGCCCAATGACAGCCATCCCCGTACACGTTGAACCCGGTTCCGGCCGGCCATGCCCACGCGAGCAACACGCCACCGACGGAATCCGGCGGGTCCAGACCGTCGTCCGCCTTGGACACGGCTTGGAGCTCGGTGAAGGGCATCCACCCTGAAGCCGGGATCTCCACGGTTATGGGGATGACTTCCTGGCCGATCTGGAACTGGCCCAACGGCAGACTGCCGTCGGCCGGGCCCGTCGGTCCGGCGGTCGAAGTCGGCGCCGGCGTCGGTGTCGGAGTTGCTGTCGGCGTGGGCGTGGCACCCGGTCCACCAGTGCCGGTCGAATTCAGGAAGATTGAGCCACCAACGAGGGCGACCACCACGGCGGCAGTGCCGACGCTGATGGGCATGAGTTTGTTCATGACGATTCGGTTCCTCCACAGGAGGGCGCGCCAGCGTCGCTGCTGCCTGGAGGTGCGCGTGCGTTCGAACGTCGCGCGCAGGACACGATCGGGCAACTGGGTCGGGGCTTCCCCCTCGAGCCAGCGGCTGATCGTCCGTTCAAGCTGCTTGTCGTTGGCCATCACGCAGTCCTGTCATGGGCGGCCGCCGGCGGTCGTGCGTCGGCTTCGAGGGCCGCCCGCATCGCCTCGGTCGCGTAGTGAAGTCGGGATCGTGCGGTTCCCACGGGAATCCCGAGGATCGGTGCGATCTCGGCTGCCGAGAACCCGCTGTAGAAGTGGAGGACGACCACGGCCCGCTGGTCGGGCTTCAGTCGATTGAACCCCCGTTCCAGTTGCTCCCGATCGGCGACATCACCGGTGTCGTCGCTGATCGGGACATCGAGTGATAGCAGTCGCACCTGTTGCGACCGGCGCCGCAGCTGTCGGCCCTGGTCGGCACAGGCGTTGACCACCAGGCGATAGAGCCAGGCGTCGAACCGATCCGGATCACGCAGCGAGGGAAGCTGCTGCCACGCGTTGACAAGCGCTTCCTGTACCGCGTCTTCCGCCAGGGCCGAGTCCCGAAGGATCAGGCGAGCGACCGCGTGAAGGCGATCGGCAGCGGAGGTCGCGAGGATCTCGAATGCCTCGTGGTCTCCACGGCCCGCCGCCTCGACAAGTTCGCGCCTCATCAAACGCTCCATCTCCGGCACGGCCCAGGTCGGGCCGTGTTACCTGTCATGACGGATCGGGCAGGGCAAATACTCAAACAACGTCGCCGCGGCCGATCGCGACCGCCAGTCGCGGCGATACGAGGCCGCATGCCGCCGGGACCTTGTGCCGCGAGATGACGTCCGGCCCAGCCCTACCCGTCGGGCGCGTCCAGCTCCCGCGCGTAGGCCGGGAACCGGAAACGCTGGCTGCGGGTGAGGATCCCGCCGTGTCCGAGCTTGGCGACGGTCTGTTCCGAGGCGGGTTCGCCGGAGAGCAGACGGGGCAGCAGGAGATCGGCCGCGGTGGCCTTGGAGTACGCGCCGCAGGTGGGCAGACCGACGATCGCCGTCCCGCCGATCCGGCCCAGCCAGAGCATCGACCCCGGATGGGCCGGTACCCCGCGACGGACGATCCGCCCGCCGAGGGCGGCGATCGCCACGAAACAAGCGTCGAGCGGATCCGTGCTGGCTGCGCCGGCGGTCAGGATGAGGTCGAGCGGATCCGGTCGCCGAACGAAGCCGGCCAACGCCGCCTCTACCGGTTCCGGATCGTCCTCGACGTACTCGATGGCGACGATCGCCGAGCCCAGACCTTCGATCTTGGCATGGACACTGGCCTCGAACCGCTCCCGTGCCGTGGGTCGGACAGACTCCTTGACGACGACGCCGACACGGGCGGGCACGAACGGCGCGACCCAGACGAGCGGGCGATTGCCGAATCCTGCCACCCGAGCGCCTTCGTCCACGGTCGCCGCCTCGACCAGGTGTGGCGCGATCTTCACGCTCGCCACGAGGTCGCCGCGGTCGACGATCTGACCGTCGAACGCGGTGAAGACTTCGAGCGTGATCGATCCGATTGAGTCGCTCCAGCTCGGCCACCCGCACGTGGAGGACACCAGGTGCCGCCGCCAGCAGGTCGATCCGGCTCTGGCTCGGGCCGCGCTGGGTGAGCCCCTCACCACCGACCGCCGCCGCCAGTCGTGCGGCCGCGTCGTCCTCATGGAGTTCGCTGGCCTCCGGGATCAGGACGCTGAACGGTGGTCCGGGATCCGCGGCCGCGAGCGTCGCCAGGTCATCGGCGGACAGGCGACGACCCTTGGACCACCGACGGCCGGTCACGGTCACGTCGCGGGCCAGCACGGAGCCGGCCAGCCGGGCGGGGATCCGCCGCCCGGGCGTGACGCGCTGGACCTGCACGATGTCGCGAGGACGGTCGGTCGCGCGACCTAGCGCCCGAGGGCGCCCTCGATCGCCCGTCGCGTGTACACGACCGCCATCCGGCCGCGGTACTCGCGGTCGGCGTGGATGTCGCTGTTGACCGTCTGACCATCGATCGCATGCTCGGCGGCGGCCGCCACCGCGGCTGCCGATCCGTCCGTACCGACCAGCGCCTCCTCGACGGCCTTGGCCCGGTAGGGCGCCTCCCCCACCCCGGTCAGCGCGACGCGAGCGTAGCTGATCACCCCACCGGACATGGCGACCACGGCCGCGACCCCGACCGTCGCATAGCCGGATGCCGGTTGGGCCAGCTTCCGGTATGCGCCCGCGGCTCCGGCGGGAAGCGGACCCCGGCGAAGCTTGACCACGAGTTCGTCAGGGCCGATCCGTGTCTGGAACGGGCCTTCGAAGAAGCCGTCGAGCGGCACCACCCGCTCACCCCCACTCGAGCGGAGGACGACCGAGTAGTCGAGGGCGAGGGCCATCGCCGGCAGGTCCGAGGCCGGATCGCAGTGGGCGACCGACCCACCCACGGTCCCGCGGTTGCGAACCTGGACATCGCCGATCTGTTCGATGCCTGCTGCGGTCCAGTCGTCGGCCGACGCCGCCAGGGCCTCGGCGTAGGTGGCCAGCGCACCCATCTCGAACCCTCCGTCGGGGGTCGGACCGGCGCCCTTCAGTTCGGGCAGCCGACCGATATCGATGAGCGTGTCGGCGCTTGCCAGGCGAAGCTTGAGGAGCGGGAGGAGACTCTGCCCGCCGGCCAGGATCTTGGCCCCGGCGCCGGCGCCCGAGAGGGCCTTGAGCGCCTCGTCGACCGTCGCTGGCCGCTGGTAGTCGAACGCTGCCGGGATCACGCCTGGCCTCCCTTCGCGGACTGGATGGCGCGCCATACGGTCTGTGGCGTGTAGGGCATGTCGAGATGACGGATCCCGAGTGGACTGAGCGCATCCACGACCGCATTGGCCACGGCCGCCGTGCTCGCGATCGCGCCGGCCTCACCGACACCCTTCACCCCGATCGGATTGACCGGCGACGGGGTCACCGTCTCGTCCAGCTCCAGGTTGGGAAAGAACGATGCCCTCGGCACCGCGTAATCGAGCATCGAACCCGTGAGCAGCTGCCCCTGGTCGTCGTAGATCGCCCCTTCCCAGAGCGCCTGACCGACGCCCTGGGCGATGCCGCCATGGAGCTGGCCGTCGACGATCATCGGGTTGATCTTGTTGCCGACATCATCGACCGCGATATAGCGGACGAGGTCCACGTGTCCGGTCTCCTCGTCGATCTCGACGATGGCGATGTGGGTCCCGAACGGCCAGGTGCAGTTCGGGGTGTCGTAGTAGGCGGTCTCGTCGAGATACGGCTCCATCCCCTCCGGGGTATCGAACGCGAGGTCGAGCGCGAACGCGATCTCCTGGAGGGTCTTCACCTTGTCGGGGCTGCCCTTGACCCGGTAATTCGCGCCCTCGATCTCGATGTCCTCGGGCGAGGCTTCGAGCATGTGCGCCGCGTAGCGCCGCGCCTTCTCCCGGATCTTCACGGCGGCCTTGATCGCCGCGGTGCTCCCGACCGACGACGTTCGGCTGCCGTAGGAGCCATACCCGAACGGCGTCCCCTGGGTATCCGAATGCTGGACGACGATGTCCTCCATCGGCACGCCCAATTCGTGGCTCATGACCTGCGCATAGGTCGTCTCATGACCCTGTCCCTGGGGCGAGGTCCCCATGGTCACCACGACCTTGCCGGTCAGGTGGACCCGGATGTTGGCCGATTCCCACATGGCGGCGCCCCAGCCCTCGCCGACGGCACCGATCCACTTGGACGGGGCGACCCCGCACACCTCGAGGTAGGTCGACAGGCCGGCGCCAAGGAGCTTGCCGCGCGCCTTCGCCTCGGCCTTCTGCTTGTCCAGGTTGGCGTAGCCCGCCATCTCGAGGGCCTTGTCCATCGCCGGCTCGTAGTTCCCGGAGTCGATGTAGATCTTGGCGCCGCCCGACGCGGTCCCGAGGCCCGAAGGGTTCTCGTACGGGAACTTGTCCGGGGCGATGAAGTTCCGGCGCCGGATCTCGGCCCGGTCCATCCCGATCTCCGCCGCGAACAGGTCCATCGCCCGCTCGATGACGTAGGTCGCTTCCGGCCGGCCCGCACCGCGGTAGGCATCGACGAAGGTCGTGTTGGTGTAGACGCCGGTCACCTCGGCATAGACGTTCGGGATCTTGTAGCAGCCGCTCAGGACCCGTGCGTAGAGGGTCGTGGGGATGCCCGGTCCGATCGTCGACAGGCGACCGCCGAGGTTGGCCAGCGTCTTGACCCGAAGCCCGGTGATCTCGCCGTCACGGGTTCCGGCGATCTCCAGGTAGGTGATGTGGTCGCGGCCGTGGATGGTGCTCTGGTAATTCTCGCGGCGGCTCTCGACCCACTTGACCGGACGGCCGCCGATCGCCTTGCTCGCGAACATGGTCAGGGCCATGTCGGCGTAGCAGAAGATCTTCGTCCCGAAGGCTCCACCGACGTCCGGGGCGATGCAGCGGACCTTGTGCTCCGGGATGCCCACGTGACGAACGCCGTCAGGAGCAGCCGCTGGATGTGCGGGCGTCTGGCTGGACATCCAGACCGTGTACTCGTCGGTGCCCGGGTTGTACCAGCCGATGTCGCCGCGGGTCTCCATCGGGTTCGGGATCAGGCGCTGGTTGACGATCCGCTGGCGGACGACGACTTCGGCGCCATCGACCGCGGCATCCGTCCCCGCCTTGTCGCCGACGTTCCACTCGAACACGACATTGTTCGGCGCGTTCTCGTGGAGCTGGGGGGCTCCGGGTTGCATCGCCTTCTCGGCATCGACCACCGCCGGCAGCGGCTCGTAGTCGACGACGATCGCCTCGAGCGCGTCGAATGCCTGGGCCGGCGTGTCCGCGACGACGGCCGCGACCCCTTCTCCGGTCCACTTGACGCTGTCGGTCGCGAGGACCCGCGGCATGTTGATGTTGTTCTGGATGCCGGCGCTGCCGCCCGCCGGCCAGGCCATCGGCAGCGGGTTGTACGGGATGTCCGCGCCGACGAACACCGCGACCACGCCCGGCATCGACTTGGCCGCCGAGACGTCGACGGATCGGATGTTGGCGTGCGCGTACGGGCTGCGCAGGATCGCCATGTGGGCCATCGAGGCGAGCTTGATGTCGTCGACGTAGTTGCCCTCGCCGGTGATGAACCGAGGGTCCTCGACCCGCTTGACGCGGGCACCCAGGGTGTCGATCGTCATGTCGTGCCTCCCCGCCCTATGCGCTGACAGCCGCGCCGGACCGGATGGTCTCGGCGGCGTGGCGGATAGCGGCAACGATGTTCTGGTAGCCGGTGCAGCGACAGAAGTTCCCCTCGATCGCGTGGCGGATCTCGTCGTCGGTCGGATCCGGATTCCGGTCCAGCAGGTCCACCGCGGTCATGATCATGCCCGGGGTGCAGAACCCACACTGCAGACCGTGCTTCTCCCAGAAGGCGTTCTGCATCGGGTGGAGGGTCTCGCCATCGGCCAGGCCTTCGATGGTCATGCACGTCCGCGCCATCTGCCTGGACGGCGAGCATCGTGCACGACTTGACGGCGAGGCCATCGACCTGGACGGTGCAGGCGCCGCACTGACTCGTGTCGCAGCCGACGTGGGTCCCGGTGAGGTCGAGATCCTCGCGGAGGGCCTGGACGAGCAGCCGTCTCGGCTCGACGTCGAGTTCCTGGGGTATCCCATTGACGACGAACGCGATGTGCTCGCTCACGGGCGACAACCTCCTTCGACGAATCCGGTGGCCGATTCGAGGACGTTGGAAAAGGTTGCCCGATGGTGGCACCGCCGGGCCGCGGAATCAAGTCGCGGGGCGATCCCGGTCGGGTCCCTCCGGTTTCGCTCGGTCGACCCGTCCCAGGGCCGCGCTCCGGATGCTGACGGCGCGAGGGTCGAGGTGGGCGTTGCGTTCATCGACCGGCAGATCGGCGAGTCGCGCCGCATCCCCGAGCCGCTCGATCTTGCGCTCGGCGACCGCCCACGGGAGCGCCGCCAGCGACGAGGCAGTGGCGAGTCCGACGCGGAGTGGTCCTCGCCCCTGCGTGGATGCCGCGTACCCGGCCGCCCAGAGCAGGACCTCCGGCCCGTCGAAGCTTTCCTCGGCCGCGGACATCGCCCCGCATACGATCCCGACCTGCGCGGGCGTCGCGACGACGAGTCTCCAGTTCTCGGGACCCGCGATCAGGTCCACCGCCAGGCTCGCGTAGGGTGCCGCCAGGAGCGTATCCACACCGGCGGCATCTGCGTTCCCGCCGGTCAGGGCGAGCGACAGGTGGACCCCCTCCACACCCGCTGTCAGGCGTTCGTGCGCCTCGCGGAACAGGGCTCGCTCGCCCGGATCCGTCCCGATCGACGGCGCGGCCGGCTCGTGGATCTCGATGAGCGGGCAGCCGGCGTCGGCGAGGTCGCGGATCACCCCGTTCAGGGCGGCCGCCTGCGCCATCGTGGCCTCCGAGCGATCCCGGGCCGCCGCGCCGCATCCCGGGTCGCGCCCGTCCCAGCGTGTACGGACCGGTCAGGACCTGCTTGACCGTCCGGTCCGTCGAGCTCGACGTGGCTCGCCATGCCCGGACCGGATCGGACCCGCCACGGACGCCGCCGTCGGTGATCGGCTCCAGCCCGGCAGCCTCCTGCGCGTCGATGACGGCGTCGGCGACAGCGTCGAGCGGCGCATCACCGGGAAGCGGCGGCCGCGGCAGTGCCCCGAGCAAGGTGGCGAACATGGTCGCAGCGTACCCGGCCGGGCGGCGGGTTGGTAGGATGGCGGCCTCGCGACTCCCGGCACGGGGTCCGCGTCGACGGGAGTGGACGAGCGGCATGTGGCAGCCTGAGACGACAGCGGACGGACGGTGCGGCCGACATGCGCTGCACGCGCGACGCATGAGCGAGGGCCCGGTCAGAGTCGTCCACGCCTGAACCGGCCGCGCCAGAAGCGCGGATGTCCGCCCGAACGCTGGTCAGTCACTATGTCCCGATCATCGGCTGGCTGCCGAACTACGACCGGGCCGACCTGCGGTTCGACACGATATCGGGCATCGTCAGCTGGGGCGTCATGGTCCCGGTCGCGATGGCCTACGCCGGCCTGGCCGGTGTCCCGCCCGAGCTGGGTCTCGTGACCGCGTTCGCCGCCCTTGCCGCATATGCGGTCTTCGGGACGTCGCGACATGTCAAGGTCACCGCCAGTTCGTCCGTCGCGATCCTGTCCGCGTCGGTCATCGGCGCCGGCGCCGGGTCCGCAGACACGGCGACCTATGTCGCGCTGACGGCCGCGCTGGCACTGACGGTCGGGATCATCCTCGTCGTCGCTGGCGCGCTGCGGCTGGGCTTCCTCTCCCAGTTCCTGGCCGCATCGGTCGTCACCGGGTTCGTGATCGGCCTGGCGGTGACCATCACGATCGGCCAGGTACCGGCCCTGCTGGGTGTCCCGACCGTCCACGGGACCGTCCCGGAACGCTTGGTCGCGCTCATCTTCGAACTCACCGATACCGTGCCGTACACGGCGATCCTCGGTGTCGGATCGCTGATCGGGATCCTGGTCCTGAAAGCAGATCGCCCCCCGGATCCCTGGCGCCCTGGTCGCCCTGATCTTCGGCGTCGTCGTGTCGAGCGTGTTCGACCTTTCGACTCGAGGGGTCGCCGTGGTCGGTGATGTCACGACCGGGATCCCGCTTCCATCGATGCCGCGGATCGCACTGGGCGACCTCGTCCTCGTCGTGACCGGCGCTTTCGGGATCGTCTTCCTGGCGATCGCCGAGTCGATCGGCGCCGCCCGGTCCTTCGCGTCCAGGCACGGCTACGAAGTCGACCCGGACCAGGAACTCATCGCGCTCGGGGCGTCGAACGTTGGCAGCGGACTGTTCGGAGGGTTCGTGGTGGACGCGAGCTTCAGCCAGTCCGCGACCGGCGAGGCGTCCGGGAACCGGACCCAGGTGTCGTCCCTGATCACCGCCGGGCTCGTCCTGGCCACCGCGATCTTCCTGGCGCCGCTCTTCAAGAACCTGCCGATGGCCGTGCTGTCCGCCATCGTCATCTCCTCCGTCCTGGGGCTGGTGGACCTCGGCCAGCTGCGCCGCTACCTCGCCTGGCGTCGAACTGACTTCCTCCTGGCGATGACCGCGCTCGCTGGTGTCGTCCTCACGACGGCCCTGACCGGTATGGCGATCGCAGTCGCCCTGTCCCTGCTTGCGATCCTCTATCAGGCGAGCCGGCCGTACATCGCGATCCTTGGCCGGATACCGGGCGACCCCCCGGTGTTCGGCGACACGGATCGGCACGCGACGGCTGAACCCGTGGAGGACTTCCTCGTCCTTCGCCCGAATGTACCGCTCACGTTCGTCAACGCCGACGTCGCCAAGGACCAGGTGACCGCCCTCATCGCCGCTCGATCGTCCGAACCGCACGCGGTCATCCTCGACATCGGCGCGACGGCCGACCTCGACGTTGCGACCATCGACATGCTCACCCTGTTGTCCTCGGACCTCGGGAAGCGGGCGATCGAGCTGCGCCTGGCCCAGGTCCGCGGGTCGGTCCGCGATCGGATGCGCCGCTCCGGCCTGATGACGATCATCGGCGAGGACCAGTGCTATCTGTCGGTCGACATCGCCGTCGCCACGCCGCTGCGCGAGCTCGCCCCGACCACCGATGCCGAGATCGCGCCGGATGGGCCTGCTGGCTGAGCCTCGCTGCGGATCGGGTCCGCCAATCCGTCCCGGGCCCGTGTGCGAACAACAGACGTGGATACGTCAGCGATCATGGCTCCGGTGGTCCCGACATTTGGCAACCCCGGATATGGGTATCATCGGGACTCGCGAGTCGCCTCCATCGGCGGCAACCCCGCCGCGACCGCGCGGCCCAAGGCGGAGGTGAGCGGGCTGTCCACGACCCACGATCCGACCGACCCGGTCCAGGCTGACAAGGATGCCCGGCGGGCGGAGGAAGCTGCCCTCCTCGCCCGGATCGTCGATCGCGATGAGTCCGCGGTGGAGGCGCTCTACGCTCGATACAGCGGTCCGTTGTACTCGCTCGCCTATCGGGTCACCGGCGCCGATCGCTTCGCCCAGGACGTGGTCCAGGAGGTGTTCATCGCGGTCTGGAAGGACGCCGCGCGGTTCGACCCTGCCCGTGGGTCGGTCGGCCCGTGGTTGTTCAGTCTCGCCCGGCACAAGGCGATCGACCTCGTCCGACGCGAGGCGAACGTACGCAAGCGGACCGCGGACGTGGACCTCGAACTCGAAGTCGCCGGCGACAACGTCGATCAGGAGGCCTGGCGGAACGTGCGCCGCGATCGAGTCCGTGACGCCGTCGCGGCATTGAGCGAAACGCAGCGGACGGCGCTGGAGCTCGCCTTCTTCGGAGGGCTGACCCACGTCGAAGTGGCAGAGCAGCTCGGGATCCCGCTGGGAACCGCGAAGACCCGGATCCGGACCGCCCTCCTCCGGCTGCGCGACGTGCTCGGGACGACCCTCTCCGAGGACGAGGACGTCACAGACGGATCGACCCGATGGATCACGGAACCTTCCGCCGACTAGCGGCCGGGGCCGCCCTCGACGACCTCGACCCAACAGAGCGACGGGAATTCGATCGGCACGTGCCCGGCTGCGCTTCGTGTGCCAGGCTGACGATGTCGCTTGGCGATGTCCTCATGGACCTCGCCCTCACGTCACCCGAGCGGACGCCGTCGATGGCGCTCCGCGCGGCGACCCTGCGCGCACTGCCCGGTCCGAACACGGTCGTGCCGATCGGCGAGCGTCGTCGAGTACGCGAGCTGACCCGGCGTCCGACATGGGCACTGGCCGGGATCGCCGCCGTCCTCGCCATCGCCACGGTGGGGCTCACCGCACGGACGGTCCAGCTGACCGACGACGCCACCATCGCCACTGGCCAGATGCGCAGCCAGGCCGCGGTGATGTCGGTCATCCTCGATCCCGCCCATCGCACTGCGAGCCTGTCGGCCGAGCCGGTCGCGCCGACCGCGGATGCGATCGTCGTCTATCGCCCAGGGACGGACGAGGCCTTCCTGATGGCGGATCACCTCCCGGCCACGCCGGACGGGATGGTCTATCAGCTGTGGAACGCGGATGGCGGCGGTGTCCATCCACTCGGCACCTTCCGGTACAGCGGCGGCGGGCCGTTCCTCGCGCCGTTCGGCGTGGACCTCGCCGGCAGCGCGGCCGCGATGGTCACGCTCGAACCGGCCGGCGGCTCGACCGGCGAACCTGGCCCTCAGGTCGTGTTCGGGGAGCTGTAGGCCACCGATCGGACGATCGCCGCGTTGGCATCGACGACGCCAACTCGGTCGTTCGTCCCGACGGCCAGCCCGATCACGACGGCGACGCCAACGACGCCGACCCCGAGGGCCACGACCCAGACCGGTGCCTTCGTCTGGCCCGCCCCGGTCCTTGCCTCGCCCGGTCGCAGCCAGAACGACGACAGCGTCGGCACCCCGCTCGGTGGGATGAGCGCGCCGAACCACAGGCCGGCAATGAGGCCACCGACGTGCGCCGCGTTGTCGATGGATCCACCCGATGAGAACCCGAGGAAGAGGTTCAGGATGACCAGGAAGACCAGCTGGTTGATCAGTCCGCGCGCCTGCCGGTCGACCGGATGGTGCAGCCAGCTGGCCGTCACCAGGATGCCGAACAACCCGAAGATCGCGCCGGACGCCCCGACCGACGGGATGTCACCGCCGAACACGAAGCTGGCCGTCGAGCCAGCCGCGGCGCACGCGAGATAGAAGATCAGGAAGCGGACCGAGCCATACCACCGCTCCACGATCGACCCGGCCAGGTACAGCGCGTACATGTTGAAGCCGAGATGGAGCAGGTCGCCGTGGAGGAGCGTGACGCTCCACAGCCGCCAGTACTCACCGGCCGCGACGGCCGGCTTGTCGAGCTGGAGCAGGTCGTAGATCGCCTGGCCGTCCGTCGAGAAGAGCGCGGTCAGCGACACGATCGAAGTCACCGCGATGATCAGCAGGGTCAAGCTCACGCGCGGTCGGTCACCCCGGCCCCGCGCGAAGTAGCGCTGTGCGGCCCGAGTGTTACCGGTCTCCTTCGCGAGCCAACCGAGCCGATTGGCGATCTCCGCCTTGTCCGCGTCGGGTGCGCGCCGATCCGCCTCTCGATAGGCGTTGATGGCACCGTCGAGGTCCCCATCGCGGACGCGTGCGGCTGCGATGTTGCGCCAGGCTCGATACGTCGACGGCGTCTCCGGCAGCTGCAGGATGGCCGACCAGGTCTGGACCGCGCCCGGCTCGTCGTTCAATCGGTAGTGGGCCTCGCCCAGGCCGAGCAGCGCGGCTGCGGTGATGCTCGGATCGTCGAAGCCGACGACCCGCGAGAAGTGCTGTCCGGCCTCGGCGAAGTCACCCGATGCCAGGAGCGCGTCGCCCTGTTCGACAAGGGCGAGCGCCTCGTCACGCGTCAGTCGTCCGGTGGCACGTGGGTCGCGTGGGCCGGGTCGCGGTGGTTCGTCCATCGCCCGGACGATACTAGACTGGCTGGATGTGTGGACGGTTCACCCAGGAACGACCGGCGTCCGAGCTGGCCGAGATCTTCGGCGCGGAGCCGCTCGTCGACGACCCGGGCCGGCACTACAACGTCGCCCCCACCGACGATGCTCTCGTCGTCGTGCAGCGCGATGACCGTCGCGCCGTCACCGCGTA
This sequence comes from uncultured Chloroflexia bacterium, assembly GCA_963823925.1. GTDB lineage: Bacteria > Chloroflexota > Limnocylindria > Limnocylindrales > CSP1-4 > SPCO01. The sequence continues at coordinate 318,353 of CAWGNI010000005.1, forward strand.
CCGCTGGGGTCTCATCCCTCACTGGGCGAAGGACGCCAAGGTCGGCTCCCGGATGTTCAACGCGCGGGCGGAGACGATCACGACGAGTCCCGCGTTCCGTGCCGCGTTCGCCCGAAAGCGCTGCCTCGTCCCGGTCGACTCGTTCTACGAGTGGAAGCGCGAGGGCACGATCCGGCAGCCGTACCGGGTCGCGCGCCACGACGGACGGCCACTCGCGCTGGCCGGTCTGTGGGCGGGTTGGCGGGATCCGGCCGAGGACCTCGTGCGGCGGACGTTCACGATCATCACCACCACGCCGAACGAAGCGCTTGCCGATCTGCACGATCGGATGCCGGTGATCATCGGCGAGGATGCCTGGGATCGCTGGCTGGACCCTGCGCCGCCGGACCTCTCCGAGCTGCTCGGATTACTGGTCCCGGACGCAACGGTCGGCCTCGACGTCCATCCGGTGAGCCGGGCCGTCAACGATGTCCGGCGCGACGGGCCGGAACTCATCGTGCCGCTCTAGGACCGGGCGACCGGCTCGGCTCCGTCCATCGCGTCGGTCGGGGTGCCGGTCCAGCCGTCGGAGGCGATCGAGGCGCGGAACGCGACCTCGGGCGCCGCCCCGTCATCGAGCGCAGCGGCAAAGGCGCCGACGACCGTGGCGAACGCCCCATCCGGGTCCGAAGGGGGCGCCTCGAACACGACGACGTCAGCCGGCAGGCCGTCGGGGACCGCGCCCGCTTCCGCGACGATCAGGATCATCCGGGCATCACCCCACGCAGCCGCTTCAGCGACGACCGAGATGACCTCGGGAGGCGCCGGTTCCGCCAGCACGACGACCTGGAAGTCGGTCAGGTAGCGCAGGCCGAGATCGACGTCGACCGCGTCGAGCGACGAGGGCTCCGTGCCGGCCCGCTCGGGGGGACCGCTCGCAGGGCTGTCGCTCGCAGGACTCACGTCGTCCTCGGGGACCGGCGTCTCCCTGGCGACCTCGGAAGACTCCGAGGGCTCAGCTGGGGTCTGCAGTCCCGGGTCGCGAAGGACGGCCACATGACCGACGCCGCCGCGCGCCAGATCGATGACGATCGCGTCGGCCGCCGGGTCGTCACCGACCTTGCCGACGAGCTGGACACTTCGCCCCGCCGCCGCGGCTGCCAGGGCGATGCGCGAAGCGGTCCCGGCCGCACTGACGACGCCGTCGTCGTAGCGACCGGCGGGAGACCCGATGACGACGATCATCCAGAGAGGGTACTCGGCCCGGGCATGCGTGGGCGCGAACTAGCCGTCGCCGTGTCCGTCGGTCGGCTCGGCGCCGTCGCTCGGCTCGGGGGTCTCACCCGGGTCCGGCGTCTCGGTCGAGCCCGGCCTGCGCGTGGGTGTCGCGGTCTTCGTCGGCTTCTTGGTCTCACCCGGATCCGACGTCTCGCCCGGGTCGGTCGAGTCGGACGGCTCAGGCGTGTCGGATGGCTCTGCCGAGTCCGATGGTTCTGCCGAGTCCGATGGACCCTCGGTCGGCTCGACCGTCGGCGACGGGGTCGGGGTCGGCGTGACCGTCGGTTCGTTCACGGTCGATGGGGTCGGCGTGGGACCGGGCCCCAGGAGGCTACCGACGGTGACCGCGGTCAGCCCGGTCAGGGCACCGGCGGCCAGGACCACGAGAAGGACGAAGGCAAGGGCCTGGGCGCGCACCGCGTATGGCCGTCCGCCGCTCATGGCCACGCCCCACGACTCGCGGACCGCGATCAGGAATGCGCCCAACCGGCCACCGCGGACGGTGGCGGCTGATCGGACGACAAGTTTCGGGGCTGGCTCCTGGGCGATCGCGGCCATGACGCGATCGCTGAACTCGTCCGTCGGCCCGCCAACGGCATCGGCGGCCAGGGCTTCGAGCGCACGCGCCGCCGCCAGGGCATCGACGAGTTCCGCAGCCGCCGGTTCCGTCTGATCGGGCGATCGCAGCTCGGTCGGGTCGAAACGTCCAGCCGGCCCGGTCATGACTCGCCCCCGGGTTCGACGGTCCCACGCAAGCGGAGCAGGCCGCGTCGCAGGTGCGTCTTGACCGTACCGAGCGGGCGCTCGGTCTGGCGGGCGATCTCATCGAGGGACAACTCCCCGAAGAATCGAAGGGTCACCACCTCGCGATATGGCTCGGGCAGCGCCGACACCGCCGCTCGAAGGGCGGCCGCACGCTCGGATCGGATCGCCAGCGACGCCGGGTCGGACCCAGGACCAGCTGACAAGGTGGCCGCCGGGCCGCGATCGCCCGGAGCGCCGGTGGTCGGGTCGCTCGGCCCGACCTGCTCGAGCCAGGTGACCGACCGACGCTGACTGACCTTGCGGAGCGCGATGCGCACGGCGATCCGGGTGAGCCAGGCACCGAACGGGCCGTCGCCGCGCCAGCTGGCGAGCGATCGATACGAGGTCACGAACGCTTCCTGGGCGACGTCCTCGGCCTCGTGCATGTCCCCGAGGACCCGGTGGCAGGCGCGGACCACCGACGCGGACTCGCGGTCGACCAGGTGACGGAACGCGTCACGGTCGCCGCCGAGGACGGCGTCGACGATCGAGCGATCGGTCTGCTCATCATCAGGACCCTGGGTGGACGTGGAAGGGTGGATCGCCTGACTCCGCATCTGCTGCAGGGCGCCCATATCCGTCGCGCTGGACGCGCCGGCCCCAATGATGAGGCAGGGCGAGGACCCGCATCGACACTTCTCCCTCGAGGGGCCGATCAACGCGACCGGCGACTACTCCCCTGAGGCAGCGGGTGGGCGATAAGTTTCAGTCTGGTTCGGTCCCGGTGCGTCCGGGTTGGCCATCGTCCGCTTCGTCGCCGAGCTCATCGTCGATCCCGGGCAGCGACGACGCCCCGGCCGTCGGTCCGGCCTCCGGGACCTCGTCGATAGGCCCGGCTGCCGCCACGTCCCCCATCGGGCCGGCGGCCGTGCTGCCCTCATCACGCTCGATGACGATCCGCCCGAGGTCCGCGCTCTCGAGCGCTGCGCCGAATGCATCGACGTCGCCGACGAGGACGATCGACGCCGCATCGACATGCAGATGGGACCGGGCCGCGGCGGCCACGGCCTCGATCGACACGGTCTCGATGCCGGCGCGATAGCCGACGAGCTCGGAGGCGTCGAGCCCGTGGACCGCCAGGCTGCTGAGCGCACCGACGACCGCACTCGGGGTCTCGAAGCGAAGTGGGAACACGCCGATGAGGAAGTCACGCGCCGCGACCAGCTCACCCGACTCGATGTCCGTATCGCGCATCCGGCGGAGCTCCGCCAGCAGGTCCACGATCGCCGGGACGGTGACTTCGGTGTTGACGGCGGCTCGCGACGAGAACGGGCCGGCACCGCGGCGCATGTCGAAACCGGCTCCGGCCCCGTACGTGTAGCCCTTCTCCTCGCGCAGCTTCATGTTGAGCCGGGAATTGAACAGCCCACCAAGGATGGCGGTCATCACCGAGATCGCGTGGAAGTCGTCGACCCGCCTCGGGACACCACGATGGCCGATCCGGATCTCGGTCTGGACGGCGCCCGGTCGGTGGATCACCCGGACGATCCGACCGGTAGCGGAGCCGGTGTCGACCACGGCGGCGGTCGCGGCTTCGCCGGGTCCGGATGCGGTCCAGTCGCCGAACAACCGGGTGGCGATGGCGACGACGTCGAGTCCGCCCAGATCCCCGCCGACGACGAGCGTCGCCCGATCCGGCCGGCGGAGTCGCTCGAACGTCGAGCGCAGCAACGGGGCGGTCAGCCCGGCGACCGTCTCCCGCGTCCCGCCGCCAGGTCGGTGATAGGGCGAGGCAGGCGCATAGATCGTGTCGATGAACGCTTCCTCGACCCGGCGGCGCGGATCGGCCCGAGCCTGGAGGAGGTCGTTCAGGCGCTCGTCGCGGAGCCGCTCGACCTCGGCGACCGGGAAGGTCGGATGGAGCAGGACCTCGGCGACCAATTCGAGGGCGGGTTCGAGCCTCTGGAGCCGGTACGTCGACCCCGATCGCGAGCGAGTCCCAGCCGCCCGTGGCGTGGAGCGACGCCCCCAGCCGTTCACCGGCCTCGACCAGCGCGATGGCGTCGTAGCGGTCGGTCCCTTCGGTCAGGGCGCGCGCGGCGAGGACCGTGGCGCCGGCAACATCGGCGGGCTCCTCGGCGGCTCCCCCGACCAGGAGCAGTGAGGCCGACACGAGCGGCCGTCCGGGCATGTCGACGACCGCGATCGTCAGGCCGTTGGGGAGCACGTCCGTCGCGACCGACGGGAATGCATACGGCTTGGGGGCCCCGGGCATCGGGCGCTCGGCGACGACCGGGCCGTCCATCCGCGGATCCGATGGCGCGCTCATGCCGCTGCCTCGTCGTCATCGTCGAGGGCCGCGGCTCCTTCGCCGTCCTCCTCGGGCAGGTAGGTCAGGACGACCCGGTTGTCCGGCCGGAACACGGCCGCTGCCGCATCCCGGATCGCCTCGGGCGTCACCGCGAGGTAGCGCGGCAGCATGGAATTGATCATCCCGGGGTCATCGAACAGCGTCGCGTACATCGACAGCCGGTCGGCCCGCTCCTCGACCCGCTGGAGCGAGCCGAGCTCGTCCGACTCGGTCAGGGCTTTCGCCCGATCGAGCTCGTCCTCACTGACCAGTTCGGTCGTGAGGCGAGCCAGTTCCTGGTGGAACGCGGCCTCGACCCGGGCGACCGGGATGTCCGGCCGGACCGTGGCCCAGCCGGCAGTGACGGACGCGCCGCCGACGAACCCCATCGTGAAGACCGCGACGTCCTGGGCGATCTGCTCCTCGCGGACCAATCGCCGATCGAGGCGACTCCCCTTCCCGCCCGACAGGATCTGGCCGGCCAGGTCGAGGGCCTCGAGTCGCGGGTCCCCGAAGGCCGGGGCCCGGAACCCGACGTGGACCCGCGGCAACGGGACCTTGTCGTAGACGGTCTCGCGGACCTCACCACCCAGCGTCATCGGGAGCGACAGGTCGCCAAGCTTCGGGATGTCGGGATTGGCCGGGATCGCACCGAAGTAGCGGTCCACGGCGGCGATCACCGCGGCGGTCTCGACCGCACCGACCACGGAGACGACCGCATTGTTGGGGGCGTAGTACGTGCGAAAGAAGGCACTGACGTCTTCGAGCGAGGCGGCGTCGAGGTCGTCCATCGATCCGATGGTGGAGTGATGGTACGGGTGCTCCGGCGGGAACAGGTGGGCCTGGAGCTTCTCCTGGAACGATCCGTACGGCCGGTTGTCGTAGGACCAGCGCTTCTCGTTCTTGACGACTTCGCGCTGGTTGTCGAGGTTCTCCTGGCTGAGGGCATCGAGCAGGGTGGCCATCCGGTCCGCCTCCAGCCACAGCGCGAGCTCGAGCTGGTGCGCGGGCAGGGTCTCGTAGTAGTTCGTCCGGTCCAGCCAGGTCGAGCCGTTCATCGTGCCGCCGACCGCCTGGACCAGGGCGATGTGCTCGGCTTTCGCGACATGCCGGGATCCCTGGAACATGACGTGTTCGAAGAGGTGGGCGAACCCGGTCTTGCCGGGGACCTCGTGCTTCGATCCGACGTCGTACCAGAGGTTCACCGCGACGACGGGCGCGAGGTGATCCTCGGCCACGACGACCCGCAGGCCATTGCCGAGACGCTGGTCGCTGAAGGCGACCTCAGGAACCGTGGTGGGCACGCTGGACCTCGAGGCTGTGGGCTCGGCGGCGAACCAGCCGCATCAGGACGTTGGCGACGATCGTACCGCGTCGGACTCGCCGAGGGGTCGGCGTGCTGCCGGCGTCCCGCGCGCGTCCGGGCATCATTTCGCGATCGTCGGTAGACTCGGCCGCGATGAACAGGCCGCCTGCGCCGGTCCGGCGCACGATCGCGCTCTTGCTCGTCGCCGTCCTCCTGTCGTTCCTGCTTCCAAGCCTGGCCCTCGGGCACGCCGACCTGGTGACCGCGACGCCGGCCGACGCGTCGACCGTGACCGAGCCGGTCGCCGAAGTCGCAGGGACGTACGCCGAGGCGATGACGCCCGACGGTAGCAGCCTGGTCGTCAAGGATGCGAACGGCGACGTCGTGGCCAGTGGCACGGTTGATCCGGCGGACGACACCCGGATGGTGGCGGTGCCCACGACGCCACTCGGCGACGGCGAATACCGCGTCGAATCCACAGCCGTGGCCACGGATGGCCACATCGAGCACGCCACCTGGACGTTCACCGTGGCGATCCCCCCGACTCCGGCGCCGACGCCATCGACGCCGTCGCTGGCCCCAAGCTCCAGCCCTGCCGCGGAGATCACACCGTCGCCGGAACCGGCCAGCCCGAGCCCATCCATTGTACCCAAGCCCGGCGCCATCGGCCGAGGGAGGCTCGACTGGCAGCGGCAGCGACGTCCTCCTTCCGATCGTCGTCGCGCTGATCGTCCTCGGGGCCGGGGCCGCCTACCTGTTCACCCGGCGCGATCGCCCGTCCGACCCGGCGTGAGCGGAGGGTTGGTTCGGACGTTCGGACCTCGGATCGGCGGCGCGGTCGGCTTCGCGGCCCTGATCGCGATCATCGGCCCGGCGACGGTCGTCGCCCATTCGCTCAACGCGACCTACGAGAGCCGCCTGCCGCTGGCGGTCTACCTGGTCGGGGCCGCCCTGACCGTCGCCCTGTCGTTCGCCTTCGTCATCGTCCGCGACGTCCGGGCCGCACCTCCGCTGCTGGACGGCCTGGGGTCCATGCCGCCGGCGCCGATCCGGCTCACCCTTCGGACGCTCGGCCTCATCGGGTGGCTGTGGATCGTCGCCCAGGGGATCGCCGGCAACGAGAGCGACGGAGCCGTCGCGACGCTCTTCCTGTGGGTCTACGGCTGGGTCGGCCTGGCGATGGTCTGCGCCGTGATCGGCCCCGCCTGGCAGTTCCTCGACCCGTTCTCCACCCTGCACGACCTGGCAGCGGCCCTGCTCCGCGCCCTGCACGTCCAGGGCTGGGCCCCGGCGGAGTATCCGACCTGGCTCGGTCGCTGGCCGGCGGTGATCGGGTTCGGCTTCTTCGTCTGGCTGGAGCTGGTCATCCAGGCAGGCCCATCGACGCTCTTCATCGTCCTCGTCGCGTACACCGCGCTCACCCTGGTGATGATGGCCCAGTTCGGGCGTGACGAGTGGCGCTCGCAGGGAGAGACGTTCACCGTCTGGTTCCGCCTCCTCGGCCGCCTGGCGCACTGGCGGCTCGTCGACGAGGACGGCCGCATCGAGACGCGGGCGTTCGGGAGCGGGCTGCTCGAGCCCGGCTGGACTCCTGCGGACGTCACCCTCGCGGCAGTCGGCGTGTCTTCGATCATCTTCGACGGCTTGTCACAGACCCAGGCGTTCTTCGACCTGTTCGGCGCCCCCGGGATCCCGGGCCGGACCGTCCTGCTCGTCGCGTTCCTCGGGATCGTGGTGCTCCTCGCGTTCCTGGTCGCTCGCACGGTCGGCCTCGGTGCGATCGGCGCGGGCCTGCTGCCGATCGCGGTCGGCTATCTGATCGCTCACTACCTGACCTACCTGCTGATCGACGGTCAGCGGATCGTCATCGCGATCTCCGATCCGTTCCAGCGCGGCTGGAACCTGTTCGACACCGCGTTCTTCGAGCCCTCCGGCGCGTGGCTTCCGCCCGGGCTGATCTGGACCATCCAACTCGCCGCGGTCGTCGGCGGTCACATGCTGGGGGCCTGGGGCGGCCATGTCGTGGCCGTCCAGGACGCTCCTCCCGGTCTCACGACGCAGGCGCTGCGGCGTCGGCAGATCCCACTTGCCGTGGTCATGGTCACCCTCACGACGGTGACCCTCTGGTCGCTCGGCCAGGCCATCGTCGCCAGTCCGCAGGCGGCCGACGGTGCGGCTCAGACCGGCGTGGTCGCCAGCGCCCCGGATGGGATCCATTGATCGAGCGACCGGACGTCCGATAGCCGATCGAGGATCGATGGGTCGAGCGCCTCGGCGGCGGCCACCGCCGTCTCCATGGCTGTCAGGCAAAGGATGCCCTCCGCCGTCGCCGCCAGACGGATCTCCGCGGCGTCGCGGACGGCCCCAGACCTCGGCGTGGGCGTGTTGACGACAAGACGGACGTCGCCCGCGGCGATCAGATCGAGGATGGCCACCTCGCCGGTCGCAGGATCCGTCTCGGCGCCGAGTTTGGACACCGGGTCCGCCTCGTACCCTGCCTCGGCCAGGGCCACTCGCGTCCCCGGTGTCGCCGCGAAGCGATACCCCGCCGTCGCGAGGGCCGCGGCGAGTCGAGGCAATGTCGTCTTGTCTCGATCGGCGATGGACAACAGCGCCAGGGCACCGTCCTCGCCGGGCCGCGGGGGCACGAGGGCGGCTCCAAGCAGGGCCTTCGCGAGGGCGACCCGCGGATCGTGGTGGATCCCGATGACCTCGCCGGTCGACTGCATCCCGGGACCGACGGATGGGTCGACCCCGCGCAGTTTCGCCGTCGAGAAGGCCGGCGCCTTGACCGCGATGAAATCCGGTGGAGACAGGTGGCCGCCCGCCCAGCCGAGCTCCGGGAGCGTCGCGCCCAGCGAGATCCGAACGGCGAGTTCGACCATCGGGACGCCGGTCACCTTCGACAGGAATGGGACGGTGCGCGAGGCGCGCGGGTTGACCTCGATGAGGTAGACCCCGTCGTCGCGGACGATGAACTGCGCGTTGACCAGGCCACGGACCTCGAGGGCAAGGACGATCCGTTCCATCGTCGCGACGATGAGCGCCTGATCGCCTTCCGAGACCGTCTGGGGCGGGAACATCCCGACCGAGTCGCCGGAATGGACGCCGGCCCGCTCGACGTGTTCGAGTAGCCCCGGGATGAGGACCCGCTCCCCATCTGAGACCGCGTCGACATCGACCTCGACGCCCTCCAGGTATCGGTCGATCCGGACCGGCCGGTCAGGGTCGACGATCGTGGCCGCGGCCAGCTGCCGGGTGAGATCGGACGGCGAGTAACAGAAGTCGATCGCCAGGCCACCGATCACGAACGACGGCCGGACGATGACCGGGTAGCCGATCCGGTCCGCCAGCGTCAGCGCTTCTTCGATGCTGTGGGCCATCCCGCCTTCCGGCTGCGGGATGCCGAGTCGATCAAGCAGCGCGGCGAACCTCGTTCGCTCCTCGGCCTGGTCGATCGCCTCCAGGCTCGAGCCCAGCAGCGGGACGCCACCGGCAGCAAGCGTCGCGGCGAGGTTCAGCGGCGTCTGGCCGCCGTAGGCGACGACAGCCGGGAGCAGGTCGTCGGGGCTCGGGGATTCGGCATCGATGACGCTCCGGACGCTCTCCGCGTCCAGCGGTTCGAAGTAGAGGCGAGTCGATGCGTCGAAGTCGGTGGAGACCGTCTCCGGGTTCGAGTTCATCATGACGGCGCTCCAACCGGCCCGCTGCAGCGTGTCGGCGGCCTGGACGGCGCAGTAGTCGAATTCGATCCCCTGGCCGATCCGGACCGGGCCCGGAGCCGATGACGAGCGCAGCCGGCCGGAGCCACCGGGGACGCTTCGGGGGTCGAGCCCGACGCCGCATAGGTCGAGTAGAAGTAGGGCGTCTCGGCCGCGAATTCGGCGGCACAGGTGTCGACCATGGCGTAGCCGGGGAGGATCCCGAGGGTCAGTCGCGTTGCCCGGATCGCATCCGCGGTCGTCGATGCCAGATCGGCCAGTTCGCGATCGCCGAACCCGGCGCGCTTGACCGTGGCCAGGAGTTCGGCCGCCTCCGCGTCGGCGGGATCGACCAGTCGCGTCGCCGAACGTCTCGGACCTCCGCCTCGAGGGCGACGTTGCGGCCCATCTCGGCGAGGAACCATGGGGCGATCCCGGTCGCCTCGCCGATGGCCGTCTCGGGGACGCCGCGACGCATGAGCCCGAGGATCCGCCACAGACGGCTGTCGGACGGTTCGAGGAACTGTCGGAGCACGATGGGAGCGGCCGATCGCTGGGCATGGCGGGTCGATTCGCAGGCGTCGCCTGATGCGTCCAGCCAGCGGATGGGGCCGTCGTCGGCGTCGTCCGGATCACCCGCGTACATCGCCTGCGAGGTAGCTGAAGCTCGAGGTCCAGGCGGGATCCTCCGCGAGTGGGCCGACGCTCGCCTGTTCCAGACCGCGGAGCGCCTTGTTGAGGGCCGAACCGAAGGTCCGGTCGATCGCCATCACTTCGCCGGTCGCCTTCATCTGGCTCCCGAGCGAGCGGTCGGCGCCGGGGAATTTGTCGAACGGGAAGCGGGGCAACTTGACCACGACGTAATCGAGCGCGGGCTCGAAGGCGGCCACCGTCGTCCCGGTGACCACATTCGGGATCTCCGCCAGCCGGCGACCGATGGCGATCTGGGCGGCGACCCGGGCGATCGGGTAGCCGGTCGCCTTGGAGGCCAGGGCTGAGCTCCGGCTGACTCTCGGGTTGACCTCGATGACCGCGTACTCGGTCGAGTCCGGCGAGAGCGCGAACTGGACGTTGCAGCCGCCCTCGACGCCGAGCGCCCGGATGATCGCGAGCGCGGCGCTGCGGAGCCGCTGGTGGACTGCGTCGGTGAGCGTCTGGACGGGTGCCACGACGATCGAATCGCCGGTGTGGACCCCGAGCGGGTCGACGTTCTCCATCGAGCACACCGCGATGCAGGTGTCGTCGGCGTCGCGCATGACCTCGTACTCGATCTCCTGCCAGCCGACCAGGCACTTCTCGACCATGACCTGACCGATCGGACTGGCGCGCAGCCCCGCCCGGACCCGCTCGCGATAGGCCGACCTCCGTCCCGACGATCCCGCCACCGGTCCCGCCGAGGGTGAACGCCGGTCGAACGATGGCCGGCAGGCCGATGGCCGCGAGCGCCACGTCCGCCGAGCCGTCACGCGCTGCCTGGGTCGTCCCCTCCACGATCGCGCTCGGAGCGTACGGCTGGCCCAGGCGATCGAGCAGGTCGCGGAAGGCCTCCCGATCCTCGGCCATCCGGATCGCCTCCAGCGGCGTCCCCAGGAGCCGGATCGCGTGCCGGTCGAAGACCCCGGCATCCGCCATCGCCGCCGTCAGGTTGAGCGCCGTCTGGCCGCCGAGTCCGGCAAGGAGGCCCTCGGGCTGCTCCTTCGCGATGACCGCCTCGACCGCCTCGACGGTCAGTGGCTCCAGGTAGATCACGTCCGCCACCGACGGGTCGGTCATGATCGTGGCCGGGTTCGAGTTGACCAGGATCGTGCGGACACCTTCCGCTCGGAGCGCTCGGCACGCCTGCGTCCCGGCGTAGTCGAACTCGGCCGCCTGACCGATGACGACCGGGCCGGAACCCAGGATCAGGACAGAGGCGGGCTTCGGGCCGGGTGGGGTCACGACGGCGTCCCGTGGGCGGGTGTCCTGCCAGCGGGTTTCCTGCCAGATACGAGCCTGGCTCGTGCTCGGCGAGGGATCGCCGTGGCGGCTGGCATCTGAACCTTGCCCGGCATCGTGATCCGTGCTCGCGACGAGCGCACGCCGCCGGCCTCCGCCGTCAAGTCTCGCCCAAGACGATCCACGTTCGTATGTGGCGAGGATAAAGTCGTATAGGGGGAGGATCGGGTCATCGCCGGCCCCTTGCGGCGGTGGCGGCGGCCACGAACCGGTCGAAGACCGCCAGCGCGTCGAGTGGGCCGGGCGCGCCCTCCGGGTGGTACTGGACCGTCTCGATCGGCTTGTCGCGGTGACGCAGCCCCTCCACCGACCCATCGTTGAGGTTGACCTGGCTGACCGAGAAGCCGGATGCCGCCGGGAGCGAGTCGCCGACGACCTGGACTTCGTGGTTCTGCGCCGTCACCTGGACGAGGCCGAGCTCGACGGTCGTGGACGGGGTGGTTGGCGCCGTGATGGCCGAACCGCAGGCGGGTCGTCTCGGCACCGGCGGCGCGAGCCACGATCTGGTGACCAAGGCAGATCCCGAGCAGTGGCCGACCGTCGTCGATGATCGCGCGGGCGAGCGCCGACCTGGGCCGCCAGCCGGGCCGGGTCGCCGGGGCCCGGCGACAGGATGACGCCGTCGATCTCCGGGGCCGAGGACATCGTCCGCCGCCGCCGTGTGCGGCAGCACCCGGACGCCGGCGCCGCGGAAGCGCATCGCCCGGACGATATTGCTCTTGAGTCCCAGGTCGACGATGGCGATGCGCGGGGACGCGGCGTCGCCGGACCGGGTAGTCGGTGACGGCCGGCGGTGAGACCTGGCTCACGAAGTCCTGATCCTCCCAGCGCGTCACGGCGCGGGCGGCGGCCACCGCCGCGTCCGGGTCGGTCTGTCCAGGCTGGGTCACGACCCCGCGCAGGCTGCCATTCGCCCGAAGATGCCGAGCCAGCGCTCGAGTATCGACGCCGGCGATGGCCGGGATGGCGTTGTCGCGCAGGAGCGAGGCGAGCTGCCGGGCGTCGTCAAGGACCGCGGCCGTGGCGTTGGCGACCACGAGCGCGCGGAGCCATGGCTGGAGAGACTGGTCATCGTCGGCGAGACGCCCGTAGTTGCCGATCAGCGGATAGGTCATCACGACCACCTGGCCGGCATACGACGGGTCGGTGCAGACCTCCTGGTAACCGGTCTGGCTGGTGTTGACGACGAGGTCGCCGCCCGCCGAGACCGGGGCCCCGAACGCGACGCCAGAGAAGACCGTCCCATCCTCGAGGGCGAGCAGCGCCGGACCCAGATCGCCGATCCGCGGATCGACGATCGCGCTGTTGCGAGGAGCGGGCGGAACCGGTCGGGCGATCACATCACCCCGGACAAAACGAACCCACCGGCCGCGGGGGCTCGGTGGGCGGACGCGTGCGCAGACATCAGGTGCCTCCTTCGCCGGCCTCACAGGACCGGTACGCCAGCCTCACAGGACGGGCCATGAAAGGACGTCCACAGGGTAGCATCCGCGGCCGTTTGGCGAGGGCTGGCCGCTGCGCGGCGACGACGTCGTCGGCTGCGTTCACCGATCAGCCGGCGCGGTCCTCAGGTCCCCGTGACTCGCTGCAGGAGCGCGAACCCTTCGTCGGTGCCGCTCCAGCGCGCTCGCATGTCCTCGATGCCCACCCGACGGCGGACATAGCGC
>CAWGNI010000006.1:0-20432 GCA_963823925.1 uncultured Chloroflexia bacterium
CCGACGGTCTGATCGTCGCCCGCTCCCGTCAGCTGATGTAGCCTCTGTCGCATGACCCTCGGATTCGGACTCCACAGCGCCCACTCCGACCGGGCGAGTCGGATTGGACGCGTGCCTACGACGACACCGTGCGCGTGGCTGTCAAGGCGGAACGGCTCGGCTTCTCGTCGGTCTGGACGACGGAGCACCACTTCGTCGACGACGGCTATATGCCCTCGCTCCTCGTCGTGAGCGCGGCCCTCGCCCAGGCGACGTCTCGGATCGAGATCGGCACCGGCGTCATCCTCGCCCCGATGCACCAGCCGCTGCGCCTGGCGGAAGATGCGGCGACAGTCCAGCTGCTGAGCCACGGTCGTCTCGCACTCGGGCTCGGGCTCGGCTGGTCGGAGGTCGAGTACGTGGGGCTGGGCGCCGACATGCGCCGTCGCGGTGCGGCCATGGAGGAGACGCTCCGGATCATGCCGCAGGCATGGAGTGGCGAGCCGTTCACGCACGATGGCTCGGTGTACCAGCTCCCGACCCTCGCGGTGCGCCCCACGCCATCGACACGGATCCCGATCCTCATCGGCGGTGGCGCAGAGCCGGCCCTCCGCCGCGCTGCACGACTCGCGGATGGCATCTTCTCGAATGCGCCGGCGGATGATTTCGCCAGGCAGGTCGGCTGGGTGCTCGATGAGCTCGAGCAGGCAGGGCGAGATCCCGCAACCTTCCGGTTCATCCACTACTCGATCCTGCTTCCGGGCGCATCCCGGGCCGACGCCCTCGCCCGCTACCAGGATGCCGTCTGGGGACTGAACTGGAAGTACTCGGACATGGAGGCGTCGGCGACGCGGTCGCTCCCGGCGGTCTCCCCTCCCCCATTCGCTGGCGACCCTGAGCGGCTCCTGTCGCGCCGGACCACGCACGCGGGCACGACCGATGAGCTGGTCGAGGCGCTGCTCGAGGTCCGGCGTCAGGTACCCGTCCCGGTCGAGTTCGTGGCGCGCAGCCACCTGCCGCTGCTCGACTACGCCGACCAGATCGAGGTCATGCAGCAGCTGGCTGAAGGCGTCGCGCCACACGTCTGATCGATCCGATGAACAAGTCGCGTCGAACAACCACTCGGTCCCTGGCCGGCCCGACCGGGTCGCTGATGTCGACGCCATCGGAGAGACGGACGATCGGGCAGCCGGCGTCAGGTCTTCTTGGTCCCCTTCACGAGGACGCCGTTGACGGCTGGGTAGTTCGAGAAGTACCGCTTCGACCAGTGCTCCTTGCCGTGGTCGTAGATCGTCACGGTGACGGCCACCTTGGCGCCGTTCACCGGGTAGTTGTTGCGGTAGTAGTACCCGACAGGCTTGGTCGGATCGCTCACGACCGTGTCGACCGCGTTCGGCCCGTGCTGGATGACCAGGTTGCTGACCTTGGCCTTCCGGTGATTCGGGACGCTCCAGATATGGAACGTCAGCCAGTGCTTGTTGCCCGCGCGGGTGACGGTCCGGGTGATCAGGATCGGGTACTCGGTGTCGTTCCGAAAGCTCATGGTCTGCTTGGCGTTGTCGACGATCCACACGGTGGCATCGAGGCCGGGCGGATACCGGTCGATGAACTCGTTGTGGTTCTGTCGCGCGAGCGGGATCATGCCTGCCCGGAACGCCGCGTTGAACAGCGTCGTGGACGTCGTGCAGATACCGCCTCCGAACGCACCCGTGATAGTGATCTTCCCGCCCTCGATCGCGTTGCCGGGGCCGACGCCGGGCGCATCGTGCAGGTCGCCGATGACCTTCCAGAAGTCGAACTTTGCGCCCGCCGGCACGACCGTGCCGTTGATCACCGTGGCCGGCCCCTCGATGTTCCCGCCCCAGTGGTTGTTGATGAGGATCCAGTAGTAGACGCTGTACGAGCTGATGTCCTTCATCTTCGGGGCGAACGCCTTGGCGTCCGCGGTGGTCAGCTTCGGGGCGACGGCCTTGACGACCGCCGCGACCGGCGATGCCACCGCGCCCGCACGCCGCGCCCCGATCGCGCTGATGATCGACGCCTTCATGCCGGCCGCGTCGAGTTTGCGTCCCTCGCGGCTGGCTGCCGGTGGCGATGACGCGCCCCTTGACCAGCTTGAGCCCCGCGTCCCGCACCTTCTGGTTGACCTGCTGAGCCAGGTCCGCGAGGATCGGATCGAGGCCCGTCTCGTCGAGGACCGGCGCGATGGTCCCATCGGCCGCGGTCGAGAACGAGATCAACGGCGCGAGGCTCGTACCGGCGATCGTCCAGCTGTCCTCGCCACGGGTGATGATCACGTCGGCGGCCATCCGATCCGCGGCGGACTTCGCCGCCTCGACCGTGGCGGTGGCGACGGCGGGTGCCAACGACACCACCGGCACGGCCATCTCGATCGACGCCGGCGCGTCCAGCGCCGCGAGCTGCGGGTCAAGCGCGGTCAGCAGGGCCGCCGTGTCAACAGCGCGACCGTCCTTCGCCGGGAACACGCTGAACGTTCCACCTTGGCCGGCCCACATCCACGCGTCCACGGGGTCCTCGTCGATCGTCGAGGCGAACGCCGCGACGGCTGCCGCCAGCTTGTCACGGTCGTAGGTGGCGGTCGGGTCGACGGTCACCCCGTGGAGCGCCGCCTTTGGTTCGGTGAAGAGGTTCATGAGGGGCGTGCCCTGGCGGCCCGCCGCGAGTGCCGCGTCGACCAGCGCCGAGGTGTCGGGGCCGCGGCCGACATCGGCGTAGCTGATGGTCGTGGTCTGAGCGTCCGGGCCGGTGAGCGTGATCTGCCCGGTAGCGAGCGATCCATACGCGTTCGCGACCTCGGCGGTCGCCTGCTCGCGGGTAAGCCCACCGAGTTCCATGCTGCCGACGCGGACGCCGGGCAGGATACGGCCGTCGTACTGCTGACCCCACGCATACATGACGCCGGCGCCGATGCCCATGGCGAGTACGAAACCGAGGACGGACGAGACGCCGAAGCGGAAGGCGAGCGACCGTCGGCGCCGAGGCCGAGCCGATGGCTCGCCGTCGGTGACGGTGGCCGCCACGGGCAGGACCGGCTCGGTATCGACGCCGGGCTCCGACGTCGGCGACGTGTCCGCCGGGGCGGTATCGGGCGGCTCGCTCGGAGCGGTATCGGGCGGCTCGCCCGGCGCAGGCGCATCGACAGGGGTCGCATCGCCGCCGGGCGCGATGGCGCTGGTGTCGCGGTCGTCTTCGGAGTCGGGCAGGTCGGTCATCAGGTGCTCATGCGCGGTCTGCCGGCGACGGGGTTCGTCCCTGGCAGCCGCGACATCTTCGCGCGTCCACGTGAATCTGTCACGCGACGTTCGGCTCTACCGTCAGGCAGCGTAGCCTTGGGCGCATGCTCCACATCAGTCCATTGCACTCAGCAGGAGAGATTCGTGAAACTACTCCTCACGTCCGGGGGCGTCACGAACACTAGCATCCGCGACGCCCTGGTCGACTTGTTGGGCAAGCCGATCGGCGATTCCACGGCGCTCTGCATCCCGACGGCACAGTGGGGCCACCCGAAGTGCGGTCCGATCTCGGCCCGGGGCTTCGTCAGCGGTCTGCCCCCGTGGGGTGGCCTCGCCTCGTTGGAGTGGAAGTCGCTGGGCCTCCTCGAGCTGACCGCCCTGCCCACGATCGGCGCGGAGCGCTGGGTCCCATGGGTCCGAGACGCCGACGTCCTGCTCGTGGATGGCGGCGACGCGACGTACCTGTGCCACTGGATGCGGACGTCCGGGCTCGCGGACCTCCTGGCGTCGCTGCCCGACACGACCTGGGTGGGCGTGAGCGCCGGAAGCATGGTGATGACCCCGCGGATCGGCGATCTCTTCGTGGCGTGGCCGTCGGCGCCGGACGACCGCACCCTCGGGATCGTCGACTTCGCGATCTTCCCGCACCTGGACGGCTTCCCGACGAACACCCTCCCGGCGGCAGAGCGTTGGGCGGCCGGCATCGGCGGCGCGGCGTACGCCATCGACGACCAGACCGCGATCCGGGTCGTTGACGGCCGCGTCGATGTCGTCTCCGAGGGCACCTGGAAGCTGCTCGGCTCCTAGCTGGACCGGGCTATCACGACCAACACTGATGGCTCGAGAACGGTCGTATCGTTGGACCCCTTACCGAGGAGGACTCCTGATGCACGTCGTGACCTATTCGATGGGCGTCTCGCTCGACGGCTACATCGTCGGGCCGGACGGTACGTTCGACTGGACGGCGCCCGACCCGGAGGTCTTTCGCTTCTGGATCGACGAGATCCGAGCGGTCGGCGTCCACCTGATGGGACGACGGCTGTACGAGACGATGCTGTACTGGGAGACCGCCGATCAGGATCCACCGCTCGACGACGCAGAGCGCGAGTGGGCAGCGCTCTGGAACCCGCTCCCGAAGGTGGTCTTCTCCACCACGCTATCGGCGGTGCAGGGTAACGCCCGCCTGGCCACGGGCGGCCTCGCGGAGGAGATCGAGCGATTGAGAGCCGAGGCAGGGGAGGGTGACATCGCGATCGGCGGCGCGACCCTCGCCGCGGAGGCAGCCGCGTTGGGCCTGATCGACGAGTTCCGGGTCATGGCCTACCCGGTGCTGGTCGGCGGCGGCATTTCGTACTTTCCCCGGAGTGAGCGCCGGGTCGATCTGGAACTCGTCGAGACCCGCACCTTCAGCTCGAACGTCGTCTACCTCCGCTACCGCGTGGCGCGCTAGCCCGCCGATGCTTGCGGGGCGTCGACGACCGGTTCGTCCGCTCGCCGTGCTCGCCGGCCTGGCGCGCCGCCATGCCAATTCGCATGCCACGCGTCGGGCGGCGCATGGTCGCAACGCACTTCCGACGCGGCTCGGTGATCAATGAGCCTATAGCCAAGCGTCGTTCCGCCGCCCACGCTCCAATCGAAGGCTGAAAGCTGGTCCATCGGACCACGACGACTGGCATCAACATTCTGCGCAGCGGGCGTGTGGACTCCCGGGTGTCGCGCGGCGTTGGCGACACCGGATGGCATCGAGGTCTTCATGCTCACACGTCCGGTCTCCGTC
Source organism: uncultured Chloroflexia bacterium (assembly GCA_963823925.1). GTDB lineage: Bacteria > Chloroflexota > Limnocylindria > Limnocylindrales > CSP1-4 > SPCO01. Next base: position 5,011 of record CAWGNI010000006.1, read on the forward strand.
ACGGTGGCAGCCGCCATCGGCCCACTCCCGGCGTCTCGGTGACAACGCCGTTCGATCGTCCCGTACGAAGCGTTGTCTCGCTCACCCTGGGGCTCCTGCTTCTCGCCACCCTGCTCCCTGCATCGGCGCTGGCTGCCTCACCCTTCAAGATGGACCTGTATTTCCGCAGCGGCTACGCGCATCAGATCGACAACCGAACCTGCACCGCAGCCTCGGTCGCGATGATGCTGAACTTCACCGCTCGACACGACCTGAATCTCTACCAGATGTCGATCCTTCGCTACGAGCAGACGCACGACGTCCTGAACGACGCGATCCAGCGGGGCTCAGATGCACTCGGCTGGTCGAGGGCCTTGACCTACTTCTCGACCAAGAGCGGCAAGGGCTCATTCGTCTACAACTGGAAGGCTTACAACTCGGAGTACGAGGCCCTCAAGCGAGCAGCCAAGCAGATCGCCATCACCCACAAACCGGTCGGGCTCGCGATCTGGCATGGCGGCCATGCGGTCGTGATGACCGGTTTCGAGGCGACAGGGGACCCCCGCAAAGGGAGCTTCAAACTGACTCATGTCTGGATCAGCGATCCGTACGGCGCCCATCACCGGCGATTCACCGCGAAGGGCAGCCCACTCGATATCTATCTCCAGCGCGACGCTACCAGGAAATTCAACAGGGCCTGGTACGGGAAATTCGTCATCGTGATCCCACGGACGCCGACTCCGACCCCCACGCCGACGCCAGACCCGACTCCGAGTCCGACGCCCACTCCGACTCCGGCTCCGACGCCGAGTCCGACGCGGAGTCCGACGCCGACGTCAGGTCCGCCCAGTCCCCCGCCCGTCCCGACCGTGGCGCCGTCACCCGAAGACTAAGGTCGCCCTTCATCGACAGCCCGCTCCGACGCGCGTTCATGAGCGATCGCTACTGCCCCGATGAACTGCCTGAGCCCGCCGATGGATCCGGCGCGACGTTGTGGTTGAGGTGGAACACGTTGTCCGGATCCCATTCGTGCTTCAGAAGCGATAGACGGTCGAACTTCCCATCGCCGTAAATGAGCCGCGATACGTCAGGGCCGCTGTCGCCGCTGCCGTTCGCGTAGCGGCCCAGCGTTGCGCTCGACTCGACGGTCGATACGACCTTGCGGACCCATTGCCGGCTGGTCTCGTCGTCGGCCGGTTCGTCCCAGGCCGCATCGGTACTGAAGTCGTACGGGGCTCCTCGACCGGCGTAGGCCGTCGCGTCTTCGTCGATCCGACCGATCGCACCGCCGAGGGCGGTGACCGAGAATGACGACCTGCCGGGAGCGGACCCCACGAGATCGACCAGCTCCGGGAGCACCCCGGGGCGGAGGTCGACGGCGTTGAACCCCACGAAGTACGACCGATGGCCCCAGTCGTAGACGAGGTCATGCGCGCCCTGCACGTCGACGTACGTTCGACTGCTAGTGGTCGTGAATGCGGGCGTCGGCCCGGCGCGAAGCCCCACCGTGTCGCGCTCGACCGTGTCCGCGGCGCCGCTGTGGTTGTAGGCGATGTAGGCGATCGGCTGACCTTCCATGTGCTCCGGCGTACCCTCGTCCTCCCCCGCCCGGCCGAGGCCGAAGATGCACGACACCGCATCCGGCGCGTTTCTCGCGTACTGGTGAAAGACGGCCCATGCGTCCTCGACCTGGTCCATGGAGTAGACGGAGAGGCCGCGGTGGAGCATGGGGCCGAACGGCTCCAGGCGAAATTCGAAGGCGGTGACGATCCCGAAGTTCCAACCGGCGCCACGGATCCCCCAGAACAGTTCTGGCTCGTCCGTCTCGCTGGCCCGGATGTGCCGACCCTCCGCCGTGACCAGCTCGACGGCCGAGAGGTGGTCGATCGTCAGCCCGAAGTTGCGTTGCAGACGACCGACGCCGCCGCCGAGCGTCAGGCCGGCGACGCCCGTGTGGCCGATGACCCCGATCGGGCAGATCAGTCCCCTCGCCTGAGCCGCCACGTCCAGCTCGCCAAGCAGTGCGCCGCCGTTCGCCCGGGCGCGCTGGCTGGTCCCGTCAACTTCGACGCCACGCATCGCGGACATGTCCACGACCAGACCCTCGTCGCAGGTCGAATGCCCGGCCGGGCTGTGCCCGCCCGACTTGACGGCGATCTCGAGCCCGACATCCCTGGCGAATCGGATGGCGGTCGCGACATCTCCGACGGTCCTTGGCTGGACGATGACCCCGGGCCGGCGGTCGAAGACGGCATTCCACAGGCGGCGGGCGTCATCGAATGTGGCGTCCGCGGGTGTGATGATCTCGCCGTGGAACGTCCGGCGCAGTCGGGCAAGATCGCGAGTCCTCATCGTCAGGACGGTCTCCCGCGGCCGAACCAGTCGAGGACCCGCATCGCGCGGAGGGTATTCCAGCGGGACGGCCGGCCTTCTTCGCCCTCCATCTGGAAGTGAGTGGCGCCTGCGTCCACATGCCCGACGGGCCACCTCCCGTCGGGATCGCGCTGGCGCTCTACGACATCGATGGCCTCGGCAATACGCTCGTCTGGCTCCTCTCCAGTGCTGCGCAGGTAGTCGAGCCCGCGCAGGACGTCGTACTGCCACCAGGTCGGGAACGAGAACCGTAACCAGTCGGAGTCGATCACCTCGCCCGTCGACTTGCGTCGGAACAGGCGGCGCTCGAGCAGGTATTCGTCGCCGCGACGCCGGGCCTCCCCTACCCCGGCTGAACCGCCCGTCGCCCGCTCGTACTCGAGCAGGCCCTCGAGGACATTGATCGTGGTCGCAAAGGACGACACCGTCGCGCCGCGCTCAACCTCGCAGTTCCAGCCACCGTCAGCGAGCTGCTCGCCGAGGAGGCGCTCGACGAGCGGGCTCATGTCCACGCCGAAGTACGAACCGGTCGAGACGACATTGCCGTTGATGCAGGGCTCGACCTCGCCGTCGAAGAATCGGTTGTCGGCCCACGTGTCTTCCGGCGGCGGTTCGAAGTCGGGACTCCGCCAGGTGATGTGCTCTCGCACGAGTTCGATCGCCCGTCGGGCCTCCCGGCTCCGCGGATCCAGCCCGAACCGGCGCAGGAGTTCGAGCGTGTGGAACGTATCGGTGTAGTCATGCGACCAAGGTCGGCCGCCCCACTGGCCGTCTGGCGCCTGGAGCGCGAGCAGCCGCGCTCCCCAGCCTTCGGTCGCGATCCGAGCCCGCTCGGCGGCGACGACATGGGCCGGTTCCTGCGTGAGGTCGCGCATCACCTGCCAGCGGATTGCGGGATCACTGTCGAGCATCCAATCGATGACATCCATGGGCGTCAACGATATCGCGCACCCGACGGCCCTTGGTGGCTTGAGAACACGGCATTCCGGGTCGCTTGACATGACTGTTATACAACCATATGGTTGTACCGATGCAGCTCACGTTCAACGCCGACCAGATCTTCGCCGCCCTGGGTGACGCCACCCGGCGCGACATCGTGCTGCGCGCATTGAACGGAGATCAGGGCATCGCCGAGCTGGCCGGGCACTACCCGATGAGCTTCGCGGCCGTGCAGAAGCACGTCGCCGTACTCGAGCGGGCTGGCCTGGTCACCAAGGAACGCACCGGTCGCCGCAAGGTCGTCCGGACGAACATCGAGGGACTTCGCCTCGCGCGCGGCCTGCTCGACCAGTACGAGGCGCTATGGCGCGGCCGGATCGACCGGATGGAAGCGCTCATCACCAACCAGGAGGGAACCATCGCATGACCGTCATCGACGTCCAGAAGGATCTCGACGCCCTGACCATGACCCTGATCGCCGAGTTCGAGGCGTCGCCCGAGCGGGTGTGGGAGCTGTGGTCGGATCCGCGCCAGCTCGAGCGTTGGTGGGGCCCGCCGACCTACCCGGCGACGTTCACGAGCCACGACCTGGCACCGGGCAGTCGTGTCGAGTACCACATGACCGGACCGAGTGGCGACGAGCCACGTGGCTACTGGGACGTCCTCGAGGCCGACCCGCCGCGCCGGCTCGTGTTCATGGATGGGTTCGCGAACGACGACGGAACGCCGAACGATGCCCTTCCCCGGAATGAGGGGCGTGTCACGATCGAGCCGATCGATGCCAGTCGCACCCGGATGTCGATCGAGAGCCTCTTCCCCAGCATCGAGGCGATGGAGCAGGTGCTCGCGATGGGCATGGAAGAGGGCCTGACCCAGGCGGTCGGCCAGATCGACGCGATCCTCACTGAGGACGCCGTCGCACCACGAGGAGAAGCACGATGACCACGGCAACCGAGCCGGCGACCGGCACCCTGGATGTCCCGGGGGCCGTCCTGGCCTACGACGTCCGCCGCGTCGACTCCCCTGCCCCACCGCTGCTCATCATCGGCTCACCGATGGGCGCCAGTGGCTTCGGCACGCTCGCCAGCCACTTTCCGGACCGGACGGTGATCACTTACGATCCGCGCGGCGTCGAGCGCAGCGCGAAGACGGATCCCTCCAGCGTGTCGACCCCCGACGAGCACGCCGACGACCTCCATCGGCTGGTCGACGCGCTGGCCATGGGTCCGGTCGACCTCTTCGCGAACAGCGGAGGCGCGGTCAACGCGCTGGCCTTCGTGTCGAAGCATCACGAGCAGGTCCGGACGCTCGTCGCACACGAGCCGCCGCTCGCCTCGGTCCTGCCCGATCGCGAGGGCGCGATGGCGCTGACCCAGGCGATCGCCGACACATACCAGCGTGACGGGTTCGGGGCCGGCATGGCGCAGTTCATCGTCGCGGTCAGCCACAAGGGACCGATCACCACGGAATTCGCGACGCAACCCGCGCCCGATCCAGCCATGTTCGGGATGCCGGCCGAAGACGACGGCACCCGCACCGACCCCTTGTTGTGTCCAGAACATCGTCACCTGCACGCACTATGAACCCGACTTCGATGCGCTGCGGTCGGCGTCGGCCCGGATCGTGCTCGCCGCGGGGGTCGAGTCGGACGGTGAGCTGGCGCACCGTGGTGCGGAGGCGGTGGCCGAACGCCTCGGGAGCGTGCCGGTGACGTTCCCGAGCGGGCATGGTGGCTTCCTCGGCGATGAGTACGGACAGCCTGGCCAGCCCGATGCGTTCGCCGCGAGGCTGCGTGAGGTTCTCGCGGGAGACTGACCGAAGCCGGCCTGCTGCCCGCGATGTGCTGGCGTCGCGGAGCGCTACGTGCCGGGTTGGTCCCCGGCATGGACGATGTTGTCGAAATGGCGCCACAGGACGGCGACGAGGAGCGCCGAGCCGATGAACCCGAACCAGAACGGCGCAGTGATCCCGTAGGACCTCGCCAGGAGGCCGCCGATCGGCGTGCCGATGACCAGACCGCCGACGATCGCGACGCGATAGACACCGGTCACGCGGCCGAGCAACGCGTCCGGGACGGCTCGCTGGCGGACGACCTCCGCCGTCGTGCCCCAGACGAACGCATGCGCCCCGAACACGACCAGGGTGGCGAGCGCGACGGCGGATGACGTCGTGACGGCCAGCGACAGGTGCGTGACGGTCTCGATGAGGAGCCCCGTCCGCATGATGTCGCCGAGCGAGAAGCGTCGCTCCAGCCGACCATACGACACGATCCCGGCGATGCCACCGACGGCAACCGCGGTCGTCAACAGGCCGAATCCCACGGGGCCCATCCCGAGCCGCTCACCCGCGTAGAGGACGAGCACGGACCAGGCGGCTCCGAACGTGACATTGAACGCGAAGATCGTCAGCGCCAGCGTTCGCATCGGTGGGTGCCCGAGCAGCCATCGGATCCCCTCGCCCAACTCGGCTCGCAGGCTCGGCCGCGTCTGCACCTCCGACCGTGCGCTGGTGACGATGCGCGAGACGAGGAGCGCACCGAGCATGAAACAGACGGCGTTCGTCGCGAATGGGATCGCTGTGCCGGTCGCGAACAGGAACGCCCCGATCGGCGGCGCCACCAGCTGGTTCGCAAGCAGGAAGGCGCCCTGCATGCGGGCATTGGCCAGTCCGAGATCCTCGCGGTTGACGAGACCCGGGAGGAATGCACTGCTCGCCGAGTCGGCCAGCGTCTCTGCCGTTCCGAGCACGAAGAGCGTTGCCAGCACGATGACGATGCTGACGTTGCCGCTCACGATCGTGGCGGCGAGGACAACGAGGGCGGCCGCACGGGCGAGATCGACCACGATCACCATCCGGCGCCGATCGAAACGATCCGCGGCGGCGCCGCCCAGGACGCCGAAGAGCAGGGTCGGAAGGTACCCGCTCAGGACCGCCATGGATACGAGCAGGGGATCACTCGTTTGGGAAGCGACGAGCAGCGGACCCGCGGCGAGGACGATCCCATCGCCGATGTTGTTGACGACCGTGGCGGACAGGAGCCAGCGGAACCGTCGCCCGAGTCGGTTCGGGACGATGATCTCGATCGGCCTGGCGAGGAGGAACTGCACCGGCGGCAGGATACCAACCGGCTCGCACCGTTTCGCGGTGGTCCATCCGTGGACCAAGCCGCTAGAGTTGTCGGTACGTCCCCACCATCCCATCCACTCGGAGGCACCGATGGCCGAAGTCCTGCTGTTCCATCACGCCCAGGGGCTGACTGCCGGCGTCGTCGCGTTCGCCGATGTCCTGCGAGCCGCCGGCCACACGGTGCACACGCCGGACCTGTTCGACGGTCGGACGTTCGACTCGATCGAGGCGGGTCTCGCCTTCGCCCGCGAGATCGGCATCGAGGAGGTCGTGGAGCGGAGCGTTCGCACCGCCGACGATCTCCCGGCCGAACTCGTGTACGCCGGTTTCTCGCTCGGCGAGATGGCCGCCCAGAAGCTCGCCCAGACGCGACCAGCGGCGCGCGGAGCGTTGCTCTTCTACTCGTGCATCCCGATCAGCGGTGAATGGTCGTTCGGACCGTGGCCGGAGGGGGTCCCCGTCCAGATCCACGGGATGGATGCCGATCCGATCTTCGTCGGCGAGGGTGACGTCGATGCCGCCCGCGAGATCGTGGAGAAGGTCGAAGACGCGGAACTGTTCCTCTATCCCGGCGACCAGCACTACTTCGCCGACAGCTCGCTCCCGTCATACGACGCGGAGGCGACCGCGCTGCTCACCGAACGGGTGCTGGCGTTCCTGGACCGCGTCTGACGCCGGTCGGTCACTGACTCGGTGGATCGACGGTGTCGGTCGCCGCTGGGCCCGTGGTCTGGCGGTGCGCGGCGAGGTCCGCTTTCGCTTTGCGATCGAAGAACGGGATCAAGAACGGCAGCATGACCAGGCCTGCGATGAATAGCGATGCGAATGCGACCAGCACGTCGGGCAGTGACATCGCGGTCAGGACGCGCGCGCCGATCGCGTACCCGAGAATCCCGGCCGGGAAGGCCAGGATGAGCAGGAGTGTGTCGACGCGGATCGCATCGTCGATCGTACTCCCCGGTCGACCGATGCCGATGGCCCGTCGGGGGCCCTGGAGGAGTATCGTTCTCTCCCGCGTGCAGGAGCCTCGAGGGGCTCCCCGCCGACGTTTGAATCACATTGAGGTGACCGTGATGCGGAGTTCGAGGCGACTGCTTGCGCCGATCGTGGCGCTGCTCCTCACCGGTGTTCTGAGTGGCACAGCCCTGGCCGTTACCCCGCAAGGCGACGCTCAGGCGAACTATCCCCAGGTCGCGGGCCAACCATCGTCTGATGCGAATGCAGTCTTTCCGACGAACAAGCAGAACGAGCCCACCATCGCGGTCAATCCGATCCACCCGAACTTCCTCATTGCAGGCACGAACGACGAGCAGCGCCAACCGCCGTGCGGACCCGGCCCGATCCGGGGTACCTCGGCTCCCCAATCCGATTGCAGCTTCTTCCCGGGCGTCGGCACAGACGGCGTCTACACCTCGAGCGATGGCGGCTCGAGCTGGGACAACCAGGGTCTCCTCGACGATCAGCTGTCGTGGCTGGGCAGCGGTGTCATCTCCGATGGCGACCCGGTCATCGCGTACGGCCCGAAGCCCGACGGGCACGGCGGCTTCAGCTATACGACCGGACAACGCGCCTACTATTCGAGCCTTGCGAGCATCAGCGGGTTGAAGGGCTTCGAATTCGTCATCGTGTCGTACTCGGACGATAACGGCCTGACCTGGTCGGCACCCGTGCTCGGGACGACCAAGGCGTCATCCACGGACTTCAATGACAAGAACTGGATCGGCGTCGACGGCTCGCCCGCCAGCCCGTTCTTCGGGACGGTCTATCTGAGCTGGACCGAATTCCGTTCTGCGACCTTCAGCGGGTATGGCAACGAGCCCGTGATGGTGGCGCGGTCGACCGATGGCGGGGCATCATTCGGCGCCCCGAACCAGCTTTCGCCGGCCGGGAACAACGGGACCGGCAACGGCCGCCAGGGCACCTCGGTCGACGTCGGGCCCGACGGGACCGTCTACGTCGCATTCGAGCAGGGGTTCTCTCAGGTCGTGACGGTCTCCCGGGACGGTGGGAGGAAGTGGACCCGGCCGATCACGATCGGGCCGGTCGCCGACATCGCCGATCCGATCCCAGGCGCCAACTTCCGAACGGACAGCTTCGTCACGATCGCCGCCGATCCTCGGACCGGGAGTTCGACGGTCTACGCCTCGTGGTCAACGCGAACGGCGAGCGGGGGCCGCATCGTGGTCGCCACCTCGACGAACCGGGGCAAGACATGGTCGGCTCCCCACCAGGTCAGCGGCTCCGAGGGCTACGCATTCTTCCAGGGCATGGACATTGCACCGAACGGCCGGGTCGACCTCGCCTATCAGGCGCTCACCGCCAAGGACCCCGACACGTTCGGCACCGGCAACGCATCGATCGACGCCTACGCCGTCTCGAAGCCGGCCGGCGGCAACTGGTCGCTCCCGGCCAAGATCAGCACGGCTTCATCGGATCCGGCCGTCAGCGCCCAGAACAACCTGGAACGCCAGTTCTGGGGTGACTACAACACGCTGGTGTCCAGTGCGTCGGGGGCGTGGTTCATCTACACCGACAGCCGCCACGGCCTTGGATGCCCAGCGGTCGATGCCTATCAGACGTACCTGAGTGACAACGGGCTCGCGATCCACGAGGATCGGGACGCGCACGATGACCAGCAAGGGAAGCGTGTCGGTCCCGCAGATCCCGACCCCTCGGTCAAGCCTGCCCCGCCGATGGACTGCGGTAGCCAGTTCGGCAACACCGACGCCTTCGTCTCCTACTTCACGCCGTGAGCACTACCCGTTGACATCCCGCACATCCGCCGTGCCGACAAGGTAGGCGCCGAACGCGATCAGCCAGATCACGATCGGGTAGACGATCCACCGTTCGAGACCGCCGATCCCGAGCTCCATCAGCGGGCTGGCGTCGCCAAGCAGGATGTAGGACCCGAGGACGGACAGGCTGGTCGCACCCAGCGCCACCGATAGCCATCGGAATGCAGGCCCGGTCACGATCGCCGCCGTCAGTCCCGCGACCCCGCCGGAGACGAAGCAGGCCATCGCGAAGAGCGCATGGGGCGTGCCGGTGTCGCCTGGGAACAGGCCGACGCCGAACGCGGATGCACCGAGGACGCCGAGCGGGATCGTCAGCGACCACCGGCCGTAGACCTGGTGCACGAACCAGGAAGCCACGACCACGAATAGACCGACCACCATCATCGTGAGGTCGAAGATCGTGGCCGACGGTTGCAGGACCACGCTATTCGGCGGTTCCGTGCCGCCGAGATCGCTGATCGCATTCGTCGCCGTCGAATACGCCGCCGGATACAGGGCTTCAGCCGTGATGATGGCCATCAGGATGCCGGCACCCGCCAGGATGGTCAGGATGCCGGCGATACGCAGGTCGAGCACGATCGTCCGACTATCGTACGGCATGTTGCCGGCGAGTCTGGTGAGCACGTTCGTCGCCATGGGAGCCTCCGGTTTCGATACAGGGGCTCCAGCATCCCCATCAGATATGCGCCGGCCAAGGGCGATTCGACGGCTTTCGAATGGGCCGGTCGGCCCACACGAGACCGATCTCGATCGGGCTGGGGAAGGTACCCTCACCGCGAGCGAGGAGATCGATATGACGACGAGGACGAGTCACCTGGCGCCGGTCGGATGAGGTGTCGACCGATGAGCACTGCACGGTGACGATCCGGGGAGGCGGGATGTCGCTTGTCGGAACCGTGCTCGGCGCCGAGAACGGCCTGCCGATCCGGATCGAATACCGGGTCCTGACCGATGCCACCGGCATGACGAGCGCTGCCCACGTCCGCGATCTCCGCGGCTTCGACGTCCGGACGACAGTCCTCGAGCGCGACCCGAAAGGCAACTGGGTCGTCGATGGTGCACCCGTCAAGGCGCTTCGAGGCTGCGCGGACGTCGATCTTGGGTGCAGCCCATCCACGAACACGCTCCCGATCCGCCGCCTGAACCTCGCCGTCGGCGCGACCAAGACGATCAAGGCGGCCTGGATCCGCTTTCCTGACCTAACCGTCTTCAATGCGCCCCAGACCTACACCCGGTTGGATCCGTTCACCTACCGGTACGCCAGTGGGGACTTCGTGGCGGAACTCGCGGTCGATGACGACGGCATCGTCACCACATACGCCGAATGGCAGCGGACGGGCATGGCGTTCGGTCCGGACGACACCCAGCCGCTCGACGCCGGCTAGATACGCGTCATGTGGAGATCAGGACCTTGCCCTTCGGGTGCCCCTCGTCGACGTAGCGGAGCGCCTCGACCACATCATCGAGCCCGAACCGCCGATCGATCGCCGGGATGACCGCACCGGAACGCACGAGTTCGGCCAGCGCCGCGACATCGTCCCCCCGGAACGGCTTCCACCAGAGCATGAGGCCCATCGAGCGACCGGTCGCGATCGACACAACGGGTCCCGCCGCCATCGAGCTGATCAGCCGGGACGTCGAGCCACCGAGGGTGACGTACGTTCCGCCGGAACGAAGACTTCGCCGCCAGTCGAGCAGCGGATGGTGGCTGTCCACGTCGAGGATCCAGTCGTACCGCTCGCGGGTCGCCGTCACGTCGACCGCTCGGTAGTCGACCACGTGGTCCGCACCGAGGGACCGTACGAACTCGAGCTTGTTCGAACTGCACACGCCGGTCACCTCCGCACCCAGCGCCTTGGCGATCTGGACGGCGAACGGACCGACATTCCCCGACGCACCGTCGATGAGGACCCGTTGCCCCGCAGTGACTGTTCGCCCGTCGCGGCGACGGAGTCCCTGGATCGCCAGGGTCGCGGCATGTGGAAGCGTCGCCGCGTCGTCCATCGTCAGTCCCGGCGGGATCGCCAGGAACGCTCGCTCGGGTGCGCACTTGAACTCGGCGAAGCTGCCCAGTCCGAACGGGAACATGTCGCCGAAGACGTCGTCTCCGACCTTGAACCGGGTCACGTCCGGGCCGACGGCCTCGACCGTGCCTGCGACGTCGCAACCGACCCCGCGGTGCCTCGGTGCGCGCAGTCCGAGATACAGCCGGGTGATGGCGGGCCGAGGGCCTAGCACGTCGAGGTCGGCCCGATTGATCGACGCCGCCCGGACGCGAACGAGGACTTCGTCAGCGACCGGCACGGGATCGTCGATCTTGCGGACCGATACGACGTCAACCGGACCGTAGCGGTCGCGAATCGCGGCCCTCATCGGCCGACCGGGGTCAGGACCGCCTCCAGGAAGGTCAGCACGTCCGCCCGCTCATCGAGCTGCTTGCCGACCGGCTTGCCCTGGCCGTGCCCGGCATCGGTATCGACTCGGAGGAGGATCGGCGCATCACCGGCCTGAGCTGCCTGGAGCGCGGCCGCGAACTTGAGGGAGTGGCCGGGCACCACGCGATCGTCGTGGTCACCGGTCGTCACCAGCGTCGGCGGATAGGCAACCCCGGCCCGGATGTTGTGCAGCGGCGAATACCCGAGCAGTGTCCGGAACTGGTCGGGGTCGTCGGCCGTGCCGTAGTCACTCGACCAGGCCCAGCCGATGGTGAACCGGTGGAAGCGGAGCATGTCCATGACGCCGACCTCGGCGATGGCGGCACCGAACAGGTCCGGATGCTGGGTGAGACTGGCGCCGACGAGCAGGCCCCCATTGGATCGGCCCGAGATGCCGAGCCGCTCGCGGCGAGTCCAGCCTGACGACACCAGCCACCGTGCGCACGCCGAGAAATCGTCGAACACGTTCTGCTTGTGCTCCAGGCGCCCAGCGTCGTGCCAGCCCGCGCCGTACTCCCCTCCCCCGCGAAGCGATGCCACCGCCAGCAGGCCGCCCCGCTCCATCCAGACCAGCCACTCCGGTTTGAACGTCGGACCGATGGGGACCCGGAAGCCTCCGTAGCCGTAGAGCAGGGTCGGCACCTCACCCGTGGGTGCCAGATCCCTTCGGCGGGTGAGGAAGAGCGGGATCTCGGTGCCGTCGTCCGAGGTGACGAAGACCTGCTCTGACACGAAGGCAGCAGGGTCCCACGTCGATGCCACTTCGGACATCGACCACGCGGTTCCGTCCGCCATCCGGACGGCAAGAAGCGACGCGGGGACCGTGAAGGTCATGAACGTCAGATAGAGGTCCGGGTCGGTCGCCCGGCCCTGCATGTCCACGATGGCCCCGACTCCGGGCAGTTCGACCTCGGTCACGTGGCGCCCGTCGCGTTCGAAGATCGCGAGCCGGTGATGGCCGTGGTGCAGGAAGTCGACGGCCAGCCGACCACCGACCAGGCGCACCCGTTCGATCGCGTCGTCGCCCTCCGGGACGACCTCTTGCACCTGCGCCGGGTGGTCGATGTCGAGGGCGATCACCCGACCCAGTGGGGCGCCAAGGTCGGTCAGGAGGTACATCGTTCGGTCGATCGTGGCGATCGGCTCGTAGTGGGCGTCCGCCGCATCGAGCAGCGGCCGCACGACCGCCGCTGCGACGCCGTCGCGCAGGTCGGCGACATGGATCCGCGTCTCCGGATCCGTCCCGCGCCCGATGATGACGATCAGCAGGCCGCCGTCCTCGGAGAGCTCGGGCTCGAACCCCCACTCGGGCTCGTCCGGCCTCGAGTACACGAGCAGATCGTCGGTCGGGGCCGTTCCGAGCCGGTGGTACCGGATCTCCATGTCGAGATTCGGCGTCTCGAGCGCCATCTCCGCTGGTGGCTCTGGGAAGCGTCCGTAGAAGAAGCCGGCGTCGTCGTGGGTCCATGCGGCCGAGCTGAACTTTGCCCACGGGATCCGATCGGGCATGTCTTCCCGTGTGTCCGTCCGGCGCACCTTCCAGGTCCGCCAGTCCGACCCGGCCTCGCCGAGCGCATAGGCGACGAACGCGCCACTCTCGGACACGACGGCATCGGCCAGAGTCGTCGTGCCGTCATCACTCAAGTGGTTCGGGTCGATCAGGACGGCCCCTGCGCCCCCCGGTGCGTCCGCCATCCAGAGCACGTCCTGATCCTGAAGGCCGGTATTTCGAAGCTGGAACCAGCGATCCCCGCGGCACCAGGGCGCGCCAATCCGCGGGTAGTCCCAGACCTCGGCAAGGCGCCGACGGATCGAGGTCCTGGCCGGGACCTCCGCGAGCACGCGCTCCGACAGCGCGTTCTCTGTCTGGACCCATTCGCGCGTCGCCGGTCCGTCAGCATCCTCGAGCGGACGGTACGGGTCCGCGATGCTGATCCCGTGATAGTCATCGACCTGCTCCGCGGTCGGCGGCACCGGGTACACCAGTCTGGCCACGGAGCCTCCTCGCATCGGTCTCCGACCCGCCGCCGTGCGTGGATCGCGTCGCCGTCAATGGTAAGCGGCCGGCGACGCGATCGACTGGGTGCCAGGAAGGTCAGGCTGACTGGACCGCCTCAGGTTCCGGTACCGCTCGATCCTGGGTGGCCTCACGGACCGATCGCGTGAGGAGCTCGAAGATCGGGGCGAGTTGCTCGAGGAGCTGGCCGTTCTCGCCGTAGATCGACAGGTTCGTGCCGTGGAGCACTTTGGACGCGGACTCGACGATCCGCGGAGCCTGTTCGACCGGCAACATCTGGAGGCGCATCTCCTGCTGGGCCCGGGCAAGCAGCAGGTCGCCATCCACGTCGAGCGCCTTCAGCTGGTTCTGCAGATCCCGCAACGCCAGCTCCTCGCGAAGGATCCGATTCTCGGTCTCGATGCGAAGCAGCCGGACGGGCGCTTCCGTGTTGACGCGATCCTGGTCGATGTCCGACTGGTTGTGGAACCGTTGTTGCTCCAACTCGAGTGCCTGGAGGTCGGTCGCGAGACTTTCTGCCTGCATCCGGCGCTGGCGGGCGAGATCCGCCAGCTCGAGTTCTTCCCGGCGTCGGAGGTCGTCCCGATCCGTGGCGAGCTTCTGCTCCTGGACTCGGCTCGTGGACGTCAGTTCGGCGAGCTGGAACTCTTCCTGGGCCTTGAGGTCGGACCGGTCGCTCTTGAGCTTGATCTCGTTCCGAACCTCCGCCTCCAGTTGCTGGCGGAGCTTGGCATCGACGATGAACACCTGCGCGACGAGGGCGGCCTCGACGTCGATCCCCCACGTCGTGTTGTCGTCTGTCGCCTGGATCGTCGACTCCAGGGCGGCTTCGACGACACCACTGAGGGTCGTCTTTCGCTGCTCGACGCACTCGACCATCGTCATGTGCGACACGGCGTGGCGGAGTTCGCCAAGACACACGTGGGTGAGCAGCGTGGTGATCTGCCCGACCCCGTCGCCGCCCGTGAAATCGAACAGTCGGGCCGCGGCAACGGGCTCGACGATCCGGTAGATGTACGTGCCCTTGAAGCGCAACGGCACGCCGTCCTTCGTTTCCTGGGTGAATTCGAAGCTGGCTTCCTGCTTCGTGCTCGGGACGAGGACGAAGACCGTCCCTGGACGCAGGAACACCTGGACCGCGGTGCCCCGATTCTCAAGGGTTCCGCGGCGTCCGACAAGGAGATACTGGTTGGGACCCGCTTTGGCGACCGGCATGGGTTCGACCTCCTGCTGCTTGCTGACGTCCCGGTTCCTCAACCGCCATAGGCGACCGGTGATCGGACGGCGGCCCGAGATCCCCGGGTCGGGCGCCACCAGGCAAGGCGTGGGCCTCTGACCGCGCCGGGCTCGACCGGAGACGACATCCCCGGGATCCAGCGGTGCGACGGCTGCGGCACAGCAGCAGTCAAGCAGCAGAAGTCATGCCGGCCTATCGAACGAAAGTCCTGGGGTCCACCGCGGTCGCGTATCGTTGGGCATCCGACCCGAAGGAGCCCACGATGCCGAAATACCTCTTGTCCATCCACCGCACCGGTGAGGCGCGATCCGAACCGATGACCGAAGAACAGCAGGCGGCATCCTGGCAGCAGATCGCCGAACTCGAGGCCGAGATGCACCGGACGGGTGCCTGGTATTTCAGTGGCCGCCTCGAGGAGGCCGAGGACGCGGCAGTCGTGCGCGGTTCGGGCGGGAAGATCCTCACGACCGATGGGCCGTTCGCCGAAACGAAGGAGCAGATCGGCGGGTTCTACATCATCG
>CAWGNI010000007.1:0-358368 GCA_963823925.1 uncultured Chloroflexia bacterium
TCTTCCATGCCCTGGCCTCGGTCTGGGTCGTCGGGCCGGTCAAGGACACGCAGTGCGGGTTCAAGGGGTTCACCCGGGCTGCCGCCCGCGACCTTTTCGCCCGTCAGCAGGTCACGAGCATCGTGTTCGATGTCGAGGTCATCTACCTGGCACGCCGCCGCGGATACCGGATCGCGATCGTTCCTATCCATTGGTATGACCGGCACGGATCGCGGATGCGGGCGAGGCCGGGACTCGCCCTGCAGGTCGCCTGGGACCTCTTCCGGATCCCGCTCATCCATCGGCGGTCGAAGGACCGGGGCGGCGCGCCGACGTCGTGATGGAGGCGTCGCCGCTCATCCGTCTCGGGCGGGCAGCCCTGCCGATCGTCGCGGTGCTCGTCTTCGTCACCTTCGTCGGGTCCACGGTCGCCGTCGCCGGCGACACCCTCGGCTTCGATTTCCTCGCCTACCACCAGGCGGCCGTTCGTCTCCTTGACGGCGAGCCGCTGTACGACATGAGCTTCGCCGGCACCGGCGGCTTCGGGTTGTTCTACTACCCGCCGACGTTCGCGCCGATGATCCTCCTCTTCGGCGTGTTGTCCGCGACGACGGCCGTCTGGCTCTGGACCGGCGTCCTGATCGGGTCGTTCGTGCTCGGCACGGGGATCCTGCCGGTCAGCCGGACGGTCCGCTGGTGGGTCGTCCTGCTCGCCGGCCTGTCCTGGCCGTTCGCCTACGCGGTCAAGCTCGGCCAGGTCGGGCCGCTCCTGTACCTCCTGTTCGCCGTCGGCTGGCGGTGGCTGGACGAGCCCATCCGGCTCGGCGTGAGCATGGCTCTGGGCACGGCCATCAAGCTCCAGCCCGCCATCCTGTTCGTCTGGGCGTTGCTTACGCGGCGGTTCAAGGCGGTCTCCGTCGGCGCCGCCCTGCTCGTTGGCCTGGCGCTTGTGGCCACCCTGATCGCGGGTGTGGGCATCTGGTCCGATTTCCTGACCCTGGTCCGGCAGGTCGGAGATCCGATCACGACACCGCACAACTTCACGCCCGGCGCCATCGCCTATCAGGCCGGCGTGCCGGCCGACGTCGCGGCACTCATCCAGCTGGTCTCGACGGTCGTCGTCCTCGGCGCGGTCGTCGTGTCCGCGCGGTTCGCGACGGCTGAGGCTTCCTATCTCGTGGCCGTCATCGCCAGCCAGCTGCTCTCGCCGATCCTGTGGGACCACTACGCGATGCTGCTGCTCCTGCCCGTCGCCTACCTCTGTGCCTCTGGCCGTTGGTGGGCGCTGGTCATCCCGCTCGTCACGGCGACCCCGCTCGTCGGTATCACGCCACCGGTCGCCTATCCGATCTGCTTCTTCGTCGCCCTGGGGGCCACCCTATGGGTCGGGTTCCGGGCGCAACGGCAGCCGCAGCTCGCACCGGCATGACGATCACGGGTGGCCGCCGGATCGGCGCGGATGCGCTCGTCGGTCTCGTCGTGGTCGCGGTATCCGCACTCATCTACTGGCTCGCCAACCGGCAGTTCGAAGCCGGTCGCGGTGACTTCTTCTACCTGGCCGACGCCTTCCTGCACGGCCGGACGTGGCTCGACTTCCAGCCGGGTCCGTACGACGTCATCATCGCGAATGGCCGCTTCTACGTCCCCTTCGCTCCATTCCCCGCGATCGTGTTCATGCCACTCGTCGCGGTCATCGGTGCGGTCCCGGCCGACCAACTCGAGAGCGGGATCAACGCCGGCTTCGCGGCCGCCGGGGTCGGGATGTGCTGGATGCTCCTGGGCCGGATCGGCGTTCGCCGGCTCGTGGACCGGCTCTGGCTGGTCATCCTGTTCGGCTTCTCCACCCAGATCCTGTGGATCACCACGCGGGGTGGCGTGTGGCACACGGGGCAGCTCATCGCGACGATCCTGACCTTCGCCTGCCTGATCGAGCTGTGGGGCAAGCAGCGCGGCTGGTTGATCGGGCTGTTGGCGGGCTTCGCGTTCCTGACCCGGGCGCCGGTGGCGTTCGCGATCCCGTTCTATGCGTTGATGCTGGAGCCGCGGCCGACATCGGCGGTGTCGGAGGTCGCGGGTGGCTACGTCCGATCCGCCATGCGGTCTACGCGGCTCCGGGCGTGGGCGCTGCTTGGTCTCGGCGTCGTGCCCTCACTCCTCGTCTTCTTCGCCTACAACCAGGCTCGGTTCGGGTCGCCCTTCGAGTCCGGCTATGGCCTGGCCACGCTGCCCGGGTTCCTGGAGGTCCAGCGAGCGCTGGGTCTCTTTGCGATCGCCCACGTCGGGATGAACATCGACTACTTCCTGCTTCATACCCCGCGCCTGATCGATACGCTTCCCGTTCATCAAGCCGGATGGGCTGGGCATGTCCGTGTTGATCACGAGCCCCGGGCTCCTGTTCGCGTCGCAGGCCGACTGGCGGCGGCCCCGAGCCTGGTGGCTGCTCGGGGCGGCGATCGCGGTGCTCATCCCCACCTTGCTGTATTACGGCGGTGGCTGGCTCCAGTACGGCTATCGGTACTTTCTCGATTCGGTGCCGTTTGTCATGGCGCTGTGCGGGCTTGCCGCCGTCAACCGACGGAGCGTCGGGCTGGGCTGGCGGGTCCTGATCGTCGTCGGGGTGGCCGTGATGGGAGCTGGTGTGTACTGGGCGTACAACCTCTGATGGGCCGGCATCGCCTCCTCGCGATCGGGGTCCGTCTCGCCGCCATCGCTGGTTTCATGGTGTTCGCCGCGTATGTCGGCCTGTGGATCGCTCTGATCGTGGGCGACGGTTCCAAGTCCGCGGACTACACGGCGTTCATGACGGGCTGGACGATCGTCCTGGATGGCCGCGGCCATGACCTGTACGACGTCCCGACCCAGGTGCAGGTCCAGCGACAGTTGCTGGGCGGACTGACTTTCGAGGCCGGGCTCAACCCATTCAACAATCCACCGCATCTCGTGTTGCCATTCGTGCCGCTGGCCCTGCTGCCGCTGCTCCCGAGCTACCTCGTCTGGGGCGGTGTCCAGCTGGCCCTGCTCACCTGGCTCGTCTGGCGGCTGCTGACCGAGGTCGCGCCCGATTGGCAGCCCGCCGAGCGCGTCCTCCTCGTCGCCGCGACCGTGGCGATGCCGTCACTGGCGATCACCCTGTTCCAGGGCGCGTTGTCCCTGCTCATCACGATCGCCGTGCTCGAGGCGTTCCTCGCTCTTCGAGCCGGGAGGGAGCGGGCGGCGGCGGCATGGCTCGTCCTCGCGTCGCTCAAGCCGCAGGTGGTCGTAGCGATCGGGGCGGCCGTGATCGGTGGCCGTCGCTGGCGAGTCGTCGGGTGGGGGCTCGCGTTCGTTGGGTGCACAGCGCTTGCGGCTTCGGTCCTCATGGGCATCGGTATCTGGTCGTCCTACATCCGATTCCTGGGCGACTACGTCGGCGGGTTCGACGTCCTGAGCGTGCGCCCGGTGGTCATGTGGAATCTCCGCGGAACGATCACGATGATTGCCGGACCTGCGTGGTCATCGGCGCACGCCGATGCGATCAACGGGACCGCGCTGATGGTCTGGATCGTCGGCCTCGGTGTGATCGCCCTGGCTTGGTCCCGCCGCGCCTGGGATCCACGATCCGCCGAGTACCAGCTTGGCTTCGCGCTGACCATCATCGTCGGGATGTTGATCAGTCCACACCTCAACCCGCACGACGGGCTGCTGCTGGTTCCGGCCGGCGCGCTCGCCTACGGAGCCGTCCGGGAGCGATCATCCGGCCGCGCCTTTGGCGTATTGCTCGTGGCGGCTCCATTCCTCGTCCTTCTGGGGAATCCGATCAGCGCGAACGACGTGAGCGGCACCCTCATCCGGGTCCCGGTCGTCATCATGGTCGTGATGGTCGGTTGGATCGCGATGTCACTCTCGGGTTCGCGAACGAGAGCACGCGGTATGAGCGATCTGCCGCCGGCCAGCCGGGTCGATCGACTCCGTCCCGTGTGGGTCGGGTTGACCGTCGTGATCCTTGCTCTAGCGGCGTACGAGACGGTGCTCCTGTTCGGGGTCATCAACGGGCAACAGGCGATCGGGACGGATCTCCACTACTACCAGTTCGTGGCGCAGCGGTGGATCGATACGGGCGTGTACTACACCGATCACCAACTGTCGGGCGTCTACCAGGTCCAGACGCAGGTCGACAACCTGTATCCGCCTCACGCCCTGTACCTGTTCATCCCGTTCCTGGTCTTGCCGAACCTGCTCTGGTGGGCGATCCCGCTCGGCGTCATCGGGTACATCGTCTGGTGGTGCCGACCGGTCGCCTGGATGTGGCCGATCCTCGCCCTCGCCGTCCTGTTCCCGAAGACGCCGGGTCAGATCCTGTTCGGCAATACCGACATGTGGACGGCGGCGGCCATCGCTGCCGGCGTCCGCTGGGGCTGGCCGTCGGTCCTAGTCACGTTCAAGCCGTCACTCGCGTTCTTCGCCGTGATCGGGATCAGGTCGCGCGCGTGGTGGATCGCCGCCGGGATGCTCGCCGTCGCGAGTCTCCCGTTCCTTGGCCTCTGGCTGGACTACGTTGTTGCGACGATGAACTCGAGTGCCAAGTTCTGGTACTCGTTCGGGAACCTTCCCTTCTTCCTGCTGCCGGTCATCGCGTGGCTCGGTTCGAGCCGACGAGGCGACATCGGGTTCGTTCGCTGGGCCGCCGGTCTCCTGCGCGGCGGGGCCGCGACGCTGCGACTTGGTCGACGATGACGAGTGTGCGGATTACCCGTCGTCAATGGCCGGTACTTGCGATCTTCGTTCTGTCCGGGGCGGCTGGACTCATCTACGAGATCGTTTGGTCGCGTCAACTTGTTCTCGTCTTCGGCAACACGACCCAGGCCGTGTCCGCGATCCTCGCTGGATTCTTCGGCGGCATGGCGATCGGCAGTGCGATCGGTGGTCGCCTGGCGGACCGCGTCCGCGCTC
The DNA here is from genome assembly GCA_963823925.1 of uncultured Chloroflexia bacterium. GTDB lineage: Bacteria > Chloroflexota > Limnocylindria > Limnocylindrales > CSP1-4 > SPCO01. The sequence goes on from CAWGNI010000007.1 coordinate 4,909, forward strand.
CGCTTCGTCTGTATGGCGCCTTCGAGTTGGTCCTCGTCCTGGTGGTCATCGCGACGCCGCTCACGTTCCACATCATCCGGACCGTGTATGGGGGAATCGCGCTGGACCTGGAGGACAGTCCCCAGATCCTGGCCGTGGTCCGGCTGGGCCTCGCGATCATCGCCCTCGCGCCCGCGACGATCCTGATGGGTGCGACGTTGCCCACCCTGACGCGCTATCTGGCCAACGATGCTCAACTGAGCCAGGCGTTCGGACGCCTCTACGCGGCGAATACGATTGGGGCAATCATCGGCACCGCCGCGGCCGGGCTGATCCTCATCGAGTGGTTAGGTCTGACGGGCGCGCTGTGGGCCGGGGCCGCGTGTTCAGCGGTCGCGGGTGCCGCTGCACTCCTGCTTGGGTCGCGATCGGCCCCGGGTGGATCGGGATCCTCGACCGAACGAGCCGGAAGCGGGGATGGCGGTCTCGATCGACTTCCGGGACGGCGCACCGCCCTGGCGCTCACAGTCGCATTCATTTCGGGGCTGACATCGCTCGGCTATCAGGTCCTGTGGACGCGCCTTCTCGCATCTGGCACCGGCAACACCACCTACATCTTTACCGTCATCCTCGCGATCTTCTTGATCGGGCTTGCCGCCGGCGCGGTGCTCTTCAATATCATCCGGCCCCGGATCGGCGATCCCGTGCGCCTGTTGGCTTCTGCACAGATCCTGATCGCCGCGCTCGTGCTGGCAGGCCTTGTCGGCGTCGTCGTTCGGCCGGAAGCGCTCGACCCGAGCGAGCCCCTGTCCACCATCCGAGCGCTCCTTGGTGCCGCATTCGTCGTCGTTCTGCCAGTCACCATCGTGCTCGGCGTGACGTTCCCGGCTGCTTCCGCGCTGCTCGAGGACGACGCCAGGCACGCCGGAAGCGAGTCCGGATCGCTGCTCGCCGTCAACACCGTCGGCGCGATCGTGGCGAGCGTCCTGATCCCCTTCCTGCTCATCCCGGTACTGGGGTCGCCAATGGTCGTCGCCCTGCTGGCCCTGGTGAACGCGGTCCTGGGCATCGCGCTTGCAGTGCGCTGTCGGGCGCCGAGCCGTTTCATGGTTGCCGTCGGTCTCGTGGTCGCCGTGACGGTGGCCGCCACCGCGCTTGCTCCAGGCATCCTCGTGCAGCCGAACGAGGCGTACATCCGGGCCGTCGGCGGGACGGTGTTCATGTCGACGGAGGACGAGATCGCATCGGTCCAGGCGGGCCAGGTCCGATCGACACCTGAACTCTGGGTCGCGGGCACGTCGATGACCCTCCTCACGGTCGATGCCAAGCTGATGCCGATCCTGCCGCTGATCGCCCGACCGGATTCGACTCGTGCCCTGGTCGTCGCATTCGGCATGGGTTCCGCCTTCCGCGGTGCCTTGATCGCCGGGCTACGAACCGACGTCGTCGAACTGGTCCCGAGTGTCCCGAAGGTGTTCGGTTGGTATTACCCGGATGCTCAAGCGGTTCTGGACGACCCAAACGGTCGCGTCCTGGTCACAGACGGCCGCAACCGTCTCGAGCTCACAAATGATCGCTTCGACATCATCGTGACGGACCCGCCTCCGCCGATCGAGAGTTCAGGCGCGTCCGTCATCTCGTCCCAGGAGTACTACGAAGCGGGCAGAGAACACCTGACCGCCGACGGGATCATGATGCAGTGGGTTCCGTTCGGAGGACAGGGGGACGACTTCAGAGACGCCGTCAGAACCTTCGCCGCGGTCTTCCCCGAGGTCGTGATCGTCAAAGGCCCGGGTGGCTACGGGGCCTATATGCTCGGGTCGTCCAGCCCGATCCGGTTCGACGAAGCCGACGTGCGGGCGGTGCTCGGTCGACCCGGGGTCATCGAGGACATCTCATCCGCATATGATTTGCCGGTGACGACGGTCGACGGATGGCTAGCAGTCATCGAACGCCAGGTTTGGCTAACAGGTGACGAAGTCGGAGCCTACGCAGGACCGGGTCCTGTCGTCACCGACGATCGTCCGCGAACGGAGTACTTCCTCCTTCGTCGGTTCTTCTCCGACAGTCTTCGCTGATCCCACCGGCAGTATTCCGCTGCCCGCGAGTCCGAAATCAGGAGCGGGTCGACCAACCTGCTCCGAGCCGAAGCACCTGCCGGGGGCGTGTGACGTGACCGCGCGAGCTGTCGACGGTGTCGACTACCAGGTCGGCCCGGTCGTAGAGCCCGGCCCAGTCGATCGCACGGTGCTGCGTCAGCACGACCACCACATCCGCCCAGTCGAGTAGTTCGTCGGCGCCGGTCGCATCTCGAACGACCCCTGCCGCGTCCTTGAAGGTCGGGACATGCGGGTCATGGAAGCGCACGTCCCCGCCACGCGCCGCGATTCCCGCCATCACCTCTGCGGAGGGGGAATTTCGGGCATCCTGGACGTTGGGCTTGAAGGCGACTCCGAAGACGCCGACCTTCGCTCCGTTCAGGGCCCGGCCCCGATCGTTGAGTGCCTCGGCGACCAGGTCGACGACATGGCGCGGCATCGCGAGGTTGATGTCACCCGCGGTCTCGACAAAACGATCGATGAAGTCGAACTGGCGAGCTCGCCACGCGAGATAGTACGGATCGACCGGGATGCAATGGCCGCCCACGCCCGGACCTGGCGAAAAGGCCATGAACCCGAACGGCTTGGTGGCCGCCGCTCCGATGACTTCCCAGACATCGAGTTGCATCCGCTCGCACAGCAGTGCCAGCTGGTTGGCGAACGCGATGTTGATGTTCCGAAAGACGTTTTCCAGGAGTTTGGCCAGTTCCGCGGCGTCCGGCGACGACAGGCTGACGACGCTATCGTTGATGTTCGCCAGGAGCGCTGCCGCGCGCTCGGTCCCATCCCGTGTGGTCGCCCCGACGAGGCGCGGGACCTCCTTGGACGCGCTGGCCGGATCGCCCGGGTTGACGCGTTCCGGCGCGAAGGCGAGATCGAAATCCTTCCCCGCGGACAGGCCGCTCTGTTCGAGGACGGCCTTGAACGGCCCGTTCGTGGTTCCAGGGAACGTGGTGGATTGGAGGACGACGAGCTGGCCCGGCCGCAAGTGGTCACGGATGAACTCGGCGGCCGAGAGCACGGCGGTCAGGTCCGGTTCCTTCGTCGGCGTGATCGGCGTCGGGACACAGACGAAGATGGCATCGGCGTCGACTCGGGCATCCGAAAGCGACGTCACTCGAAGTCCAGCTTCCAGGGCCGCTCCCAATCTTGCATCGGAGATGTCGTCGATCGGTGACGTGCTGGCGTTCAGCTCGGCGACACGCCCCGGCGACGAGTCGATCGCTTCGACCGCCAGACCTGCCTCCACGAACGAGATCGCCAACGGCAAGCCCGTATAGCCGAGGCCGATGACCGCGACGCGACGGTCGCGCGCGGTGGCCCCAGGATCACGGCTGTGGTCTTCCGGTGTGGTCATCGGTATCGGAACCTCCCCCTTGGTGAACGGCGGTGATGATACTCGTATGGCCGCAGAGGTTGCGACAACAACCAAACGAGAGGTTCGGTGCTAGCATCCGGGCGTGACCTCCACGACCCTATCAGTGGAGCCTGCCTGTCCAGGCCCTGACGATAGTCCCGATCTCCCTCCGACGCGCAACCCGGGATCTCAAGCGTCCGAGACCCCCCTCCGCGCCGAGCGGCGGTCCATCGCCGACATCCCCCGTGACACCTGGGATGCCCTCGCTGCCCGTAATCCATGGGCGACCCCGTTCTCCGACTGGGCGTTCCAACGTGCCTGGTGGGACGCCTACGGTGAGAACGTTTCGGACGAGACCCTCGTCTTCGTCCCGGCCGACGCATCCGCCGATGCCGACCCCGTCGCGATCGTCCCGCTCATGCACCGCCACGAGGTGGAGCCGGATGACGAACGCACCCACACGACGTTGCGCCACGGCAGCGAAGTCGAGCTGACCCACGTCGCACCGAACGCGACCGCGATGTTCTTCGGGGCCTCCTACCACGCCGACTACGCGACGTTCCTGGCCGCCCCGGCCGACGCCCCGGCCGTCGCCGATGCCCTGGCCGCCTATCTCGCCATCGCGGACCGTCACCTGTGGGATGTCGTGGACCTTCGCCGCCTGCGCTGCGGTGATCCTGCCGCGGACGCGCTTGCCGCGGCCTTCGGCGCGCGGGAGATCGCGGAGGGCTGGACGCTCAACGTGGAACGCGAGGATGTCTGCCCGGTCGTCACCCTGCCGGCGGGCGCGGACATGGACGGCTACCTCGCCAGCGCTCGGCAAGAAGGAGCGCCACGAGATCCGGCGGAAGGTCCGACGAGCCGAGGCCGTCGGCGAGATCCGGCTTGATGACTCCACCGACCCACTCGCCGACCTCGACACGTTCATCGACCTCCACCAGAAGCGCTGGGGTGCCGACGGCCTGTTCCCGGACACGTCGGGTGGCGCCCAGAGTCGGGTCCTCTTCCGGCGGCTGTTCGAGTTGTACGGGGCTGACGGCCCGCTCCGGTTGACCTTCCTCACGGTCGGCGACCGGCGGATCGCGGCCGGCATCCATTTCGAGACCGCGTCCCGATGGCTCTACTACAACGCCGGCGTCGATCCCGATGCCCGCGAGCTCTCGCCGGGGATCGTCATGGTCCATGCCTACGTCGCGCGGGCGCTGGCGGCGGGGGTGCCACAGCTCGACTTCCTGCGCGGCAACGAACCGTACAAGTACGAGTGGGGCGCGGTGGACGAACCCATCCAACGCCTGCTCGTCCGACGAAGGAACGGATGAGATGAGCGCGCCGCTGCCCTGGGACTCCTGCCTCGAGGTGCTCGACCGGCCGCCGGTGTCCAGCCGGATCCGCGTCGTGGAAGTGCTGGCGACCGGGACGAACGGCGGCGCCCAGGAACACCTGTCGGCGCTGGTGACCCGGATCGATGCCGCGCGCTACGACGTGTCGGTCGTGTCGCTGTCGGCCGGCAGCGCGGTTCGCAAGCTCCAGCGCGCTGGGGTCCCGGTCCTGGTCATCGATTCGCCGGACAATTCGATCGCGGTCGGCGCGCTCGCGGCGCACCTGGCCGAGGTTCGGGCCGATGTCGTCCATGCCCACATGTACCGGGCGGAGACGGTGGCAGCGAGAGCGGTCATCGCCCTCGGCGAGGCGGGCCAGCGGCGGCCCTACCTCGTCGCCACCGCCCACTCCAGCCGGGTCCGCTCGGATGAGGACCGTACGGCTCTGCTCGAGCTGACCCCGCAGTTCGACCATCTGATCGCGGTGTCGAAGGCGAGCGAGGCCAAGCTCATCGCCGAGGGCCGGGACATCGTCCCGATGAGCCTCATCTACAACGGCGTGGACCTCCAGCGCTACGACCACCAGGAACCGTGCTGCACGCTGCCCGAGGAGTACGGGATGGAGCCGGGTTCACAGATCGTCGGCGTAGTGGCGCGACTCGAGCCCGAGAAGGGACACCCGACCCTGCTGGAAGCCTGGCCGGCGATCGTCCGGGCAGTCCCGGATGTGTACCTGCTGATCGTCGGGGAGGGGAGCCGGCGCGATGCGCTCGAGGCGCAGGCGCGGGAGCTACGGGTCGCCCATCGCGTCGTCTTCACCGGTCGCCGTGACGACGTTCCGGCGGTCACCGCCGCGCTCGACGTCGCCGTACTGCCGTCCTATCGCGAGGCCCAGGGGCTGACGATCCTGGAAGCGATGGCCCTGTCCCGTCCGGTCGTCGCGTCCAACGTCGGCGGCATCCCGGAGATGGTCGAGGACGGGGTCACCGGGATCCTCGTGCCGCCCCACGATGCGGAGGCGCTGACGAAGTCGATCGTCCGCCTCCTGACCGACCACTCGTACGCGGACATGCTCGGTCGCGCCGGCCACGACCTCGTCCACGACCGCTTCTGCATCGAGCTGATGGTCAACTCGGTCGCATCGATCTACGACGAAGGGGCGCGAGCCGTCCGCCCGTCCGAGGTCGCCGCCGCGGTCTGATCGAGCACCGATAGCGAGCGCCTGCCGTCCGAGCTGGTCGCGCAGACGGTAGCGTGCCAGGTCGGGCGACTTGCCACGAGCCGCCGCCGCCACCAGTGGGATACAGAGGGCCGGCCACGCGGACATCCCGCGCATCGGTGACGTGTCGACGTTCTGGATCGCGACAAGCCAATCGTGCCAGAGGGGTAAGAGGATCGCCGGTAGGACAAGGGCGACGATGAACCCTCGCCGCGACCTGAGGGCCCATATCGCGGCGAACGGGAGATCGATCGGTTTGATGATCACCGCCAACGCCAGACCGGATCGGAACGCGGCACCCGCGAAGAGAGCGGCAAGGATCCAGAGCAACGTATTCCCATAGACGAGAGCCACCGGGACGGCCGGCCCGCTCAACGGGACCACACATCCGAGCGCCATGATCGGCCACGCCCACCACGCCGGCCGCAGTCGATACAGAGACCCGCCGATGATCGCGAGCGGTACGAGCCACCACAGGACGGGAGGCAGCAAGGATGCCGGCACGAAGAGGTACAGAGCAGTCGGGGGATAAAGGTTGACGATCCCGGACGCTTCGTAGGGTACCGCCTGGGAAGGAAAGTAAGCTTGTCCCGTCGCGAGGAAGTGAGTCCCGATCGCTGCGTAGACGTGCGCATCCCAACCGACCTCGGCGCGAACCAGCGCCCCGCGATAGACCGCCAATGTCTCAGCCGCAGCCAGCAACAAGAGGACCCCGGCCACGGCCGCGGAGGCCACCCGCATCACGCCCGGGGTCGGACGCGCGACGCGGATGCGCGTCGTCAGATCTGCAACGTGGGCCATTGCGGTCATCCGGGCAAATGTAGGTCCGGTACTTTCGGCTGTCACTAGGCAACACGTGACCAGAATGGACCCGGTGCGGCTGGCACCGTCGCTCGTTAGCATCAGCGGGTGACACTGCCAAGACTCTGGGCGTTCCTCGCCATCGGGCTGCCCGCGCTGGGCGCGGTCATCGCGAATCTGCCCAGCGTTGATCTGACCTATCACCTCCGCGCCGGCGCCTCGATGCTGGCAGGCGGTGGGCTGCCCACGACCGATACCTGGACCTTCACGGTCTACGGCGCGCCGTGGACCGACCAGCAGTGGGGTGCCCAGGTCATCCTCGCGGCCGTCTTCCAGCTCGGCTCGTGGACGGGGTTGGTCCTGTTCCGGGCGGCGCTGACCGGTCTGATCTTCGGCTGCCTCTACCTGATCGGTCGCCGGCGAGGGCTCATCGCCCGAGATGCAGCGTTGCTGTCACTTGCCGCCTTCGTCGTCTCGGCCGTCGCGCTCGGGCTTCGTCCGCAGCTCATCGGGATGGCGCTGTTCGCCGTCGTCCTCGTGCTGGTCACGGATCGACAGTCACATCCAGGGCGTCTGTGGGCGGTCCCGTTCATCGTCCTCGCCTGGGCGAACATCCACGGCAGCTTCTTCCTCGGGCCGGCGGTGCTGGGGCTCGCCTGGTTGGAGGACCTGCACGACCGGGTGCCGCGGCCGCACCTGGCACTGGTCGTTGCGATCGTCTCGGTCGGCGCGGCCTGCGTCACGCCGTTCGGGCCGGCGCGTCTGGGTCTACGCGCTGGGACTCTCGACGAACGGCCTCGTGTCGGCGCGGATCACCGAGTGGCAACCGACTTCGCTCCATGACTTGCCTGGCCTCCTGTTCTTCGCTTCTGTGCTCGCGCGTGATCACTTTGATGGCAAGGCGCGGGACCGCGACCGCCTGGCCGACGCTCGCATGGCTTGGGTTCTTCTTCGCCATCGGCGTCTATGCGATCCGGGGTGTCGCCTGGTGGCCGCTCGGCGCCGTGGCCGCGGTCGGCGGGTCTCTGATCACGTCGCGTCGTGCGGATCGCCGGCCGATCGAGCCGCTCGGCACGCCGTTGATGCGTCGCCTGAACGTCGTTGTCGCCGGCGTCCTCGATCCTCGTTGGCGTCGCGATGCTCCCATCTGGCGTCCGACCGACCCGGACCTCGACGCTCCGCAGGGCGTGGTCGGGATGGCGCCGCCCGGGATCACCGCGGCGCTCCGCGACCTGGCCAGACCCGGCGATCGTGTCTTCAACCCCCAGCCGTGGGGTTCCTGGTTCGAATTCGAGCTGCCGGACCTGCCGGTGGCGGTCGATTCCCGGATCGAGATGTTCCCGGTCGAGGTCTGGGACGCGTACGAAGGCGTCATCGCTGGCGTCGATGGCTGGCAGGCGCAGCTGGCCGAGTGGGATGTCGCGTTCGTGGTGGTGCCGACGAAGGAGACCGACGTTCGCCGATCGCCTGCCGCTGGCTGGCTGGCGCCAGGTCCACGCCGATGACGATGGCTCCGTCTTCGCCCGACCGAGCGGCTGACTTCTGCGAGTACCAGGACGTGGACGGGACCTTCAGGGTCCGGTGTCAACGGGCACCGGGCTGCTAGAGTTCGGGCATGACCCGACCCGCCCCTGATCTCGACGTCGTCGTCCTCGGCGGCGGCGGCCACGTCGGCCTGCCACTGAGCCTCGCGTTCGCCAAGATCCGGCCTCCGCGTCGGCATCTACGACACCAACCAGGCGACCCTCGACCGGATCGCCGCCGGTCAGATGCCGTTCCTCGAGACCGGCGCCGATGCGCTCCTGCAGGAACTCCTGCCGACCGGGCGGCTCGCGTTCGGTGCGACCGGCGAGATGATCGCCCGGACGATGCACCTGGTCGTCGTCATCGGCACGCCGGTGGACGAGTTCCTCGGCCCGTCCATGACGATCTTCGAGAAGGCGGTCGACCAGATCGCGCCGCACCTGCGCGACGGCGCGCTCGTCGTCCTGCGCAGCACGGTCTACCCGGGCACGACCGGCTACGTCGCGCAGCATCTCGCCGAGCGTGGCTGTGCGGTCGACGTCGCCTTCTGCCCGGAGCGGATCGCCGAGGGACACGCCCTGGAGGAGCTCCATTCGCTGCCGCAGATCGTGGGCGCGGACACGGACGTCGCGGCCGATCGAGCCGACCGAGCTGTTCGGCACCCTCGCCCAGAAGACGATCCGCACGACGACCAAGGAAGCCGAGCTGGCGAAGCTCTTCACCAACACCTGGCGCTACATGAAGTTCGCGGTCGCCAATCAGTTCTTCATGATCGCGGACCAGGCCGGCGTGGACTACAGCAACATCCTCGGCGCCATCCGCGAGGACTACCCGCGGGCGGCGGACCTGCCCGGCCCCGGCTTTGCCGCCGGTCCGTGCCTGTTCAAGGACACGATGCAGCTGGCCGCCTTCACCTCGGATCATTTCCCGCTCGGCCAGGCGGCGATGCAGGTCAACGAGGGCCTGCCCGCCTACATCGTCGGTGCCCTCGAGCGTCGCTACGGCGGCCTCAGTGGCAAGACCGTCGGCATCCTGGGCATGGCCTTCAAGGCCGAGTCGGACGACCCGCGGGCGTCACTGAGCTACAAGCTCCGGAAGCTCCTGTCGTGGTCCGGCGCGCGGGTCGTCTGCACGGATCCGTATGTCGTGGACGACCGGCTCGTCCCCCTCGAGTACCGTCATGAAGGAGAGCGACATCCTGATCCTCGGCGCGCCCCACAAGCCCTATCGCGGCCTGGAGATCGGCGGACGCGACGTCGTCGATGTCTGGGGCGCCCTCGGCGAAGGGATCCGACTCTAGTGCGCATCCTCGTCACCGGCGCCGCCGGGTTCATCAACGGCTATCTCGTGCCGGAGCTGCTTGAGGCCGGCCACGACGTCATCGGGCTCGACGACTTCAGCAAGTACGGGCGACTGACCAAGTCGTACGACGATCACCCGCGCTATCGGTTCGTGGAGGGCGATGCCAAGGACGCCGCGCTCATCCGCGAGCTCGCCGCCGACTGCGACCAGGTCGTGGCGGCCGCCGCGATGATCGGCGGGATCAGCTACTTCCACGAGTTCGCCTACGACCTGCTGGCCGAGAACGAGCGGATCCTCGCGGCCACCTTCGACGGCGCGATCGCCGCCCATCGCGACGGCCATCTCGAGCGGATCGTCGTCATCAGCAGTTCCATGGTCTACGAGTCGGCGACGACGTTCCCGACGCCCGAAGGTGCCCAGCTCACGTCGCCCCACCCGTGTCGCACCTACGGCTTCCAGAAGCTCGCGTCCGAGTACTTCGCCAAGGGCGCCTGGGAGCAGTTCAAGCTGCCATACACGATCGTCCGGCCGTTCAACTGCGTGGGGATCGGTGAGCGGCGAGCGGTCCGCGACACGGACATCATGAGCGGCAACGTGAAGCTCGCCCTCAGCCACGTCGTGCCCGATCTCGTCGTCAAGGTGCTCAAGGGCCAGGACCCACTCCACATCCTCGGGTCGGGCGACCAGGTCCGCCACTACACCTACGGCGGCGACCTCGCCCACGGCATCCGCCTGGCGATGGAGTCGCCGGCCGCGCTCAACGACGACTTCAATCTCTCGACCGCCGCCTCCACGACCGTGCTGGAGCTGGCCGAGACGATCTGGACGAAGGCCCGCGCCGATGGCGCCCCGTTCCGATACGTGAGCGACCCGCCGTTCGAGCACGACGTCCAACTCCGCGTCCCGGACGTCCGCAAGGCGCGCGACGTCCTCGGCTTCGAGGCGACGACGACCCTGGATCAGATGCTCGACGAGGTCATCCCCTGGATCCGGGCGGAGTCGGAGGCCGGGCGCTTGTGACCGATCCGCTGCAGGATCTGTATGCCGCCCGGTTCGATGAGCGCGAGGTGAGCGCGAAGCAGGCGGTCTGGGACGAGATCGCGCGGTACCTGCAGCGACATGTGAACCCCCGGCTGCCGCTCCTCGACATCGCCTGCGATCGGGGTCACTTCATCCGGTCGGCGACCGCCTCCGAACGATGGGCGACGGATATCCGGGACATGCGAACCGCGCTGCCCGAGGACGTCCGGTTCGTGCAGGCATCAGGCCTCGACCTTGGCTCCGTCCTGCCGGCGGACTACTTCGGGACCGTCTTCATGAGCAACTACCTCGAGCACCTCGAGTCCGCCGACACGGTCATCGAGCAGCTCAAGGTCGTTCGAGAACTGCTCGTCGTCGGCGGGCGCGTGATCATCCTGCAGCCCAACATCCGCCTGGTGGGTCCCCGGTACTGGGACTTCATCGACCATCGGGTCGCCCTGACCGAGCGGAGCCTGCTCGAGGCCGCAGAACTGGCCGGCCTCGGCACGGAACGCCTGGTCACCCGGTTCCTGCCCTACTCGACCAAGGGGCGGCTGCCGGCCACTCGGCCGCTCGTCAGGGCGTACCTGGCGTTCCCGCCGGCCTGGCGCTTCATGGGCAAGCAGACCCTCTTCGTCGGGCTTCGCCGATGACCGAGCCGGGCGTCGAACTGTCGATCATCCTCCCCGTCTACAACGAGGGCGACGCGGTCGAGCCGGTCCTGCGGGCGATGGCCGCGGGTGTGCAGACATCGCACGAGTTGGTCGTCGTCTATGACTTCGATGGCGATACGACCGTGCCCGGTGATCGCTCGTCTGTCCGGTGAGATCCCCAGACTTCGTGGACTGAGGAATGATCTCGGGCGTGGCGTCCTCAACGCGATGAAGGCGGGGATCGCCGGCACCAAAGCCCCGTTCGTGCTGATCTCCATGGCCGACGGTTCGGACGAGCCACACATCGTCGATCCGATGGTCTCGCTTGCACGCGACGGCGCCGCCGTCGTCGCCGCATCACGCTACATGCGTGGCGGTCACCAGGTCGGCGGACCGCCGCTCAAACGCCTGATGAGCCGGACCGCCGGATTGACCCTGCACTGGTTCGCCGGCGTCCGGACCCACGATCCGACCAACAATTTCAAGCTCTATTCGCGCGACTTCCTCGACTCCGTGACGATCGAGAGCACGGCCGGGTTCGAACTTGCCCTGGAACTGACCGTCAAGGCGACGATCGACCGGCGCCGGGTCGCCGAAGTCCCGACGACCTGGCGCGACCGAACCGCCGGCCAGAGCAACTTCAAGCTCCGCGAGTGGCTACCGCACTACCTGCACTGGTACTGGGCGGCATTCAGGGCACGATACCGTCTCTCCTGAATTGTGGTCCTCGGCGTGGATTCGCCAAGACGACCTTCGGAGGCTTGGCGGGCGTGCCGGTGGTTGTATTCACGACAACGGAGGGCACTAGCAGTCAAGGATGACCACGTTGGACTCGCGCTTCCTTCTCCTCCTTTCCTGGACCGCATTGGATGGGGCGGTCGGGATCTACCTACGCGTGTACGGTACGAATCCTGTTTCAACGCTGCTCCTCGTTGTCGCGGTTGCGACGTTCGGCCTAGCGTGTGCCTCCCGCGCGAGGGACGGGGTGGACGTGTTCGGCCTCAGCCTGCTCCTCGTGGCCGCTCACCTGTCCCTCGCGGCGATCGCACCGTTCCGTGCTGAGAGTCCGCCTCCGTCGGACGTCTTTCGAGTGTTTCCAGTCCTTGGACTTGTGGGCCTTGCGATCGCGGCGGCAACGCGCCATGGGCCAGCCGGTCGCGCGACCTTGACGCGGTCTCTCTGGGTGGTCGTCGGGTCGGGCATCGCGTATCGGATCGCGATCGTCGCCGCTGATGTCGCACCACCATTCGATGTGTCCCTCATCCAGCGTGCCGCCGGGCAGGCTGTCCTCCACGCGGTCGACCCATACCTAACGCACATCTATCACGGCGGCTATCCATATCTGCCGATGGCTGCGTTGGCGGCGGCGGTCGGTGAGAGCCTCGGCGATGCCCGGTGGACGAGCGTGATCGGCGACGTTCTCACGGTCGCTGGGATCCTCTTGCTGGCGAGCAGGGCCGGTGCGAGACCTCGTCTCGGACTCGCAATGGCTGGACTCTGGGTGTGGTGGTCTGGCGGCTTCTACGTGGCTTGGCAGGATTTTCCAGAACCGATCCTCATTGGATTCATGGCGTTGGCCGCTGCCGCGATGGTTGGTACCAGACCGCATTCGACCGGGGCCGGAGTCCTGCTCGGTTTCGCCGCGGCGACCAAACAGTTCGGCCTTGGCCTCTTTCCATTCCTCCCCTGGCGATCCAGACCTGGACGCCGGACGCTGGTCGTCGCGGTCCTCACATGGCTGGTCTTGGTCGTCCCGTTCGCTCTCTTACACCTGGACCAGTTCTTGGAGGGGGCATTCTTCTCGCACCTGCGAGAACCCGGACGGGGCTACGCGCTGAACCTATTGAATTTGCCCGGCGTCACGCTGGATCTACCCCTCGCAGTTGTGTTTGCTCTCGCGTTGGCCTTCGGCTGGCTCTGCGAGCGTCGCCAAGTCCTGCCGGTGGCTTCGTGGTTGGCGGGATCCGGCGGGTTCCTCTTGCTAGCCTTCGTGCTCAATCGGATCGCCTTCGTGAACTACTACGCGATCACTCTGGCGCTCATGCTGTTCCTTGTTCTCGTACTGGCGGCGTCGGATCAGATGATGGCCGGCTCCGAGGATCAAGCCAAGGTGGCCAACCAGACTCGCTAGGGCTGGAGCGCGACCAGCCAGGCCGGCGGGTTCTGGGCCCTACGGATCGCGTCCGCCACAGCACCGCCTGACACCGTTGGCACGGGTCCGGCCACGAGCGAATCGCTCAACGGCGAACCATAGGTCGCGAGGACCCTGCGGAGTTCCACCGGGGACGGGACGAGGACGAGACTCAGGTTCGGTGCCACGCCCGGCGGGAGCGGCTCCCTGGTCCCGATCGTGACGAGGGCTCGGGTCAACTCGGCTCGCTCCGCGTACAGCGCGCGACCCGCGAAGAGCAAGGTGACGTTCCAGACGAGCGAGAACGCCAGCACGACGACACCGGCGGCGGTCGAGGACGCGGCGCCGCTCCACCGGGATCGTCGGTCTGCCGATGAGACTGGCGGCCCCGATGAGGGCGAGGATCCCGGACAGGTAGGCGTAGCGGGTATAGAGCGAGGCGTCGACCTCGAGTTGCGCCCGGACGATTCCGACGATCGTGTACTCGGCGACGATCGCCAGGAGGCACGCCAGCGCCCGCCGGGGGATGGTCTGCCGACGGATGGCCAGCACGACGATCCAGGCGAGCAGCGCCACGGACAGGACTCGACCGACGAGCGCGCCGCCGCCGACCGCCGAACCGAACGCCGTTGCCAGGCCGTCGGCGACGAATCGGGGGAGGGCTCCGAACGTCTGCGGCGTGAACGGATCGCCGTAGGTCGCGATCCCGGTCCGCCCGAAGGTCAGGTACCAGATCGCCGTACAGACCCGCCGGGATGAGCAAGGGCAGGATCCAGCGCCATCGTCGGCGGTCGACGAGGAGGTCGAGCCCGACCAGCCCGAGCATGAACAGGCCGTAGCCGGAGGTCATCACCGCGACGACCATCAGACCGGTCGCCGCGGCCGCTCGACCCGGTCCCGGGAGCGTCGGCACGTCGTCGAGGAGCAGCAAGGCACCGAGCCCCAGGGCGGTCGCGCCGACAAAGCCGATCTGTGCTCCCCAGAAGAGGTTTTCGAATCCGCTTCCGAACAGGAGCACGATGATCGAGATCCCGACGGCGACCGCCGGATACGTGCGGCGCCGAACGAGCGCGTAGACGAGCAGCGCAACCCCGACGTGGAGGACCGCCAGAAGGGCGAGGTATGGCACATAGCTGCCCATCCCGACGAGCCCCAGGAGTGCTCGATAGACGACGATGGTGACCGCGAGCCAATGCTCGTTGAACGGCCGGAGCAGGTCTTCGACCGTGTCAGCCCTTCCCGCGATGATGGCCCATTCGTCGGCGAAGAAGGTCAGGCCAAGTCCGAGCCAGGTCAGGAAAGCCGCGCCGAGGACCGCCGAGATCGCGACGACTCCGTCGTAGCGGTCCGGGCGATGCCGGTGCTGAGGGCGCTGGAGCGTCGGTAACCACTGCCGGACTATACCGACGGCATCTCCGCCGCCGACCTCGACCCGATGGTCCCGGGTCGCAGCGTCGTTTCGCGAGCGCGTTGATCCATCCAGATGAGCACGAGCCCGGTGATCGCGATCATCGCCAGCGCGCCGATCATGCTGTGGACGCCTGGATAGGGCAGCCATGTGCGGAAGATCGGCGCCGGCGGCACCGCCGACACGAGGTTGAGGGTGAACACGACACCGAATGCCAGGTACAGCCACTGGATCCGTCGCTCCGGGAGGAGCAGGAGCAGGAAGACGAGCGCGCCATACGCATATCGCTCGTGCATCTGCGTCAGGAACCCGAACCAGATCAGCGTCGAGGCAACGAGCCCGAGGACGAACGTGCGTGGGCTCGGATCCCGGACGATGAGGATCGCCACGACGATCGACAGGATCCCGGCGAGCGCGAAACCCACATAGCGGAACGTCACCGGGCCGATCAGGACGATCTGGTCCGACACGAACCCGCCGACCGTGGACGATCTGGAGGAGCCACCACATGTTCCAGGCGTTGAGCGAGAGATAGGGGAAGATGACGTTCTGGTAGTCGGCGAGGTTGCCCAGGTACGAGCCCGGCCCGCCGGCAGCCAGGAACGGCAGCCACAGGACGATGATGACGGCCGACCCGATCGCCGCCGTTCGTGCGAGTTCACGGATCCCGCCATGGGCCCAGAACCAGGCGGCGAACGGCAGGATGAACGGCAGGGCCTGCGGCTTGGTCATCAGCGACACGGCGATCGCGGCGGCCGCCAGCCCGTTCCGACCGTTGACGCGAAGATGACGGCAGCGAGCGCAGACAGCAGGTAGATGCTCTCGTACTGGCCCCACCATGCACTGACATCGATGACCGCCGGGTGGAGGAGGATCGCGGCGGCCCCGATGACGGCCCACCACGGCCGGGATCGAAGGGCATAGGCGACGAGAAGCGCAAGCCCGATGTCGGCGAGGGATGCGGGGACCTTCATGAGCGACCCTGATCCATGGATCCGAGCTGTCAGTCACGGTCCGGAACGCAGGCTCGAGCGCGGCGAGCATTCCCCAGATGTAGGCCATGACCGGCGGGAACGTGACGATTCTGGTCGTACGCGTTGCCGAGCCCGCCAGTCGAGATGCCATGGACCCACAGGACGAACTGATCGAGATCGCCTTTCAGGCCCTGGGTCGGCAGGAGCACGACACGGATCGCGACCCCGGCCAGGATCAGCAGCAACAAGGCGGCGATCTGTCGCCCCGACCATCGAACGGTCGCGGCGCTGTCGGTCATCGGGTCAGACGCGGTCCGACGCCCAGTACCGCTCGGCGGAGCCGTCCACGGAGCCGAGTTCCGCCATCGCTCGACCGTACGAGCGGACGGCATCGGCCATCTGCGGCGTGCCGTCGAAGAGGCGCTCCATCTGGCTCTTGTAGATGTCGATGCCCATGATCTTGCGCTCGAGCTGGTCGGTCACGTCGGCGTACTCCGCGGTCACGCTGATATCGGCCGGCAGCGCCGCGAGCGGCGAATCGGGCAGGTCTTCGATGCGTCGGAAGTCGTTCCACCAGGCATACGGGAAGTCCTCGTAGAACGTGACGATCCCGGCGTAGTCCGGCCCGGGCATGACCCACTTCCGCCCTTCCTGGAGCATCCGGATCCCGACCTCGCGGCAGAGCTGGTGATCCACGTGCCCCCCGACGCCCAGCGGCAGGTAGACCTTCTGCGGCTCCAGCCGGGCGATCTCCTCGCGAAGCAGGGTGAACGGCGCGTCGTCGTCCGCGCGAGGCATCCCGAGCAGCTCGTCGTCGCCCTCGTAGCCACGGAAGACCGCGTCGGGCAGGTCGAGGAAGACGATCGAGGCTTCGGCGAAGTAGGCGAATCGCTCGTCCTCGATCCGGCGACGGGCCATCAGGTCACCGGCGGCGGCCGCGACCATGACCTCGTCGGTGTAGATCGGGCCCTGGGTCGACAGGTCGTCAGCGAGCGGCTGGTCAGCCAGCAATTCGTTGCGGATGCTCGCCCGCCGATACCACGACGAACGCTGCCAGAAGCGCTTGGCGGCCTGGTCGGCGTCGACCTGGGTGGCATCGAGTCGATCGTCCGTTGCGGCCCAGGCGGGGACGAGGGTGGCGGTCGGCCAGTCAGCGGCGATGGCGCTTCGATTGAAGGCCTCGGTCGCCGGCCACATCGCCTTCGACCCGAACCCGAGCGCCTCGCGCTGGTACGGGGACAAACCGCCCGACCCGCCATCGCCCGAGAAGACGGTGATGATGGTGACCGTCTGGCCCAGCTCGCGCAGGCTCGCGATCAGGCCGCCGCACGAGAGCGCGACGTCGTCCGGGTGGGGCGCGACAAAGACGTGGGTCATGGCCGGGCGAGTATACCGACCGAAGCCCGGGGTCCGCGGGGCGCACCGCCACCGATGCGCGTCACCGATCGAGTCCGGCGGCGCGTCACCGATCGAACCCGGCCGCGCCGATGAGCGGCACGAAGACGCACCAGCCGTCCGACTCCTCCAGCCAGTCGTTGCCGTGCCGGGTGACGATCGTGAGCAGCTGCTTGTCGTGGCTGCCGACGGGGATGACCAGGCGGCCACCCTCGGCGAGCTGGGTGCGGAGCGCCTCCGGGATCGATGGGGCCGCCGCGGTGACGATGATCCCGTCCCAGGGCGCACCGGCCGGGTCACCGAGGCTGCCATCCGCCTCGCGGATCTCGACGGTGCCCGGCAGGGCGAGCGCGTCGATCCTGGCCCGTGCCGCCGGGATGAGCGTCGCATGCCGCTCGAGCGAGGTGACGTCTGCCCCGAGCCAGGCGAGGACCGCCGCCTGGTAGCCGGACCCGGTACCGATCTCCAGGATCCGGTTTCCTGGCTTGACCCGGAGATCCTCGGTCATCCTGGCCACCATGATCGGCTGGCTGATCGTCTGGCCGGCATCGATCCCGAGGGCCCCATCCGAATACGCGCGGTCGCGGAGCAACTCCGGCACGAACGTCTCGCGGGGGATCGCACCCATGGCCGCGAGGACGCGCTCGTCGGTCACCCCGCGAGCCCGCAGCTGATCCGCGACCATCGCAGCTCGGGCGCGATCAGGGTCCACGACTCCCTCCACCGGGATCAGGACGGGCTGGGCGAGGCCTCAGCCGATGGGGCAGTGGATGGGCTGGCTTCCGGAGACGCAGACGGCGCGGCCGACGCCGATGGTGCCGCGGACTCGGACGGTGCCGCGGACGACGAAGCCGCCGGCGACTCGCTGGCGCCCGCGGATGCCGAAGGCGATGCAGTCACGGCCGGTACCGTCGGGACCGGGGTTGGAGCGGGCGTCGGCTTGGTCGTGAGCAGGCCGTGGTGGCCGCCGAGCAGCCCATACAGCATGATCACCACGAAGATCGCCACGCTCGCGATGACGAAGATCCGCGACGGGTTCTCGGTCATCTTGGCCGCCCGGCCGGGTGTCAGTGGGCGGGTCGTCGGACCGGTCGATCCTCGCTGCCCGCGCGACGCTGCCGCGGCTGCCACCGCCGGCGACTCCGGTTCGATCATCGGCTCGAATCCAGGCGCGGCGGCGTCGTCCGGTTCCGGTTCGGACTCAGGCTCGGGCTCCTCGTCCGGTTCGGGGTCCGGTTCCGGCTCCGGTTCCCCGGCCGCGTCGGGCTCCGGTTCCCCGGCCGCTTCGGGCTCGACAGCCGCCTCGGGCTCGACAGCCACCTCGGGCGCTGCCACCTCGGGTTCGGGTTCGACCGGCGTCGTCCCCGCAGACTCGACGGGGTCGGCGGACGCCTCCTCCGGCGTGCCTTCGGGTCGTTCGCTCATTCGGTCGTGTCTCTCCTGGCCGCGGCCGCGATCATCGGGCGTCGTGCGGGCGCCAGTGTACCGAAGGCGCCGCGCCCTCGTTCGAACACGACCGGATCAGGCATCGCGAACGGCGGGCACGAACATCCCCGCGAGGCCGGCCGCGACCGTCACGAGCCCGAATGCGGCCATGACCGGGGCCGGCCCCAGGATCTGCCCGAAGATCGCACCGATCGCCATCGCGAAGGTCATCGACCCGAACACGAGCGCGAACCGGAACCCGACGACTCGACCCATCAGGGCTGCCGGCGTCCGCTCCTGGAAGAGCGTCTGGCTCGGGATGATGAAGATCATGTTGGCGACGCCCTGGCCGAATGAGAGCCCAAGCGCCAGCCCCAGGTTGCCGGTCAACGCGAACAGGAAGATGGCCAGGCCCCACGCGGTGTACCCGATGATGACCATCCGACCCTTGGCGAAGCGCGTCCCGAGCAGGCCGATCACGAACCCGCCGACGAGATTGCCGAGCCCGATCCCGGCCTCCAGGAAGCCATAGACCGCCTGCCATCGATAGCCGGAGTCGGCGAAGGTCATCTCCACGAAGGCGGGTGTCAGCGCGATGGTGATGCCAAGGCTGAACTGCCCGGCGACGCCCTGAAGCGTGTTGGCCAACAGCACGGTCTCGTGTCGAAGGAACTGCCAGCCCGCGGTCAACTCCGCGATGAACCCCTCGCCCTCGCCGGTCTCTTCATCGGTCGCCGGGGCAGCGTGGAGGACGATCGTGCTGATCAGGGCCGCCGAGGCCAGGTAGGTCGCGCTGTCCACCCAGAACGCGAGCGGCACGGTCGATCCGAGGACCGCCACGAACGCAGCCGCCAGCGGATACCCGACGACATCGGCGATCGTCTCGCCGACCCACAGGGCCGAATTGGCGCTGAGCAGGTCCTCCTCGGGCACGATCCGAGGCAGGACGGCCACCCGAGCCGGCCGGAAGAAGACCGAGATACTCGTGACCAGGAAGACGAGCGGGTAGACGAGGAGCAGGTTCGATACCGCGACGATCGGCAGGACGAGCACGAGCGCTGCCCGAAGGATGTCGCTGACGATCATCACTTCCTTGCGATCCCAGCGGTCCACGAACGTGCCCGCGATCGGACTGAGGAGCAGGTTCGGGAGCGTGGCCGCGAAGAACACCAGGCCGCTGGCAAGGGCCGATCCCGTCGAGATGAGGACGACCGCGACGAGGGCCAGCTGGTTCAGTCGGTCGCCGAACAGCGAGATCAGTTGCCCGGCCCACAGTGCCGAGAACGAGCCGTTGAGCGCGAGCCGGACGTACGGATGGTGGCGGACGCGCTCCAGCGTCTCGGACGGCTCGGGGAAGACGGCCGTCTCGTCGCGTTCGAACGTCGTCATCGACGGCGAGGCGAGGCCGGCCCCGGCGCTCCCGAGCATCAGCGGACGTTCGAGGGCCACGGCCCCGGTGAATGCCGGTGACAGACCCGTTTCCGCACCCGGATCGCCGGCGCGCTGCGGGCGCCCGGATCGAGCCGCGTCGGCGAGCCGCCGCCTGATCGCGGCCAGCTGCTCGTCGTCGAGTTCGTGCGGGATCCGGACGACACCGGCGAACAGGAAGAACGCGAGACCAAGCGTCAGGAACGCGTCCCCGACCGACGCCACGTTCTGGACGATCGGGAAGGGGATCGGGATCACGTCGGAGAACGGGCCCAGATGGATGAGGAAGTTCGCGTCGAGGGCGGCGGGCAGGAACGAATGGAGTGCCGACGTGACCTCCGCCGGCGTCAGGCCCGCCAGCTCGAGGCTCGGCAGGTAGATCGGCATGTAGCCGCCGTTGATGGCGATGACGACACCATTCGACAGGACGCCGATGAAGGCGAGACTCATGCCCGGGTACCCGCGGTTCGCCCAAAGGGCGACGAGGAGGAGCGCGTAGGCGGCTGCCAGCAGCGGGAGTCGGAGCTGCTCGACGATCGGGATGCCTGCGTTGAGCAGGTAGTCGGTGGCGAATCGAAGCCCTACGGCGACCAGCAACAGGCGGAGTCGACGCAAGTGGATGTAGGCGAGGTTCGTGATGCTGCCGCCGACGAGCAGGCCGAGGATCAGCCCGAGCGCGATGCCCCCGATCAGCATTGGCAGGGTCGTACGGCGTTCACGGCTGCATCATGAGGCAGCCAGCGAGGGTCCGGGCGGGCGTTGGTGCGGTGGTACGCCTCAGCCGTGATCAGTCGGCGAGCCCGGAGCGACCTCGGAGTGGACGACCGACATCCGATCCGCGGCCTGGGCGATCAGGGGGATCTGCCGAGGCTCCGGGGGACGGCCGGCATCCGCCACGCCATCGACGTGCCGAGTCCGGACGAAGGCATCGACGACGACGGGGTCGAACTGCACACCGGCGAACTTGCGCAGTTCCGCGAGCGCCTGTTCCGCGCTCAACGGGGTCATGCGATACGGCCGGGCGGCGGTCATCGCCTCGAAGGCGTCTGCTACGTGGAGGACGCGCGCCAGCTTCGGGATCTCGTCGCCGATCAGCCGGTCCGGATACCCGGAGCCGTTGTACCACTCGTGATGGTGCCGAATGATCGGCAGTTCCGCGGCCAGTTTCGCGACCGGCTCGATGATCTGGGCACCCAGGACCGGATGCGAATTCATGATCATCCGCTCTTCTCGGGTCAGGCGCTCCGGCTTGTTCAGGACGTGATCCGGGACCCCGATCTTGCCGACGTCGTGGAGCAGGCCTCCCCACTCGAGCGCTTCCAGCTCCGCGTCATTGACTCGCATGACCCGGCCGATATCGACGGAGATCGTCTTCACGTTCTGGCTATGCCGAGCCGTGAATGGATCCCGCTTATCGACTGCCTCAGCCAGCGCTCCGATCGTCTGCGTGAACATGTCCCGCATCTCGACAAACCGCACCGACGCCATCCGCGTCGTGTAGAGGGGGAGTGCGAACAGAAGCGTGGCCCACCAAAGCGTTGTGTACATCAACGCCATTAGCCAACCCAATGGACCGAGTGCCAGATTCTGAGTAACCGTTCCCCTGGACTCGCCGACGAGCACCGCCTCGAGCGTCAAACCCGTGCGTAGCGACAGCAGCGTGCCCGCGAGTGCCACGTTCAGGCCATAGAAGACGCCCGCCGCAATCATGGCCCGAATGAAATCCACGAGCGGATCCGCCGCTCTTCCAGGCAGTAGGTCATACACGACCCCAGCCGCGACGGCAGGCAACGCGATCCCGGCGTGGTTGGCGAGCGTTCCGTACCACGGAATTCGGCCCCGCAGTTCGCGAGCCTCCGTCGTACCAAGCGCCGCTACCCACCCACCCACGGCGGGGCCACCGAGGAAGATCGCGGCGAGCATAGGGGCGTTGGCAACCGACTGCTGTGTGCCGTGCGACAGCCTTACCGGCAGGGCCCAGCTCACCAACGTCAGCGCCGTCCAGAAGGCGACCCCTTCGAGTATCTCCGGGGTCGTTGGATTCGCCCCACCCACGATCGCGATGGTGGGATACGGCGCAAAAAGAAGAGTCGCAGCCACCAGCGCAAACACGCTGAGAGCCACGACTCCTGCGATGTATGCCCTGAGGGCCCTCGACATGGGCAATGCGTCCGAACTCGGCGCCATGTGCGAACTCTAATCCACCATGGTGCGAACGGACGATTGGGCCAAAGGTACTAGAAGCCCCTCAGGGATGCTCCACCGGCGACCGCAATCATGGCGATCGTGCTGATCGTGATCATGATGCGGGTGATGCGAGCCTTCATGGCTGAACAGCGAACAGAAGTGTCGCCCACCACAGGATCGAGTAGACGAGGGCCATGAGCCACCCGAGGGGAGCCAAGGCGAGATTGTTGAATGCCGTGGCTCGATAGTCGCCTCCCAGCACAGTCGCGAAGGGTTGGCCGGTTCGTAGCGCGAGGACGCCCGCCGCTATTGCGGTGTTCAACCCAAGAAGGACGGCGGATCCGGCCAGTGTCGCGACCAGGTCGATCGCCAAGTCCTGTCTGCCAGGTTGCCCGGCGAAAGCCAGGATTAAGCTGCTCACGAAGCCGCCGAGAATGGCTGGAAGCGTAGCCCCCGCATGGTTGACTAGGGATCCATACCAGGGGATGCGCCCTCGAAGCTCACGCATCTCCGTCGATCCAATCGCTGCTACCCATCCCGCAACTGCCGGCCCACCAAGGGACATCGCCGCAATCAGGGGTGCCATTGCGACCGCCTGATGCGTACCCATCGGGAGCTTGACTGGCAACGCGGAGGCAATGAGTGTCAGGGCGATCCAGAACGCGACGCCGAGCCAAATCTCGAAGATAGTCGGCGTTGGTCCACTCGAACCGAGGGCAATGTTCGGGTTCGCGGGAAACACAAGAGTCGCAACCAGGAGTGCAACAGCACTCACGGTCACGACTCCCGTGACGTAGGCCTTTAGCGATTGCGGCATCGAGTGCCTCTTACGTTGGGACGAACACCAAAAACTGTATTACCTACAGCAGCGCTTGGTAATCGAGCCAAACGTACTAGAAGCCTCGCAGTGACGCTCCGCCGGCCATTGCGATCAAGGCGACACTTGTTAGCGCCACCATGATTCGCGAAATCTTGAGCCTTCATTGGAAGGCCCTCTACCAGCCCTTGCTGATCGTTTCTGGACTCACGCTCGATCCTCCTTCGCGGCCTTCGTGCTCCGAAGAACACAAAAACCGACCTGACTTGTGGTCGGTCGGTTGCACTACTCGCTCTGCTCCACCCCAAGTGCCCATTTCAGGTGGTGCTTCAGCGCGTCCGAGCGTATTGACTCCGCTTCCTAGTACTGGAGTACTACGAAGTCTCGGGACTATATGGACCCAAGAGTGAACCGGTCAATACGGAACCTTACCTATCCTCACAGGGAATCGAGGGCCGGGGGTTCGATGCCGAGCTGATCGCGGATCGAAGTAGCGTAGTGCTCGTATTGCTCTGCCGCGGCATTGTGTGCGCTGCTTGCTTGGTACAGGCGGATCAGCGAAACCTCGATGTTGTCCGCTCCCGGATCGATGTCCATCGCGCGTCTCGCCAGCTTGATGCCGCGCTCGAAGTGACCGGTTTCGAGGTCCCGTGTCACCGCTCGTTCGACGACCTCAAGGTATGACGCATGGAGCCAATCTCGATACGGGGCGGCCCATTCCTCATACTCGAAGTCGAGGGCGAACCGACCGTCGATATGTCTCAACAAGGGTTGGCAACCTGATCCGGGGTCGGCTCCGGAGGTAGCGCCTTGATCAGCTGTCGACACTCGTTGCTACGACTGGAGATCAGCTCCGGGTCAAGCCAGATGAGATCCGAATCGTGGTGCAGATATCCCGGCGAGAGGTCGTCGACATAGTTCTCCTCGATCACGCGTCGCAAGAAGTACACGGTCTGGTTGAGCGAATTGACGGCGTCCGGCGGGTCGAGATCCGGCCATAGCGCGTCGAGGACTTGATCCCGGGTGCTCGACATCTCTGCCTTCGTGAGCAAGAAACATAGGAGAGCGAGGACCTTCCGTCGAATCGTTGAGCCTGGCATGTGCCGATCTCCGACAACCACGGAGACACGCCCTTGATCTTCCACCGACCACAGGATCGGCAAGTCGCGCGGGCGAGGGCCCGACCCAAGCGATGAAGCTCCCGGTTGCCGACGATGAAGGCGGGCGAATGATCGAAGCCGCTGGACATCTTGCTTCTGTCCGATCGTCTCCAGCAAGCGGGCGGGCGGCCGAGGCTAGGCGCACCCGAAGACTCTGAGATGGAATTTCGGAGGACAAACCGCCAGCGTCCGGGGTGGAGTTCCGCCGCGCGCTGGATTGTCGCGACTGCCGAAGTGTCGAGCTCGTGAGGCCGGCGGCGAAATCAAGTCCGAAAGCGAGGGTCACATTCCATGGCGATACGGCGCCCATGATGGCGATCGCGGAGCTCAGGTCGACATTGGAGCCTGAAAGTGCTCCGAGGAGTTCTGCAGCGCGACTCCACCGCGTCGCACCCTGGTCGGTTGCCATCCTCCAGGCCGCATCAGTGAGACTGCAGACCGGCGGGTCGAGTCGGCAGCGACCGCCAAGTAGGCCGCCGTTACCTGGCGGACGGTCGCGTATCCCATGAGGACGCCTTCGCCTTGCTTCGACTGATCCCAGGACGGACTGTGCTTCCTTGAGCCGCCGCGGCGAGCAAAGAACCAAGCCGACTGGATGATGTAGTGCGGCCGAGCATAGGCATCGGAACTGACGTCCAGTGTGCGAAGCATCTGCGCGGCAGCTTCCGGTTCGATGTAGCTGTCCGCCAGACTGCCCTCTCGTAGGCGGCCTCAACCTCGTCAAAATTGGCTGCGCGCGAGGATTGCCTCTCGACTCTGGTCGACGAGCCCGAGGAGCGCCAGCGCGTAGCCGCGTGCCATCCATGCTGCTGACAGTTCCATGCTCGAAGACGTTCCGTCCAATGCCTCGATTGCCGCATCGGCGGCATCGATAGCGCCCTGAGGGTTGTCCTGGATCGTGGACGTCAGTGCGAGGTTGAGCATTGTCACGCCGTAGTAGTGCGGGTGGACATCGCGCTGGTGGCGAGCCATGGTCCTTAAGGTGGGCCGACATGGAATCGATGCTTCCATCGAAGGTCGCGTCGATCATCAGACCTGTGCCTTTGGCGATGAGCCTCAGATGGTCGCTCGACGTTGTCTCGGCGAGCCGTCGTGCGAGGGGTAGAGAGTGTTGACCAAGTCCAGCCTGGAGATACAGGGTTACCAGGTTCAGCAGGGCATGGTCGCTCTCCTGGGATCCGGGCTCGACCGCCTCAAGGATCGCGTTGAGAGTCTCTGATCGCTGGTTCGTATTCTCGCCGCTGCATCTGGATTCGCGAGGCAACTAGGCTCAAGATCGGTGATCGCATCGTCATCGGGACGCGCTCGATCTCGTCGGCGGCCATGGCGTGTTGGCCGCTGCCCATGATCTCCGGGATGGCGCCGGCGATCGTGTTCGAGAGCGATTGGTACTCACCGGCCTCGCGGTAGTGGTAGGCAGCGACGCGCCAATCGCGTTCCGACGCCGCGTCGGCCACGCGTCTGTGGAGATGCGCGATGGCCGCGTCCCCGATGGTTGCTCGCAGACGGGCCTCCAGGAACTCGCGTACAAGCGGGTGATATCGCTGCGGGCCGCGCGATGAACGGGGCGCTCTGCTGAGCAGGGTCAGCCGCTCTGCCGCCGCCGTCAACCGGGTGACCTCCGACGCTGCGACGTCTGCCGCTACGGCGGCCAGGTCAGGGGTGATGACCTGCAACACGGACGTCCGCATGAGGAAGTCCTGCAGGTCCGCGTCGAGATCGCCGACCACCTCCTCGGCGAGGTAGTCGTAGAGCTCCTTGTCGGCCCCGGACAACCCTCGGACGAACCTCCGGGTCTCCGCGGGTGACCGATCCCGAAGGGCGGCCTGGACGAGTTGGAGTGATGCTGCCCAGCCCTCGGTCCGCGCGGCAACGTCCGCGATCACGTCGGGATCCAGCGTTCGTCCGTATGTCTCCGTGAACAGGCGGGCGGTTTCGTCGGCGTCGAATCGGAGGTCGTCCGTGCGAAGCTCAGCGAGCTCACCTGAGGCCCGCATCTGGGCGAGCGGGATGGTCGGGGCGCGCCGGCTGGCGAAGACGATCGATAGCCGCTCTGGCGCCCGGGCGATCAACTCCCTGACGATGAACCGGACATCCGCCGATCCATCCACAAGGTGGAAGTCGTCGAGGATGAGTGCGGCGCCCTGCTCGGCGATGGTCGGGAGTTCGCGGATGAACACCTCCGTCGCCGAGTCGCGAGTGGGTCCGCCGAGAGCGATGTCAGCCAGCAGGGCGGTCGTCCGTGGCGCGAACCCCGGGTCGTGCTCGCGACCCGCCGCCACGATGTGGCTCAGGAACGGGATCCAGTCGCGATCGTCCTCATCCAGCCGATACCAGAGCGTCCGGACCCGGGTTCGTCGCGAGAAGTCCGCGAGCAGCGTGGTCTTGCCGAAGCCGGCATCGGCAAGGATCAGGATCACCCGGTCGTGGATCCGCGCCGCCAGCCAGTCCAGCAGACGATCTCGGGCGAGGGTCTGGTCACGCAGTGGTGGTCGCTGGACCTTTGCCGGTTGGATCGGATGGCCGGTCATCCCGTCGCCGTGTGCCCCCTGCCTGAACGTTGCGACCACTTGGCGACCCGGTCCGACCGCGACCGACGCACGGGCGGGCCGCGCTGGGACCAGATCGACCGTCGAATCGGGAGGTGGCATGGGCGCCATCCTGGCGCCGGCCACTCACCTCCCGATTAGCTGCGACCGATCGGTGGCTCCGGTCGGCTCAGCCCTCGTATTCGAACCCGATCTTGACGTCGACCCGGTACTCGACGATCTCTCCATCTCGCACGATCGCGGAGGACTTCACGACCTCCACCGTCTGGATGTTCCGGACGGTCCGCGATGCTGTCGCGACGGCCTGGCGGGCCGCATCGCTCCAGGAATCCGGGCTCGTCCCGACCATCTCCCGGATGATGATGACGCCCACTACGCGGTGACCGTCGCGCTTGACGTCTCGGCTCGGACCTTGTCGAAGCACGAGCTGCAATACACGGGTCGGTCGTTCCTCGGTGCGAACGGCACGATGGCCTGACCCCCACAGGCCCCGCAGACCGCGGCGTGGAACTCGCGCGGTCCCTCGCTCGATCGCGCCCGCTTCGCGGCCGCCCGGCAGGACGGGCATCGCTGCGGGTCGTTGGTCAGCATCTTGCTGGCGAAGAAGGCCTGCTCGCCGGCCGAGAAGACGAACTCCTCTGAGCAGTCGCGACAGGTCAGACTACGGTCCTGATACACCCTTCCAGACCCTCCTCGGCTCGGGACCTACGACGGTCGAGGACCGCGACGCCGAGGGCAGAACGGGTCGGCGAAGAACGCGCGGACACAGGGGTGCGCGCTCGGCCGTCCCGGGCTCGGCTCCGGAACTCTTAGCGGTGAAGATACGCTCACCGTCAAGTCGGCTGAAAGGCCTGGGCGCGACTGCCGGGACCGGATCCCGCGGTTCAGCCCGCCTCGGCGTAGCGCTCGCCGGCGTAGCTCACGAAGCGCGTCTGGCGCTTCTTGAACCACAACTGGATCTCGCCGGTCGGTCCGTTGCGATGCTTGGCGAGCTTGAGGTTGATGACCTCGCCTTCCTGGTCCTGGTCGTCCTGACCGCGCTCCTTGTCGCGCCACAGGAACATGACCAGGTCCGCGTCCTGCTCGATCGCGCCGGACTCTCGAAGATCGGACAGGCGTGGTTCCTTCGACTCGCGCATCTCCGGCTGACGAGACAGCTGGGACAGGGCGATGACCGGGATCGACAGCTCGCGGGCCAGCGCTTTCAGCCCGCGTGAGATCTCCGAGACTTCCTGGACCCGGTTCGCATCGCGGTTGGTCGTCGTGGCCTGCATGAGCTGGAGATAGTCGACGATGACCAGGTCCAGACCCGCCTCCGCCTGGAGCCGTCTCGCCTTCGTCCGAAGCTCCATGGCCGAGATGTTCGGCGTGTCATCGATATAGACCGGGGCCTCCGACAGCGCGTTCATCGCCGGTGCGATCCGGGCGAAGTCAAGCTCCTCGAGGAAGCCCGAGCGGAGCCGCTGCGAGTCGATATTGGCGACGCTGGAGAGGAGCCGGAGGACGAGCTGCTCCTTGCTCATCTCCAGGCTGAAGACGCCGACGTGCTTGCGCTCGCGGACCGCCGCATGCTCCGCGATGTTGAGCGCGAAGCTCGTCTTGCCGACGGACGGACGGGCCGCGAGGACGACGAGGTCGCTCTTCTGCAATCCGGTCGTCAGCGTGTCGAGGTCCGTGAACCCGGTCCGGACGCCGCTGATCTCGCCGCGGTGGGCGTGGAGGTAATCGAGCCGGTCGTAGGCATCGTGGAGGAGCGACTTGAGCGGGCTGAACCCGGCATCGACGCGTTTCTGGCTGACCGCGAACAGCTCCGATTCGGCGCGGTCGATCGCTTCCTGGATCTCCGCGGGGTCCTCGTAGCCGATCCCGGCGATCCGTCCAGCGGCGCCGATGAGGTTGCGGAGGACCGCCTTCCGCTCGACGATCCGCGCGTACTGGGCGACGTGGACGGCGGTCGGCGTCTCGTTGGACAGGCCCGACAGGTAGGCTCGCCCACCGACCGCCTCGAGCTCCTCGCGGCGTTCCAGCGATTCCGCGACGGTCACGATGTCGATCGGCTCGCGCCGCTCATAGAGGTCGAGCACGACGGCATAGATCCGGGCGTTCGCCTGGCGATAGAAGTCGGCCGGGCGGAGGAACTCGGCGACCTCGATCACGGCGTCGCGGTCGATGAGCAGGGCGCCCAGGACCGACTGTTCGGCCTCGAGGCTCTGGGGTGGCAGGCGGTCGATCACGTCGGGGCGGGCTCCGTCAGCGAAGGGGGTCCTTCATTGTCAGAGGCAGGGACCAGCGGTGCCTCCACGAACTCGGTCGCGATCCATCCGATCGTCCACGAACTTGGCACGAGGGTGGACCGGATGTGGACAGTCCTGTTGATATCCACCGTCTTGCGGTGGCAGATCCCGCGCGCACGGGACTTGGGATCGCTCCAGCTAGCCGCGATCAATCGAGCCGGCGGATGACGCCGATGAGCTTTCCCTGGATGCGGACATCGTCGTAGAACTGGACCGGGTAGGCGGGGTTGGCCGGTTGCAGCCGGATCTGGTCCTTCTCCTTGAAGAAGCGCTTGAGGGTGACGGCGTTCTCTTCCACCTGGGCGACGACGATGTCGCCGTTGCGGGCAGTCGTCTGCGGGCGGATCAGGACGAAGTCGCCATCCGCGATGTGGGCCTCGATCATCGAATCGCCGCGCACCCGCAGGACGTAGGCATCGCCACCCGGGGCGAGGACGTCCGGGATCGCCATCGTCTCCGTCGCGTCCTGGTAGGCCTCGATCGGCCCGCCTGCCGCGATCTCCCCGATGATCGGCACGACCTGTGCGTCCCCGGCCGTCGCCTGGGGGACCAGCTCGCTCGTGAGGCCGAGACGGATGGCCGCGGTGGGGGTCAGCCGGATGGCCCTCGATTGGGCTGCGCCGCGCTCCAGGTACCCCTCCCGCTCCAGGATCTGGAGGTGATGGTGGACGGCCGAGGTGGAGGCCAGCCCGACGGCCCGGGCGATCTCGCGGACCGACGGCGGATAGCCGCGCGCCCGCAACGTCGCGGCGATGAAGTCGAGGATCTTGAGCTTGCGTTCGGCGTCGTGTTTGGTCACTCGCGCCTCCTTGTCAAGCATGATAACGAACGGACGTTCGATGTCAAGGCGAGGGCACGCAGGCCTGTCGCCATCGAGGCTGCTAGACTCCCGACCCGGGAGTGGAGGTACGGCGTGGGCCGAGGCGACAAGACTCGCAGCAAGCGATCGAGCGGTGGGGCGGGGATCGGCCGTGCCCTCTCGCTGCTCGCGTTCCTGCCGATCGCCAGTCGCGTGCCGATGTACACCCGGCTGATCACCGCGCTGGTGATGGATGAGCGGATGCCGAAGCAGCGCAAGGCCCTCCTCGTCGGTGCCGCGGGGTACCTCGTCCTCGGCCGGGACCTCATCCCGGATGACGTCCCGATCATCGGTGGGATCGACGACCTGATCGTCATCGTCCTCGCCGCGGAGCTCTTCCTCGATGGCGTGCCCGACGACCTGCTCGACGAGAAGCTCCTCGAGCTCGGGATCGAACGGGCTGAGTTCGATCGCGACGTCGCCCAGGTCCAGCGCTTGACGCCAAGCCCCGTCCGGCGGACCATCCGCCGGATCCCCGAGCTCGTCGGTGGAGTCGCCGACGCATTGAGACAGACCGGTCTGGTGCCGCGAACGCGGGCCTGGATCACCAAGGAGGATCACAGCGCGTGAAGGTCATCCTGACGACGGACGTGCCGAAGGTCGGCAAGAGCGGCGAGATGAAGCAGGTCGCGGACGGGTACGCGACGAATTTCCTCATCCCGCAGCGGCTGGCGGTCCCGGCGGCCGGCGGTGCCTACCGCGCCTGGCAGCACGACATCGCGAGCCGCGAGGACAAGCGACAGCGAGAGCGCGAGGAAGCCGAGATCGCCGCGACCCGGATCGCCAGCACGACGCTGACGATGGGCGTCAAGGTCGGCGAGGCCGGCAAGCTGTACGGCTCGATCACATCCAAGGACATCGCCGACGCGTTGGCCCGCCGCGGGATCGAGGTCGATCGCCACAAGATCGACCTGGATGAGCCGCTCAAGACGCTCGGCACGTACAAGGTCGCGATCAAGGTCTTCACCGGCATGACGCCGGAAGTCACGATCATCGTCGAGCCGAAGGGCTAGCCCCCGGGACTCGAAGCGGCTCCTCGCCGCTCCCAGATCGTGACCCCGTCGACGTCGTAGACCGTCTCGAAGAGCGGGCTGTCAGCGAAGTCGGTACCGGGTTCGCCGGGGCACGGGATCCCGCCGCTCGACAGGACGTAGCGAGCGCCGTAGATCGCCATCCGCTCGGCGGCCACGTCCGCGCCATCGCAATAGATCGCCGTCGTGTCCAACTCGCGTGGCGCCGGGTCATAGCCGAGATTCGAAACGTACGGTCCGAAGGTGGTGATCCGGAGGCGCCCGGCGAGGTCAACCGGGCTGTTGATGAAAGCGTCGGTGACGAAGACGGACCGCTCGGGCGTGTTCGCCGCGATCCATTTGGCGGCCACTTCCTGGGGCAGCGTCAACGCGACGTCGTGCGAGCGCAGGTGCCATCCGGCGATCAGGGCCGGCGACAGCGCCGACAGACCGATCACGAGGACGATCGCCCAGCTTCGCCATCGATGGATCAGCCAGGCCGCCAGGATGGCCACGGCGATCCACATGATCTGGAAGTACTTGTTCATGTCGAACTCGACCGCGCTGGCCACGACGATGTTGGGCACGACGAACAGGGCGACCATCCAGGCGACCAGGAACCAGCGTCGGGGCAGGTCGCGGGCCGTCAACGCGGCGACGACCGCCAGCGACGAACGGGATCCCAAGGTTGGTCAGGTAGAAGAACGCGACGGCAGCGGGACCATCGTCCATCCGCGCCTCGCTCCAGCCCAGGACGAAGCGGAATGACCCGATGTCGCTCTGCCGTCCGATCGCCGCGAGGATGAACGGAGCAGCGAGGACGATGGGGGCGAGGAACAGGACGGCGTCCCGCCAGACCGACCGCTCCCGCCAGGCTCCCGAGGTCAGGACGTACAACCCGACGATGAGGTAGGTGGCCGGAAAGGCGAAGAACTGGAACGGGGCGAGGAGTGCGGCCAGGACACCGGCGAGGAGCATGCCCAGCGGTCGCTTGCCGACGGAGGCCACGACGACCAGGACGACCGTCACCAGCCCGGGCAGTCCAAGGGTCGTCGCCCGGTGGGGGAGGAAGCCGGTCCCGAAGATCGAGGCGACCTTGAAGAATGGCCAACCGTCCGCCCAGGTGTTGTCGTAGGACGTCCGGCTGACGAGATGGACGACCCCACCCATCCCCGCGATCACGTCACCGACCAGGCGGATCCAGCCGAGGCCACCGCCGAAGCAGACGAGGATCGCGGCGATGGTCGCGACCCGCTGGCGCCCGGTCAGCCGAAGCGCCAGCGCCCACACGACCAGGGCGAGGACCCCGGCGAACAGCGCACTCGTGGCGAAGTAGGTGCCGATCAGGTCCACGCCGGCCACGGTCGAGGTGATCGCGCCGTGGAAGTCGGCGAACCAGTGGTAGGTCAGCGGTTCCCCGGCGAAGTACGGCACGTCCGGCGGGAAGTTGCCCGCCGCGATGCTCGAGCCGATGGCGACGTGGACCAGGAGGTCGCTCCAGTTCCACCCACCCGCCACCCAACCGTCGGGCGTCGCCACCCAGCCGTTGACCATGAGGACGACGAGGACGGCCAGGCTGGCCGAGATGGCCACGATCCAGGCCGAGGCGTCTGCCCGGAGAGCGGACATGATCGACCGAAGGGTCGGCCGGGGGAGCGGTTCGAGCCAGCGGTGGTGGCTGCGCGCCACGGCGATCGACGCGAACGCCAGACCTGCAGCACTGACGATGACCGACTCGCGCCCGAACCCGGTGACCCGCGCCACGACGTCCACGAGATGGGCGGAGACGTACACGCTCGTGACGATCGCCCCACCGACGGCGCCCGGAGTCGGCAGGTCGGGCACGACGCGGCGGATCACGATCCAGCCAGGAGCGAAGAACAGGATCGGCCAGATCAGGACGACCGACGTGATCGGGATCGCCCAGGCGATCAGCGCGGCCATGACGACGGTCACGATCGCGGCGAGCGTGAACCCACGGGTGGCCATCGCCGCAGGAGGTGTCACAGCGGACGATGATAGCGGCCATGACCGAGCGGACCATCCTGCACGTCGACCTCGATGCGTTCTTCGCCGCGGTCGAGCAGCGCGACCGGCCGGAGCTGCGCGGGCGTCCGGTCGTCGTCGGCGGAGCGGGCGGGGAAGATGCCCGGGGCGTGGTGTCGGCCGCCAGCTACGAGGCACGCCGGTTCGGGATCCACTCGGCGATGTCCCTGCGCGAGGCGTATCGACGCTGCCCCGATGCCGTCTTCCTGCCGGTCGATGGCCGGCGCTACCAGGCCGCCAGCCGCGACGTCATGAGCATCCTCCGGCGCTTCACGCCACTCGTCGAACCGATCTCGATCGACGAGGCCTTCCTCGATGTCACGGCCTCGTTCGCCCTGTTCGGTGACGGGCCGCACGATCGGCCGCCGGATCAAGGGCGAGGTCCAGGCGGAGGTCGGACTGACGGCGTCGGTCGGCGTCGCGAGCACCAAGCTCGTGGCCAAGATCGCATCGGACCTGCGCAAGCCGGACGGGCTGGTGGTCGTCCCCGTCGGGGAGGAGGCGGCGTTCCTGGCGCCGCTCCCGATCGGCCGTCTGTGGGGTGTCGGCGAGAAGACCGCGGCGGCCCTGGCCGAGTATTCGGTGCGCACCATCGGCGATCTCGCCGCCCTGCCACCGGACCTCGTCGTACGCCGATTCGGCAAGCACGGAGCGTCACTCGTCGAGCGCGCCCGCGGCATCGACCCGGATCCGGTCCACGACGGCGATCCGGCGAAGTCGGTCGGTCACGAGCACACGTTCGATGTCGATACGAGCGACCCGGAGGTCATCGAGCGAACCCTCCTGGCGATGGCCGAGGGCGTCGCCGGGCGGCTCCGATCGGCCGGGGTCAGGGCGGGCACGGTCACGGTCAAGATCCGAGACGATGGCTTCCGCACGATCACCCGGCAGCGGACCCTGGCCGAGCCGACCGACCTGACCGACCCGATCTACGCGACCGCGCTCGACCTGGCTCGGCCGGAGCTGCGCGGGATGCGAGTCCGGCTGCTCGGCGTCACCGCCTCGAACCTC
The DNA here is from genome assembly GCA_963823925.1 of uncultured Chloroflexia bacterium. Lineage (GTDB taxonomy): Bacteria > Chloroflexota > Limnocylindria > Limnocylindrales > CSP1-4 > SPCO01. The sequence continues at coordinate 38,876 of CAWGNI010000007.1, forward strand.
GGGGAGCGCGAACAGCTGGCGCTGTTCGATGCGACCGATCCGCGCCGTCGTCGGGCCGTCGAGGCGGCCGATTCGCTGCGGCGGCGGTACGGGGAGGGGACCGTCACCCGCGCCCGACTTCTTGGCGCAGGTCTGCCGGCACCGTTCGAACGCGATCCGCGGAACCCGCTGGATCGTCGGGCCCGTGGCGTTCCGGATGGAAACGACCCATCCGAGCCTCCGTTGCGTGACACCCAAGGTGACACGGAGCTGGACGAGATTCCACTCGACGAGGCTTGACATCGAACACTTGTTCGGTCTAGTCTCCGGTCATAACCGAACAGACGTTCTGTCGAACGAGTGCCCCGGACGACACGACCCAAGCGCCCCCGGAAAGGAGCCATCCCGCATGGCATTCATCCGAGTCGATCCGGTCCAGGTCCAGGTCCGCACGAACTGGTTCAGCGGTCGCCCGCGAGAGGTCACCTGGGATGACCAGCGCTGGCCGATCACCCAGGTCATGGCCGTCCGCGAGGAGGCTGCCGCGTACCCGGTCATCAGCGGGCCGCGGACCCTCTTCGAAGTCGATACACCCCATGCCCGGCTCTCGCTCACGTTCCAGCACCGGTCGCGGCGCTGGACCGTCACGGGGCTGGACGAGGCGCACCGCAAGGCCGCTTGATCCCAGGCGGCCGGGACCCTCCCTCCCGGGCTGCCGACCGTCGAGAGTTCGGGGTGGGTGCGCCGGTACCGCGCCCGCCCCGTCCTCCGACTCCTTCCGCGCTGCGCGACCCTCCGGACCGCGACCCGCCCGCAACCGTACAATCGGCAGGTGGAACCCCAAGACACGAGTTTCCGGGACCTGACCGTCGACCAGTTCGTCGCGCGACTTGCGTCGGCGGACCCGGTACCCGGCGGCGGCAGCGCGTCTGCGATCGCCGGGAGTCTGGGGGCGAGCCTGGTCGCGATGGTCGCTGGACTATCCGTCGGCCGCGCGAAGTATGCGGATCACGAGCACCTGCTGCAGTGGGCCGCCGAGGCCGGCCAGCGCCTGGCTGATCGGTTCCTCGTCCTCGCCGACGACGACTCCGCGGCGTACGGTGGCTTTGCCGCGGCGATGAAGCTCCCGCGCGAGACGGACGAGGAACGCGAATCCCGCGCGCAGGCGCTTCGGGCGGCCGCCCGAAGCGCGACCGAGGTCCCGTACGCCTGTGTCGAAGCCTGCCTCGAACTCGTACAGATCGCCGAGGCCCTTGCCGGGCGCAGCAATCCGCATGCCTCGAGCGACCTCGACGTGGCCGCGCTGCTCGGCGAGGCCGCCGCGCGTGGGGCGGCGGCGAACGTCCTGATCAATCTGCCGTCCATCGGTGACCTGGGCTTCGAGCAGGAGACGATGGAGCGCGTCAGTCGGCTGCTCCATGATGTCGAGCGGCTGGCCTCCGAGACGCATGAAGCGGTCGGCAGTGGACTGGCTCGGGGACCGATCCCGGCGCCGGATACTGCGCCGGACGCCGACGCCGACCTCGCCTGATCGATGGCAGATGGCGATGCCCGGCTGCTCGAAGGCAAGCCGATCGCCGACGAGATCCGGACCGCCGTTACCGAGGACGTCAGCTCGTTCACCGCGATCAATGGCCGGCCGCCTGGACTCGCCGTCGTCATCGTCGGCCGGGACGCGCCGTCGACCGTCTACCTCGAACGGATCCTGCGTGGCTGCGCCAGGGTCGGGATCAAGGCGGAGTTCGTCGAACTGGAGGGCGAGGCGACCGAACGGACGGTCGTCAGTGCGATCCGCAAGCTGAACGCCGACCCGACCGTCGATGGGGTCATCGTCCAGATGCCGCTGCCGCCCACGATCCGCCTGCGCGAGGTCATCGATGCGATCGACCCGGCCAAGGACATCGACGGCATCCACCCGCTGAATGCCGGGCTGCTCCGACTGGGCTATGACGGGTTCCTCCCGGCCACGGCCCATGCCGCCGTCGAGATCCTCCGCCAGTCCGGGATCGAGATCGCCGGACGCGATGCGGTCGTGGTCGGTCGATCCGCCGTCGTCGGCATGCCGGCCGCGTTCCTCCTCGTTCGTGAAGACGCGACCGTGACGGTCTGCCATTCCAGGACCGCCGACCTGGCCGCCCACGTCCGGCGAGCCGACATCGTGATCGTCGCGGCGGGTCGGCCGGGGCTGATCACGGGCGACGACCTCAAGCCCGGCGCGGTCGTCGTCGATGTCGGGATCAACGTCGTGGACGGCCACATCGTCGGCGACGTGGATCTCCCGTCGGCCGTCAAGGTCGCCTCGGCGATCACTCCCGTCCCGGGCGGGGTCGGGCCGCTCACGAATGCACTGCTACTCACCCATCTGATCCGGGCCGCGGAGCGACAGGCGACCGCCCGCCGAGATCCCGCCGCACCGGAACCGACCGCCGCACTTCGAGGAGAACGATGAGCTTCCCGACCGATCTCGAGATCGCCCGCGCCGTGACCCCACGTCCGATCGGCGACATCGCCCGAGAGCTTGGCATCGCCGACGACGAGCTCGAACTGTATGGTCCCTCCAAGGCAAAGGTGACCCTCGACGCGATCACCCGGCTTGAGGCAGAGCGGCCGCGCGGCAAGTACGTCGTGGTCACGGCGATCACCCCGACGCCGCTCGGTGAGGGCAAGTCGACCACGACGGTCGGACTCGCCCAGGGCCTCAACAAGATCGGCCATCGGGCCTCGGTCAACATCCGGCAGCCCTCGCTCGGACCGGTCTTCGGGATCAAGGGCGGCGCCGCCGGCGGCGGTTACAGCCAGGTCATCCCGATGGAGGACTTCAACCTCCACCTGACCGGTGACGTCCACGCCATCGGGGCGGCCCACAACCTCGCCGCGGCGTTCCTCGACAACAGCCTCCACCACAAGAACCCACTGGGGATCGACCCACACGGGATCCTCTGGCCGCGCGTCGTGGACATCAGCGACCGGGCTCTCCGCCACGTGATCATCGGGCTCGGCGGACGCCAGGATGGTGTCCCGCGGGAATCCGAGTTCGTCATCACCGTCGCGTCCGAGGTCATGGCGGTGCTCGCTCTCGCCACCGACCTCTTCGACCTTCGGGCGAGGCTTGGTCGGATGGTCCTCGCGACGAGGGTCGACGGGACCGCGGTCACTGCGGAGGACCTCGGCGTCGCCGGCGCGATGACGGTCCTCCTTCGGGACGCCATCAAGCCGAACCTGATGCAGACCCTGGAAGGGGGGCCGGCTTTCGTCCATTGCGGGCCGTTCGGCAACATCGCGCATGGCAACAACTCGATCATCGCCGACCGTCTTGCGCTCGTGACCAACGAGATCGTCTGCACGGAGGCCGGGTTCGGGGCCGACATGGGCGCCGAGAAGTTCTTCGACATCAAGTGCCGCGCGTCCGGCCTGGCCCCGGATGCGGCCGTCGTGGTCGCCACGGTCCGGGCGCTCAAGATGCACGGCGGCGTCGGCAAGATCGTGGCCGGCAAGCCGCTCGACCCGGCCCTGCTCGAGGAGAATGTCGAGGCGACCAGGCTCGGGGCGCAGAACCTGGCCAAACAGATCGAGAACGTCACGATGTTCGGGGTGCCCGCGGTCGTGGCGATCAACGCCTTCCCGACCGACACGCCGGCCGAAGTCGAGGCGATCCGCGAGGTCGCCCTGGCATCTGGGGCTCGGGCGGCCGTGGTCGCGACCCATTTCGTCGACGGCGGTGCGGGTGCGACGGACCTTGCCGAAGCTGTATGGGCGGCGGCATCGGACGGGTCGGCTGACTTCAAGCTGCTGTACCCGGACGAGATGCCCCTGGCCGAGAAGATCGAGACGATCGTGACCCGGGTGTACGGGGGCGCGGGTGTCGACTTCCTGCCGGCCGCGCGCAAGTCGCTCCAGCAATACGAGGAACTCGGGTACGGGAACCTCCCGATCTGCATGGCCAAGTCGCAGTACTCGCTCAGCCACGACGGCTCGCTCAAGAACCGCCCGACGGGTTTCACCGTCCCGATCCGCGAGGTCCGATTGTCGGCCGGCGCCGGGTTCGTGTTCCCGCTCTGTGGCGAGATGCGGACGATGCCGGGGCTGCCGTCCCGCCCGGGTGGCGAGCGGATCGACATCGACGCAGACGGGAACACCGTCGGCCTGTTCTAGGGCGGCAGCGTCCGGGCTCGGTCGCGAGCCGGTCGGGAGTCGGCCGGAGCTGGTCGCGAGCCGGTCGGGTCAGAGACCGCCAGCCGGTCGGTCGAGACCGCCCGGGTCAGCTGAGGCCGGAGGTCGCCAGGACGAAACAGGCAGCCACGACCAGGCCGGCGATGACGCCGAGCAGCCCGGCGCCCCAGGCCGCGACGTCGATCGGGCCGAGTGGCTCCTCGGCGTGGGCGTGATCGTCGTGCCCATGGTCGTCGCCGTGGTCGCCCGTGTCGTGGTGGGTTTCGGCGCCGACGTGGCCGGGAACGTCCGTGTCGTGCGGCATCGTGCTCATCGTCCGGTGGTCCACCTCCGGCGACATTCTGGCAGACCTGGGCGCCGCGATGCTTCCTCCCCGACCTGCCGCCCCTACACTCGCGGACGTGACCCAGAGCCCTGATCACGGCCTTGTCGCCAGCCTGCGCGGACTCGACCGCGACGGGCGGCTGCTGTTCGCGATGCGCACGCTCCGCATGTTCGGGTACGGGTTCCTCGCGGTCGTCCTGGTCCTCTACCTCGCGGCTGCCGGCCTTGATCCGCTCGCGGTCGGGATCGTCCTGACCCTGACCCTCATCGGCGACACGTTCATCTCACTCTGGCTGACGACCAATGCCGATCGCCTCGGCCGTCGACGGGTCCTCGTCGCCGGGGCGTTGCTGATGATCGTGGCCGGCATCGTCTTCGCCTGGACCAGCTGGCTGCCGCTCCTGATCCTGGCCGGCGCCATCGGTGTCATCTCCCCGACCGGGAACGAGGTCGGGCCGTTCCTCGCCGTGGAACAGGCGGCCCTGACCCAGACCGTCCCCGACCGTCGCCGGACCGCAACGTTCGCCTGGTACAACCTCGTCGGCTACGTCGCGACGGCGACCGGAGCGCTCGGTGCCGGCCTGCTCAGCCAGGCCCTCCTCGACGGCGGCGTGGCCCCGCTGGACGCGTATCGAACGATCGTCCTCGGCTACGCGGTCATCGGCGCGTGCCTGGCGCTCGGCTTCTGGCGACTCGGCACCGCGATCGAGGCGCCGCCGGCGAGCGTCAGCACCGACGGGATCCGGCGCCGGTTCGGGTTGCATCGCTCCAAGTCGGTCGTCCTCAAGCTGTCGGTCCTGTTCTCGATCGATGCGTTCGGAGGCGGATTCATCCCGCAAAGCCTGATGGCGTACTGGTTCCATCTCCAGTACGGGGCGGATCCGGCCCTGCTCGGCGCGATCTTCTTCGCTGCGAACCTGCTGGCCGCGGTTTCGTCGCTGTCGGCGGCGCGGATCGCCGCGCGCTTCGGACTGATCAACACGATGGTCTTCACCCATATCCCGTCGAACGTCCTGCTCATCCTCGTGCCGTTCATGCCGACGCTGCCGCTGGCGATCGCGGTCCTGTTGCTGCGCTTCAGCCTCAGCCAGATGGACGTACCGACCCGCCAGTCGTACGTCATGGCCGTGGTCGACCCAGATGAACGGTCCGCGGCGGCCGGCGTGACCGGCGTCGCCCGAACGACCGGTGCGGCGATCTCGCCATCGTTCTCCTCCGTCCTCATCGCCAGCGCCGGCTATGCCGCGGTGCCGTTCTACCTGGCCGGCGGGCTCAAGATCGTCTACGACCTGCTGATGTACCGCGAGTTCCGCAACGTCCGGCCGCCGGAGGAGCGCCACTAAGAGACGGCCCGGGCTGCCCGCCCGTGCCGTGCTGCCCGCCGCCGGACCGTGCTGCCCGCCACCGACCGCCCTGCCGCGCTGCTGCCCGCCCGTGCCGTGCTGCCCGCTGCCGACCGGCTTGGCCAGTACTTGGCAGTACGATCGTGGGTGGACCGCTATGGCAAGAACCCGGGCCTGGTGCGACACGCGGCCGACGCTTCTGGGCGTGGGTCGTGCTCGACATCGGGCGATCCATGCCCGCAGCGAGCCCAGCTCGGCCGATCATCTGCCATAACGGTCTGTGCAAGAACGTTCTGCCAGGTTTGTCCTGGCCACGGCGGGTGGCGCCCACGTTTCTTGCCGACCGACGACCTCAGGGAGCTGGGTGGTCCCCGTCGCGGCGGCCGGGGCGGCCCGGCATGCCCAGCCGCCACCAGATGAAACCGACGACCGCCACCACCACGACGACGGCGATGAGCATGTCGAACGGCTGGAGGGCCTTCCGGATCTGCTCCCAGTTGTCGCCGAGGAGGACGCCAGCCCAGACGAGCAGGCATGACCACAGGAACGCACCCGCGGTCGAGTAGATGACGAACGTCGTCAGGCGCATCCGGGCGACGCCGGCCGGGAAGCTGATGAAGGTCCGGACGATCGGCAGGAGGCGGCCGATGAACACCGTCGCCCCGCCGTGGTCGGCGAAGAACTTGTCGGCCAGCTCGATCTCGTGCGGCCGGATGAGGAGGTACTTGCCGTAGCGCTCGAGGAACGGACGCCCGCCGTACGCACCGATGGCGTAGGCGACCAGCGAACCGAGCGTGTTCCCGATCGTCGCCACGATGACCACGATCCAGAAGTTCCAGGGTTGGCCGGTGATCGGCTCCAGCTGGCTCGGATCGGACACCAGGAAACCGGCGTACGGCAGGATCAACTCGGACGGCAGCGGGATCATCGCCGATTCGATCGCCATGGCCAGCATCACCCCGACGTAGCCGACGGCGCCGTACAGGTTGTTCAGGAACGGGATGACGATCTCATCGATGAAGGCGAGCACGCGGACCTCACGGGGAGTTCTGGGTGGATCGGCGGTTCCGGGTGGAGTGGCGGTTCCGGATGGAGTGGCGCTTCTGGACGGGTGGTGCTTCTGACCGGGCGCGGCCGAGCATAGCCGACTATCCTCGGGCGGTGACTGAGCCGGAGGTCCCGCACTTCTACCCGGACCGTCGGGCGGATCGCCCGGTCGTGCTGACCGGCGCCGATCTGACCATCGACGATGTCGAGTCGGTCGCTCGGGGTGGCGCCGGCGCGACGCTCGATGTCCACGCTCGCGAGCGGATGCAGGAGGCGCGCGACCTCATCGAGGCGCTCGTGGCGGAGGGTGCGGTCGTCTACGGCGTGACGACCGGCTTCGGCGCCCTCGCCTCCACGACGATCGAGCCCGCCCAGGCGGGGCGGCTCCAGGAGAACCTGCTCATGAGTCACGCGGCGGGGGTCGGTCCGGCCTTCCCGCGAGAGGTCGTCCGAGCCATGCTCCTGCTGCGGGCGAACACCCTGGCCCTGGGCCACAGCGGCTGCCGGCCGTTGCTCGTGGACCGTCTGCTCGAGCTCCTCCGCTTCGGGATCCATCCGGTCGTCCCGGAGCAGGGGAGCGTCGGTGCCTCCGGGGATCTGGCCCCGCTCGCCCATCTGGCCCTGCCGTTGATCGGCCGCGGGGAGGTGGAGGTCGGTGGGACGGTCGTGCCGGCCGCGGTCGCACTGGGAGATGCGGGCCTGGAACCGCTGCGTCTCGAGGCCAAGGAAGGGCTCGCCCTGCTCAACGGGACCCAGATGATGGGCGCCATCGGCGCACTCGTCCTGGCCGACGCCGATCGGCTCGTCCGTTCGGCCAGCGTCGTCGCCGCGATCAGTGTCGAGGCGCTGCTGGGAACGGACGTCGCATTCGCCGCCGCCTACCAGCTGGCTCGGCCGCATCCCGGACAGATCGCCGTGGCCGCCGAACTCCGCCATCTCCTCCGTGACAGCGGGCTGCAGGCCGGCCACCACGGCCACGCCCACAAGGTCCAGGACCCGTACTCACTGCGCTGCGTCCCGCAGGTCCACGGGGCGGTCCGCGACACCCTCGACCACCTGCGCCGCGTCCTCGATATCGAGCTCAACTCGGCGACCGACAACCCGCTCGTCTTCCCGGGCGGAGGCGTGGCCGATGAGACGACCATCGCGACCGGCGGCGGTCGGGTGATCAGTGGCGGCAACTTCCACGGCGAGCCCATCGCCCTCGCCCTCGATTTCGCGAAGATCGCCCTGGCCGAGCTGGGTTCGATCAGCGAGCGTCGGACGGCGCTGCTCGTGGATCCGCGGCTCAACGGCGGTCTGCCACCGTTCCTGGCGGTCTCGTCCGGGATCGATTCGGGGATGATGATCTACCAGTACACGGCCGCCGCCCTCGCCTCGGAGAACAAGGTCCTGGCGCACCCCGCGTCGGTCGATTCGATCCCGACGAGTGCGAACCAGGAGGACCACGTGTCGATGGGTTCGATCTCGGCCCGCCACGCCCGGATGGTCCTGGAGCATGCCGAGCGGATCCTGGCCATCGAGCTGCTCGTCGCCTGCCAGGCCCTGGACCTGCGGCTCGCCGGCGCATCGGCCGGGTCAGCGGGTGCCGGCGTCGCCGCGGCGCTGGAGCGGGTCCGGGCGCAGGTGGCCCACCTGGACGGCGACCGGGAGCCCGGTCCGGACCTGGCCGCGGCCCACAGGCTGATCCACGACGGCGTGCTCGTGGATCTCGCCGGCTGACGGTCGATGGCGAGTCCGACCATCCGGATCGTCGAGGTGACCGACGGGGAGTCCTTCGGTCTCATGCCGCCCTGCGCCGACCCGGGGTTCGATCACCGCTCGTGCGACTACTGGGAGGAGGCGGACCGCGGATCGAAGGCAGCACGCCTGAGCTGGCTGGAACCGGTCGCGCCGCGCACCAGCACGGACCCGACGACGCCCGGCCGCGCCCGACCGGCGAACCCGTTCCTGGCCGATCGGGAGGCATCCGCGACTCCCGCCAATCCGTTCGCGTCGGGAGCAGGCCGGCCGGCCAATCCGTTCCTGACGCCGGGCGATGACGACGATGGCCCGCTCGAGAACCCGTTCGCGCCGAAGCCGGCCGCTCGTCCGACGGTCGGGGCGGATGCGCCGCGGAAGCTGCAACTGCTGGGCCGCGGCCTCGGCGTCACCGGGAGCTTCGCGAAGGTCCTCCTCCGCGACGAACGGCCCGCGGTGTATGCGCAGTTCGGGCCACTGACGGCCTACCCGCGTGCCCAGCGCACCCGCGAGCTGTACCCGTCGCTGCCCGATCAGCCACTGCCGGCGGTCATCACCTGCATCGCCACGACCGCCGATGCCCGGGGCGAAGGGCTGGCCCGCGTCCTCGTCGCGGCGGTCTGCGACGACCTGGAGACCCGTGGGTTCACCGCCGTGGAGACCTACCCGGAGATCGGCGCCCGGCCGGACGCGACCAGCGGCGCGACCCCCGAGTTCTGGGAATCGGTCGGCTTCGTCCGGGCGATCGCGGACGACCGGTTCCCGGTCATGCGCCTCGAATTCGGCTGATCTGCGCGGTCGGGGCTCGGATGCCCGGCCGCGGCTCGGCCGATCTGCGCGGATGCTCGGCGACCTCGTCATCGCCGGTCTGCGCGGGTAACCTGTCACCACCATGTCCGCCATGTCCGCCGTCGGTGCCCGCCCCGTCCGCGCTCCCCGCGGGACCGAGCTGACCTGCCGCGGCTGGGAGCAGGAAGCGGCGCTCCGGATGCTCATGAACAACCTCGATCCGGAGGTCGCTGAGGATCCCGACCACCTCGTCGTCTACGGCGGGACGGGCCGAGCGGCTCGCTCCTGGGCCGCCTTCGACGCCATCGTCCGGGAGCTTCGCCGGCTCGAGGGCGACGAGACGCTGCTCGTCCAGTCGGGCAAGCCGATCGGTGTCGTGCGGACGCATCCCTGGGCGCCGCGCGTGCTCATCGCCAACTCCAACCTGGTCGGCAAGTGGGCGACCTGGGACGTCTTCCGCAAGCTCGAGCGCGACGGCCTGATGATGTACGGCCAGATGACCGCCGGCTCGTGGATCTATATCGGGACCCAGGGGATCCTCCAGGGGACGTACGAGACATTCGCGGAAGCCGCCCGCCAGCACTTCGGTGGCAGCCTGCGCGGCACCGTGACCCTGACCGCCGGTCTGGGTGGGATGGGTGGCGCCCAACCGCTGGCCGTGACGATGAATGACGGCGTCGCGATCGTCATCGAGGTCGACGAGGCACGGGCGAGGCGCCGCCTCGAGATCGGGTACGTGGACCGGCTGACCGAGGATCCGACCGAGGCGCTCAGCTGGGCCAGGGACGCGGCCGCAGCGGGTGAGCCGCTGAGCATCGCCCTGGTCGGCAACGCCGCCGAGATCGAGCCGGCGTGGGCGGCGGCCGGGGAGCAGTTCGACCTGGTCACGGACCAGACGTCGGCCCACGACGCCCTCGGCGGCTACGTGCCGGCCGAGATGACCCTCGCGGACGCCCTCGAACTCCGCGCTGCGATGCCCGACGAGTACGAGCGACGATCGCGGCGTGCGATGGCCGACCACGTGAAGGCGATGCTCGCGTTCCATGCGCGCCGGCGCGGTCGTCTTCGACTATGGCAACAACCTGCGGGCACAGGCCTTCGACGCGGGGGTCGGCGACGCCTTCGACTACCCGGGGTTCGTACCGGCCTTCATCCGGCCACAGTTCTGCGAGGGCCGTGGACCGTTCCGCTGGGCGGCCCTGTCGGGCGATCCCGCCGATATCGAGCGGACGGATCGGGCGGTGCTGGAACTGTTCCCGGACGATGCGGGCCTGCAGCGCTGGATCCGGATGGCCCAGGCGCGAGTCCCGTTCCAGGGTCTGCCCGCCCGGATCTGCTGGCTCGGCTATGGCGAACGAGCGAGGGCAGGGCTCGCCTTCAACGAGCTGGTCAGGACGGGCGAGGTCAGCGCGCCGATCGTCATCGGCCGGGACCATCTCGATGCCGGGTCCGTGGCCTCACCGAACCGCGAGACGGAGGCGATGGCCGACGGGTCCGACGCGGTGGCCGACTGGCCCCTGCTCAACGCGCTGGTCAATACGGCCGCGGGAGCTTCATGGGTATCGATCCATCACGGCGGCGGGGTCGGGATCGGCTACTCGCAGCATGCCGGCATGGTCGTCGTCGCCGACGGCACGGACCTCGCCGCCCAGAAGCTGGAGCGCGTGCTGACCACCGACCCGGCGATGGGCGTGCTCCGGCACGTCGATGCCGGCTACGACCGGGCGATCGAGGTCGCCAGGGATCGCGGCGTCCGCGTGCCGATGCTGGAGGAGCAAGGCTGATCCGTTGATCGTGTCGCGACCCGCGGGCGGCGGTTGCGCGGCTGTTGCGCGGCTCGCGCCCGGGCGCGAGCCCGATACGCTACGCCGGCCGGCCGACCTCGGCATCGGCGGCGTGGCTGGTCCGATCGGTAGCCCGGACCGGCGGTGTCGCAAGCGCACGCTCCAGCCGCTCGAGGAACGGTCGCATCCCAAGACGTTCGAAGGTCGCTCGCGCTTCGTCGGCCGCGCGCTGGCGTTCCGCCGGCTCCATCGCCCCGACGATGACCAGGTCGAGCTGGCACATCGCCAACGGGACGATGAGTCCCAAGTCCCGGAATTCCCGCTGGGCCTTCGCATAGGTCGCGCGCGCGTCGTCGTGACGCCCCTCGAGGGCTGCGAGCCCGGCATGCATGGTCGTCTCGAGCGCGGCAGTCTGTCGCCCTCGCCGTGAGGTGCGCCAGGCGTCGATCATCTCGGCGACGGTCTGCGCATCGCCGAGCCACGTTGCCGCACGCGCCCCGTAGATGGCATCCGCTGGCCAATGATCCTGGATGGTGAGTCTGGCCCGGCACAGGTCGACGACCGCCTGGAGTTGACCGATCGCCAGGCCGACGGCTTCACGGGACTCTTCAACCAGGGAGATGTACTGGTCGTCGTCGAACGGAGCCGCGAGGTCCTGCAACTCCCGAAGGCGGGCGGAAACGTCCTCACCGCGAGCTGCCTGGATCCGGACCTCGAAGCCCCCGAAGAAGATCTGGTCGGGCGCCTCGAGTTCGTCCCGCAGCTCGTCGCGGACCTGTTGCAGGATCCAATCCCAATCGCCGATCTGGAGTGCTCCCTCGCACGAGTTGCCGAGGAGATAGCGGATCGAGTGCCGCTGCCCGTACCGACGGGCGCGGGCGAGGCCGTCGAGGGAGATCTCCAGCCCAGCGCGTGGGTCGTCCGGTTCGTAGGCATAGCTCAGGTTGATCGACGCCCGCATGAATGCCTCCGTGAGGCCGAGCCGATCGGCGAGGATGCGGGCACCCGTCAGGGTCGTCACGGCCTCCAGCAGGCGATGGATGTTCGCCAGTGCCGTCCCACGCGTGATGAGCAGTTCCAGGGTGGCCGCATCATCCAGTCGCGCGGCCCCTGCCGCGAGCGCGCTGTCTGCCATGTCGATGCTCGGCTGGGATTCCCCGATCCGCATCAGGAACTTCGCGTTGATCGCGGCCAGTTCGAGATACCCCTCGTCGTCGGGCGTGAGGCCCGGCTCGTCGAGGGCCATCGAAACGAGCTTCATCCCTCGCTCCAGGTGGCCCTCGGTCAGGATCTCACCCAGGAAGGCGATCGCCCGACGCCGGCCGGGGTCATCCCCAGCCGCCGAGGCGAGCTCGATGGCCCGTTCGAAGTGGCTCGGCGCGGCCTCGAGCAATCCCGCATCGCGCGCACTCGCGCCGGCCGCCATGCGAAGGCCATATTCCTCGTCGGGCGAACCAACGACCTCAAGGGCGAGGAGCCAGTACCCGTAGGCGCTACGGTTGGACCCGAGGGCCGGCCGCTCGTTGCGCGGCGGCCCGAAGCGCAACGCGGGCCTGGGCCGCGACCGCCGACCCCTCCGGACCGTCGGGCTGCGCTCGGTACGCCTCGAGGTAGTGCTGGGCGAGGACCCCGGCGACCTCGTCGTCGCCGACGGATTCGAAGTACCGCGCCGCCGCGAGGTGACGCGCCCGACGATCCCGCTTGGCGAGCGTCCCGTAGGCGACCTCCTGGATCAGGCCCTGGACGAACCGGTAGTGGCCGCGTTCGGGCGATCGTGGATCGACGTCCATGACGATCAACTCGCGAAGGGCGAGATGGCGGAGGGCGAGCCCGACGTCCGCCGGCGAGTCGTCGGCGACCGCAGCCAGGGCTTCGAGGGTGAAGGAGTGCCCGAGCACGGCCGCGTCCTGGAGGATGGTCCGCTCCTCCGGGGGAGACCGTCCATTCGTGCCGCGATGAGGGCGTGGAGCGACTCGGGGACGGCGAGGTCCGTCAGATCGCCGATCGGTCGATAGACGTCGCCGTCGCGCTCGAGGCGCCCGTCGTTGAGCAGCATCCGGACGGTCTCGACCGCGTAGAGGGGGATCCCTTCCGCGCGCTCGAGGATCGTCGACATGGCCGCAGCCGGGAGACCCGGCACGAGTCCTCCGAGCATCTCCTCCATCTCGGCATCCTGGAGCGGCCCGAGGCCGATCGAGGTGAACGCGCGCTGGCCGGCCCCCCAATTCGGGCGTCGGTCGAGCAGCTCCGGTCGGGCGAGCGTGATGATGTAGATGGACCGCCCACGCGACCAGGCCAGCATCTCCTCGACGAAGTCGACCAGTCCGTCGTCGGCCCACTGGAGGTCCTCGAAGACGAGGACCACGGTCCCCTTCTCAGCGATCCGCTCGAAGAACATCCGCCAGGCCGCGAACAATTCGTCGCGGTCGCGCCCCGGGACGTTCCTCGATGCCGAGCAGCTGGAGGAGGGCGCCCTCGACCATGGCTCGCTCGTCGGCCGCCTCGACGAACTCGTCAAGGCACTCGGTCAGGCGCAGCCGGGTCGTGGCCTCGTCGTCGTCTTCCCCGACATGGAGCCGCATCCGGACCATCTCGCCGAGCGCCCAGAACGTGATCCCGTCGCCATAGCTGGGCGACCGACCCTGGTGCCAGTAGACGTCTTCGCCGAGCCCGTCGATGTACTTGAGGAACTCCCAGGCCAGACGCGACTTGCCGATCCCCGCCTGCCCGAGCACGGAGACGAGCCGGACCCCGTGCTCATGTGAGGTGGCGTGGTAGAAGTCCTTGATCAATCGGAGCTCGGCCTCGCGGCCCACGAACGGTGCCTCGAGCTGGTCGCTGCGTCCTTCGCCTCGCCGCTTCGCGATGACCCGGAGCGCCCGGAACGCGGTCACCGGTGTTTCCTTGCCCTTGAGTTCGTGGTCTCCGGCCGGCTCGTAGGCGATGGCATCGCTGGACGCACGCTGGGTCGCCTCGCCGACGAGCACCCAACCGGGCGCGGCGACCGACTGGAGCCGGGACGCGGTATTCACGAGGTCACCGGCGACCATGCCCTGGTCGGTCGCCCCGAGCGTGACCGCGGCCTCACCGGTGAGCACCCCGGCACGGAGCGCCAGTCCCGGGACCTCGGCCTCTTCGCCGAGGAGTCGCACGGCCACGACCAGATCGAGCGCCGCCCGGACCGCCCGCTCGGCGTCGTCCTCCTGGGCCACCGGCGTCCCCCACACGGCCATCACGGCGTCACCGATGAACTTCTCGACCGTCCCGTTGTACCGGGCGACGATGTCGCGGCTCATCTCGAAGTAGCGTCCAAGAAGCTCGCGGACGTCCTCGGCATCGCGACCTTCGGCGAGCGTGGTGAACCCGACGAGGTCCGCAAAGAGGACACTGACGACGCGGCGCTCGGAGACGGGTGCCGCTCCGGATGGTCGGGAGGTCGCGGCGGGAGCCGCGCCGGCCGTGGTTCCCGGCCTGCCGAGGGCGCTCCCGCACTCCCCGCAGAACTTGGCGCCTGGCGCGTTGGCGGCACCGCAGGACGGGCAGGCGGCCATCAGCGGCGCGCCGCACTCGAGGCAGAACTTCCGTCCGGCCTCGTTCGGGGTGCCGCAGTTCGAGCAGGTCACGCGATCACGCTCTCCATCGGTGAGACCGCAGTATCGCGGGCGTGCTGGCCCACGGTCAACGAACCAGGACGGCCGACCGAGCGCCGATGCGCGCCTCCGGCCCACGGAGCACGACTGTGCGGACTAGCATCGTCAGATGCTGATCGAGTCCGTCCCCAACGTCTCCGAGGGCCGCCGACCGGACGTCATCGACCGCCTGGCCAGGGCGATCACGACCGGCGATGGGGTCTTTCTCCTGGATCGAACGAGCGACGCCAGCCACAACCGCTCGGTGTTCACGATCGCCGGGGAGCACGGACCGGTGCTGGACGCACTCGACCGGCTGGTCGGCACTGCGATCAGCGAGATCGACATGGACCTCCACGTGGGCGAGCATCCCCGGATCGGGGCCGTCGACGTCATCCCGATCGTCCCCCTGGCGGACACCACGATGGACGACTGCATCGAGCTCGCCCAGACGCTCGGCGAACGGCTCGCCGCGCGCCACGAGCTTCCGGTCTTCCTGTATGCGAACGCGGCGCGTCGATCCGACCGGGTCAAGCTGGCCGATGTCCGGCGCGGCCAGTACGAGGGCCTGAAGGCGGAGATCGGGCTCAGCGGACGAGAACCCGAGTACGGCCCATCGCGCCTCCATCCGTCGGCGGGCGCGGTCGCAGTCGGAGCGCGGCCGTTCCTCATCGCCTACAACATCAATCTCGACTCCGCGGACGTGGAACTCGCCAAGCGGATCGCCCGCCGGGTCCGCGAATCGGGAGGGGGTCTGCCGAGGGTCCAGGGCAACGGCTTCTGGATCGAGGAGCTGGGCCGGGCCCAGGTGTCGATGAACGTGCTCGACTTCGAGACGACACCGTTGTGGCTGGTGTGGGAGACGGTCCGCGACGTCGCCGCCGAGGACGGGGTCGAACTGGCGGAGTCGGAACTCATCGGACTCGCCCCGCTCGCCGCCTTCCTCGGGGTGGCCGACCGGGCCGACGCGCCCCCGGACGCTCCGGTCGAGGATCGACTCGCTGCCGCGGCCGCGTTCCTGCGCTTGCGGGACTTCTCCCCGCTGCAGGCACTGGAGCTCCGCCTCGACGCGGCTATGGCCGGCCCGGACCGGTCGACCACGTGAGCGGGGGCCAATTCCGACTGATCCACGGTGGCCGGAGCGACGACCCGACACCCGGCCTCCTCATCGTCGGGGCCGCGGAGGTCGTGACCGTCGCCGGTGGGCTCCGGATGGGGCCGTCCCAGGCCGACGTCGGCCGGCTCGTGGCCGGGGATGTCGGGGGAGCCGAGGCCGCGGATGCGCCGGTCGTCGCCTGCTGGGAGGGCCGGCTCGTCGGGGTCGGGCCCCGGGCAGCGGTCGAGACGGCGCTCGAAGCCGAGGGCTACCCGCTCGGCCGGTTCGCTCGGATCGATGCCGCCGGTGGCACCGTGACGCCAGGTCTCATCGACCCGCACACCCATCTGCTGTTCGGTGGATCGCGCGAGCGCGAGTGGCAGGCCCGCCAGGCCGGTGCCAGCTATCTCGAGATCCTCGCTGCGGGCGGGGGCATCCTGTCCACCGTCGCAGCCACGCGCGCTGCGACGCCGGACGAACTCCTCGTCCATGGCCGACGATGGCTGGACGAGATGCTCGGCCACGGGGTGACCACGATCGAGGCCAAATCGGGCTACGGGCTCGACCTCGAAACCGAGATCCGGCTCCTCGATGCCGCACATCGACTCGGCGACGAGGGACCGATCGACATCGTCCCGACGTACCTCGGTGCGCACGCGGTGCCGGCCGACTTCCGGGCCCGGCCCGACGGGACCGAGGCGTACGTCCGGTCGGTCATCGAGGATCAGCTTCCCGGCGTGGCCGCCCACGGCCGAGCACGGTACTGCGACGTGTTCTGCGAAGCCGGCGTGTTCAGTGCCGACCAGTCTCGACGGATCCTGCAGGCCGCAGCCGGGTTCGGGATGGGTGTCCGGCTCCACGCGGACGAACTGGCACCGTCGGGCGGCGCGGAGTTGGCGGCCGAACTCGGAGCCGCATCCGCTGACCACCTCGCAACGCCGTCGGATGCAGGGATCGACGCGCTCGCCGCCGTGGCCGGAGGGGAGCGATCCGTGGTCGCGACGGTCCTGCCGGCGACGACCTGGTTCCTGATGAAGGACCACGGGGCGCCGGCCCGAACCTTCATCGAACGTGGCATCCCGGTCGCGATCGGCACCGATTTCAATCCTGGGACCTCGCCGACGGCCAGCCTGCCACTGGCGATGACGATCGCCTGCCTGTCGCTCGGGCTCACGCCGGACGAGGCCCTGACCGCCGTGACGATCAATGCGGCACGTGCGCTCGGTCTCGACGAGGAGATCGGCTCGCTCGAGGTCGGCAAGAGCGCCGACGTCGTCATCTGGCGGGTCCCGACCTCGGAGCAGATCCCGTACTGGCCGGCCGCCGATCTGGTCAGGACGGTCATCAAGCGCGGTCGGATCGTCCTCGACCGGGGCTGAACGAGGCTCGCCTCGCCGTCAGGCCTGCTTCCCGCGGGACTCCAGCAGGACGGTGATCGTTTCGCTCGGAAGGCTGGTCGCCGTGACCGACAACTTCGGCTGGAGCACGGCTTCCGCACCCATCTCATGGAAGAAGCGCTTGAGGGCCTCCGCGCAATCGGCTTCGTCCTCGCAGATCGGCATCGGGACGACGATCTGTGGATCCAGCTGGGCGACGACGGCGGCGGCCTGGGCCGGCGAGAGCGACCCACCGAGCGGGACGCAGACGATGTCCACCGCCCCGAGATCCCCGAGCTTCTCCTCGGTCAGGAGGTGGCCGATGTCGCCGAGATGGATCGTATGGACCCCATCGAGCTCGACCGCGAAGGCGACCTGCTTGCCGGTCTCCGCTCCCTTGGCATCGTCCCGGTAGGTTCGGACGCCGGTCAGCAGGACCTCCTTGACCTCGTACTCGCCGGGTCCATCCAGGATGAAGGCGTCGTCCAGGCTGGACGGCAGCAGTGTCCGGCCATCGCGAGAATGCTTGCCCTTGCCTCTCGGGAGCGGGTGATCGTCGGGATGACTGAAGGTGACGATGTCGCCGGTGATCCCCCTTCCCGTCGGCCCCACGACGGATTGGAAGGGATCTGCCACCACGACCGCGTCCTTGCCTCGAAGGCGGATGCAGGTCCGCCCGTACCAGGTGAGTTCCATCGCCTCGATTCTGACACAGCGGACGCTACGGCCGCTCCACCCGCGGCGCCGACCTGGCCCCGGACATGGAAAGACCGGAGGCGCCTGCCCAATCGGCGCCTCCGGTCGAGGGAGGGAGGGATGGAACCTTTTGGGTTCGTCCACGGCTTACCTTAGGAGCCGCTCGTTGCGGGTCGAGTCGGCAACCGGTTAAGAAAGCGACACCAGGGGGCCGGACGCCGGTTTCCGGCAAGGGCCGTGCGACAATCCCGCCCATGTCACGGACAAGGACGCTCCGCGTCGACTCGGGTCACTCGCGCCTGGCCGTCCTGCTCGGGGTCGTCCTCGTGGTCGCGGCCTGCGGCTCGAGCCAGGGCTCACCCGTCCCGTCGTCCACGGTGGCGCCGGCTCCGTCGTCCACGGTGGCGCCGAGCCCGTCACTCGTCCCGTCGTCGAGCCCCGTCGCCGGTGTCGACGCCGTGTACGACACGATCGAGCAGCAGGTCGTGGCGATCCGCGGGCTGTCGCCGAAGCGACCGGTCGAGCGGGCGTTCATCGATGCGAACGAGCTTCGCTCGATGCTGACCGAACAGTTCGACACGGAGACGCCACCGGCCTACCTGGCCGCGACCGAGCGGCTGTACAAGGCCCTCGGGGTCATCCCGGCCGACTCCGACCTGCGCGCCTTGAGCCTCGACCTGTTGAGCGGCGGGGTGGCCGGCTTCTACCGGAACGACCAGGGCAAGCTCTACATCGTGTCGTCGGACGGCGAGCCGGGCGCGGCCGAACGGTTCTACTTCTCGCACGAATACGACCACGCGCTCCAGGACCAGAATTCGACGATCTTCACGGACCAGGACGGGATCCTGGACCAGAGCGACCGGATCCTCGCCCGGCAGGCGATCTACGAAGGTGACGCCACCCTGGTGATGACCCAGTGGGCGGCCGGCAACCTCAGCCAGACGGATCTGCTCGAACTCCTCAGCGCGGCGAGCGACCCTGCCGCCACGGCCGTGACCGATCGGACGCCGCCGTTCATGGTGGACACCCTGGAGTTCCCGTACACGACCGGGCTCGGCTATGTCTCCGCCGTCCAGGCCAGCGGCGGTTGGCCCGCCGTCAACGCCTACTTCGACCGGATGCCCGAATCGACCGAGCAGATCATCCATCCGGAGAAGTACACCGCGGCCGAGGCGCCGATCGCGGTGACGTTGCCGGCCGATCTGGCGACGCGACTCGGGGCGGGTTGGAGCGTGCCGCTGGAGGACACCTTCGGCGAATTCCAGACCCGTGCCTGGCTGTCCGAGTCGGGGGTCCCGACGGCCACTGCCACGGACGCTGCAGCGGGCTGGGGCGGTGACCGCCTGGCCGTGATCGAGGGTCCGAACGGGGCATGGGCCGTCGTCATGAAGACCGTCTGGGATACCGCGGCGGATGCGACCGAGTTCGAGGCGGCGGCCACGACGGCGATGGGCCAGGTCCTGGGCGTCGGCCAGGTGCTGCCCGGGGCTGGTGGCACGACGAGGTGGGTCCTGATCGCGAGCGACAGCGACACGGCCGGCTCGGGTGGCCGGGGTCCTCGGGCTCGCTGGCTAGCGCGACACCCCTACATCGACTCGGGGGCGGAGATCCCGAGCAGCCCCAGCACGTTCGCCAGCGTGATCCTGGTCGCCTCGGCCAGGGCGAGCCGCGACGCGGAACGTTCCGGTGCATCCGGATCCACGACTCGCGCATCGCGATAGAACCCGTGGAAGGTCGTCGCGAGATCGGTCGCATAGGCCGTGAGTCCAAGCGTTTCCTCGGCCGCGACGGCATCCTCGACGATCTCGGGGAAGCGGACGATCGCCCTGGCCAGGGCGGCTTCGGGCGCGCCGGTCAGCGACCCGACGACATCGGGAGCGGGTGCCAGGCCGGTCGACGCGGCCTTGCGCAGGATCGACGCGATCCGGGCGTGGGCATACTGGACGTAGTAGACCGGGTTCTCGTTCGTCTGCTTCTTGAACACCTCGATGTCGAAATCGATCTCGGTCGTCACCGCCCGCGATGCGAAGAACCAGCGGGCGGCATCGGGGCCGACCTCGGTGAGGAAGTCGTCGAGGGTGACGAAGTCGCCGCGCCGCTTGGACATCGAAACCTGGCCGCCATCGCGCACGACGTGGACCCAGGCGTACAAGAGGATCTGGACCGCCTCCCGGTCATATCCCATCGCACCCGCGGCGTTGCGCAGACGGGCGACCGTCCCATGGTGGTCGACGCCCCAGATGTAGATGAGGTGGTCGAAGCCGCGGCTGAATTTCTCGGTCACGTACCCGAGATCCGCGGCGAAGTAGGTCGGCTCGCCGTTCGATCGTAGGATGACCCGGTCCTTGTCGTCACCGAACGTGGTCGACCGGAACCAGAGCGCCCCGTCCAGCTCGTAGACGTGGCCGTTCGCCCGGAGTCGCTCGACCGCACGGGTGACCCAACCCTCGTCGTGGAGCCGCGCCTCGCTCGTCCAGACATCGAAATGGACCCCGAGGGCCGCGAGGCTCGCCTCGATACCCGCGCGTACGCGCCCGGCCGCCCACTTGCCGATCAGCCCGTCGGTATCGGCGTCCGGTGCGGTCGCCGCGTCCCAGACCGGCCCGGGGAGCGACGTGACGAGGTCATCGACGTAGGCGCCCCTGTACCCATCCTCGGGGATCGGATCGCCGCGCCGAAGGGCAGCGACCGTGGCTCCCAGGTTCCGGATCTGTCCGCCTGAATCGTTGAAGTAGTACTCGCGGGTGACCCGCTGTCCGCCGGCTTCCAGGACCCGGCTGAGGAGATCGCCGATGAACGCCCCACGGGCATTGCCGACGTGGAGTGGCCCGGTCGGGTTCGCCGACACGAACTCGACGTTGACGGCCCGGTCGGCGCTCGTCGCGACTCGACCCCAAGCGCCCGGGTCGGCCAGGATCGTGGCGATCGTCGCTTCCAGCGCGCCATCGCGAAGCCGCATGTTCAGGAACCCCGGAGGCGCGACCTCGGCCTTTGCGACCGGAGAGACCGCCGACCGTTCGAGGCCGGACAGGCCGACCCCGGCCTTGTCCAATTCGGCCGCCAGCGCGGTCGCGATCGTGATGGGCGCCATCCGGTACGGCCGGGCGAGACGCATCGCCAGGTTGCTGGCGAAATCGCCGTGGGCTGTATCGGCCGGGCGCTCGACCTCCACCTGCGGGGCGGTTGCCTCGGGTGGGAACGGCGGCAGGGAGCCGGCCTCGATCGCGTCCGCCCAGGCGCGGCCGACTGCCGCCCGGACGTCGGTTCGGATCGGCGCGGTCACGGGCGACTTGGGATCGGACACGAAGCGCATGGTACCCGCTGGACGGCCCACGTCAGTCGGGGCGCCATCGGTACTACGCGAGTACTGGTCGCAACGTGCGGATGCACTGGCGCCGCACCCCGTGCCCGATGGAAGTCCAGTGCCGTCTCGTGCGGTTCGATGGGGTCGATAGGGCGTCATTCGTACTGGACAAGGGTGGGTACTCACCCGCATGATTACAGCGCACTAATAGCGTCCGCAGGTACGGCTCGCCTCATTGCCCATCATCCACGCCGTCCGTACCTGACAAGAGTGGGGAGACTATCGAACATGAAGTTCCGGAGAATCAGCGCGGTCGCCGCAGGGGCACTGCTCACACTCGGTGCGATCAGCGTGGCATCGGCCGCGTCCGTCGCCCCGACCTACCATGCCGGCAACATCACGGCGACCGGCACCTATGCGGCCGATTGCCCGGGCAGCGACGGCGCGCTCGAGATCGCCGGCAGCGCCGCCTCCGGGACCCTCGGTGCGGTGACCGTGCACGTGACCTATTACGACGACGGGACGATCGACTTCTCTGCCACCGGCGGCAACGTCTCGGTCGCGTTCGTCAAGGGCGCCGACGGCTACAACGAGTACGACTACTCGCCGTCTGTCCCCTCGGACACGGACCTCGTGTCCCCGCTCAACGGTGGCGACCAGGTGCCGACGGTGAGCCACACGGTCTTCTGCGTCTCGCCGGACGAGGTCCAGCCGACCCCGACCCCGACCCCTACCCCCACCTCGACGCCCACGGCGACCCCGACGCCCACACCGACCCCGACGCCGGAAGTGACCCCGACCCCGACCCCGACCCCGACCCCGACGCCTGAAGTGACGCCGACGCCGACACCTGAAGTGACGCCGACGCCCACCCCGACCCCGACGCCGACACCCACGACTGAAGTGACGCCGACGCCGACACCGACCCCGACATCCACCCCGACCGGTGGCGTCCAGGCCGAGACGGATGTCCCAACGGCTCCGCCCACCGACTCGGTCGGTGGATCGACCGGTGGCCCGAATGACATGCTGCCGATCCTGTTCCTGGTCTTCGGTGCGATCGGTATCGGTGCCGTCGTCCTGACCCCCAGCCGGCCTCGCCGCTAAGGGGTAGCACCAGCCGCCGGTATCGCCGGCGAACGAACCCGGTTCTGACGAAGGCCCGGCTCCACTGAGGGAGCCGGGCCTTCAGATTCGACCGGTGGATCAGCGACGGCCCGGTCAGCTGGCGCCACAGGTCCTGGGCAGGTCCTGGTGGCGGTGTTCCGGTGCACCAATTTCGGTGGTTTGGTCCGTTGCGGGGTGGTGCCGACAGGGGGGTTCCGGGGCGGTCGGACGGTCGCCATCGGTACTAGACAGGCCCGGTACCCGGCCACATCATCGAGTTCGCACTCATGACTAGCGGACTACGAACGGGCTGCCGCCAGTCGATCATCAATTCGGCCCGTACCACGTCAGAATCGGGGGATATCGAACATGAAGATCCGGAGAATCGGAGCGGTCGCCAGTGCGGCACTGCTCACACTCGGTGCGATCGGTGTGGCTTCGGCTGCGTCCGTCGAGCCGATCTTCCACGAAGGCAACATCACCGCCGACGGAACATATGCCGCGGCCTGCCCCAAGGGCAGCAGTGCGCTCGAGATCGCGGCAGGTGTCGGCTCCGGAGCGCTCGGTGCAGCCACGGTCCACGTGACCTATCACGATGACAACACGATCGATTTCTCCGTCACCGGTGGTGCCGTCTCGGTCGCGTTCGTCAAGGGTGGCGACGCCTACAACGAATACGACTACTCGCCCGCCGCCACGTCGGACACGGACCTGGTGTCGCCGCTCAATGGTGGCAATCAGGTGCCGGCCGTGAGCCATACGGTCTTCTGTGTCGCCGAGGACGAGGTCCAGCCGACCCCAACCCCGACGCCGACGCCGACGCCTACACCCACGCCGACCCCGACGCCGGAAGTGACGCCGACGCCGACGCCTACACCCACGCCGACCCCGACGCCGGAAGTGACGCCGACGCCGACGCCTACACCCACGCCGACGCCGACACCCACCCCGACGCCGACGCCTACACCCACGCCGACGCCGGAAGTGACGCCGACGCCGACA
Source organism: uncultured Chloroflexia bacterium (assembly GCA_963823925.1). Taxonomy (GTDB): domain Bacteria; phylum Chloroflexota; class Limnocylindria; order Limnocylindrales; family CSP1-4; genus SPCO01. Next base: position 62,262 of record CAWGNI010000007.1, read on the forward strand.
CCCACGCCGACGCCGACACCCACGACACCCACCCCGACGCCGACGCCGACGCCGACGCCTACACCCACCCCGACCCCGACGCCCACGCCCACGCCTGAAGTGACGCCGACGCCGACCCCGACATCCACCCCGACCGGTGGCGTCGAGGCAGCGACCGACGTCCCGACAGCTCCGCCGACCGACGTGGCCGGTGGATCGACCAGCGGAACGAATGACATGCTGCCGATCCTGTTCCTGATCTTCGGAGCGGTCGGCGCCGGTGCCATCGTCCTGACCCCCAGCCGGCCTCGCCGCTAAGGGGTAGCACCAGCCGCCGGTATCACCGGCGAACGAACCCGGTTCTGACGAAGGCCCGGCTCCACTGAGGGAGCCGGGCCTTCAGATTCGTCCGATGGATCAGCGACGGTTGGTCAGCGGATGCCCGTGTCGTAGCTGAACTCGAGGACCGCGGTCGCTGGCGGGCCGACAACGACCGGTTGCGACGGCGGTGTACCGAGCAATCCGTCGACGGGCCCCGGTCGCACGACATAACGACCCGCCGGGACACGTACGCTGAACGAGCCGTCCTGCTCGGTCGCGACCCGCGCCACCTCAGACCCTGCTTCGTCCACGACGATCAGCAGGGCGCCCACGACGGGGCGAGGTGCACAGTCCGGGTCGGGCGGGACGTGCTCGACGGGACAGACTGGACCCGCCATCGCGTGTCCGGTGATCTGGAAGGCATCGCCGGCAGAGGACCCGCTGGATCGGCCGCAGCCGGCGGCGATGACGACCATGACGACGATCGCGATCAGGCTTCCCGTGCGCTGCTTCATGGTTGTCGGACGATGAGCCGTCGATCGAGGTTCCGAGGGAGTCCGGATCCAGGGCGAGTCTGCGACCCACGAACCGATCAGCCTGCCGCCACCGTGGCCACGGTCCCATCGGCGATGGCCGCCAGGAAGGCCGCGTAGTCGCGCTCGTTCTGGTCTGCATACGTTTCGGCGAAATCGGCGATGGCACCATCGAACGTATCCGACGTCCCGAGATAGGCCGCGATCGCAACGGCGTCCCCGGTGCGCGCGTGAGCCCGGGCCAGGGACTGCGCGCAGAGCGCCCCGTAGAACTGCATCCCCGCGGGTCGCAGGGTGCTTGTATCGACGGATCCCTTCATGTCCCAGAGCTGCCTGAAGTAGAAGTCGCGACCCCCTGGCCCGCGCGTCCAGCCGAGGAAGATATCCGGCGTCGCCTGCATCAATCGCTGGCCGACCACGACCCGCTCCCCGTGGTTCTCGTAGCCGCTGTTCTCCAGGTACGGTTCAAGGACGGATGCCGTCGCCTCTTTCGCCTGGAGCAAGAGTGGATCGTCGCGGTCTCGACCCTCGAGCAGGATGACGAAGCAGCGGGTCCCGACGCTCCCGACGCCCACGACCTTGAGGGCGAAATCCACGAACTGGTATCGCTCGATCAGTTCCCGGCGACTTGGGGCCAGGGTGGACCGATAGCCCTGGAAGGTCGCGTCGAGGCTGGAGGCCCCACCTGGAAGATCGATGTGGCTGACGATCGGCGGATCGTCGACGATCCGCCAGGTCCCGTCCACCACTTCGGTCAAGGCGCCCATCGCCTTCATCTGGTCCTTGCCGCGTGCCTTGTTGAAGAGGGCGTCGATCCGCTGCTCGGGAGGACTTGGCGTCGAACGAGCTCCCTCGGATCCCCTTCTCGATCTCCGCCTCGATGTCGGCTGCGGTCGTCTGGTCGTACCAGATATCGAGCAATCGCATCGTGGCGTACCGCGCCATCCGTTCGCGATACCCGGCGACCGTGGCCATCACGGACGCTCGCGTCTCCTTCGGCACGAATCCGTTGGCCCGGGCGGCGATGACGACGCTCGCCGCGAGTCGCTTCACGTCCCATTCCCAGGGACCCGGCAGCGTTTCGTCGAAGTCATTGGTATCGAACACGAGCGCTCGTTCCGGCGAAGCGAACAGACCGAAATTCGACAGATGGGCGTCGCCGCTCGCCTGCACCGTGATGTCCGACCTCGGGGTCGTGGAGAGGTCGAACGCCATCACGGCCGGCGCCCCGCGGTAGAACGCGAACGCGGAGGCCGCCATCCGCTCATGGCGCAAGGGGACCAGCTCCGGCAGCCGATCCGCCTCCTGGGCCATGATGATCCCGATCGGGTCCCGGTCCGGCCCGAATGCCACGGTCGCCTGGCTCGTCCTGGGCGCCTGCTGGCGAGCAGCCTTCCCCAGGGCGATCCTTTCTTCCACCGGCACCCATGGGCGCGGCGTCCAGCCGCCCGATCGAGGTGGCGGTGGCGCCCAGGCCGCCTCCACCTCTCTGCGTCGTCGGCGTGCGGGGCTTGGCCGTCCGGCGACGGGCTGTGCTGGTGCGTCTCGGTTCGGTCACGCTGCGAAATCTAGCAGGTCATTGTCCGCGACACATCCGGGATCGCGAACGCCCTTCCGCGTACCATCTGCAGATGAGCGCGACCTCGGACGAAGCCATCCCCGCAGCATCGATCCCGACGACGAAACCCCCGAGTCGCCGCGATGCGGTGCTCCGCATCGGCGTCGTGGTCGGCGTCCTGGTGGTCGTCTTCGGGATCATCCTGCCGCGGTACATCGACTATTCAGAAGTCGTCGCGGCGCTACAGGCGGTCACCATCCAGGAGTTCGCGATCGTCGGGATCTTCGGACTTCTGGCCTGGGTGCTGACCGGTGCCGTCTTCACGATGCTCATCCCGGGGCTCGGCCTGCTCCGCGGCCTGCAGTCGTACCTGATCCTGACCGGGATCGGGGCGAGCATCCCGCTCGGTCCGTGGAACATGGCCGTGCTCTGGGTGGTCATCCGCGGGTGGGGCCGTCCTGCGTCCACGACGACCAGCGGCATCCTGCTCTACGGGATCTTCGACCAGCTGAGCCGGTTCGGCCTGATGTTCCTGGCCGGACTCCTGCTGATCGTCGCGGAGGCCGCGAACCGCGGCGTGTCGGTCGAGACCGGTCTGATCGTCGGCTACCTCGTCGTCGGCGGTCTCCTGTTCCTCGGTCTCGGCGTCGGCATGATCCTCGTCGTGCGCTCGGAGCGTCTGGCACGAAAGCTCGGCCGGCTTGCCGAGCGAATTGCCGGTGTCGTCCTGCGCCGGATCGGGCGAGCGGTGCCCGACATGGAGGGCGCGCTCGTGCGGTTCCGGGTGACGCTCGGCGACGCCGTCCGCCAACGCGGATGGTCGTCGTTCAGCGTGGCGATGGCCTCGAAGTTCGCCTGGGTACTGCTCATGATCGTCTCGATGCGGGTGGTCGGGGTTTCGTCGCAGACCCTGCCGGACGCGATCATCGTGGCGGCCGTAGCCGGCGTCTTCGTGATCACCGTCCTGCCCATCTCCCCGGGCGGGGCCGGTGTCCCGGACCTGCTCTACATCTCGTTCTTCACGACCTACACGGGTGGAAAGGATTCAGACCTGATCAGCGCCGGGGTCATGCTCTTCCGCGCCTTCCAGTGGTTCCTCCCGATCCCGCTGTCGTGGTTGTTGCTGGCCGTGTCGCGGCGAGGCAAGCCGCTCCTGCCCACCAAGGCCGAATTCCAGGGTGGGACCGAACCGGCGCCGAGCCCCGCCAGCGCGTAGCCCTGCCACTCGGCCCGCTGGGGCCGACCGGACGGCTCTGGTCAACTGCGCCCGTGTGAACCGAGCATGAGCGTGGCACTTTCGGCCGCGCTGCCGCCTGCAAGGACGCGATGGAGCGCGAAGACCCATACCCGGGCGTGCATTCGGGTCGTACCATCGAGTCGTCCATCAAGGGAGGTTGGATTCCATGGATGACCGGTTGTATCGGTCCCGGGATGATCGGATGCTGGCCGGTGTCGCGGGTGGCCTGGCTGAACACTGGGACGTCGACCCGTCGCTCGTGCGCATCGCCTGGGTCTTCCTGGCGATCTTCACCGGCGGTCTCGCCCTGGTCGTGTACATCGTCATGGCGATCGTCGTCCCGGAGCAGGATCCGGGAGGTTCGCCGGTGGGTCGCGCGACCGCCCGGGCGGCGCGCCATGAAGCGAGAGCGGCAAGACGTGCGAACCGACGGGCACGACGCGCCGCGGGCGAGCGGCCGATCGGTGGCGCACTCGTCTTCGGCGGGCTGCTCATCATCGTCGGGGCGACCTTCCTGGTCAGGGAGTGGTGGCCGCAGATCGACTTCGACTGGCTCTGGCCGATCGCGCTGATCGTCCTTGGGGTCGTCGTCCTCGTCGCCGCGATGGGCAGGCGAGATCGCCCGGGTGAGCCACCCGACGCGACCGGTCCGTCCGGGGCGTCCGGAGAAGGTTCGTGAATACGGCGCGTCGCGGGCCCTTGATCGGCGCGACATGGCTGATCGGGATCGGGGTCATCTTTCTGGTCCAGCGGGGCATGGACTGGTCCTGGAGCCGGGCCTGGCCGATGTTCGTCATCGTCGCCGGTGTGGCCATGCTCGTCGGCGTCCTGGTTCGCGGCTACGTCGGAGCGAGCACCCTCTGGTCGCTCACCTGGCCGCTCGTCTGGATCGTCGTCGGCGTGCTCCTGCTCGGGAGTACGACGGGCTCGTTGCAGGCGGCCCCCGGCGACCTGATCGCCGAATGGTGGCCGTGGGCGCTGGTCGTGCTCGGTGTCTGGTTCGTGATCGGTGCCCTGGTGACTGGGGGCCATCGAGTGGAGGCCCTGACGGTTCCCCTTGGCGACGCAAAGCAGGCCCGCGTCCAGATCAAGTTCGGCGGCGGAGAACTGGTGACCCATCGGGCAGCTGCCGGAGCGCTCGTCGACGGGTCGTTCCAGGGCGGGGTGCTTCACCGGCTGAGCGGGCCGGGTCAGGTGGACTTGCGACAGGACCTGGATGGGGGCGTTCCCTGGTCCGACGGTAGGTCACGCTGGGACGTCGGCCTCACCGCCGAGGTGCCGCTGGACCTGCGGCTCGACGTCGGCGCCTACCGAGGCACGGTCGATCTGCGAGAGCTTCGGATCGCGTCTCTGGAGATCCACACCGGTGCGAGCGATACGATGCTCCGGCTGCCCCGCTCCGCCGGGGTCACGACGGTCCGGGCCGAGGTGGGAGCGGCGTCGATGACCCTGGAGGTCCCCGCGGGTGTCGCGGCCCGGATCCGGACCCGGATGACGCTCGGGACCAGTCAGGTCGATGAGGCGCGATTCCCGCGGGTCGGCGACGTCTACCAGTCGGTCGACTACGCCACGGCCGCGAACCGCGTCGACATCGATGCGCAGGGTGGGGTCGGGGCGATCAAGGTCGTCGGCGGCGCCTGACGCAGGGTCCAGCGGAAGTGCCCGGAGCGGGCCCGCTCGTCATCGGGCCTAGGCGCCCCGTGCCGCAAGGCGATCGCGGATGCGCGTCCGTGAGGCACCCCGGTGTCGCTCGATAAGGTCGAGCGTGAGGGCGGCACTCCAGCCGAAGCCGTCGCTCCCGTAGCCCGTGCCCTCCTCCGGATCGAAGTACTCGCGGAAACCGGACTTCTCGACGAGCCGGAGGCTGCTGGCGACGATGTCGTCGGTTTCCTCGTCGTGGCCGTGCTGGTGCAGACCCGACCAGAGGAGCCAGTTCGTGTTGATCCAGATCGGACCGCGCCAGTAGCGGCGCCGGTCGAAGTCCTGGCCGAGGAGGTCGTAGCTGGGGACGACGAACGCGCGCGCCCGCTCCGGGTGGAACGCGGCCGAGCGGAGGTCGGCCATGATCGCGGCATGCTGCTCGCTGGGCAGGTCGGGGTCGAGGACCGGCGCGAAGGCGACGATCGTGTCCTCGACGCCGCGCTCCATCGTCCGGACGTCGAGCGCGGCGAAGCGGCGGGCCTCGGGGTCCCAAAGGTGCGTCAGGAGCGCCGAGTGGATCCGCTCCGCGGCCTCGCGGTGCGGCGTCGGATCCGCCCCCACGATGTCGGCGATCTCGGCCAGCGCGTGGGTCGACCACAGATAGATCGAATTGAAGAGGGGCTCGGCGATCGTGAATGGCACCGCCTCGGTGAGCCGCGCGTCGTCGTAGCCGGTGTCCCGGTAGCGGACGACGAGGTAGACGAAGCGATCGTATGCCTCGTTCGACGGCCGGTCGGCCGGGTTCGCATGGGCGAGGTCGTGGCGCTCGTACGGTGGCAGCGAGCCCGGCGGGATCTCGAGCTCGGTCAGGTCGCGATCCCAGACCGGCGAGTTGTCGAGGCCGGTCTCCCACGGGTGCACGACGGATGCCAGCCCGATCCCGGTCGGGTCGCGATCGCGGGCGAGATAGCCGTGCTCTGCGGCGAGGCGAGGGTAGAGCCAGCGGAGGAAGGCGACCGATGAATCCTTGTCTCGCGCATGACGGTGCATCTGCAGCGCGGCCTGGGCATGGATCGGCGGCTGCGTGATGCCGGATGTCTCGACGTCGCGGGGTGCGGCCGGAGATCGGGTCGAGGTTTGCCAGAACGTGGGGCCGGGGAAGTAGGCATCGTCGGGCACGCTTGGGTTGAACACGATCGAGGGGACCTTGCCGTTCGCCCACTGTGCCCCGAACAACGTCCGGAGTTCCTGCTGCGCTCGCTCCTGGTCGTACCACGATCGGCCGATGGCCATGAACGCCGAGTCCCAGCTCCACTGGTGCGGATAGAGCGACTTCGACGGCAGCGTGGACGATCCGAGCCAGTTCTCGTCGAGCACAGCACGGGCGCCGTCGCGCACGCGTGCGATCCGTTCCTCCAGGGACCCGCTTGCCTCCATGCGCCCCAGTCTACCGGGCGCGGAGGCCGTGCATCCGGCTGCACGCCCCCTCAGCCTCGTGCCAGGGCGCTACGGGAGGATCCGGAATCGTCCGCCGTCGAGCGGTCGCAGGACGTCGAAATGCCGGTGATCGAGGGTGACGATGGTTCGTGTCCGGTAGCGCTCGGCGAGGATCACGTTCGAAGCGTCCGCGACGCCGATGTTCAGGTCGGCGTACCGCTCGATCATGGCCCGAGCCTTGTCGAGCTCCTCGACACCGATCGCGGGCAGGTCCCAGGCACCGCCGCTCAGCTCCCGCAGAACGGCCAGCTCGGCCGAGACGCCGAGCCGGGACGCCACAAGGTAGTCGAGTTCCGCGACCACGTAGGGCGAGACGGCGAGCGGCTCCGGCGCCCTGCCGAGAACCGCGGAAACCGCCACATGATCGGGCTCGTCCGTGTCGAAGAACGCAAGGAGCGCGCTGGTGTCGACGATCACCGCTCGCCGAACCCAGGCAGGTGTTCATCTGCCTCGCGCGCGATCGGAGAGCGGCTCGCGAAGAGGCCACCGCGGGGGCGCGGTCGATCATCGCCGACGGCGTCGCGGATCGAGTCGCGAATGACCTCGGCCTCCGACACCCCTCGCTGCCGGGCAACGCGCTTGACCGCGGACTTGAGCTCCGTCGGCAGGTAGACGGTCGTCTTGTCCATCGACGTATGGTACCACCGCTGGCAACCCCTTGGCGATGATCGGTCGGGCTACAGGCCCAGATGCAGACGCACGGCCTCATCGACTACTCGTGTCGCGTCGGGCGCCAAGCCTTGTGCTTAGTGCACGGAAGGGCCGGGCGACGACGTTCGGCTTGGGTGAAAGGCTGATGACTGAGCTCATCACCTATACTCGGGCTTCGGCCGACATAGCTCAGTGGTAGAGCAGCTGTTTCGTAAACAGCAGGTCCTCGGTTCAAATCCGAGTGTCGGCTCCAGCGATCTGAACGTGAGACCCGGCCGAGAGGCCGGGATCCGTGCACCAGGCGGCGCGTCGTGTAGCCAGGGGCCGGTAGACCGCCGAGCAGCCGCTCCGTCTGAGCGCCGCGACCCGCCGACGATCAAGCCGCCGGTAGCCAGGACGTCGTCACGCGGGCCCCGGGTCTGCCCGATGAACCCGTCTCAAGGATTTGGGACCGGCAAGATGCCTGTGGTCGCTGGAGCCTAAGACCTGCGTCCGCCCCGACCCGACGCGACGAACATCCGGCCTGCTTGCGAGCGTGACGCTTGGCGGCCACGGCCCCGGGCCACCGCCATCCTGTGGCCGTCCGAGGAGATAGCCCTGTCCGTACGGGATCGCAAGCGACCGAAGGGCTTCGAGCTCCGCCTCCGTTTCGATCCCCTCGGCGATGAGCTTGATCCGCCGCTTCGTCGCGAAATAGACCATCCCGGCCAACAATGCCTGGCGGCCCTGATCACCGTCGAGCCCACGGACAAGCGCGATGTCGAGCTTGACCATCGCAGGACGCAACTCGAGGATATGGCGGAAGCTGGCATAGCCGGCACCCGCATCATCCACTGAGGCGCGAACCGATGGTCCGAGCGCTGCGAGCGCGGTCCGGAGCGCCTCGTAGTCGCTGATCGCGACGTGCTCGGTGATCTCCACGACAAGGGGGCGGTCCACACCGCGGAAGACCTCCCGGAGAACGCCTGAGATGATGATCCCCGGCGAGACATTCAAGCTCAGGAATGCCGCGGACGGAAGAGCGACCTCAGCTGTGGTGAGGGCGGCGCGCAGCGTGGCGAGCTCCAGCTCCGCGTCGAGTCCCGCCCGGACCGCGGCAGCGAACCGGAGGTCAGGCGGGACACCGTCGGCGAACCGACTGAGTGCCTCGTAGCCAACGACCGAGCCCGAGTGGAGGTCGACGATCGGCTGGAAGAACGGCGTGAAGGCGGATGCGTCGAGAACAGCCTGGATCGCCGAATGGTCTTCGGCATCTTGTCGCCGATCCTCGAGCTTGGGTCTGAGGAGGGCCCCAAGCGTCGATGCGAATGTGGCAAGGGCCGGCAGGTGCTCGACGAGCGCGGCGCGGTTGCCGGGTCATGGCTTGCAATACCCACGACTCCGATCACCCCGCTGGGGTCACGCAGCGGCGCATAGACCGTCGAAAGAAGGCCGGCAGCCGAGATGGCCTCGCCCACGGGCCCGGCGTCCGGGCTGGGTCGCCACTCCTCGAACCACGGCCCACCGGAGCCACGCTCCCGAAGATCGGCGACGCGGGCGCTCGAGATTGACATGCCCGGGACGAACACGGCACTGAGGGGTCCGGAGATTGCCAGGACGGTCCCTTCGACGTCCCCGAGGGCGAGCGCCATCGTCGAATCGACTCCCGGGAGTGCGGTGATCACCTCGCAGGCGGCGGAAGCGATCTCCTCGACCGTGCGCGTCGCATCGATCTGCGCCAGCGCGGTCTGGACCGCGTCGCGCTCGCGAGCATCACGTTCGAGAGCGCGCTCGAGCTCGCGTTCGCGCGTGACATCGCGATCGGCCTGGACATAGCCCGCGAATCGACCGTCCCTCTCCTGGATCGCCGAGATGACCAATTCGGTCTCGATCAGGCTGCCGTCCTTGCGCCGGTTGACGATGGTGCCGGTCCAGACCTGGTTCGACCGCACGGTAGCCCAGATGGCATCGAAGAACGACGGACTCTGCATCCCGCTGCCCAGGACGGCGCCGGTCTGTCCAACAAGCTCGCTTGGCTGGAACCCGTACGCTCGGGTGAACGCGGGATTGACGTAGGTGATGACACCATCGGCGTCGCGCATCCAGATCGCGTCCCCGGTCTGCTCCACCGCCAAGATCAGGCGCGTCCGCTCCGCCTCAAGGACCTGGCGCGCCGAGATGTCACGAATGACCTGCTGCAGGCGACCGTCCGGCAACCGCGAGAATCCAACCTCGGCGGGGAGGCTGTCCCATCCTTCCTTCGGTAGCGTCGCTCGACCGGGAGACCCGTGGCAACGGCATCCGCAATGCGCGTTTCCAGATCCTCGGGTTTGAGTAGGTCGTCGGCGGCGGTGAGATTCGGGGAGGCGAGGGTCATCAGCTCGTCGCGCGAGTAGCCCAGCATGCTGCAGACAGCAGCATTCGCCTCCACGTACCGGCCGCTCCGATCCGAGACAAGGATTCCGTCTGGGGAATGCTCGACAAGCGCCCGATACAGTTCCTCGCTTGCCGCCTTCGCCAGGTCGGCCGTGACGCGCCTGGTCCTGAGGCGCGCACGGATTCGCGCTACAAGTTCGTCGAGCCGGATCGGCTTCGTCAGGTAGTCGTCGGCCCCGACACCGAGGCTCGCGATGAGCGGGTATTCGTCATCCCGGCCGGTCAGGACCATGATCGGGATGGTGGCCGTCGCGGGTACCTCGCGAAGGCGCCGAAGCACGTCGGTTCCCGAGATCCCCGGCATCTGCATATCGAGAATCACGAGGCTCACTCGCTCACGATCGATCAGGCTGAGGGCGTCCTCGCCCGTCGCGGCCTCGCGGACCTCGAACCCTTCGCGGCCGAGGTGCGTCGCCACGAGGTCGCGCGAAGCGGCGTCGTCGTCGACGATCAGGATCGGGAACTCGGTTCCCGGGTGTGCCGTTGCCGGGCGCTGCGTGCTCACCCCAACACGGGCGGTGGGTGCCGACCGGACACGACGTGGCTCGTCCGGCGAACCGATTGCGCCTGCCGGACCGCGATGACGAGTTGGCCCGATGTGACAGGCTTTGGCACGAATGTGGCGCCTCGAGCGGTGATCTGCTCCAGGTTCAGCGTCTCTGCTGTATACCCGGAGAGCATCACGACGCCGACGTCCGGGTATCCATCCATGGCGAAGGTGGCGAGCTCGATGCCGGACATGTTGGCCATCACGACATCGGTGACGAGGACGTCGATCGGCTTGTCGGGCTCGGCTAGCAGCGCCATCGCGTCGCTGCCGTTGGAGACGGCGATCACCCGGTAGCCGGCTCGTGTCAACATCTGCGTCGTCATCTCGCGCACCACGGTTTCGTCCTCGACCAAAAGGACGGTGCCGGTTCCAACGGGGAGGGTCACAAGGGCCTTCGGCGGATCGGTCAAGCCGGGGTCGCTCGCTCGGGGAAAATAGAGCTTGAATGACGAGCCCATGCCGGGCTCGGAATTGACCCAGATGTGGCCGCCGGACTGCCGGACAATTCCGTAGGCCGTTGCGAGCCCGAGACCCGTCCCCTTGCCTACCTGCTTCGTGGTGAAGAACGGCTCGAAGATGTGCTCCCGCACCGCGCGATCCATCCCGACGCCGGTGTCGCTGACCACCAGCTGGACATACTGCCCGGCCCGCAACTCAAAGTGGTCGATGGCGTACGGCTCGTCGACATCAACATCGCCGTCTCGATGGTGATCGTCCCGCCGTCGGGCATGGCGTCCCGTGCATTGACGACGAGGTTCACGATGATCTGGTCGAGCTGGCCGGCGTCGGCGCGTATGTGCCCGATCAGGACGCCCGGCCTGACGACCAGCCGCGTGGTCTCGCCGATCAGCTGGCGCACCATCGGCTCGAGGCCCTGGATGGCAACGTTGAGGTCGAGCACCGCCGGCCTGATCGGCTGCTGACGGCCGAAGGCAAGGAGCTGGGACGTGAGGGCGGCTGCCCGGCCCCCGGCTTCCTGGATGGCTTGGACATTGCGGAGTGTCTCGTCCAGGTCAAGATCCCCCCGTCGCTCGGGGAGGAGGTCCTGGCCGAGCATCTCCGCATGCCCATTGATCACGAAGAGCATGTTGTTGAAGTCGTGGGCGATCCCGCCGGCGAGCCGCCCGATCAATTCGAGCTTCTGGGCCTGAAGCAGTTCCTCGTCGGCGTCCTTGCGAACGCTGATATCGCGGATGGCGGCGGTCACGAGGATGCCCTCTGCGCTGCTGAGCGGGCTGAGCATGATCTCGATCGGGAACTCGGTGCCGTCCCTGCGCCGACCCGCCAGCTCGATCCCCGTCCCGATCTGCTGGGCCAGGGCGTCGGCCGCCGAACGCAGGTCATCGGAGATGATTCGTTCCGCGAACCCGACCGGGATGATGTTCGTGACCGGTTGGCCCAGCAGCTCGTCGCGGCGGTAACCGAACTGCTTCTCTGCCTGGACATTGAGCAGCACGATTTCGCCGGCCACGTTGACCACCACCATCGCGTCGGGTGCCGCCTCGAGCAGCTCGCGGTAGCGAGCCTCCGACTCGTTGTACACCCGCGCCTCAGGCTGGTCCCACTACTGACCGCTCCTCGCAAAGTTGGCGATGCGACCGCCGCGCAACCGCACGGCAGCCAGTTCCCATTCACGTCCTCCATCGTCGCCCTGCGTCGGTTGGCTGCCATGACGAATCGTCATCTCCCGAAAACGTGGTCGAGCAGCCGGCTACGCGAAGTCGAGGTCATCACCGGCTGCGACCGTCACGTCGTCGCTCGGACCGGGCACAAGTCAACATGTCAGGCGGCTTCTGGCCGACGTCCTTCGCGCTAGCGGAGCTGACCGCCGCCGCCGAGGAACGGATCGCCGAGCTGGTCAAGAAGGCGGCGGGCTGAGGACCCGTATCGGGAGTAAGCCCTGGCCCTCGATGCTCAGCCCAGGAATGGAGCCGGGTGTCCCGTCTCGGCGTAGGCCTTGAGCGCCCCCACGATCCGACCCCACGTGTAGTTCACCCGAGCGTAGTCATCAGCCGGGTAGTCCTCCCCCCAGCCTTCGTGACGGAACGCCACCGTCGTCCCGCTGCCCGACGGTGCTGGCGCGAGCGACCAGGTGATCGTCGTCCCCGCCCAGTGCGGGAAATCACCGAGACACGACCATCGGATCTCGTCGGGGCTCGATCCGTCCACCTTCATCCGCAGATCCACTGGCGCGGCCGGGAAGCCGAATCGGGCGATCGACCCGACCACTGGCTCGATGTCGCAATCGGACGTCCAGAAGGCGGCCGCTCCTGCCTTCGTTGTGATGGCTTGATAGATCGACGGTGCATCTCGCGATCCACGTCCACGGTGTGGAGCATCGGTCCGGTCATGCCGACTCCTTCTCTGCACGAGCACTCCAGGTTCTGCCTGTTTTAGGCACGGCTATATTAAAGGTCACAGACCGCTGTGTTCAAGTGGGCGCTAAAATACAGATCATGGATGTGATCGCGGTCATCGCTGCGCCGCGAAGGCGAGAGATCCTGCACCTGATCTGGGATCGTGAGCTGAGCGCCGGCGACATCGCCGCTGCACTCCCGGTCACCTTCGGCGCCGTCTCCCAGCACCTGGCGGTCCTTCGGGACGCGGGGATCGTCGACGTCCGGCACGAGGGCACCTACCGCTACTACCGGGCCAACCGGGGCCGGATCGGTCCCCTCGCGGCCGTCCTCGAGGCGTACTGGACGGACGCCCTCGATCGGCTCGCCGCGGAGATCGAGCGCGACGAGGGGACCAAAGGATGAGTGCGCAGGTCGATCGCGTCATCGTGTCACGTCGGATCCGGGCGGTGCCCGAGCTGGTCTATGGGTACTTCACCGACCCGGCGCTGTGGGCGCGCTGGCAAGGCACGTCCGCGATCGTCGACCCTAGACCCGGTGGCGTCCTCCGGATCACGATGGGCCTCGACGGATCCGGCCTGGCAGAAGGCCACTTTGTGGAGTTGGAGCCGTTCGAGCGGATCGTCTTCACCTGGGGTTGGGCGACGAGCTCGCAGTCGGCCCTACCGCCCGGTACGACGATCGTCACCATCGAGCTTCGTCCCGACGGCGACGGCACGCTCGTGACCCTGACGCACGACTCGCTGCCGAAGGACGAGCGGGCGATCCACGAGGCCGGCTGGATGCTCTACCTGGATCGGCTCGTCACGGTCGCCGAAGGCGGCGATCCTGGCCCGGATCCATCCCTTGGAGGCGCTGGGTAGTCTTGCCGGATCAGCCGAAGGCGCCGACTCCGCCTACGGCACCACCGAAGCTCGGGCGCGAACTGGAACCATCCGGTCATCGCTGGGTCCTCGCGGTGCCGTCGTAGCTCCGAAGGCGAAGACTGTGCGGGCCGGCGCAACACTGACCAGGCGGGAGGTTCACGATGTGAGCCTCCGCCTCATGGTCGGAGAACCCGCGAGTGGAGCCGTCATGTTCGACCTAGCCGCCCTGGAGATCTGGTTCGTGACCGGCAGCCAGCACCTGTACGGGCCCGACGTCCTGGACCAGGTCGAGCGTCATTCGGCCGATATCGTCGGCGGCCTCGGCGCGGCGCCGGAGATCCCCGTCCGCATCGTGCAGAAGCCCGTACAGACGTCCGCGGAGTCGATCCATGGGCTCCTGGTCGAGGCGAACGCGACGACGCAGTGCGTGGGCGTCATCGCCTGGATGCACACCTTCTCGCCCGCCAAGATGTGGATCGCCGGGCTCGACGCCCTCCAGAAGCCGCTGCTGCCACCTGCACACGCAGTTCAACCGCGACATCCCCTGGTCGACGATCGACATGGACTTCATGAACCTGAACCAGTCGGCCCACGGCGGCCGCGAGTTCGGGTTCATCGCAGACCCGCCTGCGGCAAGGCGCGCAAGATGGTCGTCGGCCACTGGCAGGAACCGGCCGTCGCACGCGCGGATCGGCGTCGTGGACCCGCGCCGCCCGCGCCTGGCACGACGCGCAGGAGCCTGCAAGATCGCCCGCTTCGGCGACAACATGCGCCAAGTGGCCGTCACCGAGGGCGACAAGGTCGAGGCCCAGATCGGCTTCGGCTTCTCGGTCAACGGCTACGGCGTCGGCGACCTGGTCGCCGGCGTCGACGCAGGTCGACGCGACGCCGAAGTCGACGCTCTGTCGCCGAGTACGACGACGCGTACGAAGTCGCGCCGGAGCTGCGGCCGGCGGGCGACGCCACGAGTCGCTGCGCGACGCGGCCCGCGATCGAGCTCGGCCTGCGCGGCTTCCTGTCGAGGGCGGGCTTCGACGCCTTCACCGACACGTTCGAGGACCTGCACGGCCTGAAGCAACTGCCCGGCCTCGCCGTCCAGCGGCTGATGGCCGACGGCTACGGCTTCGGCGCCGAGGGCGACTGGAAGACCGCGGCCCTGCGTGCGGGCGATGAAGGTCATGGCGGCCGGGCTGCCCGGCGGCACGTCGTTCATGGAGGACTACACCTACCACCTCGATCCCGGGCGGACCGCTGGTCCTCGGCGCCCACATGCTGGAGATCTGCCCGTCGATCGCCGCCGGCCGAGCCGTAGCTGCGAAATCCACCCGCTGGGGATCGGCGGCAAGGAAGACCCGGTGCGCCTGGTGTTCGACGCGCCGCCCGGGCCGGCCATCGACGCGGCCTCCTCGACCTGGGCGACCGCGTTCCGGCTGGTCGTCAACGAGATCGACGTCGTCGCGCCGCCGCAGCCGCTGCCGAAGCTGCCGGTGGCCCGCGCCGTGTGGCAGCCCCGCCCGAGCTCGAAGCGGCGGCCGCGGCCTGGATCCATGGCCGGCGGCCCGCACCACACCGGCTTCAGCCAGGCGATCGACTCGAGTCATCGAGACTTCGCCGAAATCGCCGGCATCGAGCTGATCTCGATCGACGCCGACACGACCGACGCGCAGCTGAGCAAGGAGCTTCGCTGGAGCCAGGCGTACTACCACCTCGCCGGCAACCGCCGGGACGCTGACATGACCTACGACCAGATCCGAGCCTAATCCGCGAACCTCAACCGGCGTATCGAGCGACAGGCCTCGTCGATCCTGTCATTCGGCAACGTGAGCGTCGCCGACCGGGCCGCCGGCGTCTTCGCGATCAAGCCGAGCGGTGTCCCGTACGAGGACCTGACCGACGACGACATCGTGGTCATCTCCATCGAGGACGGCACCACGGTGAGGTGTTCCCGACGACCATCGTCCGACACTCCGACCCACCCTGTTCCTCTACAGCAGTACGCGGACCTGCGAGGCGTCGTCCACACCCACTCGCCGGCGGCCGTGGCGTGCGCACAGGCCCCCCGGTCGATCCCGTGCCTCGGGACGACCCATGCGGATCATTTCACGGGCCGGTCCCGGTCACCCGGCCGCTGACGACGGCTGAGATCGAAGGAGAGTACGAAGCGAACACGGGCCGGGTGATCGTCGAGCACTTCGAGACCGAGGGTCTCGACCACCTCCATACGCCGGGTGTGCTCGTCGCGTCCCACGGGCCGTTCACCTGGGGAGCCAGCGGGTCCGACGCGGTCACCAACGCCATCGCCCTCGAGGCGATCGCCGGGATGGCGATCAGCACGCTTGCCCTGGCGCCCGATCGGCCCCCGGTCGACGACGCGCTGCTGGAGAAGCATTTCCAGCGGAAGCACGGTCCCGCCGCCTACTACGGGCAGCCGACCGACTCAACGCAGTGACGTGACGGCCTGGCGCTCGATCGCGAGCCCGGCCCGGTGGCGTGCGAAGAAGGCCGAGAACCCCTCGACATCGCGCGGGTCCGGGGCGATGGTCTCGCCCATGCTCGCCGAGACCCACCGGTCAAGGAAATCCGGGAGCGTCTGGTCAGCGTCGGACCGGAGCAGGTACGCGGCCAGCACGGCCATACCCCAGGCTCCTCCTTCGCCGGCCGTCGCGGGGAGGCTGACCGGGACGTCGAGCGCGGCGGCCATGATCCGCTGGCCGGTGTCGCTGGCCTTGAAGAAACCGCCGTGGCCGCGGATCTCCTCGACGATCACACCCTCCTCATCGCGGAGGATGTCCAGGCCCTCCCGCATGGCGCACAGCGAGGCGTAACACAGCGCCCGCATGAAGTTCTCCAGGGTGAACCGGCCATCCTGGTTCCGGGCGAACAGCGGGCGCCCCTCGGTGAAGCCGGTCAGGTGCTCGCCTGAGATGTAGTTGATCGGACAGGAGCCCGCCGGCGTCCGGATCGCCCTGGAGGGCGAGCGGCAGGATCTGCGCGTACAGCTCGTCGAGCCGCGTCTCGGCGCCGAGTGCGCTGGCGACCTGGCCGAACAGCGCCATCCAGGCATCCAGGTCTGACGTCCCGTTGTTGGAGTGGGCCATCGCCACTGGCTTGCCGTCGGGCGTGACCACGATGTCGATCTCGTCGTGGACCGAGACAGGCCCGTTCGAGGACGATCATCGCGAACATCGAGGTGCCGGCGGACACGTTCCCTGATCGCGGCCGGACCGCATTCGTGGCGACCATGCCCGTGCCGGCATCGCCCTCAGGTGGGCACATGGGGATGCCGGCCGAAGCGCGCCCGACCGGGTCGAGCAGCCTGGCGCCCTCGGCCTGAGCCGGCCCGCCGGCCGCGCCGGCCGGGCAGCACGCGGGAAGGATGTCGCGGAGCTTCCAGCCCACGTTCCACGGCGCGAGGAGGTGTCGAATGCAGCGACTCGCTCGGCGTCCCAATCGCCCGTCCCGGGGTCGATCGGGAACATCCCCGACGCCTCCCCGACACCGACGACGTGCTTGCCGGTCAGCCTCCAGTGGATGTAGCCCGCCAGCGTGGTGAGGTGGGCGATCCGCCCGACGTGGGGCTGCCGCTCCAGGATCGACTGGTACAGGTGAGCGATGCTCCAGCGCTGGGGAACGGCGAAGTCAAGCCGAGGGGACAGCTCGGCGCAGGCCCTGCTGGTGATGTTGTTCCGCCAGGTGCGGAAGGGCACGAGGAGCTCACCTTGCGCGTCGAGGGCGATGTAGCCGTGCATCATCCCGCTGACGCCCATGGCAGCGACGGCCTCGACGTCGACCGAATATCGTGCCCGCACGTCCTCGACGAGGGAATCCACGCACGCCGCGAGCCCATCGTGGACGTCCGCCATATCGTAGGTCCAGACGCCGTCCTCGAACCGGTTCTCCCAGAGGTGTGAGCCCGCCGCAAGGGGCGTCATGTCGGGTCCGATCAGCGACGCCTTGATCCGGGTAGAACCGAACTCGATCCCGAGGATGGCCGCACCCGATCGGATCCACTCCCGTGCGTCCGTCTGCCCCTGGTCCACGGATCCCTCCTCGCCGCCGTCCCGTGCCCTGCGGGACCTGGCGGCCTACGGCCCGATTATCGGGTCATCAGCGACACGCGACTCGACCGCCCGTGATCTCCCGGTGGTGACCCCCGGACGGTGGGTGCGCCCGACCGGTTGTCTGACGCCTCGTCGGGAGTCGCTGGCGGATCGTGCTGCGCCAGGGTGGCCTGCCGCGACTCGGTTGCGATGAAGGTCGAACCCTGTCGTCGGAACCACTCATGACGGGCGTGGTTCGGGTGTCGACAACGTCGGCGCGGGCCCAGGCTGCGGAGGCGGCCCTGCGCTGAGACTCTGCCCCTGACCGGCGCCGGCCGAGAGCGACGCGATCATCACGGATGCCGCGAGGACCGACGCGGAGATGACGACCATGAGTGTGGTCCCGGCTGGGTCGAAGGCCCGTCGAGCGCCGTGCTCGCGCCGCGAAGGACCTGCGACTCGGACGATCCTCGTGCCCATCAGTCGCCTCCCGCTCTACGGTCGCTGGACGCGACCTCCGATCAGGAGTCTCCGGCCGCGGTGATCTGGGGTCGCCAGTGCCGACCCCAGTACGACACCCGCCGATCCCAAGGGTCTGCACCGTGGTTCCGCCTTGACCCTGATGGCACGATGACCGGCATGTCGGCTGAACGATCGGGGTCGGGCAGGTGTCGGTGACTCTTGACCGGGTAGCACCAGGGCGCCCGAGCCCCGTCGCCATCGCGGCGGTCGTCACGGCCGGCGTCCTCGTCGGGGCGATCTGCCTCGCGCTCATGGCGGCGAACAGTGCGAACGGCGACAACGGCGACGGACATTGGTTCGTTCAGCTCGCTGCGAACCTGTTCACCATCGCGGTGGGGCTGGTCATGTGGTACTCGCGACCTGGCAACCGGGTCGGCCCACTCGTGATCTTGATGGGTTTCGCGGGCACGATCAACTTCCTGAGCTGGGATGGGGGCGACGCGCTCGTCTGGACCATCGGCAACATGTGGGTCCTCTTCGGGACAGTCGTCCTCGCCAACGTGTACCTCGCCTTTCCAGAGGGGAGGACCGCTGGCTGGTCCCGGCGCCTGGTCATCGCCGCCTACGCCTGGTTCTTCCTGACGACCGTCAGCCAACGGCTCATCGAGCCGTACCCGCCGACCTGGCCATTCGCGAACCCATTGCTCCTTTGGCCCAACGAGGGACTCGCCGACACCCTCGGCGTCGTCGCGAACCTCGGTGCGCTCGTCCTGTCCGTCCTGGTCGTCGCTGACGGTCCTCGATCGCTGGAGGCGCGGGACCCCCGCGGCCCGACGGGCGCTGGCCCCTGTCTTCTGGGTCAGCCCGATCACCCTGGTCGTCGTCGGGACGTTCTTCGTGGCGCAGGCCACCGGTTCGGACGCCTTGTTCGCGGCGTCGACGGGTCCAATCGCGCAGCTCTCCAACTTCCTGCTGCCGATCGCGTTCCTGATCGGCCTGCTCCAGACCCGGCTCGAGCGCGGGTCCATCGCCGAACTCGTGGTCGACCTCGATCGCGTGAAGACCGGCGATCTCGAGGCCGCACTCGCCCGGGCCGTCCACGATCCGACCCTTCGACTGGGGTTCCCGACGCCGGACGGAGGCGGATACGTCGATCCGACGGGCCGGGCGATCGCCATGCCCGATGACGGTGACCAGCGTGACATGACGCGGATCGAGGGAGCCGATGGCACGATCGCCGTCCTGATCCATGACCCTGCTGCAGACCAGGTCCTCGTGGACAGCGCGGCGGCGGCATCGAGGTTGGCCCTCGAGAACGAGCGGTTGGCGGCAGAGTTGCGAGCGCAGCTCGAGGAGGTCCGCGCGTCCAGGGCACGGCTCGTCGAAGCGACGGACGAAGAGCGACGCAGGCTCGAGCGCGATCTTCATGATGGCGCGCAGCAGCGACTCGTGGCCCTCGGGTTCACGCTTCGACGGGCGAACCGACGCGCCGATGCCGACCCTGAGCTCGGGCGCATCCTGGACGAGGCGAGTCGTGAACTGGAGGACGGACTTCGCGACCTGCGTGCGCTGGCCCGTGGGATCCATCCGACCGCCCTCATCGAGGGCGGGATCGCGCCGGCCGTGCGCGAGCTGGCCGATCGTTTCCCACTCCCGGTCGATGTCCGGATCGATGACCGGCGCCTTCCCGCTCCGATCGAGACGACGGCCTACCTGATCGTCTCCGAGGCCCTCACGAACGTCCTTCGGCACGCCGACGCGACGAGAGTGACCATCCACGGGCGCGTCGAGGATGACGCCCTGGAACTCGAGGTCGCCGACGACGGGCACGGCGGTGCCGACGTCGGAGCGGGCGGGACCGGCCTGCACGGGCTCATCGATCGAGCACAGGCTGTCGGAGGCACGCTCGCCGTCTCCAGCCCAGCAGGTGTCGGAACGACGGTCCGGGCCGTGCTCCCGTTGTCATGACGGCGTCGAACGAGCGCCGATCGCGGATCGTCCTGGTCGACGATTCCGTGCTCTTTCGCTCGGGCATGTCCCACCTGCTCGCGGACGAGGGTTTCGCGGTGGTGGGTGAAGCCGGCGACGCTGCGGGCGCGCTCGACGTCGTCGAACGAGAACGTCCGGACGTGGTCGTGATGGACATCCGGATGCCGCCCGGCTTCCAGACCGAGGGCCTTGAAGCGGCCATCGCCATCCGCGACCGCCATCCCACGGTGGCGATCCTCCTCCTCTCCGCGCATGTCGAGACCCGCCACGCGATCCGCCTGCTGCGAGCGGACGCGGCAGGGGTCGGCTACCTGCTGAAGGATCGGGTGCTGCGCGAGTCGGATCTGCTGGATGCGATCCATCGCGTCGCGGCTGGCGGCTCGGTGATCGATCCCGAGATCGTCGGGGAGCTGCTCGGCCGCGCCCGGCCGCACGGTCCGCTGGACGAGCTCACCCCGCGAGAGCGGGAGGTCCTCGCGCTGATGGCCGAGGGCCGCTCCAACCAGGCCATCGCCGAGCGGCTCGTCGTCGAACTGAAGACCGTCGAGGGGCATATCCGAACGATCTTCTCGAAGCTCGGGCTCGAGCCTGAGCCCTCGGACCATCGGCGGGTGCTGGCGGTGCTGTCGTATCTCCGCTCCTGACGCCGACGTCACCGGGGCCTGTCCGGTGCTGCGGTACGATGCCGACCCACGGCAGCCCGACCATCGAGGGACCCCGCACCCGTGAGTGAGCCGTCCGCCAGCCAGACCGATCCGAAGGCCGGGGAGCGTTTCTGGCGCGCGATGCGCGATTCCGTTCGTCAGGCGGTCGTCGTCGACGACATCGCGATCCGACTGCTCGCGGTCGCACTGCTGGCGCACGGCCATGCCCTGATCGAAGACGTGCCCGGTGTCGGCAAGACGCTTCTGGCGCGAGCGTTCAGCCGCGCGCTCGGTCTGGACTTCGCACGGGTCCAGGGCACCCCCGACCTGCTGCCCGGAGACGTGCTCGGTGCGACGATCCTCGAGGGGTCGTCATTCCGGTTCATCCCCGGGCCGATCTTCACCAACGTCCTGCTCGTCGACGAGATCAACCGGGCGACCCCGCGCACGCAGTCGGCACTGCTCGAGGCGATGGAAGAGGCGCACGTGTCGATCGAAGGCGAGACACGGTCCCTGCCCGACCCGTTCCTCGTCCTGGCGACCGAGAACCCGATCGAGCTCGAAGGCACGTTCGCGCTGCCGGAGGCCCAGCTCGATCGGTTCCTGGTGCGCGTCCGGATGGGCTACCCGGATCGTGCGGATGAGGGTCGCATCGCGCGGCGCTACCGAGCCATGGCCGAACCACTCGACGACGTGTCCGTGATCGCGGCACGCGAGGACCTGCTCGGCATGCGCGACGCGGTCCGCGCGATCGAGGTCAGCACCCCCGTCGAGGACTACATCGTCGACCTCGTCCGGGCGACCCGTGCGCGACCCGAATTGCGGCTCGGCGGCAGCCCGCGGGCCAGCGTCGCGCTGTACCGGGGGACCCAGGCGTGGGCATTCCTGGCCGGACGCGATTTCGCCCTGCCGGACGATGTCAAGGCACTGGCGCCGTTCGTGCTCGGCCATCGGATCGTGCTGGACATCGACCGCCAGCTGCGCGGCGCGACCACGGAGGACGTGATCGCGGACGTGCTCGGGTCAGTCCCGGCGCCGCCGGTGGAGACCGCCTCGGTCGCCGAACGGGCCTGAGTGATGGGCGCTACTGCGCTGCTGGCGATCGGGTTGATCTTCGTCGGGGTGGCGCTCGGCGCCGGCGGCCTGCTCCTCGTCGGCGTCCTCATGGGTCTCGTCGTGGTCCTCCAGTCCATCTGGTCGAGGTACGGCCTCCGCGCGCTCGACTACGAGCGCCACATCTCCGCGCCCCGGGTTCCGTGGGGCGAGCGGATCGATCTGGATCTGGTGGTACGCAACGCCAAGCCCCTGCCACTTCCCTGGCTCCAGATCGAGGATCTCGTCAGCCACGGCGCGGAGGTCGTCGGGCGGCCGCTGATCCCCTCGGTGCGCCGCGGGTTCGACATCCTGCGGGGCACCTGGAGGGTCGGCTGGTTCGAACGGGTCACGCGGCGGTTCCAGATCGTCGGCAGCCGGCGCGGCACCTACCGCTTCGTCGAGGCGAACCTCCGGGTCGCCGACCTGTTCGCCCGATCGAGCCGGCGCGAGGCTCGGGAACTGTCGACCGTCTACCACGTCGTCCCACGCGTCGTCGGGGTGCGCTCGACGGTGACGGACAGCCCCTCGGTCGGTGCTTCGCCCTCGGTCCGGGGGCTTCACGAGGAGCCGTCCCTGTTCGCGGGCGTGCGACCGTACCAGCCGGGCGATCCCCTGCGGCGGATCCACTGGAAGGCCACCGCGCGGGTCGGCCGACCGGTCAGCCGCCGCTATGACCCGGCGCGTGAGCGAGAGGCGCTGATCGCCGTCGACATGCAGACCCTGTCCGGCCCGTCGTGGATGCTCAGCTGGGATGACGACCTGGCGGAGGGCCTGTGCGTCGCAGCGCTGTCCCTCGTGCGCTCGTACGTCGTGGATGGCATCGCTGCCGGGATCGCCGTGAATGCCTACAGCGAGCGTCCCCAGCGCACGGTCTTCCTGGCCCCCAGCGCGAACCAGCGACAGGTCGGAGCCATCGCGGACCTGCTCGCCGACGTGAGTCCGTTCGCCTCGCTGCCATTCGATCGCCTGCTTGCAAACCTGGCCCGTCGTGTCCCGACCGGCTGCTCGATCATCGCCCTCAGCGGCCGGGACCCGGAGGACTTCCTGGCGACCCTCCGAAGGCTCGGCGCCGACGGCTACGTCGTGAGCCACGCGGGGTTCGGTCCCGAGGCCGCGCGATGGACCGCGAGAGCCCGGGCGTTCGGCCTGCGCAGCGCCGCCTATCGTCTCGAGCCGGATTGGCAGACTGCAGATGCGCTCGAACGCATCGCTTGAAGCGGGGATCGCGATCCTCGCGGCCTGCACGATGGAGGCGGCCTGGATCACGCTGGCCTATCTCGCGCTCGGCAGCCTCGCGACCCATGAGCTGCCGCCGCTGCCGATGCTCGCGTTCGTGGGCGGTGCCGCCATCGGCCTCGGCTACGCCCGATGGTCTGCCCATGCCGGTCGGAGCTATCGAACGCCGCTGGCCGCCCTGGTCATCGGCGCGGCGATCGTCGGCTGGTTGCTGCCACTCGGAGCCGCGGCGACCCGGCTGACCGACGACCCATGGTCCGTCATCGGGATGCACCCGGGCGGGGTCCTCCTCGGCCTCGCCGTGTTCCGCGGGTCGGCCCACGTCACCTCAGCAGACGACGCGCGCATCTCGGAGACCGTGCTCGGGCCGGGCCTCTGGGCGATCGCCGGGACATGGGCGTTCCTCGCGGCGACGGGCGCCACCGCTGACCCGGCGATCGTGAGCGCTGCCTTCTCGGCGACCATCGCGGTCGTGACCGCCGCGTTGCTGGGCATGGGTCTGGCGCGGTTGGCCGAACTGGAGGAGACCGGGATGCCACAGGGCGATCAACGGACCTGGGTGGCGTTGCTCGTGGCCGTCATCGCCTGCCTGCTGGCCGTTTCGGTGCCGCTTGCTGTGGTCCTCGGGATCCCTTCGTTCGACTCGCTCAGGGGCGTGCTTGGCCCCGTCGCCGACGTCATCGTCGTGATCGTCACGATCCTGGCCATTCCCGGTGGTCTACTGGCCGCTGCACTGGTGTTCCTGCTGGAATCGGTCCGGGGACCGCTGATCGGGTCGAGCGATCCTGGAGGCAGCCTCGCTCCGGGTCCACTCGAGCCTGGGAACTCGGCCGGTTCGAACGGCATCGAGGCCGTCGTCCTCGGCCTGGTGCCGCTGGTGATCGCGATCGTCGTGGCGTTCATCGTGGTCCGAGCCCTCCTCAACCGGCCGCGACTGGCGGCGGTCGAGGGCGATCTGGTGGAAACGCGCGAGACCGAAGGCCCGACGGGCGGGATCCGGCTCCACCGGCCACGTGTCACGATCCCGCGACGCCGGCCCGACCCCAGCACCGCGAGCGAGGCTTATGTCGCGTCACTCGAGATCCTGAGCCGGGTCCCGAACGTGGCCCGTCTGCCGTCGGAGACGCCTTCCGAGCATGCGTATCGGACCCGAGCCCGCTCGAGCGCTTCGGGCGACCCGATCGGTCGCCTGGCTGCCGACTATGCCCTGGCGGAATTCGGGCACCGCGACTTGACCCCATCCGAACATCGACGGGCGATCGAGCGATGGCGCCGACTCCGCTCGATGCCCCGGGAGTAGGGCCGACGGCGAGGCGCATGGGGTGCGACGGGCCGGCCACAGCGTCCGGCGAGCGACGACAATGCCACGATGTCAGCAGTCGACGATCGACCCGAGACGACGTCGGAGGACCAACCGGCCGGGCGCGGTCGTCGGGCGCGGGCGCACGACGCCTCGGCCCCAGCTCCCGCAGCGGTCCAACCAGGGCTGACCGGCGGCCTGTATCGGCCGTTGTCGGTCGCCGATATCGAGCGGATCTACACGACGGCCCTCGACGTCCTGGCGGACATCGGCATCGGGGACCCGATCCCGGAGATCCTCCGCTACGCCCTTCCCAGGGGCTGCACGCTCGATCCGGATGGGCGGCTTGCTGTTCCCGCGCGGGCTGGTCGAGGAGATGATCGGCGTCGCGTCGCGCGGCTACGTCCGATATGCGGTCGATCCGGCGAACGACATCGAGATCAGCGGCGAGCGCGTCTACTTCTGCACGTCGGGCGAGGCGGTCACGGTCCTCGACTACGCGACCCAGACATTCCGGCCGACCCGGCTGGTCGACCTGTACGACGCGGCCCGCCTGGTCGATCGCCTTCCCAACATCCACTGCTATGGGCAGCCGTTCATCGCGGCCGAGTACAGCGAAGAGGTCTACGTCCACGACATCAACGTCGCGTATGCCGCGCTCGCGGGCCAGAACAAGCCGTTCGCGTTCAGTTGCGCGACGGTCGGCCACGTCGACGACCTCGTCGCGATGTTCGACCTGGTGGCCGGCGGCGATGGCGAGTTCCTGAAGCGACCGTTCTGCAGCATCGGTGGCTGCCCGATCGTCTCGCCGCTTCGGTTCGGCAAGGACAACGCCGAGGTGCTCGTCCGGACGGCCGAACTCGGACTGGCCACGGACATCGCGATCGCCCCGCAGGCCGGCGCGACCGCACCTGCGGCCCTCGCCGGGACCCTCGTCCAGTGCTTCGCTGAGACGCTCGCCTGCCTGGCCATCGTCAACATGATCCGGCCCGGCAACCCGTTCGACTTCGGCATGTGGCCGTTCGTCTCCGATCTGCGCACCGGTGGGTTCACCGGCGGGGGCGGCGAGGAGGCATTGCTCATGGCGGCGAGCGCCCAGATCGCCAACCACTACGGACTCGTCTCGTCGGTCGCTTCCGGGATGACCGACGCCAAGACGATGGACGCGCAGGCCGGCTACGAGAAGGGGATCACGATCACGGCGGCGGCACTCGCCGGCGGCAACCTCGTGTCCGCCTACCCCGGGATCGTCGGCAGCCTGATGGGCCAGTCGTTCGAGGGGCTGGTCATCGACAACGACCTGCTCGGCAACGCCCAGCGGCTGCTGCGCGGGATCGAGGTCAACGACGAGACCTTGTCGTACGAGGTGATCGCCGAGACCGTGGCCGGTGTCGGTCACTACCTCGGCGCCGACCAGACCTTGAAGCTCATGCGAAGCGAGTTCCAGTACCCGGAACTCGCGGATCGCACGAGCCCGGGCGAGTGGGTGGACGGCGGGAGCCGGAGCATCTACGACCACGCCCACGATCGCGTCGAGGAGATCCTCGGCAGCCACTACCCGGAGTACCTCGACCCCGCCGTCGATGTGCGGATCCGCGAGCGGTTCCCGATCCGCCTCGACCCCGCCGACATGCGATCCGGCAACGGTCGCTGGTAGGTCCGCCGAAGGACCTCGAGACCCGGATCGAACGGACCGGCCGCCCACTGCGAAGATGGTCGCGTGACCGAACCACCGATCGCGCACCCGGGACATGGCCCGCTCACGCTCAGGCTCATCACCCGCCACGCGCGGGCGATGCTCCGACTTGGCATCCTCCGCGTTTCGGTCGTTGCGTTCGTCCTGTTCGTGCCGCCGGCCTTCCTCGGTGTCGCGGCTGCGGCGGTTCGTCGAGGACCAGTCGAACCTGCTCGGTGGGCTCGGGGCCTTCCTGGCCCTGGGGATCGCGTTTCTGTTCCGCCTCCTCGGCCCCGTCGTCTTCGCGGGGTATCTCGACGAGGCGGTCGGCAGCCAGTACTTCCACGGCCGCCGCCTGCGCATGGGCGAGGTGCTCAGAACGCTGCCGTGGCTCGCCCTCCTGATCGCCGATGTCGTCGTGGTTCTCGGGACGTCCGTCGGTCTCGCCCTGTTCGTCGTTCCAGGGATCGCTTTCTACGTGTTCTTCGGGCTGGTCGGTCCGGTCATGGTCCAGGAGCGGCGTGGGGTTCGCGACGCCTTCGAGCGGACGTTCCGGATCAGCCGCACGGCCATCTATCCGGTCATCGCGCTGGTCGTCGTGCCGCTGGTCATCGAACAGGTCATCGACGAACTGGCGCACGAGGCCGTCCATGACGGCGGTATCCCGATCCAGATGTTCGTGGAATGGATCATCGCGGCGGTCGTCGGCGGGACCGTGGGCCTCCTTGAGGTCGCGCTCGCGACCGAGCTCATGACGCGCAACCCGGAGCCAGGGGCTGTCGCCGAGCCGCGTGCATATGGCTGAAGTGATCGATCCTCCGACCTAGATCCGCCGACCTAGACTGGTGGTCGGTTGCTCCACGGATCCAGGATGAGAGAGGTCGGACGGCAATGTTCTCCGCGATGCGGGCGATGTTCAGGGACCCCGAAGGCAAGTACCTGATCGTCGCGGCCATCTCGATGATCGCGCTCGGTACCGTCGTCTACATGTGGCTCGAAGGGTGGTCGGCGATCGATGCGCTGTACTTCTCGGTCGTCACGCTCGCCACCGTCGGGTTCGGAGATCTCCATCCGACCACCGACCCAGCGAAGTTGTTCACCGTGTTCTACATCCTGTCCGGCCTTGGGATCCTGGCCGCGTTCGTCTCCGAACTCACGAAGTATCGGACCCCGCCAGGGGCGCGGCTTCGGGCGCGCCGGCGCGGCAGCCAGCTCGTGGGCGACCCTGAGCCGGATGACGAGCCGATGCCGGACGCGTCGGCGGACGAGGACCCAACCTGAATCGGGTTCGAATGCACGACGACGAGGTCGATACCGACGCCGCCCTCGTGCGGACTTTGCTCGCCCGGCAGTTCCCGCGGTTGGCCGATCTCGAGATCGTGCCCGTTCCGTCCGCGGGCACCGACAACGCGCTCTACCGGCTTGGCTCCGACATGGTCGTGCGCCTGCCGCGGATCGGATGGGCCGCGGGCGACGTGGCCAAGGAGCACCTCTGGCTGCCGCGCCTGGCACCGCTGCTCCCGGTCACGATCCCGACGCCACTTGCCCTCGGCGAGCCGGATCCCCCGTATCCCTGGCAGTGGTCCGTCTACCCGTGGCTCCCGGGTGAGAATCCTCGGGTCGACTCGATCGGCGACCCGGAGCGCCTGGCCGTGGACATCGCCGGGTTCGTCACGGCGCTCCGGGCGATCGACCCGGCCGGTGGCCCGGGGGCCAGCCGCGGGGGTCCGCTCGCCGACCGTGATGATGCGACGCGCGCCGCGATCGAAGCGCTCGGCGACGAGATCGACCGCGAGTCCGTGATGGCGGCCTGGGCGGATGCGATGGACGTTCCGGCGTGGACAGGTCCCCCGACATGGATCCACGGCGATCTGTCGCCGGGCAATCTCCTGTGTGTCGACGGGACCCTGACGTCGGTGATCGACTTCGGCGGTCTGGGGATCGGCGATCCGGCGTGCGACCTGATCGTCGCCTGGAACCTCCTGCCGGCCCCAGCGCGCAGCGTCGTTCCGCACCGCGGTATCCATGGACGAGGCGACCTGGCAGCGTGGACGCGGCTGGGCCTTGTCGATCGCGCTGATCCAATTGCCGTACTACCGGGAGTCGAACCCATCGCTCGCGACGAACGCTCGACATGTCATCGCGGAGGTCCTCGCCGAACGGGTCGCACGCGCTCGCAGTAGGTTGGTGTAGCTGCGTGCGATGACCGAACCCTCGACCGCAGCCGACCGCACCTCCGCCATCAGCCGCTTTCGCAACTGGTTCTGGCGGCCACCTCGCGCCCACGGCGAGATCGACCCGGAACGGACCGTCAGCTTCCTGGAGCTGTTCTACGACCTCGTCTACGTCGTCGTCATCGCCCAGGCCGCGCACCACCTCGCCGGACACCTGACCATCGGCGGCTACGCCGAGTTCGCGGTCATCTTCGGCGTCATCTGGATCGCCTGGGTCAATGGCACGCTCTACTACGAGTTGCATGGTCGAGAGGACGGCCGGACACGCACCTTCGTCTTCATCCAGATGGGCATCCTCGCCCTGCTCGCGGTCTTCACCGGCGATGCGGCCGGCGAGGACGGGCAGGCGTTCAGCGTGGCCTACGCCGGGTTCCTCGTCGTCATGACCTGGCTTTGGTACACGGTCCGCCGGCAGGACCGGCCGGAGTACATGGCCGGGACCGCGCGCTACCTGACCGCCATGGCCGTGTCGCTGGTGGTCATCGTGGCCGGCATCTTCCTGCCCGCGAGGCGCGACTCGTCAGCTGGGCCGGATTCGTGATCGGCTGGCTCGTCCTGATGCTTGTCTTCGGCTGGCGATCACGACGCGGACAAGTCCTGGCGATCGCACCGACCGATTCGATGGTCGAGCGCTTCGATCTGCTGGTGATCATCGTGCTTGGGGAAGTCGTCACCGGGGTCGTCGGTGGGCTGTCGTCGGTCGATCGAGATCCCCTCACGCTCGTGACCGGCCTGCTCGCGCTCGCCGTCGGCTTCGGCCTCTGGTGGATCTTCTTCGATGTCGCCGGCCGGCGATCGCCCAGGGGAGATGGGCTGACGCTGTACATGTGGGCGGAGAGTCACCTCCCGATCTCGCTCGCGATCGCCGGCGCCGGTGCGGCCATGGTGGGCCTCATCGACCACGCCCACGACGCGCAGACGCCGTCCGACACCGCCTGGCTCCTGGCGGCCTCGATCGCCATCGCGTTGCTGGCGCTCGCGGTGACGACGCATTCGTTGCACGACTACGAACGCCACGAGGCGGTCTACCGGCCGTTGACCGTCGCACTGGTCGTCGGAGCCGGTGCCGCGCTGGTCGCTGGATGGTGGCAGCCGACACCGTGGTTGCTGGCATCGGCCCTCGTCGCCATCCTGTCAGTGGTCTGGCTGTATGCCGCGCTCCGGTACTTCGGAGCGACCCCCGAGGTCGCACCGTGATCCGATGACCAGGAGGTAGGTAGAGCGGTGCGATCCATCCTCGACGTCGGCCGTCGCGTCCGCGCGTCGCTGCTCGCCTCGATCGGCGACGTCGCGTTCGGGATGGAGGATGGCGCCGTCTCCGTCGCCGGTCTCGTGTTCGGGGTGGCCGCCAGCACGAATGACAGCCAGATCGTCCTCCTGGCCGGCGCTACGGGCGCGATCGCCGGGGCGGTCTCGATGATGGCCGGGACCTATCTCGACGTCCACTCCGAGCGGAGCCGCGCCGCCGCCCTCGTGGAGCAGGCACGCCTTGCCATCGTCGCGGATCCGGCGGGGACGCTCGAGCGGATCGAACGACGTCTGCGGCTGGATGGGTTCACCGATGCCGAGACCGACGTCGTGACCGTCGCGCTCGAACGGAACCCGGACGCCCTGCTCGAGTACGTGGCCGCATTCGAGCTTGGTGTGCCCCGCGTCGTCGGAGCATCGCCGCGGACCCATGCAGCCTGGATGTTCGTGGCGGACCTGTTCGCCGCGAGCGTCCCGGTCATCCCGTTCGCACTGTTCGATATCGAGACGGCACGGGTCGTGTCACTGATCGTGACGGGGGCGCTCATGGCCGTGCTCGGGATCGCCCGCGGCCGGATCGGGCATGAGCCGGTTTGGCGGACCGCCCTGCAGACGATGTCGATCGCCGGTGCCGCGGCGCTCGCCGGCGTCGTCATCGGGCGGTTCGTCACGCGCTAGGCACGCAACCACACGGAGACGGAGCTTGGCTGCACGGTCCGCGTCACCGTGGCCGCGATCTCGATGCCGAGTTCATCGAGGCCGACCTCGTCGCGCAGCTTCCCGGCGAAGACCGCGACGATCCGCTCGGCGTCGTATCGAGCGCGATTGAACCGCCGATCGACCCGAACCTGGACGCGTCGACGTACCGGCTGGAACAGCGCTGCGACGACCAGGGTGGAGGCGGCCACCGCGACGGTGTTCGAGGACGTGATCGACGCGAGGAGGGTCTGCGAGGCCAGGATCACGCCGACGAAGACGACCGCGAGGACGCCGCTCACGACCGCCCAGCTGATCGTCCGGCTGATGATCCGGTCAAGGTCGTACAGCCGATAGCGCATGATCGCCCCGCCGAGGGCGAGCGGGATCAAGATGTAGGCGGGCGTCACAAAGAACCAGACGCTGACGCCCGCGCCATCCGGGGCGGTGAAGATCACGATGATCGCCATCGCGACGACGACCGCGGTGAACGTCATCGCGGCCACGAACCAGCGGAGTTGCTGGCGCTCGAGGCCCCGGGCCTGACGGAACCTGACGACCATCCCGATGACTCCGGCGACAAGCAGCAGGATCGTCAGCGTACTCGTGAGGTTGCCCAGGTCGACCGGAAGGAACCCCACCGGGTTCTCGATCGTCACCCCGCTCTGGATCGTGTCCGGCGCGTACGGACCGCCGAGGTGTGGGCCGAAGCCGCCCGCGATGACGCCGGCCAACGGTACGAGGAAGGAGATCCGAACCGCACGGCCGATGCGTCCGCCCGGCAGATGGCCGGAGGGAAACACGACCGTCAGGGCGTAGTAGAGCGCGAACAGGACTGGGGAGAAGATCCAGGTCTCGATCCAGATCAGGACCATCGGGAAGCCGTTCGGGAGACTCGCGCCATGTTGGACGTCTGTGCCCCCGAGCGCCTCGGCAGCGGTCGAGATCGCCCAGACCATGACGATCGCCAGGAAGATCCAGCCGATCGGGTGTCGTGGACGCCGCAGCGCCAGGAGTGTCCCCACGGCTCCGTACGGTGTGCCGAGCAGGACCAGCGTCGTGATCGACGAGGGGTCCTCGACCAGGCTCACGACCGAGAGCCCGAGCGCGAGGGCGAGCACCACCGCGAGTGCGACTCGCTCCCAACGGACGCGTGCTTGTCTGGTCGCCTGAGCCTTCGACGGGTCGGACATGCTGCCATCTTGCCCGAGCATCGTTCGGGATTCGTTACGGGCGTGTCGCGAGCTTCTCTGCCGCGCCGCCGGCGGGACTAGGCGGTGCGCCAGGCCTGGAAGGTCGGCCAGCCCCAGCGTGCCGCCGTCGCGGCGATGAGCAGGCCGACGCCGAAGAACGTCGGATGCAGGAAGCTCAGCTCCTTGATGATCGCGAGTTCGACGACGATCCAGATCATCTGGCCGCAGCCGATCGCGAATGCCAGGAACGGCGCGAGGCGCATCCGGGCAAGGCCCATCCCGGCCACGATGAACGACCCGAACCCGAACAGCCCGCCGAGGATGAGCCCGGGGATCAGGAAGTCGGCGAACGGCGTCCCGGCCAGGAGTCCCACGTCGAACTGCATCACGCTGCCGTCGGGCCGCGAGACGAGGGCGTAGCCGCCTGCGAGGGCACCGAGGCCAAGCAGGACGAGGGCGCCGATACAGATCCGTCCGGAGAGGTGGAGTCCCGGTTTCGGGATCGCCCGGGCGGTGGGGTGGATGAGTGATCGAGTCGCCACGGCGGACTCCTCCGGGGTGATGGACGGGCAGGTCGCCCGACCCCAAGATCCTCGATCGCTGGAGGCCGTCCGGGAAGTGCCATCCGACCGCCACGGTCGTGACCGATGGCTTGTCGGGCCGATCAGCACCCGGGCGCGGTGACAATCGGCGCTAGGCAGCGCCGGCTCGCGGTCCGAGACTCTTGATTCGGCCGCCGTCCCTGCGGTCACACACGCGGAGGTCGATCACATGAAGCGGTTGCTTGCCATCCTCGGTTCCATGGTGGTCATCCTCGCCTGTTCGCGCCCGTGGTCATGGCGGCCGATACGACCTCGCGTTCGGGTCGCGTCTTGACGTCCTTCGGAGGCGACCTGACCCTGCCCGCCGGCGAGCAGGCCGATGCGGTGATCGTCGTCGACGGGACGGCGACCATCCTTGGCGACGCCAAGGCGGTCGTCGCGATCAACGGCCGAGCCGAACTGCGGGGGGCGACGGTCGAAAGCATCGTGGCGATCGGCAGTCCAGTCGTCCTCGGCGCGGGCACGACCGTCTCGGGTGACGTCTACGCGCTGGATTCGACGGTCGACGACACGTCCGGCGCGGTCGTGGCCGGCGAGGTCAAGGATGTCGCGCCATCGCTCATCGCGGCGGGCGTCTTGCTTGCACCGGTCCTGTTCCTGCTGTTCATCGGCCTGGCGCTGGTCACGATCGCGGCGGGCCTCGTGCTGGCGGCCATCGCGGCACGGCAGGTGCGGGCGGCTGAGACGCTCATCAGCCGCGAGCCGGGTCGGGTCTTCGTCGTCGGATTGGCGGGTCTGATCGTGCCCATCCTGCTGTTCATCGGCCTGCTCATCACGGTCGTTGGCGCACCGCTCGGCTTCGCCATCCTGATCTTCGCCTGGCCGCTCGTCGGCTATCTCGGCTACCTCGTGACGGGCATCTGGATCGGCGACTGGATCGTCGCTCGGATGCAACCCGGCGTCGTCCACGACCGGCCCTACCTGGCCGCGGTCATCGGCCTGATCGTGTTGCAGGCGACCCAACTCATCCCTGCGGTCGCCGGGATCGCTTCCCTGTTCGGTTACGGCGCGGTCATCCTCCTCGCCTGGCGGACGTTCCGCTCCCAACCCGGCAGCCAGGCGGGATCGCGCAGCCCGTCCGCGGCGCCGATGCCCGGCTGATCCGGCAGGACTGACGGAGCCGACCCGGCCGGACCGTCAGTCCTTGGCAGCCCGTCGACGGTCCCTCGCCCGCCGTGCCTTCACGATGCGTTCCACGTACCTGGACGATGTCTCGGGATCGATGAAGCGTTCGTCCGCCGGTCCCTGGTCGCGGTCGAAGCCGAACGCTTCCATGAAGCCGGCGGCCTCGGTCGTGGCAAACGCCACGTCGTCGTCGATGAACCAGTGTTTCCAGGCACCATGCGACTTCGAGCGGGTGACCCGCTTCCAGCGACGATCGACCTCGATGTCGGGCTGCACCGCGAAGCCGAGATACCCGGACAGCGCCGCCATATCGCCGTCGACGAAGGCCTCGTATCGGACGAGGTGATAGACGTCGCTGACCCTCTCCCAGACGTCGAGGGCGCGGCGGTGGAGCGGTCCGAACGAGGCAGGGAACCCGCGATCGCCCGATAGCTCGGTCAGCAGGTGATAGAGCTCGAGGACGCCGATCGACGCGGGTAGCCGCCTCCTTCCTGCGGAGGGCGTCAAGGAACGCGTCGAGCTTCTGGTCGTCGTTGACCAGGGCCGGCATGTCGCGGACCTTGTAGAGCAGCCGGCTGATGAGCGCGTCGCGAGGGTCGCGCACGATGAACACCCGCTTGTCGAACCCTTCCCGCAGGTCGGCGTACCAGTCGTCCCGGACTCGCTCGACGAGCACCTTGACGACGAACGAGCCGGAGGCGGGGCGGTACCGAAGGACCGACCGGTCAGAGGGCTCGAACGATTGCTCGACGGGTTCCGGCGCGCCCGCGATCAGGGTCGAATGCACCGCGGTCGTGCCGCTCTTGCCCATCCCGAGGGTGATGTACCGATCCGTCACCGGGGCAATGTAGTCGACTTCGCCCGGTCGCCATCGAATGCGCCGAGCTCGCACCGTAGACTAGGCCATGTGCCCCACGCTCGATCCGCGATCCACGACGATGCGCGACAGCTGACCGCGAGTGCCCGGCGGTGCTGAGCGGCGAGGCGACGATCGCCACCGTCGAGCAATTCACCGCACTCCTGAGCGCTGCCGTGCTGGTCGCCCTCGTGTCGAGACGGATCGGCGTCCCGTACACCGTCGCGCTCGTCCTGTTCGGTCTCGCCGTGGCCGTCTTCGCTCCCGCCTCGGCGATCGTCATCACCCCGGAGCTGGTCCTGCTGGTGCTCCTTCCGGGCCTGGTCTTCGAGGCGTCCTTCCAGACCGATGTGGACAGCCTCCGAAAGACGTTCGGCGGGATCGTCCTCCTGGCCATCCCTGGCGTCCTGATCACCGCTGCCGTCGTCGCCTTCGCCCTCAATCTCGCCACGGGCCTGCCGCTCGATCTGGCGTTCGTCGTGGGAGCGATGGTGGCGGCCACCGATCCGGTCGCGGTCATCGCGACCTTCAGGCGCCTCGGCGCGCCGCAGACGTTGTCGACCCTGGTCGAAGGGGAGAGCCTGTTCAATGACGGGACCGCCATCGTGGTCTTCGCGATCGCGCTGCGGGCCGTCGGCGGCGACGTCACCCCGGTCGATGCGGTCTCGTCGTTCGTCCTCACGCTCGTCGTCAGCCTCGCGATCGGGGCGGTGGCCGGCTTCGTCGCTTCGCGGATCGTTGCCGTCGTCGACGACCATCTCATCGAGACGACGGTCTCCGTGCTCCTCGCCTACGGCACCTACATCGTCGCCGACGCACTCCACGAATCCGGCGTCATCGCCACGGTCGTGGCCGGGATCACCCTGGGCAGCTACGGGCGCCGGATCGGCATGAGCGAGCGGACCCAGGAGGCGATCGATACGGTCTGGGAGTTCCTGGCGTTCGTGATGACCGCCCTGATCTTCCTGCTCGTGGGCCTGGCCATCTCCGTCGGTGACATCGTCGATTCGTCGGTCGCGATCGGCGTCGGGATCGCGGCGGTGCTGGTGAGCCGGGCGATCGTGACGTACGGCCTCGTCGGTGGGGGCTCGCGGTTGCTCCGTCGTCCCCGAGGCGGACTCAGGAAAGGATGGCTCCACGTGCTGTTCTGGTCGGGGCTTCGGGGCGCCGTCGCGGTCGCCCTGGCGCTGTCATTGCCCGAGAGCTTCCCGCAGCGCGCCCAATTGCAGGCGATCACCTTCGGCATCGTCGTCTTCACGCTGATCGCCCAGGGCGGGTCCATCCAGTGGGTCGTCGCCAGGGCCCTGGATCGACCACCGAACCCGGCAGTCACCCCCTGAGATCGGGACGGCGGCTCGGCACCGCCCATGCGAAGATGGGGACGGGCACGACCATGCAACCATCGACGCGCGCGAACAGGTCTTCGACTCGGCTCGGCCGCGTCATCATCGCCGTGGGCATGGCCTGGTCGGTGGCGACGATCCTGGCTATCGCGCCGGCGCCATCGAGCGCCGCGGACCCGACCCCGGCTCCAGTGGCCGCTGGCGATCCCACCGCTCCCGTGTACGTGCTGTCGGCGACGGGCATCGTCGACAACGTGATGGCGGGTTACATCGAGGAAGGCGTGAAGCGCGCGGCGGACGGCGACTCGCCGGCGCTGATCGTCACGCTCAATACGCCTGGTGGCAGCCTCGATTCCACCCAACGGATCGTGAGCGCGCTCCTCGATGCACCGCTCCCGACGATCGTCTGGGTGGCTCCCAGTGGTGGACGGGCGGCGAGCGCCGGCACGTTCATCACCCTCGCCGCCAACCTCGCCTACATGGCGCCCGGGACGAACATCGGGGCAGCATCGCCGGTCGGTGCGGGTGGTGCCGAACTCCAGGGGACGATCGGCGAGAAGATCAAGAACGACGCCATCGCCAACATCCGCTCGATCGCCGAGGTCCGTGGCCGGGACGTCGCCTGGGCCGTATCGACAGTGGCGGATGCTGTCTCATCGCCCGCCTCGGAAGCGGTCGCGGTGGGCGCCGTCGATGGGATCGCGGCGACGCTCGATGAAGTGCGGGCACAGGCGCATGGCCAGGTCGTCGACGTGGGCGGACAGCCGGTGGTCGTCGACATCGCGGTCGCCCCGTTCGTCGACCTGCCGATGAACCCGTTCCAGTCCTTCCTCCACCTCCTGTCCGATCCGAACATCGCGTTCATCCTGCTCACGATCGGCGTCTTCGGTCTCGTCTTCGAGCTCGTGAGCCCGAACCTCGTCACCGGCATCATCGGAACGCTCGCCCTGATCCTCGCGTTCATCGGCTTCGGGAGCCTCCCGCTCAATGTCGCGGGGGTGCTGCTCATCGGGCTCGCCATCGTCCTGTTCGTCCTGGAGGCGAGCGTGACGAGCCATGGTCTGCTCGCGATCGGGGGCCTGATCTGCTTCGCGCTGGGCGCATCTGCGCTGTACACGGCCCCCGGCAATCCGACCGCCCCGGACGTCGCCGTCGCGACGCCCTTGGTTGTGCTGATGACGGCCATGGTGGCCGGGTTCATGGCACTCCTGCTCGTAACGGTCGTCGCATCGAAACGTCGGAGTCGTGCGTTCGCCGGCGCGTATGGTGCCGGTGGGGACCCGACCGTGCCGATCGGAAGCGATGCGCTCGTCAAGACCGCGCTAACGCCGCTTGGTGTCATCTATGCTGCCGGTGAGGAGTGGACGGCCCAGGCCCGGGACGGCGCGTCGATCGAGGCCGGCCGGCACGTTCGAGTCGTCGCCCAGGAGGGGCTCACCGTCATCGTCGAGCCAGGCCCGGCCGGCGGTGCGCCCAAGGAGGATCCGCTTCAGTGACAACCGACCAGATCTTCCCGACCGCGATCGTCGCCGTCGTGGTCATCCTGATCGTCATCGGCGTCATCCGCGCGGTCATGCGCCGGCGGGGCGCGAACGAGGACGCGTTCGGAGCAGGCGGCACGAGTTCGGTGCCGGTCGGTTCGATCGGGGTCGCCAAGACGGCGCTCGACCCGTCGGGCGTCGTGCTCGTCGTCGGTGAGCAGTGGACGGCGACGCCGCGCGGGGGAGGGCGGATCGATGCCGGGACCAAGGTTCGCGTGGTCGGTCAGGACGGCCTTACGCTCGTCGTTCAGCCCGAGCCGGGCGCCGCGACACCGGAGGAGTAGCATCGACCCATGCAGATCCTGGTAGCGGTCCTGTTCCTCGTTGTCATCGGTGTCCTCCTCTTTCTGACGGCCATCAAGATCGTCAACCAGTACGAGCGCCTGCTCATCTTCACCCTCGGCCGGACGAGCCCGAACGAGGTGAAGGGTCCGGGCTGGGTGTTCGTCGTGCCGGTCGTCCAGCGCGGCATCCGGGTGGACCTTCGCGAGCAGTTCATCGAGGTGCCGAGCCAGACGAACATCACCAAGGACAATGCCCCGATCAGCATCGACTTCCTGATCTACTGGCGGATCGCCGATCCATACCGGAGCGTCGTCGAGGTCCAGGACTTCAACGGTGCGCTCCA
Source organism: uncultured Chloroflexia bacterium (assembly GCA_963823925.1). Lineage (GTDB taxonomy): Bacteria > Chloroflexota > Limnocylindria > Limnocylindrales > CSP1-4 > SPCO01. The sequence continues at coordinate 99,774 of CAWGNI010000007.1, forward strand.
GAACATCGCGACCACGACGCTTCGAGCCGTGATCGGCGACATCCTCCTCGACGACGTCCTCTCCAAGCGGGAGCAGATCAACGAGGTCCTCCGGGTCAAGATGGACGAGGTGACCGCGCGATGGGGCGGCAAGGTCACGACCGTGGAGATCCGCGAGATCACCCCGCCGACGGCGGTCCAGGATGCGATGAATCGGCAGCTCTCCGCGGAGCGGACGCGACGCGCCGTCATCACCGAATCCGAGGGCGCCCGCCAGTCCGCGATCAACGTCGCGGAGGGCACCAAGCAGGCCGAGATCCTCCGGGCCGAGGGCGATCGCCAGGCGGCGATCCTGCGGGCTGAGGGCTTCTCGCTCGCACTCGAGCGGATCTATACAGCCGCCTCACAGGTCGACCAGAAGACGATGGCACTCCAGTACCTGGAGACGTTCAAGGCGCTGGGTGCGAGTCCGTCGACGAAGTACATCATCCCGCTCGAGATGACCCAGCTGGCCGATTCGTTCCGCGGCTACCTGGCTGCCGCGAACGAGGGTGACGGCCCGGCCACCGGCTAGTCTCGCCTCGGGCCATGGGTCCGTCGGGCGCGGGGGACCAAGGTACGCTCGACGCGACCGCCTCCGGCGTGGTTCGATAACGCGGTGCACGTCCCCAGGCCCGGTCTCCGCCGTCCCATCACCGCCCTCGTCGCTCTGACCCTCGCCGCGGCCGTCCTTCCGGCCGGCGGTCCGACCGGGGCGGTCGCGCCGGTCTCGGCGGCGACCACGATCCAGCCGCGGATCACCGGCATCCAGCCGCTCAGCCACGAAGTTTTCGCCTACCTCCCGTACTGGCGGCTGGATGCCGACACGGCGGCCAGCATCCAGTACGACCTCGTCTCGACGATCGCGTTCTTCGGTCTCGGCATCAAGAAGTCGGGCGCGATCGACACCGACTGGATCGGCTACAAGGACTACGTCAGTGACGATGCCGCGGCGGTGACCGATGCGGCCCACGCCCACGGCGTGCGCGCGGTCCCGACGTTCCAGCTGTTCGACACCAAGGATGGCGCGCCGAAGATGACGGCCTTCCTCGGCAGCACGGTTGCCCAGGACCTGTTCATCGCCGAAGCCCTCGACCTCATGGCCAGCCGGCAGGCAGACGGCGCCGGGCTGGACTTCGAGCCGAACAAGGCGGTCAACGACCGGGCGGCCGCGTACATCGCCTTCGTCGCCCGGTTCCGGGCCGCCATGCGCGCGCGTTTCCCTGACTCGACGCTGACGAACGCGACCTCGGCCGGGGCGAACAAGACCATCATCGGCGGCCTCGTCCCGTACGTGGATCACCAGGTGCTGATGACCTACAACTACCGCTGGAGCGGCTCGACCGTCACCGGTGCGATCGCACCCCTTGATCACGCCGAGCGCAACGTAAAGATCCACGTCGCCCGTGCCCTGCAATGGGCGCCCGCCTCATCGCTCCTGCTGGGCGTGCCGTACTACGGCTACGACTGGCCGGTCAAGAGCGCGGACCCGAACGCCGATGTCCGGACGAACAACACCAAGTACGGCCCGGTCCGATCGGTCACCTACGCGAGCGCTCGCGACTTCCTGGCCGCCCATCCCGAGGTCGTCCGCCAGTACGACGCGCTCGAGGGCAGTGGCTTCTACACCTACTGGGATGCCGCCTACTCGACCTACCGGCAGGTCTACTTCGAGGAGGAGCGGAGCCTCGCCGCGAAGTACGACTACGCCATCGTGACCGGCCTGGCCGGGGTCGGGATCTGGACGCTCGAGAACGACCGCGGTTACGGCGAACTGTATGACGTCCTCCGGCAGAAGTTCTACGCGCCGGTCCACGCGGTCGGCCTGCACGGCAAGATCGTGTACGTCCACAAGGTCTCCGGATCCGTCTACGCGAAGGTCCATGTCGGCGGGAAGGTCACCGGGACCGTGCCGGAGCGCGGCTCGTTCCGATGGACCATCCGAGATGCCAAGGGCCGACTCGTCCGTCGCGGGCGCTGGCCGGACCAGACCCTCTATCCGGCCGTCCCGACCGGACATCACGTCGTCGTCCGGCTCGGCTCTGCCCCCAGGTTGCCCGCCGGCAAGTACACGCTCCGGGTGCGCTTCGTCGGGACCGACCGGACCTGGCGCGCGGCACCGGTGACCTTCCGCCAGCGGTACTGAGCACCCATCCTTCGCGGGATCCATCGGTTCGGCGGTCCGCCCCGCCGTTAGAATGGCGACCCAACATCGTCGCCACCTGCCGGCGGGGCTGCCAGCGCCCTGCGCGGTCCGAGGAGGTCCATCTTGAGCATCCAACCAGGTACCGCGCGGGTCGTCGTGATCGGCGCCGGGATCGTCGGCAACAGCCTCGTCTACCACCTCGCCCGGCTCGGCTGGAAGCACATCACCCAGATCGAAAAGGGGCCACTCCCGAACCCGGGTGGCTCGACCGGCCATGCCTCCAACTTCATCTTCCCGACGGACCATTCGCGTGAGATGACCGAGCTCACCCTGGACAGCGTCGAGCAGTACAAGGAGATGGGCGTCTTCACCGAGAGTGGCGGCATCGAGGTCGCCCGGACGCCGGAACGGATGGAAGAGCTCAAGCGCCGGATGGCCTCGTCGCGGTCATGGGGGATCGATTCCGAGCTCGTCACCCCGGCCCAGGTCAAGGCGATGGTCCCGTATGTCGACGAGTCGATCATCCTCGGCGGGTTCTCGACGCCCAGCATCGGCGTCGTGGATTCGCTGCGAGCCGGGACGATCATGCGGGAGCGGGCCCAGGCGCTCGGGGCCCTGACCATCTCGCCGGTGACCGAGGTCGTCGGGATCGATGTCGAGGATGGCCGGGTCACGCGGGTGCGAACCGATCGCGGTGACTTCGAGGCGGACATCGTCGTCATCGCGGCCGGCATCTGGAGCCCTCGTATCGCGGCGATGGCCGGTGCGGCGATCCCGCTGACACCCGCGGTCCACCAGATGATCAGCGTCGGACCGGTGCCGCTGTTCGAGACGACCGTCGGCGAGATCGAGTACCCGATCGTCCGCGACATGGATACGAACATGTACGAGCGCCAGCACGGTGGCGACCTGGAGGTCGGCTCGTATGCCCACCGGGCGATCCTGATGGAGCCGGACGACATCCCGTCGATCGCCGAGTCGAAGCTGTCGCCGACCGAATTGCCGTTCACCCAGGAGGACTTCGAGCTCCAGATGGAGCAGGCCCTCGAGCTGGTCCCGGACGTCCTGGGCGACGAGCGTGTCGGGATCCGCTATTCGATCAACGGGCTGTTGTCGCTGACCCCCGATGGGATGCCGATCCTGGGCGAGACGCCGGAGGTCAAGGGGCTATGGGCCGCGGCAGCGGTGTGGATCAAGGAGGCCCCGGGCATCGCCCGGATGGTCGCCGAGTGGATGACCGATGGAAAGCCGGAGATCGATCCGCATGGTTCGGACGTTGCCCGGTTCCACGAGCACCAGAAGGCCCGTGCGCACGTTCAGGCGCGTTCGGCCGAGGGGTTCAACAAGACGTACGGGATCGTCCACCCATCCGAACAGTGGGCCAGCAACCGGGACGTCCGGCTGAGTCCGTTCAATCGCCGGGAACGGGAACTCGAGGCGGTCTTCTTCGAGACGGCCGGCTGGGAGCGGCCGATGTGGTACGCCTCCAATGAACCGCTCCTGGCCGAGTACGGAGATCGGGTCATGCCCCGCGCCGCGGAGTGGGAATCGCGCTGGTGGTCTCCGATCATCAACGCGGAACACCTCGCGATGCGCGACCGGGTCGGCATGGTCGACCTGACAGCGTTCACGATCTTCGACATCACCGGTCCGGGCGCGCTCGCCCACGTCCAGCAGATGGCGGTCGCCCAGATGGACGTCGCCGTCGGCCGGGTCGTCTACACGCCGCTGCTCAACGAGGCGGGCGGTATCAAGTCGGACCTGACGATCATGCGCCTCGGTCGAGACCATTTCCGGGTCGTGACCGGCGGGGCCTCCGGGATGGGTGACCGCAAATGGTTCCGCGATCATCTGCCGGCCGATGGTTCGGCCCAGCTGTACGACGCGACGTCGACCTGGTGTACCGCCGGGATCTGGGGCCCACGCGCTCGCGATGTCGTCGCCTCGGTCGCCTCGGGCGACGTCTCGAATGCGGGCTTCCCGTTCGGCACCTGCCGCACGATCGAGCTCGGCGGGATCCGCGTCCTGGCGTCGCGGATCTCGTACGTCGGAGAGTTCGGCTGGGAGCTGTACGTCCCGATGGAGCAGGGCGAACGACTCTGGGACACGCTCTGGGAAGCGGGCCAGCCCCACGGCATCGTGCCCTTCGGGATCGGCGTCTACGGCACGACCGGGCGTCTCGAGAAGGGATATCGCGCGCATGGCGCCGAACTCGAACTCGGGTTCGACCTGGTCGAGGCGGACATGCTCCGGCCGAAGGTCAAGGAGGCCGAGTTCATCGGGCGGACCGCCTATCTCGACCAGCGTTCACGGCCGCCGGTCGCGACCCTGTGCACGCTGACCGTGGACGACAACACGTCGTCGAGCGGGGTGAAGCGCTACATGCTCGGTCGAGAGCCGATCCTGACCGCTGACGGCGGGCCGATCACCGACGCCAAGGGCCGCCGGTCCTTCGTCACCAGCGCCGGGTCCGGCCCGTCGCTCGGGAAGCACCTGCTCATGGCATACCTCCCGCCCGAATACGCCGTCGCCGGCACGAAGCTGCTCGTCGAGTACTTCGGGGAACGCTATCCGGTCACGGTCGCCGTGGTCGGGTCGACGCCGTTGTTCGATCCCGACAACGCCCGGATCCGGGCCTGACATGAACGTCCTCGCATGCGTCAAGCGCGTCCCGGCCACGGCCGGGCGGATCACCCTGACCGCCGGCGACCAGGCGATCGACACGCGATTCCTCGGGTTCACCGTGAGCCCACACGAGGAGTGCGCCGTCGAGGAGGCGGTCAGGCTCGTCGAGGCGGAAGGCGGCTCGAGTACGGTCCTGACCCTCGGGCCGGAGGAATCGGCCGATCAGCTCCGCGAGGCGATGGCGGTCGGGATCGACCGGGCGATCCACCTCGTCACGGACGGCTCCGAATGGTCGCCCATGGACACGGCCGCCGCGATCGTCGACGCGATCCGGGCCCGCGAAGCGATCGACGGTCCGTTCGACGTCATCATGTTCGGGAACGAAGCGGCCGACACCGGCGACTACCAGGTCGGTGTCCGGGTCGCGGTCGCGCTGGACCGGCCGATCGTGACGGGTGTGAAGAGCCTGGAGATCCAGCCCGATTCGATCGTCGCTCGCCGCGAGGCCGCGGCCGGTGGCTGGGAGGTCTACGACGTGCCCCGGCCGACGATCGTGAGTGTCCGCGAGGGGATCAACCTGCCTCGCTATCCATCGGTCCCGGGCCGGCTGCGGGCCCGCAAGAAGGAGATCGAGCGGATCGAGCCCGTCCGCGAGGTCGAGGACCCCGGCGATGATCCGGCTGCGCGTCCCGGTCGAGCAGGAGAGTGCCGTCGAGATCCTGGGCGAGGGCCCGGACGCGGCACCCCGGGTGGTCGAGGTGCTTCGGCACCTGGGGTTGATCGCATGATCCTCGTCCTCCTCGAACACGACGCCGGCGTTCCCGATCGCCTCTCGGCCGAGGCGCTCGCATTCGGTCGGTCGCTTGCCGGCGAGACCGGCGAGCCGCTCCACGCCGTCACCTGGGGCCCGGACGCCGCGGCCGCCGCCGGGGCCCCGACGCTCGTCGAAAGCGGCGTGGCCGTGCTTCACACGCTCGACGACCCGCGCCTGTCCGATCACGCTCCCGAGGCGACCGGCAAAGCCATCGCCCAACTCATCGAGCGTGACCGACCGGTCGCGGTCATCGGTACGGCAGCGATCGCTCGGCGGAGATCATGGCCCACGCGGCCGCGCGGACCGGACTGGCGCTGGCCGTCGGTTGCACCGAGGTCAGGCCCGGCGATCCCTGGCGCATCACCCGGCAGCGGTGGGCCGGCAGTCTGCTCGAGGAAGCGCGTCTCGACGGCCCGATCCGACTGCTCACGGTGGCACCGCACGCGGTCGAGCCGGCGTCAGGCGACGCCGGCGGCGCGGGTGCCGCGGTCACGGTCGAGCCGTTCGAGCCGGAGCTCACCGATCGCGATCTCCGGGTCCGGGTGACGTCGCATGTCCCACCCGAAGCCGGCAAGATCTCGCTCGCCGATGCCCGCGTCGTCGTCGGCGGCGGTCGCGGTGTCGGAAGCGCCGAGGGGTTCGCCGAGCTGGATGAGCTGGCCGCGCTCCTCGGCGGCACGGTCGGGGTTTCCCGCGTGGTGACGTCCGCCGGCTGGCGACCGCACGCCCAGCAGGTCGGGCAGACCGGGACGCGGATCGCCCCCGACCTGTACATCGCCTGCGGCATCAGCGGGGCCATCCAGCACATCGTCGGCTGTCGATCGGCCAAGGCGATCCTCGCCATCAACACGGATCGCGACGCCCCGATGGTGACCCGTGCCACGTACGCGGTCATCGGCGACCTGCATGCCGTGCTGCCCGCGATCATCGAAGGGGTTCGAGCCGCTCGCTAAGGCCCGGCCGGTCGGCCCGTCGGCACGGGCCGATCGGACCTGTCCCGAGTCCGGGTCGCCCGGCTACGTTCGGTGGCGTCAACCCAGGAAGGGGGCAGTCCGTGCATCCTCACGCCACCCGTCGGCTGGCTTGGTGGGCGGTCATCGCGATCGTCGCCCTGTCGGTGCTCGGCGGCTGCAGTTCCAACGCCGGCGCATCGGTCACAGGACCGGCGGTCACCGGAGCGTGGGCGCGGGCCTCCAGCGCCGCGGGACCGAGTGCCGCCTACTTCACCATCACGAACGCGACGTCGACGGCCGACGCCCTGGTGTCCGCGTCGAGTCCCGCCGCGGCCACCGTCGAGATCCATGAGACCAGCACCGATGACGCCGGGATGATGGGGATGCAACCAGTGGCCACGGTGGAGGTCCCGGCGGGCGGATCGGTCGAATTCAAGCCTGGAAGCTTCCACCTCATGCTGACCGATCTCACGGGCGAGCTGACGGTCGGGCAGACGATCGAGCTCGATCTCGTCTTCGAACACGGCGGCACGGTCGTGGTCATGGCGGAGGTCCGACAGGCCTGACATGGCGCAACGGCCGGTGACCTCTCGCCAGAACGATGCCACCCGAGTCCTCGACGGTGGTTTCTGGCTCGTCGTGGTCATGGCGGCCATGCTCGGCGTGCTTGTCATCGCGAGCGGGCTGGCCGGAGCGATGCAGCCGAATGCGACCCCGGGCGGCCGGCGGGTGTCCCCGCGGCGGTAGCGGAAGCGACGCCCGGTGGACCGTCGGCCGATCCTGCGTCCTACCTCTATCCGACACCTCGGGTCGCGCCGCCGATCGAGCTGACGGATCCGGCCATGCGACCGTTCTCGCTCGAGTCGCTCCGGGGTCATCCGACCCTCGTCTTCTTCGGCTATACACACTGCCCGGACGTGTGTCCGGCGACGGTCGGAACGGTCGGCCTCGTCATGGAGGACGTGGGTCCGGCCGTCCGGGCGATCTTCGTGAGCGTGGATCCTGAGCGCGACACGCCGGCCTGGCTGCAGGAGTACGTCCGGTTCCTGCCGGCGGGGTTCACGGCGGTGACCGGCCCGAGTCCCAGGATCCGGGCGACCGCGGACGCCTGGGGCGTCCGATACGCGCGGGTCGAGACCGATATCCCAGGCGCGTATTCGATGTCGCACACCGCCGACGTCTACCTGGTCGATCCCGATGGGATGCTTCGGGCGCATTTCCCGTTCGGTACCTCGTCCGAGGCGATGGCCGCCGTCCTGCGATCGGTGGCAGCCGCCCCCGAGCCGACGGTGACCCCGGCTGGTTCGGCGGTGGCGGCAACGATCGACCCGACCGCGGATCCCGCGACCGCACGGCCGGCGGCCGCACTCGATGTGGAGGTCACCTCGTCGTCGGTCTGGGCCGGTGGCCGGACGCCGCTGATCCTGAGGCTGTCGATCGGTGGCGTCGCCCTCGCTGACGAAACGGTCCGACCCGACGTCCAGCTCGTCTCGCCTGACGGTCTGCCGGTCGGTGGAACCGTGAGCGCCGTCCCGGTCCGACCGCCCGCTGTCGACGTGGTCTCGTATGTCGCGACCCTGGACATCCCCACGCCGGGCACCTGGCGGGTGGCTGTGACGACGCCGGTGGAGACCGGCGTCGCATCCGGGTCCGCCGCGCTCGAGGCGCGCGATCCCGGCGGCACCGCGATGCTCGGAGCCCCGGCGCCGACCATCCGGACACCGACGCTCGACGATGTCGGTGGCGTCGTCAGGGCGGTCACCACCGACCCAGCGCCGGATCGCCGGCTGTCGACGCGATCCACCGCCGACGCCATCGCGACCCATCAGCCCTTCGTCCTGGTCGTCGACTCGGCCCGGTTCCAGACGACCCAGGCATGCGGACGGGCGATCGTCATGGCGCGCTACCTCGTCGATCGGTGGCCGGACGTGGCATTCATCCACCTCGAGCCGTTCCGCTATTCGGTCGTCGCCGACACGGCCGTGCTCGAGGGAAGCATCGAAGCGCCGACCCTGACCGACCCCGCGGCCGCCTGGGGCATCGGCCAGGCGCCGTGGCCAGCCGTGTCGATGCCCTGGATCTTCGTCGTCGATGGCAACGGGATCGTCCGGGCGAGATACCAGGGGGTCATGGGTACCGGCGACGTCGACGTCATCCTGTCGATGATCGCCCAGGGAGACTGACCCGGGCCGAGACTGACCCGAACCCGGGCCGTCGATGGCTCTGGGCGCCGTTCGGCCCCCACGAAATGGGCCGGACGTCACATCCGGGGCGGCGGGCCCCGCCCTCACCATCGGGCACATGGATACGCCGACGCAGGTTGACCTGCCGACCACCGAACCGACCGATACTGCCCTCTCGCGACGCGGGTTCCTCCGGGCCGCGGCCCTGACCGGTGGCGGCATCGCCGCCGTGGCCGGCCTGGCTGCGTGTACTCCCGCCGCGACCGGAGCTGGCTGGAACCTGGGGCCGACCCTCGCCCCCGACGGTGGCGCGGCGAGCGCTGCGCCCAGCGTCGCTCCGACCGCGGCGCCGACCCCGGCCGCAAGTCACGATATGGCGGCCAGTCCCACGCCGGCCGTCTCCGCGCCCCCGACCGGTCCGATGCCGACCGGCTGGACCGATCACGACATCCAGGCCCGGAACGTCATCCGACGCTACCTCGGCGACCTGGTGCCCGCGCTCAACGGCATCTATCCGGAACCGGTCTACGCGAAATTCGGCGCGATCCTGGGCGTCGAGGACGACTACCCGGAGCTCTACCAGAAGCCGGCGTTCGCCCAGGTCCCACAGCTCGTCCTGAACGACGCGACCAAGCCGCTCACCCCGGAACTCGACGGCGACGTCAAGGTGTTCAAGTTGACGATCGACGAGATCGAACAGAGCATCGACGAGTTGAACCCGCCGCTCGCCGGCCTCGGCTACAACGGCCAGTGGCCCGGCCCCACCATCCGGGTGAACCAGGGAGACAAGGTCCGGGCGTTGTTCACCAACAACCTGCAGGAGACCACGAGCGTCCACTTCCACGGCGTCGAGATGACCGACTTCTTCCAGGACGGCGTGGCGTTCGTCAACCAGAAGCCGATCATCCCGGGCGAGACCTGGGCCTACGAGTTCACGGCCGTCAACTCGGGATCCCTGATGTATCACTCACACCACAACGCCACCGACCAGGTCGGCCGCGGCCTGCTCGGCGCGTTCGTCGTCGATCCCAAGCCCGATCCGGTGAAATACGATCGGGAGTACGTCTGGATCTCGAACGACGCCCTCGGCGGGTTCACGATCAACGGACACGGCTTCCCGGCCGTCGTCCCGGTCATCGCGGCCCTCGGCGAGACGGTCCGGGTCCGGTTCATGAACGAGGGGATCATGATGCATCCGTGGCACCTCCACGGGCTGCGGATGCACGTCATCGAGCGCGATGGTTGGCCGCTGGGCGGTGCGTCGTTCTACTGCGACACGCTCGGGGTCAACCCGGGTGAGCGCTACGACGTCCTCATCGAGGCGAAGACCGCCGGCGTCTGGGCGTTCCACTGCCACATCCTGCCGCACGCGGAAGGACCGAACGGCATGTTCGGGATGGTCAACACCTTGATCGTCGTCCCGAGCCAAGGCGGACGTCGACGCCATCGTCAACGCGGTCCTGGCCTAGGCCGGTCGCCGTCCAGCCCGATCCTCGTCGATCCGCGCCCGGACGTCGTCACGCCTGCGGCTCAGGAACTCGCGTTCCGGTCGGTTCGTCGTCAGTTCCAGTGCCTGGCCATAGGCTGCGTCGGCCTCCGACCAGCGCTCCAGGCGACGGAGGAGGTCTGCCCTCGCGGCCGGCAGATACGGATAGGTGGCAAGGTCGCCGGACGCGACGAGGCCGTCCATCATCGCCAGCCCGACGGCCGGACCGTCGGCCATCGCCACCGCCGCCGCCAGGTTGAGCTCGACGATCGGCGACGGCGTCATCCGGTGGAGCGTGCGGTAGAGCGCGACGATCTGGTCCCAGTCCGTGTCGGCCGGCGTCGTGGCCTCGTCATGGACCGCGGCGATGGCTGCCTGGACCTGGTACGGCCCGGGTCGGCCTTCGCTGAGTGCGTCCGCGAGCGATCGCGAGCCCCTCGGCGATCCGCTGCGGATCCCATCTCGAACGATCCTGGTCGTCGAGCAGGACCAGCCGGCCGGCTTCGTCCACTCGAGCGTCACGACGGGCGTCGTGGAGGAGCATGAGCGCGAGCAGGCCGCGTGCCTCCGGTTGATCCGGCAGGAGCGAGACGACCACGCGGGCCAGCCGGATGGCCTCCGCACACAGTTCGCGGCGGATCAACGCGTCCCCCGAGGATGCTGCGTACCCCTCGTTGAAGATGAGGTACAGGACGCGCAACACGCCCTCCAGCCGCTCGGGCAGCACCTCCGGCGGTGGGACCCGATAGGGGATCCGGGCATCGCGGATCTTGCGCTTGGCGCGGACCAGGCGCTGGGCCAGGGTCGGCTCCGGGACCAGGAAGGCGCGGGCGATCTCCGGGGTGGTCAGCCCACCTAACGTGCGCAGGGTCAGGGCGACGCTGGCGTCGAGCGCCAGGGCCGGATGGCAACAGGTGAAGATCAGGCGCAGCCGGTCATCCGCGATGGGCATGGCGTCCTCCGCCGGGTCCGGCTCGATCGCCCGCAGGTCCGCCTCGATGGCGGTCTCGCGGGCGAGGGATTCGGTCTTCTCGACCAGGCGCTTGCGCCGGCGCAGCCGGTCGATCGCCCCGTTCCGCGCGGTCGTCGTGATCCACGCGCCCGGGTTCGCGGGCACGCCCCGTTCGGGCCACGTCTCGAGCGCGCGGATGAACGCATCCTGGACGGCTTCCTCGGCGAGGTCGAAGTCGCCGGTGGCCCGGATCAACGTGGCGACGGCCCGGCCCTGCTCCTCGCGGAAGACGCGATCGACGACCTCGTGTGCCGCGTCGTTCGTCGTCAGTTCGCCGAGCCCGCCGTGACGGCTTGATCTGCACTGGCGGCCAGGGCAGCCGCGAAGTCCCAGACCGGGCGGACCTCGATGCAGCCGTGCTTCGCGCCCGGGATCATCGCGGCGTAGCCGATCGCTTCGTCCAGGTCGGCCGCTTCGACAAGGTAGAAGCCGCCCAACGTCTCCTTGGTCTCGGCGAAGGGACCGTCGGTCGTGACCGTCTTGCCCTCGAGGACCCGAACGGTCGTCGCGGTCGATGTCGGCTCGAGCGCCTCGCCGCCGCGCATCGCGCCGCGGGCGCTCACGTGCTGGCCGAACGCATCGTAGGCGGCCATCTCCTCGGCCATCGCGTCCGCCGAGGCTTCCTCGGTCGACTCGGGGGTGTAGATCAAGAGCGCGTACTGCATGTCCGTTCCTCCTGCCTCGGCGACCGACGGTCATCGGCCCTCGCGATGACGACGAACGGGAACCGGCCGAATCGACAACGGTCGCGACATCATCGACGGGTCGAGCCCCACTGTCGAGGGGGTATCGTTCCGCCATGCCGAAGGAAACGACCGTCCTCCAGGTCGGTGAACATGCGGTCACGGTCTCGAATCCGAGCAAGGTCTACTTCCCGGAGACCGGACATACGAAGCTGGATCTCGTCCAGTACTACCTCGCCGTGGCTGACGGGGCACTGCGTGGCGCCGGCGGGCGACCGATGGCTCTCAAGCGGTTCGTCGATGGTGCCGCCGGACAGCCGTTCTTCCAGAAGCGAGCTCCGGAGAACCTGCCAGCGTTCATCCGGACGGCGACCCTCACCTTTCCGAGCGGTCGCACGGCCGACGAGGTCGTCATCGACGATGCGGCGGGGCTCGCCTGGGTCGCCAATCTCGGCTGCATCGACCTCAACCCTCATCCGGTCCGGGCGGACGACCTCGACCATCCCGACGAGTTGCGGGTCGACCTCGACCCGGTCCCGGGGGTGCCGTGGGCGCAGATCCGCGACGTCGCGATGACCGTCCGCGAGGCGCTCGATGCCGTCGGGCTGGTGGGTTGGCCGAAGACGTCGGGTTCACGAGGGATCCACATCAACGTTCGGATCGAGCGCCGCTGGACCTATCCGGAAGTCCGTCGTGCCGCGCTGGCGCTGGCCAGGGACGTCGAAGGTCGAGTCCCGGACCTGGCCACGTCCAAGTGGTGGAAGGAGGAGCGCCACGGCGTCTTCCTCGACTACAACCAGAATGCCAAGGATCGCACCGTGGCCTCGGCCTATTCGGTCCGGCCGCTGCCGGATGCCCGGGTGTCCACGCCGCTGACGTGGGACGAGGTGCCGACCGTCGAGGCCGAAGCGTTCACGATCGATACGGTTCCGGCACGGTATGCCGCCACGGGCGACCCAGGTGCCGGGATCGATGGGGCCGTGGGCTCGCTCGAGGCACTGCTCGACCTGAGTGTGCGACACGAGGCGGAGGGTCTCGGCGATGCGCCGTGGCCGCCCAACTACGCCAAGCAGGCAGGAGAACCGCCGCGGGTCCAGCCATCGAAAGCGCGCCGCAAGCCGGCCGACTACGATCCGGGCCGCGGTGAAGCCGGCGGACCCCCACCCGACGTGGCCGAGCAGCGCGCTGCGGCGGTCGCCGCCGGTGACCCGGATGCCGGACTGCCGACCGAGTGGACCGGTTCCCGGCCGACACCGACGGGCCGGCGAAGGTCGGGGATCCCGGTCGTGGAGATCGCCCGGGCAGAGCACAAGGACGAGGCGCTCGCCGGGCTGGAACGCTGGAAGGCCCGCCACCCTGACGTCGTCGGCCACCTCGAGCCGGCGGACATCCTGGTCGATTCGATGCGTGGCCGGTCGACCACCTGGACGCGAATCCGAGTCAACCTCGTCCACGTCCCGGAGGCCGCCCGACCGGCCCAGGAGCCGCTCGAATCGGACTTCGACCCATGGGCGGGCCAGGACGTCGAGGCGTGGAAGGCGGCGACGGCAGGCTCACGAGCACGACGGCCCGGGTCGAAGCCGAAGCCACCCAAGGCTGACAAGCCCGGATGAGCCAGCTATCCTTCCCTCAGGCAGCATGAAGACCACTGAACCGCCGATACAGCGCGCCGATCGGATCCTTGGGCGGCTTGTCTTGCGGACCGTGGCCGTCGTCGCGTTCCTGGGGGCCGTGGGGAGCGCAGTCTTCAGCGTGACCGTCCTCGCCGACGGGCACATCTTCCCCGGGATCCTGGCCCTGGCCCTTGCCGGTCTGTTCCTGTGGCTGGGTCGGCGGGCCTGGCGCGACCGAACCGGTCTGGGTGACCTGCTGAACCGGGACTACGAAAGCCCCAAGAAGGACCGTCCCTCGTAGTGGCTGCCGCCGGGCCGGGGCCGGCACCCGACTCCGGAGTCGCGACGAGACACAACTCGGCAAGATCTTCGCCGGGAGAACGTTATGGCGGATCATGCCTGGCCGTTGCCGGTCGTGGGCGGCCGACCCCTCGTGGTCCACGCTCAGAGCATCGTCGTGTCGCCCTGGGTGTCGGTCGATCCTGACCAGTTCGAAGGTCAGAGTTGCCATAAGGTTCTGTGGATGAAAGATCTGCCGACTGCGTGGCCGACCACGTGGCAACGCGACGCCGACCTGGAACCGGAACCGTGACCCGCGAGCGAGAACCGATGCCGCCCCTCGTAGCGGCCGCCGACGCGGTGCTCATCTCGATCGATCACGTGCAGCTCGGCATGCCGACCGGCGGTGAGGCTACGGCACGCGCGTTCTACGTGGGCGTCCTGGGCATGCGTGAGGTCCCGAAACCTCCGCAGCTGGCCGGCCGCGGTGGTCTGTGGCTGACGGCCGGGCCGGTGGCGATCCATCTCGGGGTCGAAGCAGATTTCCGACCATCGGCCAAGGCGCACGTCGCGTTCGTCGTGGACGATCTGGCCGGGACCCGGGATCGCCTGACCGCGGCCGGGACCGCGATCGACGAGGACGACAGCGGGCTGCCCGTCCGCCGCTGCTACATCCGCGATCCGTTCCGCAACCGGATCGAGCTGGTCGAGCCAGCCGATGCGGGGTTCTCGATCCGCTGACCCTCATCCGCCGCGCGAGGGCCGCCAAGCCCGGCCGTTTCGGGCCAGGGTCGCAACGCCCGCCCGCACCCTCAGCCGGGCGAGCCGGTGGCCGCCACCACGGCCCGGGTCAGGCGATCCGTCAGGAGCGCGTCGCTGTAGGACGACAGGACGCGGGCCGGATCGCCGCCCTCGACCGCGTCGAAGAAGGCCGCCGCCTGGGTTTCGTATGGATCGCCGTCGGCCTCGATCATCCGGATCGCATTCCCGTCGTCGAAGCTGACGTGCCAGTCGCCCTGGCCCCGTTCCGAACGCTTGGCCAGGGTCGTGAGCAATCCATCGGAGACGAACGACATCTCGATGCTGGCCGAGGCGAGCCGCCGGCTGTTGGCGAAGGTACCGATCGCCCCGGACTCGAAGCGAAGGAGCGCGGCGCTGCTGTCCGCCACATCCACCCCGTCCGGTGAGAGCGATGGGTCATGGGTGGACGCCGCCCCGATGACGACCGCCTCTCCAACGAGGTGGCGGGCGAGATCGTACAGGTGGGTGGCCTGCTCGATGACCTGGCCGCCGCCCTCGTCGACGCGACCCCACCACGCCGGGCTCGGGGTCTCGTCGAGCCATCGGGCGATGACCTGGTGCGGCGGGGCCGCAGCCAGCCGTTCCCGGATCTGCGGCAGGATGTCCAGCGCTCGAAGGTGATAGCCGACCGCGACGACGAGACCTGCCTGTTCGATCGCGGCGGCGAGCCGGACCGGGCCGTCCGCATCGGCGGCGGCGAGCGGCTTCTCGGTCAGGAACGGGATCCCCAGTCCGACGAGGCGCTCGCCGATCGCCACCGATCGGTGCGGCGGTACGGCCACGTAGACGGCATCCGGGCGGCCCCGATCGACCATCGTGTCCAGGTCCTCGTAGCTCGTCCCGCCCCAGCGGGCGGTGACCACCTCGGCCGTCTCCCGGGTCCCGGAAACGACGCCGACGAGCTCGGACCGTCCCAGCCGCTCCAGGGCATCGAGATGCAGGCGGCTGATCCAGCCACCCCCGACCAGACCGAGTCGAAGGGGCACGGTCAGTCCGTCGTGCCGAAGATGCTCGCCAGCAGGAACGGCGCGGTCGCTTCGAGCTGGTCGTACCGACAGGCATCGGTCGGCTTGTCCGGTCGCCACCGCTTGAACGTGGTCGCATGACGGAATCGGTCGCCCTGCAGGTGGTCGTAGCCGACCTCGGCGACCCGCTCGATCCGGAGCGGTTCCCAGGACAGGTCCTTGCCCCGGTTCCAGCGAGACGTCGCGCCCGGCAGGCGCTGTCCCGACGCATCCGCGGCGCCGCTCGTCGCCCATTCCGCCCATTCGCGCCACGGGTGGGCATCGAGCGCTCCGTCGCGCAGCGGTGCGAGTTCCGCGACCAGCGCTGCGCGACGCTCCCAGGTGAACGACGCCGTGATCCCGACGTGATGGAGTGCCCCGTCCTCGTCGTACAGGCCGAGGAGCAGCGAACCGACATGGGTGCCCGGCCCGTTCTTGTGCCAGCGGAACCCGGCGACGACACAATCGGCCGTGCGCTGGTGCTTGATCTTGAGCATCGCCCGCTTGCCCGGCTGGTAGGCGGCATCGAGGCGCTTGGCGACGACCCCGTCGAGCCCCGCGCCCTCGAATCGCTCGAACCAGTCGGCGGCCGTGGCCCGATCGCGGGTGGCCGGGGTCAAGTGGATGGGGGCTCGAGCGTCACCGAGGACCGCTTCGAGTCGGGCTCGGCGCTCGCCCTGGGGCACCGATCTGAGGTCGTCGTCGCGCGAGGGCGAGCAGATCCCAGGCGACGAAGCTGGCGGGTGACTCCTCGGCAAGCATGCGCACCCGTGAGGCTGCCGGGTGGATCCGCAGGAGCAGGGCCTCGAAATCGAGTGCACCGTCGCGAGCGATGACGACCTCACCGTCCAGGACGCACCGGTCCGGGAGCGCTGCCCGGAGTGGATCGGCCAGCTCCGGGAAGTACCGGTCGAGGGGCTTGAGGTCGCGCGACTGCGTATGGATCGCGTCGCCGTCCCGGAACACGATGGCTCGAAAGCCGTCCCACTTGGGTTCGAACAGCCACTCGTCCCCGATCGGCAGGTCGGGCACGGCCTTGGCCAGCATCGGCTCGAGCGGTGGGTCGAAGGGAAGTGCCACGCGACAACGATAGCGCGCCGTGCGCGTCGACCGGCGACCCTACGCGGCGGAACCACGCAGCCGTGGACCGCGTCTCGCCTGAGTCGCCCGGCCGTCCAGGCCGTGGCGCAAACGGGAGGTTCACCCATGCGCCCCGTCCGTCCACTCTTGTCCTTGCTCCTGATCGGGCTCTTCGTGGCCGCCTGCGCCGGTTCCGCCTCGTCCGTCCTCGATACCGTCGGCGGGCCGGTCGACGAGCGGGTGGCAGCCGCGCTTCGGCAACGACGTGCGGCAATCCCCGACTGGGGCGATGCCGGCGCCCGAGAGTCGGGAAGTCGGCGACGGACCCGGTCGGCGGTAGCGGGCAGCTCGCCGCGGTCGACGACGCCAAGATCGTCCGAACCGGGACGATGTCGCTCGACGTCACTGACGTCCCATCGGCTGTCCGGGCCGCCAGGGATGCGATCGTCGCTCTCGGCGGGTACGTCGGTGCCTCCTCGACGAGCAACCTCGGCGATCGGCCATCTGCCCAGATCACCTATCGGATCCCGGTCGATCGATGGGAGCAGGCACTCGACGACCTGCGGACGCTCGGTGGACTGACCAGCAAGGTCGTCAACGAACAGACGAACGCGATCGAAGTGACCAGTCAGATCGTCGACCTGGACGCCCGGATCGCGAACCTGCGCGCCAGCGAGACCGCGCTGCAGGCGATCGCCGCGCAGGCGAACAAGGTCAGCGACGTGCTCGAGGTCCAGGCCAGGCTGACCGAAACGCGGGGCCAGATCGAGTCGCTCGATGCACAGCGCAAGGATCTCAACGACCGGGCCGCCTACTCAGAGTTGAGCGTCGACTTCAACGTCCCGGTCGTGGCCGTGACCGCTGCGACGAGTGGCTGGGATCCGGCAGCCATCGTCGACTCGGCGCTCGCGACGTCGGTATCGGTCGTCCAGGGTGTCGCCACGGCCGCGATCTGGTTCGTCATCGTCTGGCTGCCGATCCTGGTCGTCCTCGGGCTGATCTCGCTCGTCGTCGTCACCATCGCTCGCCGGTTCGGGCTCGGGCGTCGGGTCGCTGCCGGGCCGCCACCCAGCACGCCGGTCGTCGGCGAAGGCTGAATCCACCCGCGGAACGTGGCACCATGGCCCAGTGACGGACCATGGTGAGCGGTACGACGGGGTCGCCCAGGCGTATGCCCGCTGGTGGGCCCCGGTGCTCGCCGCGACCGTGGCGGAACTCGTCGACGAGGTCGGATCCCACTCGGCTGCGCCCGATCGGGTCCTCGATATCGGGACGGGCACCGGACAGCTGGCGCTGCGAGCCCTTGCCCGCTGGCCGGACGCGCGTGTCGTCGGCGTCGATGCCTCGGCGGGGATGCTCGCGCTCGCTGAGGCTGCGGCCGATGCCGCGCTCGAACCAGCGGACCGCTCACGGTTCGAGATCCACCGGACGCTTCGTCGAGGCACTGCCGTTCGACGACGGCGGCTTCGACGCAGCGCTCTCCTCGTATGTCGTCCAACTCGTGCCGAACCGCGCTCGTGTCCTGCGCGAGGCTCGTCGGGTGCTGCGCCCGGGTGGCCTGCTCGCCTACGTCTGCTGGCTCGAAGACGACAGCCGGTTCGAGCCGGATCGGGTCTTCGACGAGGTCCTTGGCGATCTCGGGCTGGAACGACGTCTCGCCGACGGTCGATCCGGGGATATCCCATCGGTCGGGCGCGCAGTCGGTGAATTGCGCCGGGCAGGGTTCGCGCACGCGGTCGCTCGGTCGGGTCAGCTGACCCATCGGTTCACGATCGAGGGGTATCTGTCGTTCCTGACCGAGTTCGACGAGGCAAGCTACTTCGACGGGACTGGAACCCGGACGTCCGGGTGACGGCTGATCGACCGGCTGCGCAGGCGCCTGGCCGACCTGACGACCGATGAGATGACGATGCGGTTCCCGATCGTGTTCGCCTCGGGTCGCCGCTCGGGCTGAACGGCTCGGGCTGAACGGAACGGATCAGCCTTCCGTTCCGGACTCCGACTCGCCTTCGGCCGATGCGTCGGCCTCGCCTTCCTCGCCTTCCTCCGGCGCCCCTTCGCCGATCTCGGCCTCCACGACCGGGGCCTCCTCGACTCGCGGCGGCTGGACCTTGGCGATGATCTCGTCGCCGTCGGTGAGCAGGGCCACGTCCTCCGGGATCGTGAGGTCGCGGACGTGGATCGTGGCGTCGAAATCGACCAGCAATTCGACCGAATACTCGATCGACTGGGGCAGGTGATCGGGAAGCGCCCGGATCCGGACCGACTCGGAGGGATGGAGGAGCGTGCCTCCCTGCAGCGAAACCGCCGGCGAGTCACCGGTCGCCACGAGCGGCACGTCCACGGTCAGTTCCTCGGTCATGCGCACGAGGAACAGGTCGACATGGATGGTCCGGCGGTTGACCGGATGCACCTGGACGGACGAGACGAGGACCGGCCGGGCCGTCTTTCCGTCGATCGACAGATCGACGAGGGCGTTGGGCCCGGCGTGCCGACGCAGCTGCTCGAAGTCGTGCGCATCGATGGAGATGTTGTCCGACCCCTCACCGCGACCATAGACGACCGCGGGCAGGCGGCCCGCCTGTCGGATCCGGGCGACCTTCTTGCCGGTCAGGTCTCGATGTTCGGCGGCCAGCGTCGCGCGGGTGGTGGACATGTCGTTGGAACCTCAGGAGCGTTGATGTCGTTCGATCGGGCAGCGGCTCGCCGGCGGGGCCGGAGTGGCGAGGCGCCCGGTAGCGTCCGATAGGGTACCACGGCACACCCACCGTGACCGCGCAGGGCCTTTGCGCGCAGCCGGTGTAGCATCCCCCTCGTGGCAGCCACCATCCTCATCGTCGAAGACGAACACGCCGTCGCTCGCGGGATCCAGTACGCCCTGCAACAAGAGGGCTATGAGGTCGCGGTCGCGCGATCGGGTGAAGAGGGGCTCGAGATCGCGACCCGACAGGCGCCGGACCTGGTCGTCCTCGATGTCCGGCTGCCCGGCATGGACGGGTTCGAGGTCCTCCGGCGGCTGCGGGCGGCCGGGGCGAAGATGCCGGTCCTGGTCCTGACCGCCCGGGACGACGAGGTGGACAAGGTCATCGGGCTCGAGCTGGGCGCCGACGACTACCTGACCAAGCCATTCGGTCTGCGCGAGCTGATGAGCCGGATCAAGGCGCTGCTGCGGCGCTCATACGGGGACCTGTCCGATGCCGTCGGCGGCCGTGTCATCCGGCACCGCGACCTCCTCATCGACCTCGAACGTCGGCGCGTCCAGCGTGGTGATCGGCGGATCAGCCTGACGCCGACCGAGTTCGAGATCCTTCGCCATCTGGCCTCCCGCCCCGGACGCGTCTACACCCGGTCCGAGCTGCTCGAGTTGCTGCGCGACTACGAGGCGCTCGATCAGGATGAGAAGACGATCAACGTCCATGTCAGTCATCTGCGCGAGAAGATCGAGGATGATCCGGCAACGCCCGCGTTCGTCCTGACGGTCCGAGGTGTCGGCTACGCATTCGCTGAGCGCTGATCCGCCGTCGGAGGGGCGGATCCACCTTCCGCACCGATTGCGCCGGCTCCTGCCACGGACGTTCCAGGGTCGCCTGACCGGCGCATTCCTGTTCGTCGTCGCGCTCACCCTGGCGCTCGTCACCATCCTCGTCATCAACCGGCTGGACGATTACTTCACGACCCAGCAGAAGACCGACCTCGAACAGCGCTCGCGATCGGTCGCGGCATTCGTCACCGGGATCGCGGCCGGTGCGGCGAACGGCCGGCCGGTCGTCGGGATCGATCGCCGGATCGACCCCGCCGTCGTCGACGCGATGACCAACCCACCGCTGCAGGGTCTGATCGCCGACATCCTCGGTCAGGCCGACGTCAAGGTCACCTTCGGGCGGTCGGTCGCCGATGGCGAGGGGCACACCTTCGTGCCGGCGCTCGACCCTCCGCTCGAACTGCCCCTCCAGGCGGCACCGGCTCCCGGTCAGACGCAGGAGCGAGATGTCAGCTACAGCCACCTGTACGGTGCCGGGGGCCTCTACACGCCGTACGCACTCGAGGTCTCCCTCGCGAACCCGTACACCTTCCGGGCGACGGCCCTGGCCAACGTCACCGGCCTGCTGGGAGCCGTCGCCCTGTTCGCGCTGCTCCTGAGCGTGCTCGTGTCTGCGGTCATGGCCCGTCGCTTCACGACCCCGCTCCGCCGGCTGACCGAGGCGTCGCGGGGCCTGGCCGAAGGCGACCTCGATCGGCGAGTCCCGGCGAACCAGGTCCGCGCGGGTTCGTCCGAGCTGGCGGAACTCGCGCTCCAGTTCAACGCGATGGCCGATCGCCTCCAGGAGAGTGTCGAGATCATCCGCCACGACCGGGACCGGAGCCGTGACTTCCTCGCCGATGTCTCCCACGAGCTGCGGACGCCACTGGCCGCCCTGCGCACCTTCAACGAACTCCTGACCGAGGGCGCCGCGGACGATCCCGACACACGATCGGAATTCCTCGAGTCAAGCGGCCAGCAGATCGAGCGGCTCGACTGGCTCGCACAGAACCTGCTCGAGCTGTCGAAGCTCGATTCTGGCCTCGTCCTGCTCGACCTCCGACCCGAGGATCTGCGCGCGGCCGTCGAATCCGCCGTCGAGCAGGCGGCGGCCGCCGCACAGCGCCGCGGGGTCGGGTTGTCCATGCACCTGCCGGAGACGCCGATCCGGGTCCGCCACGACCCGCAGCGGATCGGCCAGGTCGTCGCCAATCTGGTCGCCAATGCCATCAAGTTCACCCCGCGCGGGGGTTCCGTGGCGGTCGATGTCGCGGCCACGCCGGGCGGCGCCCGGATCGAGGTCACCGATACCGGCGTCGGGATCGAGGCGGCGGAGTTGCCCCATATCTTCGAGCGCTTCTACCGTGGTTCGCGCCTCAACGAGGCGCGCGGCAGCGGCAGTGGGCTCGGCCTGGCCATCGTCCACTCCATCGTCGACATGCACGGGGGCGCGATCGAGGTGGAGAGCCGGATCGGGCGTGGGACCCGCTTCATCGTGACCCTCCCACATGACCCACGCCTGATCGAGGGCAGCCCGGCCGCCGAGCGAGCCGTGGTGGCATCGGCCGCGGATGCCCCGACCGGCGATGGCCATGACGTGCACGAGACGCCAGTCAACGTGCAGGAAACTTCACCTTCCGAGCGACCCAAGGTCAACCCAGAACCCGCACCCTGATACCAGCACCCGTGTCACTTCGGTCGCTCACCGGCCGACGCATCCGAAGGGATCCCCAAACACGATGTACGAAGACCCCAACCGCGACCCCGCCGATCCGGGCGATCCGACCCAGCGAGAAGCGATCGTGCCGATCGAGCCCGCCGCGCCGATGGAGCCTGCGGCACCGATCGAGCCGATCGCGCCGGGCGACGTGTCGCCGGTCGACCGCTACACGCCGGCCCCCGAACCGCGCTCCGACTGGGCGCGTTCGTGGGATGACGCCCCGGCCGCGACCCCGGAGCGTTGGTATGAGCCAGCCCCTGCGGCCTACGAGGCGGCGACCCCGCCACCGCCGGACCCATCGCGCCGTCGCTCAGGCACGAGTTCGCTGCTTGTCGCGTCGCTGCTGTCGGCCGTCCTCGCCTCAGGTGGGACCGTCCTCGCCCTGAGCGCGACCGGCGCCCTCGATCGACCTGCGGTCACGGTCCCGACCGGCACGCAGGGCTCGAACGTGGGGACCCTCCAGCCCGTCGCCATCGACGAGTCGTCGGCGACGATCGCCGTCGCCGCCAAGGTCAGCCCGGCGGTCGTGAAGATCACGGTGAAGGGCACGTCCAACATCGGTAACCTCGGGGTCATCCCGGCGACCGGCGTCGGTTCCGGTGTGATCTTCGACAGCGATGGCTGGATCCTGACCAACCACCACGTCGTCGATGGCGGCGACTCGTTCGATGTCGAGCTCAGCGACGGACGGGTGCTCCAGGGGCGTGTCTACGGCATCGATACGCTGACCGACCTGGCCATCGTCAAGGTCGACGAGACCGGGCTGCCGACCGCCGCGATCGGCGAGTCGGATGCCCTCAAGGTCGGGCAACTGGTCGTCGCAATCGGCAGCCCGCTCGGGACGTACTCCAACTCGGTCACCAGCGGGATCGTGTCGGCGAAGGGTCGGTCGATCACGACGGACAACAACGAATCGCTGTCCAATCTCATCCAGACGGATGCCGCGATCAACCCTGGCAACTCGGGCGGCCCGCTCCTGGACGCAGGCGGGAACATCGTCGGCATCAACACGGCGATCGCCTCCAACAGCAACGGGATCGGGTTCGCCATCCCGATCGATGTCGCTCGCCCGATCATGGCCCAGGCCGTTGCCGGCAAGCCCCTGACTCGCCCGTACCTGGGCATCGGCTTCGTGTCGATCACCAGGCAGATCGCCGACCAGGACAATCTGCCCGTCCAGAGCGGCGCGCTGGTCCGCGGATTCAACCCTGACACGGGCCAGCAACAGTCCGGCATCGTGCCAGGGAAGCCCGCCGACCTGGCCGGCGTGAAGGACGGCGACATCATCGTCAGCGTCAACGGCAAGGTCATCGATGTGGAGCATCCGCTCGATGCGACCCTCGCCCAGTTCGCCCCCGGCGACACGGTGACGCTCGATATCCTGCGCGACGGGTCGCACATCTCGATCGACGTGACCCTCGGGACTCGCCCCGCCGGCCTGTAGCGTCGAGTCGCAGCCCTCAGATCTCGGCGTCGCCCCACAGACTCCAGCCCGGCTCGGCCGGGCGGACCGGTTCCGCCATCGTCGCGGGATCCGAGGCCTGGCTGTGGTTCGGCGCCGGGGGCGGATCCGCGACGCTCGCGTGACCGGCCCCGACCTCGACGAACTCGAGGTGCCGAACAGGCGTTCGGTCGGCTGCAGCGGGTCCGGCCGACGGTGGACGTCTCGCCATCGTGACGGCCGGTCCTTCATCGGCGACATGCCGGGCCTCCCAGCAGGCTCGGATCTCGTCACCGCGGAGCGGGCGCCGCTGCCGATCGAGTCCGCAGTAGCCAAGCTGGCCGGCGACCGAGCGTCGGAAGTGCTGGCAGGTGGCGCAGGCGGTGCTGGAGCGCCGGCAGACCCAGCATCTGGCCGTCTCGGGCTGGGGTGTTCCGCAGTGCGGGCAACGCCACATCGGCATGGCCGGATGGTAGCTGCCGGTAGCGCGCTTGTCGACCGACTCGGCGGCCCGCACGTGCAGGCCAGCGGTCGCCGTACTGGCGGCCGCCCTACTTGACGATCGTGATGACCGTGTAGTCCTCGGTCGAGCCGAAGTCCGTCGTGGTCACCAGGACGGTGGCATTGCCCTGGCCCCTGGTGGCACCCTTCGGGATGGTCGTCTTGAACGTGGCTCGCCCGTTCGCGCCGGTCACCCCATCGATCGTGACGGTGGGGATGCCGGGGATGCTCAGTGTGAACGTCACATTCGCACCCGCGAGGGCCTTGCCGTCAGGGTCCGTAACGGTCGCGGTGAGGGTCACTGCCTCGGGCAATGACGAGCGACTGACCCGGTAGTCGGACGAGGTCAGATTGACGGTCAAATCGCCGGAGCCGCGCCGAACGGTGAGATTCGTCTCGGCCGTGTTCCCGGCAGGGTCCGTGCTGGTGATGGCGATCTTGTTGATCCCGGTGCTCAGGATGAGATCCAGGCTGAACCTGCCGTCCGACCCGGCAGTGCCACCGACCGAGGAACCGCTCGACTCGTTTCGGGCGAGGAGGGTGGAACGCGCCTGGGTCTTGCCCTTGATCCTGACCCGAGTGCCATTGACGACCGCGTTGTCCTTGGGCGAAGTGATCGTGATCTTGGGCGCCGACGCATCGAAGACGAACCGGACGATGGCCGATGGATCCGACTCGCCCCCAGGGCCGATGATCGTGGCCGAGAAATCATTGATCCCCTTGGACAGCTGGACCGGGATGATCGTGCGCGTACCCTCGGCGATCGGCGAATCGCCGATCGCTGCCGGATCCTCGTCGGGCAGGGTGAGATAGACCTTGATCCGGTACGTCGGATCGCCTGCCAGGTCGGGCGGGACGGTCACCTCGAGGTCGACGGTGTCGAGCGTGGTGTACGGCTCCGGCGGCTGGACGATCGACGGCGGGTCGGTGATCGCGGCGATCGATGGTTCCGGCGACGGGGTCGATGTCACGTCCGACACGAAGCCTGAGACCGTCGAGCCGATACTGTTGGCGACGATCCCGAGCCCGTTGATCCCGATGTAGAGCACCCCGACACCGAGTAGCGGCGACGACGGCGATGAACCCGATCCGAGCGATGAGCGGCATCCCGTCTCGCTGCATCGGGCGATGACGGGCGAGGCGATCGGGTCCCGGCGAGCGCGTCTTCACCTTCACTGGGGCGGGTCGGCCGCTGGACGGAGGGCGGGGTCGGACGTGCGTCCGGCGGGGATCGCGCCGTGAGGTCATCGCCGGCGATTGTCGCACGGCGGCCGATGGGATGGGGTCGAGACGTGCCGGCATGGTGCGGTGCGTTGTACTCTGGCCCGGTCGCGCGCGTGGCGGAGTCCGTCGCGTTCGCCCTGAACACGAGGGATTGAGTGCAGGCTCGCGATCCACGGACTGGTCGACCGGACCCCAGGGCAACCGGTCGTCCGGCGCCCAGGGCGACTGGTCGCCCGGAGTTCGGCGTCGGTCCGATCGCGCGCGTCACACCGTCGCGGACGGCGGAGGCGGCGTCACGATCGGATGCGATGCTCCTGCCGGGCGGCCCGCGTGCCGGTTTCGGTCTGCCCAACCTCCGCCGGAATGTCTGCCCGCATTTCTACATGACCGGGACCCGGGGTGACCATCCCGATCCAGGCTCCACACCTGCTCAAGGCCCTCATCCGCCAGGACAACAACACATCGCGCTGCCAGCTGCGGGGCGGGGTCCACATGGAGCAGGGCTTCGTGAATGACGTGTGCCTCACGCCGCGGTTCAACCAGTGCGTCTTCTACGAGGACGAGCTGACCCGCGAGTGACGGTGCGATGATGGCCGAGCCGGGCTCGGAGATGACCTACCCGGAGGCGCTGCGCGCGCTGGAAGCCCGCGGCAGATTCGGCGTCCGACTCGGACTCGGCCGCACGCGAGCCCTGCTGCGTGCCCTGGACCACCCGGAGCGGAGCGTCCGCGGCGCGCTGATCGGCGGGACCAATGGCAAGGGGAGCGTGCTCGCCCTCGCGTCGGCAGCCCTGCTCGCCGCCGGCCACCGGGTCGCGACCACGCCGAAACCGCACCTGGTGACGTATCGGGAGCGGATCCAGGTCGATGGCGAGCCGATCGCGGCCGCGGACCTGGCCCGATTGGTCGGGCGGGTGCTGGGCGCCGCGGACCGGGTCGCCCCCCGCTTCGGCGACCCGACCGAATTCGAGTTGTTGACCGCGGTGGTGTTCGCCCGGTTCGCCGAGGTTCGACCCGATGTCGCCCTGGTCGAGGTCGGGCTCGGCGGCCGGCTCGACGCAACGCACGCGTGGGACGGCGGCGTGGCGGTCGTGACCAACGTGGATCTGGATCACATGGATCGACTCGGCGACACGATCCCCAAGATCGCCCGGGAGAAGGCAGCCATCATCGAGCGCGGGGATCTGGCGGTGACCGCCGCGCGCGGTGAGGCGCTGGCGGTGATCCGGCGTCGCGCGCGGCGGCTGGCCGTGCCCCTCACCGAGGTCGCCGATCCGCCGCTGCTCGGCTGGGACCGGGATGGGATCGACGTGGACCTGCCGCGGCTCGGACGGACGAGGGTCGGCCTGCGCGGGCGGCACCAGGCCGCGAACGTGGCAGTCGCGGACGCGCTGCTCGACGCGCTTGAACGGTCCGGCATCGCGACCACTCCCGATCCGGCACGCCGGGCAGGGTATGCCGGCGCGGTCTGGCCGGGCCGCCTCGAGTTGCTCCGCATCGACGATCGGGACGTGCTGCTCGACGGTGCCCACAATCCGACCGGCGCCGCGGCCCTCGCCGTCGCGCTCGACGACCTGCGACCGTTCCTGACGCCCGGGCCCGTGACCCTGGTCACCGCGTCCATGGCCGACAAGGACGTCGACGGCGTCGTCAGCGCGCTGGCACGATCGGCATCGATGGCCGGCGCCACGGTCATCGCGACGAGCCTGGATCTGCCGCGCGCCCTGGCGGCCGACGCGCTGGCGGATCGCTGGCGGTCGGCCGGGCTGACCGACACGCACGTCGAGCCGGATCCGATCGCTGCCCTCGAGGTCGCGCTGGCCCGCCCCGGGCCGACCGTCGTCGCGGGTTCGCTCTATCTTGTCGGGGCGGCTCGGGCACGTCTTGTGGACGACCCGGCGCTGCGTGACCCGGAAGCGGACCCCACCGAGGCGACATGACCACGTCCAGCCGATCGGATCCCGCGCCCCAGCCGACCCGGATCGGACCGACGGTCTTCGGCTGGGGCGAGCGCACGTTCGTCATGGGGATCATCAACGTCACTCCCAATTCGTTCTCGAGTGACGGCCTGCTCGCCGGATCCGCCGACGCGACCGCCGCGGCCATCGCCATCGGCCGGCGGATGGTCGACGAGGGTGCCGATCTCCTCGATGTGGGCGGGGAATCGACGAGGCCCGGCCACGCGCCCGTGGATCCGGTCGAGGAGCGCGCTCGCGTGGTCCCGATCGTGGCGGCGCTCCGCTCCGAGCTGCCGGCGACGCCGATCAGCATCGACACGACGAAGGCGCCCGTGGCCGAAGCCGCGTTGGCAGCCGGCGCCGACCTGGTCAACGACGTGTGGGGCGTCGGGCAGGACGACGCGCTCGTCCGCGTCGCGGCCGATCACGGGGTCCCGCTGGTGATCATGCACAACCGTGCGGCGGCCACGTACACGTCCTTCCTGGCCGAGGTGATCGCCGACCTGGAGCGGGCGATCGAGCGAGCGCTCCGGCTCGGGGTCGCGTGGGACGCCCTCATCGTCGATCCCGGGTTCGGGTTCGGCAAGACGCCGGACCACAACCTGGAGGTCCTGCGGGAGTTGGCCGCGCTGCGCGTGCTGGGCCGGCCGATCCTGCTCGGGACGAGCCGGAAGTCGACGCTCGGGCGGATCCTGGACCTGCCTGCCGACGATCGCCTGGAGGCGACCCTGGCCACGACCGCCCTCGGGATCGCGGCCGGCGCGGACATCATCCGGGTCCACGATGTCCAGGCGAACGTCCGAGCGGCACGGATCAGCGACGCCGTCGTGCGCGGGTCCTGGACCGAGGATCATCCGGCGGGCCGGCTCCCGTGACCGACCGGATCGTCCTTTCGAACATGCGCTTCGACGCGCGCCATGGCTACTACGACGAGGAGCGGCTCACACCGCAGCGGTTCGAGGTGGACGTCGAGCTTCTGCTCGACCTCCAGCCGGCCGGCATCGACGACGACCTTGCCCAGTCGATCGACTACGGCAAGGTCTACGACACGGTCCGCGAGATCGTGACCTCGAACTCGTTCCGGTTGCTCGAGGCACTTGCCGAAGCGATCGGTCACGCTGTGCTGCTCGCCTTTGACGCGCCGGAGGTGATCGTCCGGGTCCGCAAACCCGACGTCAGGCTCGGCGGACCACTCGACCATGCGTCGGTCGAGATCCATCGATCCCGGCCGACTGGAGAACGCCCCGCCTGATGCGCGTGATCCCGGCCTGATCCGCGCGAACCCCGCGCGAGCCGCGACCCGGGCGAGGGCGACCTCAGGGCGTGGGCGGGGTCGGGGTCGGGGTCGGGGTCGGTGTCGGTGTCGGTGTGGGCGTCGGAGTCGGCGTGGGTCGTCGGAGTCGGCGTGGGCGTCGGCGTCGGAGTCGGCGTGGGCGTCGGTGTCGGAGTCGGCGTGGGTGTGGGTGTCGGGGAGGGGGTCGGTTCCGGCCCGAGTGAGACGACGTAATCCACGGCGGTGCCCTTGGCCACGACGATCCCGGCGGTCGGGTTCTGGGTGGTCACGAGGCCGACCGGAACGAGCGGGTCGTAGTCCTCCGACCGCACGCCGACGCGGAGGCCGGCGTCCGAGATCGCCTGGAGCGCCGCCGAGTCGTCCAGGAGCTTCAGATCGGGCACGGGCACGGTCCCTGGCGAGGTGGCCACCGTCACGCGAACGACGCTGCCCGCTGCGACCTGGGTACCGGACGGCGGATCCTGGGTCAGGATCGTGCCGTCGGGCTGGTCGGACGTGGTGTCGGCCGTCGGGTCGAGGGTGATGCCCAGCGCGAGTGCCTGCTGGCTCGCGGCAGTCGAGGTCATCCCGACGAAACTCGGGACGGTGACCTGGGCGGGCGGGGTCGTCCCGCCGCCGCCGGACGCCAGCTGGAAGACGAGGAATGCGATGATCCCGAGCAGGGCGATCGCCAGGATCCCGGCCACCCAGACCAGGGGACTCGTGGAGTCGTCTTCATCGGGGGCCCGTCCCTGGCGAGTTCGCTGCCGGTGGCGGGGGCGTGGGACTCGATGATGGTGCGACCTTCGGTGCCGGCATAGGCATCGGGTGCGTAGGGGATCCCGCCGGCGTTCGGCCGGGCGGTCGCAGAGATGACGGTGGCGCCGGCCACGGCACCGGCAGCGGCCCCTGCCGCGGCTGCGCCGCCCGCTCCGCCCGGGTTGAGCGATTGTTCGAGGGCATCCGCGAAGACGGCGGCCGATGACCAGCGATCCTCGGGATCGAGGGCCAGGGCGCGCCGGGTGATCGCCGCGAGGTCCGGTGGCACGGATGGACGCACGGTCAATGGGTCGGGGATCGGACCACTGAGCCGGGCGAGGGCGACCGAGGCGGCGCTATCGCCCTCCCACGGGCGAACGCCGGTCAGCATCTCGTACAGGACGATGCCCAGGCTGTAGATGTCGGATGACATCGTGGCCGGCTCGCCGCGCGCCTGTTCCGGGCTGAAGTAGTGGACCGATCCAAGGGTCATCCCGGGAAGGGTCACCTGGGCTTCGGAGACGGCCCGGGCGATCCCGAAGTCGGCGACCTTGACCTGTCCATCGGCGCCGATCAGGACGTTGCCTGGCTTGATGTCGCGGTGGACGATACCGCGGGCGTGGGCGGCGGCAAGGGCCCGGGCGACACCGGCCCCGATCCTGGCGGCCTGACGGGGCGGCAGCGCGCCGCTGCGCCGGAGGATCGTGGCGAGATCCTCGCCGTCGACCAGTTCCATCGC
This sequence comes from uncultured Chloroflexia bacterium, assembly GCA_963823925.1. Taxonomy (GTDB): domain Bacteria; phylum Chloroflexota; class Limnocylindria; order Limnocylindrales; family CSP1-4; genus SPCO01. The sequence goes on from CAWGNI010000007.1 coordinate 129,605, forward strand.
GATGAACGGGCCGCTCGGATCCTCGCCGTAGTCGTAGACGGCCACGACGTTCGGGTGACTGAGCGATGCGGCGGCCTGCGCCTCCTGTCGGAACCGGGCGGAGAAGTCCGGGTCGCGCAGGTATTCCGGTCGGAGGAGCTTGATGGCGACGTCCCGGCCCAGTCCGTTGTCAGTCGCGCGATAGATGGTCGCCATCCCGCCACTGCCGAGGAGCTCGATCAGGCGGTATCGACCGCCCAGGACCTGCCCGATCTCCGCCAAGTCGTCCCCTATCTGCTGCTGTTTGCCAACCGGCGCGACCGGCTGCGGGCCGCATCGTACCGCACGCGCGGACTCGGTCAGAGCTGGAGTTCCTGGAGGTATGCCCGGAATTCCGTCCCGAGGTCCTGCCGGCCCAACGCGATCTCGACCGAAGCCTTGAGCCAGCCCATCGTCGTTCCTGCGTCGTACCGGGTGCCTTCGAACTCGTAGGCGAAGACTTCCTGCTCGTCCATGAGCGCCGCGATCGCGTCGGTCAGCTGGATCTCACCGCCGGCGCCGCCCTGGGTCTGCTCGAGCTTGTCGAAGATCTTGGGGGTGAGGACATACCGGCCGATGACGGCCAGATTCGATGGCGCAGTCCCGGGCTCGGGCTTCTCGACGATCCTGGTCACTCGGTGCAGCCGACCGTGATCGAGCGGGTCTTCCGATGGCTCCGAGGCGATGATCCCGTACCGGCTGGTGTCCTCGGGTGGGACCTCCAGCACGGCCACGACCGATCCATGCGTCTGCTGGTAGGCGTGGATGAGCTGACCGATGCACGGTCGGTCGGCGATGACCACGTCATCGGGGAGGATGACCGCGAAGGGCTCATGGCCGATCAGGTCCTTGGCCATCAGCACCGCGTGCCCGAGGCCGAGTTGTTCCTTCTGTCGTACGTACGCGACCTGGGCGAGATCGCTGATCGCTCGCACCTGGCGGAGCATCTCGATATCGCCCTTCTCCTCGAGCAGGTGCTCGAGTTCGAAGGAGAGGTCGAAGTGATCCTCGATGGCGCGTTTCTGGCTGGAAGTGACGATGATGACCTGCTCGATCCCAGCCGCCACGGCCTCCTCGACCGCGTACTGGATGATCGGCTTGTCGACCAGGGGCAGCATCTCCTTCGGCTGGGCCTTGGTGGCTGGCAGGAAACGGGTTCCCCATCCAGCGGCGGGGAAGACAGCTTTGCGGACGCGCATCGAACCTCAAGGTGAAACGGGGTTGGCGGGTCGGGCCAGTATAGCCGGGGGCCCGCTTCGGCCGGTCAGGCGGGGCCGATGGTCGGTCGCCGGCCGCATTCCGGTCCGGCCCCGCCGACGTCCGTGCCGTGGCCCAGCCCGACCCGCGCCGTGGCCCGTCGGCCGGCACGACCGGCGCCGTCGGCCGGCACGACTTGGCGGGATTCTCACCCACGGAACGTTATGTCACATCGTCGCGTGTCGATGACCGAGCGCGGCATCCGACCGACCACGGTCACGCTCAGGTCAACGCTGGGCGGCCGGCCGTGGCGAGCGCGACATGCCTCCATCGACCCGATACATGCCATACGGTCTGTGGTGAAATTCCGCCACGTCGTCTCTCCCTGCTCGGCGACGCGTGCCGCGCCGTGCCCACGACCGTGCCGTTCCCAGGCCGCGCCGTGTCCCACCTGTGCCCGCGGTCAGGACACCGACCGGGCGAAGCGGCGGACCGTCTCGTTGAAAGCTTCCGGGCGGTCGAGGTTGGCCAGGTGTGTCGCGCCCGCGATCCGGACCCGGCGACCATCGCGGGCGGCCCGCGCGAAGGCGACGGCGCCGGGACGGAAGGCGAAGTCCAACGCGCCATTGACGATGAGGGTGCGACCCGGATAGGCGGCCAGCCTGGGCATGAATCGCTCGCCCGCCAGGGCTCGCAGCGCGGCTGCGCCGCCGCGCATCCAGAACCCACCGTCGATGATCGGTTCGGCGATGTCTGCCGGGTACCGCCGTCGAAAGTAGGCTGCCTGGATGTGCGTGAGTCGCGATCCGTCCAGTCCGTCGATCATGCCGGCCATCCCGCGGAACGGCAGCGCGCGCCAACCGACCGGCTCGGCGGTGGCACCGCATACGACGAGGCCCTGGACCCGGTCGGGCGACGTCGCCGCTAGCGCCATCGACACGTAGCCCCCAAGGGACAGCCCGACGATCACGGCCCGGCGATCCTCCAGCTCATCGATCGCCTCCGCCACGACCGCGACCGCTCGATCAAGGGTGAAGGTCTCGCCGGCGCGGCGTCCGTGTCCCGGCAGATCGATCGCGAGCGCATGGATCCCCGAGCCAAGGCCCGTCAGCTGGGGCGTCCACATCGACCCGGTCAGGCGAGTGCCATGGACGAAGATGACCGTTGTCATCGCGCCTGGCGCCATCAGGGCCGGCTCATCACGCTGTCCACCTCGTCTGCCTCGACGGCCGGCGCGACGATCGTGCGTCCGCCGGGGGCCGCCGATCGCTGGAGGATGAGCGCCGCCAGCAGGATCGCCAGGCCACCGGCGACCTGGATCGGGGCAAGCTGTTCGCCGAGGAGGGCGGCCGCCAGGATCACCCCGACGACCGGCTCGAACAGCATGAGGATGCCTGCCCGAGTCCCGCCGATGAGCCGGATCCCGGTCAGGAACAGGATCGACGGGATGGCCGCCGCGAACAGGCCGGTGAACAGGAGCAGCGGCATCACGGACAGGTCGTGCACGGGGTAGACGAGCGCCTGCTCCGACCCGGCGACGAGCGTGATCGCGATGCCGGCCACGACGGTGATGGCCAGGATGAAGCCCATCGCCTGGGTGGCCGGGACGACCGAATAGCCGCTTCGACTGATGATCACGAACACTGCCTGGCAACCGGCGGCGGCGAGGGCCAGCCCGAACCCGATCGCGTCGAACCGGATCCCCGAGGCCGGGTCGAGTTGGGAGGCGACGACCGCGATCATCCCGGCCACCGCCAGCCCGAGGGCGGCGATACGCGGTCGATCCAGCGACTCACGACCGAGCGCGACGTTCACGACCGCCACGACGACGGGATAGGTGTAGAAGCCGAGCAGCGCGAGGGCGACCGTCACCAGGTCGAAGGCGATGAACATGGCGAAGTTCAGGCCGAACGCGGCCAGCGCGGCCACCACCAGGCTGATCCGCGCGCCACGATCGAGCGCTCGGAGCGGAGTGCGTCGTTCGACGCCGCGAACCATCCGCCAGGCGATGAAGGCGAACGTCGCGAGCATCCCGATCCCGCCGCGCCAGACCACGAACGGAAGCGGCTCCATCCCGGCGTCATAGGCGAAGTTCGACAACGGCCCGAGCATCCCGAACATCGAGGCAGCAGCGATGACGATCGCGAATCCCACGATCGGGGACCGGTCAGTCATCGGTCAGGGTGCCGGCACGCATCGGTCGATGGTAGGGCCGGTCGACCGGATGCGCGTGTGAGCCCCAGGGCGGTCGCGTCGATCAGTTCCGTGCCGTCTCCGCGTCCCTCGGGCCATGGTCGAGGGCGGTCTCGGAGGCCGCCACGAGCGCCTGCGCACCGGCTGGCTCGTGCCTTGTCCGCGACAGCCGGATCGAGGTGAACGGCACGCGGACGACCCGGAAGACCTCGACTGAGACCAGGAAGCCTGCGAACAGGAAGATGACGCCGAGGAACTTCCCGAGCTCGAACCACTCGGTCATCCCGAACCGGTTCAGCGTGTCACCGAGGGTCGCCACGAACGCGCCGACCGCGATGAGGATCGTCGCCGGGACCCGACTGTGGAGCTTGCCGGCCACCAGCGCCCGAGCAGCCCCGGGCAGGGAGGCCACCAGGTTCACCGTGATCGCCACCGGCGCGATGATCAGGTTGAACAGGAACTCATCGCCGGGCTGGTTGGGATCGAGCGAGTAGGCCAGCACCCGTCGTTTGGGCATGAACACATAGGTCGAGAAGATCGCCCCGAGGATCAGCGCGAACGCACCGGTGATGTTGAGGAACGGCGTCAGCAATCGGAGTTGCGGCGGGAACAGCGTCGCGATCGGGGCGCCGGTCACCGGATCGACCGCGTAGCCGGGCGCCGCCAGCGTCGTCGTCGCCATCAGCACGAGGCTGAGGACGGTCGCCCCGATCACGGCCGAAGCGGCAAGGGCGGGCCAGCGTTCATTCGCGAAATAGGTCTCGACCGCGACCGCGAGGGCCAGCAGGCCGGCCACGATGAAGTAGAGCAACGGGAGCGCGCCGGCGCCCGCGTATTCGGGCTTGTTGCGGAGGAGGAAGGTGAACAGCCCGGCGAGGAAGAGGCACAGCGCGAAGCTGTAGCCGAACCGCGTCCGACCCAGCAGATAGGTGGTCCCGAGACCCAGCCATCCGGCGGTCCACACAGCGCCGGTCAGGTACCAGGTTCGGTAGAGTGCCTCGTTCCAGCCCCCGGCCGCAGCGATGGCCTCGCAGCCGGCCCCGACGCCGTAGAAGACCATCCCGATCGCCCAGATCAGCTGGAACCCGCCGCGACGCTCGTGCCACTGGTCGAACAGCGCCAGCGCGAAGGCCAGGGCCAGGAGCGAGGTCAGCGCAGGCAGGACGACCGCTGGATTCATGCCGGCCGCGACGCTGCCTGGAAGGTCGCGATGAGGCGCAGCAGGAGTCGATCCAGCAGGCCCGAGGCATCGTCGTAGAGCGCAGCCAGGCGGGCCGCATCGAGGGTCCTGCGACGGCCGAGGCCGGTCAGTGCGTCCAGGAATGGCCGACGGGCGGCCACGAACAGGCCGACCGCCTCGGTCAGGCTGGTGCCCGACGTCGCGAGTCGTCGGGCGAGGTCGTCCACGAGCGCCGTCGCGTCGGCCTCCGCTCGGCCACGGCCGGTCGTATCGTCCGGGTCGGCGTCCAGGTGCGCCACGAGGGCCCCGACCAGTCGCCGGCCGTCCTGCCGGTAGCGTTCCCTCGTCACGCTGTCGTCGGCCGCGACGCCGTGGCCGCCGGCATCCGCCGCGTACGTGCGCTGGTAGGCGCGCGTGACCCGTTCCGGGCTCGCACCGAGGCTGGCCAACGGACGGCTGCCCGGCCGGCGGGTCGCGACCAGTCGGTCGATGGCTCGACGCTCGAAGCGTCGGTGGCCTCCGGGAGTGAGGTAGACCTCGATCCGGCCTTCATCGGCCCACCGCCTGAGGGTGTCCGGGTCGACCCCGACACGACGGCTCGCCGGCCCTAGCGACAGCCATGCGGGCTCCTCGGATGGGCCGGTTGCGGTACCGGCAGCGCGGTCGGCGCGGGCAGGTTCGGACACGTTGCGCCTCGGGCTTGTCAGGGCGAGGGAGATGGGATTCGCAAAGCTAGGCGAATCTGGGTATCAGCGATTCGCGACGAGCGGGCGCAGGATAGGCGCGCCGAGCGGCCCCTGTCAATCAGGCGGGGACGAACTCGTGATCGTCGCGATGGATCCCGTCGCACAGGCCCCAGCGAGGTGGGTCGGCCGGGATCTGGATGGGACGCATGATCTCGCGAACCTCGCCGCGGCGACAGAACAAGTAGTCCTTGCCGGCCATCCAGCGTCGGACGCAGAGCGGGATCGCCGTGGAACTGGAATGGGCCAGGGTTCACCGCCGGACGGTCCGTCCAGGCAACGGGCGATTCGGCGGCGACGATGTCGAGCAGGTTGATCCGCCAGGGCGTTCCATCGATGACCTGCAGGCAGCCATCGCAGCGGGTCGCCACGTTGTCCTTGATGATCGTCCGGATCTGGACGCCCATGATCTCCATCGGGGCCGATGGTAGCAGGGTCCCGGATGACGACATCGGCCGGGCTCCTTCCGTTCGGGCGGTCGGACTCGCGGTACGGTTGGGCAGACCTACCCTGGCGCGCGGTCCGGCGGTTCGTGTGTCTCGACCGCAACGCGGCTCGTCCACGCGCATCGTCCTCACCTGCCCGAGAGCATCGCGGGCACGGTCTTCACCATGATCTTGAAGTCCAGCCAGAGCGACCATCGGTCGATGTACGCGAGGTCAAGTTCCACCCACCGGTCGAACTCCACCTCTAGCCGCGCCGAGACCTGCCAGAGGCCGGTGATCCCGGGCTTCATCGACAGCCGTCGGCGGTGCCACAGGTCGTAGCCTGCGACCTCGCCCGGCAGCGGTGGGCGAGGCCCTACGATGCTCATGTCACCGCGAAATACGTTCCAGAACTGGGGCAGTTCGTCGAGGCTCGTCTTCCGCAACACGAGACCAACGCGAGTGACGCGGGGGTCTTCCGCGACCTTGAAGGCGGGGCCGTGGATCTCGTTGCGATCGGACAGCCCCGCCAGGCGCATCTCGGCATCGGGCACCATGGTGCGGAACTTGACCACGCTGAATGGCCGGCCGTGCAGACCGCTCCGCGTCTGGCGGAAGAACACCGGGCCGCCATCCTCGAGCTTGATCGCGACTGCGATGAGCGCCGCGATGGGCGCCAGCAACACGAGGGCCAACGAGGCCAGGCCGAAGTCCAGGATCCGCTTGGCGAGCAGTCCCAGGATGCGGTCCGGGCCGTTGGCGATCGTAAGGATCTCTTGCTTGCCGAACGTCTCGAGCCGCCCGCCCGTGACCGGGCTCCAACCCGCGGTCACGACGACGCGGAGGCGCCGTCCCTCCTGCTCGCACAGTGCGGCGACGGGTGTCAGGTAGGCGACCTGGTCGGGCTCAAGGACGGCGAGCACCTCGTCGATGACGGCACTGTGCAGGACGTCTTCCACGTCGTCGAGCGAGCCGAGCACCACCGGGCAGGCATCCGTCGGCTGTCCAAGATATCCGGCGATCCGGTAGTCGAGGGCCGGATGTCCCGCGATCTGCCGTGCAACCTTCACGGCTCTCGCGGACGTTCCCAGGACCAGCATGTTCCTTGACGCGATGCCGGGCCGACGCTGCACCACGAACCAGATCGCGCGGCGCTGGACCACGGAGAAGATCGCCTGGCTCGCGAACAGGATGACCAGGAACAGGCGGCTGACCTCGGGCGCATGGACCAGGAACAGGATGCTGAACACCGTGACGGCCGCCAGCAGCACCGCGCGGACGATGTCGGTCGCCTCGCCCCGGAACGTCCACCGGGCGCGGAGCTGGTCCAGGCTCAGCAGCCACTCACAGCCGGCCCACAGGGCGGCGTACCCGGTCGCCCACACCCACCAGACGGCTCCCGAGGCGAGCCACTCGTTCTGCCAGCCGTGGCCCAGCCGGAGCATCGACACCGCAGCAAACAACGCCGCCGCCCCGATCCCGTCGACCAGCAACAGCGTGAGCCGAGCCTGGCGCAGGTGCTGGCGAAGCATCAGTCGCCCGCGTAGCGACTGTCGGCGCCGAAGAGCTTCTGCGACAGCTTGGCGAGCTTGTCCATGTGGAGCTGCAGCGTCCACACGCCCCCGGTGGACGCCGTTGGCGGGTGGAAGGTGATCGGATAGGTGATGACCTGCCGGGTGATGGAGTCCGGCCCGACATTGCGCGCCAGGGAGATGAACTCATCGAGCCGGTCGGTGGGCAGGTTCGTGCGCACCGTGTCCCCCGCCGCCCGGATAAGGTCCGGCAGCTTGGTGATCATGTCCGGGGACGCGAGCTTGTCGCGCAGCGCCACCAGCAGCTGCTGCTGGCGGGCCGCGCGGGTGAAGTCCGAATCGCCGATGCCCTGGCGGGAGCGTGCGTAGGCGAGCGCCAACCTGCCGTCGAGTTTCACCTTGCCTTTGGACAGGTAGAACCCATGCGTCCCGTCGAGCCAGTCGTAGCGTGGGTCGTTGATCGCCGCGGGGTTGTTGACGGTGACGCCGCCGACGGCGTCGATCATCTTCCGGAAGCCCTCCAGGTCGATCGCGGCGAAATAGTGGATCGGCACCCCGACGAGGAAACCGATCTCCTTCATCAGGGCCGGGAAGGGCTGCTCGTCGAAGTCAGCCGGGTGGTACCTGACCCAGGTCATGAGGGAGTTGATCTTGCCGTTGAAGGTGCGGCCGTCGTACAGCGGGAACTTGGAGATGTCCCTGGGCAGGCTGAGCATCACGACCGACTTGTCGACCGGGTTGATGCTCAGCACGATCATCGTGTCGGTCAGGGCGGTCGTCCGGGTCTCCGCCGAATCGACGCCCGTGAGCAAGATGTTGATCCGGGACTGGGCGGTCGCCGGCGTCTCCTCGGGCACCACCTGGTAGTCGTCCTCGCTGGGGGACGGCGCGCCCGGCTCTGAGGAGGCGTTGGCATCGGGCGAGGCGGTGCCGTTGCCATCGTCCGGGCCCGCCGCCACGAAGATCTTGCTGCTCGCGTCGTACACGGTGTACGCGACATACGCCGCAGTCCCGTACATCCCGGCCGTGACCAGGAGCAACAGCGCCACCACGGCGATGGACGGCGCCCCAAGCCCGGATTGCCGCCGCACGATGAGGACCGAGTCGACGATCGCGACGATCCGCCAACCGCCAGTCAGCAGGATCAGGATCAGGGCCGTCATCGAACCCGATGGCGTGATGATGTTGCCCAGCGCGGACTCCAGGCCGGTCATCAGCTCGATGGCGATCACGAGCGTCACGAGCAGGGCGGGTACAGCGAAGATCAGCGCCTGGCGCCGCTTGCCCAGGTACAAGTGCCCCAGGCCGGGAAAGATGAACGAGAGGAGGGCGGCGACCGAGGCGGACTTGTTGGCCATGTGATCCCCGTTGCGAAAGCGTACGGGTCGCCCGAACAGCGACCGCGTCCCCCGATCCTACGAGAGGCGAACCTCACATAAGACCACCCGAATGTACTAGTCTGCAGCGTTCAGAGCAGCCCAAACGGATTGCACTATACATCCGGAGTCCAGAGCGCCAGCACGGAGCGCGTCCGCGCGACGATCGCCCAAGCCGTCTCGCCCGCCACGGTCATGGACGCCGCAGGAACCCCATCGCCCTCCCTCGCTTGCCGCGCCACGGCTCAGGGCGTTCGACGCGTTCCGAGCGCAGGGTCCGGCGAGCCGACATCGTCCCGGGCGTGGTACCCCCAAGGGGATTCGAACCCCTGATCTCCACCTTGAAAGGGTGGCGTCCTAGGCCTCTAGACGATGGGGGCAGGGCGCCCGGGGAGTCTACCAGAGGGTCGTGGCGGGTCCCGATGGGTGGCAGCCGACCCGACCGTGACCGATCAGCCGGACCGCGACAGCAGGAACAGGATGATCGCACCGGCGATGCAGCCGAACCCGATGATCGCCGCGATGCCGCCGCCCACGGCGAGTCCGAGTGCGCGTCCATCACGCCCGGCGATCCCGGCTCGCCACGTCGCCCGCAGGGTGTACACGGCGAGGGCGAGGAAGACGATCCCGAGCGCCACGCCGCCGGCGGCGAGCAACGGGATCTGCGAAGCGTCGCGGACGGTGACCGCATACAGGGCGAAGGCGACCGATCCGATCAGGGCGATGGCGAGGAAGACCACGCCCGGGCTGACCCGGATCCTTTGCGGCGTCGGTTCACGCGCGGCCGTCATCCGGCGCCCTCGCCGGAGCCGTGGACGGAGCGGTGGTACACGGCCACGTTGTAGGTCAGCCGCGGACGCTTCATCTCCTTGGCCACCTTGCGACCCTTCGGACCGAAGGCGCCCCGCAGGAACGATCCGGCCTCATCCATCGATGGAAAGGTCCAGAAGCAATGGACGACCCGGATCCTGCACCCGCCGCCGAGGAGCGGCCCACTTCGACGGCTGAGGTAGCCGTACTCGGGAAGATCGCCGCGAAGGTGGGAAACATCGTCTCGACCATAGTCGAGGACGATGAGCAGCCGGCCGTCCGGGCGAAGGACCCGTGCCGCCTCGCCGGCTTCGGCTTCTCCGACGCCGCGGAACGGCTCCCAGAGGCTGATCAGGACGTCGGCAGAATCATCGGGGGCGTCGATCCGGGACGCCGCATCCACCGTCGCGAAGGCGACGCGCGCACCGAGTTCGTCGAGTTGCCGCGAACGGATCCCATCGACTCCGGCCAGGAGCAGCACATCACGTCCCGCGACCGGACCGAGTGCGTCGAGGGCACGCGGGATCTTGCCTTCGACGTCGAGGGCGGCGGTCAGCCGGTCGGCGAGGGCGGGCTTGAGTTCGATCGGTAGGTCAGCCACAAGAGCGGGAGTATGACCGAAAACGATGCGGTCGCTCAGCGCTCAGGACGCGACCCGGAGCACGCCACCGGATCGGGCGGGGACCTCGACCCGGGCGTGTCCGTCGACGATCGGCGAGTCCGGGATCACGCCCCAGCCGGTCATCTCGATGGCCTCGAGCCGTCCACGGGAAACCCCGTCCACGGCCAGATCGAGGGCCATCGGCGCATCCCCGGCGTTGGCCACGACGGTCAGGCGAGAAACGGCCAACGTCCGCTCGAACGCCATGGCGGCTCCGGCCGCGGCGAGGATCCGAAACTCGCCATGCCGGAGGGCGGACTCGGTCCGGCGGAGCTGGAGAACGGCCCGGACCGCATCGCGCAGCCCTGGCTCCCATCGCGACTCGTCCCAGGGGAAGGCCCCTCGACAGCCTGGGTCGTTGCCGCCACGCAGGCCGATCTCGTCACCGTAGTAGATGCACGGCGCACCTGGGAACGTCGCGAGCAGCAGCGTGGCAAGGCGGACGCCGGCGAGGTCGTCCCCGACGACGGTCCGCGCGCGCGGCGTGTCGTGCGACCCGATCAGGCCGAGCTGGGCGACGACGACGTCCGGATCGTAGGCACTCGCCAGCTCGGTGAGCCTGGCCGCGAATGCCGGGCCGTCGAGCGACCGGATGTTCCGCTCGTACTCGAGGTGTCCGCGGACCACGGACAGGTCCAGCATGGGACCGGCCGCGAACCCGAGGATCGCCTCGCCCAGCGGGTAGTTCATCAGGGCGTCGAAGCGATCCCCGCGAAGCCAGTCCGGGGCGACATGCCAGATCTCGCCGACGAGGTACGCGTCCGGCTGGATCGCCCGGCAGCGACGCCGGAACTCCCGCCAGAACGATCCATCGCCGATCTCGGTCGGCACGTCCAGGCGCCAGCCATCGACCCCGAACCGGAGCCAGTGTTCGGCCACGCGGAACAGGTATTCGCGGACCTCCGGATCGTCCGTGTTCAGCTTCGGCAACGCCGGCAGACCCCACCAGGCCGCGTAGCCGAACGTGTCCGGCGAGGCGCCCGGTTCCGGGTAAGGGTCGAGCGGTCGGCCGCCGTCCAGCCGCGCGTCGTCGAAATGGAACCAGCCGCGATAGGGCGAGGCCGCGCCGTTCTCGACGACATGATGGAAGGCCCAGAACCCACGACCGGTGTGGTTGAACACGCCGTCGAGGATCACCCGCATCCCGCGGTCGTGCGCCGCATCGAGCAACTCGCGCAAGGCCGCGTCGCCGCCAAGGAGCGGGTCGACCGTGAGGTAGTCGTAGGTGTGGTAGCGGTGGTTGGACGCGGAGCTGAAGATCGGGGTCAGGTAGATCGCGTTCACCCCGAGATCCTCGAGGTACGGCAGCCGCTCGGCGATCCCGTACAGGTCGCCACCCTTGAAGCCATGGACGGTGGGCGGTGCGTCCCAGGCCTCGAGGACGCCGGGCTTGTGGACCCGATCGCTCGAGGCGAATCGATCCGGGAAGATCTGGTAGAAGATCGCGTCGCGGACCCAGGTGGGGATATCAGCCGGCATGGTGGTGGACCTTACTGGGACCACTGCCCCGAATCAAACGCTCCGCCGCGATCTCATGCTGCCTCCCGATCCGACAGCGGGCCACGATCCTCCCGCTCCGGTACGATGCATGCCCCATGATCGCTCGCATCCGCGCCATGCCCGGTGGCATCCGGCTCTACCTCGTCTACGCGTTCCTGATCCTTGCCGGGATCGGGATCAGCCTGCGGTCGGTCGTGGACCTGGCCATCTCGGCGCCGGTGAGCTTCGAAGGTGTCGTGGTCATGGCCCTCCTCGCCTACACGATCTTCACCACGACCCTCGTCCTGCAGCGCAAGCAGGCGGCTCGCGGGCTTGCCCTCGGGCTCGCAAGCCTGACGATCCCGCTCATCCCGCTGCTCGCGCTCAGCCGGCTCATCATCGAGGCGGTCTTCGTGGCGACGTTCAGCCTGGCCCTGTTCCGGGGCCTGCTCCGGCCGGAAGTGCGAACCTATCTGGACGAGCCATGAACCTGCCCGAGCCCGCGATGACGGCCGGGACGGTACCCTCCGTGTGCGCGCAGCCGCGCGCAGTCATCCGTCGCGCATCCGATGAGGCAGCCACGTGACCAAAGCCAGCCGCCGGCGCCAGCAACCCGGCAGTCCCTCTTCCGTCCAGCGAAGCGGTCTGCGGCCGGTGCCGCGACCGCAAGTCCGTCCTCGACTCGCGCCGGGCGCCGCGAGCGCCAGCGCACGGCGGAGCAGCGGAGCTTCCTGGAGCGGTATCGGACGGCGATCGTGATCGTCGCCGCGCTGGCCGGTGTGGCGCTCCTGTCGGTCTTCGTGTTCACCTCGGCCGCGCAGCCGGCCTACGCCTGTTCGACGATCTGGACCCCGGACCCGACGGCCTCGCCGGCAGCCGGTGCGACGCCGGCCCTCGGCTACGTCCAGCCCGACATGGGCCACGACCACGTCGGAACCGGCACGAAGGTCACCTATACGTATTGCGCGCCGGCTTCCGGCAAGCACATCAACGTCGCTGGCCAGGGGCCGATCGCAGCTCGCGTCTACGGGCCGACCGACAACGTCATCCCGCAGGGCTGGATCCACAACCTGGAGCACGGCGGCCTCGTCATCCTCTACCAGGGCAGCAGCCCCGGCGCGACAGCCGAGGGTCAGGCCGAGCTCAAGGCGCTACTGGGAGGCCTTTCCGCCGGTCGCCGATTGCGGCCCGGTCATCGCCCGGTTCGACGACATGAGTACGCCGTTCCAGGCGCTGGTCTGGGGCCGGGTCCTGCCGCTCCAGGCCTTCGATGCGGCTGAGATCACGGCCTTCTGGAACCAGTGGGGCGGCATCACCAACGCCGAAAAGCTCTGCCCGACGCCGAACGACCCGAACCCGAGCGCGTCGGCCATGACCCAGTAGCCGATCGATGCGTCTCGTCTCGTACCTCGGTCCCGATGACGCCGGCACGGCGCTGCTGGTCGGCGACCGGCTCGTCCCGATCATGGAGGGGTTCCTGACCGGGGTCGAGCTCGACCCCCTGGCCCTGGGCGAGCTCGCCATTCGCGCCGAGGCGCTCGAGGGAGCGGCCGGGATCTCGATCGATGACGTCGACGTCATCGCGCCGATCCCGGACCCCGGCAAGATCGTCTGCGTCGGACTGAACTACCGGCAGCACGCCGCCGAGGGCGGGCGACCGATGCCGAAGCGGCCGCTGCTGTTCTCGAAGTTCACCAACGCGATCATCGCCGATGGCGAACCGATCGTCCGCCCGGAAGGCACTCGGGCGCTCGACCTGGAGGTCGAGCTCGGGGTCGTCATCGGCACCCTGGCCCAACGGGTCTCCCGCGAGGACGCGCTCGACCACGTCGCCGGGTACGTGGTGGTCAACGACGTGAGCGCCCGCGATTGGCAGGGCGTCCCGGCGGCGCTGGCCGAGGGCGAGCGCGGCGATGGCCAGTGGCTTCGAGCCAAGGGGTCGGACACCTTCCTGCCGATGGGCCCGGTCTTCGTCAGCGCGGACGAGATCCCCGATCCGCAGACCCTGCGCCTGCGGTCCTGGCGGATCCCCGGTTCCGGCCCGGATGACGGCGGTGAGATCCTCATGCAGGACAGCACGACGGCCGACATGATCTGGACGGTGGCCGAACTCATCGAGTTCATCAGCCGATCGATCACCCTCGAGCCCGGCGACCTCATCGCGACCGGGACGCCATCGGGCGTCGGCGTCTATCGCGACCCGCCCGTCTTCCTGGTCCCGGGCGACCGGGCGCGGTGTGCGATCGAGGGGATCGGTGCCGTGGAGAACCCGATCGTCGACTGGTTCGATGTCGAGGACGAGTTCGACGCCGACAGCGCCGACCTCGATCTCGGCGACATCCTGAGCGAACGCTGAGCCGCCCGACGATGCTCGCCCTGGTCAAGACCGAACCCGGACCCGGACTGGAGCTGCGTGAGGTCCCGATGCCTGCGGTCGGCATCAACGACGTACTGATCCGGGTCCACAAGACCGGCATCTGCGGCACGGACCTGCACATCGAATCGTGGGATCCGTGGGCCGCGAAGACGATCGTGCCCCCGCTCGTCGTCGGTCACGAGTTCGTCGGCGAGATCGTCGAGGTCGGCTCCAACGTGGTCGGGTTCCGGCCGGGCGAGATCGTCTCGGGCGAGGGCCATGTCGTGTGCGGCCGGTGCCGCCATTGCCTCGCCGGCCGGCGCCAGCTGTGTGCCCACACGATCGGCCTCGGCGTGGGTCGTGACGGGGCCTTCGCCGAGTACGTCGTCCTGCCGATGACCAACGTGTGGAGCCACTGGCCCGGCATCGACGAGGAGGTCGCGGCGATCTTCGACCCGTTCGGCAATGCCGTCCATACCGCCCTGGCCTTCCCGGTCCTGGGGGAGGACGTGCTGGTGTCCGGCGCAGGGCCGATCGGCCTGATGGCGACCGCCGTCGCCCGGCACGCGGGCGCCCGCCACGTGGTCGTGAGCGAACCGAACGAGTACCGCCGCGGCCTGGCCATGCAGATGGGGGCGACCATCGCGATCGACCCTCGCGAACGGACCCTCGCCGACGCCTTCGCCGAGCTCGACATGGTCGAAGGGTTCGATATCGCCCTCGAGATGTCCGGCAACGCCATCGCCCTCCGGGCCGCCATCGACTCGATGGCCCACGGCGGTGGCGTGGCGATCCTGGGCATCCCGACCGAGGACATCGCGCTGGACGTCAACGCTATCGTGTTCAAGATGCTCACGTTGCGCGGGATCTACGGTCGCGAGATGTATGAGACCTGGTACAAGATGACGGTGATGCTCCAGTCGGGACTCGACATCACGCCGGCCATCACCCATCGGTTCGGGTTCCGTGAGCACGCGGCGGCGTTCGCCGCGGCCCGCTCCGGCGACTCGGGCAAGGTCGTCATGGACTGGACATCGTGAGCGGCAGCGGGACCGAGCGGCGCGCGCCGGGGCCTGCGGGGCGGCCGGACCCGCTCGCCTTCCTGG
The DNA here is from genome assembly GCA_963823925.1 of uncultured Chloroflexia bacterium. Classification (GTDB taxonomy): domain Bacteria; phylum Chloroflexota; class Limnocylindria; order Limnocylindrales; family CSP1-4; genus SPCO01. The sequence goes on from CAWGNI010000007.1 coordinate 144,681, forward strand.
ACGACGAGGTCGCCGCGCTGCGTGAGCGACACCTCTACCGCGCCCTGCGGGTCATGTCGTCCGCCCAGGGGCCGATCGTCTCGGTCGACGGGCAGCGCCTGATCAGCCTGTCATCGAACGACTATCTCGGGCTCACGCACCATCCGCGCGTCCGGGCCGCGGCGCTCCAGGCGGTCGAGGACTTCGGTGTCGGTTCCGGGGCGGTCCGGACGATCGCCGGGACGATGTCGATGCACGAGGCGCTCGAGGCGGAGCTGGCCGAGTTCAAGGGGACGCCGGCCGTGCTGACGTTCCAGTCCGGCTTCACCGCGAACACCGGGGTGATCCCGGCGGTGACCGGCGAGACCGACCTGATCGTGTCCGATGCGCTCAACCACGCCTCGATCATCGATGGCATGCGGCTGTCCAAGGCGCCCCGCGAGATCTATCCCCACGGCGATGTGGCGGCCCTCCGCGAGATCCTTGAGCGCGCCCGGCGGGATGGCCGGCCGGGCGGTGGCGAGCATCGCCTGATCCTCGTCGTCACCGACGGCGTCTTCTCCATGGATGGCGATATCGCGCAGCTCCCCGGGATCGTCGAGGCGGCTGAGGCGTTCGGCGCGGCCGTCATGGTCGATGACGCCCATGCATCGGGTGTCCTGGGTCGCGATGGTCGCGGCACGGTCGACCATTTCGGTCTGCACGGCCGGGTGGCGATCCAGGTGGGCACCCTGTCCAAGGCGGTCGGTTCGCTGGGTGGCTATGTGGCGGGGTCGAAGGCGCTGCGCGAGATCCTGACCCAACGCGCCCGCCCGTTCCTGTTCTCCACGTCGCACCCGCCGTCCGTCGTCGCGTCCTGCCGCGAGGCGATCCGGGTGATGCAGGACGAGCCGGAGTTGCAGGAGCGCCTCTGGGCGAACACCCGGCGGTTCAAGGCGGAGTTGACCCGGCTCGGGTTCGACACCGGCCGGTCCGAGACGCCGATCACGCCGGTGATGATGGGCGACCCCGATACCGCCGGCCGGTTCAGCGATCGGCTGCTCGCGGAGGGCGTCTTCGCCCAGCCCGTCGTCTTCCCGACCGTCGCGATCGACAAGGCGCGCATTCGCACGATCGTGTCGGCGGCCCATTCCGATGAGCAACTCGACCTCGCCCTCGCCGCGTTCGACCGGGTCGGTCGCGAACTCGGCCTCATCGCGGGTTGATCCTTGGCCTCTGGCGGGTCGGGGCGGCGCGCCCTTGGGGCGGGCGCCCTTGGGGCGGGCGCCCTTGATGCTTGATTCCAGGCGGTCTGGAGCCGTCCACCTTCGTGATGCGCGTAGGCGGCATATTCCGGGTGGGCGACCGGGCCACGCCACACCAGCCGGCCACGACCGGTATGCCGCCTACACGCATACGGCGAGGGACGCCGCCGAAAGTGCCCCAATTCAAGCATCAGCGATCCGCTCACCGGGATCAGTCAGCCGCGCACCCCGCCCGGCCCGACGCGCCCGATGATCGACCGTCTGCCCCGGGACCTGCCGCTCGATGCCCATATGCACACGGACCTGTCGCCCGACAGCAACGTCCCCATCGACGTGTACGCGGCGGGTGCGCTCGAACGAGGCATCAGCGAGATCGCCATCACCGATCACGTCGACTTCGAGCCCGGAGCCCCGGCCTTCGGGTACACGACCTTCGAGGATCGTGAGCGCGTGGTCAGGGATGCCGCCGAGCGTTGGGGTCCACAGGGTGTCCAGATCCGGTTCGGCGTGGAGCTGACCTACGACCGGACGTGGGAGGCCGACATCCGTGACCACCTCGCCCGGCACGCCTACGACTTCACGATCGGTTCCGTCCACGATCGGGTCGATTCGCCGTATTCGGCCGGCCGGGTGGCAGCATTCGTGGCCGGGCGTTCGTTCGCGGAGATCGTCGCACCGTCGTTCGACGAGGTGGAGGCGGCAGCCCGTTCGGGTCTGTTCGACGCCATCGGCCATATCGACGTCGTCAAGCGCTACCTCTACCCGCACGTCGCGCCGGCAGCCTTCGAGGCCGCCCCGGAACTGTACGAACCGATCCTGCGAGCCCTCGTTGACAGTGGCACGGCGCTGGAGGTCAACACCAGCGGGCTTCGCTACGCCATCGCCGCCCCCTTCCCATACCCGGCGATCGTGGCTCGCTTCCGGGAGCTCGGTGGGCGTGCGGTGACGGTGGGATCCGACGCGCACCGGGCAAAGAACGCCAATTGGGGGCTTGACCAGGGCTACGCGATCGCGGCCAAGGCGGGCTTCTCCGAGCTCACATTCCGGCGCGGACCAGGCGAGGCGCGCGTCGTCGTGCCGATGCCCGGCGCCCCGCAGCCGATGCCCGGGACCACGGAGCCGACCTCCGGCACCACGTAGCCGACGCCCAGCACCCCGTAGCTGATGTAGCGCCCGCCGATCCGACGGGCCCAATCGTGGCACCATGCGAATGCCGACAGCTAGAGGATGATGTGGACCTTGATGACGCCGTGACGGGTGGCCGTGGTGACGACCGGATGCGTCTCACCGTGGTCGGCGCCGGACCCGCGTACACAGACCGGCCGGGGTCGACCGGGGCGGCCTACCTGATCCGCCACCGCGACGGTGCCGTCCTGCTCGATCTGGGTCAGGGATCCTTCCCGCGCCTCGCCGGACTGATGGACCCGGCTGACCTCGATGCCGTCCTGATCAGCCACCTCCATCCGGACCACTACATCGACCTGATCCCGCTTCGCCTGTACCTGCGCTGGGAGGAGCCGCGCCGACGGGTGCGGGTCGTCGGACCGGCCGGGTTGGCCGGCAAGCTCGACGGACTCCACGACGAGCCCGGCTTTGCCGCCGCAGCCCTCGACGTGGAGGACCTGGCACCGGGCCGGCTGGAGATCGGCCCGTTCGAGATCGAGGCCGCCAGGGTCGCCCACACGGACTCCAGCTATGCCTTCCGGGTCGGACTTCCGGGTGGCGAGCCAGGGATCGTCTATTCCGGCGATTGCGGCCGTGCCGAGGACCTCGACCCACTCATCCGCCCGGGCGACACGCTCCTGTCGGAGGTCTCCTTCGGCCCTGGTCCGGCCGTCGAGGGCGCCTGGCACCTCGATGGGCCAGAGGTCGGCGACCTTGCCCGGAGGACGCGCGCCGGACGGGTTCTGCTCACCCACATCCAGATGGGCTTCGACCGACGGGCCACGATCGACAGCGTGACTGCGCGATACGACGGCGGGACGGTCGAACTCGTCGACCCCGGCTTCGAGACGACGATCGGCGGCTAGAGCAGCGGGGCGCCTCGACGGAGGGCCCGCGCGCGGTTCACCCACATGTGCAGGCGCAACCGCCAGAAGTCACGGACCGCCCGAAAGACGACCTGCGGCTTCGCACCGGTCGCGGATCCGGCGGTCCTCGGATAGTGGGGGACTCCGACCTCGGCCACCGTCCGGCCGGACGCGCGCAGCTTGATCATCATCTCGGCCGAGAAGAACGCACCGTCCAATTCGACCCGCAGCCCCTCGAGCGCCTCGCGCCGGAAGAGCTTGGCTGCGCAATCGACGTCGGTGACCTGCAGCCCGAAGAAGAGTCGATTGGCGAGCCGATAGGCGCGGGCGTAGGCGAGCCTGACCGGGGGATCGGCCCGCTTGATCCGGAAGCCGACGACCGCATCCGGACGATCCGGCTCCGCCAGCCGGGCGGTCAGACGGCCGATATCGATGACCTGGAACTGTCGGTCGCCGTCGGTGAAGGCGACCAGCTCGTAGCGCGCGGCGGCGAAGCCTGATCGGAGCGCAGCGCCATAGCCCAGGTTCGTCGGGTGGTGGACGACACGAACGACGTCCGGGTTCGCGGCGGCGAGCGCATCGGCGATCTCCGGCGTCCGGTCCTTCGACCCGTCATCGACGGCGATGATCTCGAACGTCTCGGCGAGCTTCGGCAGTGTCTCGAGGGCCTCGGCGACGAGCCCCTCGAGGTTCGCCTCCTCGTTGTGGGCGGGGAAGAACCAGGACAGGCTGGCGACCCGGGCGGGCAGGTCGGCCTCGTTGGGTGACATCGTCACGATTGTACGGGGCGGACGTCAGGCCCGGACATCGGACCTGACTGTCGTCGTCGGACCCGCCTATCGGATGAGCTGGATCCCGATCGAGGCCGATCCGACCACGGTTCCGGCGCCCACCGGCCCGGAGGTGACGTAGCGGACGAACCACCCGGCGATGCAGCTGCTGCTGCCGTTGCCACGGATGGTCACCAGCGACTGGCCACTGGCCCCCGTGGTGTTATGGCAGAGCGGATTGTTCGGACTGCCTTCGTCGGACATGTAGTCGATCCACATCGCCGCGACCCGGATGATGTGATACATGGCGTTGCTGCCGTTCCCGGTCACGCAGTCGCCGTCGCAGACCGGAACGAGGACGACCTTGCCGTGGAGGGCATTGACCGCGTCGACCATCTTCTTGGCGCAGTTGTTCCCGTTATCCGACGCAACGTCGACCGGGAACTGGAGGAACTGGATCTTCGGCGGGTTCGTCACCTCGTCGTCGCAGTTGTTCTTCGGACCGCCCAGCGACTTGTCCAGGTCGAGGATCATGAACGAGCCGCCGCCGGTCTTGCACAGCGGCACGATGTATTCCTGGCCATCCGGGTACCCGTCCTTGGTACCGTTGACCGTCCCGTCAGGCTGGCTGAGGACCCAGTTCGTGTCGCCGATCCCGAGATCGCCGTTCTTCTCGCAATCGACGATGTTGACCGGGAAGACGACGGGCAGGAATGCACCGCCGGTCAAGGTCCCGGTGATCGAAATCGCATCCGCGGATGCGGTGAACTGGTCGATCCCGATGACGCGGGCGAAGGTGGTGTCGAACTGCTGGCTCCCGCCGACCTGCACGCCCTGCGTGTTCGGAGGGATCGTCGAGTCGCCGTCCGCCGGTCCGACTTGTTCCGCAGCGGCCAGGCTGGTCGTCGTGGTCCCGGCGGGCGTCAGGAGCTTGCCCTTGACGTCGGTGTAGTACGCGGTATAGGACGTGAGTGCGTTGGCCGACGCGACAGCATCGGTCGCGGCGAGGACGTCCGCATCCGTCTTGACGGCGCCGCCAAGTCGCTGGGCGAGCACGGTCGCGCCGGCATTGGCCGTCGCGTCGGCCGCGTTCTGGGCGACGCGTTGGTGCGCATAGGCGTTGCCGCCCTCGATGACCAGCGACACGCCGCCGATGAGGGCGACCATCGCGAGCGCCGCGATGACGATGATCTGGCCGCTCTGTCGTTCGGAGCGACGGTTCGGAGACGTACTGAGTGGGTTTGCACGGTGACCTCGGCGAACGTTGTCTGGCGGTGATAGATGGTCATGGCTGTTTCGGACAGGCGGCCGCGTCAGTGGCGACCGTTCCGGCGGTGAGATCCGGCGGGCAGCTGTACTCGACGGAGAGCTGGGACGTGGCCGTGAACGTCACGCCACTCCCGAACAGGATGTTGCTGATGATCGGCGTGATCGGGCGATAGGTGGCTTCGAAGCTGACCACGGCCAGGCAGCCGACGGCGACCAGCGAGGTGCACTGGGGCTTCGTCTTGTCGGGGTTGCCGTCCGTGCCGACCTGCCAGTAGGTGACGCTGACGCTCGGGTCGTCGAGCTCGACGATGGCCGTCTGGCTCTTCGCCCGCGCGATCACGCTCGGCTTGTACTGGTTCACGATGGCCATCCGCGCGCCTTCTCGGGCGGCGTTGGTGAGGGTGTTGTAGGCGAACACGGCGCGCCCGAGATCGAATAGTCCGATCAACAGGATGAGGAAGATCGGGATCACGAGGGCGAACTCGACCAGCGCCTGACCGCGACCCGGCCGGCGTCGCGAGCCCCCAGTGGGCGAGCATGTCAGTGATCATTGATCACCACCGATGCGGTGCATGGCACCAGCGAGCCGTGCGTCAAGGACTGCGTCTTGATGTTGTAGTTGTTGCCTGGGGCACCCGGCCCGTCGCTGACCGTCCCGCTGAACCCTGCCGCCAGCCAGATCCCAGGGGCGTCATCGCGCTTGTCCGAGCCGAACGAGAGGTCCGGGACCGTGCAACTCGCGGTCGAGACATTGATGTAGCCGACCTTGGTGGTCGTGACATCACCCGTCGGATACGTGACGGTGAGGGTCACCGTGTACGTGCCGGCGGTCGAATACGTGTGACTGGCGGTCGTCCCCGTGCCGGTTCCCTGGCCTGCCCCGAAGGTCCAGGCGTAGGCCGTTCCACCAGCTGTCGAGGCGTCGGTGAATGTGACCGCAAGCGGGGCGGTCCCCGACGTTGCCGAAGCCGTGAAGTTGACGGCCGAGCTGCCGGTGACGTTCACGGTCATCGTCGCGGAGCTGGATCCATACAAGTTGGTCGCCGTCATCGTGATGACGTACGACCCTGCCACCGTGTACGTGTTCACCAGGGGATCCTGCGCCGTGGAGGTCACGCCACCGCCGAGATCCCAGGACCACGACGTCGGCCCGCCGCCGGAGGTATCGCGGAAGTCGACATCGAAGGGCGCGACGCCCGAGATCGACACGGCGGCGCCAGCGACGACGCCATTGGCCGTGAACGCGGCGTTCGGCGCGGTGCCGCTCCCGCCGCCCGTACCGGAGAACCCGCTGATCCCCGTCTTGACCGGGAACGTGGACGAGGCCGACGACCGCGACCGATCCACCGACGATGTTCGAGATCATCGGCGTGATGACACCGAACGTGCAGCTGACCTGCACCTGGACCGTGTCGCCGATGTCGTTGGTTGCCGTTCCCGTTGGTGTCGGTGAAGGTGGGTGTCGGGACCTGGGTCACGCCGGCGACCTTCGGCAGCTGGCAGTTCGTGGCCGTCGAATCAGCGAGGATCTGGTTCTTGTACTGCGTCTGGACCGCCGCGTTCGGCGTGGTGCCCCAGGCCTCCGGGTTGTTCGCGGCGAAGTTGGCCGCGATGCGCGCCACGTTCTCCAGGTTGATGTATCCGAGATACACGCGACCGAAGTCGAGCGCGGTGAGGGTCATCAGAAGGAGGATCGGCAGCACCAGCGCGAACTCGACGAGGCTCTGGCCCCGCGAACGGCGCGCGCGACCGGCAACCCGAAGACGTACGGGCAAGGCGGCCGAACGGATGAAATCGAGGCGTGCCATCAGGGCCTTTCAGGAGCGGGTGTGTGGGTCATGACTGAATACTCAGCCAGCTCCCTTACACCCTCCCTTGAAACGTTGCCCGAGTGCATAGCCCGAAAGGGGCAACAGGGCTACCCGATGGTCATTAGGTGAGGTCCGGAGAGGTCGCACAAACGAAGAACCCCGTGGCGGTCGCCACGGGGTTCGGGATGCGGCTGAGACTCGGTCCGGCTACCGGATCAGCTGGACACCGATCGCGTCGGAGTTGCCGATCGATCCGGCGCCGACCGGCCCCTTGTCGATGTAGCGAACGAACCACCCGACGAGGCAGCTGCTGCTTCCATTGCCGGCGACGATATTCACCAAGGGTTGCCCAGTGTCACTCACCGTCTTCGTGCAATTCGACTTGTTCTTGTTGTTCGAGTCGTCCATGAAATCGATGAAGAACGCCGCGACTCGGGTGATCCGATACGTGGCATGACTGCCACCGGTCGTGCCGCAGGGGTCCGTGCCAACCGTGTTATCGCAGATCGGGATCAGCACCGTCTTGTAGTGCAAGTTCGCGTTGACGTAGTCGGCGATCGGCTTCGCGCAGTTGTTGCCATTATCGGACGCCACGTCCACGGGAAGGACCGGCCATGAAACCGCTGGTGGGTTGGCAACTTCTTGATCACAACGCAGGCTGGGATCGAGGTCGAGGATCTGGAACGAGCCCTGGCCCGTCTTGCAGAGGGGCACGATGTACTCGATCCCATCTGGAACGAGGGCCCCGCCAGTTGGTGGCTGCGACAGCACCCAGTTCGGTTCCGATGTGGTTCCAAGACTCCCATTCGTCTCGCAGTCGACGATGCTGATCGGGAAGACGACAGGCAAGAACTGGCCACCCTGGAGGCGCCCGGTCACAGCCGTCGCATCCGCCGACGCGTCGAATGAATTGAACCCGATCGCGCGCCCTAGGACGGTGGGAAACCCGCGAGTCCCGCTCAACATGACGCCTTGGGTCCCGGGCGGGATCACGTTGCCCCCGACCTCCGCCGCGCCGCCGGCCGTCGCGACGACGTTCCCGCTCGAGTCGAGATAGTCGCCGTGCACGTCCGTGTAGTACGCGACGTACGTGTCGATCTGGTTGGCCGCCGCGGACACATCCATGACACCTTGGACGTCGGCGTCCGTCGTTGGGACGCCCGCGAGCCGTTGGCCAAGCCGCACGGCACCTGCGTTCGCGGTGGCGTCGGCCCCATTCTGGACGACACGTTGCTGCGCATAGGCATTGCCGCCTTCAAGGATGAGCGCTCCGAAAGCGATCATCATGATCATCGCGACGGCCGCGATGACGATGATCTGGCCACGCTCCTCAATGTGTTCCATCGATGCCCGATATTTGACGGGGTGCATAGGAGACCTTTCTGATGCGGTTCCGCGGATCCTTCGGGGACCGATCATGGCTGCTTGGGGCAATCTGCCGCGGCTGGGATGCCGACATTCGGACAGACGAACTCGATGTTCAGGATGGATTCGGCAGTCAGGGTCACTCCACCGCCGAACACCAGACTTGAGATGATCGGCGTGATCGGCCGATATGTCGTTTGGTACGTGACGATTGCCACGCAATCCAGTGCCATCGGTCTCGTCGCGTTGTTATATGGCTTGCAATCCGGATTGGTCATGTAGTCGGCGTTTGGGGTCGTCTTGCGGAATGCGACGGCGACGCTAGCCAATGACGTGTCGGCCATCGCGGCCTGCGATACCGCGCGTTCCTTGATGGACGTCACGTCCTGGTTGACGATCGCGAGGCGGGCCCCCTCCCGGGCCGCATTGGTGATCGAGTTGTAGGCGAAGACGGCTCGGCCGAGATCCGCCACCCCCATCAGGATGACCAGGAACACCGGAATGACCAACGCAAATTCGACGAGCGCTTGGCCGCGATTGGGTCGGTCAGAGAATCGAAACGGCATCAGGTTCTCAGTTCTTGCTCAGGGTGATCGTCGAGTCACACGGGATCACCTGGCCGACGACCTGACTCTGCGACTTGATCGTCCACGGCAAGTTGCCTTGTTGGAACTGCACCGTCGTCGTGAAGCCGGCTGTATCCCACGTCTGCTGGGCGTCAGCCGACCACGTAGTCGCAAAATTCGGCACCGTGCAGGTCCCGACGGACACACTGATCATGTTCGGGACGGTCTTCGTCACCATGCCCGTCGAATACGTGGCGGTGAGTTTGACGGTATAGGTCCCGGCCACCGTGTAGTCGTGGGTCGGGTTCTGCAGGGTTGAGTCGGTGGTTCCGTTGTTGTCGAAGTCCCACGCCCAAGCTGTCGGGGAACCTGTCGACATATCCGTGAAACTGACGGTCAGCGTCTTTGGCCCAGCTGTCGGGGCCGCGGTGAAATCAACGACGCCCGAAGGGGTCGATACGGCGATGTAGTCAAGCCGCGTTCTCGTTCCTGAACCGGCTGCATTCGTCGCCACGAGCGTCACACTGTGCAGCCCGACGCCCGTGAACGTGTACGTTGGATCGGGGCCGGACGTGTCGTCGACGGTGCCGTCGCTGTTGAAGTCCCATGCCCACGCGGTCGGTCCGTTGAGCGACTGATCCGTGAACTGAACCGTCAAGGGATCAGACCCGGATGTCGGCGTCCCTATGAAATCTGCAATCGGAGCCGCGCTAACCGTACCGGATGTCCCACTCAATCCTGCGGTCACCGGGAAGATAGATGTCGCTGCGACCGCTAGCCCACCACTACCATCTCCGACGATGTTCTGGAGCATTGGAGTTATGAGTTGGAAGTTGCAGCTAATCGATACTGCGGCCGCGTCGCCAAGATCTTTCGTCGTCGAGTTCCCGGTTCGATCTGAGAACACAGGCGTCGGGACTTGCGTGACTCCGGCGACGACCGGGAGGATGCAGTTTGTGGCAGTCGTATCCCCCAGGATCAGGTTCCGGTACGCCCTGCCGTCCGCCGTCGTCGGCGCAGCCAGGTTCGCATCTGCCCAGTTTGTATCGGGATTCGCCGACGCAAAGTTGGCCGCGATCCTGGCGGCATTCTGCAGATTGATATAGCCGAGGTAGACGCGTCCGAAGTCGAGAGCGAGGAGCATCAGAAGAAGGAGAAGTGGCAGAACGAGCGCGAGTTCCGTGACGCTCTGACCGGTCGATCCTTCACGTCGGCGCTTCCTGATCATGCGTGCCATTCGAGGTCGGCTCCAAAGAGAAGTGGTCACGGCGCCCATGGTGACGGTGAGACCTTACGGGCGACCTTACGAAAGTACCGTCGGCACTACACCAATCCGCACCATCCCGACGGTCGATTGCCTGCTGGCCGGCGGCTCTCAAGGGAGCGGATCGTTGGTTCAGTCGCCCAGCGGTTGGTCGGAGGGCCATCCGATTGCCCTAGCGCGACCGGACTTCCGAGTCAGCGTCCGCAGGACAACGCGAAGAGACAATCCTGGGCATGTTGACACGCATTGTTGCAGCGTTCCTGTGGCTTCTCGCGGGCTGGAATGGCGGGGCGATCATCGCCGAGGTCCTTGGGATCAGCGTCATCCTGGGCCCGATCCTCGGCTTGACCGCCGCGTTCCTGGTGGCCGTTGACCCGCTCCACGCCGTCTGGCATCGGCCAACCGATCCGGCCTCTCGGCCTTCGCCGCACGTCCCCAAACCGGCCTGAGGCTCCGCGGACTCCCTCAGCCCTCGGTGCCGGGTTCTGCCGGTAGGATCACGGTGAACCGGGCGCCGCTGCCCGTCGCCGCATCGAGCGACAGGTCGCATCATCGCCCTGCAGAGTTCCCGCGATACGTAGAGGCGAGCGCTCGCCGTCCATCGCACGGCAGAGCTCCCTCGATACGTAGAGGCCGAGGCCGCTGCCTTCGCCGGAACGGCCCTCCTCGCCTCGGGCGAAGCGCTCGAACAGCCTGGCTCGATCGTCCGGCCCGATGCCTGGACCTTGATCCGCGATGGTCATCCGCAGCCGTGCCGACTGGGCATCCACAGCGATCCCGACGCTGATCGGCGTCCGTCCGCCGTACTTGACGGCGTTGTCGAGCAGGCCCCACAGCACCTGATCGAGTTGGTCACCGTCTGCGATCGCGAGCCAGCCACCTGACTGATCGTCGAGCGTGAACGCGATATCGACCGCACCGAGCGCCTCCCAGGCCCTTCTGGCACGGATGGCCAACGACAGGACCTCTGCGCGAGGTCGGAGCGCGCCCGACTCGAGTCGATTGACGGTCAACAGCTGGCGAACCATCCGCGACAGCCGTTCGGCCTGCTCGGAGATGATCCCGAGGCGTCGATCGGGGTGATCGGTCTCCAGCTGCTCGGCGTAGGCCCGGATGCTCGTAAGCGGCGTCTGGAGGTTGTGGCTGACACCCCGCAGGAAGTCGTCCTTCGCCGCATCGAGCTCCAGCAGCTTGGCATTCTGGCTCTGGACCTGGCCGAACAGTTCCGCGTTCCGGATGGCGATCGCGACCTCGCTGGTGAACAGCTTGAGGAGATCCTGGTCGGCCGGTTCCCAGCGCCGGGTCGCGGGCAGTCGCCCGACGAGCACGCCGAACTCGTCCTTGCCGTCGCCCAGGACGGTTCGTACCTGGCGCGCCTCGCCGGCGACGACCTCCACCTCGGGTACCAGCGACGGATCGCCGAGGATGACGGCCGCGTCGATCAGTCCGAAGGCGACCCGCGCGTCCTCACCGGCCCGCCGGACCAGGTCCTCGACGCCGTCGCGGGGCGACATCGATTCGATCGCGGCGAGGATCCGGTCCAGTTCACGGTTGCGCCGCTCGAGCGAGGCGGCCAGCGTGTTGTGGCTGTCCGCCAGGCGGGCCAGCTCGTCGTCGCCGGCAACCCGGATCGGGGTGGACAGGTCGCCGGTCGAGACGCGGTCGACCGCCTGGGCAACATCGCGCAACGGCCGGGTCAGGTCGCCGACAAGCAGGTAGGAGCCCAGGATCGAGAGGACCGCCACGATGGTGAGTCCGAAGAGCAGGAGCCGCTCCAGATTCGCATCGGCCGTCGGTCCCCCGAGTGCGACCCCGACCGTCAGGACAAAGATGGCGAAGATGGCCAGTGGCCCCAGCGACGCGAGCATCAGCGCCCCGGTCAGCCGGCTTCGGAAGCTGATCCCCGGTGCGCGATCGCCGTCAGTCATCGGCCGAACCGGCGGCTGGATCCGGCGTCGACGGCACCAGCCGATAGCCGACGCCGCGGACCGTTTGGAGGTGGATCGGCTTGTTGGGATCGATCTCGACCTTCTGGCGTAACCGCCGCATCGTGACCCACACGTACGAGGGATCGGCACCGTCCGTATCGGCCCAGCCGCGGGCCAGGAGGGTATCGGTCGGCACGGTCTGGCCGAGGTTGGCGGCCAGCGCGTAGAGCAGCCGGGATTCGGTCGGCGTCAGCTCGACGACGCGGCCGCTCGACGGTCGCCTCGCGCCGGTGGAGATCGAGCGTGAGGTCCGGCCCGAGGACGAGGCTCTGGCGCGGGACCTTGTCGCCGAGCCGGCGGAGGACGCGATTGATCCGGGCCCGCAATTCGGGATAGTGGTAGGGCTTGGTGACGTAGTCCTCGGCGACCTCCTCGAGCAGGTCCGCCTTGGAGTCGCCCGCATCGATCGCCGACAGGACGATGACCGGGAGATCCGCCCGCGACTTGATCTCGCGGGCGAGGGACAGCCCGTCCATCCGCGGCATCATCATGTCGATGATCAGCAGGTCCGGCCAGGAAACCTCGAGGCGCTTGAGGGCCTCGACGCCGTCGCGGGCCGTGGCCGTCTCGAAGCCGTCGGCGCGGAGTTGTTCGGCGAGCAGGATCAGCAGGTTCGGGTCGTCATCGACGATGAGGATCCGCGGGGCCTGCACCCGCTGCCCACCGGGCCAGAGGCTCGACATCGTTCGAGGATAGCAGCGGCCGGGTGGCTGGCTACGCTGGCCCCGGTGCCCTCAAAGGTCCGGGACGTCGTCCGGGCTGACGTCACCCTGGCGGCCGATCTCCGACGCCGCGAGCATCTGGGTGCGATTGATCAGCACGAACGGGAAGTGGCTGATGACACGGCGATCGGCGAGCGAGCGCGCGGTGACATCCTTGACGGGGACGAACCGTGGGTCGGTGGCGTCGACGAACCCGGCGAGGTCCGTCTGGCCGAAGACGAAGACCTTGCCGGTGACCGTATGGCCGGGCGTGAACATCACGAACTCACGAGGCGTGCGCGTCTCGACGCCCGGCGCGTCTGCGGCTCGGTCCTCGATGAAGCCGGTGGCGTGCAGTTCCTGCGCGTCGTGCTCCTCGCGTTGGGCGATGAACGAGATCTCGTCCTGGTCGACCATGATTTCCGGGAGCATGAGGTCGGTCGGATCGCCATTCCGGAGCAGGAGCTGGGCGTCGTGGATGCGGATGTAGCCGCTCGAGGCGTTGACGAAGTCGGTCAGCCGACCGAACCGGCCCAGGGCGACCTGGTACCGGTCAGCCGAAGGTGGGTGCCGATGAGTTCGATCGGCTCGCCTCTGCCTTGGACGTTCTCGTCCCCGAGCCCGCCGGGATTGACAGAACCCGTACCCCAAACCATGGCGGCATTGTAGGGCCGCGAGGTGGGCGGACCAAGTAGCCCGGTCGTACCGGGTGAGACGGTCAGCCCGGGGTGGTGTTCGTGGTCGGTGACGGCTTCGGTTTGCCGCCCCACTGGCCCTTCGGCCCGACGCCGTGGACGCCGATCGCATCGAGGGAACCGTTCGCCCGCAGGACGCCGTCTGCCTCGACGCGGTCCCCGACTGCGATGCTCGCGATCGTGGCCGGATCGGCGCCCTTCACCTTGAAGGTCGTCGTGCTCGAGACGTGGATGACCGTTTCGGTCCCGTCGCGGCCCTTGACCGTGATCGTGTTGCTGGTGGTGGCGGTCACCTCACCACTGACGTTCGCCAGAGCGACATGGACGGACAGGGCCGTGAAGTCGGCGCCGTCGAGCTCGCCCTCGGCGGCGATATCGACACCGACGGTGACATCGGCCTTCGAGCCTGCGGCTTTGCCCAAGGTATAGACGGTCGATCCGTTGACCGTGATGACCTGGGTCGATCCGTCACGCTTCTTGATCGTGATCTGGTTGCCGCTGACCGCGCTGACCTCGCCGCCGGTCTTGGGCGTCGGGACGAAGATGGCCGTGATCGTGTAGGTGCCATCCGCATTCCGCGTTTGGCTGAGGCGGACCTCGTCACCGACCTTGAGGGCACCGACGGCGATGGCCTGCCCGCCCTTGGTGATCTTCGTGTCGGCGGTGACGGTGACCGTCCTGGTCCAGCCGTCGTCCGTCCCGAGCGTGAGATCGGAACCGCTGATCGCCGTGATCGTGATCGGACCGCGCACGGCGCCCTTGTCCTTGCCGAAGTCCTGCTTGAAGCCCTTGCCGATCCTCGACCAGCCGTTCGCCCAGCCGAAGGCATGACCTTTCTCGGCCTTGTCGCCATCGGGGTCCTTGGTGGCCTGCGCTGCGGGTGTCGGCACGGCCGAGGCGCCCGCGGCGGCGGTGGTCGGTGAGGTCGGGCCGGCGCTCAGGACCCAGGCGAAGGACGCGCCACCCACGAGCAACGCGATCACGACGGCGACGAGCCACGGCGCGGATGAGCGCGGTCGCTGCGGCGTCGGGCTCGACTCGAACCCGTCCGGGGTCAGCGAGGTCGGTTCCTGGATCAACGCGTGCTCCTCGTAGGAGGTGCTCCTCGTAGATGGACAGGGTAACGGTAGCCCCAGGCTTCGGATCTGGATAGAGCTGCGCCGGGTCCTCGGCGCGGTTCGTGGTGCCTCGATGCGCCGGATTCGCGTTGCGGATTCGACTCAGGGAGCCTTCGGGTCAACGTACCGGCAGCGGGGCCGAAGCGGACAGTGCTCGCAGTCGGGTCGCTGGGCGTGGCAGACCTTCCGGCCGTGCTGGATCAGGTTGACGTGTGCTTCGTACATCTGGTCGGGTTCGAGCATCCCGAGGAAGAGGTCGTGGGCCTCGTCTGCCGACACCTTGGGTCCCACGAGGCCGACCCGATGGGCGACCCGTTCGACGTGCCGGTCGACCGGCATGAGCGGGAGTCCGAACGAGAACAGGAGCAGGACCGACGCGGTCTTCTTGCCGATCCCGTCGATCCCGGTCAGCCAGTCACGGGCTTCGAGTGCGGACAGCTCGCCGAGGAACTCGAGCGAATAGTCGCCGCGCTCTTCGCGGATCCGGCGAAGCGTGGCCTGGATCCGGGGTGCCTTCTGGTTGGCGAGGCCGCCCGGTCGGATCGTGTCGACCAACTCGGGGAGCGGTGCGTGCTCGACGGCCGCCCAGTCCGGTGCGACGCCGTCCGGTAGCCCATCCCCGCCCCAACCGCTTGCCCGGGATTGTGAGGGACGGACCTCGCCGTCACCCGGGTAGCGATCTCGCAGCGCCTGGAACGCCACCTCCGCGTTCGTGTCCGCGCTGTTCTGGGTGAGGATCGTCAGGATCAGTTCGCTGGTGGGGTCGAGCCGCCGCTCCCACGTCGGTCGCCCGTAGGCCTGTCCGAGTTCATCGAGGACGTACGTCACCAGGCCGGGCCGGTAGCGCTCGAGGCGCTTCGCCCAGGTTCGGCCCGGATCTGAGAAGCGGCGCTTGCGGGGCCGTGGTCGGCGGGATGGGTCGGGGCTGGCGGTCGGCACAGGCCAATCGTTCACGGTGCATGGAACGGCGTCAAATCGAAAAGGCGCCCCCTCCCCCCGGAGAAAGGGCGCCTTCGCGTCGCACCAGCGGGTTTCGCCGCGCTGGTGCCCGATTTCGCTTCCCTGGATGAGCGGGGAAGATCGTCAGATCGTGCCGCCCATGTCGCGGGGCGACCATGGGACCTTGGTCCTGACACGCCTCGGGACCACGCGCGACAGCCCGGTGCCGGCGAGTCAGTCAGACGTGCAGCGAGACGAGCCGACCGAGCCGCTCACCGGCCCGATCCAGTGGCGCCGGACCGGCGGCCATCGCAACCTCGACGGACCTCGGACCCTCGATGACCGGCATCGCGATCGCTCCCACGGCGGCGAGCGCGTCGATCCCTTCCGGTTCCACACCACCGCCGACGGCGACGCATGGGACGCCGGCCGCCTGCGCCCGCCTGGCCACACCGAGCGCGGTCTTGCCGAAGGCGGTCTGGGCATCGATCCGCCCTTCGCCGGTGATCACGAGATCGGCCTGGGCGAGGCGCGCGTCGAAATCGGTCGCATGCATCACCAGGTCGACCCCGGGACGGAGCTCGAACGCCGCGAACGAGCGCTGGATCGTCATCAGCGCGAAGCCGACACCGCCCGCCGCGCCGGCACCGGGTTCGTCGCGCAGCGAAACCGGCCAGCCGAGGGCGCCGATCGAGCAGGTCGCCAAGATGCGCGATCCGGCCATCGAGGTCTGCGACCTGCTCCGGCGTGGCTCCCTTCTGCGGGCCGTAGACCGCGGCCGCGCCGTCCGGGCCGAGGAGCGGGTTGGTCACATCGCAGGCGACGGACAGCCGGACATGGGCCAGGTCCGTCGCCAGCCGGGTCGGGTCCACATCGGTGAGGTCCCGTGGGATGCCTCGAGGCGGTGCGCTCGCATCCGGGTGCGGGGCGTAGTCCAGCCCGAGCGCGACGAGCATCCCGAGCCCGCCATCCGTCGTGGCACTCCCGCCGATGCCGAGGATGACCTCGTCGACACCGGACGCGGCGACCGCCGCCAGCAACTCACCGAGCCCGGTCGAGGTCGCGTGGACGGCATCGCGATCGTCCGGCGCGACGCGCGACAGACCCGACGACTCGGCCATCTCGATGACCGCCCGGGTGCCGTCGGAGGAACGGAGCCAGCGCGCCTCGGATGGGGCGGTGGAGCGGATCGGCGACGGTCATCTCCTGCCATTCCCAGCCGCCGGCCCCGGCCACCGACTCGAGCGTGCCCTCGCCACCATCTGCGAGCGGGCAGAGCAGGACCGTGTCCCCGGGCCGAGCGCGGTGCCAGCCGTCCGCCAGCGCGCGCGCGACCTCGACCGAGGTCAGGGAACCCTTGAACGAGTCGGGCGCGATGAGAACGGTGGCCGACCGATCGGTCACGGGGCGGGTGTGCGCCGCCGACGAGGTGCCCTGGGTCGCTTGACCACCGACGCCGAATTCGGCCGCCGGGTCCTCGGCCGGCCGTCGTCGCTCGAGATACTCGGGGATCCGGTTCATCGGCGGGCGTTCCTGGTCGGCCAGTTCGATGACCTCGAGCGACAGCCGGCCCTTGCCGGAACGCGGCAGCTTCATGGTCGAGCCGAGCTCCGCGAACAACCGGGCCTTGCGTCGTTCCTCGAGTCGCTTCATGACCGCCTGGAGGATGACGAACGACATCCGCGACAGGCCCTCGAGCTCCTGATTGCGGTGGACCCGACGCTCCAGGTCGACCTGGCCGAGTCCCTCGATCCCGACCCGCTCGGTGGTGTCGATCAGGTGTCCGATCTCGACCGCGTAGCCGGTGAAGAACGGGATCGCCTCGAGCAGCGTCCGCCGGCCGGCATACTCACCCGACAGCGGCTGGATCATGCCCGACAGTTCCGGGAAGAAGAGATTGATGAGCGGCCGGGCAACGAGCTCCGTGACTCGGCCGCCACCGCCCTCCTTGAGCACCCCGCCCTCCACGATCGGTCGCTGGTAGTAGCCCTTGACGTACTGCAGCCGGGGTTCGTGGAGCAGCGGTCCGAGCGTGCCGTAGACCATCCGGGGATGCCAGTGCTTCACGTCCGTGTCCGCCCACACGACGATGTCCCCACTCGTTTCGAACAGCGACTTCCAGAGGGCCTCGCCCTTCCCGGGGAACGAGCCGTAACGGGGCAGGACATCCGGGTGTTGCACGACTCGAGCACCCTCCGCCTCCGCGATCTCACGGGTTCGGTCGGTCGACGCGGAATCGATGACGAGGACCTCGTCGAGGAGTGGGACGCGACCGACCATCTCCCGCAGCGCCCGGCGGACGATCGGTCCGATCGTCTCCTCTTCATTGAGGGTCGGCAGGACGAGACTCACCGTCAGGCCCTGCTTCTCCTTCAGGGTGGCCAGTCGACGCAGGTCGCTGAACTCCGCGTGGTGGAAATTCGATTCGCCGAACCAGCGCTCGACCCGGATCGGGACGGCCCGCGCCTCCTCGGCGGCTCGGTCGGCAGCGGCCAGGGTCTCGGCCCGTGACGCGAGCTGCTCGAACGTCGTGCGCTCGACGGTCTCGCGCGTCTTGACGACCATGACGCTCGGCTTGGCGCGCGCCGCGATCGCCTCGGGCAGGGCGCCGAACAGGTAGCTCTCGCCGTCGGCGCTGCCGGATGGGGCCGATGCGCCCATGACCACGAGATCCGCGTTCTCCGCTTCCTTGAGGATGGCGTTGCGGACGTTGGGCGCCTCATGAAGGAGCGCTTCGCTCTTGCCGCTGATGTGCTGCTTGACGAACGAGGCCAGCGCCCGCTCCGCCTGGGCCCTGACCGCGAGGGTGATGCCGGGTGGAACGAGGTGGAGGACGGTGACCGACGCATCGTGGTGCCGGGCGATCGCGTCGGCGAAATGGAGGGCGAGTTCGGCATGTGGTCCGCCGCGGACCGGCACGAGGACGCGCCGGATCGGCTTGTAGCCGCGCTGCTTCACGACCGCGATGTCGCAGGGCGCGTCGCGGACGACTTCATCGATCGTCGTCGAGAAGATCGTCGGACCGCTGGCACCCCGACCGCCCGCCGTGCGACCCCCCCAACCGAAGATGATGAGCTCGGCTTCCTGTTCCGCCGCCGCCTCGATGATCCCCTCGGCGGCATGGCGACCGATCCGGACGATGGGGTGGATGGTCGAGCCGTCCGGCGCGAAATCGAGCACCCGCTGGAGCAACCGGCGCGCGTGGCGGGCTCGGGTCGCTCCCTCGGACAGGGGCATCCCCTCCGGGACTTCCACGATCCCGAGTGCCGATAGCTCGCCCGACCGCTGATCGAGCATCGCGACGCCGAGCCGGATCAGTTCCTCCGCGGTCATCGGATTGGCGACCGGGATGAGGACCCTCGTGGGCAGAGGCGTCCTGGTGGCCATCAGGCCTCGTTCCAGCGGTGGACGAGGTACGGCTTGAGCAGCTCGAACTCTCTCGCCTGACGCTCCACCCGCTCTTCAGCCTGGTCCGTCGTCACGTTGCGGTTCTCGATGACGAAGCTCCCGACGCGTCCGAAGTAGATCGGCACGAGCGCGGCCACGATCGCTTCGAGCGACGGTCGTGGATCGCGTGCCGCGATGATCAGGTCATAGACAACGCGTGCCCACAGGTCGTCCGGGAAGTGGAAGGTCGACACGGCGTCGGCCATCTCCAGGGTCGTCGCCGTGGTCGACGAGACGTCTCCGCCGAGGCCGAGGCGGTTCACTCGCCGCATCGCCCAACCGACCCGCCTCGGCGGCGAGTTCCAGGACGGTCTCCAGGGTGTCCGGTGCGAGCATCCGCCCCCACGTCTCGGCCAACGTCAGCGAGCCGGCGTGGAACTCGGACAGCAGTCGAAGCGTGTTGACTTCCAGGGGCGGTGGCTCGATGACCCGTTCGAAACCGTAGGCGGGCACATCGTGGCTCCCCTGGATGGACAGCCAGTGTTCCGGGTAACGGTTGGCCAACTCCAGGATCGTGCCGACGACCTGCCGGAACATCGGGCCGAGGTCCGAGCCGGGATCCTTCGGGTCGTGGATCTTCGCCCCGAGCCGCGTCTGGCAGACGGCGTAGCCGGCGGTGATCGCCGACGTCGTCATCCAGATATCGACGCCGAACTTGCTGATCTCCGGTGTCCAGTCGTCGAGTTCCAGGTAGTGCTTGACGAGGTCCCCGGAGACGCCGAAGTCGCCGCCGATCGGCTGTCGGATCCGGTGCCCGTAGAGCGCCCGGGTGAGCGGGTAGGTGACGGTGTTGGTGATCGTCCCGTCGAACTTGTAGCGGGCGTAGAGGGGTGCCACGAAGTCGTAGCCACCCTTGAGGATCGGTCCGGCCAGCAGTTCGATCCATTCGGGGACGATGCTGCGCAGGTCGCTGTCGACGACGACCAGGGCCTGGACCTGCAGGGCATCGGCCATCTCGAAGATCGTGCGCAGCGCGGCGCCCTTGCCGCCGACGCCGTCGATCTCCGGGTAGGTCAGACTGACCCGTTCGAGCCGATTGGTCGGGCGGACGAGCAGGATCTGCTCCACGTAGTCCGGCGGTTCGGTCTCGACCACGACGCGACCGGTCCCGTCCGGTGAGCCCGCGTCCGAATTGACCACGATCGGGTGCAGGTCCGGGAAGTATTGGACCAGTCCAGCCTGTGCCGCGCGGACGACGTATCCGATCGTCGCAGCGTTCTTGAAGCTGGGGATGCCGACCATGATGTCGGCCCGACCGAGTCGCGAGATCTCTTCGCGGATGGCCGGTGTCAGGGTTGTCTCTGGCACGCCTCAACCCTACCATCCTCAGCGGCGCGGCATGCCTCCGACGGTCCAGTCCAGGTTCGTCTCACCCGGACGATAGCGACTGTTCGCCGCCTTGTAGGTAAGTCCGCGAAAGCCCTGCGCGCGCCACGAGCCGACCCACGTTCCGATCGGTGGCCGGACGTGGATCCCGAGGCGGACGGAGTCCGATTCGACCAGCGTGGACTCCAGCAGGCGGCGGCGTTCGAGCAATGGGATGTCGAGCAACGGGGTGCCGTCGAGCCAGAGGAGATCCGTCGCGACGAAGGCGATCTCGTCATCCGGGTCGAAGGTGATCGCGTCGAGCGCTTCCTCGCGCAGGGCGACGGTATCCGCAGCCCGGTTCCGCCGCAGCCCGATGAGGGAGCCGAGGGACGGCGTCTCCTTGGACCATTCGTAGACGTCGACCTCATGCCCGACGGCCTGTTTCGTCACGAACCCGTCGACCACGAGCCCGGTCGCGCGCAGGCCGCCGACCAGCGCGCCGAGGATGGCATCGACTTCGACGATCGGATCCGCCTGGTCATCGACCAGCCGCGCGCTCGACGGGTCGACGGCTCCCAGCGCCCGGATCCCCATCCACAGCGGCTCGATGACCGGATCGGCGATATCGGCCGGCGATCGGCCGCCGTACCCCTGAGGTCGGAGCGTGTGCAGGAGCTCGTGCGGGCCGTCGCCAGTGACGAGTTGATCGTGAGCCATCGACCAATGCTACCCGTCCCGGCGCGGCTATCATCGGCCGGTGACGAGTGCCGCCCCACCCCACGGTCCTGGGTCCGCGCCAGGGCGCGCTCGTGGCCTGGCCGGACTGACGCCGAGCGGCCGGGCGATCGTGCCGGCCTCGTGGGCGTTGTACGACTTCGCCAACACCATCTTCTCGTTCGCGGTCGTGTCCGGCGCCATCGGCCTGTACCTCGTCAACGATGCCCAGTTCGGGGAACGTGACGGCAACGCACTGCTGTCGATCGCGGTCGTGGCGAGCGTCGGGATCAATGCGCTCGTCTCGCCGATCCTCGGCGCGTGGTCCGATCGTGGTGCCGGGCGGATGCCGTTCCTGCTGTTCTTCACAGCCCTGTGCATCGGTGCGACGTTCTTCATCGCGGACCTGCCGCCGGTCGATCGGCCTGCTCCTGTTCATCGTGGCGAATTTCGCCTACCAGGCTGCCCTCATCTACTACGACGCGACGCTCAAGACGGTCGGGTACCCGGCGACTCGCGGGAAGTTGTCCGGTCTGGGCACGGCGATCGGCTACTGCGGGACGGTCTTCGTCGGGCTGCTCATCTTCCTGCTGGACATCCCGGTGGTCGACCGGTTCCGGGTGACCGCCCTGCTCTTCGCCCTGTTCGCCATCCCGATCTTCGTCTTCGTCCACGAGCCGAGGGTGTCCGGCGGTCCGTCGATCCGCGCAGCCGACATCCGCGACTCGTTCGGTCAACTTCGACGGTCGATCGGGCATGCCCGGACCGTCCCCGGGTTGGGGCGGTTCCTGGTCGGGCGGTTCTTCTATTCGGATGCGGTCAATACGGTCATCGTGGTCATGAGCGTGGTGACCGTGAAGGCGATGGGCCTGACCGATCAGACGAGTGTCCTCGTCCTCCTCCTGCTGACCCTGGTCGCCATCGCGATGAGCTTCGTGTGGGGCCTGTCGGTCGATCGGCGGGGGCCGAAGTGGACGCTCATCGTCGTGCTCATCTCCTGGGCCGTCGGGCTCGTCCTCGGCGGCATCTCGGTCGGCTTTGGCCCGTCCGGTCTGCCGCTGTTCCTGTTCGCGGGTGCGATCCTCGGATCCGGTCTGGGCGGCGTGCAGGTGGCCGACCGGGTGCTCATGGTCCGGCTGTCGCCGCCCGAGATGATCGGGGAGTTCTTCGGGATCTACGGCCTGGTCGGCAAGGGCTCGCAGGTCATCGGCCAGCTGTTGTACGGCCTGATCCTGTTCATGCTGCTCGACTCGATGGGGAACGGCGCCTACCAGGTCGCGGTGCTGAGCCTGCTCGTGACCATGCTCATCGGGCTCTGGCTGGTGTGGCCGGTCCGCGACGATTGGGCCGGATCGGGCGAGTTGCTCCCGGCGGAAGGGTTCGGTCCGGTCGCGCCACCAGAGCGGTTGTCACCCGCGGGCGGGCCGTCCGCGCCGAGGTGAGCCTGGTGCGCCGGCCTCAGTCCACGTAGCCGTCGGGGTGGCCGCGGCGCCAGGCCCACGCCGAGCCGACCATCTGCTCGAGCGTCGGCTGCCCCGGCCGCCAACCAAGGACCTCGGCAGCGCGAGCCGAGCTGGCCACGAGGACCGGCGGATCGCCGGCACGTCGCGAACCGACCGAGAAGGGGATCTCGCTGTCCGTGACCGTTCGCGCGGCGTCGACGATCTCGCGAACCGAGAACCCCCCGCCGTTACCGAGATTGCAGACGAGTGGCTCGTCGGTCCGCCCATCCGTCGGGGCCGTGGCGTCGATCGCGCGGAGATGGGCGTCGGCCAGGTCGCTGACATGGATGTAGTCGCGGATGCACGTCCCGTCCGGCGTCGGGTAATCGTCGCCGAAGACCGTCAGGTCGCGCCGTCCTTCGGCGGCCGCCAGGACGTTCGGGATCAGGTGCGTTTCCGGGTCGTGCATCTCACCGAGCGTGTCCGTCGCGCCCGCCACGTTGAAGTATCGAAGGCTCACGCTGCGCAGTCCGTACGCCCGCCCGTACCAGGCAAGGGCGGTCTCGAAAGTGCGCTTCGATTCGCCGTAGGGATTGATCGGGCGAAGCGGCGCGTCTTCCGGGATCGGCGTCACGTCCGGAGCGCCATACACCGCCGCGGTCGAGGAGAACACGATCCGGTTCACGCCCGTCGCGCGCGCCGCCTCGAGGAGTGCGACGCCCCCGGCCACGTTGTCGCGGTAGTACTTCGACGGGTCCGCGATGGATTCGCCGACCAGTGAGCGGGCGGCGCAATGAAGGATGGCCTCGATGCGCTGGTCCGCGAGCAGGCGGGTCGTGGCCGCCTGGTCCGTGTAGGTGCCCTCGCTGAACGTCGCCCTCGCGGGGACGGCGCTCCGATGGCCGGTCGTCAGGTCATCGAGGACGACGACCTCGTGGCCCGCATCGAGGAGCGCGTCGACCGAGACCGAACCGACATAGCCGGCCCCGCCGGTGACCAGGATCCTCGTCATGACCGAACGATACGCGGTGCGCTCTGCGCCCGCTTCGCGCCTGATACCGTCTGCTGAGCCCAGTGCAGGAGGACAGGTCGAGCAGGTTCACGGCAGGTCGCGGCGGACCGTCCGGGTCATCGAGCGGGTCGCGTAGCCAAGTCGCATGTTGACGAGGCGCATCGCGTCGTTGCCCTGCTGGGTCCAGGTGACGAGTTCGACGATACCGTTGGCCGACGCCCACGCGAGTTGACGACGCTTGAGGGCGGTCGCCAGACCCTTGCGGCGCCAGGCGCGATCCACCACCGTCAGGCCGTTCTCTGCGCGCGAGTCATCGTCGTTCCAGGCGGTGAGCCCGGCATACCCGACGATCTCGCCATCGACCAGCGCAACCATCGAGCCGCCGGGCAGGGTCGCCTCCTCTCCGAGCCAGTCGTCAAGCGTGATCCTGGCCGGTCCCGTCGTCAGGGCGAGATCCGAATGACCCTGCTGGGCAAGGGGGTACGCGCGACGCAGCAGGTCGGGCTGGGCGGCGATCGTCGTGAACTCGACACCGGGATAGGGCGGGGGCTCGGGCTCGTCGGGAGCGACCGGCACGAACCAGTTCGATCTGGCGATCGACCTCGACGAATCCATGACGCGCCGCGAATGCCATCGCGCCGTCGTCCTCAGCATGTGACGCGACCGTTCGACGGCCGGCGGCCGACTGGAGGTCGAGGACGGCGTGCAGGACTGCGCTCCCGATCCCGCGTCGACGGTGATCCGGGAGGATCCGAACCATGGCGAACCCATCGGCGAGGCTCGAATCGCTCGCGAAACCGTGGCCGACCGTGGTTCCGCCGATCTCCGCGATGAGATGGACGCGGTCGGGGCCGCCCGCCCGCAGTCGGTCGATGGTCGGTACGGGCTCGTCGGGGAGGACGATCCGCCGGACTCGATTCCACGCCGCCAGGTCGGTATCGGTCTCGGCTCGACGGATGGTGATGTCCGGCATGGCGCGGACGGTACACCGATGGCCGGGATCCGCGAACCGAACGGTCAGCGACGCCCGAGACGCCGGAGCAGTCGGTCCAGGAACGAACGCCAGCGCGGCAAGGGTGGCGCCTGCGTCGCCGGGGAGGCCGCCACCGGCCGGTCGGGTTCTGCTCGGCCGGCTCGGGTTCGACCTCCGCCTCCGGCTCACGGCTTCGGCCGCGCGACCTCGGGCTCGGGCTCCGGCACGTGCTCAGGTTCGGGCGGCGCGACTTCGACAGCAGGCTCCGGCTCGGCAACGACGGCCTCGGGTTCGGCCACGACGGCCTCGGGTTCCGCCACGACCGCGGACTCGGCCGCAGGCTCCGGCTCGGTCACCGCGTCCGCATTCGCGGACTCGGCCGCCTGGCGGTAGTCGAGGACCTCCTCGAGCCTGGCGACCATCCGTTGTGCGGCCGCGTTCTCCGGATCGATGGTCAGCGCCTGGCGCGCCAATCCCAGCGCCTTGACGTCGTCGTTCCGATCGAGTGCGACACGCGCAAGTCCGACGACCGCGATCGAATTGCGGGGGTCGGCATTCGCCACCTGGCGGTACAGGGTCTCCGCTCGGTCGAGCAGCCCGACCGACAACGCCCGTTCCGCCTGGAGCAGCAGCTCGATCATCGTTCCTCCGTCGCCATCGTCCGGGCGATGTCCAGCAGGGTCTGGCGATCGTTCAACGACGGTTCGGCGATGACCCGGTCCAGCAGGTCGTCCAGCATCTCGCCGAGACGTGGCCCGGGTGCGACGCCGAGGACGCCCATGAGATCGTCTCCGTCGATCGCGAGGCCACGGAGGTCGAGGACGACCCCGGCGGCGGATTCGGCCGCGATCCGGCGTCGCAGCTCGTCGAGCCCGCCGGCCGAGGCCGGCAGCCCCGAGCCGACGTTGTCGGCCTCGCGCAGGTCGAGCAGGTCATCAATGGTGGCGCGAGAGGCGGCGATCCGGCGGATGAACCGACGGACCGCCGCGTCCGACCAGTTCGGTTCATAGGAGAACATGTGGTTCCGAACGAGCGCGACGACCTGATCGCGGATCGCGTTCGCGACGTGCAACCGATCGAGCAACCGGCCCGTCGATCTCGGCACCGACCAGATCATGGCCGACGAAGTGGCCGTCCGCGAACGTGGCCGGCTTGCCGATGTCGTGGAGCAGCGCCGCCAGTCGGACGACCGGCCGCGAGGCCGGGACCGCATCGACGGAGCGCAGGGTGTGATCCCAGAGGTCCTCGCCCGGCACCTTGTTCTGGGGGATCCCGCGCTGTGCCGCCAGTTCCGGCGAGATCGGCATGAGCAGACCCGTGTCGCTCCACAGTCGAAGGCCGATCGACGGGACGGGGGCGGTGAGCAGCTTGGTCAGCTCTGCCGAGATCCGCTCGCCCGAGACGTGGACGACGAGGTCCGCCCGTGCCTGGATCCCGGCCAGGGTCCGGGGCTCGACGTCGAACCCGAGTGTGGCGGCGAGTCGGACGGCCCGGATCATCCGGAGCGCGTCCTCCTCGAACCGTGCTCGCGGCTCGCCGACGGCACGAAGGATCCGTGCCCGTGCGTCCGCGAGGCCGTCATGCGGGTCCAGGAATGCGATCGGCTCATCCGGCCGGGCACCCCAGGCCATCGCGTTCACGGTGAAGTCGCGGCGAGCCAGGTCGACCTCGATCGAGTCGCCGAATTCGACGTGACCGGGTCGGCGGTGGTCGGCGTAGTCATGGTCGGTCCGGAAGGTCGTGACCTCGAAGATCTCGCCGTCTCGCCTGACGGCGACGGTCCCGTACCGGTTGTCGTAGGTGGCGCCCGGGAACAGCGCCGTCACCTGGTCCGGGAGCGCGTCCGTCGCGAGGTCCCAGTCCGCCGGGCGTCGATCAAGGACGAGGTCGCGCAGCGACCCACCGACCAGAAAGGCGGCGAAACCCGCGGACCGCAGGCTCCCGAGCAGGCCGCGGACGGGGTCCGGGATCGCCGCCTCGAGCCCGGCCGGCGTGCCCGTCAGTTACGACCCAGGAAGAGGTACGAGCGCCAGGCCTCGTTGTTCTCGTCGACGAGATACGACTTGAACAGTGCGTAGATGTCGCTCCGCGGTTCATGCGGCGAGTGGAGCAGGCGCAGATCGCGCCTCCTCCAGCGTCTTGCCGCCCTTCCGGTGATTGCACGTCTTGCACGCGGTGACGAGGTTCTCCCACGTGTGCCCGCCGCCCCGGTGGCGCGGCACGATATGGTCGAGGGTCATGTCGTGGGATTGCCGGCCGCAGTACTGGCAGGTGTGCCGATCGCGGGCGAAGATCTCGCGTCGGGACAATTTCACCCGCGGGCGCGGGCGTCGGATCATGTGCTGGAGGCGGATGACGGAGGGCGCGCGATACTCGGTCCGCGGCGTCCGGATCACCTGGTGGTCGTACTCGATCACTTCCGCCCGCTCGCCGAAGACCAGGCGGA
The DNA here is from genome assembly GCA_963823925.1 of uncultured Chloroflexia bacterium. Classification (GTDB taxonomy): domain Bacteria; phylum Chloroflexota; class Limnocylindria; order Limnocylindrales; family CSP1-4; genus SPCO01. The sequence continues at coordinate 171,762 of CAWGNI010000007.1, forward strand.
AGGCGCGAGGCAGGTTACAGACGTTGAGCGGCTCGTAGTTCTGGTTCAGAACGAGTACGACACCGTCCATTTCGCCGGACGATAGCAGAACGTCCGGATCGTGCGGCTCACGGTTCCGTCCGCGCTTCGATCCGGCCGTCCCGGATGGCGTCCGCGAGCGCCGCGTGATCCCGTTCGCTCTGGTCGGCGTAGCGCGACGCGAACTCGGCGATCGCCCGGTCAAAGGCCTCGCCGCGACCCAGGTAGGCGGCGATCGCCACGGCGTCACCGGTCCGGGCGTGGGCGCGGGCCAGCGCCCAGGCGCACAGCGCGCCGTAGTGGGACAGGTTCGAGCGGTCCATCGTCTCGGTGTTGCCCTGGCCCTTCGCGTCCCAGAGCTGGCGAACGTAGTAGTGACGGCCCGAGCCTGGCCCGGTCGCCCAGCCGAGGAACCCATCGCTGGCGGACTGGGTCAGGCGCTGGCCGATCACGACTCGCTGACCGTGATGGGGAAGGGCAGCCCGCCCGAGATACGGCTCGAGGACCGATGGTCCGGCCTCCTTGACCTGGAGGATGATGGTGTCGCCGCGCGGGTGGTCGGGGCCTTCGAACAGGGCGACCCAGCAACGAGTCCCGACACTCCCGACCCCGACCGTCTTGCGGGCCACCTCGACGAGCTCGAACCGGTCGAGGAGGGCGCGTTGATCGTCCGTCAGCGATGCGCGATAACTGTCGAGCAAGCCCACGGCCTCGCTCATGTCGAACTCCGTCCGATCGAGACGGACGATGAGCGGCGGGTTCTCGATGAAGTGCCGGTGGCCGTCCACTCGCCGGGTCAGCTTCTCGACGCGCGCGACCATGGTTCCGCGCCCGGGAGCGGGTCAGGTCGCGCTCGACGAGCGGGCGATAGCGAGCCGGGAAGTGGGCGAGCACGTCCTCGACGCTGATGCGGGCATGCCAGAGGTCGAGGACGCGGAGCTGGGCGAAGCTGCGCAATCGCTCCCGATAGCTGCGCACCACGAAGGCGACCAGGTCCCGCCGGACGGCTGGATCGTCGATCCGGAGCCGAGCGACGAGGTCGACACTGGCAGCGAGCCGCTTGAGGTCCCATTCCCAGGCGCCGGGCAGGGTCTCGTCGAAGTCGTTGATGTCGAACACGTGCCGCCGTTCCGGGGTCTTGAATTGGCCGAAGTTGGCGACGTGCGCATCGCCGCACGCCTGGACCCGGAGACCGGTCACCGGCGTGGCCGCAAGATCGGCGGCCATGACCGCGGCAGCACCACGAAGGAAGGCGAACGGCGAGACCGCCATCCGCCCGTAGCGGAATGGCAGGAGCTCCGGCACGCGCGTGGTGGCCGTCTCTTCGAGGATGGCGATCGGGTCGCGCCGGTCGGCCTCGGGTCGCCACGCCGCGTGCGAGGCCCTGGGAGCGACCCCTCGGAGCGCTCGGCCCGCGTCGATCCGCTCGGTGCGCGTGTCGGTCAACGGAGGGTCGCCGAACCGGTCGCCGGATCCCACCCGCCGGCCTGGCCGACCTTGGTCGTCAGCGGGCCGGCCGAGTGCGTCGGCGATGAAGCGCGCGGCCACAAGGACACCGTCAAGCGCGACGCCCGACGCCCAGCCCGACGCGTCGAGGAAGTAGACGAGGTCCTCGGTGGCGAGATTCCCGGCCGCGCCCGGAGCGTAGGGGCAGCCACCGGTACCGCCGGCCGACGAATCGAAGCACCGGACGCCGGCATCCAGTCCGGCCGCGACATTGGCGAGTGCGGTCCCCCGCGTGTCGTGGAAGTGGAACGCCACCTGGCCGAGCGGCAGTCCGGCTTCGGCGGCCAGCCCGCTCAATGCCGCGACCTGGCCCGGCACGCCGACCCCGATCGTGTCGCCGAAGCAGACCTCGTCGACGCCCAGTTCGAAGAGGCGGAGCGCGACGTCGACCGCCCGATCCGGCGACACCCGGCCGGTATACGGACAGCCGAACGCGGTCGACACGTAGCCACGGCGCCACCACCCGAGGTCGCCGGCGCGAGACAGGACCGGCGCGAACGCGGCCAGCGACTCGTTCACCGTCATCCCGATGTTCGCGGTCGTGAACGCGTCGGTCGCGGCCGTGAAGACCGCGACGGCGTCGGCCCCGGCCGTCTCGGCGCGGGCGAGGCCGCGGAGGTTCGGGACGAGGACCGGGTAGCGGACGCCCGCCATCCGTTGCAGGCCGGCCATGAGCGCATCTGCGTCGGCGAGCTGTGGGATCGCGCTGGGGGCCACGAAGCTCGTCGCTTCGATCTCGCGGAGGCCGGCCGCGGCGAGCAGTTCGATGAACCGGGCCTTGACCGCAGTCGGGATCGGCGTCGACTCGTTCTGGAGGCCGTCGCGGGGCCCGACCTCGTAGACCCGGACGTGTTCGGTCATCCTGGCAGCATCGGTCAGCGTCGCCGGGTCAGGTCAGACGAGCGGCGGGTCCATCGCCCGCTCGAGACGGGCGACCTCGACCTCGATCCGGCCGAGCAGCTCGATCGCCGCGACGTGCTCCGGGCTGCCGTGCGCCGCTGCGTTCCGACGGCGGCGCGTCTCGCGGTGCAGGGCGAGCAGTTCCTCCCGGGTCTGCGGCAGGGGCGTCGACGCCGTCTCGTGCTTGTCCATTCGGCTCCTCGAGGATCGGATGTACGGGAGCGTACCCGAATGTGCGTCGTCAGGACTCGATCATCGCGAGCGACTGCCCGCGGATCACCTGACCACCGGGGTGCACGCCGACATCCGTGACCTGACCGGCCGACGGAGCGACGACCACGTGCTCCATCTTCATCGCTTCGAGCGTGACCACCGGATCACCGATCTCGACCATCGAACCGACACCCACATGGACCCGCAGGACCGCACCCGGCATCGGTGCGACCAGTTCGACGGGGCCGGCTGAACCGGCTGCGCCGTGGGCGATCGCCGCCCGGGCCGAGGTGTCGACGTCGGGCGGCGGCGGGACCGCGAAGGCGACGCTCCGTCCGGCGAGATCGAGGTGGACGGTCGTGCCGACGCGGACGGTCGTGCCGACGCGGACCGCCGCGGAGGTCCCGTCGTGGCCGGGGGCCGCGACGGATCGAACGAGGCCGCCCATGGCCAGGCGGACCGTCGGGGCCGCGTTGAGCCGCCAGCCTCCCGACCAGGGATCATCGTCGTCCTGGCCGGCGGCGAGGGCCGTCGCCGCCTCGCGCCAAGCCGCCTCGGGGACCGCGACGCGGTCGGCCCAATCGTCGGGGGGCCAGATGCGGTCGAGCGTGTCGATCCGGGCGTCGCCTGATCGGACGACCGGTTCACGGACGAGCCAGCGGAGGAATCGGAGGTTGGTCACGATCCCGAGCACGAGCGTTTCGTCGAGCGCATGGGTGAGGCGGTCCAGGGCCGTCGCCCGATCCGGCCCCCAGGCGATGATCTTCGCGAGCATCGGATCGAACCGTCCGCCGACCTCCGTGCCGAGTTCGATCCCGGGATCGACCCGGATCCCTTCGCCGGCCGGCCAGCGCAACGCCTCGATCCGTCCGGTCGCCGGAAGGAAGCCGTCCTCGGCATCCTCGGCGTACAGGCGCACCTCGATCGCGTGGCCGGTCGGCCGCACGTGGGCCGTTTCGTCGAGTCGACCGCCTGCGGCGATCCACAGCTGGTCGGCGACGAGGTCGCGGCCGGTGACCTGCTCGGTCACGGGGTGTTCGACCTGGAGCCGGGTGTTCATCTCCAGGAACGCCGGTTCGCCGCGGTCATCCACCAGGAATTCGCAGGTCCCCGCACCGACATAGCCGACCGCACCCGCGAGGCGGACGGCCGCATCGCCGAGCCGCTCCCGGAGCGGCGCTCCGACGGCCGGCGAGGGGGACTCTTCGAGGATCTTCTGGTGCCGCCGCTGGATCGAGCAGTCGCGCTCGCCCAGGTGGACCCCCGTGCCGTGCGCGTCGAACAGGACCTGGATCTCGATGTGGCGGGCCCCTTCGACGAGCCGTTCGAGGATGAGCCGATCGTCGCCGAAGGCGCCGAGGGCTTCGCGACGGGCCGCCGCGAGCGCATCATCGAGGTGGTCGGCTTCCCGGACGACCCGCATCCCCTTGCCGCCCCCGCCCGCCGAGGGCTTGATCAGGATCGGATAGCCGATCGCCGATCGCCGCCGTCGCGAAGGCGCCGTCGGTCTGATCGTCGCCGTCGTAGCCACGCAGGATCGGGACGTCGAGGCTTGCGGCGAGTCGCCGGGCAGCGCCCTTGTCGCCCATCGTCCGGATGGCAGCCGGCGGCGGCCCGACCCAGGTCATCCCGGCGACCTGCACGGCCTCGGCGAACGCCGCGTTCTCGGCCAGGAACCCGAAGCCCGGATGGACCGCGTCGGCCCCCGCCCGGCGCGCGGCATCCACGACGCCGTCGATGTCGAGGAGGTCGACCGCGGCCGGTCCGTCGGTCACAGCCGCGATCGCGCGGATCCCGAGACCGTCGCAGGTCCGCACGATCCGGTTCACGATCTCGCCGCGGTTCGCGATGAAGAGCGCTCGGATCGGGTTGGGCGGCTGGCCACGATCGGCCTTGGGCGGCTCCGACGCCGCCACCAAGGCGTCAATCGCGTCAATCGCGACACGCCAGCGTCCCCCGACACGTCGCGCAGGCAACCGACCCGTCCCGATCCACCGTTGGACCGTCCGTGTCGTCGTGCCGATCCGCGCCGCTGCCTGGCTCGGGCTCAATTCATCGTGCATTGGTGTCGCGATCGTCGCACATGCCGCGTGGGAGCGCCACTCGGAGATCCGAAGCGCACCCCGGCTAGTCGAGTCCCGCGACGAGTCGCGCCGCCTGCGCCCGGACCGACTGATGGTGCCCCGCCCAGGCTGCCCACGCGCCGTCGACCCAGGCGCGACCGACACCGGCAACGTCGCGCGCCGGGGCGGATGCGAGGTCGACGACCGTCACCGGGCCCATCGACCTCGGTGGCTCGAGCCACGGCCATCGATCGAACGCGTCCGCTGCCAGCTTCCGGATCCGGATCGCCTGGTCCGGCCGCCACCCATCCTCCAGGACCAGCTGGAGCGTGATGAGATGGATCCACACGGACGGGGTGGATTGCGGGCCTTCCACGCCGGGATGCTGGACGGCATAGGCATCGACCGTCAGTGCGCCTTCGGGCATCGGGATGGCAAGGTTCGCGACGGTCAGCGGGCTGTAGACCGCCCAGCATCCCGCGGACGCGCCGAGGTATCGATGGGTCGGCCCATCCACATCGTCGACCAGCGCACCACAGCCGACGCACGCGATCCTCGTGGCGGCCATCAGCCGCTCAGCGATCTCGCTCGTCGGGTGCCCAGGCGGGGCGACGCTTCTCGGTGAAGGCCTGGAATCCCTCCTGCGCCTCCTCGGTCGTCCGCTGGCGGGCGATCACGCGGGCGGTGTGCCACTTGGCGGAACCGTGGCCGAGCCCGCGCACCTCGCGGATGACCGCCTTGGCCGCTCGGGTGGCCGTCGGGCCCGAAGCCAGGATGTCGGCGACCGCACCATCGACCGCGGCGTCCAGCGCCTCCTCGCCTTCGGCGATCTCATGGACCAGGCCGATCCGGACGGCCCGGGTCGCATCGAACCGGCGACCGCCGGGAAACAGCGCCCTCGCCTGGCTCTCGCCGATCTTGGCGATCACGAACGGGCTGATGACCGATGGCAGGATGCCCAGGCGTGTTTCGGTGAAGCCGAAGCGCGTTCCCGACTCGGCGATGACGAGGTCGGCGACGGCGCACAGACCCATGCCGCCACCGAGTGCTGCCCCGTGGACTCGGGCGATGACCGGTACCGGGCAGGTGTCGATGGTCTCGAACATGTCGGCCATCGCCATGGCATCCTGCTCGTTGGCCTCGGTCTCGAGCGTCATCGCCGCGCGCATCCAGCCGAGGTCGGCGCCCGCGCAGAACGATGGCCCCTCACCACTGAGAACCACCACCCGGAGCTCCGTCGGGTCCTCGCGGGCGAGGACCGTGAACGTCGTGCGGAGTTCGGCGATCAAGCTCGCGTCGAAGGCGTTGTGGACCTCGGGTCGGGCCAGGATCACCCGGGCGACGACACCGTCCGGCCCTGTCCGCTCGATCCGAACGTGCGCATCCGAGGTACGGCTCATCATCCAATCCTAGCGACCCGCTCGACCCGGTACGCTCTGGCGATGATCACCGGCATCGATCACCTCGTCATCGCCGTCCCGGATCCCGACCTTGCCGTCGAGACGCTGGCGTCGACGCTTGGCCTGACGGCCGGCGGCGGCGGTCGGCACGACCGGCTGGGAACGTACAACCGGCTCGTCTGGCTCGGGGACACGTACCTCGAATGCATCGGCGTGTTCGACCCGGAGCTGGCGCTCGGATCGTGGGTCGGGCGGCCGACCGTGCGCGCCCTGGAGACGGGCGGCGGCCTCGCGACCTGGGCGATCGCGACGGACGCGATCGATGCTGATGTCGAGCGACTCCGCGAGACGGGCTCCGACATCGCCCGATCCGTCGCAGGCGAGCGGATCCGTCCGGACGGGCGCGCCGTCCGCTGGCGACTCGCGGGCCCGACGAACCTCGGCCCGGATCTGCCGCCCTTCTTCATCCAGCACGACCCTGCGAGTGCCGAGTGGACTCCCGAGGACCGAGCGGCCAGGACGGTCGATCCTGCCCGACTCACTGCGATCGAGATCGGCGTCGATGATGTCGCCAGGACGACCCACCGTTTCCTGGCGACGCTCGACCTGCGGTTCCGCCCGTCGCTGCACGGCGGCGGCGCCCGCGACGCCGACGTCGGCCCACAGATCGCGCGGATCCGGCCCCGCCGGCGTGGCCCTGGGCCGGACGTCACGGTCCGGCTCACGATCCCTGGCCGTGAGCCGCGGGAAGTGGACCTGCTGGGTTGTCGGTGGGTCATCGCGCCGTAGCAGGTCGTCTCACGTACCACCCGGAGGTACCCCTCCCGGAACGGCGCGACCGGTCGTAGGCTCCCTCGATGGGACCCGACAACCCGTGGTCGCCGAACTGGCGGCCCGACGAGAGCGGTCGCCGGCTGGCGATGATTCGGGCCGCGCGGCGTGGAGCGCTGCTGGCCGCGATCGTCTACGTCCCCCTCGGCGCCATCGCCCCGATGGACGACCAGGTCCCTCAGGTTGTCGCTGTGGTCGTGGTCGCGCTCGGGCTCCCCGGTGTGGCGCTGCTCGGTGCCGGTCTCGCTCCGACGACGCTCGGGTCCAGGGTCGATGCGGTTGTGGCCGGGATCGCGTTCGGTCTCGGTGGCCCGGTGGCTGCCGTGACATCACTGGTCATCGGCGCGTTCGTGTTCGGGGCGCTACTCGGCGCCGATCTTGCTGGCCCGGCCCTGCGGGCGGGGGAGTCCGCCGCGGTGGCCATCGCCCCGCTCGTGGCCGTGGGCGCTGCCGCATGGGTGCTGTCGGTGCGTCGACTGGCCGGGCCACCGGCTCGACCCATGCCCGGACCGGCCGATCAGAGCTGACAGGTATCGGCCTCATCCAGCGGCCGGAAGCCACCGAGCTTCTCGACGATGGGCCCGACCGGCGCGCCGAGGATCGGGTCACTCGATACTGGCGACGCGACGCGTTCGACGCCGTCGTACTCGTAGCGGACGGTCGCATCCGGGTAGCGGGACGCCAGTCGCTGCGCGGCCAGAAGGACGACCCAGGCGGATTCGGAGGGTGGTGGGCCGATGACCCACCGATCGGCGCCGCTGTGAGACGGCCACCTCGGCGGCGAGGTTCGGATCGGAGATCTCATCGAAGCGGACCAAGCCTCCCTGGAGGTCGAAGATCCGCACGGCCTCGGGCACGATGAGATGGTTCCATCGCCCAGGTTCTGTCTGGAGATTGCTGAACATCGTGAATGAGTACCGTGTCTTGAGTCCGAGATACGGACTGGCGGCATTGACGAGGAGCACAGCGAGGGCGATCGCGAATACGGCGTTAGCCGCCCCGAACTTCGCCGACGGACCGGGAGGCGAGTGCAACCAGTGGCGCCAGTTCACGAACAGCAGGAACGACCAGCCGAGGACCCACAGGTCGAACGCCAGCGACGCGCCACGGCTCTTGAGGAACGCGACGACGCTGTCGGGGGCGAGCTGCACGACGGCCATGACCGAAAGGGCGACGACGACGCCGACGATCCAGGCGACAGGGGACTGGAAGGCGCGGGTCCCGGGTCGGTCGAGGACGGAAGCCCCGAACCGCCGGGCGGTCGCGACGACCCGACCGAGGGTCCCGGTGGGAATGAACAGGAGGTAGAAGGTCCAGCCGAAGCCGGCGAACGGGGCATGGCCGGCCGTGGCCGTGACGATCCCGAACCCGACCCCGAGAACGACCGCGAGGGGTCGCGTTCGCCGCGCGATCAGGAGAGTCGGGATGGCGAACTCGACGAGGATCGTGCCGGCCATGGGGATCGGGGCGAGGCTGGTCGGGACCGTCAGTAGCGGGATCGAATCAAGGATCCAGACGGCGCACGTCGTGATCGGGTCGAGGAACCCCGTGTTCAGCTTGGAGAACGCGGCGGCGTACATGACCACGACGAAGGCGACGCGAAGGAACGGGGCGATCGTCGCGTAGGTGCGCCCAGGGTCCAGGGCGACGTCCCGTGACCGGGCGAGGGCGAGCAGCCACCAGATGAGGATCGCGCCGCCGACGAAGCCCATGATGAGGACGTGGTTGAAGATGTCCGGGAGGCCGATGATGAATTCCAGGGTGAACGTGCCCAGCAGGGCCATGAGGCGCGGGACCGAGGACGGCTTGAGTGCGACGCCGAGGGCAAGAGCGACGACGACGCCGGCCCACGACAATGGTGGTTGCCCGCGTTGCCATTCATGGATCAGCGTGCCCACTGCAACGGCGAAGGCCCACACGGCGAAGGCGATCCCGTGCAGTGTCTCCGGGCGAGACGAGCGCGGCCGGATGCCGACTCGAGCCGCTGTCATCGTGGGGCGCACCGACGGAACATGCTGTCCCTCGCTCCTGACCTCACCTGGCTCGGCCGCCGTCACGACGGCAGGCCGATCAGATCCGAACGGTAGCCCGATGATCCTCGAGCGTCCAGCCCGGGAGTGGTCGGATGCCGAGCCCGTGGTGCCTGGGCGCAACGCTGGATGGCGGTCGATGGGACGTGGCCGGTCCCTTCCTAGTCGAGTACGGCGACCTCGTCGTTGATCCGGATGCGCCCGGGCTTCGCCACGTCCGCGAGCACGCCGAAGTCGGCGTGTTTCCCATCGCGCAGGCCGCGATACGCGATGAGCGTTCGGAGCGTGTCCAGGTCCCGTTCGCCGGTGTCCGGGTCCTGGGTCGTGATCGCGCAGCGGGCGTCTGGCTTGGTGACGGCGAGGATGGCGTCACCGATCGAGATGGAGCGTCCGATCCAGGAGTCCTCCTCACGGGGCGCGCCGCCCTCGAGTTCGATGAGCATCCGGAATCTCCGGGCATCCACCCGATCAACACCGCTGTGGCGGACGAATTCCTCGATCGAACCGTCGGTCACGAGGCTGGTTGGGTTGCCATCCCGCGTGCCCCCTGGCCGGTCGCAGCGGATGAGTCGGATCGTCCGTTTGGCGAAGGCGGACAGCGGTTCGGCCCAGGGCCCCATGACGATATGCCCGACCCCGGTCCGGCCATGGATGGGAACCTCGATCGGATCTCCCAGCCGGACGTCCCCGTCGAACGTGCGACCGTCTGGAAAGGTCAATCGAAGATGGCGCCCGTCCGAATCCGTGTGCGCCCCGATCTGCACGAGCCCCGGGATCACGAGCCGGTCGACCAGCCGGCCGGCGTCATCGGCAAGGAAGAACCGCCGATCTTCCAGGACGCCGACGCTGGTGACATCGATCTCGCTCGGATGCTCCAGACCGAGGCTCCGGACGGGCGCGATCGAGAATCGGCCGACTCGAGGCGCGGTCACATCCGGAACACGCCGAAGCGCGTTTCGGGGATGGGGGCGTGGAGGGCCGACTCGATGCCCATCGACAGGATCCGGCGGGTGTCGAGTGGATCGATGACCCCGTCGTCCCACAGCCGCGCCGTCGCGAAGTACGGCGACCCTTCGCGCTCATAGGTCTCGAGGATGGGTGACTCGAATGCATCGCGTTCGTCGTCCGATGCGAAACCGCCACGAACCGTGGACAGGACGCGTGCGGCCTGGGGCCCGCCCATGACCGAGATCCGGCTGTTCGGCCACGACCACAGGAACCGCGGCTGGTACGCCCGGCCGGCCATCGCGTAGTTCCCGGCGCCGAACGATCCGCCGATGAGGACGGTGAACTTGGGCACCTCCGCCGAGGCCACCGCCGTGACCAGCTTGGCGCCGTCCTTGGCGATGCCGGCCTCCTCGTATTCGCGTCCGACCATGAACCCGGTGATGTTCTGGAGGAAGACGAGTGGGATCCGTCGCTGGCAGGCGAGTTCGATGAAGTGGGTGCCCTTGAGCGCGGACTGGCTGAACAGGATCCCGTCGTTGGCCAGGATGGCGACCGGATAGCCGTCGATGTGCGCGAACCCGGTCACCAGCGTTTCGCCGTACAGCGGCTTGAAGTCGTGGAACCGGCTGCCGTCGACGAGTCGAGCGATCAGTTCGCGCACCGGGATGGGTCGACGCGCATCGAGCGACACGGCCGCGTAGAGCGAGGCGGTATGGTCGTCGCCGGCCGGATCCTACCGCCGGGGCTTCTGGCGGGCGGCGATCCCAAGGTGCGACCGGCGGTCTCCGATTGAGGTTGGCGACGATCGATCGTCCGAGGGCGAGTGCATGGTCGTCGTCGAGCGCTTCGTGATCGGCCACGCCGGAGCGGCGGGTATGGACCTCGGCGCCGCCCAGGTCCTCCGGCGTCACCTCTTCCCCGGTGGCGGCCTTCACCAGCGGCGGGCCGCCGAGGAAGATCGTGCCGGTGCCCTTGACGATGACGGTCTCGTCGCTCATCGCCGGGACGTAGGCGCCGCCGGCCGTGCACGAACCCATGACCAGGGCGACCTGGGGGATCCCGGCCGCGGACATCCTCGCCTGGTTGTAGAAGATCCGGCCGAAGTGGTCGCGATCGGGAAAGACGTCGGCCTGCAGCGGCAGGAAGGCTCCGCCGCTGTCGACCAGATAGATGCACGGCAGCCGGTTCTCGAGTGCGATCTCCTGCGCCCGGAGGTGCTTCTTCACGGTCATGGGGTAGTAGGTGCCGCCCTTGACGGTCGCATCGTTGGCCACGATCACGCACGTCGTCCCCTCGACGCGGGCCACCCCGGTGACGATCCCGGCGCCAGGCGCGTCGTCGTCATAGAGGCCGGTCGCGGCCAGCGGTGAGAGCTCGAGGAAGGAAGTGCCCGGGTCGATCAGTCGCTCGATCCGTTCGCGGACGGGCAGCTTGCCGCGCTCGCGGTGCCGTGCGATCGAGCGGTCGTCGCCGCCGGCGCCACGCTCGGATACGGCCGCCTGGCGAGCCCGCAGGTCGTCGACGAGCGCCGCCATCGCGTCATGGTTGGCGCGCGTCTCCCCGGCGCTGGGGTCGAGTCGGCTCCGAAGGACGGTCACGCCGACGAGGATAGACGGATGCGCTCGACACGGAACGACGCGGCCACTCGGAACCCGGTCGCCGGTCCGACCGTCCCGTGTCCATGCCGTCGCGCTCTCGCGGCCGAGTCGGGTCGTCCCTCGCCCTTGCCATCGCGTTCGTCTTCGTCCTGGGCGGCTGCACCGCGCTGGGATCGAGCCCGGCACCGACCCCGACCTCGACGGCGGCGGCGAGCGGACCGTTGCTGACGATCGAATCACGCGGCGGTATGTGCGCCACGGCTCCATGCGGGTCGACGATCACCCTGGAACGGGACGGCCGCGTACACATCGCGGCCAAGCCGCCCAGCGATCTGGGTACCGTGCCGGCCGAACAGCTCGCAGCCCTTGACGCCTTGATCCGGACGACGGACTTCGCGGTTCTCATGGGTCACCCATTCACCGGCCAGTGTCCGACGGCGTACGACGGGCAGGAATTCGTCTTCGAATTCGGCGCGCCGGCCGGAGTTCAGCGGCTCGCGACGTGCGAAGTGGCGGTCGATCTTGGGTCGCCGCTGTTCGTGGCGGTCGCGGCGGCGCTCGGCTCGTTCATGGCGCTGCCGACTGGCTGACGCCTCAGAAAGACCTCCCGCTTCCTACTGAACCGTGGGCGGGAACAAGTCAAGTGGCGTGCGACTCCCGCGCGTGGGATCCCAAGCAACGACACCGCGACTCCGATGACCGCCGATACCGCGGCGGCAACGAACCATGGTGTGAGATCCGGGGCGACGCAGCCGGAGAAGTGGTCCGATACGGTCACGTTCGAGGCCGCACATCGTGCGTTCGCGAGCACGAGGAGCCCGGCGCTCCCGGCCCCAAGGCCGATGAGCAGGCCGCCCAATCCCAGCGGACGCGCCTTCTCTCGTCCCGCCCACACGGCGGAGAGGACGAGGAGCAGGAACCCGAATACCCCGGCCACGAGGATCCCTCCACCCGCGAACATCCCCAGCGAGATCCCGAGAAGCCAGGACACCCACATCCTCCGCCTGCCCGTCGCGACCCTCGGCGACTCCGTTTCGTCGCTCGACCGGGCAACAGCGGTAGGTGGGGTTTCAGACGCAGGCGCTGACTCGGTCGGGCGGCGTCCGACGGATCGCTCGAGGATGCGAACCGTGAGGATCCACCCGATCCCGAACGGGACCAGGAAGATCCACACGTACAGGGAGGTCACGAGCGCATAGGCGAGGTAGCCGACGACGCTGCCAACGAGCGCCGTGATGTCCCGGAACGTCCCGTCCGCGATCCCCTGAACGGTCGAACCGATGACGCCGACCGGCACATAGATGCACCATCCGACCAGCGCATAGGCGATGACCCCGACCAGGCTGGCCCGCAAGCCGGGACCGATCCGCGGCCCGACGATCGCACCGGCGGCGACGGCCACGGCGCCGAGCAGGAATATCGCGACCACCAGCTGGTTGGAATCGCCGGACCAGCCGGTGATCTGGATCCAGGCGAACAGCATCAGCGTCGGGGTCACGCCGGCGAGCGCGCCGATCCACGCACCACGAGGATCGTTCGATCGCATCTACGGGCACCTCAGCACGTGCTACTCTGGCATAGCAAGTTATGGACCTGAAACTCGCTACTGTCAAGGCGCCTCTTTCGGACGATCCGTCGCGTCGCATCCGGCGAAGGGGGATCGGCTACGGCCGAGTCCATCCGGATCGACCTGGCCGAGGCCTGGGGGTCGATGGGCACAGCGTGGGGCGTGACACCTGCGATCGCTCGCGTCCAGGCGTACCTGATGGCCCGGCAAGAGCCGCTGACCGAGCGCGAGGTTCGCGAAGCGCTCGGACTCAGCCATCGCGCGGCCAGCATGGCCCTGGCCGAAGCGGAGTCGTGGGGGATCGTCGAGCGCGTGCCCGAGCCGCGCCGCGTGGGTCGACGCGGACCCGCGGGCGTCGCGTACCTCGCGGTCGGTGATCACTGGCAGTGGTTCGGTCGCGTCGTCGCCGAGCGCAAGGTGCGCGAGGGCGACCCGATCGTGGCGGTCCTGGAGGCGAAGGAGCGCCAGGCGACCCAGGCGCTCGAGGCGAACCCAGGGGATGTCGAACTTGCCGGGCTGCGCGACTGGCTGGCGGCATTCCTCGTCTTCGTCCGGTTGTTCGATCGGGCCGTCGGGCTGCTCCCGCAGGTGGAGCCTCGCGAACTCGAGCGCTCGCTCCAGCTTCTTGGCCGGATCCCCGATGCCACGATCCTGCGCCTGTTCGACCTGCTTGGCGGTCTTCCCGATGACGACGTCGTGGACCTCGTCGAAACCTTGTCCCGCTTGTCGCCGACAGCCGCCCGCCGGGCGACCAAGCTGATGTCCGGCGTCGTTCGGACCGTCGCCCGCTGAGCCGACTTGAGCGGCCCGAGGGCGAAACGGGATGACATGACGCGGTTCCGCTGCTGGCCCAGCTCGGGCCTTCGTGCATCGTCGTGCCATAATCGACGCGCGCGAGGGGCTCGGCCGACTCGAACGGGCGACGACCCCGGGGCCAGACCCGGCCGGCGACCCGAGCGCCTGGAACCAGAGGGATCCCACCCACATGACCGTCGAGACGTCCACCTGGGCCACCAAGAAGGGCCTGGCCCAGATGCTCAAGGGCGGCGTCATCATGGACGTCGTCACGCCCGACCAGGCCAAGATCGCCGAGGATGCCGGTGCCGTCGCGGTGATGGCGCTGGAGCGCGTCCCGTCCGATATCCGAAAGGACGGCGGGGTCGCCCGGATGTCCGATCCCTCGATGATCGAGGGGATCATGGACGCCGTGACCATCCCGGTCATGGCCAAGGCACGCATCGGTCACTTCGTCGAAGCCCAGGTGCTCGAGGCGCTTGGTGTCGACTATGTCGACGAGTCCGAGGTCCTGACCCCGGCCGACGAGCGCAATCACATCGACAAGCACGCGTTCAAGGTCCCGTTCGTGTGTGGCTGCCGGAACCTCGGTGAGGCGCTCCGCCGGATCAACGAGGGCGCGGCGATGATGCGGACGAAGGGTGAAGCCGGTACCGGCAACATCGTCGAGGCGGTCCGTCAGCTGCGCGATGTCCTTGCCGAGATCCGCCGGCTCCAGGGCCTGCGCGACGACGAACTGTTCGTGGCGGCGAAGGAACTGGGTGCCCCCTACGAGCTGGTCCGCGGCGTCGCGGCCGACGGCAAGCTCCCGGTCGTCAACTTCGTCGCCGGCGGGATCAGCACGCCGGCCGACGCCGCGCTCGTGATGCAGCTCGGCGCCGAGGGCGTGTTCGTCGGATCGGGCATCTTCAAGAGCGACGATCCGGCCCGGATGGCCAACGCCATCGTCCAGGCGACGACCTTCTTCGACGATCCCAAGAAGATCGCCGAGGTCTCCAAGGGCCTGGGGGCCCCGATGCGCGGGATCGCCCTCGAGGAGATCGCCGAGCAGGATCGCCTCGCGGTGCGCGGCTGGTAGGGCGACCGACGACCTCGCCGGCGACCACGACATGAGGATCGGCGTCCTGGCCCTCCAGGGGGCGTTCCGCGAGCACCTCGACACGCTCCAGGCGATCGGGGTCGAGGGCGTCCGCGTTCGCGAACCGGCCGACCTCGACGGCGTCGGCGGGCTGATCCTGCCGGGTGGTGAGAGCACGACCATGCGCCAGCTCATCGACCGCTGGGGTCTCCGTGCGCCGATCCTCGAACTGGCCGACCGCGGGGCGCCGATCTTCGGGACGTGTGCCGGGATGATCGTCCTGGCCCGCGAGATCTCCGGTGGCGAGCCGCCGATCCTGCCGCTCCTCGACGTGACCGTGGCACGCAATGCGTTCGGCCGCCAGCTCGAATCGTTCGAGGCCGATCTGGTCGTCCCCGTCCTCGGCGACACGCCGGTCCACGCCGTCTTCATCCGTGCGCCGATCGTCGAGCGAACCGGTCCGGATGTCGACATCCTCGCTCGCCTTGACGACGGACGGGTCGTCGCGGTCCGCCAGCGGAACATCGTCGCCACCGCGTTCCACCCCGAGCTCGCCGAGGAGACCCGGTTCCACCGGCTCGTCGCAACGATGGCTGCCGAGTACGACGATCCGGCCGAAGGCTCCGGGCGCCGCCGACACCCGACGCGTCGCGCACGGGCAGCACATCACCATCGAGCCGACGTATGACCGCCCTTCGCCAGCCCAGGAGCACCGGCAAGGTCCGGGCCGCCCGGCTGACGGACCTGGCTGCGCTCGGTGAGCTGTCACGACTATGCCAGTCCGACGGCGCCGAGACGCGCTCGCTGGGCCTCCCGGTCAACGGACCGCCGATCGGCGTGTTCAGCCTGTTCCGGTTGCCACTCGGCGCCTTCCGGCCGAACGACCTGATGTTCGTCTACGAGGAGGACGGGCGGATCGCAGGCCTGGTCCGGGTGGAACGCGAGACCGTCCGGGACGAGTGGACGATCGTCGAACTCGACGCGGTCGGGATGGCCAACGCGGGCGACATCCGGTACCGGCTCGTCCAGCAGCTCCTGCGCGAGGGTGCCAAGCGGGCCGCCGCGCGGTTCCACGTGGCCTGCGCCGACGCCGACGGCAACGTCGAGCTGCTGATGCAGGCCGGGTTCATGCGCTACGGCGAGGAGCATGTCCTCTTCCGCAAGCCCGGCGGGGCGCTGCCGGCGCCGTGGCCCGACGATCGCGCGGCCGCCTCCCGGATCCGACCGACCGACAGTCTCGACGCGTTGCCGCTGGCACGACTCTATGCCGCCGTGACGCCGACGCCGGTCACCCGGCTCGAGGCCATCCGACTGACCGACTGGGAACGGCAGGGGTCGCACTGGCGGGTACCGAGATCCAGCCTCACACCGATCCTCCGCTTCGCCGATGTCGAGGGCTTCGTCCAGACGTCGCCGGACGGCGGCCCGGACGGGACGCAGCTCGACGGATTCCTCCAGATCGGCGTGGCCAAGGAGGATCAGCCCCACTATCTCAAGGTGATGGCCCGTCCAGAGGTCGATGTCACGGACCTGGTCGACTTCGGCCTGGGCGCCATCGCGGCCCAGACATCGAAAGGCGACCACCGCCACGATCACGGGGTCATCGCCCCGGTCCGGACCTACGAATCCCCGATCGACCGCCGCCTGGAGGAGGCCGGCTTCGGATCGATCGCCAGGGTCAACCTGCTGATGAAGGAAACCCTCGTCCGCGTCGCCGAACCGGCCCTCGTGCCGGCTGGCGTCCGCTAATGGAGGCCAGGATGGGATCCGACGAACGCCCGCGCGAGTCGATCGACGATCTGGGTGTCCTGCTCACGTCACTGCCGCCGGAGATCGTCGCAGCGGTCGATGCCCTCGAGGATCGATCCGCCCTGATCGAGGTCGTGATGGATCTGGGGCGACGACCGGAGGCCCGCTTCCCGGACTCCGAGGTGACGCTCCTCGATCGTGAGATCGACGAGACCGACCTCGCCTTCGTCGTTGAGCACATCGGCACCTTCGGCGACGACAACCGGGCCGGCATCGAGCGCACGCTCCACCGGATCAGCGCGATCCGCAACCGGAACGGGAAGATCGTCGGCCTGACCTGCCGGATCGGGCGGGCGGTCTACGGCACGATCGAGATCATCGACGACTTCGTCGAAACGGGAAAGTCGATCCTGATCATGGGTCGACCCGGGATCGGCAAGACGACGATGTTGCGCGAGGCGGCCCGGGTCCTGGCCGACGACCTGGGCAAGCGGGTCGTCGTGGTGGACACATCCAACGAGATCGCCGGCGACGGCGACATCCCGCATCCGGCGATCGGCAAGGCTCGTCGGATGCAGGTCCGCACGCCGTCGCTGCAGCACGAAGTGATGATCGAGGCGGTCGAGAACCACATGCCCCAGGTCATCGTCATCGACGAGATCGGGACCGAACTCGAGGCGCAGGCCGCCCGCACGATCGCCGAGCGCGGCGTCCAGCTCATCGGTACGGCGCACGGCAACAACCTCGACAACCTGATGCTCAATCCGACGCTTTCCGACCTCATCGGTGGGATCCAGAGCGTCACCCTCGGCGACGAGGAGGCCCGCCGCCGACGGACCCAGAAGAGCGTCCTCGAACGCAAGGCGCCGCCGACCTTCGACGTCATCGTCGAGATCGTCGACCGCGAGCGAGTGGTCGTCCACGCCGACGTGGCCGACACGATCGACGCGATGCTCCGTGGGGACCAGGTCGCGCCCGAACTCCGATGGCGTGACGAGGAAGGCGTCCATCGCAGCCAGGGCCGCCCACGCCCGTCGCCTCGCGAGCAACTCGGCGCAGAGCGGTTCGCCGGTCTGGTCGGGGCGGGCACGCCGTGGCGGATGGAGCCTGGCTGGCGCGGCGACGGCGCCTACCGAAACGGCGGCTACCGGGAGGCGGATCGGGGCGGCGCCCGCCCAGGCTATCGGCCCGGTGCGACCGGTGGCTGGAGGGCATCGCGGGGAGGTGCCGGACGTGAGCCGTCGTCCCGCGGCTCGACATCGGAGGGTGGTTGGGCCGGCACCATCCCGGGTGAGCGGTTCGCCTCACCGCCATCGACCGGCTCGAAGGGCGCGGCTGGGGGTCGTGGTTCGGTCGCCGGTCCCGACGCCCCGTTCGTGGCCGGCGAGATCGCGGATCGAGGTCCGTTGGAACGTGGCGCACCGCTGAGCGCCTCCGAGACGCGCGCACGGGAAGCTCGCGAACTGGAGCGCCAGAAAGCGTGGCGAGATCAGGCGGGCAAGGCGCTCAATGCCATGCGGGCCGAGGACGGCACCGGGCCGGTCAACGCGGACGACCTCGAGGACGACGAACTCGACGGGCTGCCCCTGGGCGCGGAGGAGGGCCCGGACGGGACGACCGTGCTGACACCCGGTGGTTCACCGCTACCCACCCTGCGCGTCCTGCCGCAGGGCATCAGCCGAAAGCGCCTGGAACAGGCGGTCCGCGATCTCCAGCTCCCGGTCGTCATCGCCCGGGACGTCGATGAGGCCGACGTCGTGATGACGCTCCGCAACGAGTACAAGCAGAAGACGCCGCTGCTCCGGGACGCCGAGGATCGAGCAATGCCGATCTACGTCCTCAAGAGCAACACGGTCCCGCAGATGCAGTCGAGCCTGACCTCGATCTTCTCGCTCGAGATCGACCCTCGCGAGGCGGCCATGCGCGAGACCGAGGACGCGATCGAGTCCGTCCTGTCGTCATCCGAGGCGATCGAGTTGTCGCCCCAGAACGCCTACATCCGGCGGCTCCAGCACCAGATGGCCGAGCGGGCGAACCTCGTGTCGCGCTCCCGAGGTCGGGAGCCATACCGCCGCGTGCGCCTCTACCCGGACGCCGCCCGCAGCGGCTGGCGGTGACCGGGACCGTCGCCGTCGACTTCATCGGCCACTCGACGGTCCTCATCGAGATCGATGGGATCCGGCTGCTGACCGATCCGGTGACGCGTGCCCGGATCGGTCCGTTGCGGCGAGTCGAGCCCGTGCCCGACCGGGACCGACTGCGCGACATCGACGCGGTCCTCATCTCGCACCTCCACTGGGACCACCTCGACATCCCATCGCTGCGCAGTCTCGGGCGAAGCGTGCCGATGATCGTTCCGGCGGGGTCGGGCGATTGGGTGCGGTCTGCGGGTTTCACCGACGTGCGGGAGATGGCGGTCGCCGACGCGTCTGCGATCGGGGGCGTCAGCGTCCGCGCGGTCCCGGCCGTCCACTCCGGGTATCGACCGCCGCTCGGTCCGACTGCCCCGCCGCTGGGGTTCGTCATCCGGGGCAGCCGGACGATCTACTTCGCCGGCGACACGGATCTGTTCGATGGGATGGGCGAGCTGGGCGAGCCGATCGACCTCGCCCTCCTTCCCGTCTGGGGTTGGGGCCCGACCCTGGGTCGCGGCCTGCATCTCGATCCCATCCGCGCGGCGCAGGCGCTCCGGCTGATCCGACCTCGCGCAGCCACGCCGATCCACTGGGGGACGTACTGGCCCCACGCCCTCGGACGGGTCTTCCCGGAACGGCTCGTCGAGCCTCCCGCCGCGTTCGTCGAGTACGCGGCCGAACTGGCGCCGGATGTCCGCAGTATCCCGACCGCGGTCGGTGACGCCCTCGAGTGGGACGGATGACGGACGATCCGACCCAGAGCTTCCGGCCGGTGCCCCCAACGTCTCCGGTCCAGTCGGGCGGGGCCCCAATCGAACCCGACCCGCCGCAGCCCGATCTCCGAGTTGCCGTCCATCGCCTGAGTCGCGGGCTCATCGCCTACGGGATCATCGGCCTCATCGTCGCCGTCATCGGGCTGGGATCACTGGCCTGGCTCAATGGCCGGATCGATGCCGCCGGTCAGCGGGTCACCGCGTCGATGGATCCACTTGCCACCACGCTCGAGCGGACGGCCCAGGTCCTCCACGACGCCTCGACCACGGCCCAGACCTTCTCGGTCACGCTCGATCGGACGCAGGCGTCGGTTTCGGCCGCTGCCGACACGATCATCGCCGTCCGAACCAACCTCGAGACGCTGCGCGACGTACTTGGCGCCGTCAACATCCTGGGCGTCGCTCCGCTCGGTCCCGCGGCGGGTGCGGTCGACGGCATCGCCGGCTCGATCGAAGGGCTCGACGCCCGACTCACGATCGATCGCCGACGGACTCGTCGCGAACCAGGCCTCACTGGAGGCGAACGCAACGTCGCTCGGTCAGCTCGGTGACAGCACCGCGGTCCTCGCCGAGCGACTGCGATCGGGCGTGGTCGAGGCCTCCGTGGAGGACGTCCGGGTCATCATCGTCGTCATGCTGCTACTCCTGACGGCGCTGACCGTGGTGCCGTCCGTGGGGGCGCTGGTATTCGGGTTCTGGCTCCGGCGGCAGCTGTCGGACTGAAGGGCGGGCGCTGCGTGGTGCGGCCGGTCCGAGGCACGTCCGGTGCGGGGTCGGGGGCGTGGCACAGCCGGCCCATGGCTGTGGGCGCGGCCGAGGACGGGGGCGGTCGGTGCCGCGACGGAGGGCGCGGCGCCTTCGTACCTGGCACAATTCTCATGGGTGGACCGTTAGGGCAGGTCCGGGCCGGCGCCGGTATGCAGCAGTCGCCTCTTCGCCGCCGATTTCACGTTCAGCCGGGGCATCCGCTCGGTGGGACTCGCTCAAAGAATGGCTATTCGCCCGCTCGAGTTGGCGTAACGGTCTGTGGGTGACGATCTCGCCATGTGCGAGCCGGGCCGCGGCCCACGTGCGAGCCGGGCCGCGGCCCACGATCTCGCCAGGTGCCAGCCGGGTCGTGGCCCACGGTCGCTGGTGCCCCCGGGCGTCGGCCAGTGGAGTCGCTCGGTCAGCGCAGCTCGTGGCGCAGGGCCGAGTTCGCCGCCAGCATCCCGCTCATCCCGTGGACGCCCCCGCCGGGCGGTGTGGAGGATGAGCAAAGGTAGAGGCCCGAGCCGACGCGATACGGATCGACTGACGGCCATGGCCGGAAGATGAGCTGGCGGATGTCCTGGATCCCGCCGTTGATGTCGCCGCCGATGTAGTTCGCGTCGTGGGCCTCCATCGCAGCCGGGCCGTTGACGGCCCGCGCCAGGATCCGGTCACGGAAACCAGGAGCGAATCGCTCGACCTGGGCCTCGATCCGATCCGTCATGTCGACATCCGAGCCTGCCGGTACGTGGCAGTAGGCCCAGGCCGTCGTCTTGCCAGCCGGGGCTCGCGACGTGTCCCACGGTGCGTACTGGACGAACAACACATATGGACGATCCGGATGTCGGCCCGACGCCACCTCGGCCTCCGACGCGGCGATCTCGTCGAGCGTGCCGCCAAGGTGGACCGTGGCCGCCCGGCGTGGACCATCGGCCGCCCACGGCACCGGGCCGTCCAGCGCCCAATCGACCTTGAAGACACCAGGGCCGTAGCGGAACCGCTGCGCCGGCCAACGGGTGCGCCCGGGCAGCCGATCGCCGGCGATGGCGACGAGCTGGCGCGGGGTGACGTCAAGGAGCACGGCGCGCGCCGATGGAAGATCGGTGAGGCCGTCCACTCGATGTCCGGTCACGATCTCCCCGCCGAAGGCTTCGAGCTCGGCCGCCATGGCCGTCGCCAACCGGCCGGCGCCGCCGCGGACCATCGGCCAGCCGACGGCGTGGGCGTAGATCGCCAGGACCAGCCCGAACGAAGCGCTGACCGGGCGATCGAGGCGGAGCATCGCGTGGGCGGCGATCCCCGCGAACAGGGCCCTGGCGTCGTCACCCTTGAACCGTCCGCGGGCCAGACCCTCGGCCGACCGAAGCGCCGGCAGGCCGAACCGCGCGAGAGCCAGTGGGTGACGGGGGACGTGGACGATCGGACGGAGGATCTCCGACCCGAGCTTGGTCGCATCGCGGACGAGCGGCCCGAACAGGCGCCGCCAGGCTGGCCCGTCATCGCCCAGACCTTCCGCGGTCACGGAGACGGACCGGTCGAGGACCGCGGACCGGCCGCCGTCGAGCGGGTGCGCGACGGGCACGTCCGGGTGGACCACGTCCACGCCCCGCGCGGCCAGGTCGATCGATGCGAAGAAGGGGGACGCGATCGTCAGCGGCAGGATGGTCGAACACATGTCGTGGTGGAACCCTGGGAGGGTCAGTTCCATCGTCCGTATCCCGCCGCCGATGGCGTCGGCCGCCTCATAGACGCGGACCGAGCGGCCGGCGCGGGCCAGGGTGATGGCTGCCGCCAGACCGTTCGGCCCGGAGCCGACGACGATCGCGTCGACCTGGCCGGATGCTCCCGGCAC
The DNA here is from genome assembly GCA_963823925.1 of uncultured Chloroflexia bacterium. Classification (GTDB taxonomy): domain Bacteria; phylum Chloroflexota; class Limnocylindria; order Limnocylindrales; family CSP1-4; genus SPCO01. The sequence goes on from CAWGNI010000007.1 coordinate 193,968, forward strand.
CGTCACCGGCGGCGGGGCCTCACCCCCGGCCGGTCAACTTGCGGATCGGTGCGGTGAGGGTTCGCCGGGCGCCTCGGACCGTGGCGCTGTTGCGGACGTTCCGCCAATACCGCCACTGTCGGTTCCGGTCGATGCAGACGCTCTGGGTGTCGACCACCGGTTCGGCAACGCCGAGCTGGCTGGCGAGGTTGCGCAGCGTCGCCTGCCAGAACTTGTTGTTCTGCCGGTTGCCGCCGAACATGTAGGCGAACTCGTCGAACGGGTCGGATGGCCGTTCCAGCGCCTGGGCCTGCGCGATCGTGACGCCGTCCGTGCGATGGGCCGAGAACGTGATCCATGCCGATAGGGTATGACCTTCCGGGGTCATGAACGTGAACGACTCGTCATCCGCGTACAGGACGAGGACGCCGGTGGACAGGCGGACGGGCGCACCCGGCAGCGGTTCGATCTCGAGCAGGGCCACCTCGCCGGGCGCGATCCCCGACAGGGGCGCGTAGAAGCGTTGCCCCTTCGGCCAGTACTCGGGGAAATGCGCCTTCCACGTCGCGACCACCGCTTCCGGGGTCTGGTCGACGCCCTCGAGGCGGACGCTGAACGTCTTCTGCCAGAGCTGGCCGAACCCCTGGAGTGGGCCGGAGACGCGCTTGCCGGTGACTGCGTCGTCCTTGGCGCCGGCGACGCCAGCAGCGGAAAGGCGATCGACGGGTCGCGCCCAGTTGGCCGCATCGCGGCTGACCGGGGCAGGCGCCGGCCTGGCCGTCGAGGCATCCGCTGGGGTCGGCTCGGCCGCCCCTGACGTGACCGGCGTGTCGCCCTCGGTGGTCGGGGGCGTGTCCTTCATCTCGACCATGATCGGTCTCCTTGGTCTCCCGGGCGCACCGGGTCAGGCGGTCGCGGCGGCCATCGCCGAGGCCTGGTCCTCGTGGATCTCGATCGCCTCATCGAGGCGGGTCAGTTCGAAGATCTGGCGGTAGTGGTCGGACAGGCCGACTGCGACGAGCCGACCGCCACCGCGCTGGGCTCGGACGAGCAGGGTCACCAGCAGCCCGATGCCTCCGCTGTTCATGTACTCGAGCTTGCTGAAGTCGAGGATGACCGCAGAAGCGCCGTTCTCGGTCGCCAGGGCATAGGCGGCCATGAGGTCGGCCTCGCTCGCAGAGGTGACATCGCCCGAGATATGGAGGATGGATGCGGGACCCTCCTGGTCGAGTTCGATGACGGTGGCAGTCATGCGGCGTCTCCTTCGACGATCTCCATGAAGTCGGACAGTCGGGTGATCCGGAAGATCTCCTGGTAGTGGTCGGTCAGGCCGACTGCCCGAACCGTCCGGCCGTCACGCCGAGCCTCGGCCAGCAGCCGGACGATCAGGGCGATCCCCGTGCTGTTGATGTAGCCGACGTTGTGGAAGTCGAGGCTCACGTTCTTCGCGTCGAGCGCGGCCACTCCGGCGTAGGCCTCGGCAAGCGCTGCGTCGGCGCGGCTGTTGAGATCACCGGTCATCCGGACCTCGACCCCGTCCGAGACCTCGGCGATCTCGGCACCGAACGTTCGGTCATCCATCGTGCTGCTCCTCGCGTGCCATCGTCAGGGTGACCGTCTGGGTCGTCCCGTCGGTGGACACGTCCATCGAATCCACCATGTTCTTGATCAGGAAGAGGCCCCAGCCGCGTGGCTTCTGTTCGCCCGCGAGCTTCGCCTCGATGTCCGGGGCTTCGGGCTCGGTCGGGACGCCGCCCGACAGGGCACGGTCCGTGACCCGGACGATGATCGACTCCGCGGTCGTCTCGACCTCGACGTCGACAGGGATCTCGGCCCGACCCTGGCTGCCGTACTCGATGGCGTTCATGGCCGTCTCGCTGACGGCGGTCTTGAAGCGTTCGAACCGGGCGGGCGAGAGCCCCAGGTCGGCGATCGCGGCCGCCACGCGGTCCATGGCCAGGCGTTCGTTGCCCTCTTCGCCGGGGACGGAGAATGCCGTGACGATCGTGGGATCGACCGCGTCTCCACCGGCGTCCTCCGCGACACCCGCGGACCGGTGGAGGGTGACGAGGGTGATGTCGTCCTCCTGCTCCCAGTCGGCCCCGGTGAACGCATGGAGCGTGTCGAGCAGACGATCGAGGAGCTCGCTGCCGGCATCGTCGACGGCCATCTCATCGCGAAGTCGCGGGAAGCCGTACATCGCCTGACTCGGATCGTGGGCCTCCACGAGGCCGTCCGAGTAGAGCAGGACGTTGTTGCCCGGGCCGATGACGCCCTCGGTCTCCTCGTATCGGATCCCCGGCATCAGGCCGAGCGGCATCCCGGTCGCGCGCAGCTCGATGACACCTTCGTCGGTGCGCACGTAGGGCAGGTTGTGGCCGGCATTGGCCATCACGATCCGACCGGTCTCCGGGTCGAGGATGGCGAACAGGCAGGTGACGAACATCCGGGCCGGCATCTCCGGGACGAGCAGTTCGTTGGCGCGCTCGAGGATGACCCCGGGCGAGTCGTTCCGGGACGCCTCTGCGCGCAGCACGCTGTGGGTCCGGGCCATGACCAGCGCAGCCGGGACGCCCTTGTCGGTGACGTCGCCGACGGCGATCCCGATCCGGCCGTCGGCCATCTCGATGAAGTCGTAGAAATCACCACCCACGGCCCGGGCTGGCCCGTAGTACGCGGCGATCTGCCATTGCGCCAGTTTCGGCAGCTCGCGCGGCAGGAACTGCTGCTGGATCAGTGTCGCGACGCGCATCTCCTGTTCGAGCCGTTCGCGTTCCGCGGCTTCGTGGGCCTGCTCGCGCACGAGCTGCGCGACCCGGATCGCCGGCGCGGCCTGCGCGGCCAGGGTCGTCAAGAGGCGGCGATCGTCCGTCGAGTAGTCCTGCTCGGACAGTCGCGGACCAAGGTTGAGCGTGCCGATGAGTTCGCCCTGGGACACGAGCGGGACCACGAGAGCGACCCCTGCCGCACGCAGCGCATCGACGGCCGGTGTGTCCAGTTCCAGCCGGGAAAGGTCCACCGGGCCTGGAGCCGTCTGGAGGTAGGCCAGAAGCGGGTCCGACTCCGGGATGTCCACCTTGATCATGTCGGTCGCCGGCGCATCCGTGGCTGCCTGCGCGACGTCAGCGGCATCGGGTGCCTCCGGGTCGACGGGGACATCCGTCGTCGGGCGGGCGGCATCGGGGACATCGCCGCTGCGACCAAGGAGGCGGCGGATCGGGCGGGTCAATTCACTCATCTCGGGCCTCATGTTGCGGGACCGTCGTCCGGAAATCGTTACGAAGTCGTCGTGTGTTCGGATCGCGTGACGTCCCCGCCGTCATCGTCCCGCCCCCCGGAGCCAGACGCTGAGCCCGGTCGGTGCCATGACTCCCCGGACGGTGGCATCGAGATCGGCGGTGACGGTGGTCAGGTCGACCTCGTCACGCAAGCGCTCGGAGAAGGCGGCACTCGTCCGCTCCCCGTCGTAGCGGCTCCGGTCGAACCGTCGATCGACCGCTCGCTGGACCCGCCGGCGCAATGGCTGGAAGAGGGCGAAGGCGACGAGGGTCGAGCCGGCCACGGCCAGGGTCTCCCCCTGGGTCGAAGTCACCCCGGCCAGGACCGCTTCGAGGGCGATGACCCCGACCCCGAAGACGATGACGAGCATCCCGGTGACCAGGCCATAGCCGATCGTCCGGGACACGATCCGGTCGATCTCGTACAGCCGATAGCGCAGGACCGCGATCCCGATGGCGATGGGGACCGTCGGGTAGGCGACGATCGCCGGGATCCAGGCGAAGACGGCGCTGGACCCTACCACCAGGAGCGTCCCGAGCCCGAAAAGGACGGCCCCGACCATGAACGCGGCGGCAGCGACCAGCCAGCGCAACTGGAGGCGGAGCGTACCGGTCGATCGGCGATACCGGACGATCATGGAGATGACGCCGATGACCATCAGCGGGATGGCGATCACGATGCTGTTTGACAGCAATGGGAGATCCCAGATCGGCAGGCCCGGCAGGATCGCCGCAGGGTTCTGCAGGGTGATGTCGTTCAGGTCACCGTTGGGGCTGAAGGTGATCGTCGGCGCCGTCGCTCCGAGCACGATGGCGCTCACCCCGATCGCGAGGACCACCATCGCGGGACGGTGCCAGCGTCCAGACGGCAAGCGACCCGATGGGAACAGGATCGTCAGGGCCAGGAAGCCGACGAATCCGGCAGTCCCGATCCAGCTGTTGAGCCACGCGACGACAAGATCGCGGGCCGTCCCGGTGCCTCGAACCAACGCTGCGACATCAAAGCCTGGCGGGGTCGATGTTCCGACAAAGCCGAACCCGATCGCAAGCAGGAGCCATCCGATCGCGTTCCGCGGCCGGCGGAAGACCAGGTACGCCCCCACGGCCGCATACGATACGAAGAACCCGAGCGTGAGTACGTCGGCGGCAGCAACGATCAAGCCCGCGACAAGGAGGCCGACCAGGGCCACTCGGCCGAACTGGCCAAGGGAGCGCTCGGCCCTCGTCTCGACTCGTGCCTCGCTCACGACTCGCCTCCGGGATCCCGTAGCCACAACCCGACGCTGACCGGCCGGACGCCGCATCGACCGTGGCCCGTGCCTCATGGCTGATGGTCGGCAGGTCGACCTCGTCGCGCAGACCGCTCGGTGAAGTCGGCCAGCAGTCGCTCGCCGTCGTAGCGGCTGCGATCGAATCGTCGGTCGACGGCGCGTTGGACACGGGAGCGGACCGGGGCGAATGACGCAGCGACCACGAGGGTCGACCCAGCGACGGCCAACGTGCTCCGGTTGGTGAGCGGCTCAAGTACTGCCGTCAAGGCCAGCACCAGCAGGACGAAGGCTCCCACCAGCAGCCCGGTCACGACGGCCCAGCCGATCGTCCGGCTGATGACCCGGTCGATCTCGTACAGCCGATAGCGCAGGACCGCGATCCCGATGGCGATGGGGAACAGGGTCAGGGCGACCCCGACGGCCAGATCGCCGACGTCGGAATACTGGCTCGGTCCGGCTCCCGCCCCGTAGCTGAACATCGCCGTGGCGACGACCGCGGCGGCGGCGGCCACCCACTTGAGTTGCGCCCGTTCCACGACTCCGGCACGTCGCCATCGACCGAAGAGTGAGAGTGCGGCGATCCCGACGCAGATGACCACCAGGCCGTAGACCAATTCCCACACGGTCGAGACGGCGTTCGGCGGTGGGTACAGCGGGTTTTCCAGCCACGTGTAGTAGGGAAACGGCCCCGGCCGGAGCGCGACGCCGAGGATCAGATAGGCCACGGCCACGGCGTCGATCGCCACCAGCCAACGCCACCGTGGCGAGGGCAATCGCCCGTCCGGGAAGACGAGGAAGAGCATCGCCACGAGGAGGAACATGGGACCGTCGAGGACGCTGACCGTCAGGGCAGCCACTTCGACACCGGGCGGCGTGTCCGGTTGTCGGATCCAGGCGTCCAGCGTGACGTAGCCGGCGATCGGAAGGCCGAGCCCCAGGACCAGCGGGCCCACACGATTGCCGGGCCGCCGCACCATGATGAGCCACCCGACGATGAGGTAGGCGCTTGTCGCGGCGAGGAACACGAGGCTGAGGATCCGGGTCGACGGGTCCTGCGCCATGCGCGTGATCGTCGCAATCGTGGCCAGCAGGATGGCGCCACCTGCCAGCACGCCGATGGCCGTCACTTGACCCCGCGCCAGCCCCGTCTCCCCCCGCCCCGTCCTCATCGGGTCTCGCCCCGGAGCCAGACGCTGCAGCCCGGTCGGTGCCATGACCCCCCGGACGGTGGCATCGAGATCGGCGGTGACGGTGGTCAGGTCGACCTCGTCACGCAATCGTTCGGAGAAGGCGGCACTCGTCCGCTCCCCGTCGTAGCGGCTCCGGTCGAACCGTCGATCGACCGCTCGCTGGACCCGCCGGCGCAACGGCTGGAAGAGGGCGAACGCGACGAGGGTCGAGCCGGCCACGGCCAGGGTCTCCCCCTGGGTCGAGGTCACCCCGGCCAAGACCGCTTCGAGGGCGATGACCCCGACCCCGAAGACGATGACCAGCATCCCGGTCACCAGGCCATAGCCGATCGTCCGGGACACGATCCGGTCGATCTCGTACAGCCGATAGCGCAGGACCGCGATCCCGATGGCGATGGGCAATGCCAGCATGGCTAGGAACCCGAGGAGGAACAGCCCGTTCGCCAGCCCCTCGAATGCCGGCTCCGCCAGGCCGGAAAGGATGAACGCGGCTGGGAACGTGACCGTGGCCAGACCGGCGGTGGCGAGCAGCCATTTGATCTGTTCGCGAAGGACCGGATCACCTCGACGGTACCGGACCCAGACGGCGGCTGCTGCGCCGCCGAACCCAAGGACCGCGGTGAGGTTCGCGAAGTTGTTGAGTGCGTCGAATACGGGTACCAATGCCGGGATCCCGAGTGGATTGTCGAGCCCGGACCTTCCAGCCTGGCCCGGGTACAGAACGCCCGCGATCGTGATGGCAGCCGTGGCAGCGATCGTCAGCCAGGCGATCCAGCGGAACCGACGGGACGGGAGGTGGCCGTCCGGGAATACGAGCGGGATACCGATCAGGGCGATGATCAGCGCGTAGATGATGGAAGTATCGGCCAGCAAGCCGGCCACCGCCGATCCCGGCCACACCGGCACGGACCGAGACCCGACCAGCGCATACGTCGACAGGGTCACGCCTGCCGCAAACAGCGTCGCGGAGGTCAGCAGCAGGGGGCCGATCCGGTTGCCCGGCGCGCGGGTCATCAGGAGCGCTCCGACGAAGCCGAAGGACACGACGACGCTGAAGAAGAGTGCGTTCGCACTCAGGTCGAGCTCCGGATCGCTGACTGAGGCGACGATGAAGGTGATCATCGCCGCGACGACTGCGACCCACGGCCAGCGTCGCCGCCTCATCGACCTGCTCATCGGAGCCAGACGCGCAGGCCGGTCGGAGCCATGACCCCCCGGACGGTGGCATCGAGATCGGCGGTGACGGTCGTCAGGTCGACCTCGTCACGCAAGCGTTCGGAGAAGGCGGCACTCGTCCGCTCCCCGTCGTAGCGGCTCCGGTCGAACCGTCGATCGACCGCTCGCTGGACCCGTCGGCGCACCGACGCGAACAGCGCAGCCACGATCAGGGTCGAGCCGGCGACCGCCAGGTTGTTGCCGCTGGTGAGCGGCTCCAGCACCCTGGTCAGCCCGAGGACCAGTAGAACGAAGGCTCCCACCAGCAACCCGGTCACGACGGCCCAGCCGATCGTCCGGCTGATGATCCGGTCGATCTCGTACAGGCGGTAGCGGAGGATGGCGACGCCGATCGCGATCGGGACGAGCGAAAGGCTGATGATCCCGCCGACCCAGCCGATGTCGGCCAGGCTCCCTGAGCTGAAGATGGACAGCGCGAACAGGGAGAGCGTCCAAGCGGTCGCCGCACCGAACCAGCGGATCTGTGCTCGCTCGACCGGGGATCCGCGACGGTATCGAAGGACGGAGGACCAGATGGAGAGGGCTGCGGCGACCACGACACCGGGACCGTTGACCACCTCCACGATCGGGCGCAGCGCCTCGAGGGCCGGGATCCCGACGGGATTTTGGATCGACGGGTAATCGCCCAGCGGACCGGGCGCGAAGGCGTTTCGAATGAGCACCACCGCAACGACCAGGCATCCGAAGGCGACTGACCAACGCCATCGACGCGTCAGGAGCCGGCCGTCCGGGAACAAGAGCGGGATGAAGATGATGATGCCGGTGATCGCCGGCGTCAGTCCGACCTCAGACAGCCACGCGACGAAGGCCGTCGAAGGCAGCGCGACCCCGTCGGCGACCGCGAGTGACGTGTACTGGGCTGCGATCTGCGACACCGAGACCGCGATCGACGAGAGCCAGAGGATCCAACCCACGGCGTTGTGCGGCTGGCGCGTCACCACGAGCGAGCCAACGGCCCCGAGCGAGGCCGCCATCAGCATGAAGATCCCAAGCGCCCAGATCGGCAGTGCGGCCGGGTCCTCAGGTACGACGAATGCAGAGGCAAGGCCAAGAACGACCAGCACACTGACGGTCAGCCAGACCGCAGTCGCGCGCCACCCGGTGAGCCTCCCCGTCCTCATCGCCCCGTCTCGCCCCGGAGCCAGACGCTGAGCCCGGTCGGTGCCATCACTCCCCGGACGGTGGCATCGAGATCGGCGGTGACCGTGACCAGGTCGACTTCGTCACGCAAGCGTTCGGAGAACGCGGCACTCGTCCGCTCCCCGTCGTAGCGGCTCCGGTCGAACCGTCGATCGACCGCTCGCTGGACGCGTCGGCGCAACGGCTGGAAGAGGGCGAAGGCGACGAGGGTCGAGCCGGCCACGGCCAGGGTCTCGCCCTGGGTCGCGGTCACCCCGGCGAGGACCGCTTCGAGGGCGATGACCCCGACCCCGAAGACGATGACGAGCATCCCGGTGACCAGGCCATAGCCGATCGTCCGGGACACGATCCGGTCGATCTCGTACAGCCGATAGCGCAGGACCGCGATCCCGATCACGATCGGCAGCGCAAAGAACACCAGCCTCCCGACGATGACGATGGCCTGTGAAAGTTCCGGGAACACCTCCGACGTGAACAGCGAGGCCATGAGGAGGATGAACCCCAGACCGGCTGTCGCCAGCGGCCACTTGATCTGCTGACGCTCGACGAGCGTCCCGCGTCGGTAGCGGAGTCCGATGGCCAGCATCGCGCCGCCGAAACTCACGAGCGTCGCGACGAGATTGAACTCGTCGAAGCTTGTCGAGAGGAGCACGTTCGACATCCAGGCGACCCCATCCGCGATCGCGAACCAGACGACCCACCTGAACCGCCGCGATGGCAGGTGTCCGTCGGGAAAGACGAGAGGGATCCCGATGAAGGCGATCGCGAACGGGAAGACGAATAGCCCGTTGCCGAGCGTTCCGGCGAGGTCGGCGGCCGGCCAGGGCGGGGTACGGAGTGCGGCGAGATCGGCATAGACGCCGAGGATGACGACGATCGCGAAGACGGAGCCCGAAGCGATCAACAATCCGCCGATCGGATTGCCGGGAACGCGCGTTCGCAGCAGTGCTCCAACGAGGACGAATGATCCGATCCCTGCCACATACAGGAGCCCCGGGGCCCTGTCCGGCCCCGGATCGACCAGGACGGCGATCAACACCGCGATGATGTCGAAGACCGCGATCACCCACGCGATCCAGCCCGGCTTCATCGTCCGTCTCCTTGCGTTGCCACAGACCCCGAGCGCAACCAGATGACAAGCGTGGCGGGTCGAAATGATCTCGTCGCCGTGCGGTCGAGATCGGCGATGACCGCGGTGATATCTACCTCGTCGCGAAGCCGCTCGGAGAACGCCGCAACCGTACCCTCGGCGTCATATCTCGCACGATCGAATCGACGGTCGACCGCGCGCTGGACCCGGCGTCGGAGTGGCTGGAAGATCGACGCAGCGACCAGCGTGGATGCCGCGACCGCCAGCGTTTGACCCTGGGTCACGTTCGCCAGCGCTGCCTGCAGCGCGATGACGACGGTCGAGAACATGGCGATCAGCGAACCGGTCACGACGGCCCATGCGATGGAGCGACTGATGATCCGGTCGATGTCGTACAACCGATATCGCAGGACGGCGACGCCGACGGCAACCGCGATCCACGGGAATGCGACGATCGCCGGGATCCAGATGAAGCCGGTGTTGGCGATACCCGGCAGCAGCATCCCGAGGATGAGCCCGATCGTGATCGCAGCGACGACGAGTGCCAGAGAGGCACCCAACCATCGAAGTTGCTGCCGCTCGAGGCCGGCAGCGCGCCGGGTTCGGACGATCAGGGTGACGACCCCGATGACCAGCAGCAGCAGCACCGGGATGATGACCGTATCTGGCGTGACGAGCTGCATCAGCCCCACGTCTGGCCAGAGGGCGAACGGGTTCGCTACCGGCACGCTATCGGACCGCCCGACAAGGTCGACGCTGATCACGGGCATGACGAACGACGCGGCGATCATGAAGCTGGCGATCCCGAGCGCAGCGCGGCTGATCCAGCCCCACCGTCCCGAGGGGAGTCGGCCGGACGGATACACGATCGCGAGGAGCGCGAACAGGAAGAACAGGGTCGCCGCCGCCGAGCTCTGGCCGACGGCGATCAGGGCCATCCGAAAGCCGACCGTCCCATCCGTGAACTGCTCGACCGTCGCGTCCACGTTGGCCGTGACGAGGATGAAGCACCAGGCTATGCCCACCAGGATCCACCCGATCGAGGTGCGTGGGCGACGGATGACGAGGAGGGTCCCGACGCTCGCAAACGGGATGAACCAGAACAGGCCCACGACGGTCGGCGCGCCCAGGATCGCCCCGCACCCGAACAGGACAAACATGACGAAGCTGGCAGGCAGGCCGAGCGGGGGTTCCCGCGTCGAGGAGTGGTGTCCGCGGTCCTGGGTCATCGCGACACGTTCGGTCGGATCCACAGGCCGACGTTCCTGGGGTGCAATGCCGATCGCACCGTCCGGTCCAGATCGGTCGACACCGTCCCGATGTCGACCTCGTCACGGAGGCGCTCCGCGAACGCGTTGACCGTCCGTTCCGCATCGATCCGGGCCCGGTCGAATCGCCGATCGACGATCGCCTGGACGCGACGTCGAAGTGGCTGGAAGAGGCCGGCGACGACGAGCGTGCTGATCGCCACGGAGATGGTGTCTCCGCCTGTGACCGCGCCCAACGGGCCTTGCAGGGTCAGGATCGCGATCGCGTAGGCAGCGACGAGCACGGCGCTGATCGCGCCGTAGGCGATGGTCCGACTGATGATCCGGTCGATGTCGTATAGGCGGTAGCGGAGGATCGCCAGTCCGGCCATCGTCGGGAGGCTGGTGAGACCCACGATCGCGGAGATCTCGAGGATCTTCACGACCAGGCCGGACGCGCCCCCGATGGTCGCGATCACATAGGCGGCGAAAGCCACGCCTGCGAGGAGTGCGGCGAGCGCGAACCACTTGATCTGCTGTCGCAGGTCGCCGGACGCCCGCCTGAATCGGAGCCCGACGGAGGCGATAGACAGGAAGATCGCGAACCCCAGGAGCAGGCTGCTCGGGCCGAGCACTCGATCGCTGTACGTCCGCGGATCCACGCCCGCCGCGCCGAGCGGATTGTCGATGAACCGAGCCTGGTCGACCGGGCCGGGGGCGAACGCGATGGCGGTGCCGAATACGCCCAGTGCCACGACGCCGTAGATAGCCACGGCCCGCCAGCGTGGCGACAGCAGATGCCCGGTCGGGAAGACGAGGGGAAGAAAGACAAGGGCGATGCCCACGGCGGGGACCCAGATCCACACAAGGATCCAGGCGAAGGCGTCGGTCCAGGGTAGGCCGCCGGTCACGACGAGTACGGACGCGATGACGTATTCGACCAGGAGTGCCTGGACGCCGAACAGCACACCGATCGCACAGAACAGCCAGCCATTGACGTTGTCTGGTCGACGTTGGGCCACGATGGCGCCGATCGTGCCGCAGGCGATCGCAAAGACGGCTGCGGAACCGCGAAATCCCCAGGAATCGGGCACCGGCGCGTCCCGCGTCGCCAGCAGGATGACCCCGGCGGTCGTCGCGAGGGACATCGTCACCAGCCAGATCGATATCGGCCAGCGGGATCCCTGGCGGAGCGTGGGGCGCGGAGCAGCCGGGCTTGACCGGATGCGACCGCTCATGAAGGTGTGCCAGACGTGAAGCACTGCATCGCGCGCACTATCCACGTCCATCGTTCCGACATCGTTACGAGATCCGGCACCGGTCCAGTACCGTTACGCGGTGACCCGCCGCACGAACGCTCTCTCGATCCGCCTGCTCGGTCCGTTGGAGGTGAGCGTCGATGGCCGGCCGATCACGGTCGACACGCGCAAGGCGATGGCCATCGTGGCGCTCGTGGCTGCCGAGGGCCGGCCGTTCGCCCGGGACGAACTCGCCGCGATGTTCTGGCCGGAGGCGGACGATGAGTCGGCGCGGGGTGCGTTGCGTCGGACCCTGTCGGCACTCCGAGCGGCCGTCGGGGGAGCCGGTCTCATCATCGAGCGGACGCGCGTCGCCGTCGACGAGGCCACCGTCGACGTCGATCTGCGGACCGTCGAGCGCCTGGCGACTGCCACACGACCGACCGAACTCGAGGCCGCCGCGAGACTGATCCGTGGGCCGTTCCTTGCCGGTTTCGCGCTCCGAGACAGCCCGGCTTTCGATGACTGGCAGGCGGCCACCGGGGCGCGTGTCGTTCGAACGATCGGCGACCTGCTCGAACGCCTGGCTGCAGCCCGCTCCGCCGGCGGTGACATCGATGGAGCGATCGACGCCGCGCGCCGTCGCGTCGACATCGATCCCCTGGACGAACTCGGCCAGCGACGGCTCATCGAGCTCCTCGCCAATGCCGGCGATCGAACCGCGGCCATCCGTCAATACCGGGAACTCGTCGCCCTCTTCGACCGGGAGCTCGGGGTCGCGCCGTTGCGCGAGACGACCGAGCTGTACGACTCGATCCGCGAAGGACGCCTCGAAGCCGAGTCCGTCGCCCGCCGCCGGCTCGGCAACGGCGCCGGTAGCGATCAGCGAGCCACACGAGGTCCGGGCTCCCGTTCCTACTCCGATCATCGGGCGCGAGCGTGAACTCGCCACGATCGAGTCTGCGTGGCGGGCGATCACCGGCGATGGACGGATCGTCCTTCTCGAGGGGGAAGCCGGCATCGGCAAGACCAGGGTCGGCGAGGCGACCGCTGCGACGATCCGCGCCAACGGCGGCGTCGTGCTGGCCGCCCGTGGGTATCCCGGTGAAGGCGCGATCGCATATGGTCCGATCGCCCAACTGCTCCAGGCGGGCCTCACGGGGCCGGGTGCGGGTGGAGCGCCTGGCCGGGCTCGACGAAACGACTCGTATCGAACTCGGGCGGCTGATCGATCTGCCCGCCGCACTCCGTGTGCCGGGCGCGGTCGGCGCTCGCCGACCTTGACCGGCCGAGTGCCAAGGTTCGCTTGCTCGATGCGATCGCCCGGACGATCGGGATCATCACCGCTGGACCGAGTCCGGGGCTGGTCTGGATCGACGATCTCCACCTCGCTGACGATCCCACCCGCGAGGCGCTGGTGTATCTCGCCCATCGGCTTGCCGGCCGCCCGATGCTCCTGCTCGTTGCCTGGCGACGGGAAGACCTCACCGAGGGCGGCGAGAACACTGCGGCCGATCTGGCGGCGCTGCCATCATCAACAGGCATCACCCTCGGACGTCTCGAACGGCAGGACGTCGCCGATATGGTCCGGGCGATGCGACCGGACGGAGTCGCGGACGACGCGTTCATCGACGCGTTGGCCGCGGACTCGGAGGGCGTGCCGTTGCACGTGATGGCGGCGCTTGCCAGCGAGGGCCGATCCAGCGGTTCGATCTCCCGAGGCATCAATTCGCTGTTGCGTGACCGGATCGCATCGGTCAGCGAGACCGCGATGCAGATCCTGGCGACCGCCGCCGTCATCGGACGATCGTTCGACCTGGCGACGGTCCGGGCGGCGAGCGGTCGATCCGAGGAGGAGACGGTCGAGGCGATGGATGAGGTGGTCCGACGCGGCCTCGTCCGGGAGATGCCAGAAGACACGGCGACGTCCGTCCGCTACGACTTCGCCCATGGCCGGATCCGCGACGTCGTCTACGAGTCGACGAGCCTGGCCCGCCGAAGGTTGCTGCATCGCCGGACGGCCGACGCGATCCGCCTCGATCCGGCGACGACGGGGCTCGATGACCTCGCACGCTACGCGTTGATCGCCGGGCATGAGCGAGCTGCCGGTCGGACAGCGGAAGCTGCTGCCGCATTCGTCGAGGCGGCCGATCGGGCTGAAGCGGTCTTCGCCAACCGCGAGGCGATCGACCTCCTGGAGGCGGCGATCGCACTCGGAACCCCCGGCACTCCACGGTCCCACGCGAGGATCGGCGAGCTTCACGCCCGACTCGGCGAGTACCCGACAGCGATCACGGAGCTCGAGACGGCGGCTGCCCTCGCCGACGAAGCCGATCTGCCGCCGATCGAGATCGCCCTGGCTCGCGTCCACCGCCGACGGGGTGATCTCGTTGCAGCAGCGAGCCATCTCGACGCCGTCCTCGCGACGGCCGGGATCGCCGATCGGCTCGCGGCCCGCGCGCTGGCCGAACGCAGCGTGGTGGCCCTACGCGCCGATGAGCTCGAGGTGGCCTCCCGATCGGCCAGCGAGGCGCTCGTCGTGGCCGGACCGTATCGGCGATCCCCACCTGCGCGGTCGCGCCGAGCGACTGGTCGGGCTCGTGGCGCAGGCGAGTGGCGACCTGCCCGGCGCCAGGGAAGCGCTGGAACGCAGCCTGGTCCTGGCCGTCGACGATCCGGACCCGACCGCCTGGATCACGGCGAACGTTGCGATGAGCCTTGCCCTGGCGGCTGCCGGCGCCACCGACGAGGCGGTGAGGGCCGCCACGGCCGCCATCGAGGCCTGCCAGCGGATCGGCGATCGGCATCTCGAGGCGGCGGTCGAGAACCATCTCGCCGACATCCTGCATGGTGCCCGGCGACCGGAGGCCTCGATGGAGCACCTCAAGCGTGCGGTCGCCCTCTTTGCCGAGATCGGCGAGCGTGAGCCCGAGCCCGATCCGGGGATCTGGGCCCTCGCCGCCTGGTAGGGGTGGCCAGGACTGGATCGAGCCGGCCCGCCCTCAGACGGACCCTCGGTCGAACCAGATCCGCTCGCCGGTGAACCGCTCCGTCGCCGACCCCGGTCGAACCAGATCCGCTCCCCGGTGAACCGTTGGATCGGATCCCAGGGGAAGAGGATGAGCACCTCCAGCGCGACCGCGAGACCGGATGGCGCGACCCCGGCCCACGGCCCGGTGTTGGTGCCGGTCAGGGTCGCCACCTCGAACGCACCCTGTGGCCCGATGACGATCTCGGACAAGGCGAAGGCATTGTCCGGGAACGCGGCGAAGAGTTCCGTATAGAAGGCGCGGGCGCCCGCGTGACCCTCCCAGCGTTGCCCGGTCGGCACGATCTCGTAGACACAATCGTCGGCCAGCGTCGCGATCAGGCCGTCGATGTCGCGGGCATCCTCGGCGATGGAGTGGCGGACCCACAGCCGCTTGATCCGGCGCAGTTCAGTCGGGGTCGAATGATCGGGCGAGACGGCTCCGGACGGACGGTCGAGGTGGCACGGATCGTTCAGGCTCCGGCCGCGATCCGGGTCAGGGCCTCGATCGTCCGGTCGACCTCCGCTGCCGTGTTGTAGTGGACCAATCCGAGGCGGAGGACGCCGCCCGACGTCCGCCTTGCCCAGACGCTCGATCAGGCCGGTCGCGTAGAAGTCACCATCCCACGCGAAGATCCCGTCACTGCGCCAGCGATTCGGCGGCTGCCCGCGGCGACACGCCATCGATGGAGACGGACACGGTGGGTACCCGGGCATCGAAGCGGGCCCGGTCGGTGATGCCGTGGATCGCGACGCCGCGGATCGTCGCCAGTCCGTCGATCAGCCGCGTCACCAGGGTCCGTTCGTAGTCGGCGATCGCGACCATGGCGGCGACCAGCTCGCGGCGTCGTTCACTGCCGCTCGCGGCCCCCGGTGCCCCGTCGACGTCGCCGTACTCGCGGCCGACATCGCGCAGGTAGTCGGTGGCTGCCAGGGCTCCGGCGATCGATTCGAACGACTGGGTCCCGGTCTCCCAGCGATCGTGCGCCGGCCGGACCTTGTAGGTCGGCAGCCGATCGAGCGCGTCACCTTTGCCATACAGGATGCCGAGGTGCGGCCCGAACCACTTGTAGGCGGAGCAGGCCAGGAAGTCCGTATCGAGGGCGGTGACATCGATCGGTCCGTGCGGCGCGTAGGCGACCGCGTCCACGAAGGCAAGGGCGCCGACCTCGTGCGCTCGGGCGACGATCTCGCGGACCGGGTTGATCGTGCCGACGGCGTTGCTGGCATAGCCGACCGCGACGAGCTTCGTCCGCGACGACAGCTTCGACTCGAGGTCCTCGAGATCGAGGGTGCAATCATCGAGACGGATATCGACCGTCCGGACGGTCGCACCACGGTCGGCGGCCATCGCCCGCCATGGACTGACGTTCGCCTCATGATCCAGCGTCGTGACGACGACCTCGTCACCAGGGCCCAGCGTCGCGCCGATCGACCGCCCGAGGTGGAGGGTCAGGCTGGTCATGTTCTGACCGAACTTGATCTCGTCCGGGCTGGCGGCCCCCAGGAAGTCGGCGATCGCTCCCCGGGCCTCATCCACGATCGCCACCGATGCCTTGCTCGTCGCGAACGCGCCGCCGTCATTTGCGTTGGCGTCGCGGTAGTAGTCGACGACCGCGACGATGACCCGCTGCGGGACCTGGGTGCCGCCTGGCCCGTCGAGGAAGACGACCGGCCGGCCGTCCTGCAGTCGGGCGAGAGCCGGGAACTGGGCTCGGAGCGGCTCGGGGTCGAATGTCCGGCTCAAGGTCATGGCCGGAGCGTACTCCCTACGGCAGCCGGCCGAACCAGACCGCCGACATCCCGGCGCCGACCACGACCAGGATCAGGCCTGCGGCCACCAGCGCGTAGGTGACCTCCTGACGCTCCTCGGTGTACCCGACGCGGGACTCGAGATGGTCGTAGACGCTGGCGAGATCCTGGGCCGTCGGCGCGTCGAACGCCGTCCCGCCGGTCGTGTCGGCGATCGCCTGGAGCGTCTGCGTATCGGGCGGGACGTCGAGGGTCACCGTCCGCCCGAGGTCGTCGCGCACCTGGACGGTGCCACTGGGCGTGCCGAGCGCGATCGTGTAGATCGGGACCCCAAGGGTCTTCGCCCGGTTCGCCGCGTCGAGCGGTTCGGTATTGCCGGTTGAGTTCGCTCCATCCGACAGGAGGATCGCGGCGACGATCGGTTGCCCGGATGGCTGGTCGGTCGGGAGATCCGAGGTGCCCGAGGTGGCAGCCGGTGCCGGGATGGCCGTCGCGTCCGGTGTCTCGGCGTCCTGGGTCTGGATCCGTTGTGCGATGTCGAGGACCTGCATCATCGCGTCGCCCATGGCGGTGCCGTCACGGGCCGTCAGCCCCTCGATCGCGGTCCGCAGTTGCCCACGATCAGCGGTCGGGCTGACGAGCGTGGTCGGCTCCGAGGCGAACGACACGACGCCGACCCGGATGTTGTCCGGGAGCTGATCGACGAACGAGAGGGCGGCAGCCTTGGCCGCATCGAGCCGGGTCGGCGACACATCGGTGGCGCGCATCGATCCGGAGACGTCCATCGCCAGGATGACCGTGGCGTCCTCGCGGGGTACCTCCACGACCATCGTCGGCCGGGCGAGGCCGATCAGGAGCGCCGTGATCGCCCCGAGGTAGAGCAGTGGCGGGAGATGGCGTCGCCAGGCCGGTCGACGGGCCGCCAGGTTTGCGAGGAGGTCCAGGTTCGTGAACCGGACCGCGTAGCGAGTCCGGCGACGCTGCGCCCACACATAGAAGCCGACGGCGATGGGGATCAGCAGGAGGCCCAGGAGGAGCTGGGGCTGGAGGAAGGTCATGCCGGTCGTCCTGTTCGTTCTGGATTTCGGGTGAAGCCCTGGGCGAGGGTGGGAAGCCAGGGTCCATCGGTCGACACCCGGAGGTGGCGGACGGACAGCCGGCGGAAGGCGCGGGCCAGGGAGGCTCGATCTGCCGACGCCGCCTCGTCGAAGGCAGCGCGAAGCTTGTGGTCGCCGGTGTCGACGCGGACCGAGCGGCCCGTCTCCGGGTCGATGAGCGTCAGTTCCCCGACGTCGACGAGTCGCTCCTCACGCGGATCCACGATCTCGAGCGCAACGACGGAGTGCCGGCCGGCGATCTCGGTGAGCGGCGCGATCCAGTCCCGCGGACCACGGAAATCGGACACGACGATCACGACGCCAGGCGTCGTCCGGATCGCACCGACCAGGGCGAGCGCCCGGGCGGGCGAGGTCGCGCCGTGGCCTTCTTCGGGAGGCTCGCTGGCGACGGCTCGCAGCAGGCCGAGCATCCCTCGGCTGCCGCCGGCCGGCGGGCTGACGGTTTCGCGGCCGGCTCCGAAGGTGACGATCCCGAGTCGGTTGCCCCGTCGTGCAGCGAAGCGACCGACGACGAGCGCGACGCCCTCCGCGACATCGGTCTTGCGTCGATCGTGCGTGCCGAAGTGCATCGATGGGGACTTGTCGAGCAGCAGCCACGCCGTGACCTGGCGATCCGGTACGTCCTCGCGGACCTGCGGCACCAGTGTTCGGGCCGTCGCGTTCCAGTCGATCCTCCGGACGTCGTCGCCAGGTTCGTACGGGCGGATCCGGTCGAGCTCCATGCCCACACCGCGCCCGACCCCGAGATGGTCGCCGCTCATCCGGCCGCCGACGCGGCGGTCGAGGCTCAGTTCGAGTTGACGGACGAGCCGATCGGCGATCGGGCCCGGGCCGGGACGGGCCGGCGTCCGCTCGCGGCCGACGATCCGGGCAAGATCTGACACCGGGCGAGCCCTCGGGGGAGGGGATCGTCACGCGGTCGGCTCCATCGCCATCTCCAGACGGGGCGCCGGAACGAGCTGGAGGACCCGTGCGATGACCGCGTCCGGGGTGATGCCGTCGGCCAGCGCGCTGTAGCTCATCACCAGCCGGTGACGCAGGACATCCGGGGCAAGGGCGCTGATGTCGGACGGGAGCACGTAGCGGCGGCCATGCAGCAGGGCCATCGCGCGGGCGCCGTGGATGAGGTTGATGGAGCCGCGCGGACTGGCGCCATAGGAGACGTAGCTTTCCAGTTCGGGCGCGCCCCAGTAGGCCAGGCGGCGGGTCGCCTCGACGAGACCGACGGCATAGCTGATGAGTCGTGGGTCGACGTAGACCTCGGACACCGTCTGCTGGAGCCGCAGGAGGCCGGCCGGATCGAGGATCTCGCGCGAAGGCGCGGCTGGGGCGAGTGACCGGGCCACGATCTGCGCCTCGTCCGTCGCGTTCGGGTAGTCGAGCAGGATCTTGAGCATGAACCGATCGACCTGCGCCTCGGGCAGCGGATACGTCCCCTCCGCCTCGATCGGATTCTCGGTGGCGAGGACCAGGAACGGGCTGGGGACCTTGAATGTCTCGTGGCCGATCGTGACCTGGTGCTCCTGCATCACCTCGAGGAGCGCGGACTGGACCTTGGCCGGCGCCCGGTTGATCTCGTCGGCGAGCAGGAAGTTGGCGAAGACCGGGCCTGGTTCGACCTCGAAGCCACCCTGGTCGGGACGGTAGATCCGCGTGCCGACCAGATCGGACGGCATCAGGTCCGGAGTGAACTGGATCCGCTTGAACGTGCCGCCAAGGATGTCGGCGAGGGTCTTGATGGTCAGTGTCTTGGCCAGCCCGGGGACGCCCTCGAGGAGGAGGTGGCCGCCGCTGAGCAGGCCCACGAGGATCCGTTCGAGCATCTCGTCCTGTCCGACGATGACGCGCCGGATCTCGAACATGATGGCTTCTGCGGTGGCCCGCGGATCCGCCGGATCGGGCAGTGCCCGGAGGTCGTTCTGGCTCGGTTTGACGGTGGGGGACGAGTCGGTCATGGCGGTCTCCGGAGCGGGCTATCGAGTGGACGCGCAGACGTGCGCGTGGGCGTTCCCTCGACCTTCGCGAAGGTTTCTGAGGGTTTCCTGAGAAGACGCCGTCACCCGGATAACGTTTCGAAACCAGGTCCGGGCGGGTGGTGTCCGCCCCGACTTGGCAAGACGATCACCCGGAGACCGCTATGCGTGATAGGCCGGGATATCGGCGGCGTGGGACGGAGCCGGCTGCGGTCTGCCACGCTCGAGTCCGTGCCCTGGCCGCCTGCCAGACGGGGCCTGCAGCGTCACGACCGGCCATAACGTTCCGTGGGTGAGACTTCTGCCAGGTTCGCCTCTTTGGGCCCGGGCTGCTCGTGCCAAGGTCGCCCCGGCCCGCGCCGGCCGCGCCGCCCTGCCGCGGCGCCCCGGGCGGCCGCGCTAGTGCTCCGTGCCGCCCGTGAACGTCCAGCCATCGATTCGGATCGGCGGTACGACGGCGCCGCCCAGGAACCCGCGAAGCGTCTTGCGGTCCCGCCCGACCGCGACCGTGCCAGCGAATGCGTCCAGGTAGCTCTGGGTGTAGCGCAGGTTCCGGACCGGTCCGACGATCTCGCCGCCTTCCACCAGGAAGGTCCCGTCCCGGGTCATCCCGGTCACGATCGCGAGCTTCGGGTGGACGGGGTTGGTGTAGTGGAACCGGGTCACCAGGAGGCCGCGATCCAGGCCGCCGATGAGTTCATCGCGCGATGCCGAGCCAGCCTCCATGACCATGTTGAGCGGGAACGGTCCCCACGGGTTCGGTGCCGGCAGGCCATGGCCGGTGGAGGTCACGCCGGCGCGGGCGGCGGTCTGGGCGTCGTAGACGACATCACGGCAGATGCCCCGGTCCACGAGGGAGACCTGCTGTTTTGCCACGCCTTCGTAGTCGAACGACAGTGGCAGCCCCGCCGGATCGTAGCCGTCGTCCCGGATCGTGACGAGGTCGCTGCCGATCCGTCGCCCGGGTTCGACGAAGCTCCGACCTTCCTGGACGGCCAGCGCCGAGAAGCCGAGGTAGCCGAGCATGTCGACGAGATCGACGACCGCGTATTCCTCGAGGACGACCGGGTACTCGCCGGGTTCGATCGAGACGGCGTTCGCGGATGCCCGTGCCTTGCCGGAGGCCTCGCGCCCGATCGCCGCCGCATCGATCGTCGAAGCATCCACCGCAGCGGCTTCCGCGTAGCCGGTCCCGCCGGCCGGACCCATCGAGACGGTGATCAGTTGCGAGGTCGTCCGGGTCGCGGCCGCCCTGATCCCGTGCGAGTTCGCGACCGCGATGGATTCGACGCCGGTCGCGAAGGAGCCGTAGGCCGTGACCCCGACGGCATCGGCGGCGGCGATGACAGCAGCGACCGCCCCGGCACGGAACTCCGGACTGGCCGTCGGCGGTCGTCCGGCTGTAGCTCGCCGGCACCTCGACGGATCGTCGGTCGGTCCGGGCAGGCCACCCCAGTCCTCGAGCTCCTCGACGACTCGTGCGATCGAGGTGGCGGACTCGGCGAGGCGGCGCAGACCGTCCGCGTCGGTCCGGCCGGAGGATGCGACGCCGACCCGCTTGCCGACGGCGACCCGCAGGTTGACCGTCATGTTGGTCTCGGCCACGTTCTGGTGGATCTCGCTGTTGGCGAAGCGGGTCAGCGCCTGATCGTCGGCAGTGACCAGCGCCTCCGCCTCCGTGACGCCATCCCCGAGGGCGGCGGCGAGGGCAGCCTCTGCCAACGCCAGGGCATCCTGGGCTCGGTCGTCGTGCATCGCCCTAGCGTCCGCCTACCACTTGCCGACACCGACCTGGACGTTCCGGAACCGGGCGCCGGGGACGGCATGGCCGACGTGGCCGGTCTGGCCCGGCTCGCCCTTGCCGCAGTTCGGGGTCCCGAGCATGACGTAGCTGGACTCGTCGCCGACCGCGTCGCACGAACGCCAGAATTCGTAGGTGATCCCGGTATAGGTCGGGTTCTTGAACAGCCGGCCCTTCTTGCCGCCCTTGATCTCGTAGGCGACCTCGGTCGCGAACTGGAAGTTGAGGCGGCGGTCATCGATCGACCAGGAACGGTTGGACGCCAGGTAGAGGCCGTCGTCCGTATCCGCCACGATCCCATCGAGGCTCATCCCCGGTTTCGGCAGCAGGTTGATGTTGGTCATCCGGATGAGCGGGATCCGGTTCCATCCGTCGGCGCGCATCGCACCACCGCTCTGCCGCCCGATCCGTGGGGCGGTCTCGCGGCTCGACAGATAGCCGACGAAGATGCCGTTCTGGATGAGCGGGACCGACTGCGCGGCGACCCCCTCGTCGTCCCAGCCGAACGTGCCCATCCCGCCGGGCGCGGTCGCGTCGGCCACGATATCGATCAGGTCCGAGCCGTAGCGAAAGCCCTCGTCAAGCTTGTCCGTCGTCAGGAAGCTGGTCCCCGCGTACGACGCCTCCGTGCCGAAGACGCGATCGAGTTCGGTCGGGTGACCGCACGACTCGTGGACCTGGAGATAGAGCTGGCTCGGGTCGAGGACGATCGTGAACTGTCCGGACGGACACTGCGGCGCGGTCAGCAGTTCGACGGCCTCGGCGGCCAGCGGTTCCGCGTGATCGGCCAGGCGGAGTCCCCGGATGTACTCGTAGCCGGCCGCCTGCCAGCCGCCGCCCGAGTCCGGGTAGCTCCGGCGTTGGTGCTCGTCGCCATCGACCGCGTGCGCCTCGATCGCCGCCCCGACGTGGGTGATCGTCTGCTCGGTCAGGCTGCCGTCCGTGGCCGCGAAGGTCTTCCACTCGCGTTGGGCCGCGTAGCTCGACTCGGTGAAGGCGATCCCCTTGGTCGCACTCGCGGCCTGGTCCGCCGCGAGCAGGTCGGCGATCTTCGATTCGAGCGGGACCGCGAACGGGTCGACCTCGAACGGCGTTTCGTAGGTCCCGTGGGCAGGCGGCCGGTCGTCCAGGACCACCCGGTTGCGAAGGGCCGTGGCGCTCGCACGGGCGATGCGAACGGCCTCGGCTGCGATCCGGTCGGCCTCGGCCACGGTCAGGACGTGCGACGCGGCAAACCCCCACGCACCGTCGACGAGGACCCGGATCCCGAAGCCTTCGGACTCGCCGGACGCGACGCCCTCGACCCGACCGGTCTTGATCGCGATGCTCTCCTCGAGCCGGCGGACGACCCGGATGTCGGCGTAGGCCGCCCCTCGCGAGGAGGCCGTGTCGAGTGCTCGTGCCGTCAGGTCTCGCATGCGTCACGGAGCCTAGCAGAGCGTCGATACCCTCGGCTCAGAGCGTCGTCCCGGCGGCGGCCTGCACCATCAGGTAGCACCCGAACCCCAGGACGACCACCGCGGCCCCCAGCGGGACGAGCTCGCTGACCCGGGCTAGGCGGGAGCCGACCGGGAACCGCGCAAGACGGCCGCGAACCAGCACGACCCCGGATCCGATGCCGCCGAGCACGACCGCCATCCCGAGCCCGAAGGCGACGACGAGCACGAACCCGAACGCCGGCCGACCAGCGGCGATCGACCCCAACAGGATGAGCAGCGCACTCGTCGATGGGACGATGCCTCCCGCGAGGCCAAGGACGAACAGGCCACGCCACGAGATGGTCGGGGCGTCCGGTACCGGGTGCGTGTGCCCGGCACCGCCGTGCAGGTGCCCCGCGACGGTGGTCCCATCGGCCCCGATCCGCGTCCGCGCATGCCACCGACGCCGACCCTCCGCGAGCAGCATCCAGCCGCCGATGAGGAGGATCGAGATCGCGGCGACGCGCGGCGCGGCAGACGCCACGAGGTCGGCCGGCAGGACACCCTGGGCGCCGACGACCAATGCCGCCAGGATCAGGATGCCCAGGGTGTGGGCGAACGTGACGGACAGCCCGAGCCCAGCGGCATGGATGGGCCGCCCGCGGGACCCGACCAGGTACGCCGCCATCAGCGTCTTGCCGTGGCCCGGCGTCAGCGCGTGGCCGGCCCCGAGTGCCGCCGCGGTCAGGATCGACACGAGCAGGACGACCAGGGACAGGTCCGTGGACCGGAAGATCGACGGCAGGTCGCCGACCGCGACACCACCTGGGACGGCGCCGGTCGCACCGATGGCCGGAGCCGCCGCCGATGCGGTCGGTCGCGGGGTACCGGGAGCCCGGCTTGGTTCCGCCATCGTCGGCTCCGGGGCCACGGGTCGCGCGTCCGCGACCGCGAGGACCGGCTCGACGGGTCCGCCGGGCGTGATGGTCAGCGCGACATCGGTGTCGTCCAGCGCGTTCGCCAGCAGGTTCGTCGGGTAGCGGGTCAATCGGTCCGATGGGCTGGTCGACCGCAACGGCCCAGCCACCCCGGCCACGGTCACGCCGGAAGCGCCGACGACGATCTCGCGCCAGCCGAGGCGATCCGGAGGCGAACGTATCGGTGAAGGTCACCAGGGTCCCCGGGTCGAAGGCACCGTCCCGGGACGCCTCGTACTCGCAGACCGTCCGCATCGTGGAGAGGCCGCCGACGCCGGGCGGGAAGCTCAGGCCGGCCGCTGCGAGGTCCAGCCTCTGACGCACGCCGTCGATCTCGAGTCGGAGGTCGGGAGCGAGGCCGACGCACGCGGTCAAACGACCGGCATCGGTCTCCGCATCCGAGACCTCGCCGTCGCCGTCCGTATCGAACTTGAGTCGCGCCTGGAAGGTCGGGATCTCCGCCTGGTCGATGACCACATCGAGGAGGATCCGATCAGCCGCGACCCGGATCCCGGCGTAGTGGTTCACGGTGAAATTGCCGAGCGGGTGGGCGGACACGACGGCGGGGACAAGGAACAGCAGGGCGACGGCGGGCGCGGCGAGGGCGAGCCGTCGTCGGCGAGTCATCGACGTCCTGGGATCCCGCAGCACGGACGTATCTTCGGGCAAGTCGCGGTCGGCCGGCGCCGGTGGGTCGGCTACACTCGATCGGTGAGTCGTCCAGGCACGCCGCCCCGCGGCTGGTTCATCACCATCGAGGGACCGGAGGGCGCTGGGAAGACGACCCAGACGGCCGCGCTGGCCGACCATCTTCAGCGTTCGGGCTTCGACGTCCACGTGACTCGTGAGCCCGGCGGGACGTGGCTCGGCGAACGGATCCGCGAGGTCATCCTGGCCCGGACCGACGCCGTTGCCGCGACCGACCCATTGACCGATGCGCTCCTGTTCAGCGCGGCCCGCCGCCAGCTCGTGACCGAGGTGGTCCGCCCGATGCTCGCGGCCGGGCGCACGGTCCTGTGCGCCCGATTCGCCGACTCCACTCTCGCCTACCAGGGATATGGTGCCGGGATCTCGCTCGCGGGCCTGCGCGAGCTGGAGGCGGCGGCGACCGACGGACTGCGGCCCGACCTGACCATCCTGCTCGACCTGCCCGTCGAGGACGGCCTGGCTCGAAAGGCACCGGCCGATCTGACCCGCTTCGAAGCCGAGTTCGATCTCGCGTTCCACCGTCGGGTTCGGGCCGGGTTCCTCGAACTTGCCGCAGCCGAGTCCGACCGGTTCGTCGTGATCGATGCCACCGGATCGGCGGAGCAGGTCACCGCGGCGGCCGCCGCTGCCGTCGACCGACTCGTCGGTTAGGCGTCCGACCCCATCGCCGAGGCCACCGTGCCTCGGCCTTCGCGCCGAGCCCGCTGCAGGCCCGCGGTCGCTGCCGCGATCAGTGCCTGGGCATCGGCACCATCCGCCGGGAACCGGGCGACCCCGGCCGATACGGTGATCGTCCGGCCAGCCACCGCCGGCAATGCTGCGATCCCGGCAAGTACCCGCTCGGCGACGATGGTCCCGGCCGCACCCGGCGCGATCAGGACGAACTCGTCCCCGCCGATCCGACCGACGGTGTCGACCAGGCGGACCGATTCGGCAAGCACAGCGGCGACCCGTCGCAGGACGTCATCGCCGGCGTCGTGGCCGCCGACTCGGTTCGTCGCCTGGAAGTCGTCAACGTCGAAGATGGCGAACGACACCTCGCCGCCCTGCCGGCCGGCACGAGCGAGTTCCGACTCGAGGATCCGTCCGACCGTCCGCTCGTTGGACAGGCCGGTCAATGGATCCGTGTGCGCCATCCGCTCGAACCAATCGGAGCGCTCAGCGGCGGTGGACGCAAGTCGGGCCCGGTCGACGGCGATCGCCGCGAGCGACGCGAGGGCGGTCAACAGCTCGCGCTCCGGCTCGTCGAGGATCCGCGGCCCGGGCCAGCCGAGGCCGAGCGACCCGACCGATGCCTGCACTCCGCCGGTGGTCACGATCAATGGGAGATAGGCGCCGACGAACGAGGTCCCGTCCGGCTGCGTCGCCGCTCGGTCGAAGGTCGTCTCCCGCAGCACCGCCGCGGTCGTGAACGGATGCGCGGGATCGCCGATCTCGTCCGTCAAGCGACTGAACGGCCGATCCGCGTCCATCCCGCTGGAGGCGATGATCTGGAGGCCATCCCGGTCGGGATCGCTGACGACGACGGCGGCCATCGCCGATCGTGTCGACTCGACCGCCACGGACAGGATCCCGTCGAGGACTGCCTCGAGATCGACACCGGTGGCGAGCGCGTCGATGGCCGCCGAGACGGCGAGCCTGGGATCGCGGGGTTGTCGGTCGTTCGACACGGCGGACTCCTGCGGTGCTGGGGGACGCATCGTACACCGCGAGCACGCCGCATTGACCGCGGTCGCACTCGGCGTCGATACTCCGACCGTGAAGCTTGTCGTCGCCATCGTCCACAGCGAGGACGCCGGCGCCCTCGTCACCGCGCTCCTCGACAAGGAATTCCGAGCCACCCGTCTGCAGAGTTCGGGTGGGTTCCTCAAGCAGTCCAACGCGACGATCATCCTCGGTGTCGAGGACGGTGACGTGGACGAGGTGATGAGCATCGTCCGGGCCAACTGCACGTCGCGGACCCAGGTGATGAACCCGATGCCACCGATCATGGAGCCGGGCGAGTTCTTCATGCCCTATCCACTCGAGGTGGAGGTCGGCGGCGCGACGGTCTTCGTCATGCCGGTCGAACGATTCGAGCGCCTGTGATCATCGCCACGGCGCGCTTGAGTCGACACGTGGACCGAGCCTGATGAGCCCGTTCCGTCCCGACATCGTCGATTGCTGGATCTTCCGGGTCGGGCTGACCGCCCGGGACGTCGAGCGCCCCGAGATCCTGCTGCTTCGCCGGGCGCCAGGGCGGATCCTGCCCGGGCTGTGGCAGTGCGTTTCGGGCACGCTCGAACCGGATGAACGCGTCACCGCAGGCGCCCTCCGCGAACTCAAGGAGGAGACCGGTTTCGGGACGGAGGCGATCGAGGCGTTCTATGACCTCGACCTGGTCAACCAGTTCCACGAACCGTCCTACGACGCGATCGTCACCGCCGCTGTCTTCGCCGTTCGCGTCCATCCTGACGCGGAGGCGCGGTTGTCCGCCGAGCATGACGACCTCCGATGGCACGACCTTGACGAGGCCCATCAACAGGTCATCTGGCCCGGCTACCGGACCGCCATCGAGCGGATCCGGGACGACCTGTCCGAACCGGAGCGGGCCGCCTGGTTCGAACTCACCCAGTCGGGTGACCGAACGGAATCGGCCCACCGGTCACCGAAACTGGCGCGCTGGTAGACTCGGCGGAAGGGCCGCCAGCCCTCGTGAGGCGGCACAGGAGGGCCACGTGATCGACCGAAGCGCAGCGCCGATGGACTCCGGGATCGCGACAGCGGCGATGCGCCGCGTCTTCCATTCGAAGGTCGATACGATCCGCCCGACCTATGGGTTCGAGGACGTCTCGCTCGCCCCGGGTACTGACACCATCGAGCCCGCCGATGTGGCCCTCTCCCAGTCGTTCGCCGGGATCGCACTTTCTATCCCGATCCTCGCCTCGGCGATGGACGCCGTCGTGGATCCGGCGTTCGCCGGAGCGCTGGCCGGACTCGGCGGCCTGGCCATCCTGAATCTCGAAGGCGTTCAGACGCGGTACGAGGATCCCGGCGCCATCCTGGAACGGATCGCCACGGCCGCCGATGCCGACGTCCAGACGGTCCTCGCCGAGGCGTATCAGCAGCCCATCCGAGAGGACCTCATCGCTCGGCGCCTGGACGAGATCCACCGGCTCGGATCGCCCGCGGCCGTCGCCGCGACACCTGCCGTCGCTCGTCGGTTCGGTTCATTCTGCGCGGACCGCGGGGCGGACCTGTTCCTCGTCCAGAGTCAGGTCTCGTCGGCGCGCCACATCGCCACGGAGTACGACCCGCTGTCACTCGCGGACTTCGCCCGCGAACTGCCCATCCCGGTGGCAGTCGGCAATACGACCAATGCCGAGGCGGCGTTCGCATTGATGGAGCAGGGGGCTGCTGCCGTCTTCGTCGGGGTCGGCCCGGGCGCCGCCTGCACCACCCGCGAGGTGCTCGGGATCGGGGTCCCCCAGGTCACGGCGATCAGCGATGTCGCCGCCGCTCGCGACGCCTACCTCGCGGAGACCGGCCGCTACGTCCCGGTCGTCGCGGACGGCGGGATGCGCCGGGGTGGCGAGCTCGCCAAGGCCATCGCCGCGGGTGCCGATGCCTTGATGATCGGCTCGCCGTTGGCCCGCGCCGAAGAAGCTCCGGGGCGGGGGATGAACTGGGGGATGGCGGCCCCATCGCCGACCCTCCCTCGCGGCACCCGGATCAGGGTCGGGACGGTCGGGTCCCTTGAGCGCATCCTCTTCGGCCCGGCTCAGGTCACCGATGGGTCGGAGAACCTGGTCGGTGCCCTGCGCCAGTCGATGGCCGCACTGGGCGCTCGGACGATCCGTGACATGCAGCAGGTCGAGATGGTCTATGCGCCGTCCACCCAGACCGAGGGCAAGTCCTGGCAGCGGGGCCGCTGATCCCCTCCGATCGTGAGGAGATGGACGCCGAGCTGGTCGCGTCCGGCCGATACGCTCGGATCGAGGTTCGCAGTCGCCGGTCCGGCGCCGTCCGCGCGGTGACCGTCGGGTTCGTGGACGATCCGGCCGGCCCTCCGGGTGTCATCCTCGTCGCCTCCGGGGCGGCCGACAGCGCCTGGGCCGCCGATCTGGTCGAGGAACCGGCCTGCCGCGTCACGATCGGCTCGCGTGCGTTCGACGGCGTCGCCGAGCTCCTCGAGCGGGGCGACCACGGACGAACGGTCGCCGCGTTGATCATCCGCTACGGGACGCCGGCAGAGGGCCTGGGGAACGGTCCGAGCTTCCGGATCCGGCCCGTCGCCGACACGAGCCGATCGCGGTGACGATCTCGGTCGAGATCGAGACGACGATCGCCCGCCCGCCGGCGGAGGTCTTCGCGGCCCTGACCGATGTCGAACGCTGGCCGGCATGGCTCATCGCTTCCGGGATCACCGGCGTGGAGCGGCTCGATACCGACGCGCTGGCAGCCGGCTCCCGCCTGCGCATCTCCCAGACGGTCGCCGGACGGTCGACCGTCCTCGACGGCGCGGTGACCGTGCTGATCGCCGATGCCGCGTTCGGACTCCGCGGGCGTGATCCCGATGGCGTGACCATCGAGATCGATGCGGTGCTCGTCGCCGATGGGTTGGCGGGTGGCGGTCCGACGACCCGGCTTCGTTGGTCGGTCCGGGTCGGCCTGCCGCTGCGGTACCGGATGTTCGAGTCGATGGTCAAGCCGCAGGCCCGTCGGGCTGCCGCCCTGGACCTGGAGGCGCTCCGGATCCGGGTCGAACGGTGACCAGCGATGGCCCGACCCTGTACGAGCGCGCCGGCGGGACACCGTTCTTCGAACGATTGGTCGGCGGCTTCTACGACGGCGTCGCCCAGGACCCGGCGATCCGGCAGCTCTATCCGGAGGCCGACCTGGCACCCGCCCGGCGCCGCCTCACCCTGTTCCTCATCCAGTACTGGGGCGGACCGTCGACGTACCAGGAGGAACGGGGACACCCCCGGTTGCGGATGCGCCACGCACCATTCGCGATCGGGCCCACGGAGCGCGATCGGTGGCTCGTGCACATGCGTGCGGCGATCGCCGAACTGGCGCCGTCGCCGGACGTGGCGGCGAGAGCTGGATGCCTACTTCGCGATGGCTGCCGAGGCGATGCGCAACCGAGGCTGACCGATCGCGGATCGCCGTCCGGCCGGGTCGTCGCGGGTCCGGGGCCGTCCCGTACACTGGCCTGAACGAAGGGGAGGGCGGCATCGACCGATGACCGAGGCGACCGACACGACAGACGATCCGGCGGCGGGCGACGGGGACGGGACGGACGACCCGGCGCCCGATCAGCCCAGGGAGCGGGGCAAGACCGTCCACGGCGAGCAGGCGAACGCGGGTCATCGCGTCCTCGCCCCCGATGATGCCGAGGTGGAGGCCTACCTCGAGGCCGCGTTGAAGGCGCCGTCACCGGCTCGCTCGCCGGACGACCGACCGGCCGGCGCGACCGCGCCCGGGACGGTCGCCATCCTCGACTTCGGCAGCCAGTTCGCGCAACTCATCGCCCGGCGGGTCCGCGAACTGGACGTCTATTCCGAACTGCTGCCGCACGACACGCCCTTCGCGGAACTCGAGCGTCGCGGCACCCGCGCCATCATCCTGTCCGGTGGTCCGATGTCGGTCTACGACCCGGGCGCGCCGCGGCCCGATCCGGCGATCTGGTCGGGCCGGATCCCTGTCCTCGGGATCTGTTATGGGGCCCAGATGATGGCCCTCGAGTTCGGTGGTGACGTGCTCCCGGCCGATCGGCGTGAATACGGCCCAGCCACCGTCACGATCACGGCCGAGGACGGCCTGTTCACCGACCTCGATCGCGAACAACCGGTCTGGATGAGTCACGGGGATTCCATCACCCGGCTCCCGGAGGGGTTCCACGCCACCGCCCAATCCGATTCGACACCGTACGCCGGGCTGGCCGCGCCGGATCGCAACCTGTATGGGATCCAGTTCCATCCGGAAGTCGTGCACACGCCGCGCGGCCGTCAGGTCCTGCGCAACTTCGTCGAGGGGATCGCCGGGATCGCCCCGACGTGGACGGCCGCCAACTTCATCGACACGACGGTCACCGGGATCCGCGAACGGGTCGATGGGCATGCCGGACGGACGAGTTCGGACGGCCTGGTCATCTGTGCCTTGTCCGGCGGCGTCGACTCGGCGGTCGCGGCCGCCCTGGTCCATCGCGCCGTCGGCGATCGGCTGACCTGCATCTACGTCGATCACGGCCTGATGCGCAAGAAGGAATCCGAACTCCTCCGGGTCACCTTCGAGCGCGACCTCGGGATGAACCTGGTCATGGTCGACGCTCGCAAGCGGTTCCTCGCCCGACTTGCCGGCGTCGAGGACCCGGAGGAAAAGCGGCGGATCATCGGCGACGAGTTCATCCGCGTCTTCGAAGAGGAGGCGGCCAGGCTCGGCAGCATCGACTTCCTGACCCAGGGAACGCTCTACCCGGACGTCATCGAGTCCGCCACGTCGGAGACCAAGACGGCTCAGAAGATCAAGACACACCACAACGTCGGAGGACTGCCGGCGGACCTTCGCTTCCAGCTCATCGAGCCGCTCCGCTACCTGTTCAAGGACGAGGTCCGCAAGGTCGGTCTCGAGCTCGGCCTGCCGGAGGCGATGGTCCTGCGTCAGCCGTTCCCGGGCCCGGGGCTCGCGATCCGGATCATCGGCGAGGTGACCGCCGACCGCCTCGAAACGCTGCGCGAAGCGGACTGGATCGTCATCGATGAGATCAAGGGGGCCGGCCTGTATCGCAGCCTGTGGCAGTCATTCGCGATCCTCACGCCGGTCCGCTCCGTCGGGGTCATGGGCGATGGCCGGACCTACGCCAACGTCGTGGCCATCCGGGCGGTCACCAGCGAGGACGGGATGACGGCCGACTGGGCCAAGCTCCCGTACGACGTCCTGGGCAAGATCTCGTCGCGGATCGTCAACGAGGTACCGGGCGTCAACCGGGTCGTCTACGACATCAGTTCCAAGCCACCGGCGACGATCGAATGGGAGTGACCGTCCTGCCCGTCCCATGACGGATGGGCCATCGAAAGGGCGCGATGACGCGGTACGATTTCGCCCATGGCCCAATCGCCCCAACCTCCCGACCGATCGGCGGACCTGATCTGCTCGTGGTGTTCCGCGGCCCTCGACCCGACGATGGCGGATTGCCCATCGTGCGGCGCACAACTGATCCCGACCGATGGATCCGACATGCCCGGACTGACGAGCGTGGACGTGCGGGCGACGCGAAGCGAGATCAAGGCGCGTCCGCGGAGTCGACTGTTGTCGTGGATCAGCGGCGACTACGCGGACGATGTCCCGACCAAGGCGGAGGCCCTCGCGGTCGCCCCGCCCGATCATGCGGTCCAGCAGGAGATCCTTCGGCTCCAGATCGAGGCGGAGCTGGCCGACCTGCAGGCCGAAGCAGACGCCATCGCCGCGGATGCGCTCGTCGAGTCGGGCAGCCCGGAAGTGGGCGCCGCCGAGGAGTCGTCGTCGGACGAGCAATCGTCGCCGGTCGAGGATGGGACCGCAGATCCCGCTGCCGATGCGACCGCAGGTCCCGCTGCCGATGCGACCGCACCGGCCGCGATCGAGGAACCACCGTCTGACGCGGATGCCGGGTCGGACGGACCGCTGCCGCCGGAAGCATCGTCGGCGCCGGATGCAGCGGCGAACGAAGCCCTGGAACGTGAGCAGACGCGACGCGAGTTGGAGGCGCAGATCGCGGAACTCCAGGCGCGAGTGGACGCGATCTCCCCGGAAGGCCCCTCGGCGCCACCTGAGGACCCAGCTTCCGCCTGATCCCTCGCTGGCCAGACCGTGGTCAGCCGCCCGCGGCCGGCGCCCCGGCTATCCTGCCCTGGATGCCCGAACGTCTGCCCCCACCAGGACCGTCATTCCTGCGTGAGCGGCCACTCCGCACCTCCGCACAGACCTTCCGCGCCGGGATGGGACGGCCGTCGACGGCTCCGGACGGTTGGTGGCTGGCCGTCGTCTGGGTCGCGGATGGCGACGGCGTCGTGTCGTTCCGGGATGTCGCGCCGACCGCCGGTCCACCGCCGGACCCACCGTTGAGTCGACTCGGACCAGCCCTCAGCGGCGCCCTGTCTGGCCTGATCCTCGAGGACGCGGGCCGGCTCCAGATGCGCCTCGGCCTGGTCGCCGCGCCGGACGATCCCGACTACCCGTGGCGGGTCCCGCTCGCGATCCGGAGCGCATTCCGGTTCGAGCCGGCGCGCGCGGCCGCGATGCGCCCGAACGAACTCGCGGACGCGGTCCTCGATGGGTTCGCCCACGCCATCGAAGGGCTCCATCGGCCCTGATCGGCTGCGGCAGGTAGACTCCCCGCTGGATGCGTGACCTGTTCGACGACTTCATGGAGGAGCTGCGCAAGCGTGAGCTGCTGGCGCGCGGGCAGGACCCAGGTTCGGATGAAGGGCGCCAGCCGGACGACCCCGATGACGAGGATGTGATCGACGACGAAGCCGTCGACCCGGACGAAATTGTCGATCCCGACGAGGCCGCCGCCGACGAAGCGGCGGTCGATCCCGACGCGGACGTCGAAGACGCCACGGACGGCCCGATCTCGATCGACACCGGCAGGCAGCGTGCCGGACCGCCACCGCGCCGTCGCGGACCGGGTGGTCCCGATGACGGTGGCCCGGGCCGAGCCGCTCGCGCCGGCCGCCGGATCGGCCTGGCGGCCGCGGTCCTCGTCGTCGTCGCGATCTTCCTGCTGCTCAGCGTCGGCCTCGACCTTTGGACGGACGCTGAGTGGTACAAGAGCGTCTCCTTCGATTCGGTCTTCTGGACCCGCCTGATCGCCACCTTCGGTCTCGGGGTCGGGGCATTCTTCCTCGCGCTCGTCGTCCTCCTCGGCAATATCTGGCTGGCCGGGCGGTTGGCGCCGGTCGACGACGGCAGCGGCGGCGGGTTGCGCTCCATCGTCGCCCGACTCAACGACGCGGCTCGTGCTGCCGATGAAGGGCGCGGTGGATCACGGTCGGCGTTCGGCGGGGGTCGCCCGCCGTTCGGGGCCGCCGGCGGTGGGCGAGATGGTCAGTCGGTCGTCTTCGAGATGGGCGATCTCCCGGATCTCACGCCACTGGCCGGCTGGGCGCTCGGCGGGGTCGCGATCTTCATCGCCCTGCTCATCGGTGGTCGATGTCCGGGGCGTGGGAGACCGTGCTGCTGTGGATCCATCGCGTGCCGTTCTCGCCGACGGCGACGGTGACCGATCCGATCTTCAACCGCGATATCGGTTTCTTCCTGTTCGAGTTGCCGTTCCTGCGACTCATCCAGGGCCTCTTCAATACCCTGGTCGTGGCCGGCCTGATCGTCACCCTGGCCCGCTACCTGATCGGCGCCTCGCATGGCGGGCCTCGCGTTCACCACCCCGGTCCGGGTCCATCTCGCGGTCCTCGGCGGGCTGTTCCTGCTGTCGGTGGCCTTCGGCTATCAGCTGGACAAGCTCGAGCTCGTCTACAGCACCGAGGGCTCGCAACGGGCGTCAGCTACACGGACCAGAACGCCCAGTTCATCGCGTACGACATGCTGACGGTCATCTCCGGGATGGCCGCCGCACTTTCTGGTCGGCGGCGCATTCACGCAGGGTGCTCTGGCCGCTCGGGCTGACGATCGCCGTCTGGTTCCTCGCCTCGATCATCATCGGACGGGTCTACCCGGAGGCCGTCCAGCGGTTCTCGGTGGCGCCCAACCAGAACGCCCAGGAAGCGCTCTACGTCAGCAACAACATCGCGATGACCCGTCTCGCCTATGACCTCGGGGATTGGGCCGGACATCCCGTTCAAGGGGGACCAGGTCCTCACCGAGGCGCAGATCAAGGCCGAATCCGACACCTTCCAGAGCGCCCGGCTGTGGGATTACCGACCCCTGCGGACGACACTCGATCAACTCCAGACCGTCCGCAAGTACTACGACTTCACCGACGTCGACACGGATCGATACATCATCAACGGGGTCCCCCGCCAGGTCATGCTTTCCGCCCGCGAGCTGTGGCTCGAACAGAACCCGACCGCGACCGGCTGGGTGAACCAGCGGATCGTCTACACCCACGGCTTCGGGGCCGCGATGGTCCCGGTCAACGAGGTCACGAACGAGGGACAGCCACGCCTGTTCATCGGCAATCTGCCGCCGGTCTCGGTCCCCGGAACCCCACCGATCACCCAGCCCAGGATCTATTTCGGTGAGCGGCCGAGCAATTACCTCGTCGTCGGGGCGCAGCAGAACGAGTTCGA
Source organism: uncultured Chloroflexia bacterium (assembly GCA_963823925.1). Classification (GTDB taxonomy): domain Bacteria; phylum Chloroflexota; class Limnocylindria; order Limnocylindrales; family CSP1-4; genus SPCO01. The sequence continues at coordinate 228,680 of CAWGNI010000007.1, forward strand.
TTACCCGACCGGCGACGATTCCGTCGGTGGATCCGGCACCCAGACGCGCTGGACCGGGACGACCGGGATCCCGCTCGACACGACCTTCCAGCGGCTCCTGTTCGCCCTCCGCTTCCGCGACCTCAACCTGCTCATCAGCGATCAGGTGACCCGCGACAGTCAGCTCCTGTTCCACCGATCGCTCGACGATCGGATCAGCCGGATCGCCCCGTTCCTGTTGTTCGACAAGGACCCCTACCTGGTCATCGACGACTCAGGCCGGATGGTCTACGTCCAGGACGCATTCACGACCTCGGACAAGTTCCCGAACGCCCAGGCGTTCGACCCGTCGACCTTCGTGACCACGGGTCTGGGGAATCAACCGTTCGACTACATCCGGAACAGCGTCAAGATCACCATGGACGCCTATGACGGGACGATGCACTTCTACGTGTCTGCGCCCGACGACCCGATCATCCGGGCCTACCAGGGCGTCTTCCCGGACCTGTTCGAGCCGCTCAGTTCGATGCCGCAGGACCTGCGTGCCCACCTGCGCGTCCCCGAGGAGCTGTTCAACGTGCAGACCCGGATGTTCGGGCGGTACCACGTGACCAACACGCAGCAGTTCATCCAAAAGGACGACCTGTGGACCGTGCCCGACCAGACCAGCGAGCAGACCCTCCCGTCGGAGGCCTACTACGTGGAGATGCGACTCCCGAACCAGGAGGGCGTCGAGTTCCTCCTCCTGCAACCGATGGTCCCGATCGACCGACCGAACATGATCGCCTGGGTGGCGGCCCGGATGGACGCGCCCAACTACGGCCAGACCGAGGTCTACCGGTTCCCGGCGGACACGACGATCTTCGGACCGGCGCAGATCGAGGCGCGGATCGACCAGGACCCCGCGATCAGCGCCCAGATCTCGCTGTGGAACCAATCGGGCAGCAAGGTGATCCGGGGCAACCTGATCGTCGTCGCGCTCGACGATTCGCTCATCTACCTGCAGCCGGTCTATCTCCAATCGACCGGATCGGCCTTCCCCGAGTTCAAGAAGATCGTCGTGGCATCGCCGCGTCAGGTCGTCTGGGCCAATTCACTGGCGGTGGCCCTGCAGCAGCTCCTCGTGGCAGAGGGCTCCAGTCCGGGCGGGCCGTCGCCGGGCCCATCACCGAGCCCAGGCCCGACGGCGACACCCGGGCCGGGGACGAGCCCAGGCCCGACGCCGACGGCGAACCCCGGACTGCCAGCCGATATCCAGGGTCTGATCGCCTACGCCAACGTCCACTTCGAGGCGGCGCAAGCTGCCCTGCGGGCCGGCGACTTCTCGACGTACGGGGATGAGATGGCGCTGGTCGCGGAAGCCCTGCGACAGTTGCAGATCCTCGCCCCCGGGCTAGCCGTCCCGAGCCTCGCCCCGTCGGCCAGCCCGGCCCAGTGAGCCGAGGAGCGGTGCTCGTCGGAGCGCTGCTCGTCACGATCGCCCGGCCGACCACCTGGCCGCTGGCCCTCGCGGCCTTCCTGCTGCGCGGCGGCGCCCTGGTCTTCCTCATCCCCATCGTCGTCCTGCCGACCCCGGCGGGTCTGGGCGATGTCCTGGGCCCGACGCTGACGGAGATCGCCTTCGGGAGCCTGCCGGCCGGTGCGATCGTCGCTGGATCGGGGATCGCGATCGGACTCGTGGTCATCGTCGGGCTGGCCGCCTGGTCGGCGGCCGCACTCGAGGGTGAAGGGGTGCGGATCGTGGCCGCAGACGAGGATGTCGCCGGTCCGGGTGCCGGTCCGGCCGAGCCGATGACGATGGCCCTGGCGGCTCGGGTGACGGCAGCCCGACTCGTGGCGAACATCCCGTTGGCTGTGGCGCTCGCCTGGGGTTCGGTCCGTTTGATCGCGTTGACCTACGCCGAACTCACCAGCCCATCGGATATCGGCACGCCGATCGTCGCTCGCGTCCTGCTCGGTGCGCCCGAGGTGCTCGTGCTGGTCGGTCTGGCCTGGATGTTCGGCCAGATCGCGGGTGCCCTCAGCGCGCGGCGAGTCGTGCTGGCGGGTGACGGCGTGGCCAGGGGGTCGGGCGCGGGACTGGCGATCGGCGTACGACGCCCACTTTCGACCCTGGCCCGCTTCTGGATCCCGACCGTTCGTCCTTCTCGTCGTCCTGGTCCCATCGGTACTGGCCGCGAGCGCGGGCTGGCGGGCCGTATCGGTCGCCCTGGGCGATCCCGTCGATCCGATCGAGATCCTCGTCAGCGTCCTGACATTCGTCGTCCTGTGGGCCGTCGGGCTCCTCCTCACCGCGGTCGTCTGCGCCTGGCGGTCGGCCGTGTGGACCGTCGCCGAGGTCGCCACGGAAGGGGACGTTCGGGGGGTCCGTGGACAGCCGACCGGGTGACTGGCGCGTCGGACGACCGTCTGCGAACGTGTGACGGTCGGCCCGATCCGGGTCAAGCCGGCGAGGTGGAACATGACGACGAAGACCATCGAATGCGCCGAGTGCGGGGCATCCATCGCCTATGGGCGGTTGTCCTGCCCTGACTGCGGGTCGCTCCTCGCATCCGTCGCGGGCCAGCGCACGCGGTCGACGGTCACCCTGCCCCCGCCCCCGCCCACGCCGGCGGTCGAGCAGCGCCCGCCCCCGTCCCCGGTCGACGCTGCCTGCCGATGGAACGGATGAGCTTGCGGCCGTCGATACCGGCGGCGACGCGCCGGCCGTGGCCCCTGCGCCGAACGCCTCCTCCGCCGGATCGAATCTGCCACCGCCATCGGTCCTCGCTTCGCCACCTCCGAGCTTCTACCGCCGGCCGACCTTCGCGGCGGCGACGGCGACGACAGCGGCCCCGCAGTGGCCGAACCAGCCGCCGACGGCGACCGCGACGGCGACGGAGCCGGACCCGACCACGGACCAGGTCGTTGCCGAGACCACCGGCCGACCGGCACCATGGGCAGCGACCCTCGAACCGGAACGTGTCCTCGAGATCGCCGGCTGGTTCGTGCTCGCCGGCGCGGCCCTGTCGACGCTCGGCTTCCTGCTGCCCTGGTCGCGGATCGTCATCGGCGCTGGTGACTATGGCGGCTACCTCAGCACCTGGGGACTCGCCAGCCCGACCCACCTGTTCGTATTCCTCGCGATCCTCGGGGTGCTCACCCTGGCGGTCGTCCCGACGCCCGTGCCCGCCTGGATCGGAGCGGGGATCGCCGGCCTCACCCTTGGGGCGCTCCTCATCGGACTGAGCTGGCCATATATGGTCGGACCCCTCGGCGCGGACCTTGGCGTGCGGGTCGTCGGGCTCGGTGGCCTCTCGCTCATCGTCGGGGGCGTCCTGGCATCGTGGTCGTCGCGTCACGTGGAGACCGGACCGCCCGTCTGACGCTCCGGGGCCCGCGGGACACCTGAACGGCCCCTGCTACACTGCCTCGAGCGAATCGGGCCCGGCCCGAGTCGGACTCGGTCAGGTACGGGCCCACGGAGGCGCACCCAGGCGCATGGATCAGATCCTCCCGCAGATCGGCGAGTCGCTCAGCGGCTTCTTTCAAAGCTCACCCGTGCAGTTCGGTCTGCGAGCGATCGGGATCTACCTCGTCGTCATCTGGCTGGCAGCCGCCTACTGGGCGTTCCGCGACATGCAGCAACGGTCGGACAACGCGATCCTGCCGTACCTTGCCGCCGCCGGGATCATCCTGTTCACCCCGATCTTCTTCATCTTCGCGGTCTGGATCTACAAGATCGTCCGGCCGCACGAGAAGATCGGTGAGGTCTGGGAGCGGAACCTCGCGGAAGAAGCGCTGCTCGCGGAGGTGGAGTCGATCCACCATTGCCCCGGCTGCGATCGGCGGATCGACGACGAATGGATCATCTGCCCCGGCTGCCGGACCCGGCTGAAGCGAGTCTGCCCGAACTGCAGCCGCCTGGTGGGCATGGACTGGTCGCTGTGCGCCTGGTGCGGCAAGGATTTCGAGCGTCGCGAGGCGCCGGCCGCGATCGAGGCGCTGCCCGCCGAGCCTTGAGGAGACCGGCCGGATCGCCTTTGCCCAGGAGCCGATGCCCACCGCGATCACCGGGCCCAAGCCAAGAGCGAGCCGATCGCCCGCGCGCAACCCGACGCGATCGCAGACACGGGCCGGCACCGCGTCCGCCCCGGCGTCCGCCCCGCAGGATCCGCTGCCCGAGCGTTGAACCCGCCGGACCTTCCCTCGGACCCTGGCGGGGATCTTCTTCCTGCGGACACGCGAGCGGACGCCGACACGCACACGGATGCCGTGGCGCGCCCCGGGTCGGGCACCTTCACGATCGAAGGACGGTCGGCACCCGGCCTGTTCGTCGTCGGCTGGCTCGCAACCCTCGTCGGGTTCGGGCTCATCGTCGTCGCGTTCCTGACCCAGAACCCCGGCGCCAGTCCGATCCTGCTCCTGCTGGGCGTCCTCATCCTGGCGGTGGGTCTCATCGCCGGCGCCGGGTCCCAGGGCATCGAGCGGCGCGCCCGCGGCGGACGGCCGTACCTGGGACCCTCTCCGTTCCTGGTCCTGGCGGCGTCCGTCCCGGTGGCCGTGCTGGCCGTGGTCCTGGTGAGCCTGCCGTTCCTTCTGCTCGGCGTTCCCCTTGACGGCGCCTTCGGGGCCCTGCTGTCGGTCGGGATCCAGGCGGTCGTGTACGTCGGACTCGTTCGGCTGCTCGTCGTCGACACCGGGGCGCTCGACTGGCGGGCGATGGGGGTGTCCCGCCTGGACCGTCGTGCGGCGGTCGAGATGATCGGCGGGGCCGCCTGGGCGCTGCCGGTGATCGTCGTCACCGCCGTGCTCGCCTCGCTCCTGCTCTACGCGGTACCGGTGGAACCGGTCAGCCCTCTGCCACCGACCGGCACGGCGGCCGGCTTCGCCCTGTCGCTGGTCGCGGGAGCCCTCGTCGCGCCGCTGGGCGAGGAACTGTTGTTCCGCGGTTTCGCGACCACGGCATGGGTCCGCGGTCGCGGGCTGGCCCAGGGCGTCATCATCGGCGCCATCGTGTTCGCGTTCGCCCATGTGTTGACCGTGGCCGGAAGCTCGGCCGGGGAGGCGTCGGGGCAGGCGCTCGTCGCGTTCATCGGTCGACTGCCCGTTGCCCTCGCCCTGGGCTGGATCTTCGTCCGCCGGGGCACGATCTGGGCGTCCTTCGGGTTGCATGCCACCTTCAACGGGATCCTGTTGGTCATCGCCGAGGTCGCGGCTCGCTCAAGCTGATGACGTCGGGTGCACCAGAGGGTGAGTCGCGGGTGACGGCGCGCCGGTAGGCTCCGCATCGTCCTCAGGGTCCGGACGGCGGAGGGAATCGGCGGGCTTCCGTCGTTCGGGCCCGGGGACGCCTCGGTCCAGTCGCTCCGTTCCGGCGGACACGGACCGCCATTGGTCGTGCGATGCTGCGGAGATCGAGCGTGCGGGATGGGACGGATCCGCCGATGGCCCGACTTCGTCAGCGGCCGAGATCGATCAGCGACGTCCCGCCGGACGACCGGCCACGCGAACGCCTGGCGGCCCGCGGCGCCGGCGGCCTCACATCGGCCGAGCTGATCGCGCTGGTCTGGGGCGCCGGGACGCGCGGCCTGGGCGCCCTGGACCTGGCGGATGAGGCGTTGGCCCGCCACGACGGCCTCGCCGGCCTGAGTCGCGCGAGTGAGGCGGAACTCATGGACCTGCCCGGTGTCGGGACGGTAAAGGCAGCCCAGCTCACGGCGTCGTTCGAACTCGGGCGCCGTCTCGTCGCCGACTGGCCGACCGGGCGGTGGGTCATCCGCGGCCCGGCCGACGTCGCCGACCGGCTCATGCCGGTGATGGGCCACCTCGAGCGTGAGGAGCTTCGAGTCGTCCTCCTCAACACGAAGAACGCGGTCCTGCGGACGGTGACCGTCTACCAGGGCAACGTGTCCGCAGCCCTGGTCAGGGTGGGCGAGTTGTTTCGCGATGCGGTCCGGTCGAGTGCCGCCGGCGTCATCCTCGTCCACAACCATCCGTCGGGGGACCCCACCCCCTCGCCGGACGATCTGCACTTGACGGCGGAGGCGCTGGCCGCGGGCCGACTGCTCGATATCCAGCTACTCGACCATCTCGTGATCGGGCACGACGCCTACGTCTCGCTCAGAGACCGGGGTGTCGCCTTCGACCGGCCGGGTCCGGCGGACCGGGCGGCTGACCGACCGACCTGACCATCCTCCCTGGGGGCGCCCGATGGATCGATCGACCTGCCCGGCCGAACCGGGGCGACCGGGTATACTGCCCCGGCTGCCCGCCCCGAGCCCGGCTGGATCCGCGCGAACCGCCAGACATCGGCGTCGCCCGCGTCGGTCACCAGCGCCAGCGATCCACGTACCCACAACCTGACGATGAAGGACCCGCCCCCTCATGCTCGACCGGATCCTCGGCCTCTTCTCCCGCGATATCGGCATCGACCTCGGCACCGCCAATACGCTCGTCCATGTTCGCGACCGAGGGATCGTCATGAGTGAGCCGTCGGTGGTCGCCATCGATGCCAAGACGAAGCGCGTCCTGGCCGTCGGTGCGGAGGCCAAGCGGATGGTCGGTCGGACCCCGGCCAACATCATCGCGGTCCGTCCGCTGCGGGACGGGGTCATCAGCGACTTCGACGTGACCGAGCAGATGATCAAGTACTTCGTCGACAAGGTCCACGACCGGGTGGGCACGATCGCCCGCCCTCGGATGCTCCTGGGCATCCCGTCGGGCGTGACCGAGGTCGAGAAGCGCGCGGTCCGTGACGCCGCCCTCAACGCCGGAGCACGCTGGGCCGGCCTGATCGAGGAGCCGATGGCGGCCGCCATCGGCGCCGGCCTTCCGGTGAGCGAACCGTCGGGCTCCCTGATCGTGGACATCGGTGGCGGGACGACGGAGGTCGCGGTCATCAGCCTCGGCGGCATCGTCGTCAGTCGGAGCATCCGGATCGGCGGGGACGAGATGGACCAGGACATCGTCACGTTCGCTCGACGCGAGTACAACCTCTTCCTCGGCGAGCGGACCGCGGAGGACATCAAGATCGCCATCGGCTCGGCCTACCCCGGCGAATGGGACGCGCAACGGGTCGCGCTGCGGGGCCGTGACCTGCTCACCGGTCTGCCGCGCTCGGTCGAGGTCGGCGCCGACCAGATCCGCGAAGCCATCGAGCCGTCAGTCCAGCAGATCGTCGATACGGTCAAGGACACGATCGAGGAGACCCCGCCGGAGTTGGTCGCCGACATCATGGACCAGGGGATCGTGCTCGCCGGTGGCGGTGCCCTGCTGGCGGGGTTGGACCGGCGCGTCGCCGAGGCGACCCAGATGCCGGTCCACATCGCGGACGACCCGCTGACCTGCGTCGCCCGGGGTACCGGCGTGGTCCTCCAGGACCTCGATCGGATGGGGCGGGTCCTCGTGTCCGAGACCTATTCGCGTCCTCCGCGCTGAGCGACCCGGGCTGGACGAGCATGGATCCCCTTCTCGCTACTCGCGCCGCCCGCCGGCGATGGCTGGCATTCACGATCCTGCTGGTCGTGAGCGTCATGCTCATGGCCTTCTCCTCGAACCCGGCCGTTCGCGAGATGCAGAACGGGGTGAGCTTCGCGTTCCGCCCCATCCAGTCGTCGCTCGAGGACGTCGCCCGGGGCGCGTCATCGATCGCGGCCGCGATCACCGAGATCGATCGGCTGCGGACCGACAACAACGCCCTTCGGGCGGAGAACGAGCGGCTGAAGTGCGGAAAACCTCCAGTCCCGGGAGGTCCGCCGCGAGAACGAGTCGCTGACGGCGCTCCTCCAACTCCGTGCCGGGCTGGACTACCAGACCTCCACGGCGACGGTCATCGCCCGGGAGTCGTCCGAGTTCCGGCGCCTGGTCGTGCTCGATCGCGGCACGAACGACGGGATCGCGGTCGGCGACGTGACGATCACCTCCGGTGGCGCGCTCGCCGGTCGGGTGGTCGAAGTCGGACCGGATACCGCGAAGGTCGTCCTCCTGACCGACAGCGAATCGACGGTGGTCGGTCAGCTCGTCTCCAACGCCGCCACCGGTGAGGTCGTCGGCGAACTCGGTGGGGTCCTCCTGATGCGCCAGATCGACGCCGGCGAGACCATCACGCTCGGGGACGAGGTCGTGACGGCCGGGATCGAACTCGGCGGTGGACTCCGATCGCCATATCCGAAGGGTCTCCTGATCGGGCAGGTCGTCGACGCGCGGAGTGACGCGAACGACGTCGTCCAGACGGCCTATCTCCAGCCGGCTGCCGACCTCGACAAGCTCGAGTACGTGCTGGTCATCACCGACTACGTCGGCGGGCTGCCGGCGATCGAGGACCAGCCGGTCGACTGCGGGTCCGGTGGGGTCCTGCCGCAGGGCGAGCAGCCGTGTCTTGTTCCGGCCTCGCCCGGCGCCAGCACCGCGCCCTGAGCGAACACGTGGGCAACGGGATCGGAGCCGACGTCGACTGGTACGCTTCCGCCTGATGAAAGGTATCGTCCTCGCCGGCGGGACCGCGACCCGGCTCTACCCCTTGACGATCGTCACCAACAAGCACCTGCTGCCGATCTACGACCGGCCGATGATCTACTACCCGATCGAGACGCTGGCCGGGATGGGGATCCGTGAGGTCATGGTCATCGTCGGCGGCAAGAGCGTCGGGGACGTCGTCGAACTGCTTGCCGACGGCTCGGCCTTCGGGATCGACCTGACCTACCGCTACCAGCCGGGCGCGCTCGGGATCGCCCACGCCATCGGTCTCGCCCGAGCCTTCGTCGGCGACGACGCCTTCTGTTGCGTCCTCGGCGACAACATCCTGCGCGGACCGGACCTGGCGTCGATCGCGGCTGAGTTCGAGCAGGGCCCGTATGGAGCGGGGACCCTCCTGCACCGCGTCCCCGACCCGGAGCGGTTCGGCGTCGCCGAACTCGACGCCGATGGACGAGTGGTCGGGTTCGAGGAGAAACCCGCGCGACCCAAGAGCGACCTCATCCCGATCGGGGTCTACTTCCTTCGTCCGGACGCTTTCGATGTGATCGACGAATTGCTCCCGTCCGGCCGCGGCGAGTTCGAGATCACCGACGTCCTCAACCACTACGTTCCCGAGGGCCGCCTGTTCAGCCCGATCTATGACGGCCACTGGACCGATGCCGGGACGGTCCCGTCGCTCCTCCGGGCCGCGGAGCTGGCAGCGGCCGACGATGCCGCCGGAATCCTGGCCCCGCCGGTCAACCGTTCGCGTGGCTGATCGGTGGACGCGGTCGACCGGTCGTTCGATCGCCTCCTCGTCACCGGCGGCGCCGGGTTCATCGGTTCGGCCTTCGTGCGCGACGTCCTCGGCCGCCGCGACGGCACGAGGATCACGGTCCTCGACAAGCTCACCTACGCCGGCAACGAGGCCAACCTGGCGCCGATCCGGGCCGACCCGGAGCTGGCCGGCCGGCTGACCTTCGTCCGCGGCGACATCGCCGATCCGACCGTCGTCGATCCGCTGGTGCAGGGCGTCGATGCGGTCCTCAACTTCGCCGCGGAATCGCACGTGGATCGGTCGATCCTCGATCCCGCGGCCTTTCTGACGACAGGGGTCATCGGGGTCCACGTCCTGCTCGAGGCGTGCCGCCTGGCGCCCGGCCGCCCCCGGTTCCTGCAGGTCTCGACCGACGAGGTCTATGGATCGGTTGACGAGGGACGGGCAGATGAACAGGCGCCGCTGGCGCCTCGGTCGCCCTATGCCGCGGCCAAGGCGGCCGGCGAACTGCTCGTCCGGAGCTACGTCATCACCCACGGGATCGACGCCGTCGTGACCAGAGGTTCGAACACGTACGGGCCGTACCATCACCCGGAGAAGCTCATCCCGCTGTTCATCACCAACGCCCTCGACGATCGTCCCTTGCCGCTCTACGGCGATGGTCTCCAGCGGCGCGAGTGGCTCTACGTGTCCGACCATGCGGCCGCGATCGACCTGGTCCTGCGGCGGGGCCGCAGCGGTGAGACGTACAACGTGGCCGGAGCGTCGGAGCGCACCAATCGGGACGTGGTCACCCTGTTGTTGACCCTGCTCGACAAGCCGTGGTCGTTGGTTCGGCAGGTCGACGACCGGCCCGGCCATGACCGCCGCTATGCGATGGACGGACGCAAACTCGGGGTGCTCGGGTGGCATCCGACGACGTCGTTCGATGACGGCCTTGCGGCGACCGTGGACTGGTATCGAGCCAACGAGGCGTGGTGGCGCGCCACCCGGTCGGGCGATTGGGACGATTGGTATCGGCGCCAGTACGGCCAGCGCCTCGCGACCGGCCAGGCGACGCCGCCAGGCGCGCCGGAACCATCCGGGCGGGGCGAGGCGGCCAGCTGATGCGCGTCGCCGTCACCGGTGCCGGCGGGCGCCTCGGACGCGCGCTGGTCGACGCATTGGCCGACGCTCCGTTCACCGGTCCGGCCGGCCCGATCGAGTGGGGCCGGGACACCTTCGACCTTGACGCACCCGAGTCGATCGGAGCGATCCTCGACCGGGAGCGCCCGGAGGTCGTCGTCCACTCGGCCGCCTGGACCGATGTCGATGGATGCGCCCTGGACCCGGACCTGGCGATGCGCCGGAACGGGCAGGCGACCGGCGCCCTCGCGGCCGCCTGCGCACAGCGACGGATCGATCTGCTCGTCATCTCCACGAATGAGGTCTTCGACGGCACGAGGACCGATGGGCAGCCGTACCACGCGACCGATCCACGCTCGCCGGCAAACCCATATGGTCGATCCAAGGCCGAGGGCGAACGCCAGGCGGAGGATGCCTTCGCCAGTCGACCCGGCGCAGCACTGGGCATCGCCCGGACGTCGTGGCTGTTCGGTCGCCCCGGAAGCGACTACCCATCCCGGATCCTCGACGCGGCCCTCCGGGCGCGGGAAGCCGGTGCCGTCCTCCGACTCGTGGACGACGAGTGGGGTACGCCGACGTACGTCGCCGACGTGGCTGAGGCGATCGTCGGACTGCTGGCCGAGGACGCGGTCGCGGGCATCCACCACCTGGTCAACGGTGGGGTGGCGACGCGCGCGACCTGGGGCCGCGATGTCCTGGCCCGGGCGGGACTCGAGATCGAGACGACGGGCGTGCCGTCGACGACCTGGGAACGCCCCTCACGACCGCCACGATGGGGGGTCCTTGCCCCGACGCCGGCTGCCCTCCGGGGAACCGATGCGACCGTGGCCGGCGGCGATGGCCGATTATGCGCCGGCCTTCCTTCGCGCCGTTCGGAGTCGGGCATGAGCGCGCCACGGCCGCCGTCCGCCCTGCCTGGCGTCGCCTACGGCGCGATCGACCGGCATGGCGACGAGCGAGGATCATTCCGGGAGCTCTGGCGCGCGAGCGACCTGCCGGATCGGCGGTTCGTGCAGGCCAATCTGTCGACCTCGGCGGCCGGCGTCCTGCGCGGTCTCCACCTGCATCGACGCCAGGATGACCTCTGGGTCGTCGCCGAGGGGCGAGCGTTCGTCGCCCTGGTCGATGCGCGTCCGTTGGTCGCGGGCGTCGGCGACGCAGTGGTCGAGGTGCGCGAGCTCGTGGCGGACGAGTGGGTCGTCATCCCGACCGGCGTGGCCCACGGGTTCCTTGCCCTCGACCCGCTCCAGCTCATCTACTTCGTCACGAACGAATATGACGGCTCGGACGAGCTGGGTTTTGCGTGGGACGATCCGGCCGTCGGCGTGCCCTGGCCGACACTGTCCGCGACCCCGGACGGACGGCCGATCCTGTCGCCGCGTGACGCCGCGAACCCGCCACTCGCCGATCTCGCGGTGCGCCTGCGCGACGAGGCCCTCTGACCCGCACCGCACCGTTCCCCCCGGCACCGCACGGGGGCGATCCGAATGGGCTAGGGGGCCCCGGACCATCCCGCGATTGAGCGTGTCGACCCTTCTCGCGAGTCTGGTCAGGCCGTCCCTCGACCCCAGCCGACTCGGAGTCCCTGTTGCGAAGATCAGCCGTCGCCCTCGTCATCACCCTGGTCGCCATGCTCGGCATCGTCGTGCCGTCAGCGTCGGCGGCCGTCTCGCCGTCCGGCCAGCCGAAGGTCGTCATCATCGTCGGGGCCACCCATGGCGCGACGGCCGGGTATCGGGCCGATGCCGACCGCGCCTACGCGGAGGCGATCAAGTACACCTCCGACGTCACGAAGGTCTACAGCCCGAATGCCACGTGGGCCAAGGTCAAGGCGGCGGTCGTCGGCGCATCGGTCGTCATCTACATGGGCCATGGGAACGGCTGGCCAAGCCCGTACACCTATGACCCCAACTACACGACCAAGGATGGCTTCGGGCTGAACGCGACGGCCGGCAACGGCGACTACAACAACAAGTACTACGGCGAGCCGTATGTCGCCAAGCTCGACCTTGCGCCCGGGGCGATCATCCTGCTTCACCACCTCTGCTACGCGTCCGGCAATTCCGAACCGGGCGACGCGGAGCCGAGTTTGTCGGTCGCTCGCAAGCGCGCCGACAACTACGCCGCTGGGTTCCTGAAGGCGGGTGCCGCCGCCGTCATCGCCGATGGGCACTCGGGCGCCGAGCCCTACCTGCGGGCCTTGTTCACGACCCACCAGACCCTCGAGTCGATGTGGCGGACGATGCCCGACCAGAATGGTCACGTCACGACGTTCGCCTCGAGCCGGACGCCCGGCGCGACCGTCTTCCAGGACCCGAACACGCCCACCACCGGCTACTACCGATCCCTGGCGGTCAGCTCGACGAGCGTCACCACCGACGAGGTCGTCTCCGGCGGGATCGGAAACACGAGTGGCGATCCGGCCGAACTGCAGGTCCCCGGCAACGCCGCTGTCGCCACCGACGGCGCCGCCCTGTTCAGCGAGGCGGGCGCCAGCGAACCAGATGGATCCCTGCCGGCAGGTACCCGCCTGCGGGTCGTCGACACGGCCGTCAACGCGACCGGGGAGGGCGGGACGTTCGCGCAGGTCGAGGGCATCGACGATCCGTCGATCAACGGGTTCGTCGCCGAGACCGACCTGACGCCACGGGACAGCACCGCGCCCGCCATCCGTTTCCTCGATCCGGGTGGCCCGTTCTCGCCCGACGGCGACGGCCAGGTCGACACCGCCGCAATCCGGGCAAGGTTCACCGAGAGCGTCGCCTGGACACTGCAGGTCGAAGATGATCACGGGGTCGTCTTCCAGCAGACCGGCAACGGCTCGGCCGTCGGGGTGGCGTGGGACGGGCTGGTCAAGGGCGTACCCGTCGCTGACGGCGCCTACCGCGTTCGTCTGACCGGCACGGACGCGTGGGATAACGGACCGGTGGAGACGACCGGGACCGTGCGCGTCGATACCGTCGCGCCCACCCTGACCAGCCTGACGCCCGGGGCGTCCACGACGCAGTGGTTCTCGCCGAACGGCGACGGATCCAGGGATTCGGTCACCGTGGTCGCCACCGATCCGGAACCGGGCGCGGTCGCGGTCAAGGTTCGTGATGCCGACGGCAAGGTCGTCGACAAGTGGACCGTCACCTACGGGTCGAGCCCGGTGTCGCTGACATGGGATGGGCGTACGACGGCCGGCGGATATGCGCCCGACGGTGCCTACACGATCAACGCGGCGCCCCAGGATGTCGCCGGCAACACCGGCCCCACGGTCGCCCGCGACGTCCAGGTGATCGCGGCGCTGCGCTCCGTGGCGTCGAGCCGGAAGATGTTCTTCCCGCAGGATCTCGACCGATTGGCCAGGACCACCAGGCTGTCGTTCTACCTGCAGCGTCGAGATGACGGTCAACTGGGCCATCCTCGATGCGACCGGCGCGACGGTCGCCACGCGCTTGGACGGCGTCGCACTCCCGGCCGGTGGTCAGAGTTGGACGTTCGATGGTCGAGCCACCGATGGCTCGATGCTGCCGCGGGGCCACTACACAGCCCAGGTCGTGGCGACCGATGGCACGCTGACGGCGAGCCAGGCCGTCCCCTTCGAGATGGACGCATTCGGCCTGACACTCAGCGACTCCACGCCTCGTCGTGGCCAACGGATCAGCGTCGTCGTCAAGTCGCCGGAGATCCTGTCCAGGGCCCCGCGCCTCTTCGTGTACCAGCCAGGGCGATCCCGCTGGAGCGTTCTGACGACCAAGACCGGCAAGCACACCTACAAGGTCACCATCCGGCTCAAGTCGGGTGGATCGGCCGGGCCGGTCAGGTTCAAGGTCAAGGGCATCGATCGGTACGGCGGCAGGCAACGGACCTGGTTCACGTACAAGCTGCACTGACCCGGGGTAGCATCAGGACCACACCGGACCAATCCTGACCGACCCGGATCGCACCGAACTGCTCCGTACCATCCCCGACCGGGACCATCAGGCGATGGATACTCGAAGGCCCGGACACGAGGCTAGGGCAGTCCAGGATCACCGGAGGATCATCGTGTCATCGCTCGTCCATCGACCCGCCGCCCGACACCGCCCGACCGTCAGATCCCTGGTCGCGCTCGTCGCCGGCGTCTTCGCCCTCGTCAGCGTCGTCCCGGCCGCCGGCGTCCGTGCAGCCGATCCGCAGGCCACCGGATCATCGGCCCACGTCCGACCGACCATCCAGTACGAAGAGGCGATGGCGCACGCCGCCGACAAGATCGACTTTGCCCCGGGTGGCCGCGTTTCGATCGGATTCACGCCCCGGCGCAGTGACCGTTGGAAGGTCGGAGGCGTCAGACCGCGGGCACTCCCGGCCGGACGGTTGTCGGGCGCGAACCTCCGCCAGACCGGGACGACACGACGTCGGAGCGCTCCCCACGCTCGACCCGGCGCCATCGGTCGGCCCGATCGACACGCCGGCGATCGACCCGTCGGCCGCGATCCCGGCCGACCTTGCTGCTGCGGTCGATCCTGGCGGCCTCAAGCGAGAGGTATTCGGGTTCCTGCCGTACTGGGAGTTGAACGCCAGCTCGACCCGGCTCGACTGGGAGAACCTGTCGACCGTCGCCTACTTCGGAGTCGGTGCGGCGAAGAACGGCGACCTGCAGCGCACGAACAGCGATGGATCCACCACGGTCGGCTGGAATGGCTGGACGAGCTCCAGGTTGACGGGGATCATCAATGCGGCCCATGCCAGCGGTGCGCGTGTCGTCCTGACCGTCCAGAGCTTCGCCTGGTCGTCGACCGGTGCGAAGAACCAGATGACCCTGCTCGGCAGTGCTGCCAACCGCGCGAACCTGGCCCGCCAGATCGCGGCCGCCGTTCGTGATCGGGGCGCGGATGGCGTCAATCTCGACTTCGAGCCGATCGCGTCGACCTACGCGGATGAGTTCACGGCGCTGGTCAAGAGAGTCCGCACCGAGTTGGACAATGTCCATGCTGGCTACCAGCTGACGTTCGACGCGACCGGCTGGATCGGCAACTACCCGATCGAGGACGCGACCGGCTCCGACGCCGCCGACGCCGTCGTGATCATGGGCTACGACTACCGGGGAGCTTCCTCGGCGACGGTCGGATCGATCGCCCCGATCGGTGGCCCCACCTATGACGTCAGCGACACGGTGCGCGCCTACCTTGCTCGTATCCCAGCATCAAGGATCATCCTCGGGGTGCCGTACTACGGCCGGGCGTGGTCGACCAAGACCACGGACCTCGGCTCGAAGAACATCTCGGGGACCAAGTACGGCGCTTCGGCATCGGTCGTCTACACCACCGCCCATACGTACGCGAAGAACCACGGGCAGCTGTGGGATCCCGTGGAGGGTGTGGCGTGGACCGTCTACCATCGCCAGAACTGCACGGCGGCCTACGGCTGCGTGAACCCGTGGCGCCAGATCTATTTCGACAGTGCCAAGGCGCTCCGCCTCAAGTACGACCTGATCAATCAGAACAAGCTCCGCGGCGTCGCGATCTGGGCGCTTGGCTATGACGGGACCCGGACCGAGCTCTACCAGGCCCTCAAGGACAAGTTCATCACCGACACGATCCCGCCGGTGATCAGCAGTTCGTCGATCAGCACGACCCTCCTCTCCCCGAACGGCGATGGACGCCTGGACACGACGACGATCAGCCTGAAAGTCACCGGCCAGGTCACGTTCGGGTGGTTCGTGGAGCCCTTCTTCGACGGTATCGCCAGCTCGAAGGTCGTGTCCGGGTCGTCGTCGAGCAGTTCGGTCGCCTACACGTGGGATGGCAGGACCAGAGCAGGCGCCATCGTCCCGGACGGACCGTATCGGATCACGGTCTGGACGGCCGACGCATCGGACAACCGGGCGAGCGTGGCCAAGGTGGTGACCGTCGACTCGCACCCTGCGACCGTCGCGACGTCGTCGTCCCACATCACGATCTCGCCGGACGGTGACGGGCACACGGATCGGATGACGCTATCGATGTCTGCGAGCGAACCGATCACGGGCAAGGCGCGGATCCTCGACCAGGCCCGAAAGACCGTCCGGGTCTGGGTCGTCAAGAGATCGACCACAGGTCGGTGGGTCTGGGACGGGCATGACCGCACCGGCCGACGAGTGCGCGATGGCAGGTACACCTTCCGGGTCAATGGTCTCGACGCCGCCGGCAACCGGACCGTCAAGGACATGACGGTGCGGGTCGATCGGACGATCCGCTCGGTTCGCTGGTCGGCCTCCTCGTTCAAGCCCCGGGCGGGCCAGCGAGACAAGATGACCTTCTCGCTCCTGCGCAAGGCGACGGTCACCGTCGCCATCTACCAGGGTTCGAGGCGCGTCCGGCCTGTCTGGAGCAGTCGAGCGCTGACGGCCGGGCTTCATGCCTGGACCTGGAACGGCAAGGCGTCCCACTCGTTCGTGGCTCCGGGCAGATACAAGGTCGTGATCCTCGCGACCAGTCGGATCGGTACGTCGCGGTTTGCCAGGTCTGTCGTCGTCAAGGCTCCATAGCCTCCGTGCTACCTCTAGACTTCGGGCGATGACCGAGTCCGTCGACCCGCCCACGATGCCCCCTGGCGAACCGCTGGGTGCCGGCGTCTGGGTCGTCCTGCCGACCTATGACGAAGCCGAGAACATCCAGCCGATCACGGAGGCGATACTCGCCGCACTCCCCGCTGCGACGGTCCTTGTGGTCGATGACGACTCGCCGGACGGGACCGGCCGACTGGCCGATGGGCTCGCCAGCTCCGACCCTCGCATCCAGGTCCGTCACCGAACGCTCAAGCAGGGCCTCGGTCGCGCCTACCTCGACGGGTTCCGGGTGGCCCTCGACGGCGGCGCGACGACGATCGTCCAGATGGACGCCGATTTCAGCCACGCCCCGGACGCCCTGCCGGCGCTCGTCGGGCCGATCGCGGACGGCACCGCCGACCTGGTCATCGGGTCCCGCTACGCCCCGGGTGGATCAGTCGCAGACTGGGGCGTGGGCCGCCGGATCGTGTCACGAGGCGGGAGCCATGTTCGCCCGGATCGTCCTTGGCCTGCCCCAGCGCGACCTGACCGGCGGGTTCAAGGCCTGGCGGGCGACCACGCTGGCCGGCAGTTCCGTTCGACGGGGTCCATGCCGGCGGCTACGTCTTCCAGATCGAGATGACGTTCCGGGCGAGCCGTTCGGGTGCGCGCATCCGATGAGGTCCCGATCACGTTCCGCGATCGGCGGGTCGGCCAGTCGAAGATGAGCCGCCGGATCGTCGTCGAGGCGCTCGTCGTCGTCGTCCAGCTGCGAGCCGAGGAGATCGTCGGGCGGGTCCGTCGGCTCCGCCATCGAAGCGAGTCGTGACCGGAGGGCCGCCGGGCCTGCGCCTCGGGATCGATCCTGGGCCCCGGACGCCGGGTGTCCGCGTGGTCCTCGATGTCCGGCCACTCCAGGCTCCCGAACGGGCGCCGGTCGCCGCCGCCTACCTGGATGGCCTGCTGACCGCGTACGACCGCGATCCAGCCGATGGTGAATCGTTCGTCTGGCTCCTCGCCGCCGGTCTGGCCGACCCGACGACCAGGTTCGAGAACCTCGACGCGGCCGGCAGCCGGCAGCTTCCGCCCACCCGGTTGCTCCGGGCCGGGGCGTTGACCGTCGATCCGTTCATCCTCAGAAGCGCCGCCTTCGGCACTGCCTGGCGGGCGGACCGGCGCGGCGCTTCCGGGGCCGTCTATCACGCCGTGGGCAGCGGGCCGCTGCCGATCGCGTCCGGACTGCCGGTCGTCATCACGCTGCTCGATCTTGCGCCGTGGGAATTGCCCAAGGCGTTCGGTCGCTCGGCGGCCAATCGGTTCGGGCAGCGACTTCGCACTCGAATGCTCCGGGAAGCGACAGCCGTGATCGTCGGCAGCGAGGCCACCGCCCTTGCCGCCAGGCGGCTCCTGCGGGTCCGCCGCGATCGACTCCATGTGATCCGACTGGCGCCGCGGGCCGGCTTCGGTCTCCCGTCGTCCGATCCTGGACCGGAACGCGACGGGGCATTCCGCGAACGCGACGGGGCCCTCCGCGAACGCCTCGGTCTCGAGTCGCGCTACTTCATCCTGCCCGGCCGGTTCGATGCCCGCCTCGACCTTCGGACGTTCCTGTCCGCGATGGCCGATCTGGCAGCCGCGGGCCGCCCCGCGAACCTGGACCAGGGGACCGCCTGGCCACCGCGGATCCTCGTCGTCGGGGCCAGTCCGGACGACCGGGCGTCCATCGCCCGGGCCGCGGCCAGGAAGGGGATCGGCGAGTCCCTGGCCTATGCGCCCGCGCTGGCGGTCGAGGAGCTGGTCGGTCTCGTGCAGGGGGCGCGGGCGGTCGTGCTGCCGGCGATCTCCGAGGGAGCCGGGCTGCCGATCATCGAGGCACTCGCCTGTGGCGTGCCGGTCATCGCCTCGTCCGTCGGTCCGCTCCCGGAGCTCGTCGGCCCGGCCGGTCTGCTGGTCGAGCCGGCCGACCCGGCCCGCCTGGCGGTTGCCCTGGCGACACTGTGGGCCGATGACGTCGTCCATGGACGGCTCAGGGAGGTCGCCCGGGCGAGCGCGACCGAGGCCTCGTCGAACCTGGTCGGATGTCGCCGAGGAGACGCGAGCGATCTATGCGGCGGTCGGGACCGGCCAGGTCAGGCTCGACCGCTGAGCGATCAGCCCGCCGTCGGGCTGGCGCTGGGAACGGGCGTCCCGGGCGGAGTCTTCTTCCCGGCCTTGAAGGTCGCCGGGTAGCTGTACGTGTTCGTGGTCAGCACCTGGATGAACGTCTGGCCGGCGGTCAGCGTGACTTCGTCGCCGTTGCGATCGTAGAACCGGGTCAGCTTGGTCATCGAGGTCTTCTTCCAGGTCCCCTTGATGGTCACGCCGTTGGTCGAGATCCAGGCAGGCCCGCTGCCGATGACGGTCGCCTCGAGTCGATGCTTGGTCGGATGGCCGTCATTGAGCGGACCGAATGCCATCCGCATCACGATCACGTTCTTCGGCGCGATCCGTTCTCCGGTCGCGGCATCGGTCTGCTTCTTCTGCCCGGTGACCGAGCGCAGGTAGGTATTCGTGTCGCGATCGTAGGTGTACTTGATCGTGTTGTACGGATAGCTGACCGTGATCGAGCCGCCGTACGGCCGCTCGTCCAGCGGTGCATCCGCGGCGAACTTCCAGTGCGCCTTGTAGACCTTGTCCGCCGCCCCCGCGTTCCTGCCGACGTTTCGCAGCTTCTTGCCCGTCGTGTACAGGTTGTGGGGCGCATAGCGGGTGGTGACGCGGCGGAAGGTCCCGCTGTAGCGGAACTCGTCGACGTTGTAGACGTACTGGCCGCTGCCTTTCGCCCGGAGCGTGTCCAGCGCCTGCGGCGAGCCGCCGGAATGCGCGTAGATGGCGCGCCATTCCGCCGCCCAGGCGATGTAGTAGTAGCGCGAACTCCGGACCGGCCCGATGTCCTTGGGCAACTCGTCCTGGAAGATCGCCATGTAGCGGGGGATCCCGCCTTCGGCCGGGGCGTGCCACACGACGGACGCGGACGACAGGCCGGATTGGGGCCGGGCGTCGATCAGGTCGTCGATCATCACGGCGATCGGATGGCGAGCGGCGACGGCGGGCGAGACAAGGCGACCGGTGAGCGGCGCCGCGACCGTGACCGGAGTGGGGATCGGTGTCGGGGTCGGTGTCGGGGTCGGCATCGGCGTTGCTGTCGCGGTGGCCGAGGGTTCCGCCGGCGTCGGAGCCGGGGAGCCGGACGGCGTGGCGCTGGCCTGGCCGATCGGCCCGGGGCTGGCCGACGGACCGGGTTGCCCGAAGGGCTGAGCGGTGAGCGCAACCATGAGCACGGCCGCGACGGCTACTGCGATGACCCCAGCGGTCGTCCGAGTCAAGGTCGCTCTCCGAGCAAGGGAAATGGACGTTGCGCAGGATACACGAGGATCGACGGACGGGCGTTCCGGCCCTATTCGCGTCCAGGCGCTGATGGCGTCCAGATAGGTCCGTTACACCCCGGTCTGGATGCGCGGTGAGGTCCAGCCGGGCCTGAGAATGGAATGAGAGCCCTCGCTACGCTGGTGGTGTTCAGAACATCAGCACAGGAGGACTCTCGATGCGCAAGTCTAGCGGCCAGCGCGGCCATCCCCAGGGCACCAACGCCCGCAACCGGATGGTCGGTCGGCCGACCCGTGTGGTCCGCTCTGTGGCGCCCGATCTGAGCCGGGATGCTCGCCGCCGCCTGGCCATGCTTGACTGGCACCGCAGCCACGGTGGCAACGTCAGCCGCACCGCCCGCCACTTCGGCTACAGCCGGCCGACCGTGTACCGCTGGCTCGGTCGCTTCGAGCGGCTCCATCTCGAGACCCTCGAGGACCGCAGCTCGGCGCCACGCCGCCGCCGACGGCCGACCTGGACGGTCGACCAGCTGCGCGCCGTCCGAGCCGTCCGCGAGACCTACCCGCGCTGGGGCAAGGACAAGCTGGTCGTGCTCCTGCGCCGCTCGGGGCTGCACCTGTCGAGCTCGATGGTCGGCCGGATCCTGACCCGGTTGCGGCGGACCGGTGAACTGCACGAGCCGCGTCGGCGGCGGATGTCCGTCCATCAGCGCCGCTGGGCTCGACCCTATGCCATCCGCAAGCCGGCCGACTGGACGGTCGAGCGACCGGGTGACCTGGTCGAACTCGATACCCTTGACATCCGGCCGCTCAGCGACCTCATCCTCAAGCAGTTCACCGCGCGCGACGTGGTCAGCCGCTGGGACACCCTCGAACTCGGCCGACGGGCGACCGCCGCCGCGGCGGCCGAGGTGCTCGATCGGCTGGCCGAGCGGATGCCCTTCGCGGTCCGGGCCATCAGCATCGACAACGGCTCCGAGTTCATGGCCGAGTTCGAGGCCGCCTGTCAGGACCGGGCCATCCGGCTGTTCGTCCTGCCGCCTCGCTCACCCAAGCTCCATGGCGCGGTCGAGCGGGCCAACCGGACCCACACCGAGGAGTTCTACGAGGTCACCGACGTCGAGCCGGACCTGGCGTCCCTGCAGGCCGGGCTGCGTGCCTGGGAGACCGTGTACAACACGATCCGCCCGCACCAATCGCTGGGCCAACGCACCCCGGCCGAATACCTGGCCTCCGTCGGCATCGATGTGTAACGGACGTACCGGACGAGTACACCTGCTCGCGCATCTCGCCGCGGCGCAGTAGGCTTCCATATGACAGATCGACCGATATCCGAGGACGATGGCTCGACGCGCGGCACGACCCCATCGGCCGCCAAGCCCCGAAAGACTGGGACTGCGCCCGCGAACGGGGCGACCGGCACGAGCAAGGCGGCAGCGACAGGAGCCCGCAGGAAGTCGACGAAGGCCGTGGCGAAGCCAGGGCCAAAGGTGGCGGCGCCCCGAGCCTCGGCCGCATCGGTGGCTTCGACAGCCGCCACGACACCCGCCGTGCCCGAGACGCCCACCGTCACGGAAGTGGTGACGCTGGAGCGCGGAGGGATCGATCTCGCCAAGGCCACCAACGTCAACGTCAGCCGCGGCGGGATCACCCAGGTCGAGGCGACCCATGTTGACGTCCGCCAGGGTGGCATCGCCTCGGTCGCCGCCCAGGATGTGGCCGTCAGTCTCGGCGGGATCGCGATCGCTCGCGGTGACACGGTCTCGACCGAGATGGGCGGCATCGCCCTCGCGATCGCCGGAAACGCCAAAGTCAGTCAGTCGTTCGTCCGCGCGATGTTCACGCGGGAGGCCAGACTCGACCAGGTCGGCGTCTGGAATCTGATGGCAGGCAAGGTCACCTTCCAACGCAAGGGCCTTGCCGGTGTCGTCATCGCGGGCAAGGTAGATGGCGAGGTCACCGCGCTGCTCGACTGGCGAGGGGCCCTCGCGTTCGCCGGCGTCCTCGGCGTGGTCGCCGCGATCCTGCGTCGTCGCTAGGGGCGGACCTCGCTCCGCGGCCCATCCTGCCGGGCGTCGACCACCCGACCGTCGATGAAGTGGTCGACGAACCGGTCGCTCGCGCCACCCCGGTGTGGCCCGAGCTGGCGTTCGATGAACGGATCGTAGGCCTCTACGTCGGAACGCCCTTGCTCGATCGCGTCGATCAGGCCATCGGTGTCGGCCACCTGGACCCCGATCATGTCGGTCCGGTAGTCGAGATAGAGGCCGGGATCCCGTTCGTAGTCGTCCAGGTCGGGGACGAGCAGGATGATCGGGCGATGGAGGATGGCGAACTCGATCACCGAGGACGAGTAGTCGGTGATCAGGATGTCGGTGATCGCGAGCAGGTCGTTGATCTCACTGGCCGGATCGGCGACGACATCGAAGCCATCGACGATGGTGGCCGCCGGGTCAAGGTTCGGATGCGTCTTGAGGACGAGGACGTACTCGGCAGGGAGCGCCGCGCGCAGCTTCGGCGCGTCCATCCCGGGCGCCGCCCGCTTGCCGATCCCGCGACCGCGGAACGTCGGCGCATACAGGACGACCCGTCGGCCGGCGAGGCCCGGATGCAGTGCGATGACCCGCTGGCGCGCGTCGGTGAGGGCGGCCTCGTCGAAGAACGCGTCCGTCCGTGGCGAACCGAGGGCAAGCACCTGGTCGACCGGTGTCCGCAGCGCGGCCGCGTATGGGCCGCGGGTCCACTCGCCGCCGACGACGACCCAGTCGTAGTGCCGATGGAGGAAGGTCCGCTCAGGCTCCGCCGGCGGTCGCGTCGTATCCACTCCGAACCGTTTCAGGGCACCTGCCGCATGCCACACCTGGACGACGGTCGTCGAGGCCCGATGGGGCGCCACGTGGATCGGAAGATAGGCGTTGTCGACGATGAACAAGCCCGCCGTCTGGAGGTGGTACATGCCGCGGATGAGGCGGACCAGGTAGGCGAGCTTGCCGGCGAGCCCATAGCTGTACGGTTCGAGCAGGTAGACGTAGTCGAGCTCGGGGTGACGCGCCCGCAAGGCCCGATCGAGGTAGAGGAGATTGCCGTCGAGGGTGGCCACCCGTGCCGTCGCGAGGACCACGCGGTCCGGGTGGGTCGGGAGCCGCATCGCCACCAGCCGGACGAGACGGAGCAGCGCGCTCGCAAGCCGGTATTCGAACAGGCGCATCCGTCCGGCTAGGTCCGGGTCCGAACGACGATGTTCTGACCGTCGAGGGTGACTTCGGTGTCGCTCATGAGCTGGGCGATGACGTCCGCGACCTGGGTCGGTTGCATGATCGACGATGGGTCCTCTTCCGGCGCGAGCTTGCGTCGGAGTTCGGTGGCGGTCCGGCCGGGCGAGATGCTGTAGACCCTGATCCCGCTACCCGCCAGTTCGTCGGCCAGGGTGGCGGAGAGGGAGACGACCGCGGCCTTGGATGAGGCATACGCGAGCCAGCCCGGCCGGGACGTGATGCCCGCGGTCGAGGCCACGTTCAGGATCTTGGCCGGTCGGTCGTACATGAACCTGGCCGCCTCACGGATGAGCACCAGCATCGCGAAGACGTTGATGGTGTACGTCTTCTGGATGTTGTCGATCTCGGTGTCGAGGAGGGATCGAGGATCGGCATATCCGGCGATATTGAGCAGGATGTCGATGCTGCCATAGGTCGTGTGGATCCGGCGCACGAGTGCCGGGATGCCGTCGAGATCCATGAGATCGTACGGGACGAGCTCGACCACCTTGTCGTGCTCGCCCATCTCCGCCTTGGTTCCCGCGAGGCCTGCGGCGTTCCGCGCGATGAGGACCAGCGTGCCGACGTCCGGCTCGCGGCTCATCCGCACCGCCGCCGCCCGGCCGATGCCCTGGCTGGCCCCGGTGATCACACAGACCTTGGCCATCGATCAGCCCACGCGTCCGATCGAGTCGGCGTAGATCGCTTCCGCGGTCACGATGTCCGTCGGTACCGTGATCTTGATGTTCCGTTCCGATCCGGGCAGGATCCGGACCGGTTCCTTCGCATACTGGTGGAACAGGCTGGCGTCCTCGGTGAAGACTGCCCCGTCCGCGCGGGCGGCTTCGTGCGCTGCGGCAAGTCGTGCCCGGTCGAACTTCTGCGGCAGTTGGACATTGACGAGCTCGTCGCGTGCGAGCAGCCCCTCGACGTAGTCATGGCCTTGCAGGACGGTGAACGGGATCGGGATCCCGAACATGGCATTGGGGTCGCCGGCCGCGATGAGCGCGCGGAATTCGTCGACCGTCACCAGTGGCCGGACGGCCTCATGGATGATGACCGAGTCGCAGTCCGTCAGGCGCTGGAGCCCGAGGTAGGCGGACTCCTGTCGCGACGCCCCTCCGATGATGCAGCTGAAGCGGTCGTCGAACCCGTGGTTGGCGATGAGTTGTCGCGTCTCCTCAAGGTGCGTCTCGGGACAGGTGACGACGACCTCGTCGATCTCCTTGATGATCCGCGCCTTCTCCAGCACGTGGATGATGAGCGGCTTCCCGCCCAACAGGAGGAACTGCTTCGGAACGGGGCGTCCGATACGCTTCCCGACGCCCCCGGCGAGCACGATCATCCCGATCTTCATGGAGTCCTCCGGTGCGCCACCGTTGTCAGCCAGAGCGTACGCGATATGCACTCGCGGGTCGCAGCCCGGCTATCATCGGGCACTGCGAGCGGCGGTTGCCGCGACCCGCGGACCCACAGGGAGGCAGATGCCAGCACGCGCCCGAACCTGTTCGCGTCACGGCTGATCTCCGAGATGTCGGGCAATCTGCAGGTGGTCCGCGACCGGATGCTCGAGCGCGGCCTCGACCGCGACCTGGAGATCGTCACGATGCTCAAGCCGGGCATCACCGCACGCTGGTCGCTCGCCGACCGGTTCCGCCTCGCCCGCCTGCTGGTCAGCTCGGACGTCATCCTCGTGGACGATGTGTTCCAGCCGCTCAACTGGGCGAGGCCTGACCCGCACGTCAAGATCATCCAGCTGTGGCACGCCTCGGGCGCCTTCAAGACCATCGGCTACAGTCGCGCCGGCAAGCCGGGCGGGCCCGACCCATTCGGTTCGACGCACCGGAACTACACGACCGCGATCGTGAGTTCCATCCACGACATCCCGTTCTACGCTGAAGCGTTCGGGATCCCGGAGTCCGCCGTCGTCCCGACCGGGATCCCGCGGATGGACCGATACTTCGATCCCGTCGGACGAGCCGCAGGACTCGGAGCGGCGCAGGCGGCGTTCCCCGAGATGGATGGTCGATGGACCATCCTGTTCGCTCCGACCTACCGGGGCGAAACGTACCGGGATGCGTTCTACGGGTACGAGCAGATCGACTATGCGGGGCTGCACGCGCTGTGTGTCGAACGTGACGCCGTCGTCATCTTCAAGATGCACCCGTTCGTCCAGGACGCCCCGATCATCCCCGAGCCATTTCGTGACCGGCTGATCGATGGGTCGGCGGCCGCCATCGACGTCAATGACCTGCTGTTCGCGGTCGACCTGCTCATCACGGACTATTCATCGATCGTGTTCGAATACTCCGTGCTGGACCGCCCGATGCTGTTCTTCGCCTACGACCTCGACGAGTACGTGGCGACGCGCGACTTCTATGTGCCGTTCGAGGCATTCGTGCCGGGCCGGATCGTCCGCACGTTCGCCGACCTGCTCGATGCGATCCGTCGGGATGACTACCAGGCCGACAAGGTGGCGGCGTTCGCCCAGCGACATTTCGCCCATCTCGATGGCGGGTCAACGGACCGCGTCATCGACGAGTTGATCCTGTCCTGATGCGCGGTCGTCGTCCTCTCGATCCGGATCGGCCTGGTCCGGTTCGCGTTCGCGCTGGCCCGTCGGTCGCCACTCCGCCGCCGGGTCGTCCTGGCCACGGCCCATTCGGCCCGGCTGGCGGGGAACCTGGCCGCGATCCATGCCGAGTTGACCGCCAACCATTCGTCGATCCCGGTCGTCGTCCTCGCGCGACGACCGGCCCGCGGCGTCCGTGGCCGCCTCGCCGCGATGGGGCAGGCGCTCGAGGCCGGCTACTACCTCGCCACATCCCGCGTCTTCATCGTCGACGACTACTTCTTCCCGATCTACGTCATCCGTCCTCGTCCCGGCACGACGATCATCCAGACATGGCACGCCTGCGGCGCATTCAAGAAGGTCGGCTACAGCCTGCTCGACCGGTCGTTCGGTGCCGATGAAGCACTGGTCGACCGGGTAACGATCCACTCGAACTACGACGTCTGCCTCGTCGCATCACAGGCGTCCGCGCCGGCGTACGCAGAGGCGTTCCGCCAGCCGCTGGACCGGTTCCGGTCTGACCTTGGGATCCCGCGGACCGACGTCTTCTTCGGCGACGACCGGATTGCCCGGACCAGGGCAGCCGTCCGGTCCCGGTACGGCCTTGCCGAAGACCGCCGGATCATCCTCTATGCCCCGACCTTCCGAGGCGACACGATCACCAACGCCCATGCCACCGACGACCTGGATCTGGCTGTCCTTCGGGCGAGCCTGGCCGACGATCACGTCCTGCTCGTCCGGCTCCATCCGTTCGTGCGATCGGCGACGGCCATCGGACCGGATCTGGCGGACTTCGCCATCGACGTCTCCGACTACCCGGACATCAACGAGCTGATGCTGGTCAGCGACGTCCTGGTCACGGACTACTCGAGCGCGATCTTCGAATTCGCCCTGCTCGACCGGCCGATGGTCTTCTTCGCGCCCGACTACGAGACCTACGAGCGCGAGCGTGGCTTCTACTTCGACTACCGGACCGGCGTGCCAGGCCCGATCTTCGAAACGAGCGAGGCCCTGGCGGCATTCCTGCGCGCTCGCGTCTTCGACCTCGAGCGGGTCGCCCGATTCCGCGAGGCGTCGTTCGACGTCGCAGACGGCCACGCGACGGCCCGCGTCACGAATGAGCTGATCATCCCGTCTTTGACTCGGGCGGGAGAACACTGATAACGCTGCGGTCGCGGCCCTTCGAAGGCCCGGTGTACCATACCGCGGCCCTCCATCCCCGGCGTCTGCCGGCCATGTGACAGGAATCGACCGGACCATGACCTTTCGTGCCAAGCCCGTCGTCAAGCGCGCCCACCGACCCGCGTGGGAGACGCAGGACCGACGGAACTTCTACCTCAACATCGGATTCGGGATCGTCGTCGTCGTGGGCATCGCCATGCTCCTCATCGCGGCCGGACTGAACTACTACAACGAACACCTCGCATCGGTCGGCAGCGTCAACGGTCAGTCCATCTCCAAGGACGACCTGCGCGACCGCGTCGCCGTCGACAGCTGGCGCCTGACCGAGACCGGTCGCCGCATCTCGAACGCGGTAGCGGCTGGCCAGGTGACCCAGGCCCAGGGTGCCCAGCAGCAGCAGTCCGTCACCACCGCGCTCGGGCAGATCCAATCGGTCTCGCTCGAGCGACTCATCGATGCGAGGCTCCAGGCGCAACTTGCCGCCGACGAAGGCGTCACCGCGACGCCCGAGGAGATCGACGCCCGATTCACCAAGGACGCGACGACGCCGGAGCAGCGGCATCTCTGGATGATCGAGGTCAAGCCGGTCACCGATCCGGGAGCACTCGAACCGACCCAGGCCCAGATCGACGCCGCCAAGACCAAGGCTGACGCCGCGCTGGCCGACCTGGCGTCCGGGACCGCCTGGGAAGACGTCGCCAAGACCGTTTCGACCGACACGGCGAGTGCCCCGCAGGGCGGCGACATCGGCTGGCGGCAGGCTGACGACACCCAGGCGGATGAAGCATTCCTGAAGGCGCTCTTCGCGGCCAAGGTCGATGAGCCGACGGCCGTGATCGTCGGGGCCGATGGCGTCTACCGGATCGGCCGGGTCAGCGAGATCACGCCCGAGTCCGTCGACGCCGGAATACCAGACCAAGCTCGTCAACGATGGGGTCACCATCGACCAGTACCGCAAGGTCCTCGCTGCGGACGTGATCCATGCCAACCTCCAGGACAAGCTGGTCGCCGGCCTGACCGGCGCCGCTCCGCAGCGCCAGGTCCAGGAGATCTACGCCAAGGAGGCGGCACCCGATCTCGGCCCGGACGCGATCAAGACCCGGCACATCCTGTATGCACCGAACGACGATCCCTCCAACGCTTCCAGCGTCGCGGCGGACGATCCGGCATGGACCATCGCCGAGCAGAAGGCACTGGCCGCGTACGTCAGGCTCCAGACCAACCCCGAGCTGTTCGATTCGATCGCCCGGACCGAGAGCGACGAGACCCAGGCGCAGGGGCCGACCGGCAGCGGCGGCAAGCTCCCGTACTTCGACAGCCAGAGCCAGGTGGACGCCGCCTTCCTTGCCGCCATCCTCGTGCCCGACCTCAAGGACGGCCAGATCCTCGAACCGGTCAAGTCCAGCTTCGGCTGGCACGTCATCCAGGTGATGTACCACCCGACCGACGAAGCCCATTTCCAGATGCTCAAGCAGCAGGCGGATAGCGGCGCCGACTTCGCGATCCTGGCGCGGGACAATTCGGAGGCGCCCACGGCGGGGACCGGTGGCAGACCTCGGCTGGGTCACCCAGGGTCAGCTCGACGATCAGCTCACCGCAGCGATCTTCGCGGCGCCGATCGGCAAGACGTCGGACGTCGTGGCGGTCTCCGGCGACGGTACGTACCTGTTCAAGGTCACCGCGGAGGAAGTCCGGACGCCGGAGGGTCGACAGCTCGACGAGTTGACGTCGTCCACCTTTACGAAGTGGTACGACGCAAAGAAGGCGGCCGCCGACATCCAGCGGGACGACTCGGTCGTACCTAGCACGCTCAACTAGGCAAGGAGGGGGCGAGTGCTCGACGCGCTCGTCGCAGAGGCGCGACTTCGCTGGGGGTTCGATCCGGCGGACGGCCTCCAGGTCATCGCCGGCGAGGTCCTCGCGGCGAGCCCGATCGAGCCCTCGCGCCCGGTCCTGGTCGTGCCCCTGGCATCGCTCCGGACCGTCCACGAGGAACAGGGGGCGCCGGCCTTGCCCGGCCGCGCCGGCGCTGGATGGGGGCGACCCGATCGCCGTCCTTCGGCGCCTGTATCCGGTGGCCCACCCGGTTGGTCAATTCGGCGGCCCGGACGGGATGACCGTCGGGTCGCTGGATCGCGCCTCGCTCGACGCGCCGTTCTATCTCGCCCCGGTCGCACCAGAGCTGGCGGTGGCCGGCCCATGGGCGATGCCCTGGATCTCGGCCCGACTCCGAGCGCCGGACGGCTGTCCGTGGGATCGCGAGCAGACCCACACGTCCCTTCGCAAGCATCTGCTCGAGGAAGCGTATGAGGTCTACGATGCGCTCGAGGCCGGAGCGACTCCCGAGCTTGCCGGTGAACTCGGCGACCTGTGGCTCCAGATCGTGCTCCATGCGCAACTGGCGGCAGAGGCCGGCGTCTTCGACCTGACCGATGTCCAGGCCGCGATCGCGACCAAGATCGTCCGCCGCCACCCGCATGTCTTCGGCGACGCCGTGGCCCGGACCGCTTCGGACGTCAACCGGCAGTGGGAGCGGATCAAGGCGGACGAGCGAGCATCGGCGGCGGCGCCGGAAGGTGCCCTCGACGGGATCAGTCCGTCCATGCCCGCCCTGGCGGCAAGCCAGGAGATGCAGGAACGGGCGGCGAACCTCGGGTACGACTGGCCGTCGATCGACGGCGTGCTGGAGAAGGTCACCGAGGAGGCCGAGGAATTCCGCCAGGCGACCACGGAAGGGGAGCGGGCCGAGGAGTTCGGTGACCTCCTGTTCGTGCTCGTCAATCTCGCTCGGCGGTCCGGGATCGAGGCGGAAGCCGCGGTCCGATCCGCGAATGCCAAGTTCAAGCGTCGGTTCGCCAGCGTCGAAGCCGCCGCCGCAGCTGACGGTGTCGCCTTGCGCGACCTCGACTTCGATGCGCTCGATGCGCTCTGGGACGCCGCCAAGGCGAAGGAGAGGAATCCATGACGATCGGCAACCGGCCGCCTACCGTTCGAGCCGATGGCCGCGGACCCAACGACCTCCGGCCCGTCACGTTCACCCTCGGTGTCCAGAAATGGGCCGAAGGCTCGTGCCGGATCAGGGTCGGCGACACGGAGGTCCTGTGCGCGGCCACGATCGCCGACCGTGTTCCGCCGCATCTTCGCGGGAAAGGGACGGGCTGGGTCACCGCCGAATATTCGATGCTGCCGCGGGCGACCGCGGAGCGAACGGACCGGGAATCGGTCCGCGGCAAGATCGGGGGCCGGACGCACGAGATCCAGCGTCTGATCGGGCGATCGCTCCGTGACGCCGTGGACCTCACCCGGATCGGCGAGCGGACGATCACCGTGGATTGCGACGTCCTGCAGGCAGATGGCGGGACTCGGACGGCCTCGATCACGGGCGGCTACGTCGCGCTCGCGGCTGCGCTCATCACGTACGGGATGGATCGACACCTGGTCGGCAAGGTCGCCGCGGTGTCCGTCGGCCTGGTCGACGGCGTGCCGCTGCTCGACCTGGACTACTCGGAGGACTCGCGCGCCGACGTGGACTTCAACGTCGTCGGCACCGATGCGGGCGCGTACGTCGAGCTCCAGGGGACGGCGGAGGGCCGGCCATTCGACCGAGCCGCCAATGATCGATTGCTTGACCTGGCAGACACCGGTCTGGCCCGGCTGTTCGAGGCGCAGACGGCGATCCTGGCCACCGTCCGACGGTGACACGACGGCGTCTGCTCGTCGCGACACGCTCGGTCCACAAGCTGCGCGAGTTGCGGGAATTGCTCGCCCTGGACCATACGGACCTCGTCTCGCTCGACGACCTGGGTATCCCCGGTGACCCGATCGAGGACGGCGAAACGTTCGAGACGAACGCTGCGATCAAGGCTCGGTTCGGGGTGCGGGCGAGCGGCTTGCCGACGCTCGCCGACGACTCCGGGATCGAGGTGGATGCACTCGACGGCGGGCCGGGCGTCCGGACCCGTCGGTATGCGGGCGAGGACGCGACGGACGATGACAACAACCGCCGGTTGCTCGGGGCCCTTGACGGGCTTCCGGCTGACCGGCGCGGGGCACGCTACGTGTGCGTCCTCGCCCTCGCGCTGCCGGACGCGCTCGGTCCGCGCGGGGGCGTGACGCTGACCTTTGCCCGGGGCACCTGTCGGGGCCGGATCGCCACCGGGCCGAAGGGCACCGGCGGGTTCGGCTACGACCCGATCTTCGAACCGGCGTCGGAGCCGCCCGGTGGACGGACCCTCGGCCTGTGGACCCCGGCCGAGAAGCATGCCATCTCCCACCGGGCCCGGGCAGCCCGACGGATGGTGGGCCGACTCACGACCCTCGGGTTCTGACCGGGACACGAGGGCGGCAGTCGGCCCTGGGCCGCATGGTCGGCCCCGCCACTCGGCACGATCGGCCCCACTCGGCACGTCGGCCCGCGGTCGGCCGAAGCCGGCACCTCGGCCCGCGGGCCGCCACACGGTCGGCCGAAGCCGCACGGTCGGCCCGGGCGCGGCACGGTCGGGCCTGGCAGTTGGCAGGATTCTCACCGCCGGACCGTTATGGCTGGTTTCGCCCAGTCCGCTGGTCAGTTCCGGACTCGCAACCGGGCGCCGCAGCCAATTCCGTGCGTCAGATCTACCGGCGCGACCGTCCAGAGGGCCCCCACCAGCCGCCCATCCGACATAAGGGTCCGCCCATGAGAATCCTGCCAGGTTCCGCGCCGGGCGAACGGCTGCGCTACGCGCCGGCAGGGGTCACGCGCGGGCGAGGGGTGCGCTACACGCCGGCCAGGTCACACGGGGGCAAAGGGCTGCTCCACGCGCGGGCGCAAGCGCTGCGCTCGCCCCCCCGCGGCCAGGCTACGGGGCCGGTGACGGTCGCGGGGTCGGCCACGGCGACGGTGGCTCGCCGGGCGTCGAGAAGAGGCCGGTGGCCATCGTCCGGATCCGGGTGAGGCGCGGCTCCTGCGAGCTTCCGTACTGGCCGATGATCCCGTGGACCAACGGCGCCTGGATCACGACGCTCGTCACCCCGTCGCGACCGACCTCGTCGACGATCGCGGCGAGGTCCGGCAGGCGCTCGACCGGGACGTCCGTATGGATCGTCTTCCCCACCGCGCGAAGGAGATCCGGAATCTGGAACAGGATGCTGCCGGCCTTCGTCACCTGTGCCTTCAGGGCAAGCAGGATCTGCTGCTGACGCGCCTGCCTGGTGAAGTCGCTCTCGCCGAGCGCCTTGCGCGAGCGGGCGTAGGCGAGCGCGTCCTGGCCGTCGAGATGGTGCGGTCCGGCAGTGATGGAGAAGCCCCGATAGCCTCGACCCCACTTCGGGTAGGTCGGATCGTCGAACGAGCGCGGGGCGACGATGTCGACGCCACCGACGGCATCGACGATCTTGATGAACCCCCTGAAATCGACCTGGGCGTAGTACTGGATCGGGATCCCGAGGAGGGCGCCGAGGGCGTTCTGGAGCGTTCGCATCCCGCCCGCCGGGAACTCGTCGGGATGGGCCTCGGCATAGGAATACAGCGAATTCACTTTCGGGCCGAAGACGTTGCCGTCGCCCAACGGGGTGTCGACGAGGTCGCGGGGGATCGACACGAGCGAGACGGTGTGCCCGACCGGGTCGATCGAGGCGACCATCATCGTATCGGTCAGGTTTGCCGTGTAGGTCCCCCGAGAGTCGATCCCGAGGAGCAGGATGTTGATGCGCTCGCGGTCGCCTGGAGCCGGCAGTCCACTGCCCCTCGGATCGTCCGTGGCCCCGAGGACGGCGCCGGTGAAGATGCTCTTGAACGTGTCCCCCAGGAGCGTGCCGTAGCTATAGATGGCGAGGTGGGGGATCACGACGGCGATCGCGATGACGATGATCCCGACGATCCCGAGGCGTCCGGCGGGACCCGACCGCCGGGTATCCAGAAAGGCCTGGCCGACCGCGACGAGCCGCCACACCAGGAAGACGAGGTTGAGGGTCAGGAGCGTGCCGAGGACCTGCGGGTTCACCACCCAGGCGGCCAATCGAGCCGGGGATTGGAGCTGCCACAGGGTGAGCCCGATGGCGAGCACGATCAGCGACGGGATCAGGAAGAGGGCCGCCAGCGACGGTCGTCGATTGAACGCCTGACCGAGGCCCGGGAGGACCGCCGACAGTCCCGCGGCGGCCAGGCGGCGAAGGTCTGTCGGCCGCGTGTCTGGCCGGATCCGGGTGGCTTGCACGCGGGCGTTGACTCCCCTCTGTCATCGAGCGGCTCGAATGGCCGGGCCGAGTCTACCCCGAGATGTCGTCGTGCGGTCATCCGGGCATGGAGACACCGGGCGATCGATCAGCCTGCCTTGATCGCCCGGCGTCAGGACATGGGACGAGCCGGGCATAGCGCTCGTGACGCGGATCGTCCGGTCGGACCACTCGCCCGGGTGGTCGGGTAGGATTCGCGAACCAGAAGTCGAGGGATACCGATGAATGAGCGCACCCTCCGGAACATCATCGCCGTCCTGGTCGTTCTTATCGTCGTCGCCCTTGGCTCGACCGCGTTCGTGATGCTGGGCCGGAACAGCGGAACGGCGACGGCGACCGGCAGTCCGAGCCCGGTCGCGGAGGGCTCACCGGGGGAGTCCGTGATGCCTTCCGAAAGCGTTGCTCCCGATGAGAGCCCGGCCGCCTCGGCCGACGTGAGCGCCGCGCCGTCGGAGACACCGGCCGTGAGTGCGTCGCCCACGCCGCCGCCGGTACCGGTCGCCGCCCTGACCGTCCTCGACCTCAAACTCGACGCGACCGACGACCCAGCCGGGATCGATCGCGTCATCACCTTCAAGAGCGATGGACCGGGCACGGTCAAGGCGAAGCTGACCTCGATCTCACCGCAGGGCCTGACGCACATGTGCCTGTTGCTGGGCAAGAAGGACGTGACCTGCAAGGACCTCGCATCCGGGACGTTCACCGGACAGACATCGCAGGCCCACGCGACCTGGCATGTTTCGCTCCGCGGGGTCGGCATCTTCGCGCCGGTCGTGAAGGTGCGGGTCACCTTCCACGCGCTCGCCCCCTCGGTCAAGATCGCAAACGCCAGGTTCGACGGGACGGCGTTCCCGGACACCAATGGGATCCAGGTCCGCTTCACGGCGCGCTCGGATGGCGATGCTCATCTGGTTGCCGAGTGGGGCGGTCATCCGTTCATCTACGAAGTGGACCTGTTCGACGAGACGAACGGGACCGGGGACGTGACGCTCGCCGGCCAGGGGCCGTCCACGAACGTCGACCAGTCGTTCCCGGTCGCGCCCGGTGTCTGG
Source organism: uncultured Chloroflexia bacterium (assembly GCA_963823925.1). GTDB lineage: Bacteria > Chloroflexota > Limnocylindria > Limnocylindrales > CSP1-4 > SPCO01. The sequence goes on from CAWGNI010000007.1 coordinate 263,129, forward strand.
CGGCTGGTCCTCCAGAACGCCGAGGTCGGGTTCGGTACGACCGGGCTGACCGCCACCGTCAGCTGGCCCTGATCCAGGGTCATCCGGGCTCGGGGGGATCGGCCGCGGAGTCGTGCGGGGGCAGCAGGAGGCCCCTCGCGTCGCCGCGAGGGGCCTCCTTTCAGAAATCGCAGTCGGTGGCGATTAGACGGCGACGGGGGTGCGTCCGGGTGCCGGGATGACGCCGAGCTGAACCAACATACCCAACTCCTGGATCAGGCCCCAATGCTCCACGACGTGCCCGTTGGCGACGCGAGCGATGTGGATCTCGGTCCACGTCGCGTGCTTGCCCGTCGCCGGCATTCCGGCGAAGTCGCCGCGCATCGTGCCGCTGGCCGTGAGACGGGTCACGAACTTGTCGCCGACTTCGATCGTATCTTCGATCGTGTAGCGAAGATCCGGGAAGGCCGTCCTCAGCGACGTCACGAACTGCTTGAAACCTTCGCGCGTCGGCGCCATGCCGGGCTGCGGCATGTGCTCGATGTAGTCGGGCGCATACAGCTCGTCGATGAGTTGCATCCTGCCCTGGTTGTAGATCTCGAGCGGGATACGGTCGAGCTGGGTCTTGAGGAGCATGGTCATAAAGGGGACCACCTTTCGCGTGTCGTCGGCACTGCTGCGACGGTGGCCCAGTCTGCGAGGGTTGGTCGCCCTCCCTGGTTTGTAGCCTCCGGCATCTGGCGCTGGTATGGGAACAGCACTAACACTACATAGTGTATGGTTCGCTTCGAATGATGTCAACCGAACGACTGACGCCGACCTCCTACCTCGTCCTGGGATTGCTGGCGCGCGAGGGGTCCTCGACGCCCTATGCGCTTGAACGGCATGTCGCCGCGACGGTGGGCAACTTCTGGTCGTTCCCGCATACGCTTCTCTACAGCGAGCCGGAGCGCCTCGATGGGCTCGGACTGGTGACCGAGACGCGCGAGTCGGACGGTCGCCGTCGGCGCAGCTTCACGATCACGAAGGCGGGACTCGAGGCGCTGACCGCCTGGCTCGAGCGGCCGGCGCTCGCACGAACGGAACTGCGCGACCTCGGGCTGCTGCAGCTCTTCTTCATGGATCTGGCCTCCGATCAGGCCCGCCTGCGCCTGGCCCAGGAACAGCTTGCGACCCACCAGGCGAAGCTGTTGGCGTACGAAGGTGATGCACGGATCGAGCGACGCGCGGGTACCTCGGCTCCAGGGCTGCGGACGGAGGAGCATTGGCGAGGGGCGACCTTGCCGATGGGCGTCCTCTACGAGGCAGCTGCGGTGCAGTTCTGGCAGGGCGTCATGGACCAGGCTGTCGGGTCAGATCCGGCCAGCGAACCGGACGGAGCGGGGTCAGGGTAGGCTCTACGGTACGCGAACGCGACGCGCTAAGACCCGAGGACCGAAAATGCGAATGACAGACCTCAAGCCCGGCTGGACGGTGGTCGGGAACGACGGACACCGCGTCGGCACTGTGCGGGATGTAGGCCAGAACTACATCGCCACGTCGACGACGGCGCTGTCGGGCGACATCTACGTGCCGGCATCGGCGATCGCCAATGTCGAGCACGACGTCGTGCACCTCTCGGTCCCGCAACGCGATGTGGCGGGGATGGGATGGGAACAGCCGCCCCGAGACGACGACGCGCTGGCGACATCCCCCGAGTCAGACCTGCATCGGCACGTCTGACCCCGCCACAGTCGTCGGCCTGCGACGGGAGGCGCTGCGATGCTGTTGCCTGGCGCAAGAAGGGCCTGATGCCACGCACGATCGAGATGGCGTGGCGATACGAGCGATGAAGGTCCAGTCCCGAACGGCAAGACGTCGAGTATCCTGCGACATTCACGGTCGAATCGGCGGGGAGTAGCGTAGCCTGGCAACGCGCGTGCTTTGGGAGCACGAGATCGTGGGTTCGAATCCCGCCTCCCCGACCATCCTGGTGACGGCGACGCCGCCGCCGCTCTCGGTCGGGGGCGGACGCGTCATCGCGTGAGCCACTGGTCCTTCTGGCCGGTTGGCCATGGGGTGGCACTGGGCCATACTTGATATTGATGTCATAGGCTCGGCCTCTGGACCAGAGCGGTCTCGTCGGGAATGACCAAGGAGTCTCCCGATGAAAGCCCTCGTCTACCACGGTCCCGACCGCAAGTCCTGGGAAGAGGTTCCCGACCGCAAGATCATCGAACCGACTGATGCGATCGTCCAGATCGACACCACGACGATCTGCGGCACCGACCTGCACATCCTGAAAGGTGACGTGCCCGCCGTCATCGACGGGCGGATCCTCGGTCACGAGGGGGTCGGGACGATCACCGAGATCGGGTCTGCCGTCTCCACGCTGGCCGTCGGCGATCGCGTCCTCATCTCGTGCATCAGCGCGTGCGGCGCCTGCTCGTACTGCCACCAGGGCCTGTACGCCCATTGCCTCGCCGACGAAGGCGCCAGCGGCATCGGCTGGATCTTTGGTCACCTGATCGACGGTACCCAGGCCGAGTACACCCGGGTCCCGTTCGCCGACAACTCCCTGTACAAGTTGCCAGAAGGCGTCTCTGATGAAGCCGCCGTGATGCTGTCGGACATCCTGCCGACAGGCTTCGAGATCGGTGTGCGCTACGGCCGGGTCAAGCCGGGCGACGTCGTCGCGGTCGTTGGTTCGGGCCCTGTCGGCCTGGCCGCGATCATGACGGCCGGTTTGTACGGTGCCGCCAGGATCGTTGCAGTCGACCTCGACGACAACCGGCTCGAGATGGCCAGGAAGTTCGGCGCGACCGACGTCGTGAACAGCGGCAGCCCCGACTTCATCGACGAGATCATGGCCCTGACCGATGGCCTCGGCGTCGATGTCGCCATCGAGGCCGTGGGCATCCCGGCAACCTTCGACACCTGCGTCAAGGTCATCCGACCGGGCGGGACGATCGCCAATGTCGGCGTCCACGGCAAGCCGGTGGAGTTGCCCCTCCAGGACCTGTGGATCAAGGACATCGCCATCACGATGGGCCTGGTGAGCTGCTCGACCACGCCGATGCTGCTCAAGCTGGTCGCGCAGAAGAAGCTGGCCGCCGAGTTGTTCGTGACCCACCGGTTCACCTTCGACCAGGTCCTCGAGGCCTACGATACCTTCAGCCGAGCCGCCGAGACGAAGGCCCTGAAGGTCGTGATCGCTCGCTGACGATCCTGAACGTCGGCGCGCCCCTCAGCCTCTGTCCTATTCGCGGTAGGACGCGCGACACTGGTGCCATCGGCCGATTTGACCGTTGCGTGTGCCTCCGGCAGAACGGTCGGGCATACTGCCCGGATGGACGCGTCGGACGTCGAAACACCTGGCGAGGCCCCCGAACCGACGCGTGCGGCGGCCATGATCGCCCCCGACGAAGTCCGGGCGCTCCGGGACGGCTGTGACCGATGCGCTGAACGGCGCCGGGCTGCGAACCGCGGCCGACGGCGCTGGCCGAACTGGCTTCGCTGCCTCCGGCCGATCTCGCGTCCGACATCTACGGCGACGGTGGCGTGGTCGCCACGCTCGAGACCGAGGTGCGGGAGCTCCTGGGCAAGCCGGCCGCCGTGTTCATGCCGAGTGGGACCATGGCCCAGCAGATCGCCCTGCGGATCCACGCCGATCGGACGGGTCGACACGTCGTGGCATTCCACCCGACCTGCCACCTCGAGTTGCACGAGGACAAGGCGTATCAGCGGCTCCATGGCCTGATCGGCCGGACCCTGGGCGATGGACGCGGCCTGCTGACCCTGGCCGACCTCGAAGGCGTGCGCGAGCCGCTCGCCGCGCTCCTGATCGAGTTGCCGCAGCGGGAGATCGGCGGCCGCCTGCCGGAGTGGGACGACCTCGTCGCCCAGGTGGCGTACGCGCGCGATCGAGGGGCGGCGGTGCACCTCGACGGCGCGAGGCTGTGGGAGTCAGGACCCTTCTACGGCCGCCCGCTGTCGGAGATCGCCGGGCCTGTTCGACAGCGTCTACGTGTCGTTCTACAAGGGGCTCGGCGGGCTGGCCGGCAGCATGCTTCTCGGCGATGAGGCGCTCGTGGCCGAAGCGCGGGCCTGGCGGTCCCGGCACGGCGGGACGCTCTACAGCCTCTGGCCGTACGCCGCTGCCGGCCTCGTCGGGTTGCGGGCGCGGTTGCCGAGGATGCCCGAGTACGTCGCGCATGCTCGGGCGATCGCCGCAGCGGTGGCGACCGTTGAGGGTGTCGAGGTCGTGCCCGACCCGCCGCAGACGCCGATGATGCATCTCCACCTGCGCACGAACACAGCAGCCGTCGTCGCCGGGATCCGCCGGATGGCGGTCGAACAGCGCCTGTGGACCTGGAGCGGTTCGATGGCCTCGGACACGCCGGGGATCCGCCGCCTCGAACTTACCATCGGCGACGCGACGCTCGCATTGAGTCCGGACGACGTGGCCGACACCGTGCGGGCGATGCTCCCGGGCTGATCCTGCACCTCCGGCGGCGTGCGCGACGGGCCTCGCCGCTGTCAACGCCCGGGGTAGGCTCTTCCCATGACCGACACCCGCCGCCCGCTCAAGGTCGGGATCCAACTCCCCGAAGTCGAACGCGATGTCCGCTGGCCGGAGGTGCTCGACATGACCCGGGCGATCGAGGACCTCGGGTTCGACTCCGTGTGGGTCGGTGAGCACCTCCTGTACCGCTGGGCCGATCGTCCGGCGCGCGGACCCTGGGAAGCCTGGACGAGTCTTGCCGCCATTGCCGCATCGACCACGCGGATCGAGCTCGGACCGCTGGTCGCGTGCACCAACTTCCACAATCCCGCGCTGCTCGCCAAGCAGGCCGCCACGATCGACGAGATGAGCGGCGGCCGGTTCGTCCTGGGTCTCGGGGCGGGCTGGAACGAGACGGAGTTCCGCGCCTTCGGCTACCCGTTCGACCACCGGATCGACCGGTTCGCGGAGGCGTTCACGATCATCAGCACGCTCCTGCGGGACGGCGCGATCGATTTCGACGGGAAGTGGTACCAGGCACGGGACTGCGAACTCCTGCCCCGCGGTCCGCGTCCATCAGGCCCACCACTGATGATCGGTTCGACCGGACCTCGGATGTTGCGCCTGACGATGGGCCGCGCCAATTCCTGGAACGCCTGGTTCAACGCATACGAAAATCGACCCGAGGGCGTCGCGGCGCTCCGCGAACAGGTCGATGCCGCCTGTATCGAGGTCGGCCGGGATCCAGCCCAGATCGAACGGACGCTCGCGGTCCTGGTCCGTCTGGGGGGCGGGAGCGGCCGACTCCAGGGCGCCGACGACCAGGACGGTGTCGAGGCGGTGAGTGGCGAGCCGGCGGCACTCGCGCGGACGCTCCGGCAGTTCGCCGCCGAGGGGATCGGACACGTCCAGCTGGTGCTGGACCCGATCGACCTGGCATCGATCCGGCAGGTCGCGCTCGCCCTCGCCGACCTGGACCGCGGGTAGCTCCGGCCGGTCCTGCCTCGCGATACCGGGTCCGGACAAGGTCAGATCGCGTGCTAGCATCCGGCGGTGAAGCAGCCTGAACGCCATGCTCGGCCACGGGCGGCCAATGGACGTTCGTCAGACGATGTCTCGCCGCTCGACAAGCGGATCATCGAGCATCTCCAGGCCGACGGACGCCGGCCGTTCACCCAGATCGCGGCGGATCTGGGCGTCTCGGAGGCGGCGGTCCGGTCGAGGACGAACCGGCTGATCGAGCACGGCATCCTCCAGGTGGTCGGCGTGACCGACCCGCTCAAGCTCGGCTTCCACCAGATGGCGATGATCGGGATCCGCTGCGAGGGCTCCAAGCTCGTCGAGGTCGCGGAGCGCCTGGCGACCATGCCCGAGGTGGACTACGTCGTCATCACGGCCGGCTCGTACGATCTGCTCGTCGAGACGGTCTGCGAAGACAACGATGCCCTGCTCGCGTTCCTCGCCGAGCGACTGCGGACGGTCGACGGCGTCCGCGAGACGGAGACGTTCGTCTACCTGCGGCTGGTCAAGCAAACCTACCAGTACGGCACCCGCTGACCCGTTGGAATCGTTGCCTGACCGCACCAGAGGCTCCGGCGTGGGCCCTGATGCACCGCTCGGGTGGATAAGATGACCACCCCTGCGGGCCGCCCGATGACCCGCATCCACCATCGAGCGAGGACGACTTGCCCGTCGACCCCATCCTGATCCTCGTCGACGGCGGTGCTCGCCGTAAACCTCGTCGTGATCGTCCTCGTGGTCCCCTTCCCACGACCCAGGACCAGTCGGTCGCGCCGGAACGATCGCCCTGGATCAGAGGGACGGGCGGGCCGCGCAGGAGGCGGTCATCGCCGGCATCGGCACCGCGGTCACCGACAATGGCGGCCAGGTCCACGCTTACGACCGCGTCGTTCGGATCGTCGCCTGGGTGTTCCTCCTGACCACCGCCGCCGTGGTCGCCGTGACCGGTCTCTGGCCTGAGACGCAGGAGGCGATCTTCGTCCTGCTCGCCGTCGCGGGCCTGTTCACGGTCGTGGTCCACGAACTGCTTCCGCCGTCGGTCCTGGGGCCTGCAAAGTTCCCCGTCGAAGGCGCGGCGGCGATCACCGTCGCCACCCTGCTCGTGGCATTGACGGGCGGGGTCGAAAGTCCGTTCGTCTTCGCGTTCCCACTGGTCGTCGGCGGTGCTGCCCTGGTCGTGACGCCGCTGACCACGGTCGGTCTGGCGACCGCCGCCTCGATCTGCTACATCCTGGCCGTCATGGCGGGTTCACCCGACAGCACGCCCGGGATGACGGAGGCGTCGATCGTCGCGGTGAACCTCACGGCATTCTTCCTGCTTGTCTACGCGGCGACCGCGATCGCTCATGCGCAGCGCCGGACCCGGGAGGCGGCGATCCGGCTGTCCACGGTGGATCCCCTGACCGGCCTGTTCAACCGCTCGTTCTTTTTCGCCGCGATCGATCGTGAGATCGCCCGGAGTGCCCGATCCGGCCGCGGCTTCTGCCTCCTGATGATGGACCTTGACGAACTCAAGGCGATCAACGACCGACTCGGGCATTTCTACGGCGACCGGGTCCTGCGCACCGTCGGCGAGGTCATCAGCCTGGGGGTCCGACAGATCGACACCGCGGCACGGTATGGGGGCGACGAATTCGTCGCCCTGCTCCCGGAAACGGATCCGACCGGCGCGTTCGTGCTCGCCGAGAAGATCCGGCTCGGCGTGGGTGCGATGGCGATCGATCTGCCCGACGGAGCCCCAAGCCCATCGATCTCGATCGGAGTCGTCTGCTATCCGGAGGACGGGCGGACCTCCGACCAGCTGATCATCGCCGCGGACGGGGCGATGTACGCGTCGAAGCACGCCGGCAAGGATCGGGTGACCGGGTTCCCGGTCGGGCCGGCGGGCCGTCAGGCGTCCCCGGTGTAGCATCGCCGGGTGAGCGATACCGAGTCGAGCCGTCGCCCCGAGCCGAACGGCTTCTCCACGAGAGCGATCCGAGCCGCGTCACGTATCCCCAGGCTCGATCAGACGCCGACGAGCGTGCCGATCTATCAGACCGCCACGTTCGCCTCGGCCGACGCCGAGGAACTCGGCCGGGTCGTTGCCGACGGGCGAGCCGGCTACTCCTACAGCCGGATCTCGAACCCGACGACGATGGCGCTCGGCAGCACGTATGCCGAGCTTGCCGGGGGAGCGGCGGGGCTCGCCCTGGCGTCGGGGATGGGGGCGATCCACGCCGCCATCGCGTCGCTCGTCCGGGCCGGCGATCGGATCGTCGCCCCGGTGGCGAGTTACGGGTCCACCCGCGCCCAGATGACCCGGTTCTTCGGCGGGTTCGGTGTCGAGCTCGAGATCGTCGACATGACCGACCCGGGCGCCGTGGAGGCAGCCGTCGCCGGCGCCCCGACGCGGGTCCTCTATGCCGAGACGATCGCCAATCCGACGACCCACGTGGCGGATCACGCGCTCCTGGCCGAGATCGCCCACCGCCACGGCGCGACGTACGTCGTCGACAACACGTTCGCCTCACCGTACGTCTGCCGGCCACTCGACCTTGGGGCCGACCTCGTCATCGAATCGGCGACGAAGTTCCTCAGCGGCCACAGTGACGTGATCGCCGGCGTCGTGGCTGGTTCGGCCGCCTCGATCGCGGCCGTGGAGAGGATCCAGATCGACACGGGCGCGACCCTCGGGCCATTCGAGGCGTTCCTGGTCCTCCGCGGGATCCTCACCCTCGCGATCAGGATGGATCGCCAGGCGGCGACTGCCGCTTCGCTGGCCGCATGGCTGGAGCGCCAGGATGGCGTTCGATCCGTCCTCTACCCGGGCCTTCCCAGCCACCCGCAGCACGACGTCGCGGCCCGCCAGTTCCGGGCCGGCGTCGCCGGCGGTATGTTCGCGTTCGAGGTCGCGGGCGGCCGGGACGCCGGGACGGGCGATCATCGACACGATGCAGATCCCGGAGCTGACCGCCTCGCTCGGCAGCGTCCACACGATGGTCGTCCACCCGCCATCCACGTCGCATCGGCAGTCGGGCGACGCCGACCTGCTGGCCGCCGGGATCACGCCGGGTCTGCTGCGGGTCTCGGTCGGCCTGGAGGACCTGGACGACCTGCAGGCGGACTTCAGCGCTGCCCTGGCGGCGGCCCGAGCCACCGGCGGACGGCCCGTCCCTGCGCTCGGCGCGGTCTAGGGGCGATCGCCATCGCAAGCCCGGCCGCCATCTCGGCGGCGAACACCGGACCCTCCACCCGGAACATCCCGGCGCGTCTCGGGTACGGCCTGTGGCGTCTGTTCACCTCGGTCGATTTCGCCGTCTTCCAGATCATCTTCCTGCTGCTCCTGGCCGTGATCGGGATGACCATCAAGCAGCTGCCCGACTTCGCTTTCCGTTCGACGACCGACTACGCCACGGCGATGGATCAGCTCCACGGTCGGTACGACGCGGTCCTCGGTGCCGCAGTGGTGGACGCCATGGAGCGGCTGTCCCTGTTCGCCGTCTTCAGGTCGCCGTGGTTCAGTGCCGCGCTGGTCGTCCTCGTCATCTCCATCGTCGTCTGCACGCTGGATCGGACGCCGAAGCTGTGGCGCGGCGTCAGCGACATCCGGGTAGCGCAACCGGAGCCGTACTTCGATCCGGTCCTGCCCGATCGCGCCGCGATGGACGGCGTCGCCGCCGACGACCTCCGGGCGGTCCTGCGACGGGTCGGTTTCCGGGTCCGTGAGGCGACCGATACCGATGGCACGCGCTACTTCTACGGGGACCGCCACCAGTACACGAAGATGGCGACGCTCCTCACCCACGCCGGACTGATCGTCTTCCTGGTCGCCGCCGCGGTGACCTCCCGATTGGGCGATGAACAGGGGTTGGTCGTCGCGGAGGGCCAGTCGCTGACCGTCCAGCCGATCGGCACGCCCGGCCTGTTGCTGGTCAAGAACTTCGCGTTCGACGCGCCCGGGTTCGATTCCGGTCATCCGTCCGACTTCACGACCGACCTCGCCGTCTACCAGGATGGCCAGCAGATCGCCCGCAAGACGATCCGGGTCAACGACCCGTTGTCGGTCGCCGGGTACACCTTCCACCAGAACGGGTTCGGACCCGCCCCGCACGTCGTCCTGCGCGATGCGAGTGGCGCGCTGCTGTGGGATGCGCCGGTCCCGATGACCGATGCGCTCGACGGCCTGCCGTTCACGTCGATCGGCGTCCCCGGTCGTGACCTGGGGCTCAAGCTGTTCCTCGACAAGGAGGCCGACGGGACCGGGGTCGTCATCGCCATCCCATATCGGGTGGCCGGGACCGCGACCGACGGCCAGCCGATCGAGGACCTCTATCAGGCGGTCGATCTCCACCAGGGCGACACGAGGGTGTCGCAGGCGCTCGACCTGTCCATCGGGCTCGTCGACATCGGCCAGTTCACGCTCCTGATCGCCAAGCGCGACCCGGGCCAGGGGCTCATCTGGCTGGCGTTCGGCCTGCTCATCGCCGGGATCACGATCACGTTCTACCGACCCCGCCGCCGCGTCTGGACCCGGATCGCCCCTGACGGCCGTCTCGGGATCGTCTGGCGTTCGGACCGATACGTGGACGTCGAGCGCGAATTCGGGCACCTTCTCGACCAGCTGGTCGCCGTCCGACGCTCGACCTGAGGCGGTGGATCCAGGCCCGCCGGACCCCCGAACGGGCACGCCGATGACGCTTTGCAAGGGCATTGGAACCGAACCGCAACCGGCGGCCCTGCTAGCCTTGTAACGGCCGTTTCGCGCCCTTCCTTCGCGCGTCCGGCGCAACGGCCCGGGATCATTCCAGCCCTCCGCGACGTACCGATCGACAGGAGACCCATGACCGCTCGACAGGCTGCGATCGCGGCCATCGCCACCCACCGCGTCGCCAAGACCCAGGACTACCTCAAGGACGCCGGCGCCGTCATCTTCGGCACCTACGTCTTCCATGAAGTGGCCCAGCGTCAGTACCTCGCCAAGCCGATCTTCGAGAAGTTGCGGATGGCGATCGACGGCCTCGAGCCACTCGATCCGGAGATCGTCGGAGCCGTCGCCCACGGCGTGAAGGAATGGGCGATGGATCACGGGGCGACCCATTACACCCACTGGTTCGTGCCGATGACCGGCTCGACTGCCGAGAAGCACGACTCGTTCCTGACGCCGACCGGGGATGGCCAGACCATCGCCGAATTCTCCGGGCAGAACCTCCTCCAGGGCGAACCCGACGCCAGCTCCTTCCCGTCAGGCGGATTGCGCGCGACATTCGAGGCGCGGGGCTACACCGGCTGGGATGTCACCAGTCCGATCTTCCTCCAGGTCGAACCGAACGGGGTAACCCTGACCATCCCGACCGCGTACGTGTCCTATACCGGCGAGGCACTCGACTTCAAGATCCCGCTGCTGCGTTCGCAGGAGGCACTGGCGACCCAGGCACTGCGCGTGCTGGACTGGTTCGAGAACACGACGGCCCACCGGGTCTTCACCAATATCGGTCCCGGAGCAGGAGTACTTCCTGGTCGACCGCCGGCTCGCCGAACAGCGACCCGACCTGCTCCTGACCGGCCGCACCCTCTTCGGCGCGCCGTCGCCGAAGGGCCAGGAGCTGGAGGACCAGTACTTCGGCCCGATCCGCGAGCGGATCCTGGCGTTCATGATGGATCTCGACCGGGAGCTGTGGCGCCTGGGCATCCCGGCCAAGACGCGTCACAACGAGGTGGCTCCGGGCCAGTTCGAGATGGCGCCGGTCTACGAACCGACGTCGGTCGGCTCGGATCACAACATGGTCGTCATGAGCCATATGCGGCGACTTGCCTCGCAACATGGGCTGATGCTCCTGATCCACGAGAAGCCATTCTTCGGGATCAACGGATCGGGCAAGCACAACAACTGGTCGATGGCCACCGACAGCGGTGAGAACCTGCTCGACCCGGGCAACGACCCGCACGCGAACGCCCAGTTCCTGGCCTTCCTCGTGGCGGTCATCCGGGCGGTGAACGTCCACGCCGACCTCCTCCGAGCATCCATCGCCGACGCGGGCAACGACCACCGCCTGGGCGCCAACGAGGCCCCGCCGGCGATCATGTCGATCTTCCTTGGCGCCCAGCTCGTCGACGTCATCGAGCAGCTCGAGAAGGGTCCGGCCGCGGCCTCCAAGAAGGGCGGCCCGTTGCGGCTCGGCGCGACGTCGCTGCCGGTCCTCGCCAGCGACGCCACCGACCGGAACCGGACGTCGCCATTCGCCTTCACCGGCAACAAGTTCGAGTTCCGAGCCGTGGGCTCGTCGGCTCCGATCTACTGGCCGCAGACGGTCCTCAACACCGCCGTCGCCGAGTCGCTCAAGCAGCTCGCGGACGAGCTCGACAAGCTCGACCACGGCGACTTCCAGAGCCTGACCTCGATCCTGTCGTCGATCGTCCGGGACAACAAGCAGGTCCTGTTCGAGGGCAACGGCTATTCCGAGGAATGGCATGCCGAGGCAGCTCGCCGCAAGCTGCCGAACAACCGGACCACGGTCGATGCGCTGCCGTCGCTGACGACCAAGACCGCGAAGGGCCTGTTCTCGTCGTTCGGCGTCCTGTCCGAACGGGAGCTCCAATCGCGGGTCGACATCAGCTGGGAGCGCTACATCAAGGTCTCGGATATCGAGGCGAGCTGTGCGTTGGATATCGCCTCGACGATGATCCTTCCTGCCACGGCCCAATACCTCGGCCAGCTTGCCGGGCGCCCCGTCGTCGCGCGGGATCAACGCGGTCTGCGAACGCGTCTCCGGGCTTGCCGATGCCCTCGTCGATGCCATCGCCGCGCTCGAAACGAGCCAGCACGCCGCCCATGAAGCGGGGTCTCCGCAGGACGAGGCGAAGGTGTTCGTGACGGAGGTCCTCCCGGCCCAGGAGGCGCTCCGCGAGGTCGTCGACGAGCTCGAGACGCTCGTGGCCGACGACCTCTGGCCGCTGCCCAAGTATCGCGAGTTGCTGTTCCAGTACTGAGCGGGTAGCGGGCCTGCCCCCGCCGACTCTCGGTTCCGTCATCATGTACGGGTCAGGCGGGCCGATATCGACCGCTACCCGAAGCAGCTCTAGAGGGACTCGACCGCGATGGATCAGACCACACTCATCGGCACGGGCTTCGTCGTCCTGGCGGCCGTCGTCTGGATCGTGTGCGCGGTGTACGCGTACCAGAACGCCCCCAAGTTCGGCCGCAGTGCCGTCCTCTGGACGGTCCTGTGCGTCATCTTCGGGCCGATCGCCCTGATGATCCTGTACGTCCTGCCGAAGCACGAGCCGGTGCACGCCGCCGGGCATGCCAAGAAGAAGTCGGACTCGCACGACGATCTCTACGAGGTCCCCAAGAAGCATCACTGACGTGGTGCTCGCAGGGCACCAGCGCGGCGACGTCGTGCCCTCGCGGGTTGGCCCAGCGGCCTAGGCCATGGTCCGGCACGATACGTCGATGTCGTCGGAGTCGCCGGTCCGGATCCACCCGATGCGATCGCTCGGGTTGCTTTCGGTCGCCCACGCCATCAACCACGCCCAGGCGGTCGTCCTGCCCCTGATCTTCCTGAAGATCATCGATGAGTACGGCGTCGGCGTGGAAACGATCGCGTTCCTGGCGGCGATCGGGGCGTTCCTGTCCGGGATGGTCCAGCTCAGTTATGCGGGACTCACCCGGCTCGTCTCGCGGCGACGCCTGCTGGGTATCGGCGGACTGCTGTTCGGTGGCGGTTTCGCGCTCCAGGCCTTCGCCACCAGCTTCGCCACCTTCGCCATCCCGAACGTCGTGTCGCGGATCGGCGGGTCACCACAGCATCCCGTCGGGAACGGGCTCCTGGCGGAGCAGTTCCCGGCCCAACGGCGCGGTTTCGCGATCAGCGCGCACATCGCCGGCGGGAACATCGGGACCGTCGTGGTCGCCGTCTTCGGGGTGCCGATCATCCTGGCCGTCGGCTGGCGCGGCGCCGCGATCGTGTTCGGACTGCCGGCGATCGCGGTGGCGATCCTGATCCTCCTGTTCGTCCGGGAACGTGGCACGGACCGCGCCGCGGCCAGGGCCAGTGGGACCGTTCGGGCGGCATTCGGGCGTATCCTGCGCGACCGCGACCTTCGCTGGCTCTATCTGACCGCGGCGCTGGGCGGCGGGGGCCGCGGACTCGGTGTCGTGAACCTGTTCGCGCTCATCTACATGACCCGCGTCGTGGGCCTCGACGACGCGACATCCGGGTTGATGTATGGGGTGCTGATCGTCTTCTCCGTCCCGATGCCGCTGATCGCCGGCTGGCTGTCCGACCGGATCGGCAGGAAGCCCCTGATCATCGGCGTGTACCTGGGCGGGGCGCTCGGGTTCGTCGTCTTCCTGGCCGCCGGGTCGTCCCTGTTCTGGATGTGGATCGGGATCGTCCTGATGGGCCTGTTCACGTTCTCCGAAAGCCCGCAACTCCAGGCGCTCCTTGGCGACATCGCGCCACCGTCGTCACGCGACGCCTCCTACGCGTTCTACTTTGCGATGGCCTTCGGGATCGGATCGCTCTGGACGATCCTGTACGGCATCGTGATCGATGTCATGGGCGAAGCCCAGGGCGTGCCGGTCGTCTTCATGCTGATGGCGCTCGACCTTCGTCCTGGCGGCACTTGCGACCGTGCCGATCCGGGCGGCCCAACGAGCGCGGGAGAACGCGACCTTCGAGGCCGGGCTCTAGTAGTCGTACCTCGCCGCTGCGGCCCCGATCCGTTCGCCGCTAGGCGACACGACGAACCACTTGCCCCCAATGCCCTGGCCGTTGGTGTCGCCGGCGGCGGCGTCGGTCGCGAAGTAGTAGAGCGGCACGCCGTTGATCGCGACCTGGAGCGTGCCGTCTGATCGCGCGAACGTCGACACGGTGCCGGTCACGCCGTCGGCAGCCGTTGGCGTGACTCCTGCCGCGACGACCAGTGGTGGCCACGTCTCCGCGCAGCCGCCCTCGCAGGTGCTGGTATCGGCGGAATCCGGGGTGAACAGGTAGAGCGTCTTGCCGTCAGGCCCGACCAGGAAATCGCCGAGTGCACTCGTGCCGATACCGACCGTCGGCGCTGCCGCGGCGGCCCCGATCTGCTCGCCGCTCGGTGACACGACGAACCACTTGTCCCCCACGCCCTGGCCATTGGTATCGCCAGCAGCGGAGTCGCCGGCGAAGTAGTACAGCGGCACGCCGTTGACCGCCACCTGGAGCGCGCCATCTGCGCGAGCAAAGGTCGACAGCGTGCCGGTCACGCCGTCGCCGGCGACCGGCTCGGCGCCGGCCTCGACTGTCAGTGCCGGCCAGTTGTCCGCGCAGCCGCCATCGCAGGTGCTGGTGTTGGCGGAATCCGGGGTGAACAGGTAGAGCGTCTTGCCGTCCGGCCCGACCAGGAAGTCGCCGAGTGCGCCGGTGCTGACGGTGACGGTCGCCGCGGCGACCTCCGGCGTGGCCACGATCGACGGCGCTGCCGCGCTCGGTTCCTGGGTCGGCGTAGAGCTTGCGGCCCCGCCAGATGACGAGCAGGCAGTGACCAGGAGCGCGACCGCTCCGACGGATGCCAGGGACCGGATTCGAAGACGGTGACGGATCGAGTGCATGCGGATTCCTCCAAAGCCAAGGGCGAGACCTGCCCATCGGTCCATACGTCGGGGTTGCGGGACCGGTTTTCCCTTCGGTGGCTCGCTTGCGCTATCATCCGCAAGCCCTGTACAACGGGCTCCCTCGGTCGGGGCGTGGCGCAGCTTGGTAGCGCGCATCGTTCGGGACGATGAGGTCGGAGGTTCAAATCCTCTCGCCCCGACCAGAACATCCGTTCTACGGATTCGTGCTCACGCGCGGCTCAAACGGACCTTCAGCGGCCGTCCGATGTCGCACCGACGTACCTCACTGTCCCGTTCGGGCCAAACAGAGCTCGGCTATGGTGCATTGGCTCAT
Source organism: uncultured Chloroflexia bacterium (assembly GCA_963823925.1). Classification (GTDB taxonomy): domain Bacteria; phylum Chloroflexota; class Limnocylindria; order Limnocylindrales; family CSP1-4; genus SPCO01. The sequence continues at coordinate 278,519 of CAWGNI010000007.1, forward strand.
CCGCCTTGGTGCCTTTGCGAGATTCAGATTCCGGTCACGGTCTTGAGTGTGTTCGAGGCGAACCCGGGCTTGGCGGGCTGCTCGAGGTCATCAAGCAGTGGGCGACGCCTATGGGCCAGGTTGATGGTGGGGACCGCCTTCCAGGTGCATACCCAGAACTTCAACGCGGCAGATGTCGTCCATCAGGATGAGAAGCAAGTCAGTCTCGATCCGCTCTTGAATCGCGAACGTGCCCTCGCAGTCTTGCCCGTTAACTTCGATCCATTTCGCGAGTGGGAGAGGGAGGGTCGACCAGTCGACGACGACCTCATCGCCCTGCGCGAACTCGGCGGTGCGTAGCGAAGGTCCGCCGGCCTCGTCGATGCGGATGGTCAAGGCATATGGTGCCAGCCGGGGATCTGATGTGAGGTGGAAGCTACCGGGCAGCGGCTCACCGACCAAAGTTGGCTCGGGAGACACGTTGGGTTGGACCATGCATCCGACTAGTGCGAGCGCGACGCCGGCTAGCCAGAGGATTGAGCGGACCGCGCGTCGAGGCGAATTCACACGCCTATCCGTCCGCGGCCACGCACCCCGGCGTGGGCGTCGACGACGGGATGTCGAAGGTAGTGTCCAGGATCCGTATGACTACGCAGGCTCGCTGCGCAGTCAACCAGCTCACCCAGCGACTGTCGGACTCCCGGGTTGTGAGCCGTTCCCGCAACACCAGAACGGCATCCGAGAACGCCAGGACGTGGAGGCTTGGGTCGGTGGCGTACGCAGCTTCGAGCAGATCGTCTGGAATCTGCACCGGTCCCACAACCTCTGCCTTCACAAGCCGGAACAGGACGAACATCCGAACTCGCTCGCGAAAGGCGGCCTCCTCGCCACCCTTCGGCAGCGAACGCGCGATGAGGTCGGTCTCACTCATTCCCCCAACCTCGCGAGCGACTTCATCATCGGAGACCTCGATGCCTCTACGCTGTGCCTCGCGCTGGACCAGGACCTGGTTGACCAGCGAGAGCAGGACGTCCTCCTCAGACACGCGAACCGTGCCATCAGGGGAGGTGAACACCTGGGCGTACTGGTCGTACGTGGCACGCGAGATCACGACCCCGTCGACAATCGCCACCCCGTCTGGTTTCGCCGCGAAGGCGACGAGAACCAGGACCGTTGCGAGGCAAGCTAGGATCGCGATCGTCGCGACCCGCCTCAATCGAACTTGTCCGCGTACAGCTCGAACATCGGGTGATCCCCGAGCCCGACGGGCACGACCTCGCACCAGAAATTCGGATACGAGTACTGGTTCTCCATCACATCATTTGTGTGCGAGTTGTTCGGATCGGGATATCGGTCGGGGTCGTTGAAGAGGTGGCTCACCTCGTGTTGCGTCGTGACCCAGCGGTTGTATGAGCTTGAGCTCCAATTCACCTCGGCCTCGTCCCCGTTGAGTTCGGCGCAACCGGAGTAATTGGTAGACGAGTTCTTCGCGAAGCCGATCAGGATGTCCGCGGTACCGGGGCTTAGGTCGGCCTTCAGGTCGTTCAGGAGGCCACAGGCGTTGACGCCCGAGTCCGGGCTCGAATCCCAGTTTGCGGTGCTGTACGTGACTAGGTCGAAGCCGAATTCGGTGTTCGTCGCGTTGTCGGCGGACTCGATCGCATTACCGGCGACGGTGAACGAGCTTGAACCGTAGTAGGAGCGCCATTCCTCGTCCGCTGCGAGCTTGACGTAGATGGTGTGCGTGACGACGAGGGTCGTGATGTCGCCGGTGAGCTCATCGGTCGGCGCCTGATCGTTGCGGGCGACAAGGCGCGCGAGCTCAACGCCTGTCGGTGGCGCCGGATGAGGGCCGGTCGTAAGGGGGGTTCAGGCTTTGCCGCCGCCGCCGGGCTCGCGGGGAGCATCATGGCTGCCGTGAGCGCCATCCCGATAATGAGAGCGCGAGTAGGGGACCGCTTCATGAGCGTCGTACCTCCTGCCAACGAACGCGCGCGGCACCAGCATACGACTACCAGCAACCACGCCGTATTGCGTCGCATGGCTCTCCGCGCCTGACGGCCACTCAGGCGATAGACGTGCGCAACCAACGTTCTGCCCCCGTAACCTTGATCGCAAGGGGCAAACTTGCCGGGACATTAAGGTGCCTAAGGGTGGCTTGTCTCCTCTCGCCCCGACCATTTGTTCTATTTCATGCTTGCCGCCGGCGCTATGGCTCGGCTCGTTGGGCCTAGTACGGCGACCGCCACGGCCTCAACTGGCGGATGCCTCAGCGTCGATGCGCGCGATCAAGGAGTTCGTCCAGTTGACCGCTTCCTCGACTGTCGCGAAGACGTCCAGTCCTTCGGAGGCGACCGCGTAGAGCGTTTCCCAATCACCGTGCGCGACGACGACAGGTGGCCACGACTGGGCCCGCCGGGATTCGAACAGCCGCCGCGCAGTCGTCTGTACTCGGCCGAGGTCGGGCTCCTCCTCGCGGACGAGGATCTGCAGATCGACGAGGTCGTGGGCGCGGTCGTTTTCGCCATTCCGATCCAGCCACGTACAGGCGTGAAGCTTCTGGGCCATCTGATGGTCGACCCGCAGGAGCGCGATCGGCGCAGGCGCTGGCAGGCCGATCCGGGCGAACAGCTCCGTGATGGCCGGCGACATCCGGACGTCCGGCTCGACCGTGCTGCCGACTTCGTCGCGCCCCAGTTCGAATGGGACGTTGAACCAGAAGCTGCCGCGGTAACTGAGTTGGATCTGAAATGGGCGCATGACGTAGTCCGGTGGAACGTCGATCGGGCTCGGACTTGGTGTCTGGCGCACTGTTCCGGTGAAGCCCGCCCACCCGGCCGCGAGCCGCTCGTCGAGTTGGTCGAGGTAGGCCTCGATCGAGAGCTCCGCCGCCCTCGCGGCGTCGAGGTCCCGAGTCGCTCGGGATTCCGCATCACCCAGCCGTATCTGCATCGCCGCTCCGCCCTTGACGACTCCGGGAGGGAGCATCTGCCCGACGACGGTGTCAGCGACGATGACCTCGAGGCGGCGTGTCAGGCGCCCGGTTGCTGTCGCGGCGTTGCGGATCCGCGCCGTGAGCGAGGTGAGGTTCCGCGGCGGGTCGAGTGGTCAAGCGGTGTCCGTCGCGCCGGGGCCGAGCTCGGCCAGGACCTCGTCGACCTCCCGTCTCCGGAGTAGGCCGCGCTCAGCCGCTTCGCGAGCCGCAGCGATGAGTCGATCTCGCATCACGACCCCGCGCGCATCCCGGATGGCGCGCGCCAGGGTGGTCGTCGGGATGCCCTCATAGGTGGTTAGGTCGTCAGGTCGATCGTGCCGTGGCACGACCTCGATGGTCTCGGGCAAGGTCCGGCGAGCTCGCTTTGGCGTCCCGATTCGGATGCGCGCCGGATTGACGTCGGCGAGACCGTGGAGCGCCAAGACCGCATCCCCAACGAGATGTGCGCCGTCGCCCACAGCAAGGACAGCCTCCATGAACTCGTCGCGACCGGTCACCGGCACGTCGTCGAAACGGTAGAGGCCGTGTCCGTGCCGGGTTAGCCCGCCGCGCGCGGCGAGCTGGCGGACCGCCCAGGCAGGCACATCGAGGTCGTCCGCGTCACCGGTGGTTACGTATCCGTATTGATCGAGGGCACGCTCGTGCAGTTGCCGTCGGTAGGTTGTTGCTAGTGCCATCCCGTGAGTTCCCTTGCCAATACCGTAGTGAAAACGCTACGCTATTGACAACCTTGTGTCAAGAGAGTTCCCATGCACCCTCGCAGCGGCCACGCGGTCGTCCAGGAAAGCCATGAGATCCCGCTACGCAGCCTTCCCCGCGCACCGCGGGCAATCTCTTCGAGCCGCACCGCAAGGCGAGGAATGGTCGCCTCGAGGATCGATCTCGGCCTTCGGACTGTCCTGTCATCGTAGCGGAGGAGCCAAGGGTCGTGCGAGACACCGATGCCTATCTTGAGCAGCCGAATGCACCAATTTCGCTGGTCATTGGCCCCGTCGCAACAAAGTCGCGCCTGTTCGATCTCAGCCTTGAGGCCGGCACCATCTGCAGCGGCAAGCGATTGCCAGGAAATTCCAGATGGATATTGACCCAGAAGGGTGTCCAACGCCGCAAGGGCGCGAGGAGGGTCGGAGTTGCGATTGTCGTCCCATTCGAAGGCCCACGTGCAAAACCAGGCGTTGCCAGCTGCGTGGGCTCGTTGGACTTGGCCCCGAGGCAGAGGCGGAATCGGCTGAGGATCGAGCGTTGCGGTTCCTCGGACGGCCCGCCGCGCTTAGCCTCGTGATCGGCCAGGATGGTGAGGATGTAACCTGCGCCGGTCCTGGACGTCGCCCGGATCCGCCATCTGTTGGTCGCGAGTTCGCGGGCGACCGGCTCGACATCGCGGACGAACGTGGTCACGTCCTCGCGCAGCACGTCCAGTCGCTTGAAGTCCCACCGGTCGATCGCGCCTCCGCCCATGCTGTCGCGGGATCGCGCGACCTCGGCCTGCATGCCCTCCAGGAGTAGCTCGGTGGCGAACGACGTCAGCGCCAGGCACATCTCGTCGCTGATCCGATTGAGCCAGCCGAAAGGGGTGGCGCCTCCATACATCTCCTGGTGTTCGTCGGAGTCAGTCAAGAAGTCGCCCTCGCGGCCGGCCAATCACCACTGCGCTCGGAGTCGCTCGTCGTCATCGACGCGGAGGCGCAGCCCGGAACAGCGGCGATGAGGCGCGACAGAGAATCGTGCTCAACCCGACCCGAGCCCGTAACCCAACTCGCTACGCTCTATACGTGCGGGCGCCGTCTGGACCGGACTCCCGGCCCGAGGATTCGCTTCGGGCGACGTTCATGGTGCGACAACCCGACCATCGGACAAGCTGATCGTCCGGTCGAGTCGACCCGCGACCCGAGCGTCGTGCGTCGCGATCACGAGCGCGAAGCCTGCATCAGATTGGAGCTCGAGCAGGAGCTCGATGACCTGATCGCCTGTGCCGGAGTCGAGGTTGCCGGTCGGTTCGTCGGCCAGCAGCAGCTTCGGCTCGTTGATCAGCGCGCGCGCGATCGCCACCCGCTGTTGTTCTCCGCCGGACAACTGGGCCGGCCGGTGATCGAAGCGCTCGCCGAGTCCGATGCGCCGGAGAAGATCCCTGGCTCGCGGTTCGGTCACCCGTCGCGGTTGGTAGGGAAGGACCGGGATCAGCACATTGTCGATGGCGGTCAGGGCGGGGATCAGGTGGAACACCTGGAAAACGAGTCCGACATGCGTTCGGCGCAGCTCTGCCCGCTCATCCTCTGTCTTGCCGTTGGTCGGATTCCCCATGAATCTGACGGTTCCATCGTCCGGCACCTCGAGCAGGCCCATCAGCGCGAGCAGCGTCGTCTTGCCTGACCCCGAGGGACCGACGACCGCGATGCGATCACCGCTGGCGACGCACACGCTCGCGTCGACGACGGCTGACACCGTGGTCGTCCCGGATCCATAGCGACGGCTGACCCTGTCGAGCTCCACGACCGTGATCTCCGAGCGGCTCGTCATGGGACTCCCCCGGTGAGCGCGGCTGCCAATCCCTCTGCCAGCCGAGCCATGGCGCCAACGTCGACCTGGTCGGCGGTATCGACCGATGTGCCGGCGTTGCTCTGGATGCTGCCGACGGGCAACGGATCCTCGCCGACGAATGCCGCGTCGAGGCCGGCACTCAGCAGGTAGACATCGAGGCCAACGGTCCCGGTCGGGGTGAGGCCGGTCGTGGCCGAGATCGAGGTGAGCCAGTCGGCGCTGGTCGACGGCCGCGACTGCTGTCGGGCCCGGGCGATCCACGCGTCGGCATCGGGATCCACCCGGACGGTGGCCAGCAGCGCGGTCATGACCGCGGCAGGATCGAGTTGCGGCGGGATGTCGGTCGAGCCCAGTGTCGTGGCAACAGGCCCGCCCATCGGGCCCAGGGTGATCACACGGGCCCCAGGTGTGCGTGTCGCGAGCTCTCTGGCGAGGGACGACGCCGCGGCTCCATCCTGCTCGACCGCGAAGGCCAGTCGCAGCGGGATGTTCCGTTCTGCGGCCAGGCGGGCCACCTCGAGGGCAACGGCACCCGGGGCCCCACTTCGCGTCGCGCCCGGGCCGTCCGCATCGAGGGTCGTGACCAGCCACGGGGTCTGGGCGCCCGGCGCCGGCTGCAGCGACTCCGCGATGAGGTGTTCGCCGACGGGCAGCTGCACCGCACCGAGGGTGGCTGGTGCGGCATCCCAATCCGCCTGGGGCGCTGTGACGGCCAGCACGGCGTCCGTCCGACCGTGGCATCTCGTCAGGAAGGCGGCCGGCGCCGCGCCCCGGTCATATTCGCCGACGGTCCGCCCGACGCGCAGCACGACCAGGCCGGTCGGACAGGCTTGCAGCGGCGTCTCGAGCGTGGCATCGACGAAGGCAAGATCGCGGAACGCCACGTCGCCACCCTCCGGGAGCTCAACGTCGTAGGCCAGGGACACCGGAAAGATGCTCGACAGGGCCGCTTCGCGGTCGATGGCCGTACCTTTCTTGTCGAGGAGGGTCGGCGTCCGGGTCAAGAACCGCAGCCTGGCGACCTGATAGCCGGCCGCCTCCAGTCGTCCGGTCACGTACGCCTGCGCCGCGGCGAGGGTGTCCGTCCCGACGTGCCGGTCCGGCTGCGCAGCGATGGCTTCGATGTCGGCTCTCACCCGGGCCTCGCTCCGGCTGGGCGGTGCCGGCGTGGGCGGCAGGACCAGGGCTGAAGCCGGGATACCCGGCGGTTGGACGACACTGAAGGCGATGCTGGCCGCGATCGCGATCGATGCGAACGTGCCGACCGAGACCAGGGCTGAGCGAGTGGTGAACCCTGGCATCAGCTCCGAGGCGCCGTCCGCGCGCAGGGTCAGCCCCGGCGAGACCTTGGTCGCCAGATCCGTCGCGGGCTGTGAAGCCAGGACCGCGATCAGCGGAGCGACAAGCAGCGCCGCCAGACTTAACAGCGCAATGGCCGGCACCGAGGTCCCGGCCAGGGTGAGCACCAGCATCGTCGCCAGCGCGGCGAACGCGCCGGCTGCTAGACCCGGTACGCCGATCTCGAGCTGGACGACCCGGTACACGTCCCGGGCGCGCCACCCGACGGCGCGCAGCAGGCCGAGGAACCCCAGGCGACGCTCGACCGCCAGGATGGCTCCATCGACTGCCATCGCCCCTGCCGCGAACATCGCGGCCGCGGCCGCGAGGACGTGGTACGGACCCACCCGAACAGCGACCAGCTCGCCCAGCACCGTCGTGCGCAGCCGGCCTTGAAGGCCGAGTTGCAGCCCGATGACCACGGCTGCGAGCGTGACCGCAAGGCCGAGTGCGGCTGAGACTCCGAGCAGGCGGAGACGTGAATCCGACGCGTTCACCAGGGCAAGAGAGACCACCCCCCGGGGCCGTATGTTCCAGACGGCACGGGTCTGCATGCCACGCAGCGAATCGCCGGGGCGACGTCGGATCACCCGGCTGACGACGAGGCCGGCAGCGCCAAGGTGGGCCACGACCGCGCCCACAGCCACCGCGACCAGCGTGGCGGCTGGCACCACCAGCCCGAGCGCGCCGCCCACCAGTAGGGTCATCAGGCAGGCGAGGACAGCGGAGGCGACGCCGAGCACGGCCGCTTGCGAGATCACCACGGCGGCCGCGTCTCGCCGGCGCCAACCGATGAGCCTGAGAACACCGAGCTCGGCGGCCTGATCGTCCACGAGGAACAGGCCGAAGGTGAGGAGATAGAGGCCCACGACCAGCGCGGCGACCCACAGCAGGATGCCCGAGAAGCCGCCGACCGCGGTTTCGATCCGGGGCGCCTCACCGAGCGTCGTCCAGCGTTCGGAGATCGCTCCGAGTCCCGGGACCTGGACCGCCAGGTCGACCGGCGACGAGCCGGCGACGATCACGACATCGAGCCCGGTCCGCGACGTGATCGCCGCGGCCACGTCCTCGATCCTGTGCACGGCGGCCGGCGAATAGCCGTCGATGCCCGCGACGCGCACGCGGACGGCGTCGATGAACGCCGCGCCGCGCAGCGCTTCGGCCGCCTCGAGATTGGTGAGGCCCGCCGGCGGCAGCGGGTTGATGCCGCCGGGGTTGAGCGACGGTGCCAGGACCTCATCGACGGCGCGCCCGTCGGGCGTTTCGATCAAGCGCCTCGGCGCGTCACCGTAGATGCCCAGCGGTGCGTAGTTGATGGCGGTGTTGAAACGCGCGCTGAGGGCCTGCAGGTCGTACGTGCCGGCGGGCTGCACCACGAAGGGCGGTGGTTGCTCGACGAGGAGCGGTCGGTAGATCTGATCGTCGATCGCCAGCGAGTCTCCGACATCGGCAGCCGGGTCGGAGAAATTCGGGGGCTGCAGCGCCGCGATCCAGGGCGCGACATCATGAGTCCATCGGCCCACGGCATCGAGACGCAACGTTTCGGGATCGACGATCTGGTATTCGCCTGGCTGCGGCACCAGGATCACGTTGCGACCGAAGGCCGAGTACCCCCCGCCTCCGGCGAGGCCGATGTGGCCTGACTGATCCATGGCTACGGGCGTGTTACGCAGGGGCTGGACGAGATCCGCGAGTGGACTGCTGGCTGCGGCGAGGATCTCCTCGTGAGCGCCGGCCGTTTCCTGTTCCACGAGGGCGCTCATGCCTGCCCCGTCGAGGAACGGCCGGCCCTCGTTCTGCGCCTCGGCATTCGCCGTTGCGATCCTGTCCACGACGCGCGCGGGATCAACGCCTGTCAGGCGGCGCACCGAGATGGAAACCGAGCCCGGCAAGCGCTGGCCGCTCGCGGTGATCACTGGTACCGCGATCGCGCGGTCGCCGTATGCCTCGTCCTCCACTTGCCCCACGCCGCGCTGCAGGAAGTTGCCGTCCACGAAGTTCTCGAGCCCGACGAGCTTGGTTTCCTCGTTCGGGTCGATCCCCACGACGAGGCCCCAGGCGGATGGCAGGAAGCCAGCCGACACGTCGAGGGATCCATCCCCGCCCAGCACGCCATCACATCCCACGAGCAGGGTGGCCACGCCGCTCACGGGATCGGCCGCAACGAAGCAGGTCGCCGACTGGGCCTGACCCTGCACGCTGGTCTCAACGTCAACGCGGTAGATGTCGCTAGCATCCGCGATCGCCAGGGTCACCCCCACACTCGCCTCGTCCGGCTTCATCCAGCCGAGCGACGCCACTGGTGCGGCCACGTCGACGCCGGGGATCTGCAGGATTTGTTGCCACGCCGCGCGGGTGATGCCGGGTGTCCGGCTGCCGAGGTAGTTGATGGGGACCACCTGACGGTCGCCAAGGTCAAGGGCGGGTGCATCGGGCGGCCGAACGAGGATGTCGTACGGGCCGCGCCACCCGGCAGCCACCGTCTGCCGCACGGTGGCGACGCTCACGACTGAGGCGATGGCGATCGAGGACGCTGCGAGTGCGACAGCCGTGGAACCTGCCACCAGGACGATCAGACGTGGCCGGTTGGCCACCAGCAGGCTGGCGGCCAACCGAAGGAAAGCAGGGATCGCTCGGCGCACGATTGAGTCTCGGCGCGCGGGTCCTACAGGCCGTACGTAACACGCGTGAGGTCGGTCGCCGTTCCTCCACCACTGTCGGTGGCCTTGAAGGTCTGCGTCCAGCTGACACAGTTGTAGTGCGGGTGGAACGTGTGGCTAACGCTCGTCTTGCTGATGGCATAGTTCTGTGACCAACCCGACCCATCGCCGAAGTTGACCTTCCAGTTGATTCCAGCCGAAGCGACAGACCAACTGCCAGTGGCGTCCCACGTCTGCGGGCATTGGTAGTATTGGACTTCCGGATTGGCGTCCATTTCCGCTGGCGGCGAGGCCAGGGCGGCGAGCGGAAAGGCGACCGCGAGCACGGCTGCGGCCAGCGGAGCGAGGACCAATCGACTAGACACCTTGGTAACCTCTTCTCGAAAACCTAGCGTGGTGACCAAGCCAAGCAACGGCTCACGGCACCACCTCCTTCCGATGCGTGTCTGAGTGTCTGGCGACGCACGTCGCTCGTCAACCAGGGATTCCCCTATGTGTCGAGGGACAGCGATTCCGTCCGGGCTAAGGGGACAGCGACTTTGTCACTCTCGTTTGCCCGAAGGGCGATCGAACCAGGCCATCGGCGATCGGTTGTCGATGGCGCGGAAGACCGTCGAGGCCCATATCGCCAACATCTTCTCCAAGCTCGAGCTTCCACCCGCCTCCGACGATCACCGGCGAGTGCTCGCGGTGCTCGCTCACTTGCGCGGTCCCGGCTGACCCGAGGTCCTCCTGCCAGGTGCGAGCCATTTCGTCGGGCGGTGCCCAAGCCTCGACGACCTAGCGCAGTGCTCGCGTTGTGGAGTCTACTTTCGCCTCGATCCACGCTTAGGCGATCGAACCTCGCAACCACCGTTCTGTGCCCGTAACCTCGATCTCAAGCCTCAGATTGGCCGGGACATTAAGGTGCCTAAGGGTGGCTTGTCTCCTCTCGCCCCGACCAGACTGACCTTCTTTCGTGCTCAGAACCCCCTCTTCTGGGGCTGGGTTCGAGTCCGATGTTTTGCCCCGACCACCTTGTTCCCCGACGCGCAGGACGCCCGGCCCGAAGGCCGCGTCCCAGCGCCGCGCCTTCGCCGCGGCGGTCAGGGTGAACGTGAAGTCGTTCGCTCCCAGGACATCGATCCGTTCGAACACGGCCTCCGCGATCGCGTGCCGTCCGGCATCCGACGTCTTCGCCCACAGGTCCGGCAACGACTCGAGATAGGCGCGTGCCTCGGCAGCGGTCGGGATGCGGGACGGCCGGACCACCGCCGCCTGAGCTTCGGCGTCGAGACGGGCCATCGTCGCCTCGAGCTTCCCCAGGTCGCGGTCCTTCGCGAACTGCAGCGCGGCGCGTTCACGCTCCCGCTTGATCCGGGCGTGTATCAGCACGTCGCCACCCTCCGGCTGCTTGGCCAGCGCGACCGTGTCGGTCTTGAGCCTGCTCGACACCGCGACGTGCTCGAAGGCGCGACCGATGGCGTGCTCGTAGACGTCGACCTTGTACGACTCGCCCCGGACCCTCGGGTCCAGCGTCTCGCCGTCACGCTGGACCCGGCGGGGAGCGGCCGCCTTGAACGGCTCGCAGGCGTCGGTGTGGCGGTACCGGCCGACGTGCCCGATGAGGTGACGACCGCAGGAGGAGCACGCCAGGAGCCCCGCCAGCCCGTACTGGCGGCGGTTGACCGACCCGCGGTGGCGGCGGCTGTACCGCGCTCGCAGCCCCTGGACGTGCTCCCAGGTGCTGGGGTCGACGAGGGAGCCCAGGGCGGACGGCTCGCCCGACCACAGGCGGCCCATGTAGAAGGGGTTGGTCAGGATCTCGGCGACATGCTTGAGGGCCAAGCCCGTCGCGGCGCCGACCTCGCGGTCCGTTCGCCCGCCTGCCGCGAGCTCGTACACGCGGCGGACGACGGCCATGTCGACCTCATCGACGGTGATGGTCCGACCATCCCGCACCGTCCCGAGGGGCGCCTTGTTGCCGCCCGGGACGCCGAGCCGCCGACGCTTCGCGGCGTAGCCCTCCCGGATCCGCTTCGCGAGGCGTCGGCTGTACGCCTCGGCCTCGACCGCTTCTCTGGCCCAGCGCTCCCACTCGTCCTCATCCGACGACAGGACCCGCTCGTCGGCGAACAGGATCACTGCACCCCGGGCGTGGAGGTCATGCCTCGCGTTGACCGCGGTCCGCAGGTCTCGGGCAAACCGGCTGACGTAGCCGACGACGAGGACCTCCCAGTCGTCGCCGGCCCCGGCGAGCATCTCGGCCCATTGGCCGGTGGCCGCAATCGTCCGTCCCGAGTGGGCGACCTGCCAGGCGCCGCCGGTGTCGACGAGACCCCAACGCTCGATGGCTCGGGTCTGCTGCTCCAATTGGGCGTCCGGCCCGAAGTTGTCCGCCTGGCCCGCGGTCGACTCGCGGATCCAGCGCGCCGCACGGCGGCCGCGGAGGTCCTCGAGCGAGCGGGGCAGGGCTCGGACGGTCATGCTGCATCGGCCTCGCGCTTGGGCTTCATGGCGACCACATTCCCTCTGCTCGGCGCCACGGGCAAGGCTTCTTCCTGCTCCGCCTCGAGCCGCACGGCCTCACGGATTGCGAACGCCAGCGCCGCGGCGATCGGGTCGGTCCGGCGCGGCGCGGCCTGCTCGACCATCAGCCGCCCCGCAGCGTGTAGGTGACCGCGATGGCGAGGGCGGACCAGACGTCGCGAGAGATCCCGTACAGCGGGCCGGGGGACGCCTTCCGGCCGACCGCCGCCGACCCGCCGAAGCGGTCGATGAGTGCCTGACGGATGTTCGCGTCCTTGGCCCGCGAGTCGCCGCACAGCGCGAGCTTCACCGCCCGCCGCGGGAGCATCACGACCGGGACCCGGTCAGCGGCCTCGGCGAAGCGGCCTGCCCACCACACCGTGTCGAACACCTCGGCGCCGACCGCCATCCCGTACGACTCGATCTTCTCGATGACGACGACGTCGGGCAGCCCGCCCGACCGGAGGGCCTTGGCGAGCACGTCGTTGGCCGTGATCCCGAATCCCTCGGGCCGGGCGCCATCGAAGCGCAGCCAGGCCGACTGCGCGGAGCCGGGGTCGATGGCGAGGATCGTACTCACGCCGCCTTGCCGCCGTTCTTCTGCCAGTCCCACAGGTTCAGGCAGGCCCGGAAGGCGATCCAGTCGCGCTCGGTGACGTCGGCCTCGTACAGCCGGGTGCCGCCGTCGGTCACGTGGACGATGCCGAACCGGGTGACCGCCGGCAGCGGGTGCCGCTCGGGGTCGCCGATCCGGGCGATGAACCCGGCGTTGGCGTAGGCCGCCAGCTGGAGGCGATGGTCGGCGTACACCCGACCGTCCGGCCAGGCGACCGACTTCCCGGTCTTCCAGTCGAGCAGCCAGGTCTCGCCGTCGAGCTCGGCGATCAGGTCGAGCGTGCCGCCGTAGCCGAGGGTCTCGTTGATCAGAAACGCCTCGACCTCGAGCGGCCGCAGGCCGTGCTCCCTCGCCTGCTGGTTCAGCCAGGCCCGTGCCCCGGCGACCGCGTCCGCGTCGCGCGGGTCGGGCGTGAACGGCTCGCGGCGCAGGATCGACTCGATGTTGCCGTGGATCCGCGAGCCGCGGTCCATCGCCGAGGTCGACAGCGTCGTGAGGTACTTGACCGCCGCATCGACCTTGCCGGCCTCGCGGTCGTGGATGAGCTGCTCGGCGTTCTCGACCGCCGAGCGCGCCACCTCGCCGAGCTTCCAGTTGGTGAGCGCGGGCGCATCGAGCACCCGGGTGATCGACGTGACGCCCGGCCACGGGCCCTGCCCATTGAAGTAGTAGAGGTGGCGGGCGGTGCGGACGACGCCCTCGGCCTTCGTTGCTGCCGGGCTCCGGCGTCCCGGCGTGGCGATGGCGGTCATGCGGTGGGTCCCTCCTCTGGATGGCAGGCGTCGCACGTCCAGCCGGACGGCGTCTGGCGGTGCTGGGACTACGAAGAAGGTCTGGACTGACCCCAAGGGCCACGTGATCCGGACCCGTGGAGCCGAGGACATCGCCCGCTGTCCGGCCCAGATCGCGATCGTCTCGACCGGACTGGTCATCCACGAGTCCGAGGAGAGCGACTACCTGCTCCGGCGCCGGTACGGCACCGTTGTCCTGGACGAAGCGCATCGTGCCCGCCGCCGCGGCGCGCTCGGCGATGCCGCCGACACGCCGAACAACCTACTCGCGTTCATGCGGCAGATCGGCTCCCGCACGAGGCACCTCCTGCTGGGCACCGCCACCCCCATCCAGACGAACGTCAGGGAACTGTGGGACCTGATGGGCATCCTGGGCGGCGATGCGGAGTTCGTCGTCGGTCGTCCGCCGCTGGCGCCCTGGGCGGTCGCCGACGGTGCGATCCCCATGGTCAAGGGCACGCAGGTCGCCCAGGATGAGCGCGAGGCGTGGGAGTGGATCAGGAATCCGCTGCCCCCCGGCGAGGAGCTGGCGCTGTTCCAGAACCTGCGGCTGCAGCTCGACGTGGACGACCGGTCGTTCTTCACCCCGAGGACCTTCGCCTCGCTCGGCTACCTCGAGCAGCAGTGGGTCTCGAACGAGGCGCTGGTGCCGGACTTCTTCCGCGAACACAACCCGATCGTCCGCCATACGGTCCTCCGCCGCCGCTCCACGCTCGAGAGCAAAGGCCTGCTCGAGCGCGTCGGCGTCACGATCCATCCTGATCCCGACGCGCCGGCGACCGCGTACCCAGGCGTCGGCTTCGTGGGCCTCGGGCTCCTGACGAATCACCCCTTCGACCTCGCCTACGAGGCGGCCGAGTCGTTCACCAGCGCCCTGGCGGCGCGAACCAAGGCCGCCGGCTTCATGAGGGCGATGCTGCTGCAGCGGATCTGCTCCAGCTTCGCGTCGGGGATCGCGACGTCGACGCGGATGCTCGAGCGGAAGCCGATCGAGGACGAGGAGGACGCCCAGCGAGTGTCGGACGCTATGGGCGTCCTCACCACTGCAGAAGCGGGCCACCTGCGGACGATTGTCGACGAGCTGTCGCGGCCGGAGGCCCGGGACCCGAAGCTCAGCGCGATCCGGTACTTCCTCACCGAGCACCGGACGGAGGGTCGGACGTGGCTCGAGCACGGGTGCATCGTGTTCAGCCAGTACTACGACACGGCGCGCTGGGTGGGAGAGGAGCTGGCTCGGAGCCTGCCAGGCGAGCCGGTCGGCGTGTACGCCGGCTCCGGCAAGAGCGGGATCTTCCGCGATGGTGAGTTCGCCTCGGTCGAGCGCGAGGAGATCAAGAAGGCCGTCAAGACGCGCGGGCTGCGCCTTCTCGTCGCGACGGACGCCGCGTGTGAGGGCCTGAACCTCCAGACGCTCGGCACCCTGATCAACGTGGACCTGCCCTGGAACCCGTCTCGCCTCGAGCAGCGCCTCGGCCGTATCAAGCGAATCGGTCAAGCGCGCAGCACCGTCGACATGCTCAATCTCGTCTACGCCGGCACGCGAGACGAGAAGGTGTACCGCGTGCTCTCGCAGCGGATGAAGGACCGGTTCGACATCTTCGGCAGCCTACCGGACACGATCGAGGACGAGTGGATCGAGAGCGAGGAGAAGCTCAAGCAGATGCTCGACGAGTACATCCACCTGCGGAGTCAGGCCAAGGACGTCTTCGAGCTCCGCTACGAGCGGACGATCGACCCAGACGCCAACCGCTGGGAGCTCTGCTCGCGGGTCCTGGCGCGCAGCGACGTCGTCGACCGCCTGTCGAAGCCCTGGTAGTCCGTGCCACCAGAGGTGACACGCCGCTGAGTACCCTGCACCTTGAAAGGGAGGCAGCGATGGAGGATCGAGCACATCTCGAGCGCCGCTTCGATGCGGCGATGCTCGACATCTACCACGGCGCCGCGAGGCTCGGGTACCGTCCGACACGCTTCCTCGAGATGGTCCAGGTCCACGGCGGCGTCGAGACCGCGCACCGGCTGCTCGCCACCGAGAAGGTGCAGGACGGCTTGGGCGAGCTGTTCCTCCTCAAGAGGCTTGACCTGACGGTCGAGCACCACGTCCTGCTCCCCGAGTACACGCCGCTCTTCAGCAATGACGAGCGGCGGACGGCGCGCGCGCGACTCGGGATCCAGGAGCCGTCCGGAGACGCGACGTGACGGAGCGACCAGCCGAGGATGCCCTCGGGACGACCCCGGAGGGGGTCTCGACGCTCGCGCTTCGTCACAGGCTGTCCGCCGAGTCAGCGCCAGCGCTGCTTGCGCTCTACGCGGCGATCGTCGAGGAGCTCCATGGGCGCGGCGTCGTCCGGAGTACCAACAACCCGGTCGGCGACTACGCGGAGTACCTGACGGCGCGAGCGTTTGGCCTCTCGTTGGCCGGCAACTCGTCGATCGGGTACGACGCGGTGAGCGACGACGGCATCCGCTACCAGGTCAAGAGCCGGCGGCTGACGGCTCGCAATCCGTCGCGCCAGCTGAGCGCCGTCCGTGGCCTCGAGCCGTCTGGGGACCCGTTCGATTTCCTCGTCGGCATCCTGTTCACCGCGGACTTCGTCGTTCAGCGCGCCGCCCTGGTCCCGGTGGCAGTGGTGCGACAGCTGGCGGTCAGGAACGACTACGTCAACGCCTGGCGCCTGATGCTTCGCGACTCGGTCTGGGCAATGCCGGGCGTCGAGGATGTCACTGATCGCATCCGCGCCGCTGCCGACGCGCCCCCGCTGCCGCGTCCCGTGCTTGATCCTCGGCGTCCATCACGGGTCGCGGCCTCGCGCCATCCGTCACCAGCTACGGCAGCCGGACCACGGCAGCTCAAGTCGAAGGCTGACCCGCTCGAGGTCCGCGCCTACTTCGCCACGACTGGACTCAGTCGGCGGGAGCTGGGGGAGATCGTAGGGACCGGGGTCGGTGTCATCGCGACGGTCCAGAACCCCAACGGCGACCGCTGGAGCACCGAGCGGTTCGAGCGAGCCCGGGCACTGATCGACGCACATCTCGCTGAACGGGGAAGGGGGAGAAGTGATGGAACCTGACGGCAGCAACCCGAGGATCGGAGGCGGCTCGTGACCGAGTGGTTCCTCAACGACGATGCCGGCTACCTCGCGTGGCTGGCCGCACACGACGATGGGTTCGTCCTCAACACGTACGCCCACATCGCGGCCGGCTACCTGGTCGTCCACCGGGCGAGGTGCCGCACGATCAACCGCGAGCTCGCCGCCGGCAAGCTCTGGACGGCGCTATACGGGAAGGCGTGCGCCGACTCGGTCGACGAGCTCCTCGCCTGGGCCAGGGAGCGGACAACGGGCACACCGCACGGGTGCGGATCGTGCCGGCCGGACGTGCCCGAGAGTCCGAGGTCGCCCGCTGGCGCAGCCCACCGCAGCGGTGGCAGCCGGGCGATCCCTCCGGGGAAGCTGGAACTCAAGCTCACCGGTGAACCAATCACGGTCACGATCCGCCGGGTTGACGCCGGCCCGGCCCTCGTCATCGACGGGGCGCAGTGGGTCGCGGAGCTGTTCTTCCGCCTCGATCGGAGCGCCGTCGGCCCGAAGTCCTACGACGCGCGGGCGGTGTCCTGCCCGAAGGACCGCTTCGAGCTGGCGGACCTGCGGGCGGTCAACGGCAGCATGGCCACCCGCATGCCTGACAGGTGGTGGATCGAGCTGCTCGACGGCGTCCCCCGCTCCTGGCTCACCGCGATCGATCCTTCCTGGGCGCTGCTCGACCTCTCGGACGGAGAGTGGGATGAGGCGCACGTGGCGGACCGACTTGGAGCGGCGCTCGCGGAGATGGTCGGTGATCACCGCGGACTGTCCGTCGCGACGAAGCTGCTCCACCTCAAGAGACCGGCGCTGGTGCCGATCCTCGACAGCCTTGTCGTGGATCAGCTCGGCGGCCGCGGCACGAAGGCCACGAAGCTCATCGAGCACATGCGGGACGAGGGCCGTCAGAACCTTGATGCGCTCCGGGCGATCCAGGATGGGCTCGCCATGATCATCGGCGCCGACGGTCAGCCGATCCAACGATCGCTCGTCCGCATCCTCGACGTGCTCCTTTGGGCGAGCCATCCTGCCTCTGCGTTGTATCCAGTCCTCGGCCATTGGCGGTCTGAGTTCCGCTACGTCGGCCCGGCAAGGCAGACAACTTGAGGATCTCGAAGGCGAGCCTGCGCATCCTCGCGGGATATGCGGAGACGTTCGCGCCGCGCGGCCCGATCGGGCGATGGCAGGGTGGCGAGGTGAATGCGTCCGGCGCAATCCAGCTGCCCTGGTACGAGTACCAGCCGGAGGTCGACCGCTTCGTGGAGGACATGTACGCGGCCAAGCTCGTGCGACCGGTCGACTGGATGCGATGGGCCGGAACGCCCGAGGCGGAGCAGCTGATCTCGGACCCGACGGCCATCGCCGGTGCCTCGCACGACGACCTGATCTACCTGCTGACCACGATCCTCCGGGGCGAGCGCTTCAGCGACGGTGAGATCTCCGGCGCGTACGAACGCGGGACGCTGCTCGCGATCGCCGAGCGAGCACAGGCCCTGCTCGACGGCGAGCCGAGCAAGGCATGACGAGCGCCCCTGTGGCCAGCGTCAACCGGTCTTCGCTCAGGCGTTTCGTCGAGGCGTTCGGGACGTGGCGGCCGGGCGCGCGATGACCGAACGCGGCGACCGGCCCTTCATCGTCCAGTTCCCGCACCCGGGCGGGGAGCACCGTCCGCCTGGGCAGCAGATGGACTGGAATCGCGGTCCGCACCACCGCAAGTTCCTCAAGGCGACCGGCACATACCTCGAGGCAACCGGCGTCCAGCGGGGCCCCGTCACGTTGTGGGGTGAGTGGGAGCCGCAGTCGCGGGTCGTCGAGTCGTACCCGCCGGGCCTCCAAGACGGGCCTCGCTGGCTGCACGAGCCTTGGTGGGAGCTGCCACGCCACCGTCGGCTGCTCCAGAACACCGATCCCCTCGTCTTCGGTGACCGCTTCCGGTACAGCAACTGTCGCCAGACTCGGAATGCCGCGCTCCTGCGCCTGCCGCCAGGGTCGCTGGTGCTGTTCGGGTCGGCTCTGCGTGGCGCCTTCGTCCTCGACACCGTGTTCGTGGTCGCTTGTCCCGGTGTCGACTACCGTCGCGGGGCACCGGACCACCTCGATGTGCCTGAATGGGTGCGGTCGGTGGTATTCGACCCGCTTCGAGCCACCGAGGACCGGGGCCACGAGGCTCTCCGCCTGTACGAGGGCGCCCGGCACGCCGACGACCCGAGTTCGCCCTACAGCTTTGTCCCGTGCCGGCCGTACGAGCCCGGCGTCAATGCCTTCGCCCGGCCGGTGATCGAGCTTGACCGCCGGTGGCTCACACCGCGGCTGGCGATGGGGGCGAAGGCGACCGACGCGACCCACGACGAGGTTCGGAGTGTCTGGGCGGCGGTCGTCGACCAGGTCGTGGGCGCCGGGCTATGTCTGGGTCTCGAACTCGACGTGCCGTCGGGCTCGCCTCCTGTGCGAGAAGCGGGAGGGTCGTGATGGGTGCGAGCAACAACGGAGGGCTGGCATGACGGTCGCGGGCGGTCCGATGGGGGCGCCGAGTCCCGGGCTGCAGCTGCTCCTCGAACGATTGTGGCGTCAGGAGATCACCCACGAGCACGTGCTCGCGGAGCTGTTCCACCACACCGAGCTCGCGCGGGTCCTCGGATTGTGGGCGCGCGACATGAGGCCGGGCGTCGTGGTCGAACCTGACCGCGGAATCTTCGATCTCGCGCTGCTCGACGTGGGTGGCACCGCCCGCCTATACATCGAGCTGAAGTTCGCCGCAGCGTCGGGCTGGAATCAGCGCAGCCGCCAGCGAGCATTCGCTGAGGCGGCCGGTGCCGAGCGTGCGTACATCCTCCTCGGCACCTCATTCTTCGAGATCGACCGCGAGCCAGGCGTCCTCTATCTCGGCGTGCCCGAGCTTCTCGCGGGCTTGGCGGCGACGGCTGCCGATGGTGCCCTTGGTGAGCTGCAGGCGGCCTACGCCGAGCGACTCGCTCTGGATGCGGCGGTCTGGTCTGGCGCGCACGACCCGGCGAGCACGAGCCACGTCGCGATCCTCCGCCTGTACCAGGCGATCGCCGAGGCCTGGCCGGTCGACGTCCACCCCTACCGTGCGACGAACCCTGGCGGCCCCGACTGGATCCTAAACGGAGACGCGTGGACCACGCTGCCACTCGCCGGCTGGGAGCAGGCCCGCTTCTACTGGGAGATCGCCGGCGGTCGTGTGCGGTTCAAGCTCCAGTGGGATGGGTCGGAAGGCGATCGACGGCGCGCACGCGACACGTACGAGCGGGCGCTCCTGGCGGCCGGCCAGGACATCGGGATCCCCGTCGAACGGACCCGCCGCGTCAGCGGCCACTACATGAGCGCGGCCCAGCTGCCGTACCAGGTGCGCGACTACGTCGTCGTCGACGGGATGCCGTCGACCGAGCGGGCGCGCCGTCTGTACGACGAGGCGACCGCGGTCTTCCAGGCAGCGCTCGAGCGCGTGCCACCGCTGCTGTGAACTGTTAGCAGGCATGTCACGTTGGAGAGAACACGTCGGCGGCGCCCTGATGACGAATGTCTACCTCCTCAGGATCTCGCGGCAAATGGAATGACAGACACGGAACCCACGCGCGACGCCCTTCCGCCGGGCTCCGACGCACTGGAAGACGAACGGCCTCCCGCCGTGGCCGAACCGCGCCTTACTGAAACCGAGGGCGTGGTGCTTCGTGCTCTCACGGAGCGCGAGCGAGGCGCGGCGTTTCCTCGAGTCGCTGAGGCGTACAAGCGCCTCGTCATTGCGGCTCGGAGTAGCGATCCGATCGACGGGATACTGGCCGCCCATCTTGCCCGCGAAATCCTCTCTGCTCTGCCGGGCGCTCTTGGCGTCGAGCTCTCCCGTGAGCGGCTCCAGTACGAGAACAGGGTCCAGGACCTTGCTGGCCACTGGCCGCCGGAGGCCAGAGATGGTGAGCCGCCAGTTCGGGTCCTCACGGGTCTGCGTCAGCTTCTCGAGGACCACGAGCGTGCGAGCGGACGAGCCCGTGAGGGACCTCGCGTCCTCCTGGGTCGTGAGGACAGGGCACGCACAGGCTTCGTGCCGGATACATCACTTGATCGCTGGACTGAGTTGGCGGGGCGGGGAGCTGGCCTTGCGCATCGGCTCCGTAACCTAGAGCGGGACCTGCCGAGTCACGAGGAGACGCGTCGCCTCGTAGATGAGGTCACGGCGACGCTCCTGGCGGTGATTGCCCCGTACTTCGAGGGCATCGGCGAGGTCGATCGCCTTCTGGCCGTGGAGCACCCGGGTGAACCGGAAGCGCGCTATCTGGTCGCCCTCCTCCGCACCGCGTCGCAGCATGTCTACTTCTTCGATCGCGCCGATGAGCGATGGCTGTCGCCCTTGGCCGAGGTCGACGGCTTCCTCACGACACCTCCGGCGCTCGTGGAGGTAGGAGGTGGCTATGTTCAGGCTCCGTTCTGGCCGCAGGGCCGGTTCCTGGCGCGGGTTGCCACCGGCGAGCCAGATCTCGTCGTTCGCCTCGTCCGTCGCGTACCTCGGACTGACAATCCTCGGGCGATCGCCACCCTGGTTGAGATTCTCCGCGCCCTTCCGGCGGCCTCTGCCGCGCCCCTTGTCCAGGACGTCGCTGGTCGGCTGTCAATCCCGCTGGCGGTCGACTACGCCGCCGTGGAGGCCTCCGCGCTCGCGGGCGAGCTCGGGCGAGCTGGATACGTGGCGGCAGGGGTCGAGCTTCTGATCGCGGTGGTGAACGCGGCGATCGCAAGCCCTCGCGACGAGGCGTGGTTCCTGGAGCAGGCGCTGGGGGAGCCGCTGGATGAGCTGGCAGCGGCCGATGACGTGCTCGCGCGTCGGCTGCGCGCCTGCTTGCGGCGACTTGTTCGGGCGCAGGGCCGCGTACGGCGCTACTCGACGATGTGGCTCCGGAACGTGGACCAGCGTCCGCGCTACGGCGCGGACGCTGTGTGGTTCGTCGCAAACGCGCTCTATCGATGTCTGCTCGTGGTGCCGCTGCCCGCCGCGCAGGCGCTGGTCCTCGACCTTCTGGCCGATCGGGAGCACGTTCTCGCTCGAGTTGCCCTGGCTGCAATCGCCGATCGGCCCGAAACGGGGATCGATGGCGACGAAGTACTCCTGGCGTCATCGTCGTGGGATGACGGGAGCTCGACTCGATACGAGTTCCGCCGTGCCTTGGGCGCCTTGTGGACCCGCTCGTCCGATGCCGGAAAGGTTGCGTTGCTGGACTACGCCGCACAGGCCAGCGAGGTGGACGAGATCGTCGCGCGCCTCGCGAGGGACGGCATCGCCTACGACGTCGATGATCTCCGTCGTCGCTGGAGAAGCCGCCTGTTGTTCCAGGTTCGGGACCAGCTCCCCGCGGGCTGGCAGGCTCGGAACGGCCCGCTCGAGACGGTCGAAGACGAGCGCATCCCGGAGCCAACCGCTGAGTGGGTCGGCACGCCGAGCCCAATCAGCGAGGAAGACCTTGCGGCTCTCTCACCCGAGGTACTGCTGCGAACGCTGCAAGCCTGGGAGGCCCCAGCGAATCCGAGCTTCGGAGAGGCCGGAATCGAGGGCCTGGGGCGGGCCGCGGCCGCAGTGATGCTCGGGCGTCTTCCCGATTACGCGCCCCTGGCGGGTGATGTTGGTCGTCTCCCACCAGCCCTCGTCTCACAGATCGTGTCGACGCTCGATCGCGCTGTCCGGGAGGGTCACCTTGGCGATCTCGATGCGGGCACATCCTTCATGCTCGGCCTCGCTGGGGTCTTTGTAGTCCGGCCCGAGACCGGCATGTGGGCGCGCGAGGCGAGGCGTTCGATCGCCAGCTTCCTCAGTCATGCCGCCAATCAGGGTTCGCTATCCGAGCCTGACGGCCAACGCTCACTGACCGTGCTGCGCGCGCTGCTCGAGGACGCGGATCCGACTCCTGAGTCCGAGGAGCAAGACCTCGGGAACGGCTATGACGCCGGGACCCTCGCGCTCAACAGCGTGCGAGGCGAGGCGACGACGGCAACGATCGAGTTGCTTCTGGCGGCTCGACGGTTGGAGTGGGGCCTCATTCATGAAGGCACATCCGAACTGCTGCGTCACGTCGCGCGCACCGATCGGGCGCTCTCGGTCAAGGCCGCTTTGGGCCTAAGGCTGCCCTGGCTCCTGGCCCGAGATCCCGCCCATCAGGACGAATGGCTGGCCCTGCTGTTCGGGGAGCAGGTGGCGGACTCGGCCACGAAGGCGACCTGGGAGGCATATCTGCTCTATTCGCGCTTCTTCTCCGACACTGCGGCGCTTCTTGCGCGCGAGTACCAGGCAGCTGTCATGGCGCTCGAGCCTCGGCCGCAGGAAGAGCGGGGGCGGCCGCGCGACGAGGACGAGCAGCTCGGAATCCACGTCGCCATGGCGCACCTGCTGGCGCTGCCGGCCGAGGATGAGGGCCAGTGGCTACCCGAGTTCTATGCCCGAGCGGCGGGCTGGTTGCGCGGTCGAGTGACGCGTTGGATCGCCGAGCAGGCGGCCAGCGACAACGTCGGCGAGGAGGTCCGCGCCCGAGCTCGCGCGTTCTTGGCGGAACGCGTGGAGCTCGCCGACCCTGACGCTGACGGGGAGGAGCTCAAGGCTGTCTCGTGGGTCTCGGCAGCATTCGACCACGAGCGCGAGGTGTTGCGCATGCTCCTGCTGCCTGCACTTGAGAAGACCCGAGGCGAGACCGAGAACGAGGCAGGCGCCGCGCGCCTCGCAGCTCGCTTGTCAACGGACGACCCACAGTCTGCCGCTCGCGTGTTGCAGCTCCTCGTCGCCGGCGATCCCTGGCGCTCGCTTCCGCATGTGGCGGGCGCGGAGCTTCGGCAGGCTCTCGAACTGCTCACGAGGGGAGCCGACAACGAGGCGCGCGCCGTCGCTGAGGACGTGATCAACACCCTCGGGGCGCAGGGCTTCCTTGAGTATCGCGAGCTGCTCGAGAGCAGGGCCGACTGAGAACGGCCGGCAATCGCGCTCTCTTGGACGAATGAGCAGACGTCTCTGCGTGCGCTGCCTGCGCCTCTGGCGCTCGTGGCCGGGTGACCTCGATGGGTCACACCTCCGGCGTCCATAGCCGCTATCGCAGCAGGATCACGACGCTCAAGACGGCCGCCAGAATCGCCGCAACAGCACCTATCGCGGCTGCTGCACGCGCCTGATTGGCCACCGCGCGGACCTCTGCGACAGCCGCCGCCACCTGCTCCCGCGTGCGCGTTACCTCGCCCGAGAGCCCGGCTTCGACCGCCGCCAGCTTGTCGGTAAGGGAGTCGTTCGCAGTCCTCACCTCCGAACGGAGCTCCTCGAACGACGACCAGAACCGCTCGGGATCCAGGGCGGCGATGGTTGTTGATGCATCGCGGAGCGACGTCGCGGTACTGGCGAGCTCGACGGACGTCGTTTCAAACGCGGCCAAGGCAGCTGCGAGGGCGGCTTGCGACGAGGACACCGCGGCCTCCGCCGCCTCGACCGAATCCGACGCTGCCCGATACCGCTCCAGCGCGGACACGATCTCGCGGAGCGCTACCTCCGCCTCGGTGAACGACCGGATGGCAGTCTCGTAGGTGAGCTTCGTCTCGTTGTCGGTCGCCTCAGTCGAAAGCATCGCCTTCGACGTCGCGCCAGAGGCGGCCGCGGCCCGGGACGAGATGGAGCGGACCGCCCACGCATCTGGTCTGGAGGTAGCCGTGGTGCGCCTCGGGCGCCTCTGGGGCCATGGAACGTGGAGCGCGGTGCCCGGGGACGGCGGGAAATGGATGAACGTCGAACAGGCCGCCGTACGCCTACGTGACGCGACCCTCAGCTAGCTCTAGTTCCCAATCAGGTTGTTGACGGGCTGAGGGCCCCTATCGTTCGGCTGTTGGTGTTGCAGCCACAGTCGAGGAAGGGACCCTCATGTCGCATCCTAATGCCCGTCTGACCCCGCACGGCCGACGGCTCCTGGCCGATCGCATCCAGGCGGGCTGGACGATCACGGCCGCTGCCCGAGCCGCTGGCATCAGTCGCCAGACCGGCTCGAAGTGGTGGCGCCGCGCCAGGTGGTGCTTCACGGTCGAGTGCGACAGACCGAGGCGGTGGGCGGCCGCCTTCTCCGACCCGGCAACTAGGACCGCCGCGACCACCCCGACATCGCGCTCCGTTGCGCATCCGGCGGCGCGGCGTAGCCGTATCTGTCCTTCCCGTGAAGGACGGCGAGCACGAGTGGCGTGCCAGAGGCGGCGGCCAAGTCCTTGCAAGTTTCACTTGGTCTCAGATTGTTGGTGTCGGATACCTAGAGCTGCTAGGTGCTAAACCCGCAGGTGCAAGGTATGCAAGACGCTGGCGAAGAGGGCAGGCCCCGGGCGGGCCGACTGCTACTCGAGAACGACCATCGAGCCCCGCTTGGCCGTGCCCTGCCCGGGCGAGGCGGACCATGTCGAGCATGGCCAAACGACCTCCGTAACGATTCCGTAGCGCAAGGTTGCGCATCCTGCCCTCCGTCAGGCGCCCGTCAGAGGTCCGCGGGCAAGGACCCGAGCGTCCGGGAAAGCGATGCCGGGAGGCGTGCAATGACGACGATGCTGCAGTCGGCTGAGCAGGCCGCGCTGGATCCGCGGTGGGCCGGCGTGGCGAGGTACTGGGGGCTCTTCGCGGGCGTCGCGTTCATGGTGGCGACCCTCGCGTACATGGCCGAGGAGCTGCATCTTTTGGCAACGCCGCCCGTGTACGCAGCGACAGCCGCGGGCCAGCTCAAGGACGAGGCCGTGTACTGGGCCGCGACGTTCGCCTACCGAAATGCGACCGTGTGGGACTACGTCCTGCGGGATGGCCTGTTCCTGTTCGCCTACGTCGGCTTCCTGCCACTCCTCCTCGCGGCCAACGTCGCGACGGGCGGGCGGCGCGCCGCGGTGCAGGTCGGCGGCGTATTCATTGCGGCGAATGCGATCTTCGGGGCGCTCAACGCCATCACGTACTTCGTCGAAGTGTCCTACTGGCGGAACACGGGCTGGGACCAGGTGCCGGCCGAGATCATGGTCGCGGTCGGGCGCAGCAGCCAGTTCTTCGATGACTTGAGCTTCTGGTGCGGGATTGCTGGGAGCGCGGTCGGCATCGTCGGTCTCCTGTATCTCGGCTACGCCTGCCGCACGGAGCCAGCGCTGCCACGACGATTGGGGCTGGTCGCGTGGTTTGGCGCTGTCGTCCAGGTCGTGGTCGTCACGCTCGCCGTGTTCGCGGTGGACAACGTCGACGCGCTGTCCAACATGCTGTCGCTGGTGATGGGGCTGGCCGTCGTGCCCGCGATCGCGATCGGGCTGGGGCTGCACCTGGGACGAACGCTCGGTGGCCGGGCCGCAGCATCCTGAAAGCGGTCAGGGGCGACCTGGCGGCGCCCTTGCCGCGGTCACCTGAACTGGTCCGCAGCGCATGACGCGTCGGCCATCTCGCCCAGCCCGGAGGTGCGACAGACCGTGAGGTCGTTGAAGGGATGAGCTGAGGACGGGCCGAGCGCGTTGACCTGGGCACCGGGATACCGTGGTATCGTGGGTCACCGCTCCACGAACCTGAGGCCGACATGACGATCAAGTCCCGCACCCTGCGACTACCTGCCGACCAGGCCGAAGCCCTCGAGGCGATCGCCGGCGTCGACGAGGTGTCGGTCAACGAGGAGATCCAGCGGGCGATCGCCGCCCACATCGAGGCCCGTCGCTCCGACCCCGACTTCCGACGGCGCTTGAAGGCCAGCATCGAGCGCAACCGCGAGATCCTCGAACGCCTCTCCCGTTGACGGCGTACCTGGAACTCGCGGACTACCTGCTCATCGCGGAGGCAGTCCTCCGGGTGCCGGCCGAGCTCATCGCCTCTAGCGCCGGAGCGGATCCGCCCTGACGTTCGCCGGGGCGTTCACCGACCCGTCAGCCTGCACCGCGTCGCCCCCGGCAACGCCCTGCCAGAGTCAGGCGTCGGCGCTCGTCGTCCTCGACCTCGCGATCGGGACCGAGTTGTCGGTCGCCGTCCCAGCTCCCCAGCGCTGACAGCTCCTTGCGTGAGATCACGCTCGGGGGGATCGGGAGCTGCCTCCTGAGGGTACGATGGATCTATGGGACCAAGGCTCGCCCTCGGAGTCGCGACAGGACTGCTCCTTGGGCTCCTGACCTCGCTGTCGCCCGTGATCGCAATCGTGGCGATCTTGGCATTGCTCGTCTGGATGCTGATTGGCGTCGGCCGACGCCGGGAACCCTCACGCACGATCCTGATTGCCGGCACGCTACTTGGCGCTGGGACAGTGCTGCTCTACGGGGTCATCAACACGGTCGACGCCTGTGTCGCCACCGATGATTTTGCGGCAACGCGAACGTGTGGCCGTTGACCGCATTTGCAGTGGTTACCGTCGGGGCCGGCGCGGTGGCGGCGGGCGTGGTCGCTTTTCGCGCCACTCGGTAGCCGCCCTGGTGTTATTGGCGAACGCGTTCGCCGGATGGTCCCTGACGGTCGAGTGCGACAGGCCGAGGCGGTGGGCCTCCGCGTTCTCCGAGCCGGTGGTGGCCTGGGAGTCGGTGCGGATCGGACCAGCGCGCCGTCATGCCCCAAGCGTGGGGGGACGGGCGGTCTGACGGTCAGTCGGCTGCGCGACCGCCTTCGGCTGCGCGACCGCCTGGGCTGCGCTTCGTCCCGTCGCGAACCGACAGGCGTGGCGCAGCATATGACAAGTGCGCTTGACATGGTCGGTGTCTTGTGCCATCGTTCCCCTTGTCAAAGACACTTGACTTAATGACA
The DNA here is from genome assembly GCA_963823925.1 of uncultured Chloroflexia bacterium. Classification (GTDB taxonomy): domain Bacteria; phylum Chloroflexota; class Limnocylindria; order Limnocylindrales; family CSP1-4; genus SPCO01. Next base: position 305,774 of record CAWGNI010000007.1, read on the forward strand.
AGAGGAGTTTACTGATGGATCGGAAGACGCGTTTGCTCGTCGGTTGGGTAGCCACCCTGGTGGCCGCACTCGGGATGGTCTTGGGGGCGATCCCCACGGAGGTCGGCCTGGTGGCGGGGACGGCTGGGTTCTTGATGCTGGGGACGGCGTCCAGCGTGGGTCGGGCCGGCCGGGAAGAGAATTCGTGAACGAGCGCGGCCAGGGGAACTCCTGGTCGTCGACCGAACTCGACCGGCGAAATCGCCGGTCGATCGTCATCTGGTCGCTTCTGTGGGTCGGGGCCTTCCTTGTCGCCGACGCTGCCATCGATCGTGGATGGATCGAGGGTGACGCGGGAGTCGTCGTGGCGTCGATCGGCACCGCGCTTGTCGGTCTGGCCTGGATCGCGTCGTACATGCGCTTCCTGAGACACGCCGACGAGTTGATGCGCAAGATCCAACTCGACGCCATGGCCCTGGCACTTGGCGGGTGTTTCGTCGCCGGGTTCACTCTCATACTTCTGGGCGGTGCCGGACTGGTCCAGGCAGGGATTGTCTGGGTCCTGGTGGTGACTTCGGCCATCTACATGCTGTCGGTGCTCATCGGGATCCGACGGTTTGGGGGATGAAGAACCGGATTCGTGTGCTCCGGGCCGAACGGGATTGGACCCAGGCACAACTGGCAGATGCCGCGCAAGTCTCGAGGCAGACCATCAACGCGATCGAGACGGGCCGGTTCGACCCGAGCCTCCCCCTGGCCTTCGTCATTGCTCGAAATCTTCGGCCTGGCCATCGAAGTGGTATTCGACCCGGATCCGTGATTCGCCACGGCTGATCGTCGAGAGCGCCTGCCCACGAGCGTCGCGATCTCGCGCATCGGACGATGCCCCTTGGAGCAGGTCCGCGAGTCGCATGCGCTGCGGCCCAGGTTTGGGGCTTAGCGGGCAGAGGGCGAAGACTCGGGAGCGACGAGCCGCTTGACCGCGAACGAACCTATCAGCTCCCCTCGGGAAGCAGGACTCGGTCCCCAAGCTCGACGGCGATGGCGTTCGGATCGGTTGGCTCCGGAAACGTCAACACCATCCCTCGCCCAACGCCCACCAGGTCGCAGCCTTGGCGAGGCGCAGGAGTCACCACCAGCCGGCCCGGAGCTATGGTCAGCGTCGCCTCCAGGTCACAGACGGTCCCGATCCAGCCGAGCACGAGCTCACGATCCGACAGGCGGCCAAGTGCGATGTCCGTGTCGCCGTTCCAGGCGATTGCCTCGAGCTCCTGCTCGGTCGCCGCCCGCCACGCGGTGACGATCCCCGGTTGTCCGACGATCGTGACCTCCATCACGCGGTAGGCGAATGGGATCTGGACGGACCCAAGGGGCGAAGCAGATGCGCTCGGCGACTCCGGCGGGGGCGAAGTGGGCGTTTGGGCGGGCGATGCCGCCGTCGGGCTCGCCGACGACACGTTGGGCGGGGTGGGCGCCGGTGTCGAGCTCGAGGGCGGCGTTGGCCCCGGCGCGCACGCGGACACAGCAAGCGCCATCGCGACAAGCACATCACGAACGAGCTTCATCCCATCCCTCGAAGGATCGGCCTTGCGGTTCGCGGACGGTTCACGCGGGAGAGCGTAACGGGCGCGGGGGCTGCGAGATCATCGCTCCGACCCGAATCGTCTACGGAGCTAGCACGACGGGTACCGGGGTTCCCTGCTGCACATCGAGCACGACTCGGTCGCCGAGCTGGGCGGTCAGCGTGGCCGTAGCCGTGCGCCGTGCCCCGACCGCCGAGCACCCCTGCGGGAACAGTCCGACATGGGGATGCCGCGTGACGATGACCACGACCGCGAGATCGGACTCGACGGCCTCTGCCGTGTAGTCCTCACCGCACGGCTTGTTCCCCGGATCGGGTGCACCGACGAACGCGACCGTGAGCTCGGTGCCACTGACCGACCCGCTGCGCGGAGTCGATTGCGAGCCCGAGCCCCCAGCCGCCATCGTCGGGGGCGACGACGACCGGGTTCGCGATCGCGACCCGCGTGACCTTGACCGCGGTGCCCTCCAGCGTGAACTCCCAAATCGGTGCGGTCGCCGGGCCCCGCGTCGTCTGGATCGGCCCGGACGTCAGCGCGTGCGTCCGTTACCAGGAGCATGGCGCAGTCCGAGCATGGTGCCGCCGTGGTGGACTCGATCGCAACGATGGCTCCAAGCGCCGAAACCAGGGGCACCTTCGTCGTCGTCCCGTCCTGCCATGCCACCTGCCCGTCGGGCGGCGCCTCCTCGGACAGCGGGCTGTCGGCCGCGACCATCCCGGCCATGAGCGCGCGCTTGTTGTTGTCGCCCACGGCCTCCTCCCAGTCGCCGATCTGGCCCGTCAGCTCTCCGACCGGGGTGACGGCGGCGTGCTCGCCTGCCTTGGCCACCGCATCCGCCCACGCCGAGAGCACGGCCTGCGCCCGCTGATGGGCAGCGGCCGGATCGGTGGCGCCGGGCGCGAAGGCGCATCCAGCCACGGCGATCGCCGCCAAGACCACGAACGCGCACCGGCCTGTCGCTCTCGGCGCCATGCGGACCCCTAGGAGCCAGCCGATGGCGAAGGCGCAGGCCCGATGGTGCATGCCTTGCTGGCTGGGAAGTCGGCATTCAGCGCGACGTCATCGAGCGGCTGGAGCGTCACCTGGGTGGAGCACTCGTCGCGAGGAGAGCCGGTCACACCACCCTCGTAGGTTGCCAACCACACGGTGAGGGCGTAGTCACCGGCTGGCAAGACCAGCAATCCCGAGCCGTAACTGCCGCCGTAGGTCGTGGCGTCGCCTTCGCCCGACGCGCTGCTGGAGACCAAGCCCTCGTACACAGCCGTGCCGTCACCGGACTCCACCCGGTAGAAGGGGAACACGTCGCCCGCGCAGCACTCGACCCCGTGGACGGTGGCCATCGGCCACAGCCGCGCCGGCCGGTAGTCGGCGGCCAGCTGCAGCGGGTGGCTGTCGATGACCTTCCCGCTCGTGTCGTCGACAAGCCAGACCGTCTCGGGGCGTGTCTCACCTGCTCCGGACCCGGCGGCCTGCGCGAGGGACCGCACCAGCCACACGATGTCATCGCCGGCGAAGTTCCAGCGCGGGTCGATCGTGGCGATGTCGCCCTTCCTGAACGGCGCCCCGGTCAGCAGGTCGTCGCCCAGCCCGATGGCGGCCGCGACCTGGTCGAGCGTCATCCTCGGCGTGATCACCTTTCCCGAGTCCTGGCCGCCGGTCTCGGGAGCCGCGGGCGGGAGATCGCTGCCATTCGCCCAGGCAACCCGGTCGACGACGAAGGCGCCCGCACACTCGGCCTGGGTCGCCGCGGTGCATTGCCATTGCCGGGCGTCGCCGGCGTGGCCGATGAGCACGAGGGCAGCCGGGTCGCCGGTGGCGCCCCCCGACGCCCACCCCCACGTGTCCCCGCTCGTCTCGGTCATGAACCAGGGCGAAAGGTTCGTCCCGGACGGCTGGTGGCAGCTCATGCCATTGGCGCCCTCAGGCTGGCACAGCTTGGCGCTGGCGCGGGTGTCGGTGAAGGAAGCGAACCGGCACCAGGCCTCGAGCGGGCCGATGTAGCGGCCCGGATAGGGACACGAGGGGGTGACCTGGTCGTAGTAGCCGGCCACCGCGACGGCCTGGCCGTCGAGTCTGCCCGAGTGGAGCAGGTCGACAGCTTCGGCAACGCTGATCACCGCTAGACCGGCGACCTCCGATGGGAATGCCGCGTCGACCAGGTGACCTGAGGGCGCGGCTGAGCCACCAGCGGGCGGTGTCGTGGGCGACGAAATCGGCGTCCCTGCGGAGTTGGACGGCGCGGCTGGTCCAGTCGAGGAGCAAGAGGCTATCAGGGCTGCGACCGCCGCCAGGCCAAGAAGCCGTCGCACTCTACTGGACCACCGTGTCCAGCCAGTACTCGCCGTCGTCCGTACCGACACACGCGCCGTTCACGTGGGACCCGCCGACGATGGCCACCTTGCCGGAGGCATTGAGCACGTCGAACGCGCTGCCCTGACCGAATCGCGCGGTGAAGCCCGAGGGCCACACGAGCTCGATGCGGTCGTTGGTCAGCGCGTTAGAGAGCCAGACATATCGGGGATCGCTTGCGCTGCCGACCAGCACGGCGTCCAGGCCGACGCCAGCACAAGCGAGGGGTGTCGCCTCAGGGCCCAGCACCAGGTTCGGGTCGGATGGCAAGACGTACTCATTCGCGCCGAGCGTCCGCGTCGATGGCGCTGGGCCCGAGGTGCCGCAAGCCGCGGCCAGTAGAACGGCTATCGCTGCGATCATCACGCGCTTGGGCATCGTCGGCCTCGTGGATCCGTTCGCGCCATATGGACGCCGTGCCGCACATGCTGGTTCCAGCATAGACGGAGTCCGCTCACGCACTGTCGGTCAAGTCGAGCAGCCCGCTACTCGTCCACCTGGGCCACACCCTCGGGCTCCGGCAACCGAGCCGCCAGGATCCACACGAGCTGCGCCGTGGTCGCCACGCCCACCTTGGACCGGGCGTTCGCTAGGTGGTGCTTCACCGTCGAGTGCGACAGGCCGAGGCGGTGGGCGGCGGGCTGCGGACGGCGCCCACCCGATAGGTCAGTCGCAGATCCGAAACTCCTTCGCTCCCGTGTGCCGCACGAGGTGGAGGATCCTGCCGTCCGAGGCGGTGAAGGTGGCCTCGGTGGGCGAGGCGAGCCGGAACGTCCCGGTCCGGCCGTCGAAGTCGACCGAGTCGGGCGCCACGCCGACGCCGTCCCAGAACGAGCCGTCCACGTCGATCGGGCTGCCGATCCCGCAGTGCGGCATGTCGTAGGCGTAGGCGACGCCGACGGCAGCCCCGGCGGGCGAGATCGGCAGCAGGGTGATGCTGTCCGAGCCGCGCGCCACGACGGGCTGTGACGCCACCGCCTCGGGGGCGGCTTCGGGGACCTTGTCGCCCCACGCGGTCGGACCCGGTGTCGGTGACGGCAACGACGAGCACCCGGCCACCACCGCCAGGACCATCGCCAAAGCCGCTGCTTGCATGCCGCCCCTCGAATCCCGTGTCGCCCAATGACGCCGAGACTGTCGGTGTTGTTCCCGGCGGCGTCAACCGGTCCCATCATTCACAGGCTCTTCGTCGAGCAGACGCTACTCGTCCGTCTCGGCCAAGTCCTCGGGCTCAGGCAACCGCGGCGCCAGGATCCACACGAGCTGCGCCGTCGTCTCCGCCCCGACCTTGGACCGAGCGTTCGCCAGGTGGCGCTTCACGGTCGAGTGCGACAGGCCGAGCCGGTGGGCGGCCGCCTTCTCGGATCCGGCAGCGAGGACCGCGGCGACCACGAGGACCTCACGGTCGGTTGCGTGTCCGGCAGGGCGGCGGGACGGCCGACAGGTCATGCGCTGCGGACCAGCTCGTACGGCTCTGGAGGCTCGGCGAGGCGCATTGTGATCGGAAGGTCGTTGGTGGCGGGGCTATCCCTCTCGCCCCGACCATGTCATGAGTCGCGACATGTGAGTCACATGAGTCGGGACATCCGAGTCACTGTGATCCTCCTGTCGCCTGAGACCCCGGCCAACGGCCGGGGTCTCGTCGTGTGTTGCGCCAGTAACCCTTGGCGGGCTCGATGCGGTGGGTCGAGAGGATCTCGCCGGTATCGAGCGCGACGACCGTGACCTCGGCCTCGTCGACGATGGCCAGGACGCGCCGATGGGCGAATGCCGCCCCGACCTTGAGGTGGTACAGGCGACCGGCCCGGCGCAGGGTGATGGCCCCCTTCTTGTCGGCGACGTCGTAGCGCAGGCGGAAGTGGCCGGGTGCGCCGCGACCGGCGGGATACGCCTTGGGCGTCGCCCGGTAGGCCTCGCCCGGGGTGACCCGCCCGGTCGCGCGGTGCGGCCGGTGTTCGTCGTAGGCGAGCCGGAAGGCATCGAGCTGGCGCTGGAGCTCGGCGATCGTGCGTGCGGGCGGCTGCTGCCCGAGCCAGCGCTTCAAGGTCTGGTGGAAGCGCTCGATCTTGCCCTGGGTCTGGGGATGGCCGGGTGCCCCGTTCTTCTGGCGGATGCCGAGGTAGGCGAGCAGGTACTCGAAGCCGTTGCGACCGCCGGTGAAGCGAGATGTATACACGGCGCCGTTGTCGGTGAGCGTGGCGGCCGGCCAGCCGTGCGCATCGCCGGCCGCGCTGAAGGTGGCCACCACGTCGTCGCCGGTGACCCGCCGGAACACCGTGCAGGCGAGCAGATAGCGGGAGTGGTCGTCGAGCCAGCTGATCAGCCGAAATTCCAGTCAACGAACAACGGCCTGACGATCAATGTGAAGTCGCTCGGTACCTGGGCCGGGATAGTCGTGGGACAAACGGTCTGCAAATATGGTGTGAACACGGGTCTGACGTGTGGCACTGTCGAGTCGAAGCTCTTGAGTCCCTTCTGGATCCCGAGTGCAGTGCCGACTTGGATTTCTGTGGCAACTTGCAGCTACGACATGTCCCTGGGTGGCGATAGCGGTGGTTCTGTTTTCACTGGTTCAAAGGCTCAAGGCGTCGTGTCGGGCCACGAGGTGCACGTCTGTGGCCTTGGGTTTAGGTATTCGCTGATATTCGGATCGATCGAGTATTCGCGCAATCTCCATATCACGGTGAAACTGGCCCCATAGGCCGAACGAGGTTGGCTGGAAGTGTCGGCCACGAGATCGCCCGAGTGGACTGGGTTGCGAAATGCTGCCCGACTTGTCGTACTCACCCTGCTCGTCGGTGCCTGTAGCGGGTTGTCATCCGTCGACGTTGGTGGGTCCAAGATCCTCTTTCCTGTCGCCGCTGGGGTGGGTGGCGCGACAGCGATCCTAAACGGGGAATTGGTCTTGGACGGACCGTGCCTGTACGTCGACCAGGGCGCCGGCGACAACTATCTGGTCGTCTGGCCCAGCGGCTCTACGCTAGAGCAACGCGATGGCACTCTCGTCATACGGCAGGGTAGTGATGAGGTGCAAGTTGGATCCTCGGTCTCGCTTGAAGGTGGCGAGTACGAGAGGGCCTTTGTTGAGGACAAGATTTACGCCGAACTTCCGTGCAACGGGCCGTTTTGGATCGCTAGTGCCCTGACCGGCGGTTGATGGAATCTGAGCCGACAGCCATATCCGGATTGCGGCCCGGACCTGTTGTCTGGCGCCCTGTCCAAGTGAAGCCTGCCCACCCGGCCGCGAGCTGCTCTTCGAACTGGTCGAGGTAGGCTCCGATTGATCGGGTAGTAGATCGCAACCACGTGAAGTTGCCGCCCGTCAACCTAGGGCGTTGGCTCGGTCTCGTGAAGGTCCGAGGTCTTGTGAGCACCGGCGCGGACGCCCCACGACGACCCGCATGCGCGGAACACGACCGACGCCCCGACCCGCGTCGAGCCTCGGCGCGTGGTGCCGGCTACAGCGATCGAGGGCCGGCACCACTCGATTGGCCCGACGCGATCTTGATGCGCGGCGACGCCGTCACCGTGGTTGCCCGGCTCAAGGAGGAGTCCGACGTGCCCCTGCGGTCGCACGGCAGCCTGTCGATGAACCGGGCGCTCATGGCCGCCGGCTTGGTCGACCGCCTCCAGGTCACCATCTTTCCCGTGGTCACGGGCCACACCGGGACCCGCCCGATCTTCGAAGGAGCATCCGACTTCGACCTCGAGTTGATCGAGAGCAGGACGCTCGACGGCCACACCCAGGAGTTCACCTACCGGCCGTCGCTTCACGGCTGATCTCGTTCATTGCGACGTCGAGGGACCTCGGGCGCACCGCGGAAGGTAGATCCGTCGGGTCGAATCCTCTCGCCCCGACCAGAACATCCGTTCTACGGATTCGCGCTCACGCGAAGCCGACGGAATTGGTTCGCGTTCGTCGGACGGCAGCGCGCCGCGAGCCTGTAAACTCGCGACTGGTCGACACGATCATCGAGGGTGAGCATGGCAGCAGCGTTCGACTACGACGTCATCGTCATCGGTTCGGGTTTTGGCGGAAGCGTGGCTGCCATGCGGGCTGCCGAGAAGGGATACAAGGTCGCGGTCCTGGAGTCCGGCAAGCGCTGGGCTGACGAAGACATGCCCAAGACCAGCTGGGACCTCCCCAAATTCATCTGGCAACCAGAGTTGCAGATGTTCGGGATCCAGCGGATCCGCTACCTCGATGACGTGATCGTGTTGTCCGGGTCGGCGGTCGGCGGCGGCTCGTTCGTGTACGCGAACACGCTCTACGTGCCGCATCAGAAGTTCTTCGATGCGCCGACGTGGTCGTACATCACCGATTGGGCCGACGAGCTCGCGCCCTACTACGACCAGGCCAATCGGATGCTGGGCGTGCAGATCTCACCGTACGGGGATTCGGACGGCGACAGGCTCGTCCGGGGCGTGGCGAAGGACATGGATCGGCCCTACGTCCGGGCTCCTCTGGGGGTGTACTTCGGTACCCCGGGCGTCGAGGTCGACGATCCGTATTTCGGCGGTATGGGACCGAGCAGGACGGGCTGCATCGGCGCCGCCGACTGCATGATCGGCTGCCGCTACAACGCCAAGAATCGGATGGACAAGAGTTACCTCTATCTCGCCGAAAAGCGCGGAGCCGACGTCAAGGAGCTCAACGAGGTCCATCAGATCATCCCGCTCGCAGATGGCGGCTATGAGGTCCATGCCCGCCACCCCGGCGTCCTCGGCCACGTCGAGCGACAGCACCGCTATACGGCGGAGCAGGTCATCGTTGCAGCGCACGCCTACAGCACGGCCCAGCTACTGTTCCAGATGAAGCACGCCGGCCATCTCGGCAAGCTCTCGGACGAGCTCGGCAAGCGAGCGCGGACCAACTCCGAGGCGCTCATCGGTGTCCAGCGGTCCGAGCAGGACTACAAGGCAGATCCGGAGCGCTTCCACTTCGTGCCCGGCACCTCGTCGGTGACGGCCGCCATCCAGGCCGACGAGGAGTCGACGATGGGGCCGGTGTACTACGGTCCCGGCAGCAACGCCATGGCTCTGGCCTTTACAGCCGAAGGCGTCGCGGGCAACGAGCACGAGTTCCGAGCGTGGCTGATGGAACTGATCGAGCATCCGATCCACACCGCCAGCGTGGACGACGCCCGGAACTGGTCGCAACGCGGGTTCCCGATGCTGTGCATGCGCGACCACGATGACTGGCTGGATCTGTTCATGACCGACGGCATCCTGCGCAGCAAGCCCGGGCGGGCAGGTGCCCCGCCGCCCTTCCTCGAGATCGCCAACGACGTCGCCAGTCGGATCGCGGAGAAGATGGGTGGCCGCCCCACGCAGACGCTCTTCGCCGTCGGCAACCGGGCGATGTCGTCCCATTTCGTCGGAGGGATGACGATGGGCGACGATCCGGAGAAGGGCGTCGTCGATCCCTACCAGCGAGCGTTCGGCCACGCGGGGCTGCACATCATGGATGGCAGCGTCATCGCGGCCAATCCAGGGGTGAACCCGTCGCACACGATCGTCGCATTGACCGAGCGCGCGATGTCCTTCTGGCCGAATAAGGGCGATGCCGACCCGCGACCACCGCTTGGTTCGGGCTATGACCGGATCAAGCCCGAGCTGCCGCATCAGCCGATCGTCCCGAAGGGCGCTCCGGCGGAGTACCGGCTCGACCCGACGACGATCGACGCCGTCACGATCATCGGCTGACCGCTGGACCCGTCCCCGAAAGGATCGATCTGATGCCAAGCCAAACGATGGACTATCGCGCCGTCGGGCCAGCCGACGAATTGCGCGAGGCCTCTGTCATGCCCTACTACCTTGAAGACCTCAAGCATCGCGTCGCAGTCGCTCGCGTGGGCGGCAGACCCTATGCGTTCGATGACATGACCGGCGATCCTGGCTGCCCGCTCTCGTCGGGCCTGCTCCGAGGCACGACGATCATGAGTCAATGCGATGGGTCGACGTTCGACATCACCTCGGGCGCGGTGCTCCGAGGCCCAGCGACCGCATCCCTGGGGATCTACGACGTCCGAGAGCAGGATGGGCAGATCCAGGTCCGGATCTAGCGCCCGACCCAGGCTCGTGGCCGCCCGGGCATGGGGCGGGCCAGGTGTCGACATCCGAACACGGAGGGACTCGTGACGTTTCAGAAGCTCGATCCGCAGGATGTCCTGCCGTTCCCACCCACGCCGTCCGCGAGTATCGCCGGGCGGACGCTCGCGGAGTCCGTGTACCAGCGCCGGGTCGAACCGCGCCGCCTTCCTGAGGATGCGCCGAACATCCTCATCGTCCTCATCGATGACGCGGGGCCTGGCCTGCCCACGACCTTCGGCGGCGAGGTGACGACGACGACCCTCGATCGCATCGTGGACGATGGCATCGCCTTCAACCGATTCCACACCACGGCGATGTGTTCGCCCACGCGAGCATCACTGATGACGGGCCGGAATCATCACCGCGTCGGCGCGGGCCAGATCGCGGAGCTCGCCAACGACTGGGATGGGTACTCGGGTCATATCCCGAAGAGCAGTGCCGCCGCGGCTGAGGTGCTCAAGGACTACGGCTACAACACCGCGGCCTTCGGCAAGTGGCACAACACGCCGGCGGAGGAGACGACGGCCGCCGGTCCGTTCGAGAACTGGCCAACGGGCCTGGGCTTCGAGTATTTCTACGGGTTCCTCGCAGGTGAGGCGTCACAGTACGAGCCGAACCTCGTTCGCAACACCACCATCGTCCTGCCACCCAAAACCCCCGAAGAGGGGTATCACCTGAGCGAAGACCTGGCCGACGATGCCATCGGTTGGCTCCGCCGACATAAGGCGTTCGAGCCGGACAAGCCGTTCTTCATGTACTGGGCGAGCGGCTGTCTGCATGGGCCGCACCACATCACCAAGGAATGGGTCGACAAGTACACGGGCAAGTTCGACGACGGCTGGGACGCGTACCGGGAGCGCGTCTTCCACAAGGCCAAGGAGAAAGGTTGGATCCCGCCGCAGACCCAACTCACGCCACGTCATCCGCAGATGCCTGCCTGGGACGACATCCCCGAGGACGAACGGCCTTTCCAGCGCCGGCTGATGGAAGTCGCCGCCGGCTTTGCCGAGCATGTCGACGTCCAGGTCGGCCGCCTGGTCGACGAGGTCGAGCGGCTCGGCTACGGCGACAACACGCTGATCTTCTACATCTGGGGCGACAACGGGTCCTCGGGTGAAGGCCAGAACGGGACGATCAGCGAACTGCTCGCTCAGAACGGCATCCCGACAACGGTCTCGCAGCACATCGAGGCACTCGAGGAGCTTGGCGGTCTCGACGCCCTCGGCTCACCCAAGACCGACAACCAGTACCACGCCGGGTGGGCGTGGGCTGGTAGCACGCCTTACAAGGGGATGAAGCTGCTGGCCTCGCATCTCGGCGGCACGCGCAATCCGATGGCCATTCGCTGGCCTGCCCAGATCAAGCACGACGCGACGCCTCGATCGCAATTCCACCACTGCAACGACATCGTGCCCACGATCTACGAGATCGTCGGGATCACCCCACCACAGGTGGTTAACGGCATCCCCCAGGACCCGATCGATGGGGTCAGCTTCGCCTACAGCTTCGACGACCCGAAGGCGGCTGGCCGCCTGCACACGCAGTACTTCGAGATCATGGGCAGTCGCAGCCTCTACCACGACGGCTGGATGGCCTCCACGATCGGACCACGATTGCCGTGGGTCCCGGGGGCCCCGGCCGGCATTGCCGAGTGGACCCCAGACAACGACGTCTGGGAGCTGTACAACCTCGACGAGGACTGGTCGCAGGCGAACGACCTTGCGGCCAAGATGCCCGAAAAGGTCGCCCAGATGAAAGAGATGTTCGCGATCGAAGCGGCGCGCAACAATGTCTTTCCGATCGGCGGGGCGCTGTGGACCCTCGTCTATCACCCCGAGCAGCGGATCAGCCCGCCGTACACCGAATGGGACTTCTCGGGCGACATCATCCGGATGCCCGAGTTCTGTGCACCCGCCTTGGGCAACAAACCCAACCAGGTCACGATCGACGCCGAGATCCCGGCTGACGCCAGCGGGGTACTGTACGCCCTTGGCGGAGCCGGCGGCGGCCTCACGTGCTATATGGACGACGGGTTCCTGTGCTACGAATACAACCTCTTCCTGGTCTATCGGACGAAGATCCGGTCGGCCGAGAAGGTCCCCGCCGGGAAGGTCCAGATCGAGATCGAGACGAAGTACGCAGTCCGCCGGCCCGGCGGACCGCTCGGCATCACGTTGAAGGTCGGCGGCAAGACGGTCGCCAGCGGCCAGGTCCCGATCAGCGCGCCGCTGCTGTTCAGCGCGAACGATTGTATGGATATCGGGCGGTGCCTCGGAGGACCGGTCTCGCTCGATTACGCTGACCGGGCGCCGTTCCCGTTCAACGGCGTGATCGATAACGTCCACGTCGAGTACACCGACTAGGACTTACACGGCGTCCGACGTCAGATGGTCGAGTGGCCCAACCAGCGCTCCGACCCGGTAACCTCGATTTCTAGGGGCAATGAAGTCGGGACATTAAGGTGCCTAAGGGTGGCTTGTCTCCTCTCGCCCCGACCAGACTGACCTCCTTTCACGCGGACGACGCCGGCCCCGAAATGCCGCGTCCCAGCCTCGCGCCTTGGCGTGAGCGGTCAGCGTGAACGTCGAAGGTGGGCCGAACGCCCCATGCGGCGCAGCCAATCGGTTCCCCTTGCCGCTGCGCCGCCCGCTCGGGCGCTGACGATCACCTGAACAGACCTCCGGCTGCAACCCTTCAATGTCCATGCGCGAATGAAGGGATGAGGTTAGGACGGGCCGAGCGCGTTGACCTGGGCACCGGGATACCGTGGTATCGTGGGTCACCGCTCCACGAACCTGAGGCCGACATGACGATCAAGTCCCGCACCCTGCGACTACCTGCCGACCAGGCCGAAGCCCTCGAGGCGATCGCCGGCGTCGACGAGGTGTCGGTCAACGAGGAGATCCAGCGGGCGATCGCCGCCCACATCGAGGCCCGTCGCTCCGACCCCGACTTCCGACGGCGCCTGAAGGCCAGCATCGAGCGCAACCGCGAGATCCTCGAACGCCTCGCTCGGTGACCGTCTACCTCGACCTGGCGGACTACCTCCTCATCGCGGAGGCGGTCCTCGGGGTGCCGGCCGAGCTCATCGCCGACTTCAACCGGATCGGGCTGGCGGAGTCAGCGCTGCCGCTCCGCAGGCCGGCTCCGGCGGTGTCGAGGCCTATCCGGACTTCGTGACGCAGGCGGCGGTGCTCTGCTGGCACCTCGTCAAGAACCACCCGCTGCCCGATGGCAACAAGCGCTGCGCGTTCCTAGCCACGGTCGAGTTCGTTGAGCGCAATAGCCGAACGTGGGTCCCCGCACCCGGCGATCCGGATGAGACCGATCACGTTATCCGGGGCGTCGCAAGCGGCGAGGTCAGCGAAGCGGGCTTCCGGGACTGGATCGCCCAGCGCTGCGGGTGAGATCGGCAGACCCCGCTGGGTGGGCCGCCACCAACTGACGCTCGGCCCCGGGCGCCAGCCCGGGGCCTTGCTCCGTTCGGTCGCGTCGTTGGCCACGCCCATGCTCATCGCGCCAAGTGAGCCAACGTGCGCGCCGACGGGCGGACCTGGGCGGCGTCGTGAGGCGGGATCGCGCCGCGCACGATCGCGCGCGCCGATCCGGGCGGAGGAGTAGACGTCGGCTCGCGTGTGGCGCTCCAACCCATCGTCACCACGCTCATCGCCCATATCGGCACAGTCGATCGATCCACGCACCGCCGTCATGCCCTCAAAAGGGTGCGGCTGGCGGGTCGCGGTTCCTAGTTGGCCGATTGGGCCACCTCCATCGCCTCAAGCGAGTGGTGATGGTGCAGACTGTCTGTCTGCCGGTGCGATGGCGATGATGGATTCGATGCGGCATCGGCGGACCGGGCCGTTGGCTCGATGTCTGGCTAAGAACGAGTGGAGATGACATTGGCCGCGCTGAGCCACGAGAACGCCCTGGACCACGTCGTCGTGGTCATGTTCGAGAACCGATCGTTCGACAACCTGCTGGGACGCCTGTACGAACCCGGTGAGGTCGCGTCGTTCGAGGGCGTGCTCGGCAAGGACCTCTCGAACCCCGTTCCAGAGTGGGCCGAGCACCGGCCGCCGGACGGGATCGTCCGCTATGGGATCGCGCCGGACATGAACACGCCCAACCCCGACCCGGGCGAGGAGTGGATGCACGTCAACACGCAGCTGTTCGGGACCCTCGACGAGCAGAACCGCGGGGTCTTCCAGCCAGAGGGATCGTTCAACGAGCCGCGTGCCGGCCAGTCGCCGACGATGGACGGGTTCGTCGCCGACTACATCAACATGCTCATGATCGAACTCGGTCGCCAGCCGACGGTCGACGAGTACGCCCAGATCATGACCGGCTATACGCCCGCGCAGATGCCGGTGCTGTCGGGCATCGCGCGCGGCTTCGCGACGTTCGACCACTGGTTCTGTGACGTCCCGACGTGCACCTACCCGAACCGCTCGTTCTTCCACGCCGGCTCATCCTCGGGCTTCGTGGTCAACATGAGCCCGCCAGGCTCGTTCCCCAGCAAGAACGACGCCGAGACCCTGTTCGACCGGCTCGACGCGGCCGGGCTGACCTGGCGGGTGTACTGCGATCCGCCGTCCCACTACTCGCTGACCGGCGTGATCCACGCGCCGCGGCTCGCCAGCCGGTTCGCCACCAACTTCTTCTCGACGAGGAAGTTCTTCGAGGACGCCGAAAAGGGCGAGTTGCCGACCTACTCGTTCATCGAGCCGCAGATCATCGGCTGGAACCACAACGACATGCACCCGCCGTTCGGCGGCCTCATGGCCCTGCTAGGGGCCCAACTGGGGGCAACCGACGCGCAGCAAACGCACTTCGACCCGCCGTCCTCGCTCCTGGGAGGTGAGGACCTCCTCGCGCGGATCTACAACGCGATCCGTGGATCGAGCGCGTCGAGCGGGTCCAACCACCTCAACACCACGCTGCTCGTCACGTTCGACGAGCATGGTGGCACCTACGACCACGTCGCGCCGCCGGCGGCCGTCCCGCCTGACGGCAAGGGCCCGGGCCAGATGGGCTTCCGGTTCGACCGCGCGGGGCTGCGCATCCCGACCTTGGCGATCTCGCCGTGGATCCCGGAGCGCACCGTCATCACGGACGAGTACCGGGCGACCTCGCTGTTGGCGACCATGCGCGGGCGCTGGAACCTCGGTGCGCCGTTCAGCGCCCGGGAGGCGACCGCCCGGTCCTTCGCTGACATCTTCACCCTCCAGACGCCGCGGGCGCCCGAGGACTGGCCCGACATCATCGCGCGACCGGTGCCGACGATGCCCGACTCCCTCCTCGCCCTCGATGCCCCATTGGGCCTGCTCGGCAAGACGCTCTTGCTGAGCGTTCTCTCGATGGCCAAGATGTTCGGCAAGCCGGTGCCCGAGATCGACCCCAACGCCACGCTGACCGGATCAGAGGCGATCGCGATGGGTCATGAGGTGCTTGGCGAGATCTTCCCCGCGATGCGCGACTGAGTCACCGATTCGTCCGCCGCTGACACGCCGTCGGGGGCGGGTAGGCGCGGGGCGAGGACCCACACCAGCTGCGCCGTCGTCGTCGCCCCGACCTTCGACCGTGCGCTGGCCAGGTGGTGCTTGACGGTCGAGTGTGACAGGCCGAGCCGGTGGGCGGCCGCCTTCTCCGACCCGGCAACGAGGACCGCGGCGACCACCCCGACCTCACGGTCGGTCGCGCGTCCGGCGGGGCGGCGGGACGGCCGTCGTGTCATGCGCTGCGGACCAGCTCGCAAGGCTCTGGAGGCTCGGCGAGACGCATCGTGATCGGAAGGTCGTTGGTGGCGGGGCTATCCCTCTCGCCCCGACCAGACTGACCTCCTTTCACGCGGACGACGCCGGCCCCGAATGCCGCGTCCCAGCCTCGCGCCTTGGCGTGAGCGGTCAGCGTGAACGTCGAAGGTGGGCCGAACGCCCCATGCGGCGCAGCCAATCGGTTCCCCTTGCCGCTGCGCCGCCCGCTCGGGCGCTGACGATCACCTGAACAGAACCCATGCTATTCCTAGCCGCCACGCTACTGCTAGCAGCGTTGCTGCTTGCTGGCTGTTCCAGGGCAACCGTCCCTGTAGGTGCAGCCTCGGTTTCGGCAGGTCCCACAGCGACAGCTGACTTGTCAGGGTCGGCCGATCCGTCAGTGTCGGTTGGCCCGTCCCCCTCGGTTTCGACTGATTGGCCGCTACCGGCTGGCGTGATCCGTCCATACATATGCAGCTCCGACTGTGCGCAGCTGCAGGCTGCAGTTCAGGCTGAGCTGGAGCGCGAGGTGCCGAGCTACCCGGCCATTTCGTCCATGGAGCTTTACGAACAGTCGGTCGTATCCGTCGACGATCCAAAGATCCTTTGCCAAACCACAATGCGGAATTTGGTTGCTATCACAAGGCTCCCGGCAGGCTGGACAAGCCAGTCGTCGTGTTTTCGTTTAATGGTGTTTATACGGCCATTTCCTGGGAACCTGTACGGTGCTAGCCCACATACGAAAGCTTGCTCGCCTGATGGCGGACGCCCTCCGCCCCATGGACACCGCCGACCGAACGGGATCCGACATGCGTCGCATGCTGGCGGACATCCGCAGCAAGGTGGACGTGGAACTGGTTCGACACGCAGTCCGTCCGTCGCCGCGGGTGCGCTGAAGACCTATCGAGCTCGACTTTGATTGCGGGCGGCGTACGTCTACTACAACTATGTCCGAGCATTTGGTAACAAGGCCGGAGCGATCACGGGCTCTTACTCTCAGAGCTCAACATGTGGACCAGTTTCGTTCCACAGCAGCGTCCAGAAGGCCACGTAATCTCGGTCCCTGTCCCCGGCACCTAGCGTCGATCTAAGACTCGGCCCGCCAGACTCGATGGGTCCACGGGTCGCTGGATGGTTATCCGCGGCGCTCGGTGACAATCGAAATCGTCGTTTCAAATCCTCTCGCCCCGACCAACCTACGTGATCGAATCGAGCGACGACTCCGATGGGGTTCGTATCGGTCCACCCTTGACAATGGCCCCTTAGCCGCGTTCGGTACGATGCCGGCGTGAGCCGTCTGCGTGAAGGTGCAGACGTGCTGCCTGGAATCGTCGGTTATACTCGTGGTATGAAGACTGCTGTGTCGGTTCCCGACGACCTGTTCGCCCAAGTGGACCGATTTGCCAAGCGTTCCCGCCGTTCCCGGAGTGAGGTGTACAGCTCCGCGCTCCGCGAGTACGTCGCCCGCCACGCCCCCGACGAGGTGACCTCCGGCCTCGACGCCGTCATCGCCGATGTCGGCCAGCCCGGCGCCGGCGAGTTCACGAATGCGGCCGCTCGTCGGGCGCTCGAGTCCACTGAATGGTGATCGCCCAGGGCGAGGTCTGGTGGGCGGACCTCGGGGAACCGGCGGGATCGGAGCCCGGGTTCCGCCGCCCTGTCGTGGTGGTGCAGGGTGACGCCTTCAATGCGAGCAGTCTGCGCACGGTCGTCTGCATCGTCCTCACCAGCAACAGGCGCTGGGCGGATGCTCCGGGCAATGTCCTGCTGACAGCGCGGGCCACCGGTCTGCCGAAGCCCTCGGTCGCCAACGTGTCCCAACTTGTCACGATCGACCGGGCGACGCTGACGGAGCGGGCCGGGCGCCTGTCAGCGTCGAACCTCGAACTCGTCCTCGCCGGGATCGACGTGGTTCTCGGCCGCAGTCTGACGTTACCCCACGATGAGGTAGGTTCCGCGGGGCCAAATCCTCTCGCCCCGACCAGAACATCCGTTCTACGGATTCGTGCTCACGCGAAGCCCGACGGAACCGGTGCGCGTTCGTCGGACGGCACCAGAGGACGGTGTCGAACACCTCGGCGCCGACGGCCATGCCGTACGACTCGATCTTCTCGATGACGACGACGTCGGGTAGCCCACCCGACCGCAGGGCCTTGGCGAGCACGTCGTTGGACGTGATCCCGAACGCTCCGGGCCTCGTGCCGTCGTAGCGGAGCCAGGCGGACTGGGCCGAGCCGGGGTCGATGGCGAGGATGGCGCGTTCGAGGTGACCGGCCTA
This sequence comes from uncultured Chloroflexia bacterium, assembly GCA_963823925.1. GTDB lineage: Bacteria > Chloroflexota > Limnocylindria > Limnocylindrales > CSP1-4 > SPCO01. Next base: position 323,809 of record CAWGNI010000007.1, read on the forward strand.
TGCTCACCTCCTGACCATGGCCATTCGCGACCGAAACCCCGCCCAACGTAAGGCCAAACGGACGGTGCGCGTCCCGGAGCCGTTCCGGCCCGCGAACGATCTCGCCGCGGAGTCAGCCGCCGTCGTCGGGCGCGACGATGGCAAGGCCGTCCCGATCCAGGGCATCGAAGCGCGCCTCGTCGCGCGAATGACCGAGAGCCTGGGCGTGCCAACGGCGACGTCCTTCCGCGAGATCGACGTCACGATGCTCGAGGCGGAGCGCGCCACCTTCAACGAGGCCATCTCACCGCGCAAGCTCTCGTACACGCATCTGCTCGCCTTCGCCGTTGCCCAGGCCGCCGCCGTCCACCCGCGGATGGCCGCCTTCTATCGCGAGATCGACGGACGCCCCCACCGCATCGAACCGGCCCGCATCGGACTGGGGCTCGCGGTCGACGTCGAGCAGCGCGATGGGATGCGTCTCCTGATCGTGCCGGTCATCGTGGGTGCCGACGATCTGGGCTTCTATGAGCTCGTCACGGCGTTCGATGACCTCGTCGAGCGGGCGCGGACTGGCCGGCTGTCAGCCGACGATCTGGCCGGCGGAACGATCACGCTGACCAACCCCGGGACCGTCGGCACGACCGCCTCCGTGCCCAGGCTGATGGCGGGCCAGGGCACGATCATTGCGACCGGTGCGGTCCGCCACGCGGGAGGTACGCGGCTGATGACCATCAGCAGCACGTATGACCATCGCGTCATCCAGGGGGCCGAGTCGGGCCTCTTTCTGGCGACCGTCGACGAGCTGCTCCAGGGTTCGGACGGCTTCTACGAGCACGTCGCGACCAGTTTCGGGCTGCCCGCACGTCGTCTTGCCGCAACCGAGGACGAGTTCACGCCGAGGCAGGCGGACGGGTTGAAGCCAGAAGCGGCTGCCATCGCCGCGGCGGCAGGTCTGGTGCGCGCGTTTCGGACGGTCGGCCACCGAGCGGCACGGCTCGACCCTCTAGGAACGGAGCCGCCTGGCGATCCGGCGCTCGATCCGACGACGTGGGACCTGACCGAGGCCGCCATGGCCCGCATTCCGGCGTCGCTCCTTCGAGTCGACGTGCCAGGCGAGAGCCTGGCCGAGGTCGTGCTCGAGCTCCGGCGCACCTACTGCGGGACGATCGCCTTCGAGGTCGAGCACATCAGCAGCCATGTCGAGCGCGCGTGGCTGCGCCGGGCCATCGAGTCGGGCGACTACCAGATGGTGGCGGCGCCCGATCAGCGACGCCGCCTGCTCGCGCGACTCGGCGCAGTCGAGGCGTTCGAGCGCTTCCTCGGGCGCGCCTATCTCGCCCAGAAGCGGTTCTCGATCGAGGGGCTCGACGTGCTCGTCCCGATGCTTGACGAGCTCATCGAGCTCGTCGCCTCGTCCGGCACCCGGACGGTCGAGATCGGGATGACGCACCGCGGTCGGCTGAACGTGCTCGCCCATATCGTCGGGATGCCGTACGCCGACATCCTCGCCGAGTTCGAGCACAACCGGCCCAGCGCCGAGGAGGCACCCCCGGACACTGAGACGAGCGACGTCCGGTACCACCGGGGCGCCGACGGCGAATACGAGGCGGGCGCCGGCCTAGTCAGGATCGTCATCGCGTCCAATCCCAGTCATCTCGAGGCGATCGACCCGGTGGTCGAGGGACGGGCCCGGGCAGCCCAGACCGACCGCAGCGGCCCCGCGCCGACCCGCGATCCCACACGGGCCGTGCCGATCCTCATCCATGGCGACGCGAGCTTCGCGGCCCAAGGCGTCGTGGCCGAGACGTTCAACCTCGCCCGCCTTACGGGCTACACGACCGGTGGCACGCTCCATCTCATCGCCAACAACCAGGTCGGCTTCACGGTCGAACCCCGGGACGGGCGCTCGACCGAATACGCGAGCGACCTGGCGAAAGGCTTCGATGTCCCGATCATCCACGTCAACGCCGACGACCCCGAGGCCTGCCTCTCGGCCGTCCGCCTCGCCCATGCCTACCGCCATCGCTTTCACGGCGACGTCGTCATCGACGTCGTCGGCTATCGCCGCTTCGGCCACAACGAGGGGGACGAGCCAGCCTACACGCAGCCTCTAATGTACGGGCAAATCGCCGACCACCCAACGGTTCGACGCTTCTACCTTCGGCGGCTCGTCGACGCCGGCGAGGTCGACGAGGGGCGCGCCGAGGAGGAGCTCAGCTCTGCGGAGAGCCGCCTGGCCGAGATCCAGGCCGCGCTCGAGGCCGAGCCTCCGGAGCCGTCGGCCGCTCCCGGAGCACCGGCGAAAGCTGGCCGATCGCCGACGACCGCCGTCGCAGCGGGGCAGCTCCGCGCGATCAATGAGGGGTTGCTGACTGTCCCACCCGGCTTCACGATCCATCCCAAGCTCGCCCGCCAGATCGACCGCCGGGAGGGAGCGCTCGGGCGACGGGGCCGGATCGACTGGGCTCACGCCGAGGCGCTGGCTCTGGGCTCTCTGCTGCTCGATGGAACGCCAGTTCGGCTGACCGGCCAGGACACCGAGCGCGGCACGTTCAGCCAGCGTCATCTCGTGTTCCACGACGCTACGAACGGCCAGAGGTACGCGCCCATCCAGCACCTGGCAGCCGCCAAGGCGCCGTTCGAGCTCCACGACAGCCCGCTCTCGGAATTCGCATGCCTGGGCTTCGAGTACGGCTACGCCGTCGAAGCGCCGAAGGCGCTCGTCCTCTGGGAGGCCCAGTACGGCGATTTCGCCAACGAGGCCGAGGTGATCATCGACCAGTTCATCATCGCCGGGCTGCCCAAGTGGGGCAAGACCTCACGCCTGACGCTGCTCCTGCCCCACGGCTATGAGGGCCAGGGACCGGAGCACTCGAGTGCCCGTCTTGAGCGTTATCTGGCGCTTGAAGCGGACGACAACATCCGTGTCGCGAACTGCACGACACCCGCCCAGTACTTCCACCTCCTGCGCGACCAGGCCGCGCGCGAGCCCGCCCGGCCGCTTGTGCTCATGACCCCAAAAGGTCTGCTCCGCCTGCCGGCGGCCACATCGACGGTGGGCGAACTGGCAAGGGGCCGCTTCCGGCGCGTCCTCGACGACCCGGCAGGATCGCGCAAGCGAAACCAGGTTCGCCGGCTCGTCGTGTGCAGCGGTCGCCTCTACTACGACCTGGCCCTCGCGCCTCAGCGAGGGGAGGCCGATGACGTCGCAATCGTGCGCCTCGAGCTGCTCTCTCCGTTCCCCGACGCCGAGCTGGGCAGGCTGATCAAGAGGTATCCGAATCTCGAGACGCTGGTCTGGGCCCAGGAGGAGCCGTACAACATGGGTGCGCGGAAATTCGTGTTTCCTGAGCTCCGGGAGCTCGTACCGCCGGGTCTGCCGATGACGGACGTGTCGCGACCCGAGCGCTCGAGCCCTGCCGAGGGCTCTCATGCCGCGCACCGGGCGGAGCAGACGCGCATCGTCGAGGAGGCGCTCGCCCGCTGAGTCAAACGGGCGGCGCGGGCTTTGAGGCGTATGATTCGTCCCGGAGGCTCATTCGTGGGCCAGAATGTCACCCAGAAGTTGATCGCTGCCCACCTCGTGTCGGGCGATTTCGACCTCGGCAGCGAGATCGGTCTGCGCATCGACCAGACGCTCACCCAGGATGCCACGGGCACGATGGTCATGCTCGAGCTCGACGCTCTTGGGCTCGACCGGGCGCGCACCGAGGCCAACGGTGGCGCCCACGGGCCAACCTGAGCGGGTCCCCGGCCGGCGATTTCTGACATTTCTCGCGAAACTCGGCCGCGTGCACACAGTCGGAAGGCGCGGTCTGCCGGGACGCGCGTTGCCACGTCGAGCTTCGCCGATCGATCGCTCGTCCGACCGAGTGGTTGCTCTGGGCGCGATCGCCACGGCGATGGCGTTCCTCGTCGCTGCCATCCTCGCCATGTTCCTCCCCGAGAGCGAGCGACGGGGTGCCTGGCTGCCGCTGCACTTGGCCCTGGCTGGTGGAGCAACGAGCGCGATCGCCGGCGTGATGCCGTTCTTCGCGGCGGCCTTCGCGGCGGCCTTCGCGGCGGCGCCACCGATCGATCCGCGGTTGCGGACTGCCGCGGTCGGTGCGGTCGCGCTCGGGGCCGCCTCCGTGTCAGTCGGCGTGGTTGGAGGCGCGGCCGGACTCGCCGCAGTCGGCGGGATCGGGGTCACCCGGCTCCGCGTGATGAGCCCGAGGACCACCGCGGTGACCGCGAGGATCGCGCCGATCTGGTCGGGTGCGAGGGAAATGCCGAACGCCACGACCAGGGCGATCACCGCTTGGACGAGGGCGAGCACCATGGCCGGTTCCCGGCCGAGGAAAGTGCCGGGCTGGGAGTCCATCGCTCCTCCGCTCACTTCACGCGGACGATGTCGCCGGGGTGGATGAGCCGGGGGGTGGCGCGGTACTTGGCGTTCTCGGGGAAGGCGAGCAGCGCCTTGAGCGTCAGCTTGTGCGCCTCCGCGATCCCGGACAGGGTGTCGCCCGCCTTGACGGTGATCGTGGTGATCGGCGGCCGCAGGATGGCGTTCGCCCGGGCGATGACGCGCTTGATCCGCTGCTCCCGCGTCTTCGGCGGCCACGGGTCGCTGCGCCGGCTCACGCTGTTGATGTCAGCGTGGGTGACCACGGTGCTCCGGTTGATCGGGATGCCCGTCGCCTTGTGGGCCGCGGCGACGAGCTTGGCGACGGCCTCGAACTGGGCGTCGGTGTATGGCTCGGTGCCGGCCCCCGAGCACTCGATCGACTCGTAGACCCATTCGTTCATGTTGACCCCCGAGGCGACCGCGGCGGCGATCGTCGGGATCTTCGTGTTGGGATGAGCGACGTCGCCCTCAGGCGGCGTACTTGGCGGGATCGATCGCCCGGACGATCGTGCCGTCGCGGTCGACATACGCCGTGGCGGAGGGCCCGTGTGACCCCGCCCGGTTCGCATAGGTGCGCTCCTGGATGGCGGTGGCCTTGGCGTTGGCGGTCTGGTGGAGGCAGGCGAGGATCGTGGCTTCCGGCGTCGCTGCGCGCCGCGGGTGGGGTAGCCGTAGGCCTTGTTGGTGAGGAGGCGCGGTGATCGTCGTCATCTCACGCCCCGCCAGAAGGCCGAGGCCCTCGAGCCCCAGGAGCGCGAGGATCGCGCCCAGGAGGGGCAGGAGGGTCCCAGGCGACACGTCGTAGCCGGGGACGACGACATCGAGGATGAGGAGCACGACCAGGACGATCGTGAGTGCGGCCGCGGCCCCGATCCGGGCCGAGGAGTAGTCGTCGGCCCGGGTGCGGTGGTCCGCTGCATCATCACGATGTTCATTGCCCATGCCGGCGCAGTCGGTCGATCCACGCATCGACGAGGGACGGCAGGAGCCAGCGGTCGAGCGTACGCACGGTGTGGATCGGACCAGCGCGCCGTCACGGCCCCAAGGGTGCTGGCGGCGGGCCGCGGTTTCTACTTGGCCGTTTGGGCCATGGTTTCGTGCTGGCTGGTGCGGAGCGGGAGGGGGATTGGCGGCGCCCCGGCCCGTGGGTTGACCTCCCCGACAGAATCAAGCCACATACCCAAGGACAGGGAGGGCGCGATGAGAGGCGCAAGCTCGACCGTGATCCAGCAACCCGTGGGGAAACGCGGTGACATGCGCGCGCCGACCCTCCTCTGGCTGCTCGCTCTCGTCGGTGTGGTCGGGGTGGTTCTCCTCTGGCTCCCGTACGCCAGTTTTGGGGGGGCCGAGCTGTCGCTGGTGCTCCTGCCGCCCGTGCTGCTCGTTTACGGGTCCCTCGGCTGGCTCATCCTCCGCCACCGCCCGGGACACCTCGTTGGCTGGCTGATGATGCTGGGCGTGCCATTCGGCATCCTGTTCGCCGGCGGAATCGGGCTTGCCGGACCGCTCGCGGAGGCAAACGGACCGAACGACGTGCTCGCAGGGGCCTTGCTCACACTAGGCATCGCCGCGCTCGTTCCGATGTTCGTCATCGTGATCGGGATGATCCCCGTGCTCTACCCGGACGGGCACCTGCCGGGCCGCCGCTGGCGGTGGCCGGTCGGGGCCATCCTCCTGGCCACCGCCGCAACGACCGTGTGCTTCCTGCTCGCGCCCCACGCCGACCAGGCCGCAGTGGCGAAGAACCCGTTCTCGCCACCCGGGACGCCGGACTCGATGTCCGACGTTGCCGGCGTGCTCGGCGTCCTCTCCGTCTTGATGGTCAGCGTGCTCGCCATCGCCTCTGTGGTCGTCCGGTTCCGACGCGGCCGCGACGACGAGCGGCAGCAGCTCAAGTGGATGCTCGCCCCGGTGGCGCTCGTCGTCGGCCTCAACGTGCCGACCTTCGTGGGCGTCTCGATCGATGGTCCGCTCTCAGTCATTCAGGTGGCGGTCATGCTCCTCATCCCCGCGGCGATCACATCCGCGATCCTTCGCTACCGGCTGTACGACATCGACCGCCTGATCAGCCGCACCATCGCCTACGCCGTGGTCCTGGTGCTGCTGGGCACGCTGTTCGTACTAGGAAACCTGGTGCTCCAGGGCCTGCTCGAGGGCATCACCCAGGGTGACACCCTCGCCGTCGCGGCGTCGACCCTGGTGGCCTTTGCAGCTGCGCAGCCCCTCTGGCGACGCGTTCGTTTCCTGGTGGACCAGCGGTTTGATCGCGCCCGCATCGACGCCGCTCGCACTGCTGAGGCGTTCAGCAATCGACAGCGTGACCGGGTGGACCTCGAGGCAGTGGTCGCTGACGTGCGATGGACGGCGAACGAATCCCTGCGACCGACGTCTATCGGCGTCTGGCTCCGAGGCAGGGGCGAGTAGGTTCCCCAAGGTGCCCCGCCAGGCCGTGGACTCGACGTCGTCGACGCGGGACGGATCGCGCCCGAAGCGATCGACGCGTATATGGCCCTCCTTCGCTTAACGGCAACCTTCCAGAACGAGCGAACGCTCGGACGCCTGTTCCTGTCCACGCGCCAAGGCCTGGACGAGTCGATCGTGCTGCGCGGAGGAACGCCGCCGGATCACGCGCGCCGATACTGTTCGCCTGGGGCGGTGCCGATCCGTTCGGGGAGCCGACACTGCCGGGCCGTTCGCCTGTGCCGCGCGCTCTGACACGCGCCCTGGATGGGCGAGCCTGCGCCGATCGCGGCGCTCGTCACGGCGTTCTTTGGGAACTGACCGAGGCGATCGGGTGTCTGTGCGCAGCCATCTGGCGACGATTGGGACCTGCCACATGCGGTGTCCAAAATCCGGGTCTGGAGTCGGCCCTCGTTGGCGACCTGCTGGCCCGCGCCCAGGGGATCGCAACAGGACGGACGCGTTCGACTCCCTTGGCGTTCGCGAATGTCACCAGAGCGACGGACACCACTGCGCCGTTCTATCTCGCCGGTCCGAACAGGCCGGTCGCCTCGCGAATGAAGCCAGTCGACGCCAGTTGTTCCAGCAGGAACGCGGCAACGTCCTCTCGGCTGACGTGGTTGGAGCCGCGTCGACGGTCGGTCACCGCTCGACCGGTTGCGGGGCCGTCGGTCAACTGGGCTGGGCGCACGATCGTCCATCGAAGATCGCTCTCGCGAGCGATGCGTTCCTGGCGCTCCTTCTCGGCCATGTACGCGCCAATGATCGGGAGCGCGAGGCGCGTCAGGAACGGCAGCTCGCGACGGCTGTCGCCAGCGCCATCGGCCGACACCAGGATCAGCCGGTCAACCTTCGCCGCGTGCATTTCCTCGACGATGGCGGCCGTTGCATCCGACATCACCGTACCCGGCTTCCTCAGTGGCATGCCGATGAGCACGATCGCCGCTTCGGTGCCGGCCAGGGTGGCCGCGACCGTGCTGCGATCCAGCGCATCGCCGAGTACGACGCGCAGCCGCTGATCCGTTTGCTCAACGCGGCTGGCGTTGCGAGCGAGGACCGACACGCCGTTGTGCGCATCGAGCGCACGGCGCACAACGATGTGGCCGCAGCGACCAGTCCCACCGAATAGGGCGATCTGCATTCGTCGACCTCCTGAGCGCCAGGGATGTGGGGCATGCTCGCGCAGGGTCATCATTGATGTAAGTCCTGTGGCGCGTAGATCGGCAATCAAACGGGTCGTAGACCTCGGTCCCCGGTCTCGCCGGCGATCCGAGAGCCCCGCCGGAGCGGACGCTATGCCGTTCCCGTCACTCTGATGGCACCGTCAGCGTCCCGCGCATCAGGTCTTCATGACCGGGGATGCGGCAGTGGAACTCGTAGGTTCCGGGCTTCGGCGACTTCAGTTCGAACAGTCTCTCGCTGCGCGGGCCTACCTTCACGTCGATGTTGAGAGCATCGATCGTGAAGGTATGGATCATCGTGTCGTCGTTGATGAAGACAAACTTCGTCGTGCCGTCTGCTGATGCCATCAGCGTGGCCGTGTCGTACTTCAACCCGTGGGCGGTGATAGGTATCGCCCCTTCCTTGTCGAGCTCCGAAACACCATGGACGTTGGCGACCGTGAGGGCGGCGGACATGATCGACAGGACTGCCACGAGTCCAACGACGCCTTTGACCGCCCGGGTGACATTGACGGGGCCGCTTGTGCTGGTGCGACCTCGAACGTACTGGACGAGGCCCGCGGCACTGCCACCGAGGACGAAGACGGCCGCGGCAAGCCCAATGACCGGCCGGTACGCGAAGTCGAAGAACGAGTCCGGAGAGGAGAGGTTGTCGCCGAGTCCTTCGATCGCGAACAGGATCCCGACGAGTCCGCTCAGGACGCCGACGATGAGACCCCAGGGACGCACGAAGTAGATGACCGCACCGATCGCCCCGGCAATGCCGCCGACAATGAGTGGGTATGCCCATTCGGAAGGCTCGAGGATCAGGCTCACGACGAGAATCACGGCCTCGATGACGAGGTACATCGCGATACCCAGCAGCGCGATTCGGGTGTAATACGGCGTTTCGTTCAGCCTCTGCATTCGTTGGCCCTCCCTCGAAAGATGGGCTGCGGGTTCTCCTCCGAATGTCACGAGCATCGCAACTCATCGTCCGGGAATCGTTACGGGCGACATCCTCTCGGGCACCCTGGTCTGGCTTGACGTCGCGTTCCTCCGGCGCGCACCCGAGAAAGCCATGCGGCGAAGGACCCCGTGCCTCGCGACGCGTGACGTCACGCCATGGCGCGACGCGCCCTCGCCACGCGGCCTGAGACGACGATCAGCAGAGACGGAACCGGCGGCCTATCCCCTACAAGCGGCCGCTACTCATCGATTGGGGCCATACCCTCGGGTTCCGGCAGCCGCGGCGCCAGGATCCACACCAGCTGCGCTGTCGTCTCCGCGCCCACTTTCGTCCGCGCGTTCGCCAGATGGTGCTTCACCGTGGAGTGCGACAGGCCCAGGCGGTGGGCGGCCGCCTTCTCCGAACCTGCCGCGATGACGGCGGCGACCACCGCGAGCTCGCGGTCCGTGGCGCGTTCTGCAGGACGGAAGGACGGTCGCGTCATGCGCTCCGGAGCCAGTCGAACGGCTCGGGCGGCTCCGCGAGCCGCATCGTGATCGGAAGGTCGTTAGTGGCGGGGCTATCCTTCTCGCCCCGACCAAACTCAGCAATCTGGCAGTCGAGCTCCGTCCGTGCCGGGAGCGCGACGTCGAGCCCGAGGTCGATCGCGTCCGGCGTGAGCTCGTATTCGAACCGCTGGAACCCCAAGACGTCGAGCCTGGCGAAGATCGCCACCACCAGCGCCTGACGTCCGTCCGGTCCTGCATCGGCCCGCAGCCGGGGCAAGGAGCGCAGGTAGTCCACGATCTCAGGCGGGCTGAGCCGTAGGCGCTCGACCGGTCGATGAGCGATCGCCTCCTCCGCATCATCGGCGCCGCCGTCTTGATCACGATCGTGGGAGACGATAGGGCCAATTCCAGTCGGTGGAGTTGACCGCAACCTGGGACGGGAGCAAGATCTGCTCGGGCGAACGCTGCGCACGCATCGACTCTCGGTCCTGGAGTCGGCCCAATCGAGGTTTGGGAGCCTGCGCTGATGCGTTGGTCCAAGACAGTAGCGGCACTCGTCGGCCTGCTGGTCAGCGTGCTCGCGGGCTGTGGCCAGAGCCCGGCAACCATCCCACCCGGGGCCCAGCTGGTCCATCTCGTGGCCACTCAATCCGAGGTGCGGTTGGGCTCAGCCAGCGTGCATGCGGGGGCTGTCTTCCTCCAGCTCGACGAGCCCCTCGACGGCGGCTCCTTCGACTTCGTCGAACGGAGAAGCACGGCTGAGGAGACTCCCGGCCCCCTGACCGACAACGACTTGGAACGGCTCGCGCACGGCGATACGCGGGGAACCTCATTCTCGGCTTACGGTCCCTCATGCACCGGGCCGTCAGGGGCCGACCGCGGTCACCTGGTTCAAGAAGGCCACTGCGGAGACGTCTGGAAGTTCGTGCTCCTCCCGGGGAAGTACGCGATCCTCGGGCCGGGATGGACGGAGCAGCAAACGGAGGCGAGCGTGGACCCGACCGCCGATCCTGCCGGTTTCGTCCCGCCCCCGACGATGGCCGTCCTCGAGGTCCTGCCCTGACGGCGAGAATTCTGCGCGACAGCTCTCCCCGGCGGTGGGGAATGTCACCAAGCACGAATGTGAGCGTCGATCCACGCGCGATATCAGGTCATGGTGTCGGGTATCGACGATCTGTGCTTCGTCGATATTCGCAAGATCACCATCTGACTAAACGCCCTTCCCGCGTCTAGTAGCAGCGGCTGGGTGCCGAACGCTTCCGACCAGCCTCGCGCATCGGCTCCGGCGTCGGGTGGCTCGTGACCGACTAGGTAACGGATCGTGTGCATGCCGCGTCACAATGGCCCTGGCGACCGCCGCACGGCGGACACAGCCAAGGAGGAACTCGATGGAGTCCATGCGATTCGAGTTCGGACGTCACCTGGTCGTCGCCCTTGCCATCGGCCTGCTCGCTCCGTTCACGGTTTGGGCGTGGCCGTTCGCCATCGCGACCGGGATTATTATCGGCACCGCCGACGTCGAGAAGCGTCACGGCCAGACCGCATCACGCTCGACGCGGCTCGTCCGCGTTGTCGCCGTAACCGGTGGCGTCCTGGCGATGTTCATCACCGGCTTCTTCGTCGGGGGCATCATTGGCTTCCTCATCGCGGCACTCGCCGACCTCTCGGAGCGCATCTCGGCCGATGCCTCTCCGGTCGACCGGAATCTTGCCCGGATCCTGTTGTTCATTGGCGGCGCGCTTGGCTGGATCGCCGGGACCGCCTTGGGGTTCCAGCTCAACGTCCGCATCGGGATTTGAGCCGTCGGGGTCGGATTCGCCGACGTGGATGTCGGCCCAGCGGCACTGACGCCGTCGCACAGACTGCGGAAGCGTTCGTTCGAAGTCGGGCTGCGGCATTTGGGCTACGCGATTTGCGCGGAACGGTGAATGTTGGCCAGTCGCCACGACCGCGGGTGTCTTCGCGCCTCCCCAAGCCCGACCGGTGTCCGAAGAGGGAGGACGCGGACCCTATTTGATCGCCGTCGCGTCAAGCCTATGCCGGCCATCGCATTGGCTGTCTAACGGCGCGGATGACAGAGCTCCGGAGACGGTGAGCGAGTCCCCCATCCTGATGAGGCTCCCGTCAGGTTTGGCAAGGCCCTCGGCCATCGCCACGTAGTCGGGCGGCAGCTGCCGAAGCCAGTAGCGATCAGTGCCGTTCACATCGACGTAGAGGCAGTGGCCGTCGGCGCCCACAAGTGTCCCGGTGATGGTCGCGGTCCCGCTGGCGCAGCCCGAGACGAGGAGCGTCGCGCAGATGGCGACGCAGGCCGCAAGCCGAAGCCTCTTCACACTCGCATTCCCCCTGCCCGACTGGTTCCCTCGGCGTCTTGGTCATGCTGGGGATCGGCCAACAGTCAAGTGGACGACGCTCGGCAGGCTGCCGGCGTGTTCACCGTACATCTTGTGGGGGTCAGCGTTCAGCCGTGGCCCCATATGGGCTACCCCGCCCCGGTCGGTCGACGCACCCTTCGTCGAGTTGCACGAGCGGCACAGCACCGCGGTGTTCGCGATGTCGAACGGCCCACCACCGGCGGCGAGCGGCACGACGTGATGGACGGTGAGGTCGGCGGCCGGGTGGGCGGGGCGCGCCCGTAGCCGGGACACCAGTCGCCGTGCTCGCCGCGCCAGGCACGGAGCACGCGGGCGCTTAGACGTCGCCAGGCTCGCGTGCTGTACAGGGCGTTGTGCCTGCTGCGGTTCGACTGCCGGGCGTGCTCGGTGCAGCGACTGCCCCCGCGGCTGGTGGCGACACCGCAGACCGTGCACAGCTTCACCCGTGAATCGTCGGCAGGATGGCTGGCGCGGTCTATTCGCCTGCGGTGCTACGCCTGCAGGGCGAGCGTCGCATGGCTCGAGGAGGGGACGGACTCCCGTGCAGCTCGTTCTTCGCCGCGGCTGTCCAGATCGACGCGGCCGGAGACGTGCGGTGTCGGCCGCCCGGATCACGGGTACTCGGCTTGCGGGGGAAGTCATGCCCTCTGAACATGAAATGGGTGCCGCCCGGGGCGACACCCATTCCTTGGTCAACCGGTGCGCTCGACCGTCAGAACAGCAGCAAGATCAGCGAGTGGTACGTGTAGAGCGTGATCTCGCACTGGTGGTGGTTGTACCCCGTCAGCGTGGGGAATCCGAGAATACCCCAGAGTTCCGGTGGTTCCACGAACGTGAACGGGTAGCTGATCTGGATGGACTGCCCCATGTCCTCGACCCCGTTCTCAAGCTCGGTGCAGCGCTGGTCGAGAGAGATGAGGTCGCTCTGCGGGTCGGTCTCGTCCTCGGGGTATCGGTACGCCCGCACGTCGGCGTTGATGTGCCTCATGCAGGCCTGGAACGAGCCCGTATAGCCCGGTGCACCGAACTCCGTGAGGATGCGACACGCCTCAGCGGGTGTCGCGATCGGCCGGTTGGGAGCAGCAGCCGCGGCAGTGCCGACGGAACCTAGGGCGAGCAGCGCGGCCGCCGACAACGTGAACAGGATCCGTTTCATCCATGCCTCCTTATCTACCTAGGAGCAACCGTCTGCTTCCGCCGGTTCAGGATCGGGCAACGCAGGTCTGGTCGGTCTCGCTCCGGGCACGGTCGCTGTACAGGTCGCCCACGTTCTTCTGGCCCTCGAACGAGCCGAACTCCGTCGTCAGGTCGTGGATCAGGTGGTTGATCCACGGCCGCACGGGGGACCCATCCGGCAGCCGGAGCTGAGCAAGGTACGGCGCGCAGTAGCCCATGTTGTGATGGAACTCGTGCGGGAAGGGTTCCCGTGCAGCGACGGGCGACGCGGCGGCGCTGAGGGCAGCAACCGCGGCGGTGATGATGAGCAGTCGTCGACGCATAACGCGGCTCCCCCTTCCAACGCCCCGGCGCGATCCAAATGGACCGGTCGCAGTAGGCCGAAAGTACTACTTGGGGGCGGCGTTGGTCAACGGTCCGCGTGCTGGTGCCCCGTCAACCCAGACGCATTGGTGGTGCGTCGACGCACAGGCATCTACCGCGCGGCCCGGCTCGGACTGGCTGCGGGCTTGACCGGCAACGTGGAGGGGGTCACCTGCCGGCCGCCGATCCCGATGGGGCGGTTCGTCCATGACGCGTGTGACGCCTGGCTATCTCACGCCCCGCCAGAAGGCCGAGGCCCTCAAGTCCCAGGAGCGCGAGGATCGCGCCCAGGAGGGGCAGGAGGGTCCCAGGCGACACGTCGTAGCCGGGGACGACGACATCGAGGATGAGGAGCACGACCAGGACGATCGTGAGTGCGGCCGCGGCCCCGATCCGGGCCGAGGAGTAGTCGTCGGCCCGGGTGCGGTGGTCCGCTGCATCATCACGATGTTCATTGCCCATGCCGGCGCAGTCGGTCGATCCACGCATCGACGAGGGACGGCAGGAGCCAGGGGTCGAGGGCGATGCCCATGGCGACGCCGGCGAGGAACGCCAGGACGAGCTCGATCCCGCTCATCGGGCCGCCGCGGGGTTGACGGCGCGGACGTACCCCGTCGGGGACCCGGGAGTCGGTGGGAATCGGACCAGCGCGCCGTCATGGCCCCAAGGGTGCTGGCGGCGGGCCGCGATTTCTACTTGGCCGATTGGGCCATGCGTGACGTTGCCGGCACGCGCGATGCGCACGCGTCCAGTTCGATTGGTCGGGGCACCCGGAATCCGGCCCAGCCGGGCCGCAGTGGGACCGGCGGCAGGATCGGCTCTTGTCGGGCGCCAGCGCACTTGCCTGAGCCGCCCTGCGCGTCGTCTCTTCACGGGTGGGACAGGCATTCGCGCGAGTGGACGAGCCCACGGACGGACGAGCGGCGCAGCGGCGCAGCCCAGTACACAATGTCCGGATGGAGCACACTCCGGGCGCACTCGACGAGGCCGCGTTCGAGCAGTTCGCCGAGGCGTCTCGCCGGGAGCTCCAGCTCCACTGCTACCGCATGCTCGGCTCGTTCCACGATGCCGAGGACGCGGTCCAGGAGTCGTTCCTCCGCGCCTGGCGGGGGCGGGAGGCATTCGCGGGCCGCGGCTCGGTCCGCGGCTGGCTGCATCGGATCGCGACGAACGTCTGCCTGCGGATGCTCGAGCGGCGCTCGCTGCGGCGACGGGTGCTCCCCGAGGTCCTCGGCCCGCCAGCCGGCTTCGAGCCGCTTGGCCCGCCCGCCACCGACGTCTCCTGGCTCGGGCCGTACCCGGGCCCGCTGCTCCAGGAAGCCGCCGATCCCGCCCGGGGCCCCGAGGCCCGCTACGAGGCTCACGAGACCATCAGCCTTGCGTTCGTCGCGGCCCTCCAGGCCCTGCCACCCCGGCAGCGCGCGGCCCTACTGCTTCGCGATGTGGTCGGCCTCTCGGCGATCGAGACGGCGGCGGTCCTCGAGGCGTCTGCCGCCGCCACCAACAGCGCGCTCCAGCGCGCCCGATCGACGATCGCGGCACGCTACCCGGCCGGTCGGCCGACCACGCCGCTGGCTCCCGACCCGGCACATCAACCCCTCCTCGATCGCTACCTCGAGGCGTGGGACGCCGCCGATGTGGATGGCCTGGTGCGGTTGCTTGCGGCGGACGCGACCTGGTCCATGCCACCCTGGCCGCAGTGGTACAGCGGTCGCACCGACATCGGGGCGTTCCTCCACTGGGCGTGGCGCCACGGGCCAGGCTGCGGCCGCCTCCTGCCGACAAGGGCCAACGGCCAGCCCGCATTCGGCTACTACCGCCGCTCGCGCGAGAGCCCTCGGTGGCACCAGTTCGCGATCCAGGTCCTCGAGGTCGACGGCGGCGAGGTGCGATCGATCACGAATTTCGTCGACGCACGGCTGTTCGAGTCGTTTGCGTTGCCGCCGGAACCGCCGGGGACCGGCCGACCGATGAATCGGGAACGGCTCGCGTATCGAGATAGGTAGGACGGCGAAGCGCGCCGTCGGAGGTCTCGAATGGACAGAGGAGCGTTCCCGATGGCACGAACGGTGGTCACCCCCAGCCCTGGCTTCATCTCGATTGCGGTCACCGACGTCGAGCGATCCGCAGCCTTCTACGAGCAGTTCCTCGGTGCGGTGCGCGACACGTTCGAGTGGGGCCCCGACTCGGCGGTGTTCGTGGGCTGGCCAACCGTCGCCCTGAGCGGCGCCCGGCGGCCCGGGCAACCTGGTCCGTCACCCGAAGCGACGAGCATCCAGCTCTGGTGGCGAGCAAGCGACGCGCAGGCCCTGTGCGAAGCAGCGCGGGCGGCGAGCGTCCCGATCTTGCGCGATCCGTTCGATGGCCCGTTCGGCACGACGTTCACGATGGCGGACCCCGACGGCTATCCGATCACCGTATACGAGCGGGACCAGCCCCTCTTCTGGCCGCCCGCCGGCTGAGGACCGATACTTTGGGTCCCGCGGCCAGCCTTGAGCCGCACAACCAGTCCGTGCTCGTAGGCGACAAGGACGACTACGACCCGATCGCGGACGCCGCGCTTGGCCGTTCGGCGGCCCGGTTCGCCGGTCTCTGAGCCCTGGTCGGATCGAGCCTCTGCGCTCCGCCCTCAGGCTCAGGCAACCGCGGAGCCAGGATCCACACGAGCTGTGCCGTGGTCTCCGCGCCAACCTTGGACCGGGCGTTCGCCAGGTGATGCTTGACGGTCGAGTGCGACAGCCCGAGGCGGTGGGCGGCCGCCTTCTCCGACCCGGCGACCAACACGGCTGCAACCACGACGATCTCACGCTCGGTCGCGCGTCCGACAGGACGGTGGGATGACCGTCGCGTCGTGCGCTCCGGTCCAACTCGAAGGGCTCCGGAGGCTCGGCGAGTCGCATGGAGATCGGAAGGTCGTTGGTGGCGGGGCTATCCCTCTTGCCCCGACCAGACTGACTTCCTTTCTCGCGGACGACGCCGATGCCGAAGGCCGCGTCCCAGCCTCGCGCCTTTGCGTGCCACGCGCGGACGACGCTTCCGTGCGTCGCGATCCGACGGACGCGGGGCCGCCAACAACGCCTGGCAAGTCAAGCACGTCCCAAACGTCATTCGCGGCGGCTTCCCTCGATCGGGGACCGGACCGTTCACGAGATCCGAGTTGCCGCTGCCAGCGTATTGACCTCATCGCCCCAACGGTCAAGCGGCTGAGGAGACCTGCAACGATGACCCGAACAGACCGAAGTACCAACCGGCGGGTTGCGTCACTGATCGTGACGGCGTAGGCGGCCGCATTGACGGGAGGATCCCCTGCGCGAGAATTCGTCCATGAAGTCGACATCCATCGGCCCGTGCAGACCGCTCATGCGATGACGGTGGACTTCTCCGTGCTCCACGACCCGGAACTCGTTGCGCTGATCGCCGCCGGCGACCAGGCGGCATTCGGGGTCGCCTATGACCGGCACGCAGATGCTGTCTACGGGTCGGTGTTGCGGTTCCTGCGAGACCGGGAGGCTGCCGAAGAGATCGTCCAGGATGTTTACGTCGCCGCGTGGCGACACGCCGGACAGTATGTCCCGAGCTCGGGTAGCCTCCTGGGCTGGCTGCTCGGGATCGCCCGCAACAAGGCGATCGACCGTGTTCGTGCCGCTGCCCGGCGGCCCAGGCTCGTCGTCCTCGGCGGACCGGACGAGGACCCCGGGGACGCATTCGAACGCGCCGTCGCAGCTGGCCGTGCGGCAGGAGGAATGGACACGACCGCTTCCGAACCCGAGGAGGAGGCCGCGCGCGCATGGGTGCGGGCAGTTGTCAGGACCGCCCTGTCGACGATCCCCGCGCTCGAGCGCCAGGCGCTCCACCTCGCCTACGACGAGGGGCTGACCCAGGTCGAGATCGCCGAGCGGCTCGGATGGCCGCTCGGCACGGTCAAGACGCGTACCCGGCGCGCGCTGGTGACGCTCCGCGCTGCACTCGACGGCGTGCCGGACCTTGGCGATGCCGCCGGCCCGACACTGGTCGACGAACGGGCCGAGCTCCATGCACGGCGGTCATTGATCGGGGGGCCTGATGCAGCACGCTGAAGCCCACGAGCGGCTGGCCGACCTGGTGCTGGAGCCGCAGCGCCTCGCCGGGCTGGAGGACGACGGTTCGCCCGAGGCACGGGCATTGCGAGCGCACGTGGTGGAGTGCCAGCTGTGCGCAGCGGACCTCGAGGACTGGCGCAGGACGTGGACGCAGGTCGGGCCGGCACTCTCCAATCCGGGTGAGAAGGACAACCGCGAGGCGGATGAAGGAGGCGTGGCGGTCGACACAGATGAGGTCTTCCGGGTACCGGCGTCACTTCGCTCGAAGACGGTGGCAGCGATCGCCGCAGATGGGCGGACCGGCACGGCGCCCGGCAGCGCGGACCCGGACGAGCCGGCCCCGCCGCGACGCCTGGCTGCGGCCGGTCCGCACCGGAGCACAAATCGTCGACGGTGGATGCCCTGGATGGCTGCGGCCGCCGCCCTGGTGATCGCGCTCGGCGCGGGCTCACTCGCCTGGACGCGCACGCGTGACCTGGACCGCGCCCAGACCCAGAACGCGGGCCTCACGGCGACGATCGCCAGCCTCGACCGTGTCCTCGCGACCCCCGTCCACTGGACCACGACGCTGCGGACGCCAGACGGCACCGCCGCCGGTACCGTCGCATGGACGGCCTCGGAGATCGCAGTGATCACGAGCGTGCTGCCGGCTCCGTCCAGTGGCCAGTCATATCGCTGTTGGGTGGAACGCGACGGCGTCCGCACCCCGATCGGCCCCATGTGGTTCAGCGGATCCACCGGGTACTGGGCAGGGGACATGGGCGGATGGGCCGACCTGCTGTCGCCGGGCGCTCGGTTCGGCATCAGTGTCGCTCCCGACGACGGTGGCCCAGGCACACCGGTCCTGGTCGGAACGCTCTGACGCTGACCTCCATCACGCGCGAAGGCGCTACTCCGGAGCGAGGACCTGGGGCCTATGCCGCCGGGATGGCTAGAGCACGCCGAGTCCCTGGGCCACGAGGAGCACGCCGAACACGACGAATGCGAGTGCGGCGAAGATCTTGATCGCACGTTCCGGGAGCCGGGTTCCGAGGTAAGCACCGATCGCGATCGCGATCGCGTCCGCGGCGACCATGCCGGCGGATGAACCGAGCCACGTGCCGATCGGCTCCTCGGTCGTCGCGAGCGTGATGGTGGCCAGCATCGTCTTGTCGCCGAGCTCCGCCAGGAAAAAGGCCGTCCCGATGGTGAGCAGCGCCCAGCGACCGGTCCGCGCGGCGCGATCCTCGTCGGCATCACCGAGCTTGTCGCCACGCAGCGTCCACGCCGCAAAGCCGAAGAAGGCGAGTCCCGCGACGACCTGGATGACGTTCGTCGGCAGGGCGAGTGCGAACACCGACCCGAGCAGGACGGACCCCGCGTGCACGATGAGGGTCGCGATCGTGACCGCGAGCAGGACCGTCATGGCCCGGTAGCGCGAAGCGAAGGCGAGCGCCATCAGCTGGCTCTTGTCGCCGAGCTCGGCGAGAAACACGACCCCGAAGGAAAGCAGAAAGGCGTCCACGCGAATTCCGTCCGATAGGTGGGCTCGGGTCCGACGAAGCTTGGCCGGTGGATCCGTGATGACCCCGCTCGCCTACCCCTGCTGACGATGGCCGCGATCCTCATCACCGCGATCGGAGCGATCGCCCAGCTGCTCGATCCACACGTCCTGGCAGCGCTCCGTCGCGATCCTGCCGCGCTGGCAGCGGGCGAGTGGTGGCGCCTCGGGTCACCCCTGCTCGTGCTCGACGGCAACCCCTGGATCCACTTCGCCACCGATGCTGCGGGGTTGCTCCTCGTAGGGACCGTCGTCGAGCTGCGCCTCGGCCGACTTCGCTGGCTTGCGCTCTTCATGGCCGGGGCCATAGCAGGTGAGATCGCGGGGTACGCCTGGGATCCGACTGGCGCCGGTGCATCGATCGCCCTGACGGGCTTGGTCGGCGGTCTCGTCGTCACCCAAGCCTTGGATCGCCACGTCCGACTGGCCGCCTCGATCTTCACGCTCGGAATGGTCGGGATCCTGGGGACGGTGGCCGCCCTGGCGACGCTCGACGCGAGCGATACGGCCGGCATCGTGGTCGGCGTCATCGTCGTCTCCGTGTTGATCAATGCGCTGCTCGTCTCGCGACGGCGGGCCCACGACCCGCGGTTCGCGCCGTACTTCGTCGCGGTCGTCGTGGTGGTCGGGGGCCTCGTCCTGCTCGCCAGCGGCAACATCCACGGCGCGGCGCTCCTGGCGGGCTTGGGCACGGCGGTCGCCTTGACCTACCCATGGTCGCGCCGGACGGCCACGACCAGCGGGCCCCTGGATGCTCCGACGGGCTCACCGGCAGGATGGGAGCAGGACGCCGGGCGTTGATCGTTGCGGGGTCCGAGGAGATGGAATCGACGATGGGGTGAGCGAACGCTGCGCCGGTCTCGTCAGGTTGAGGGATCCGTCATCGCTGCTCCATCCACGACTGCCTTCTCGGACCCGGCGACGAGGACCGCGGCGACCACCCGGACCTCACGGTCCGTGGCACGCTCGGCTTGGCGGCGTGACCGTCGGGTCATGCGCTCCGGTCCAGCTCGAAGGGCTCTGGCGGCTCGGCGAGACGCATGGTGATCGGAAGGTCGTTGGTGGCGGGGCTATCCATCTCGCCCCGACCAGATCGACCTACTTTGACGGCGGCGACGCCGGCTCCGAGGGCCGTGTCCCAGCCCCGCGCCTTCGCGTGAGTGGTCAGGGTGAACGCGTCGTCGGTCGCCCCCAGACATCGATCCGCTCGAATACGGCCGCCGCGATCGCCTTTCGATAGGACGGCGACTTGCTGTCGACGCAGCCGGTCGGATAGCGTCGCTTGTGGCTGACCAAGCCCAGAAGCCCGGCCGCGTGCGCGGAAGAGGAGCGATCCGATGGGTACCGACGAGAACAAGGCGGTCGTTCGACGATTTGTGGCAGACGTGTTCGAGAAGGGCGATCTCGGGGCCGTCGACGAGCTCGTCGCGGAGGACTTTGTGCCGCACACGTGGCCAACGACCGGAGACGGCCGAGGCGACCTGAAGCGGGCCATGGAACGCGTCTCGAAGGGCCTGACCGATGCGGCGTTCACGATCGACGACCTGATCGCGGAGGGCGATCAAGTCGTCGCCCGGCTCACCGCCAGTGCGACCCAGACCGGCGAGTTCATGGGGCTGCCGCCGAGCGGGAAGCGCTACGCGATCCCCGAGATCCACATCCTCCGTGTCCGCGACGGCCGGATCGTCGAGCACTGGCACCAGTTTGATCAGCTCGGGATGATGCGGCAGCTGGGGGCCATGCCAGGGCCTTCCTGACCGCCGTTGCCGCTGGCAGCGAACGCCGAAGCTGGCGACAGCGCCACCCAGCGTCGCTTCGAGGTTAGACATCGCCCACCACCCGAAGCCGTGGCGGGAGCCCGATGTGGGCCGTGAGGTCGTCGAGCGCCCGCGCCTGGTCGATCCGGAGGCCGACCCGGGCGGACGGAGAGTCGAACGGCTCCGGCGACTCGGCGAGACGCATGGTGATCGGAAGGTCGTTGGTGGCGGGGCTATCCCTCGCTTCGATGGGACTCAGGTGCCAAATCCCCTCCACCAGCGAGACCATGCCGCCGTAGGAGTGCCCGACGAGGTGCGTGCCAGGCTCGATGAGCTCGGCGATCTCGCCCGCCTGGACCTCGAAGTCGATCCGCTCGAGGGGCGGGTTCGGCGGGTACCCGGTGCGGTGCGGGACGACGAGCCGGTAGCGGTCGGCCAACGGGCGCTGTGCGTCCCAGGTTGCCCAGCCGGGGGTCACACTGCCGTGGACGAGGACGACCGTCGGTCCGGACTCGCCGAGACGCTCAACGTACACAGGCTGATTCCCGCACTCGGGTAGACCCAAGCTCCCGGGTCAGGATGGCCGCCAAGCTACCCGGCACCGATCGCAGCGTCCTCCGGGAGGCCGAGGGCCATGCGAGCCGCGAGGTACGGCGTGTCGATCGTCGGTCCGAACAGGGTTGCCGAAGCCTGGCTCTGCTGCCATAGCAGCCCGATGAAGTACAGCCCGGGGATCTCGCTCACCCCGCGGTGCTGGCGCGGGATCCCCTGGGCATCGGCGATCGGGGCATCGATCCACCCATGGTCCATGCGGTACCCGGTGGCCCACACGACCGAGGTGATGCCCTCTGCCCGCAGGTCCAGCTCGGTGCGCTCGGGAGGCTCATACGAGTCGTGCTCGACCAGCCCTGGTGGCGCCTCGATGCCCGCCCGGTCGATGTAGGTATCGATCGATGGGCGGAAGAACTCGCCGAAGAACGCCTCCGAGCGGCGGAGCCGCTCCGACAGGTCGGGAGCGACCGAGATCCGGTGCCCGTCGATCGACTCGAGGTGACCCATGAGCGCGAGCCCGCCGTGCGCCGCCAGCAGACGCGGGCTGATGTCCTGGCCGCCATGGTGGCCGGTGAGCTGCGGGGTTCCCGCCAGTCGGATGCGCGGATCGGGCAGGCTCTCCGCAGTGGGCATCCGCACGCCGTAGGTCTCTCCGTCGACCGCGAGGGTGGCGAGCCAGCGGAAGATGTCCCGACCCCGGTAGCGCCGCGGCGCCCAGCCGTTGCTGCCGACCGCAAGGAAGACGCGTCGGCCGGCGGCCAGCAGCTCGTCGGCCAGCTGAAGGCCGGTCTGGCCCGACCCGACGACGAGGACGGCGCCGGGCGGCAGGGAGCTCTCGTTGCGGTAGTCGTGTGAGTGGAGCTGATGGATGTCGGTCGCGAGCCGCGCCGCGATGCCGGGGACGCGCGGCAGGTGGTAACTGCCGGTGGCCACCACGACCGCGTCGGCCCGCATCGGGCCTGCGCTGGTCTCGAGCCTGAAGCCACCACTCTGCATCGGGGTCAGGCGCTCGACCGCGGTTCCGGTCATGACCGGTGCCTGGACGCGCCCCGCGTACTCCGCCACCCGCCGGACGATCTCGTCGCGCGGCATGAAGCCGTCCGGATCGGCTCCGTCATACGGTTGCCCGGGCAGCGACGCCATCCAGTTGGGCGTCACGAGGCGGAATCCATCCCAGCGGTCCTGCCAGCCGCCGCCGAGTGTCGTGCGACGTTCCAGGACGAGGTGGTCTCGTCCGGCAAGTGTCAGGAGCCGGCTGAGGGCCAGCCCGGCCTGGCCGGCGCCGATGACGATGGTTGGCGATGCGGCGTGTGTCATTCATGGCGACACCGTACGGCGAGCCCGGAGGAGGGGGAAGTTTCGATATCGAACTCGCCCAGGTGGCCATCGGGGGGATAATCGGTCCATGGGTGACTACTGCGCCTTCTCGAAAGCCGTCGAGCATTTGGGGGATCGGTGGAGCCTCGTCATCATCCGGGAGCTGCTCCTCCACGGGTCGCGGAGCTTCACGGACCTGCTCGAGGGCGCGTCCGGCATCAGCCGCTCGGTGCTCGCGTCCCGACTCCGCAAGCTCCGGGACCTCGGTCTTGTCGAGCGCGTCCCACCCCCGTCGACGCCAACGCGCCGGAGCACTATGGCATCACCTACGCGGGACGGGAGCTCCAACCGGTGCTGGAGGCGTTGCATGACTGGTCGGAGCGGTTCGTACCCGACGACCCTGCGATGGTCGAGCGGGATCCAGATATCGTGGTGAGTTGGCTTGGCGACCGGGTGGACCCGCGCCGGCTCCCGTCACGTCCCGTCGTTCTCGACCTCTCTCTGCAGGGTGCTCGACGGCCCCGCTTCTGGCTCTTGCTCGAACGCGGCGCCGGAGCATCGGTGTGCATCGAGGACCCCGGGATCGCCGAGGACCGCTACGTGTTCCTTGAGACCGACGTCGGTTCGCTGATGCCACTTGCGCGCGGGATGGGCGACTGGCGGAGGGCGATCGACGAGGACGCGATCCAGCTGTTCGGTAACCCGCGGTTGATCAACCAGCTGCCCGACTGGTTCGCTGGGCAACCTGCCATGGGGCCGGACAGCGGTGATCGCCGCGCGGGACGTCTCGGAGGCAATGGGGCGGAAATGGCGGCCGTCAGGACCTGAAGGGAGCGCCGGCACGTCACGCGCTCGATCGTGTCTGACGTCGCGATCTCCCGGCCGGCTTGCGGGCCGCGACCTCCACATGGACGTTGCCGAAGAACGCGTTCGGGTCATCACCCCAGCGGCGGACGTCGTCTCGTACCCGGAGCAGGCCCGCCGCATCGGTCAAGCCCGCGGCCACAGCGAACTCACCAAAGGGTCCGTCCAGCAGGGACACCATCATGGTGGCGTGCTCGCGGACGGCGTCGGGCGTGCCCTTCGTGTCCGCGGACACGCTCGTCACCGTCTCCACGAAGCCCGCCTCGTGCAGGATCTCCGGCAACCGCCTGCCGATCCCGATGTCGCTGCCCCGTCGTCGGTGCCATGCGGAGAACCATCGGTCGAAGTCACGCATGCCGTCGGTCTGCGCGCCCCAGACGACCGCTTCGGCATCGACGTCCCGGGCAGCGATCAAACCCCCTGGGGCAAGGACGCGCCGTACCTCGCGGGCGGCCAACACGGCATCGGCCGCGAGATGGATGAATAGATCGTTCTCGAACACAGCGTCGAACGTCTGGTCCCCGAACGGCAGGTGCAGCGCGTCCCCGATCTCGAAGCGCACGTTGGCCAGGCCCGCCGTCGTCGCGAGAGCCCTTGCCATCTCGATGTGCACCGCGTCGTGATCGATCCCAACGACATGGCCCGGTGCGACCGCGTCCGCCAGACCCACGGTGATGGTGCCAGGGCCGCAGCCGACGTCGAGCAGTCGCATCCCGCTCTGGAGGTACTGCAGCGCGAACGCAGCTTGGCGCTCGGCTGTTCGGCGCGCGTAGTCACGATTGAGCGCGGGGGTTACGCCGTGGGCTCGCTGCTCGTTCATCGATCGTCACCTCCTCGCGTTCGATCTCCTCGCGCGCTGGTCCCCTCCCGGCTGGTGACGTCGCGCGCTGGCTCCCCAAGCGATTGTCGCCCGTCCCAGCGTGACAGAGTCGCGCTCCCAGGGGCTCCACGAACCCGTCGAGTAGGCCGCAGCTGGTCCGAAGGAGCCGTGCCCGCGGGGCTCCGGCAGTGGTGTCGTTGTGAGGGACAGGGATGAACCCTGGCTGACTTGCGGACGGTCGGCGAAAGCCATCGCGTGCACGCACGGTCACGCGTGCGCCCGTTCCTCGACCCGGCGGCGGTCGACGGTCTCGAGCTGGAAGGTCGAGTGCTCGATGTCGAAGTCGTCGGACAGGCACTCACACAGGGCGTCGAGCGTCACGGCCGGGTCCGCCCCGTCGGCCACCGTGACGTGCGCGGAAACGACGTTCATGCCCGAGGTGATCGTCCAGGCATGGAGGTCGTGGCAGTCGATGACGCCGGGCGCGTCCAGAATGTGCCGGCGTACGTGGTCCATGTCAATGCCCTTGGGCGTAGCCTCGAGGAGCACGTCGGTGGCATCGCGCAGGAGGAACATCGAGGCGGCGTTGGCGCCCAGGCCGACGATCGCGACCGCGAGCCGGTGGGCGACCGCCTTCTCCGACCCGGCGGAGGAACCCCGGACGCCTTCGTCGTCTCGCGGAACTGATCCACCCCGAGACGAACCACTGGCAGCTCTCGGAGCGTCCTATATTCGGGCTAGGTTTGGTTCCCAATCAGGTGTGGTGGGGGATGACTCGCCGAGGGGTGGTCTCGTGATCGTCGCGCGTCGGACGGCAGTCCTCGCCGTCGCATTCGTCCTCGCTGGCTGCGGGTCGTCTCCCGCGAGCGTTCCCTCCGCGTCGCCATCCACTGTGCCGTCGATCGGTGCGGCGTCGCCCAGTCCTTCCCCGACCACACGGCCAGCGGCGACCTCGACGCCGACAACGGTACCCACTGCCAGCCCGTCACCGAGCCTGGCGATCAAGTCGCTCTCGGACGTCTTCGCCTCGAAGCGCACCAAGGTCGCCTGGAACACCCTGACGGCTGCCGAGAACGCACTCTATGACCAGCATCCGGAATTCGAGACCACCGTCCCCCGGTGGAACCTGATCGAGCAGAATCTCAACGACTGTGGAGGCGTTCAGCCAGGTCTCCAGCGAGACATGTGCGGCGCTGTCGTGTGGCAGGACTACCTCCTCTACAAGCAGAGTGGCCTTGACGAGGCGTTCTCGACCACAGTCCTGGCCTATCAGTGGGCGCTCGGACTCGGGATCGACAAGACCTGGTTCGACGCATATGTCACGAAACTCGTTCAGGGTTAGGCCGAGTCGTCCGCTTCGACTGTGACCTCCGAGCCGGCCGCAATGACGGCGGCGACCACCCTGGCCTCGGTCCGTGGCGCGCTTGGCGGTCTGGCGGGATGGTCGGCACGTCATGGGACGCTGGTGCCCGCTGCGCAGCACTCATTGCCAATGCCGGTGAAGTCGGTCGATCTACGCACAAGAGCAAACGCGATCAAGCGCGCAGGGTCATGGCGGCGCAACCTAGCAGCATGAACGTGCCACGAGACACCTTCGTCGCCTTTGTCGACGCGCTGGCCGAACGCCTGGACGATGAAGAGGTGACGGGCGCCGATCTGGCCTCGCTCGTCCACCTGTCAAGGTTCCACTTTGCCCGGCTGGTGAGCAGCGAGGCGGGCGAGAGCCCGTCGCGCTTCCGTCGCCGGATCCTGCTGGAGCGTTCGGCCTACCGGCTGATCACGACTGGCACGGGCGTGCTCGACATCGGGCTCGAGGCGGGTTTCTCTTCGCACGAAGCGTTCACCCGGGCGTTCCGCCGCGCGTACCACGTCACGCCGTCGGGCTTTCGGGCCGCGCCTGGCCAGGTGCTGATCGGCAGCGCCAACGGCGTGCACTTTCATCCGCCAGGCAGCCTGCGGCTGCCCGCACGAACGGAGGCAACATCGATGGACCTGTTGCAGAAGATGGTCGACCACCATGTCTGGCTGGTCGGCGAAATGGTCGACAAGGCAGCGACCCTGTCCGACGAACAGCTCGACAAGCTCGTCCGTGTCTCGGTCGACAATGAGGACGGCACGATGACCACACGGTCGATCCTGTCGCGCCTCATCGGCCAGATGGACATGTGGATGAGCGCGATCGCCATGCGCAAGTACGACTTTGCCGTCGAAAGCGGGGAGTCCGTCGACCAGATGCGGCAGCGCCAGGCGAGGGTCGGCCCCGCGTTCGTCGATCAGGTACGCACCGTCATCGCCGAGGGTCGTCTCGACGACACGTTCATCGACGCGTTGTGTGAGCCGGCCGAGGTCTTCACGTACGGCGGGATGATCGCCCACGTGCTGACGTTCGCGGCATACAACCGCACCCTCGTCGTACAGGCACTTGGCGAGGCCGGCGTCGAGGGCCTGGGCTGGGGAGATCCGATGACGTGGGTGACGAGCGCTGCTTCGTAGGCGCGTCGTCAACGGCCACGTACGCGGGGATTGCCGTCCCCGGCCGCGCCGCCGCCCGCCGAAGCCTGCGACCAGGGGTTGATGTCGTCATCCGTCCTGATGTGCGACCTGAGTGCGTTGATCCCGCGGCGAGGCAACGTCGTCCACGTGCGGGATCGTGAACCAGAAACAAGCAGTACCTTGCCGAACCCGACATCGTGCCGGACCAGTGGATGACATGCTTCCTCGCGGACGCGACTATCGTCGCCAGGGCATTGCCCGCGTCGCGCTGAGCGGAGCCCTGCAACTGATCGCGCAAGCGGCGATAGGGTCGTGGAGTCGTATCCTCAGGACATCGACTGCAAGAAGACGTCGGCGTCGTTTCTCTACAACGCCCCGCGGAGCATGTCCGGGCAGGCGGGCTTCGCATACTTCCGGAGCAAGGGCAAGAACCATTCCGTGGTGCCCACGACGGTCCGAGCCAAGTGGGTACGATCGTTGCAATCACCACGAGCGCTGCGACCGAATCGGAGAGAGGGTTACACATCCATGGACATGCTGATGGGCAACAAGATCGCCGAGGCGCACCTGACCGATTGGCGCAAGCTGGCCCAGGGACTGCACGCCCGTTACGTGGTCGAGGACTTCGGCACGGCCGCACGGTTCGTCGCCGCGGTGGGCGAGGCGGGCGACGCGCTGGGCCACCACCCGATCGTGTCGATCGGTAAGGGGTACGTCGACTTCAAGCTGGTCAGCGATGACGCCATCTACCGCGAGGACGATGGCACCGAACACGTCATCGAGTGGGTGACCCAGCAGGACGTCGACCTCGCGCGACGGATCACCGAGATCGCCGCCGAGCACAAGATCGACGCCGACCCGGCCTCGGTCAGCATGATCGAGCTCGGCCTCGATACGGCGCACTCCGCGACCATCGCCCCGGTGTGGGCCGCCCTGCTGACCGGAAACGCGGAGGCCCAGGGCCACGGGTCCCCCAGCGACGAGATCCGGGACGCCACGGGACGGGTGCCGAACCTGTGGTTCGGGGACACCGACGAGCACGAGACCCCGCGTCAGCGGTTCCACGTCGAGGTCTATGTGGCGCCCGAGGTGGCCGAGCAGCGGATCGCCGCCGCCCTCGCCGCAGGTGGGACCGTCGTCGACGACAGCGACGCGCCGGCGCTCACCGTCATCGCCGACCAGGACGGCAACAGGGGGGTTCTGTGCCTCGACGCATCCGCGGCGAGGAACGACTGAACCGCATCACGTCGGCGATCTGCTGTCGCTGGTCGCAGGGACCGCTGGTTCAGGTCCTGCCAGCGCATGGAACCGCCATCGCGGAGCCCGGCGCGACCCTCGTGATCCGGGCCGACGGGTTGAGCCGTGTGGTCGCCCTCGGATTCGACATCAACGCGCGCTATGCGAGGAGGAGGCGACCGCGTCCTCGGGGTGATCGACTGCTCACTCGAGACGAGTTCACGCGGCTGAGCGACCTCATCGAGTCGGACACGTAGCCTGTCGCATGGACCGTGCCCCCGGGCTCCGGCAGCCGGGGGGTTGGAGCTAGAACGAGACCGGTTGGCGTGCGCCCGAGAAGCGTCGATGCGGCTAATGCATCGTGATGCTATGATGCGGTGATGGCAAAGGTGCGCACGACGCTGACGATCGATCCTGAGGTCCTCCGCGCGGTGAAGATACGTGCCGCGCGCTCGGGAATGGGCGACAGTGACGTCATCGAGGAAGCACTGCGTCGAGATCTCGGTCTCGACCTGCTCGACCGCCTGTGGGCGGCCAATGACCTCGTCGAGGTCGACGCCGCGACTCTCGCTATCGAGGCACAACACCGGACCCGCGGCTGACCCGCCTCATGGTTCGCGCAGTCCTCGACGCCAACGTCCTCATTTCGGCGATCCTCTCGCCACGGGGGAGCCCGGCGCGGCTGCTTCTGGCCTGGCAGGCGGGTGCCTCTGAACTCGTCGCATCGCCCGCGCTACTTGCCGAGGTCGCGCGTGCGCTGAGATACCCGAAGCTCGCCCGCCTGATCCCGGCCGCCGATGCCGAGGCGTTCGTGGCGTGGATCGCGCGCTCGGCCATCCTCGCGCCGGATCCCACGGCCGCGTCGGCGATTCGCTCCGCGGACCCGAACGACGACTATCTCCTGGCGCTCGCCACGGCCGAGCACGCCGTCCTCGTCTCTGGTGACGGCCACCTCACGGTCCTGGCGGACCGTCTGCCCGTCCGCACCCCTGCCGAGTTTCTCGTCTCGCTCGACGAATTGCGCGCCTGATCAGTCCGATCTGATCGAAATCGTCGTCCTGACTCCGGCCGCCCCGACCAAAACACTTGGTCTATGGTTCCGCGCTCACGCGCAGCCCCGATGGACCTTCAGCGCCGGGCAATGTCGCACAGCCCTACCTCAGTTTCCCGGGATGCGCCTGCTTGGGTGCCTTGACGCGACCCGTTTGGGTGCCTACGAGAAGCCGGTCCATCCAGAGCGTGGCTTCGATTACCGACCGAGGGTCGCCGACGCCGCGCTTGTGGCCCGTCTCGCCGCGACCGGCGCCGTGGTGATCGACGGTCCCGCGGCTGCGGCAAGACAGAGACGGCCCGCCAGGCAGCCGCCATCGAGGTACGCCTTGACGTCGGCATCGATCGGGCGGCCGAGTCGTTGTTGCGGGTCGCGGCCCGGGTCGACGCGGCGAAGCCTGGCAAACCAGCCGTGCTCGGGGTCATCACCGGCTGGGGTTACGGCTACCGGCGAGCCGATGGCGTCGCGGTGATCCCGATCGGAGCCCAGGCACTGTAGCCGCGAGTACGCTTCGACCGTGACTGGCGGCCCGGGCCACGTCCCCGAACTCGATGTCGCGGGGATCCGGCGGTCCTGCGCCGGACGGAGCCCGGCGCACGTTGCTCACCTGGTCCGGTTGGAGGTGGACGTCGATGGTCGATCTGTCACGATCCTCGGGTGTCGGCCCCCCTGGTCGTCCGATAGGGGACCCGCCTGGACCCGCATTCCGATCTCACGGCTGCGCTTCATCGCGTCCCGAACCGACAGGGGTGGCGCAGCATATGACAAGTGCGCTTGACATGGTTGGTGTCTTGTGCCATCGTTCCACGTGTCAAAGACACTTGACTTAATGACAAGAGGAGTTTACTGATGGATCGGAAGACGCGTTTGCTCGTCGGTTGGGTAGCCACCCTGGTGGCCGCACTCGGGATGGTCTTGGGGGCGATCCCCACGGAGGTCGGCCTGGTGGCGGGGACGGCTGGGTTCTTGATGCTGGGGACGGCGTCCAGCGTGGGTCGGGCCGGCCGGGAAGAGAATTCGTGAACGAGCGCGGCCAGGGGAACTCCTGGTCGTCGACCGACCTCGACCGGCGAAATCGCCGGTCGATCGTCATCTGGTCGCTTCTGTGGGTCGGGGCCTTCCTTGTCGCCGACGCTGCAATCGATCGTGGATGGATCGAGGGTGACGCGGGAGTCGTCGTGGCGTCGATCGGCACCGCGCTTGTCGGTCTGGCCTGGATCGCGTCGTACATGCGCTTCCTGAGACACGCCGACGAGTTGATGCGCAAGATCCAACTCGACGCCATGGCCCTGGCACTTGGCGGGTGTTTCGTCGCCGGGTTCACTCTCATACTTCTGGGCGGTGCCGGACTGGTCCAGGCAGGGATTGTCTGGGTCCTGGTGGTGACTTCGGCCATCTACATGCTGTCGGTGCTCATCGGGATCCGACGGTTTGGGGGATGAAGAACCGGATTCGTGTGCTCCGGGCCGAACGGGATTGGACCCAGGCACAACTGGCAGATGCCGCGCAAGTCTCGAGGCAGACCATCAACGCGATCGAGACGGGCCGGTTCGACCCGAGCCTCCCCCTGGCCTTCGTCATTGCTCGAATCTTCGGCCTGGCCATCGAAGTGGTATTCGACCCGGATCCGTGATTCGCCACGGCTGATCGTCGAGAGCGCCTGCCCACGAGCGTCGCGATCTCGCGCATCGGACGATGCCCCTTGGAGCAGGTCCGCGAGTCGCATGCGCTGCGGCCCAGGTTTGGGGCTTAGCGGGCAGAGGGCGAAGACTCGGGAGCGACGAGCCGCTTGACCGCGAACGAACCTATCAGCTCCCCTCGGGAAGCAGGACTCGGTCCCCAAGCTCGACGGCGATGGCGTTCGGATCGGTTGGCTCCGGAAACGTCAACACCATCCCTCGCCCAACGCCCACCAGGTCGCAGCCTTGGCGAGGCGCAGGAGTCACCACCAGCCGGCCCGGAGCTATGGTCAGCGTCGCCTCCAGGTCACAGACGGTCCCGATCCAGCCGAGCACGAGCTCACGATCCGACAGGCGGCCAAGTGCGATGTCCGTGTCGCCGTTCCAGGCGATTGCCTCGAGCTCCTGCTCGGTCGCCGCCCGCCACGCGGTGACGATCCCCGGTTGTCCGACGATCGTGACCTCCATCACGCGGTAAGCGAATGGGATCTGGACGGACCCAAGGGGCGAAGCAGATGCGCTCGGCGACTCCGGCGGGGGCGAAGTGGGCGTTGGGGCGGGCGATGCCGCCGTCGGGCTCGCCGACGACACGTTGGGCGGGGTGGGCGCCGGTGTCGAGCTCGAGGGCGGCGTGTGGCCCCGGCGCGCACGCGGACACAGCAAGCGCCATCGCGACAAGCACATCACGAACGAGCTTCATCCCATCCCTCGAAGGATCGGCCTTGCGGTTCGCGGACGGTTCACGCGGGAGAGCGTAACGGGCGCGGGGGCTGCGAGATCATCGCTCCGACCCGAATCGTCTACGGAGCTAGCACGACGGGTACCGGGGTTCCCTGCTGCACATCGAGCACGACTCGGTCGCCGAGCTGGGCGGTCAGCGCGGCGGTGTCCGTGCGCCGTGCCCCGACGGCCGAACACCCCTGCGGGAGCAGTCCGACATGGGGATGCCGCGTGACGATGACGACGACCGCGAGATCGGACTCGACGGCCTCCGCCGTGGCGACACGACAAGGCCTTCGTCGAGCACATGCGGGTCATCGAGCGCGAGTTCGGCGGCCGGTTGACACCGGCCGAGCAGCGAGCGGTGGCCGATGCGCTCGGCGGCTTCTGGCACGGCGATCTGGAGCGTTCGACGACGACCGGGTAGGCCGACGCCGTCCCGCCGTTGCGCGGATTAGCGTCGGGAGCCCGATTCGGCCCCTCGTCGCCACGCAGTAAGGTACTCAGCATGTTGCTGGTGCCGCATCTCGGCTGCGCTCACTGGCGGGACCGGCGATGAAGCTCACCTCGGTGACCGAGGACGTCGTGATCGGCCGGCCCGGCTATACGTTGCCCTCGACGATCTTGTTGCCGGCGAGCGACGGCGCCACGCCGTGCGTCGTGTTCTTCGCCGGGAGCGGGCCGACCGACCGCGACTGGACATCGCCCCTCCTGCCTGGCACGAACGGCAGCGGCGCGCAGCTCGCGCTCGCGTTGCAGGCGCGCGGTGTCGGGTCGATCCGCTTCGACAAGGTCGGCTCCGGCGTCAACATGCCGACGAGCAATGCGCCGGCAGATCTGAAGATGCTTGACGGGCTGTCGCTCGCCCATTACGTCGACGAAGCTGAGGCGGCGTTCGACGAGCTCGCGAATCGGGACCGGTGCGGCGAGATCTTCCTTCTCGGGCACAACGAGGGGTCGATCCACGCCTCGTCGGCGGCCATCGCGAAGCGGGCGGACCCGCGCTTCGGGGGCTTCATCAGCCTGTCCGGGCCGTCGCGCTCGCTCCTCGACACGGCGATCGAGCAGATCCGTGCCATCGGCATCAAGGCGGGGAGCGATGCGGCCCTCGTCGACGCGGCGCTCGCGGACTTTCGCACAGCGATGCTGGAGCCGGATGCGCCCACGCCTGACCTGTCCGCGCTCCCCGAGGCCGCCGCGGGCCTGTGTCAGGCGACCCACGCCCCGATCCAGCAGAGGGTCGCGCGCGAGTTGATCCTCACGGACCCGCTCGCCACGCTGCGTGACTACCGCGGTCGCGCCCTCGTGGTCTCGGCTGCCAACGACGCCCAGGTGGCCGGGTCCGATGCGGACAGGATCTACTCGGCCTTGGCGAGCGACGCGAGGGACAAGGCGCGGGTGACGATCGCTGACGCCAACCACGTTTACAAGCGGGAGACACGGGAGCCGTCGACGATCAGCCAGAGCGAGATCGTCGCGGGCTACGCGGACGAGAGCCACGCGCTCGCCGATGGCCTCGTGGACGCGATCGTGCACTTCGTCACGGCGGCGTGATCGCGGCTCCGCGGTACGGGCAGTACCTGATCTAGAGAGCCGATTGGGCCATGTGATCGAGGCGGTGGCTCGCGGTCGGAGCGGTGATGCACTCGAGGCGCACGGCTCGCGCCATGAGCCGGGGACGCTCTCGCGATCGGACTGAGGTCACGCGTGCGCCCGTTCCTCGACCCGGCGGCGGTCGACGGTCTCGAGCTGGAAGGTCGAGTGCTCGATGTCGAAGTCGTCGGACAGGCACTCACACAGGGCGTCGAGCGTCACGGCCGGGTCCGCCCCGTCGGCCACCGTGACGTGCGCGGAAACGACGTTCATGCCCGAGGTGATCGTCCAGGCATGGAGGTCGTGGCAGTCGATGACGCCGGGCGCGTCCAGAATGTGCCGGCGTACGTGGTCCATGTCAATGCCCTTGGGCGTAGCCTCGAGGAGCACGTCGGTGGCATCGCGCAGGAGCGCGAACGTCCGGGGCAGGATGAGCAGCGCGATGAGCGCTGACGCGACGGCGTCAGCCGTCGTCCAACCGGTCACGGCGATAACGATCGCCGCGACGATCACGGCGCCCGACCCGAGGAAATCGCCCATCACCTCCAGATAGGCCCCGCGCATGTTAAGGCTCTCCCGCTGAGCGTCGCGCAGGAGGAACATCGAGGCGGCGTTGGCGCCCAGGCCGACGATCGCGACCGCGAGCATGAGTCCCGACGCCACCTCGGGCGGCTCGGACAGACGGCGCCAAGCCTCGAACAGGATGAACGCCGCGACCCCGAACAGGAGGAACGCATTCGTCACGGCCGCGATGATCTCGACTCGCAGGTAGCCGTAGGTCCGCTCGTTCGTCGCCGGCCGCCCCGCGAACCAGATCGCCAGGAGCGCCATCCCGACCCCGGCCACGTCGGTGAGCATGTGCCCGGCGTCGGCCAGCAGAGCGAGGCTGTTGGCGGCGATCCCGCCCGCGGCCTCTACGACGAGGATGGCAAGGGAGAGGAGCAGGACGGCGACGAGCCGGCCGCGATTCGCCGCCGCCGCCGATCCGCGGGCGTGAGACATCAGGCGACCTCGGCCACGTGTATCGCGGCCCCTAGAACGAGGTCGCGGAGGTGGTCGTCGACGAGCCTGTAGTAGGCGATCCGACCAACCTTGTGTCGCTGGACCGCGCCGCGTTCGCGGAGGAAGCGGAGCTGGTGCGAGAGCGCCGACACGCCCATCCCGGTCACGAGGGCGATGTCGCAGACGCACAGGTCCTCGGTGGTGATGGCCAGCAGATGGACGATCCGTACCCTCGACGGGTCGGCGAGCGTCGCGAACAGGTCGCCGACCGTCCGCGCCCCGTCCCTGCCGAGCGATCGCCCGAGGAGCGGCCTGATGGCCTCGGGATGCAGGCACTCGACGGAGCAGGCATCGTCGTCGATCTCGGAGGCAAACAGTTGAGCCATGGCTCAACTATACCCCTGACCACCATCCGGCTGGCTGAGGCCTGACATCGCGCGCTGGACACGGAACGTTTTCCAGATGGCGACGATGGCCGGGTCGTCGCCGTCCGCCA